>NZ_CP051144.1:0-1200000 GCF_012317385.1 Romboutsia sp. CE17
TAGATGTACAGGATATGTGAAAATTTTTAAAGCAATAGAGTTAGCTGCAAAAATATTTAGAGAAAATATAGAGGTTCCAAAAGTTGAGTGTAAGGGACTAATAGGCGAAAGTATGCCAAGAGTTGATGCAGTAGCTAAAGCTTTAGGTGAAGCTGAATATGTAGATGATATGAGAATCGAAGGAATGATTTATGGTTCAGCAGTAAGAACAAAATATCCTAGAGCTTTAGTAAAGAAAATAGATATAGAAGAAGCTAAAGCATATCCAGGCGTAGTAGCTGTATTAACAGCAAAGGATATACCAGGAAGCATAAAAGTAGGTCATCTAAAAAAAGACTGGGATACATTAATTCCAGAAGGTGAAATAACTAGATATTTAGGTGATGCAATAGTATTAGTAGCTGCAGAAACTAAAGAAGCCTTAGAAGAAGCTAAAAAACTTGTAAAAATAGAGTATGAAGAATTAAAGCCATTAACATGTCCAGAAGAGGCTTTAAAAGAAGATGCTCCAAGTTTACATGAAGGTGGAAATATTTTAGTAAATGAACACTTAGTTAGAGGAAATGCTGAAGAAAAAATAAAAAATTCTAAGCATGTAGTTACAAGAAAGTACTCTACACCATTTACAGAACATGCCTTCTTAGAACCTGAATGTGCAGTAGCAGGTCCTTATGAAGATGATGGTGTAATAATTTACTCATCAGACCAAGGTGTTTTTGCAACTCAACATGAATGTGCAGATATGTTAGGTCTACCATATGAAAAGGTAAGAGTAATTAATAAAATGGTAGGTGGAGGATTTGGTGGAAAAGAAGACATGAGCGTTCAACACCATGCAGCTCTTCTAGCATACCATACAAAAAGATTTGTTAAAGTATTACTTACAAGAAAAGAAAGTATAATTATACATCCAAAAAGACATGCAGTCGAAATGGAATTAACAACAGCATGTGATGAAAATGGATATTTAACAGCTATGAAAGCAACAATAATATCTGATACTGGGGCATATGCATCTTTAGGAGGTCCAGTTCTTCAAAGATTATGTACTCATGCAGCAGGACCATACAACTATCAAGATATAGATATAGATGGAACAGCTGTATATACAAATAACCCACCAGCAGGAGCTTTCAGAGGATTTGGAGTAACTCAAAGTTGTTTTGCTACAGAATGTAATATAAATTTATTAGCAGAAATGGTAGGTATATCTCCTTGGGAGATTAGATATAAAAATGCTGTTAGACCAGGTCAAGTTTTACCAAATGGTCAAATTGCAGATGAAGGAACTGGTATTGTAGAAACATTAGAGGCTGTTAAAGAAGAGTATGAAAAGCATAAATATGTAGGAATAGCATGTGCTATGAAAAATAGTGGTGTAGGTGTAGGAATACCTGATATAGGTAGATGTAAGTTAAAAATAATAGATGGAAAAGTTCATATAAGAACTAGTGCATCTTGCATTGGTCAAGGTCTAGGAACAGTAGCAATACAAATGTTATGTGAAACAGCTAAAATATCTCCAGAAGATGTAATACATGATGCACCAGATACTCATACTACACCTGATTCTGGTAACACAACAGCTTCAAGACAAACTGTATTTACAGGAGAAGCTACTAAAGTTGCAGCTAAGAAACTAAAAGAAGCATTAGATTCTGGTAAGACTATAGCTGACTTAGAAGGAGAAGAATTCTATGGAGAGTATGCTAGTGAAACTGACAAAATGGGATGTGATAAACCAAACCCTGTAAGTCACGTAGCATATGGATATGCAACTCATGTAGCAGTTTTAAATGAAGATGGTAAACTTGAAAAATTCATAGCAGCTCATGATGTAGGAAGAGCAGTAAATCCAATTAGTTTAGAGGGACAAATTGAAGGTGGAGTAGTAATGTCTATGGGATATGCACTTACAGAAGATTATCCACTAGAAAATTGTGTACCAAAAGCTAAGTTTGGAACTCTAGGATTATTTAAATCTACAGAAATACCTGAAATAAAGGCTGTAGTAGTAGAAAAGAATAAAGATGATTTAGCTTATGGAGCTAAAGGAATTGGAGAAATAGCATCAATACCAACAGCTCCAGCAATTCAAAATGCTTATTATGTGTATGATAAAGAGTTTAGAACTAAACTTCCTTTAGAAAATACACCTTACAATAAGAAAAAGTAATATTAGGAGGAACATTAATGATGAATCAAAAAGTAATTGAAACAAAAAATGCACCAGGTGCAATAGGACCATACTCACAAGGAATGATAGTTGGAGATTTAGTATATACTTCTGGCCAACTTCCTATAGATATGGCAACTGGAGAATTAGTTTCTGATGTTAAATTAGCAACTAAAGCTTCTTTAGATAATGTTAAAGCAATTTTAGAAGAAGCAGGAACATCAATGGATAAAGTTTTTAAAACAACAGTATTTGTTAAAGATTTAAATGATTTTAATGCAGTGAATGAAGTTTATGCAACTTACTTTGAATCTAACCCACCAGCTAGATCTTGTGTTCAAGTTGCAAAATTACCAAAAGATGCAGTAGTAGAAATCGAAGCAATAGCAACTTTATAAAATTATTATAATTAAAAGTAATAAGTTTTAAATAAAATAAGTTTTAGAAATCCTTAAAAGTCAATGTTAATTTAGAAAATTTAAAAATAAGTTAGAATCGGAAATAAAATCCAATAATATTTATAAAACCCTTTTACTATAATGTTGTTAAAATGTTACTATATTATAGTAGAGGGTTTATTTTTTGTCCTCTACAAATAATAGAAATATTAAAAATTGATAGGGGGTTTAAAATGAATTTTAATCATGGGATAGAATTAACACAAGCACAAAAGTTAGTAATGACAACTCAACTTAGACAATCTATAGAAATATTAAATATGAATAATATTGAGCTAGAACATGAGATTGCTAGAGAAGTTGAGAGTAACCCTTTATTGGAGGCAGAAAAAAGTAGTGATATAAATTGGGAAGAGTATATTAACGACATTGAGAACTCCAAATCTTATAAAAAAATAGAAAACGTATTTAATGAAGATAATGAAGTTAACTTAGAAAATATAATTAAGAACTCATCTAACTTATATGATGACTTAATTTTTCAAATTAGCTTATATAAACTAAGTGATTTGGAGAGAGAGGTATGTGAATATATAATAGATAGCTTAGATGAAGATGGGTTTTTAAAAATAGATGATGATGAAATGATAAAAGCTTTAAATATAGACAAGAATATATATATTAATTGTTTATCAAAAGTTCAAAATTTAGAACCAAATGGAGTAGGGGCAAGAAATTTAAAAGAATGTCTAATTATTCAGGCAAAAAACAATGGCACATATGATGAAGTTCTTGAAGAAATTATAAATAATGATTTAAGATTAGTTGCCACTAACAAATATAAAGAAATATGCAAAAAATACAATATCTCATTTCAAAAATACAAAGTATTATCAAATATAATAAAGGATTTAAATCCTAGACCGTGTGAAAGTTATTATAACCCAACTGAGGAAGCAGTTTATATAAAACCAGATGTGATTGTTGAGAAAATAGATGGTAAATTTTTGGTTTATTTAAATAGAAAAGAAACCTATAAGTTAAGGATAAATAATTTTTATAAAGAAGTGTTAAGAAATTCTCAATCTGATAATGATGCAAAAGAGTTTATAAAAGAAAGATTAAACTCTGCATTAAATTTAATTAAAAATATAGATCATAGAAAAAATACTATTCTTAAAATAGCTGAATGTATAGTGAAAAAACAAGAAGAATTTTTAAACAAAGGAATTAAATATATAAAACCAATGAAAATGAAAGACTTAGCTGAAGAATTAGAATGTCATGAGTCGACAATAAGCAGGGGGGTAAATGGAAAATATATATTAACTCCTTTTGGAACATTTGAATTTAAATATTTCTTTAATAGTTCTATAGAAACAGATGGTGATGAGTCTATATCTAGTGTCAGCATAAAAAACATAATTAAGGATAAAATAAAGTCAGAAAATAAGGAAAAACCTCTGAGTGATGAGCAATTAGCCAAAATTTTAAAAGAAGAAGGAATAAAAATAGCAAGAAGAACAGTAGCCAAGTATAGGGAGGAATTAGGCATATTATCTTCTAGTAAAAGAAAAAAATATTGAAATATAAATTTATAAAAAATTATATTAAAAACTATTGAAATAAATTTGGATATGATTTACAATAAAATTATCTTGTGGGACTTAAATTGAATTGAGGGACAATTAATGTCCCGTGAAATTACAATAAGGAGTTGTATAATGAAAGACCTAATTAAATTTCAAAAAAAATTGATTCCCCAAGTTGTTGAACTTATGGAAAGAAGGTACTCGATATTGAGGCAAATTTCTTTAAGTGAACCAGTAGGAAGAAGAACCTTATCAAATATATTAGATATAAGCGAAAGAATTATAAGATCAGAAACAGAATTTTTAAAAGAACAAGGTCTTATAAACGTTGCAGGATCTGGTATGACACTAACATCAGAGGGAGAACAACTTCTAGATGATTTAAAAGATACTATGAACTATGTAATGGGGCTTTCACAACTACAGGATAAGGTAAAAGAAAAGCTAGGTATTAAAAAAGTGTTATTAGTACCAGGTAGCTTTGACAAAAACGAAAGTATTCTAAATGATATAGCAAAATGTGGTGCTGAATATTTCCTTCAAGTATTAAAGCCAGATGATGTAGTTTCAATAACTGGAGGCAGTACTATGTTAGAATTTTCTAAGGCTTTGAAGTCTGAAAAAAGATATAACGATGTAACTATATTACCTGCAAGAGGTAGCATGGGGAAAATCGTAGAAACTCAAACTAATAACATAGTTTCTATAATGAGTAAGAAATTAAGCTCACACTATAAATTATTAAATATACCAGATGAATTAAGCGAAGAAACAAGAAAGAGTTTAATTCAAGAGCCAGAAATTAAAAGTACATTAGAGCAAATTAAAAAAACGGACATTTTAGTTTTTGGCATAGGGCGTGCTGATGAGATGGCAAAAAGAAGAAAGTTATCAGATGAGCAAGTCAATGAAATAATGTCAAAAGGAGCAGTATGCGAAGCTTTTGGATATTATTTCAATAAAGAAGGGGAAATAGTTTATAAGTTGAATACAGTAGGAATTGATTTAAATACTGTAAACAATGTAAGAGAAACGGTAGCTATATTTGGAGGAACAACAAAAGTTGAAGCATGCATAGCAATTTCAAAAGTAGATAAGAATATAGTTCTTATAACTGATGAAGAAAGTGCATGTAAGATTTTAGAAACAATTTAGTTAAATAACTAGCTAAGCTAGTAAAATATATTATAAATATACATACACTCAGGAGGTAGAATAATGGTTAAAGTTGCTATAAATGGATTTGGGAGAATTGGTAGATTAGCGCTTAGAAAATTAATGGAGCAAACAGATAAGTTTGAAGTTGTTGCAATAAACGACTTAACAGATGCTAAGACTTTAGCACACTTATTTAAGTATGATACTGCTCAAGGTAGATTTAATGGTGAAATAGAAGTTAAAGAAGGAGCTTTCGTAGTTAACGGAAAAGAAATAAAAGTAACTGCTGAAAGAAATCCTGCAGATTTACCATGGAAAGAATTAAATGTTGATATAGTATTAGAGTGTACTGGATTCTTCACTTCTCAAGAGAAGGCTGGACTTCACTTAGAAGCTGGAGCTAAGAAAGTTGTTGTTTCTGCACCAGCAACAGGGGATATAAAAACTGTAGTTTACAATGTAAATCATGATGTATTAGATGGAAGTGAAACAGTTATATCAGGAGCTTCTTGTACAACTAACTGTTTAGCACCAATGGCTAAAACTTTAAATGATGCTTTTGGATTACAAAAAGGTTTCATGACTACTATACATGCATATACAAATGACCAAAATACTTTAGATGGTCCTCATGCAAAAGGTGACTTAAGAAGAGCTAGAGCTGCTGCTTCTAACATAGTTCCTAACACTACAGGAGCTGCAAAAGCTATAGGTTTAGTTATACCTGAATTAAAAGGTAAATTAGACGGAGCTGCTCAAAGAGTTCCAGTTGTAACTGGTTCAATAACTGAGTTAGTTTGTACTTTAGATAAGAAAGTAACAGTAGAAGAAATAAATGCTGCTATGAAAGCTGCTTCAAATGAATCTTTCGGATACACTGAAGAGCCATTAGTTTCTTCTGATATAATAGGAATAAGCTACGGATCATTATTCGATGCAACTCAAACAAAAGTTATGGAAGTAAACGGAGAGCAATTAGTTAAAGTTGTTTCTTGGTATGACAATGAAATGTCTTACACTTCTCAATTAATAAGAACTTTAGGATACTTCGCTAACTTAGCTAAGTAGTTTTATACCAGTCCGGGTTTGTAGTATTATACTACGGGCTCCGGACTTTTTTGAGGAAAAAGCAAAAAAATTTTACCAATAACGAGGTATGAATTTATATATAGATAAAAAAGGGAAGATATAATATAAAATTTCGGTTTTTGAAAGGAGACTCACTATGTCAATGCTTAACAAAAAAACTATAGAAGATATAAATGTGAACGGAAAAAGAGTATTAGTAAGATGTGACTTCAACGTTCCTTTACAGGATGGAGTTATAACTGATGAAAATAGATTAAATGGAGCATTACCAACTATAAAATATTTAATAGAAAATGGAGCTAAGGTTATATTATGTTCTCACTTAGGTAAGCCAAAAGGTGAAGCTAAAAAAGAATTATCTTTAGAACCAGTTGCAAAAAGATTATCTGAAATGTTAGACAAAGAAGTAGTTTTTGCTGCTGATGATAATGTAGTAGGAGAAAATGCTAAGGCTGCAGTTGAAAAAATGCAAAATGGTGATGTTGTATTATTACAAAATACTAGATACAGAAAAGAAGAAACTAAAAACGAAGAAAATTACTCTAAAGAATTAGCTTCTTTAGCTGAAATATTTGTAAATGATGCATTCGGTACTGCTCATAGAGCTCACTGTTCTACAGTAGGTGCTGGAGAATTCTTAGAAGAAAGAGCTTGTGGATACTTAATTCAAAAAGAATTAAAGTTCTTAGGTGAAGCAGTTGCTAACCCAGTAAGACCTTTCACTGCTATATTAGGTGGAGCTAAGGTTTCTGATAAGATAGCTGTTATAGAACAATTATTAGAAAAAGTAGATAACATAATAATAGGTGGAGGAATGTCTTATACATTCTTAAAAGCTCTAGGATATGAAATAGGAACTTCTTTAGTTGAAGAAGATAGAGTTGAATATGCTAAAGAAATGATGGCTAAAGCTGAAGCTAAAGGTGTTAAATTCTTATTACCAATAGACAATGCAGTAGCTGATAAATTTGCTGATGTTGAGCCAGTTATAACTGAAGGTGCTAACATACCAGAAGGATTCATGGGACTTGATATAGGACCTAAAACAATAGAATTATATGTAAATACTGTAAATGAATCTAAAACAATAGTATGGAATGGACCAATGGGAGTATTCGAATTTGAAAACTTCAACAAAGGTACATTAGCAGTAGCTAAGGCTATGGCTGCTTTAGAAGGTGCAACAACAGTAATCGGTGGAGGAGACTCTGCTGCAGCTGTTAACCAATTAGGATTCGGAGATAAAATGACTCACGTTTCTACTGGTGGTGGAGCATCATTAGAATTTTTAGAAGGTAAAGAGTTACCAGGAATAGTAGCATTAGACAACAAATAATATAGGTAAAGCAACGACAGAGTGTGTACTCAATTTTGACAATATAAATAAGCTACCACAAATAGTTTTATGAAAATAAAACTATCTTAAATTTTATAAAAATTAAGTTTTGGAAAATATGATAGGGACATATTTTCCAAGAGCTTAATTAAAATGTGGAGGAATTGAAAAATGAGAAAACCTATAATAGCAGGAAACTGGAAAATGAATAAAACAATAGCAGAAGCAGTTGCTTTTGTTAATGATATTAAAGATAGAGTAAACAATGAAAATGTAGAAGCTGTAATATGTGCACCTTTTTTAGCTTTAAAAGATTTAAAAGAAGCGATAAAGGGTACAAACATAAAAATTGGGGCTCAAAATATGCATTATCAAGAAAATGGAGCTTTTACAGGTGAAATTTCACCGATAATGCTAAAAGAAATAGGTGTAGACTACGTAATTATAGGACACTCGGAGAGAAGACAATACTTCAATGAGACTAACGAAGCTGTAAACAAAAAAGTTTTAAAAGCTTTAGAACATGGAATACTTCCAATACTTTGTTGTGGAGAATCTTTAGAGCAAAGAGAAGCTGGAGAAACTAAAGCATTTTGTAAAGTTCAAGTTGAAAAAGGTTTAGAAAATGTTGCTAGAGAAGATTTAAATAAAATTGTTATAGCATATGAACCAATCTGGGCAATAGGAACTGGTAAAACAGCTACTGCTGAAGAGGCTAACGATGTTATCTCTTATATAAGAGAAGTTGTAAAAGGCTTATATGGTGAATTAGCTAATGACGTAAGGATACAATACGGGGGAAGTGTTAAACCCGAAAATGTTGCACAAATAATGGCACAAAGTGATATAGATGGAGCTTTAGTTGGAGGCGCTAGTTTAGCTGCTGATGACTTTGTTAAGCTTGTAAATTTCTAAGGAGTGAAATAATTATGAAAAAACCAGTTGCTTTAATCATAATGGATGGTTTTGGATGTACTAATGAAACTAGTGGAAATGCAGTTGCTGCTGCTAAAACTCCTAATATAGATAGATTATCTAAAGAATATCCATGCACAACAATAAATGCTAGTGGTCTAGATGTAGGATTACCAGATGGTCAAATGGGGAATTCAGAGGTTGGACACACAAACATAGGTGCAGGTAGAATAGTATATCAAGACTTAACTAGAATAACAAAAGCAATACAAGATGGCGACTTCTTTAATAATGAAGTATTATGCCAAGCTATGAATAATGCTAAATATAATGCACTTCATTTAGCGGGATTATTATCTGATGGAGGAGTACATTCACATATAGATCACCTAAAAGCGTTAGTTAAAATGGCTAAAGAAAAAGGTGTAAAAAAAGTATACATTCATGCATTTACGGATGGTAGAGATACTGATCCTCAAAGCGCTTTAACATATGTTAAAGAAATAGAAGAAGTTATAGCTGAGATAGGTGTAGGAGAATTTGCTTCTGTAAGTGGTAGATACTATGCAATGGATAGAGATAAGAGATGGGAAAGAATAGAACTTGCATATAACGCAATGGTAGAAGGAAAAGGAGAAACTGCTTCTTCTGCTACTGAAGCTATCCAAAAATCTTATGATGAAGGTAAGAATGATGAGTTCGTATTACCTACTGTTATAGTAAAAGATGGAGAGCCTGTAGGAACTATAAAAGAAGGAGACTCTGTAGTATTCTTCAACTTTAGACCAGATAGAGCTAGACAAATAACAAGAGCTTTAGTTTGTGATGATTTTGTAGGATTTGAAAAATCTTGTATCAAGACTTTCTTCGTATGCTTAACTGAATATGATATAACTATAAAAAATGTTCATATAGCATTCGGTCCTCAATCATTAGCTAATACTTTAGGAGAATATTTAGCTAATAATGGAAAAACTCAATTAAGAGCTGCTGAAACTGAAAAGTATGCTCATGTTACATTCTTCTTCAATGGTGGAGTAGAAGAACCAAATGAAGGAGAAGATAGACTATTAATACCATCTCCAAAGGTTGCAACTTATGACTTACAGCCAGAAATGTCTGCAACAGAGTTATTAGAAAGTGTTGTAACTAAAATAGATGAAGATAAATATGACTTCATAGTTGTTAACTTCGCAAATCCTGATATGGTTGGTCATACAGGAAGTATAGAGGCTGCAATAACTGCAGTTGAAACAGTTGATAGCTGTGTAGGTAAATTAATAGATAAAATAATTGAAAAAGGTGGTAGCGCAATATTAACTGCAGACCACGGAAATGCAGAAGCAATGGAAGATGTAGAAACTGGAAAAACTATAACAGCTCACTCTACAAATCCAGTACCATTTATAGTTGCAGGTAATGATTTTAAGAATGCAGAACTATTAAATGATGGTAGATTATCTGATATAGCGCCAACTGTACTTGACATGATGCATTTAGAACAACCAGAAGAAATGACTGGTCATTCATTAATAAAAAAATAATTATTATTAAATAATTACTAATTATAAATTTTAAAATTATACAATATCTATTTAATTACTAAACTAACAAGTTTAAATAATATTTCCTCATCTATATTTTAAAAGTACAGATGAGGAAATTAAAGCTAATATTGTATAGAAATTAATTATTATATTATGGAATATGAAGGGAGATAGAAATATGTCAGTTATAGAAGCAGTATACGCAAGAGAAGTATTAGATTCAAGAGGAAATCCAACTGTTGAAGTTGAAGTTATATTAGAAAGCGGAACTATGGGGAGAGCTATAGTACCATCAGGGGCATCTACAGGAGCTTTCGAAGCAGTAGAATTAAGAGATGGTGACAAAGGAAGATACTTAGGTAAAGGTGTAGAAAAAGCTGTTGCTAACGTAAATGAAATAATAGCACCAGAATTAGAAGGAATGGACTGTTTCGATCAACCAGGAATAGATGCAGTTATGATAGAATTAGATGGAACTCCAAACAAAGGTAAATTAGGAGCTAACGCAATACTTGGAGTATCTATGGCTGTAGCAAGAGCTGCTGCTGAAGAATTAGGATTACCATTATTCCAATACATAGGTGGAGTAAATGCTAAGCAATTACCAGTACCAATGATGAACATATTAAACGGTGGAGAGCATGCAGATAACAACGTTGACGTTCAAGAATTCATGATATTACCAGTAGGAGCTAAATCTTTCAAAGAAGGTTTAAGAATGGGAGCAGAAGTATTCCATTCATTAAAGAAAGTTCTTGGAGAAAAAGGATTAGCTTGTGGTGTAGGTGATGAAGGTGGATTCGCTCCAAACTTAGGATCAAACAGAGAAGCTTTAGAATTAATAGTTGAAGCTATAGAAAAAGCTGGATATAAGCCAGGAGATGACGTAAGATTAGGTCTTGACGTTGCTGCTACAGAAATGTACAACAAAGAAACTAAAAAATATGTTTTAGCTGGAGAAGGAAAAGAATTAACTGCAGCTGAAATGGTTGAGTTATATGAAGATTGGGCTAACAACTTCCCAATAGTAACTATAGAAGATGGTTTAGATGAAGAAGATTGGGATGGATGGAAGTTATTAACTGAAAAATTAGGAAACAAATTACAATTAGTTGGAGACGACTTATTCGTTACTAATACTGAAAGATTAGAAAGAGGAATAGAAGCAGGTGTAGCAAACTCTATATTAGTTAAAGTTAACCAAATAGGTACAATAACTGAAACTTTAGATGCTATAGAAATGGCTAAGAGAGCTGGATACACTGCAGTTATATCTCACAGATCAGGAGAAACAGAAGATACTACTATAGCTGATTTAGCTGTAGCTGTAAACGCTGGACAAATAAAAACTGGTGCTCCATCAAGAACTGATAGAGTAGCTAAGTACAACCAATTATTAAGAATAGAAGAAATGGTTGGAGATAGTGCTAGATACTGCGGAATGAACTCATTCTACAACTTAAAGAAATAATTTAAAAGTATTAATAAAACAATAATTAAAATAAAAAATATAAAATAGCGAATTTAATAATTCGCTATTTTTCTATGGAAAAATAATTAAATATCATGATGATATAACAATAACTAGATATAACTAGATATAGTTTGAAATAAATTGAAATAAAAATATAAAATTATTACTAAATTTGATAGAGGAACTTTAAAAACTTTGTAAAAAATTGTATAATGTAAGTGGAATAAAAAATATATATAAATCATATTATGAAACATATACTAATATACTAGTATGTAAAAATTAGTATATGTTTCAATGGAAAATAGGAGAACGCTTATGATAAATGACGTAAAAAGAACTAAAATTGTTTGTACACTAGGTCCAGCAAGTGAAAAAGAAGAAACTCTTAGAGAACTTATAAAAAATGGATTAAATGTATGTAGAATGAACTTCTCACATGGTTCTCATGAAGAACACAAAGGAAGAATAGATTTAGTAAAAAAAGTAAGAGAAGAATTAGGACAACCTACAGCAATCCTTTTAGATACTAAAGGTCCAGAAATAAGAACTGGTCAATTTGAAGCTCCAGAAGTTCTTTTAGAGGAAGGGCAAACATTTACTATAACAATGAAAGATGTTATGGGTAATAAAGAAATGTGTACTGTAAGCTACAAAGGTTTAGCTAAAGACGTTGAGCCAGGAAACACTATACTTATAGATGATGGTTTAGTAGGTCTTAAAGTTAAGGAAGTAAATGGAGACGATATAGTTTGTATCGTTGAAAACTCAGGAATAGTTAAAAATCATAAAGGTGTTAACGTACCAGGCGTAAAGGTTAATTTACCAGCTATAACTGAAAAGGATAGAAGTGATATAGAATTTGGTATAGAACAAGGTATAGATTTCATAGCAGCTTCTTTCGTAAGAAAAGTATCTGACGTATTAGCGATCAGAGAAATATTAGAAGAAAATAACGCTACTGATATAAAAATAATATCTAAGATAGAAAACCAAGAAGGTGTAGACAACTTAGATGAAATAATAGCTGTATCTGACGGTATAATGGTTGCAAGAGGAGACCTTGGAGTTGAAATACCAACAGAAGAAATACCAGTTGTTCAAAAGTTAATGATAAAGAAATGTAATGAAGCAGGAAAACCAGTTATAACAGCTACTCAAATGTTAGACTCTATGATGAGAAATCCAAGACCAACAAGAGCAGAAGTAACTGACGTTGCAAATGCAATATATGATGGAACAGATGCAATAATGTTATCTGGGGAAACAGCTGCAGGTAAATATCCAGTTGAAGCAGTTAAAACAATGGCTACAATAGCTAAGAGAACTGAAGAAACTATAAACTACAATGAAAACTTAAGAGATAAAGCTCTTTCAGCAGCAAATGTAACAGATGCTATAAGTTATGCAACTTGTACAACTGCTATAGATTTAAATGCAAAAGCTATATTAAGTGCAACTTCTTCAGGTCACACAGCAAGAATGGTATCTAAGTTTAGACCACAATGCCCAATAGTTGCTACAACAGATAACGAAAGAGTAATGAGACAATTATCATTAACTTGGGGAGTTCTTCCTACAATATCTTCAAATGGAAAAAATACAGATGAAGTTATAGATAATGCTATAAATGCTGGAAAAGAAAAGAACTATTTAGCTGAAGGTGATTTAGTAGTTATAACTGCTGGAGTACCAGTTGCAACAAGTGGAACAACTAACTTAATAAAAGTAGAAACTATATAGTTTTGAAGATAGATAAAGTTTTAATTATATAAATAATAATGTATGCAAACAATAGATAGTAGATTGAGTTATATCTACTATCTATTACATATAAATTTTGGAGGTAAATTCAATGTCAGTTATAGAAGCAGTATACGCTAGAGAAGTACTAGACTCAAGAGGAAACCCAACTGTTGAAGTTGAGGTTATATTAGAAAGCGGAACTATAGGAAGAGCTATAGTACCATCAGGAGCATCTACAGGAGCTTTCGAAGCAGTAGAATTAAGAGATGGTGATAAGGGAAGATACTTAGGTAAAGGTGTAGAAAAAGCTGTTGCTAACGTAAATGAAATAATAGCACCAGAACTTGAAGGAATGGACTGTTTTGACCAACCTGAAGTAGATGCAATAATGATAGAATTAGATGGAACTCCAAACAAAGGAAACTTAGGAGCTAACGCAATACTTGGAGTATCTATGGCTGTAGCAAGAGCTGCTGCTGAAGAATTAGGATTACCATTATTCCAATACATAGGTGGGGTAAATGCTAAGCAATTACCAGTACCAATGATGAACATATTAAACGGTGGAGAGCATGCAGATAACAACGTTGACGTTCAAGAATTCATGATATTACCAGTAGGAGCTAAATCTTTCAAAGAAGGTTTAAGAATGGGAGCAGAAGTATTCCACTCATTAAAGAAAGTTCTTGGAGAAAAAGGATTAGCTTGTGGTGTAGGTGACGAAGGTGGATTCGCTCCAAACTTAGGATCAAACAGAGAAGCTTTAGAATTAATAGTTGAAGCTATAGAAAAAGCTGGATACAAGCCAGGAGATGACGTAAGATTAGGTCTTGACGTTGCTGCTACAGAAATGTACAACAAAGAAACTAAAAAATACGTTTTAGCTGGAGAAGGAAAAGAATTAACTGCAGCTGAAATGGTTGATTTATATGAAGATTGGGCTAACAACTTCCCAATAGTAACTATCGAAGATGGTCTTGATGAAGAAGACTGGGATGGATGGAAAGTATTAACTGAAAGATTAGGAAATAAGTTACAATTAGTTGGAGACGACTTATTCGTTACTAATACTGAAAGATTAGAAAGAGGAATAGAAGCAGGTGTAGCAAACTCTATATTAATAAAAGTTAACCAAATAGGTACAATAACTGAAACTTTAGATGCTATAGAAATGGCTAAGAGAGCTGGATACACTGCAGTTATATCTCACAGATCAGGAGAAACAGAAGATACTACTATAGCTGATTTAGCTGTAGCTGTAAACGCTGGACAAATAAAAACTGGTGCTCCATCAAGAACTGATAGAGTAGCTAAGTACAACCAATTATTAAGAATAGAAGAAATGGTTGGAGACCAAGCTAGATACTGTGGAATGCAATCTTTCTACAACTTAAAAGATGAATCAAAAATATTAGTAAAATAATAATATAAAAATAAAAAAAGCTGATTTCTATGTTTTTTATAAGAAATCAGCTTTTTTTATAAAGTTATTTAATAGTATGAGTTTTCTAAATACTCCTTAGTAAGATCAATAAGATATTGTAGTGAGTTACTTAAGTAAGAATTTTTCTTATAACTAGCAAATATATTCCATGATGGATATGAACCTAGATTAAAGTACATTAAATCAGGATTATTTTTAGCATAGTAAAAAGGAACGATAGAATATCCTAAGTTATTTTTTACCATGTTAGTAACAGTATAAGTACTTGAAGATTCTAGTAAAATATTTGGATGAAAGTTATATTTAAATAAAGTATCATCAATAATCTCTCTTAAAGTACTATCTTTTTTTAACATAATAAAATTCTCAGATTTAAGTAATGATATATCAATAAAACCGTCTTTATAAGATGAAGAAAGTAGTTCTTCACAAAGATGATTATTTTTAGAGATAATTAATACTAGTTTTTCATTTAAAAGGTGTATTTTAGGATTATTGCTATAGCTACTATTTGGTAAAGACGTAAATGCAATGTCTAAAGTTCCATTTGAAACTAGATTTTCTAAATCATTTGATTTATTTTCTATTGGATTTATAGATATATTAGGATATCTCTTATGAAACTTAGGATAAATATAACTAAACATATCAGAACCTCTTTCTGGTGTAAATCCAACCGAAATTTTTCCCTTATTAGAGTTTGAAATATCACTTATCATTTTATATGTATCTTTTTTTATATTTAAAATTTTATTGGCATTTTCTATATAGATTTCACCCGCATATGTCAATGTAAGGTTATTTTTATTTCTATTAAAAAGAGGCACACCTAAATCATTTTCTAATTTTAATAATTGTTGATTTAGTGCAGGTTGAGAAATAAATAGTTTTTGTGAAGCCTTAGTTATATTACCTTCTTCAGATATTTTTACTATATATTCAAGTTGCTTTAAATCCATATTATCCCCCTATAGTTTTTTGTTAGAGTAACTATAAATTTTATATATTTTAAATTTGTTTTTAACTTTTATATAATAATTATAATAAATAAAAGTAATTTAATCATTACTTAGGAGGGGAAATATGGAAATTATAGGGGGCGGAGTAGTATCTAATCTTTTAAAAGATACTAAAATTCCTAAGATGTTTAGAGCAAGACAAATTTTCAACAAAGAAAAAATTGAAGTAGATAAGATAAAAGAGTTTGTATTTAATGAATTATCTAAAGATGAGTTTTCAAATTTAATACAACCTAATATGAATATAGCAATAACTGCAGGTAGTAGAGGTATTAGAAATGTAGATATTATAACAAAGTCTATAGTAGATTTTGTTAAATTAAAAGGAGCAAATCCATTTATAGTTCCAGCTATGGGAAGCCATGGTGGAGCCTGTGCTGAGGGACAATTAGAAGTTTTAGCAAGCTATAATATTACATCTGAAACTATGGGATGTGAAATTAGATCATCTATGGAAGTAGTTGAGTTAGGTTACTCTGAATTAGGAAGAAAAGTTTCAATTGATAAAAATGCATATGAATCAGATGGTATAATAGTTTCTTGTAGATTAAAGCCACATAATGCGTTTAGAGGTAACTATGAAAGTGGTCCTTGTAAAATGATGACTGTGGGTCTTGGAAAACAAGCTGGAGCAGAGGTTGTACATGGTGATGGTATGGGTAAAATATCAGAAAATATACCTACAATGGCAAAGGTAGTAATAGAAAAAGCACCTATTTTATTTGCAATTCCTTGTATAGAAAATGCTTATGATGAGACTTGTCATATAGAAGCAATATTAGCTAAGGATATTATGAAAAGAGAACCAGAATTACTTAAATATGCATTTAGTAAAATACCTAAGCTAATAGTTGAAGAATGTGATGTCTTAGTTGTTGATGAAATTGGGAAAAATTATAGTGGAACAGGTGTAGATCCTAATATAACAGGTACTTTTTCTACTGAATATGCAAGTGGAGGTATAAAGGTACAGAGAACTTGTATGTTAGATTTAAGTGAAGAATCCCACGGAAATGCTCTTGGTGTTGGCTTGTCAAATGCAATTACAAAGAGAATATTCGATAAGATGGATTTAGAAAAAATGTATCCTAACTGTATAACTAGTACAGTTTTAGCTTCTGCAAGAATACCATGTATTGTGGCAAATGATAAAGAGGCTATTCAAATTTGTATAAGAACTTGTACAGGAATAGATAAATCTAAAGTTAGAGTAGTTAGAATATCTAATAGCTTACATATAGAGTATATAATGCTTTCAGAATCTTATTACGAGGATGTAATAAATGGTAAGTACATAGGTTTAGAAGCGATAGATAGTCCTAAGGAACTTCAATTTGATGAATATGGAAGTTTAGATACAAAAATAAAAATATGTGAAAAAACAGTAAAGGTATAGAAAAATGTCCTATATAGTATATATGAAAGAAATATATATATCTGTATAGGACTTTTTATTTTTGACTATTATTTTAAAGTTTGTTATTGTAAATATAAAATGTATAAATTTTAAATATAAATTGAATCTGTGGGATAGAGTAAATATGGGTAAAATATAAAAATTGTATGCAAATATATAAAAAAAAACGTTAATTTTTAGTCAAACGAACGATGAAATAACATTTGGAAAACGTTTATAATAAAAGTACAAAGAGTAAGTTTTCCAAAATTATGAGCAAGATTTTTGGGGATATTATATTTTTTACTTGAATGTTAAAAAAATAGCAATTATGGGGGGTAATGTAGTGGCAGAAGTAAGTAGTACTCAAATGATTTTAGGTTTAGTAATAGGGATTGGGGTTTTATTATTCCTTTCCATAAAGACAAAAGTACATACATTTTTAGCATTAATCTTTGCAGCCATGATAACTGGCTTAATAGGTGGTATGGATGTAAGTTCAGTGTTGTCATCAATAACAACTGGATTTGGTAATACTTTAAGTAGTACTGGTATTATTATAGGTTTAGGGGTAATGATGGGTGCAGTTCTTGAAAAATCAGGAGCAGCAGAACAATTGGCTTTCTCAGTTATAAAACTTGTAGGTAAGAAAAAAGAAGAATGGGCTTTAGGTATCACTGGATACATAGTTTCTATACCAGTATTTGCAGATTCAGCTCTTGTAATACTTACTCCACTTGCAAAGGCACTTTCAAAAGTAAGCGGTAAGTCAGCTGTAAGTTTAGGTTTATCATTAGCAATAGGTCTTCAACTTACACATACATTTGTACCACCAACACCAGGACCATTAACAGTTGCTGGTTTATTAGGAGTAGATGTTGGTGTAATGATACTTTCTGGTGTACTTGTAACAATAATACCATTTATATTATGTATAAACTATTGTAAATGGTTAGGAACTAAGATATATCAAATACCAAGTGAAGATGGAGATGGATATATCAAAAAAGATTTCAAGAAAGAATATTTAAAAGAAATCGAAAATGTAGAAGAATTAATGAAAGATAAGGATTTACCACCAATATTAATGTCAGTTTTACCAATATTAGTTCCATTAATAATGATATTTGCAAACACTATATGTGGATTTGTAGGATTTGAATCAGAAATAATTAAATTCTTCGGATCTCCAATAGTAGCTTTATCAGTTGGTGTTCTTATAGCAGTTTATGGACTTGCAAAAGATAAAGACAAATCAACAATTATGTCATATATGGAAGATGGTATAAAATCGACAGGTATGATAATGTTAATCACAGGTGCTGGTGGTGCATTAGGATTTATAGTTAAAGATTCTGGAATAGGAACAGCATTAGGGGAGTTAGTTGTTTCTTTACCAATACCTGCAATATTAATACCATTTATAATAGCAGTATTAATGAGATTAGCTTTAGGTAGTGCAACAGTTGCATTAACTACAGCAGCAACATTAACAGCTCCATTATTAGCAGTAGTTGGGTTAAATCCGATAGCTGCAGCTATGGCAACTTGTGCAGGTGGGGTAGCATTCAGTTACTTCAATGATAGTGGATTCTGGGTATTCAATGGTATGTATGGATTAAAGGATATAAAAGATCAAATGTATGCTAAAACAGCAATATCACTTATTGGATCATTTTCAGCATTAGCAGTAGTTATAATAGCAAATCTGTTATTTTTCTAGAGAGATATATAGCGATAAACTTATGTTTATCGCTATTTTTTTATGCTTAATGAAATTATAAGTAAGGAACTAAATTTATAATTAATTAATATAATAAAGTATCAATATGGACATAATGAGTATATAATAAAATATCAGAATTGCATTTAGTATACACAATGAAAGACTTTGTAAGTTATCATATAAGGAGGTCTGTAAAGTGAGTGAACTTAATAATAATTTGTCAATGCAAGAAAAAAGTATAATAAAAAACTTATTAAATGATGAAATATTACAAATGGCAAGAGGATTTGAATTTAGACAAGACAAGAAAGAAGTTATGGATAAAATTAAATTATATAATGATTTGTTAGATAAAATTAATTAACTCATCATTATATTAAATAAATTAAAAAATAGCTATATTTTTCATGAAAAATATAGCTATTTTTGTTTATAACAACTGCATTGAAAAAGTTTTACTATATATTTTAGTTTCTTGTGCATAAGCACAATAAAATTTGTATTATATTAGTAAACTGCCGATGAAAACGATATTAAAATACTTTAAAATAGTATATATAAAATAAAAAGATTTTTTGGGGGGATGGTATGAAATTTGTATTAGCACCAGACTCGTTTAAGGAGAGTTTGACAGCAAAAGAAGTAGCAGATGCTATGGAGATTGGTATAAAAAAAGTATTCCCTGATGCGGAATGTATAAAAGTTCCTATGGCAGATGGTGGAGAAGGAACAGTTCAATCTTTAGTAGATGGAACTGAAGGTAAGATTTATGAAGTAAAAGTAACAGGACCCTTAGGAGAAACCGTAAATGCTAGATATGGAATTTTAGGAGATAATGAAACTGCAGTAATAGAGATGGCAGAAGCTAGTGGAATTCATTATGTAGAGAAGGAAAAAAGAAATCCTTTAATTACAACTACATTTGGAACTGGAGAAGTTATAAAATATGCACTAGATAAAAATGTGAAAAAGATAATAATAGGGATAGGTGGGAGCGCTACTAATGATGGTGGTGCTGGAATGATACAAGCCTTAGGTGGAAGATTATTAGACGAAGAAGGTAATGATTTACCATTTGGAGGAGGATCATTAGATAAACTGTATAAAATAGATGTAAGTAATTTTGATAAAAGAATAAATGAGATAGATATAGAAGTAGCATGCGATGTAAGTAATCCTCTTACAGGAGCTGAAGGAGCATCAGCAATATTTGGGCCTCAAAAAGGTGCGACAGAAGAATTAATAAAAATTCTAGATAATAATCTTGGTCATTATGCACAAATTATTAAAGAACAATTAGGAAAAGATATGGCAAATGAAAAAGGTGCAGGAGCTGCTGGAGGATTAGGATTTGCATTATTAGCATTTTGCAATGGTCACCTTAAACCAGGTATAGATATTGTTATAAAGTACTCTAACTTAGATGAAAAAGTCCAAGGAGCTTCATACATAATAACTGGAGAAGGAAGTATAGATAGACAAACAAAATTTGGAAAAACACCATATGGTGTAGCGCAAGTGGCTAAAAAATATGATATACCAGTAATCGCAGTAGCTGGAAATGTTGGAAGTGGAGTAGAAGAATTATATGAATTAGGATTTAATTCAATCTTATCTATAATGCCAGGCGTAATGACATTAGAAAAAGCTTTAAATTCAGGAAAGGAAAATATAGAGAATACAGTAGAAAATGTTGCAAGATTATTAAATATTTAAAAATATTTACTTATATGGCCTAGATGTACTATGCTAAATTTATTATTATAAAAAAGATTGTTAAAAAAATGATAAAATCTATGTACTATTGGAAAATATTATAGTAAAATCAATATTAAATAAAACAATTGTACAAATCTACAAAAAAATAAGTTTATTTACTATGGATAAAAAATAGGGGGACATATAATGCATAGTATAGATAGTAAAATAGCTCAAGATATAGTTAATAGAGTTATGAAAGTTATACCATATAATGTAAATATTATGAACCAAGAAGGTGTAATAATTGCAAGTGGAGATAGAAGTAGATTAAACAAGATACATAGTGGGGCTTTATTGGTTTTAGATGAGAAGAAAAGTGTAGAAATACACAAAAACACTGATAAAGAGAAAGCTGGTATAAATTTACCTATAATATTTTCAAACGAAATGATAGGAGTAATAGGAGTTACAGGTAATCCAGAAGATATAAGACAATTCGGTGAACTAGTAAGAATAACAGCTGAATTACTTGTAAATGAACATTTCACATTTTCTAAGAAAAAGGCATTTGAGATGCATAGAGATAAATTCTTTTATGAATTAACTCAATTAGATGGGGAGTATAGTGACGAAATAAAAAGAGAATCTAGTGAGTTAGGAATAGAATTGGACATACCAAGAATTGCTCTAGTCATAAGCATAAAAAATAAAGATTTCAACTATTACTTAAAAATAAAAGATAAACTATGGATGTTCTTAGAACAACAAGAATTTATAATAGAGTATTTTGAAAATACATTGGTTGTACTTGTTAATACGCAATCAAAACAAAATATAATCATAGATATTTTATCTCAAGAAGAATTAGATATAGGAGTTAGTTTAAAAGAAAATC
This sequence comes from Romboutsia sp. CE17, assembly GCF_012317385.1. GTDB lineage: Bacteria > Bacillota > Clostridia > Peptostreptococcales > Peptostreptococcaceae > Romboutsia_E. Next base: position 21,613 of record NZ_CP051144.1, read on the forward strand.
TTATATCAACTGCTGTTAAACAAGGAGACTTAGCTATAAAAGTAGGTAAAACTTTGAATAAAAATGAAAAAGTTTTAAAATATGAAGAACTATATTTTTTGTCAACTTTAACAACTTGTAAAGGAAATGAGATCTTAAAAAGACACATGGAAATCTTAAAAAATGAAGGTAATAAATTAGATTTAATAGATACAATATTATCTTATATAGAGAATAGTGGGGAGATAAATACAATCTCTAAAAACCTTAATATTCACAGGAATACACTTAATTATAGGTTAGAAAAAATATATTCATTAACAGGTAAAAATCCTAAGAATTTTTTAGATTTATTAGAATTATATACATCATATATACTTTATAATTGAGATTGTGCAAGTGAACAAAAAAGAATGTTAAAGTTTGGTCAAAGAAACGATGATTACAATATATGGAAGTTTTATAATAAAAATATAGAAAGATAACTAAGTAATAAGTAATCAGCTAAGTATATTTAGTATATATGAAAAAGAGGGATGATATGGAGAATAAAATAGCTAATGAAAAACAACCTCTATACATAAAAGTTAATCCTAAGGATAACGTTGCCATAATCGTTAATCAAGGGGGATTAAGTAAAGGGACTGTTTTTCAAGATGGATTAGAATTACTTCAAGATATACCAGAAGCTAATAAAGTAACTCTTGAAAATATAAAAAAAGAAGAGCCAATAATTAGATACGGTGAAGTAATCGGATATGCAACAGAAGATATACAAAAAGGAAGTTGGTTAAGAGAAGATAAGGTAATCTTACCTAGAGCATATTCTTTAGATGAACTTAAAAGTGAATGTATAGAAAATGACTTAGAGCCGCTTGAAGGATATACTTTCATGGGGTATAAGAACTCAGATGGAAGTGTAGGAACAAAAAATATATTAGGGATAACGACTACGGTGCAATGTTCGGAAGGTGTTCTAAATGTTGCTGTAGATAGATTAAAAAGAGAAGTATTACCAAAATATGAAAATGTAGATGACATAATAGCTTTAAACCATCTTTATGGATGTGGAGTAGCTATAAAGGGTAGGGGTGCAGAAGTTCCAATAAGAACTATAAAAAATCTTGCTAAAAACGCTAACTTTGGAGGGGAAATATTAACTGTATCATTAGGTTGTGAGAAGTTAGTACCAGATATGTTATTTCCTGAGTTAGAAAAGGAAAACCTTGTTATACTACAAGATTGCCATGGATTTAATGCTATGGTTGAAGAAATAATGACTAAAGCTGAGGCTAAGCTGAAAAAACTAAATGAAAGAACTAGGGTAGAATGTCCAGTATCTGATTTAGTAGTTGGGCTTCAATGTGGAGGAAGTGATGCTTTCTCTGGGGTAACAGCAAATCCGGCAGTAGGATATGCAGCGGACTTATTAGTAAGAGCAGGAGCTAAGGTAATATTCTCTGAAGTTACTGAAATAAGGGATGCGGTTCATTTATTAGCACCAAGAACTGTTAATGAAGAAGTCCTTTCAAAACTTGTATCTGAAATGAAATGGTACGATAACTATTTAGAGCAAGCTGATGTTGATAGAGATGCTAACCCATCTCCAGGGAACAAAAAAGGTGGATTATCAAATGTAGTTGATAAGGCCTTAGGTTCAGTAGCAAAATCAGGTAGTACTAGAATAGTAGATGTATTATCTCCTGGTGAAAGAATTAGAAAACATGGTATGACATATGCAGCTACTCCAGCAAGTGACTTCGTATGTGGTACTCAACAATTAGCATCAGGAATAACGATGCAAGTATTTACAACTGGAAGAGGTACTACATACAACTTAAATGTATCTCCGGTAATAAAGGTATCAACAAACTCAACACTTAAAGAAAAGTGGTTTGATTTAATAGATGTAGATGCAGGAAGAATTGCAACAGGTCAAAAAACAATCGAAGAAGTGGGTTGGGAAATATTCAATTTAATACTAGACGTTGCAAGTGATAAACAAAAAACTTATGCAGATCAACATAAAATATATAATGCATTAGCAGTGTTTAATCCAGCACCTGTAACTTGATTTAAAAAAGTAAGTTAATTTAAATTTAAAATAGATAAATAACATTAATTTGATAAAATAAATATAACTTTAGGGGGAAAATTTATGATGAGTAAAACACCAGTAATAACTAAAATGCAAGTAATACCAGTAGCAGGACATGATAGCATGTTACTTAATTTAAGTGGAGCACATTCACCATTTTTTACAAGAAATATAGTTATATTAGAAGATAGTAATGGAAATAAAGGTGCTGGGGAAGTTCCTGGTGGAGAAGGAATACGTAAAACTTTAGAAGATGCTAAGGAATTAGTAGTAGGACAAAGTATAGGTAATTACAATAACATATTAAATACAGTTCGTCATAAATTCAATGATAGAGATGCAGCTGGAAGAGGACTTCAAACATTCGATTTAAGAATAACAGTTCATGCAGTAACAGCATTAGAAGCTGCTTTACTTGACTTACTAGGACAACACTTAGATGTACCAGTAGCTGCATTATTAGGTGAAGGTCAACAAAGAGAAGAAGTTGAAGCTTTAGGATATTTATTCTTCATAGGAGATAGAAATAAAACTGATTTACCATACTTAGATGGAAAAGATGAAAACTGTGAATGGTACAGAGTTAGAACTGAAGAAGCTTTAACTCCTGAAGCAGTAGTTAAGTTAGCAGAAGCTTCTCATGAAAAATATGGATTTAAAGATTTCAAATTAAAAGGTGGGGTTTTAACGCCAGATCAAGAAATAGAAGCTATAACAGCTATAAAAAATAGATTCCCAGATGCTAGAGTAACAATAGATCCAAATGGGTGTTGGTCATTAAAAGATGCTATAAGAGTTTGTAAAGGAAAACAAGATGTACTAGCTTATGCAGAAGATCCATGTGGAGCTGAAGATGGTTACTCAGGAAGAGAAATAATGGCTCAATTTAGAAGAGCTACAGGTTTAAAAACTGCTACAAATATGATAGCAACTGACTGGAGACAAATGCAACATTCAGTGCAAGTTCAATCAGTAGATATACCACTTGCTGACCCACATTTCTGGACTATGCAAGGTTCTGTAAGAGTAGGTCAAATGTGTAATGAATGGGGATTAACTTGGGGATCTCACTCAAATAACCACTTTGATATATCACTTGCAATGTTTACTCATGTTGCAGCAGCAGTTCCAGGAGAAATAACTGCAATAGATACTCACTGGATATGGCAAGAAGGAATAGATAGATTAACTAAAGAGCCTTATGAAATAAAAGGTGGAAAAATAGCCGTTCCTAAAAAAGCTGGTTTAGGCATAGAGTTAGATATGGAAAAAATAATGGAAGCAAATGCACTATATAATGAACATTGCCTAGGAGCAAGAGATGATAGTATAGGAATGCAATACTTAATAAAAGATTGGAAATTTGATAACAAAAAACCTTGTTTAATAAGAGAAGAACAAGCAGTACTTGCTTAATTTTAGGGGGATAAAAATGGATACTAGTGCAATAAAGGGGATAATTGTTCCAATAGTTACTCCTGTTGATGAAAATAATTGTATAAATGAAGAAGCTATGATGAGAATGGTAAACTACGTTATAGATGGCGGAGTACATGGAATACTTGCTTTTGGAAGTAATGGAGAATTCTTTGCAATAGACTATAAGGAACAAAGAAAAGCATTATCTTGTATGGTAAAAACTGCAGCTAAGAGAGTGCCTGTATATATGGGTATAGCTGGAATAACTACAAGAGAGTGTGTAGAAACAGCAAAGATGGCTATAGAAGAAGGAGCGGATGGCTTATCTATCCTTCCTCCAATGTTCATATCACCAACTGAAGATGAGTTATATGCGCACATAGTTGCAATAGCTGAAACGGCTCCAGAATTACCAGTACTTTTATACAACAATCCTGGTAAGGTTGGATACGGATTAAGTGTTAATTTAGTAAAAAGGCTTGCAGATGTACCTAACATAGTAGGTATAAAAGATACTAGTGGAAATATGACTTTAACTGCTGAGTTCATAAGAACTACAAGAGACAAAGATTTCAAAGTTATGGCAGGAAAAGATACTATGATATTAGGTTCACTAGCATATGGAGCAGTAGGAGCAATCGCATCAACTGCAAATATAGTTCCAGAATTAGTTGTTGAAATATATGACAAATATATGGCTGGTGATATAGAAGGTGCTTGTGAGGCTCAATTTAAATTAACACCTTTTAGAAATACTTTTGATAAAGTATCATTCCCAGCAGGGACTAAAGATGCTTGTAATTTAATAGGTCTTGAAGTCGGAAATAGTATAAAACCAAATACTACAGCATCTAAAGCTGTATTAGATGAAATGGCACAAATATTAGCTGATTTAGGTTATATAAAAAGAGAGGCTCTTTTAGAAGCTTAATGATTGAAAGAAATTAAGAATAAAAAATAGATAGAAGGAGTAAATGAATATGAAAAGAATAGGATTTATAGGATTAGGAATAATGGGGAGACCAATGAGTAAAAACCTTATGAAAGCTGGTTTTGAACTTGTTGTATTAGATAGAAAGCAAGAAGTAGTAGATGAATTAGTATCTTTAGGTGCTAAAGCTGCATCTACTCCAAAAGAAGTTGCAGAGCAAGTTGACGCTGTTATAACTATGCTTCCAAACTCTCCACATGTTAAAGAGGTTGTTTTAGGAGAAAATGGTGTAATAGAAGGAGCTAAAGAAGGTTTAGTAGTAATAGATATGAGTTCAATAGCTCCATTAGTAAGTAGAGAAATACATGGAGAATTAGCTAAAAAAGGAATAAGAATGATAGATGCACCAGTAAGTGGTGGAGAACCAAAAGCTATAGATGGAACAATATCTGTAATGGTTGGTGGAGAAAAAGAAGTATTCGATGCTTGCTACAATGTAATGGATGCTATGGCAGGATCTGTTGTTTATACAGGTGAAATAGGAGCTGGTAACATAACGAAATTAGCTAACCAAACTATAGTTGCATTAAACATAGCTGCTATGTCTGAAGCTTATATATTAGCTACTAAAGCTGGTGTTGATCCTGAATTAGTTTACCAAGCTATAAGAGGAGGACTTGCTGGAAGTACAGTTTTAGATGCTAAATCTAATATGGTTATGGATAGAAACTTCGAACCAGGATTCAGAATAGATTTACATATAAAAGACTTAGGAAATGTATTAGAAACAGCTCATGAAGTTGGAGCTCCATTACCATTAACTTCTTCAGTTATGGAAATGATGCAAGCTTTAAAAGTAGATGGACTAGGACAAAAAGACCATTCAAGCTTAGTTAAATACTATGAAAAATTAGCTAATGCTGAAGTTGTTAGACACCAAGACTTAGTAAAAGCTTAATAATATATAGATTAAAAATAGCGAATTTTAATAATTCGCTATTTTTAATCCTTATTATCTTATAAGATTCATGTAATTTAGTAAGAAAAAAGTATATTATAAATACTAATAATTAGAAATATAATTAAAAAGATAGAAGATTTAAAATTATCTAAAATTTAACTATATAGAACTTCAAAATATATGTAAAAAATTGTATAATAATAAATGGAATATAAATATATATATAAATTATAAAAATGAAGTAAATATTATAAGGGTAGTATTTATTTCAGGAATATAGGAGAGTCAATTATGATCAATAGCACAAAAAGAACTAAAATTGTTTGTACATTAGGACCAGCAAGTGAAAAAGAAGAAACTCTTAGAGAACTTATAAAAAGTGGATTAAATGTATGTAGAATGAACTTCTCACATGGTTCTCACGAAGAACACAAAGGAAGAATAGATTTAGTAAAAAAAGTAAGAGAAGAATTAGGACAACCTACAGCAATCCTTTTAGATACTAAAGGTCCAGAAATAAGAACTGGTCAATTTGACGCTCCAGAAGTTCTTTTAGAAGAAGGGCAAACATTTACTATAACAATGAAAGATGTTATGGGTAATAAAGAAATGTGTACTGTAAGCTATAAAGGTTTAGCTAAAGACGTTGAGCCAGGAAACACTATACTTATAGATGATGGTTTAGTTGGTCTTAAAGTTAAGGAAGTAAATGGAGACGATATAGTTTGTATCGTTGAAAACTCAGGAATAGTTAAAAATCACAAAGGTGTTAACGTACCAGGTGTAAAGGTAAATTTACCAGCTATAACTGAAAAGGATAGAAGTGATATAGAATTTGGTATAGAACAAGGTATAGATTTTATAGCAGCTTCTTTCGTAAGAAAAGTATCTGACGTATTAGCTATCAGAGAAATATTAGAAGAAAATAATGCTACTGACATAAAAATAATATCTAAGATAGAAAACCAAGAAGGTGTAGACAACTTAGATGAAATAATAGCTGTATCTGATGGTATAATGGTTGCAAGAGGAGACCTTGGAGTTGAAATACCAACAGAAGAAATACCAGTTGTTCAAAAGTTAATGATAAAGAAATGTAATGAAGCAGGAAAACCAGTTATAACAGCTACTCAAATGTTAGACTCTATGATGAGAAATCCAAGACCAACAAGAGCAGAAGTAACTGACGTTGCAAATGCAATATATGATGGAACAGATGCAATAATGTTATCTGGAGAAACAGCTGCAGGTAAATATCCAGTTGAAGCAGTTAAAACAATGGCTACAATAGCTAAGAGAACTGAAGAAACTATAAACTACAATGAAAACTTAAGAGATAAAGCTCTTTCAGCAGCAAATGTAACAGATGCTATAAGTTATGCAACTTGCACAACTGCTATAGATTTAAATGCAAAAGCTATATTAAGTGCAACTTCTTCAGGTCACACAGCAAGAATGGTATCTAAGTTTAGACCACAATGCCCAATAGTTGCTACAACAGATAACGAAAGAGTAATGAGACAATTATCATTAACTTGGGGAGTTCTTCCTACAATATCTTCAAATGGAAAAAATACAGATGAAGTTATAGATAATGCTATAAATGCTGGAAAAGAAAAGAACTATTTAGCTGAAGGTGATTTAGTAGTTATAACTGCTGGAGTACCAGTTGCAACAAGTGGAACAACTAACTTAATAAAAGTAGAAACTATATAGTTTTAAATATAGATAAAGTTTTAATTATATAAATAATAATGTATGCAAACAATAGATAGTAGATTGAGTTATATCTACTATCTATTACATATAAATTTTGGAGGTAAATTCAATGTCAGTTATAGAAGCAGTATACGCTAGAGAAGTACTAGACTCAAGAGGAAACCCAACTGTTGAAGTTGAGGTTATATTAGAAAGCGGAACTATAGGAAGAGCTATAGTACCATCAGGGGCATCTACAGGAGCTTTCGAAGCAGTAGAATTAAGAGATGGTGATAAGGGAAGATACTTAGGTAAAGGTGTAGAAAAAGCTGTTGCTAACGTAAATGAAATAATAGCACCAGAACTTGAAGGAATGGACTGTTTTGACCAACCTGAAATAGATGCAATAATGATAGAGTTAGATGGAACTCCAAACAAAGGAAACTTAGGAGCTAACGCAATACTTGGAGTATCTATGGCTGTAGCAAGAGCTGCTGCTGAAGAATTAGGATTACCATTATTCCAATACATAGGTGGAGTAAATGCTAAGCAATTACCAGTACCAATGATGAACATATTAAACGGTGGAGAGCATGCAGATAACAACGTTGACGTTCAAGAATTCATGATATTACCAGTAGGGGCTAAATCTTTCAAAGAAGGTTTAAGAATGGGAGCAGAAGTATTCCACTCATTAAAGAAAGTTCTTGGAGAAAAAGGATTAGCTTGTGGTGTAGGTGACGAAGGTGGATTCGCTCCAAACTTAGGATCAAACAGAGAAGCTTTAGAATTAATAGTTGAAGCTATAGAAAAAGCTGGATACAAGCCAGGAGATGACGTAAGATTAGGTCTTGACGTTGCTGCTACAGAAATGTACAACAAAGAAACTAAAAAATATGTTTTAGCTGGAGAAGGAAAAGAATTAACTGCAGCTGAAATGGTTGATTTATATGAAGATTGGGCTAACAACTTCCCAATAGTAACTATAGAAGATGGTCTTGATGAAGAAGACTGGGATGGATGGAAAGTATTAACTGAAAGATTAGGTAAAAAGATACAATTAGTTGGAGACGACTTATTTGTTACTAATACTGAAAGATTAGAAAGAGGAATAGAAGCAGGTGTAGCAAACTCTATATTAATAAAAGTTAACCAAATAGGTACAATAACTGAAACTTTAGATGCTATAGAAATGGCTAAGAGAGCTGGATACACTGCAGTTATATCTCACAGATCAGGAGAAACAGAAGATACTACTATAGCTGATTTAGCTGTAGCTGTAAATGCTGGACAAATAAAAACTGGTGCTCCATCAAGAACTGATAGAGTAGCTAAGTACAACCAATTATTAAGAATAGAAGAAATGGTTGGAGATAATGCTAGATACTGTGGAATGAACTCATTCTATAACTTAAAAAATAAATAAGAATCTAATAAATAAAGAAATAAGCCAATAATATTTTATATTATCGGCTTATTTTTTTATTTAAATCATATTAAGTTAAAAAATATATTAGATTAAATTTTAAAATAAAAAGGAAAAGTAATATACTTTACGAAATATTATTAAATGGCGATGAAAAAATGTAACAAAAAATATGTAAAAGATTAGAGGAATATTGAAATTGAAGTCGAATAGTAATAAGTAGCGTGTTTAAATTATCAGAACAATAAGTCAAATTTATTAAAAAGTTTGTATATAATATTGACATTATACATATTAATATTTATCTATATTCATCAATGTGCATAAAAATCAATTCACCAAGGGGATGGGAATAATAGAGTGATATTACTTAGGCAGTGATTGAAAGTATATTAATATGGTGAACTTAATTAAATTTGAGTTCGCCATATTAATGTACTTAAAATTATAATTTAACACAAAATAAGGGGGAAGATTTTCATGAAACAAAAAAAACGTTTTACCGGAGAGTTAGCCTTAGTTTTGGGACTAATTTTTAACAGCTTTGCAAGCACTCTGATGATAAAGAGTCACTTTGGTATATCATCAATAACGTCTGTACCATATGTTCTAAGTTTGGCATTTGATAAACTCACATATGGTACTTGGAACTATATATTTCAGTGTTTTCTTATAGTAATGTTGGTTGTACTAACTAGACAATTTAAAATAGGATATATTATTTCCTTTTTACTTGCAATAGTATTTGGATATTTAATAGATTTCTTTAATGTAAATATTATAGAAATACTTCCAAATGGAATATTACTAAATACGATATACTTTATAGTTAGTTTTGGCGTTATATCATTGGGAATGTCGTTATTGTTAAATTGTAAAACACCTGTTTTACCGACAGACACTTTTACTAGAGATTTTCCAGCACATTTTAATATACCTTACAAACGTTCAAAGACAGTATTTGACTTATCTTGTCTTGCATTTACAATAGTAGTATCTTTAATTTTCTTAAGAAAAATAGTGGGAATAGGAGTAGGTACTGTAGTCTGTGCATTTATAACAGGAAAGGTTGTTTCTTGTATAAATAGTTTTATAGATGAAAGGTTTTATTTTGAATCGATATTCACAACATTAAAGAATAAGAAAGCTAATAAAAATGAAATAATTGAGGATGCAAATTAATAATATCATCTGAAAATTTTTTTAATATAGATGAACTATGAATCAACATAGGTGTATTAAAAACTAGATTGTTTAAAATATAACAAATTTAATAATGAAATATATTATGAGTTTTATATAAAGTGCAGTTTATAGATATAATACTGGAATTTATATTAGTTATAAAAATTATTAATTTTAGAAGTAAGGTAGAGTTGGATTTAAGTAGAGAGATTCAAATTATTGATAGTTAGAAGCAAGTAAAAATATAAATATGCCATTGGAATATTTTGTGAAAAATATGTTTAAAGAAGAAGATAGGTGGTATAAATACAATAGAAAATGATAATTAATATCAATATGGAGGATCTCATTATGGATTTATTAACAAAAATAAGAAAAAATACAGGAACTCTTCACAGTGCGGCAGAGCACAGTGGATTTATAAAGAGAATAGTAGACGGAAATGCATCTAAAGAAAGTTATGCAGAGTATTTGTTCAACTTATCTGCTATGTATAAAGCAATAGAGGATACTATAGATAAGAATAGTTCAAATGAGATAGTAAAGGATTTTGTAACTAAAGAATTATACAAATATGAATTAATTCAAAAAGATTTAGAATTTTTATTAGGTGATAAGTTGAATACTATGGAACTATTACCTTCAACTTTATCTTTCATAGAAAGAATAAATGAAATAGATAATTCTTCACCAGAGCTTATAGTAGCATATGCATATACTAGATTTATAGCAGATTTATTTGGAGGAAGAACATTTATAGCATTATTAAGTGTAAACTATGGTGTTCCTAAAGAAGGATTAAACTACTATAATTGTGATGGAATAAAAGATATAAGATCTTATGTTATGAACTATGGTGCAAAAATAAATAATATGAACTTGACTGAAGAGCAAGAATCTAAGTTAATAAATGAAGTTAATAACGCATATATCTACAATTTAGCTATATCATGCGAGTTAGAAGCAAAACTATACTCAAATTAATAATTTTAACTTAATTAAATATGAAATAAAAATAGCAACTATTTTATATGATGAATATATAAGGTAGTTGCTATTTTTATATATTTATCTTCGATTTTAGTATAAAAATAGATGATAAACATATAAAAGCAAAGGAAGAATTATTAAATAGGTATGTTTAGAAATTAAATATATAAAAAGTTTTTTGAAAATTAAATATATATAGAATATTGAAAAAATGAATTGAGTAGACTATAATGAAATAATTAGAAAGGGGGCTACCTATAATTTCTAAACTTAATTATAAATATTTTTATTTATAAAAATTTAATTATAAAATTTAATAAGGGGAGGATTTTAAAGTATGGATATGATGATGGCATTATGTTTAGTGCTATTAGCACTAACATTGGGGGATGTAATATCGGCTATGACAAAGGCATTTGTACCATCGGTATTCGTTTCAGCAATAATATTCGTAATAGGCTTTTGGACAATATTTCCGGCAGATATAGTAGATTTATCTGGAATAGGTAATCCTTTAGCACAACTAGCAATTTTATTATTAATAACACACATGGGAACTTTAATGAGTTTAAAAGAATTAGCATCACAATGGAGAACTATAATAATTTCACTTGCAGGAATTGTAGGAATATGTGTTGGTGCAGTAGCATTAGGAACAGTAGTATTTGATTGGGAGACAGCAATAATTGCAACTCCACCACTTACAGGAGGATTAGTTGCATCAATAATGATGGCGGATGCAGCAACAGCAAAAGGATTAAACGATTTGGCAGTTCTTGCTATATTAGTTTACGTTGCACAAGGATTTGCAGGATATCCTTTAACATCTATATTACTTAGAAAAGAAGGGAATAAACTTTTATCTGATTTTAGAAGTGGTAAGATTAAATCTTCTGCAAAAAGCGAAGTTGAAGAAACTATAAAAGAAGAAAGTAAATTAAGAATAATACCTAAACTACCAGAAAAGTATGATACTACTTATATGGTACTACTAAGAGTAGCTATAGTCGCATTAGTAGCAGTTAAACTAGAAGGTTTAACTGGGGGTACTATATCTAAGTATGTTATAGCACTAGTATTAGGAGCTATTGCTTCAGAAATGGGACTTATTGATAGAAAACCTTTAGTAAAATCAGGTTCATTTGGAATATTAATTACTTCTTTAATGGCATTTGTAATGGCAGGTCTAGCAAAAGCAACTCCAGATACTCTTGCAGAAATGGCAATGCCACTAATAGGAATTATAGTATTTGGTGTTGTAGGAATGGGAATATTCTCTATAATAGCAGGTAAGCTATTAGGAATTAGCAAAGAAATGTCATTTGCAGTAGCATTAACAGCACTTTATGGATTTCCACCAAACTACATCATAACAGAAGATGTATCTAAAGCTTTAGCAGAGACTCCAGAAGAAAAAGAGTTCTTAATGGATCAAATGCTTCCTCAAATGCTAGTTGGAGGATTTACAACTGTAACTATTGCGTCAGTAATAATAGCAGGATTATTCATTAATCTTATATAAAAATTATATTAGTAGGGGGGAAAATAAAATGAATATAAAAGAAAGATGCAGATCAAATAAAGATTATGTGATTGAACTAAGAAGAGATTTTCATCAACATCCAGAAAGAAGTTTAGAAGAATATAGAACTTCAAAAAGAATAAAAGAAGAACTTGATAAAATGGGAATACCATATGTAGCAGTAGCTGAAACTGGTGTAGTTGCTACTATAAAAGGAAATAATACTGGAAAAACAGTAGCATTAAGAGCAGATATGGATGCTTTATCAGTATTTGAAGAAAATGATGTAGAGTATAAATCTAAAGTAGACGGTATGATGCATGCATGTGGTCATGATGGGCATACAGCAATGCTTTTAGGTGCAGCTCAAGTATTAAATGATATAAAAGACCAAATAAATGGAACAGTAAAATTATTCTTCCAACCAGCAGAAGAAGTAGCAAAAGGTGCAAAAGCTATGGTAGATAATGGAGTTCTAGAAGGTGTAGATGGCGTATTTGGAATACATCTATGGAGTGGCTTAGAATGTGGAAAGGTATCTGTTGAAGAAGGCCCAAGAATGGCAGCAGCAGATATATTTAAGATACACGTAAAAGGTAAAGGTGGTCATGGTTCTCTTCCACATCAAGGTGTTGATGCAGTTGTTGCAAGTGCAGCAATAATAATGAATTTACAATCTATAGTAAGTAGAGAAACAAGCCCTCTAGATTCAGTAGTAGTAAGCGTAGGTGCACTACATTCTGGAACTAGATTTAATGTAATAGCAAGTGAAGCAGTATTAGATGGTACTGCAAGATACTTCAATCCAGAATTGAGAGAAGAAATACCTAAGATGATAGAAAGAGTAGCTAAAAGTACAGCAGAAGCTTATAGAGCTGAGGCAAAACTTGAATATAGATATGGAACACCAATTTCAATAAATAATAAGGAATGTTCTAAAATCGCAGAAAAATCTGTAATTAAGTTATTAGGAGAAGAAGGTTTATCATTACTAGATAAGATGACTGGTGGAGAAGATATGGCTGAGTACATGAATAGAGTACCAGGAGTCCTAGCCTTTGTAGGAGCTGGAAATCCAGAAAAGGGAGCAGCATACCCTCATCATCATGGTAAGTTCAATATTGATGAGGATTCACTAGAAATTGGAACATCAGTATATGTACAGTATGCACTAGATTTTTTAGATAATAATTAAATTTATTTAAAGAACATAAAAAATCACTAGCATCATAGCAAATTGCTATAGCTAGTGATTTTTTATTATTTTAATTAAACTTATTAGCAAAATTCAGTTTGAAGTAGCTTTTTATTTTTTACAATATAAGTGACATCAGATCTTTTTGCAATATCATTATTATGAGTTACTAAGATAACTGTTTTATTATGTTTTTTTACTAGATTTTCAAATATAGATATTATTTCATTTGAAGTATTTTCATCTAAGTTTCCAGTAGCTTCATCTGCAAGTATTAAGTTTGATTCAGTAGCTAAAGCTCTAGCAATAGCAACCCTTTGCTGTTGACCACCACTTAGAGTTAATACTTTTTGTTTTCCTTGTTCTTCAGTTAGCCCAACTTGTTTTAATATTTCTATAGCTTTTTCTTTTTTATTAGAACATTTTGTGCCCTTAATTTCCATAGCGCAGATTATGTTATCTAAAGCACTCATATATGTTAATAAGTTATAGCTTTGGAATATTATAGATATACATTTATTTCTATAGTTAGAAAGACCTATATTATTTATGTTTTTGTTATCAAATAAAATTGAACCTGAAGAAGATTTATCAAGTCCTGCAGCTAATGATAACAGGGTAGTTTTTCCAGAACCAGAAGGTCCTATTATTGTATAAAACTTTCCTTGTTCAAAAGTTGCATTAACCTTATCTAATATAGTAGCGTTGTTATTGTAAGAATAACTTACATCTTTAAATTCTAGTATTGTACTCATATATATTCCTCCTAACTATGTTTACTTAATATATTTTTAGGATTAAGTCTCATTACTGTAACTGCAGGTACACAAGTTGCAACTAATGATATAGCAACTCCTAATCCGGACATTTTTAAGAAGTCTTGTCCTGAAACTGAAACATCAAGTTCGTCTATAACTTCTACATTAGATCTTGTAGGAGAGAACATTCCTCCAAATCCTTTGTTTTGACCTCTATCACCACCAGGCATTTCAGGGGCATTTGCTTCATCACTATTTTCAGAAGAAGATATTTCTGATGTTAAAAGCTGGTTAGCAATTAAATTACTAGTTGAATTACCTATTACTGATGATACACCTAGAGATAAAACTAAAACTAGTAGGATTTCTACTGCAAATTGAGCTATTATCTTAGATTTCTTCTCACCAAGTGAAAGTAAAATACCTATTTCTTGGTTTCTATCTCTAATAGATAACATTATTATTAAAGTTAAAATTAACCCACCAGCTATAGCTATAACGAATACTGCTATTTTTGAGAAAGAACTGATATTTTCTATAGGTCCTAACATTTGCTCGTAAGCTGAGTCATTAGCATCTAATTTAAAAGTATCAAAATCTATATTAGTTTTTTCACTTTCAGCTATAAAAGCATCAACATTTACTGGATCGTTTAAGTAGAATACTGCACTATCAACAGCATTTTCATAATCAGACCCTTTTATTTCAGATATTGTTTCTAGGCTAGTATAGATATTGTTGTATGGACTAGATGCTGTGTCCCTCATAGCTTGTTCTGTAAAATCTTCACTAGAAGCATAGATACCAATTATTTTTAAGTCATATGTAGTTTCTTCGTCAGATGTAGAAGATACATTTATAGTGTCACCTACACTAAGGTCATTTTCTGATGCTAATGCTTCTTCTATAATTACTGAGTTAGATGCAGTTTCTTCAGTTATTGAATCACCTTCAACTATAGATATATTACCATCTCTAAAAGAAGAAGTTTGTTCTAAATTAGAAACACCTGTTAAAGTTACATCTCCCATATTTCTGCCTATTTTACCTTGATCCATTTGAGGCATATTTTTGTTAGATGACTCAGTTGAAGAGTTGCTTTCTTCCGAATCACTTTCTTCAGTTTCACTTCCTACAGCAGTGAAGTCATTAGCTAATAAGCTTGTACTAGATTGAGCTAAGTAACTTTCAACGTATTCTGAATCTTTAAGTTGATCTATGTACTCAGTAGGTAGTGGCGTCATAGTAGGTTTCATTCTTTCGCCACCAGGCTCCCCAGATGATGAAGCAGAGTCTTTAGACTTCATCATATTTTCTCTCATTTTCTCTGTATCAACTTTTAATGTTACTGTAGCTCCTAGTTGTTGTCTTGCTAGGATTCCTGCATTTTTACTTGCAGTTTGAATTGATATTCCGCTTAGTACTAATACACATATTGTTGTTATTACTGTGAATAAAAGTAGTGTTTTTGACCATCTACTTTTTGTACTTAAGATTGCTCTTTTAAAAAAGTTCATAAAAAAATTCTCCTTTTTAATATAATTACTTTAACAATAGTATTTTAGTTATGTTGTATGAACTTTACATGAAATTGGAAAGAATAGTAGATGAAGAAAAGATGAAATTTATGTGAAGAAATAAAATATGCTTAGTATAAGATGTTTTGAGAGGTATGCTTGTATTAAGCAATCTATTATGATAGACTAAAGAATGTATAATTTTTATAATTAAATAGGAGGATACCATATGTTAAGTAACATTTTAATGGGAATACAAGTTGTACTTGGTATAGTATTAATACTTGCTATAATGCCTCAAGATAGTAAAAGTGCAGTTCCTTCACAATTTGGTGGAGAAGGTAGCCAAAGCTACTTTAAGCCAAAAGGGAAAGAAGCTTTTCTTGGTAGAGTTACTAAGATAGCAGCAGTATTATTCTTCTTAAATGCATTAGCATTAGTTATGGTAAATAAATAATAAATAAATGGCCATTATTTAAAATTATTTACATCTTTAAAAATTAAATTTAATTTTTAAAAGAGAGTTATTGAACATGCTGAAATGATTGGAGCATGGGTGATATATAAATTTCCTTCCATGCAGCAAGAAGTGCTGCAAATGTCAGAGAAATTTATATATTCACCCTTCGCACCAAGGATTACTATACACATTCAATAACTCTTTTTGTTGTGGGTAGAGGGGGATTTAAATTAAGGCTAGTTGTTTTAGGCTTAGTATCCATAGAAATACTGTTGGAATACAGAATAAGCATGAGAATACTATTGCTTGTTGGGCTAGTATGTGATCTGCATCCATCTGTTTTGCCATTTGGAATGTTGATACTGCTGTTGGTGAAGCAAACATTATTAGTATAGTTAATAGTTCTATCTCTCTAAATCCTAGTGATATTGCTAATGGAATAAATATTAGTGGAACTATGACTAGCTTATTTGATACTACAAATATTATATTTTTTAAGTATTCTTTTATATCTGAAAATGAGAATGATCCACCTAATAGTATTAATGAAAGTGGTGTTGCTAATTTTGATATATCGCTTACTGATTTTTCTATAAATGTTGGTAGCTTTATGTTTAGTAAGATGAATGATACACCAATTATTGATGCTACTATTAATGGGTTTGTTATTATACCATGTATTATTTTCTTGAAGTCTATATTACCATCTCTAAATACTTCTAATGAAATTACTGCTAAAAGATTAAATAGAGGTACGATTATAGATATTAGTAGAGCAGTCGTTCCAATACTACCATCACCATATATAGATGAAGCTACGGGCATACCAAAGATTACAAAGTTACTTCTAAAGATACCTTGTATCATTACACCACGTTTCTTATTATCTTTTTCAATTTTAGGGATTATAATTAGTAAAATAAAAAATAAGATTAAAACACAACTAACCGAGAACATTATTAGTCTTGGATTGAATGCACTTTTTACATCACTTTTATAAATATTATAGAATAGCATAGTTGGTAAAAATGCCTTGAAACAGACTTTGTTCATAACGTCTAAGGTTTGTTTATCAAGCATTTTAATATATTTTAAATAATAACCTAATGCCATCACAATAAACAAAGGTGAAACTACATTAAATGATAAAGTAAAATTCTCCATATTAATCCTCCAATATAATTAGTATACAAGTTTAGTTTAAGGAAAACTTTTGCAAAAATCAATAAATAAGTGAAAAATAATAGATATATATGTATGAATAAAAACTTTAACTACATATTAGCAGAATGGATTTTAAATATTAAAATAAAGTGTGAAGTGTTAGTGTTTATTACAAATCAAACTACTTATTTATATTAGATACTACAATCATTAGATTTCATTTTATTCAAAACTATGCTATTATAACAAGGTATTCCAAATATTAGAAAATATGAGAGCGGTGTGAAAATAATTAATTAAAATATATTAAATACATGAAATATGCTAATAATAAAAGATATATAGGGTATAAAAATAAGAAATAAAATTTTAAATGAATAAGTATAATGTTTTATAAATTATGAAGCATATATTTAATAATAAGGATTTTATTAAACTTAATATAGAAAAAAGAAACATAGGAGGCAAAAATGGTACCAGGACTTAAAGAAAGTTTATTAGGGCTAATACATGATCCGGCATACAATCCTCTAAAAAAAGAGGAACTAGCAGTTATATTTAACATACATCCAGCAGAGATGGCAATGTTCTTTAACTTTTTAGATGAATTAGAAGAAGACGGATATATATGTAGAAGTAAAAAAGGAAAGATAATGTCATTAAACCAAATGGGATTATATGCAGGGAAATTTGTATCACATAGAAAGGGATTTGGGTTTGTTGAATCTGATGAAGAATTTACACAAGATTTATTCATCCCAGCAGACAATGTAAATACTGCAATGCATAACGATAGAGTTATAGCAGAAATAGTAACTCCTGCTACTGAAGATAGAAGAGCAGAAGGTAGAATAGTTAAAATAGTAAAAAGAGAAGTAACTGAAGTAGTTGGATTATTCCAACCAAGCAAAAACTTTGGTTTCGTAATTCCAGATAATAAAAAATTCAACCAAGATATATACATACCTAAGAAGTTTTTCTCAGGAGCTAAAGAAAATGACAAGGTAGTGGTTGAAATTACTGTTTGGCCATCAGAAGATAGAAAGCCAGAAGGTAAGATAATAGAAATTTTAGGACAAAAAGGTGAAAGAGGAGTAGAAATAGAGTCTATAATAAAAGCTCATGGCTTACCTGAAGAATTCCCTAAGAAAGTATTAGAGGAAGCTGAATTTGTTGCACAACCTATTCCTCAAGAAGAAATAGATAGAAGATTAGATATAAGAGATCTTAAAATATTTACTATAGATGGTGAAGATGCAAAAGACTTAGATGATGCTGTTTCTATTGAAAAATTATCTAATGGAAATTTCAAGCTAGGAGTTCATATAGCTGATGTTACTCATTATGTTAGAGAAAAAAGTAAATTAGATAAAGAAGCTTTAAAAAGAGCAACTTCTGTTTACTTAGTTGATAAAGTAATACCAATGTTACCTAAAACACTTTCTAACGGTGTTTGTTCATTAAATCCATTTGAAGATAAACTTACATTATCTATATTTATGGAGATAAATGATAAAGGGGACGTCGTAAAACATGACATACGTGAAACAGTAATAAATTCTAAAGCTAGAATGACTTATACAGAAGTATCTGACATACTAGAAAAAGATGACCCATTATTAAAGAAGACTTTCTCTCATATGCTAGAAGAATTTAAGTTATCAGAAGAGTTAGCTAGAATTCTTATGAAGAGAAGAGAAAGAAGAGGAGCAATAGATTTTGACTTCCCAGAAGCTAAGATAATCTTAAATAAAGATGGAGAAGTTGTTGATATAAAACATTATGAAAGAAGAATTTCTAATAGAATAATAGAAGAATTCATGCTTGTAAGTAATGAAACTATAGCAGAGCACTTCTTCTGGTTAGGATTACCTTTTGTTTATAGAGTTCATGAAACTCCATCATCAGAAAAGATGGAAGAGCTAAGCAAATTTGTTGCTACTTTTGGATATACAATAAAAGGCGACTTAGAAGAAGTTCATCCAAAAGCTTTACAATCAATAGTTGAACAAATAAAAGGTAAGAGAGAAGAAGAAGCAGTAAGTACAATATTACTTCGTTCTTTAAAACAAGCAAGATACGAGCCAACTTGTATAGGTCATTTTGGTCTTGCGGCTAAGTATTATTGTCACTTTACTTCTCCAATAAGAAGATATCCAGATTTACAAATACACAGAATTATAAAAGAGCAATTAAATAATAAGATAAATCAAAAAAGACAAGATCAGTTATCAAATATAGTTGATTATGCTTCTACTCAATCTTCTGAAAGAGAAAGAGCTGCAGAACTTGCAGAAAGAGATGTTCATGATTACTATAAAGCTTGTTATATGGCTGATAAGGTAGGGGAAGAATTCGAAGGAACTATTTCAAGTGTTACTAACTTTGGTATGTTTGTTGAGTTAGAGAATACTGTTGAAGGTCTTATAAGACTTGCTAATATGGCTGATGATTATTATATTTATGATGATATGAGTTATACAATTATTGGTGAGAGAACTAGAAAGACTTTTAGAATTGGTGATCCTGTAAGAATTAGAGTAGATAAAGTTAATGTTGACTTTAGAGAGATAGATTTTGAATTACTTGGTAAAATCGAAGATAAAGAGTAGATGTTAGCTTCGGGGGGATGGTTATATAGAGTTTTGGACCCATGCAAAGCAAAGAGCGCTTTGCGAATGGGAGCAAAACTTCTATATTCACATCACCCCCTTTGCTTTATACATGTTTGAATAAGTATGGGATATAGTTATTGTCTTGTGAAGCTTAGGAAGCGAGTTCCTTGGAATTGTAGTTTTCCGTGGTCTCCTTCTACTAAGATTCCATATTGAGTTCCACTAACATGGAATTCCATTCTATCTTTGCTTTTAAATTCAAAGGTAACATAATAGCTAGTGCTGCTACTATCACCTGTATAATGTCCATTAGCATCGTGATGACCTGCATGTCTAGTTACATTCATTCTTTTACTTACAACCTTACAATCAACATCTAAAATTGGTTGTTTGTTATTGTTAGACCATTCAGAAATGCCTTTAATTGAAGATATAATGATAGAACCAAACACAAATATAAAACCACAGACAACTATTAAAGGAACTATGTTAAACATAATATCTGAACCTGTTGAAAAACCATCATAAAACTCCATAACTCAATCCTCCCTCAAAATATAAGTTATCTAGTATTATAATATAAAAGCTTAAGTAGAAAGATAAGAAAAAGTTACATTTTATGGAAAATAGATTATTGCATACTTACATGTAGTATTTTGAGTGAGATTTGCTTATAATTTATTTTTTTAATTAGTGAAAGGTAGAATTGGAATAATTTATAAAGTTTAAGCATGTATATTTATATGAAGTTAATTTAATAATAAGATTATAATCTACTTAGGAATGTTGACTATTAAACATGGATATGGTATATTTTTACTTATAATATGTAAATTATGTTAATGAAATTTTTTAGTAAAGAAGGTGAACTTGTTGTCAGGTAAAAAAGTATTAGCTACAAATAGAAAAGCAAGACATGAGTATTTTATAGAAGAAACTTATGAATGCGGTATAGAGCTTAAAGGAACAGAGGTAAAGTCTATAAGACAAGGTAAGGTAAACTTAACTGATGGATTTGCATCTGTTGATAATAGCGAAGTATTTTTAAAACAAGTTCATATAAGTCCTTATGAGCAAGGAAATAGATTTAATGTTGATCCTTTAAGAACAAGAAAGTTATTACTTCACAAAAGTGAGATAAGAAAGCTTATAGGGGCAACTACTATAAAAGGTTATTCTCTTATACCACTTAGCATGTATTTAGTACGTGGTAAGGTTAAGATAGAGTTAGCTTTAGCAAAAGGTAAGAAGTTATACGATAAGCGTCAAGACTTAGCTAAGAAAGATGCTCAAAGACGTATAGAAAGAGAAATAGCTGGAAGATACTAATTAATGTTTCCTAAAAATCCATTAACTAACATTGATTTTTGGTAGCAAAAATATTATATTATATACATCAAGAAAAACAACTGAATAAAGAAATGGTGAAGTTTGCGATAAAAACAGTCTCTAAGACTTTAAACTACCACGGGGGCGTAAAGGTTTCGACGTGGGTTTGGAACTTGGGGCTGCGTGCCGTGTTACTCTGGGTCACGTAAAAACTGGGGAACTTAAAATAAACGCAAACGATAATTACGCTTTAGCAGCTTAATTGACTGCTCGTCCCGCCTAAGCCCTCCTGCCGGCTAGGCCTGGACGTCATCTATGCAGGGTACTACTTTTGGGGTGTCTCGACCAAAAGCGGATTAATCGAGACTGGCTAATCACATAGCCTGCCACTTGGCGATGTGAAAGGCGAGATGCTAATAAAGTTGGCTACGCACGTAGATGCAACGAGGAAAAGACTTGCGGACAGGGGTTCGACTCCCCTCGTCTCCACCATTGAAATCCACGAAAAACACATTGACAATTTTGTCAATGTGTTTTTTTTATTTGATAGATTGTCAATATAAGTGCAACACTTTATATTCATGTTACATCAAATACCTCTGCAGGTGTCTTATATCCAAGACACTTGCGAGGTCTATTATTTATTATGGTAACAATATTATCAAGTTCTTTCTGATTTATAGAAGAAAAATCAAACTTTTTAGGGTAAAACTCTCTTAATAATCCATTTGTATTTTCATTTGTCCCCCTTTGCCAAGAAGCATACGCATCTGCAAAGTAGACATCTATATTTAGTGTATTTTCAATATCTACATACCCTGAAAACTCTTTACCTCTATCAACTGTAAATGTTTTAATTAAATTAGTTGGAATATCTTTAAAAGCAGTAAAGCAATGGAAGTTGAATGTTGAAGATTTCCTATTTTCCATAACTTGAGCTATTAAAAATCTACTTTTCCTCTCGACAAAAGTTGAAAGGCAAGCTTTTGATTTTCCTCTGCTAGATACAACAGTATCTAGTTCCCAATGTCCTATAGTTTCTCTTTTTCGAACTTCTTTGGGTCTATCTTTAATACTTTTGCCTATATTAAATTTACCTCTAGTCTCTTTAGGATTTAGTGATTTTCATTTTCTTCTTAATCTATTCACATTTCCTTTTGCAATAATTTTTTGATATAGCCATCTATATATTGTTTTAAAACCGATTTTCATAGATTTATCATCTTGGTAATCTAGGCGTAGCCTACCGGCTATTTGCTCTGGTGACCAAGTTTTCTCTAATCCATCTTCTATATATTTAATTAATGTAGGGTTACTTGATTTTCCTTTTGCTCCGCAATTTTTTCTATTTTTAGCGTAATTTTCACATGCAATATGTGCTAGATATTTACCATTAGTAGAATTTCTCTTAACTTCTCTTGAAATAGTAGATACATTTCGATTTAAATGTTTTGCAATTTTTCTTAGACTCAATCCTAAACTTAGGAAATTTGCTATGCAGCATCTTTCATTTGTGGTAATATGTTTGTAGTTCATAAATTTATGTCCTTTCATGTAAAGTAGTTTTGTGGTTATTATTACTGTAACATGAACATAAACTCATGAACTATTTTTTTACATATTTTTAGATGTTGCACTTAATATGATAATTTATCATTTATAAACATTACATAGATGTAATACTTATGTAAGGTTTGAAGATAGTTATACTATAGTATTTAAAGTAAAATTCTTATATGAGAAAAATTATATAAGAAAAGAGGATTAAAGAAATGGAATTAATAGAAATATTTAAAGCTATAATTTTAGGTATTATAGAAGGAATAACAGAATGGATACCGATAAGCAGTACAGGTCACATGATACTAGTAGACGAATTTTTACAGATAGGAATGTCAGATGCGTTCAAAGAAATGTTTTTTGTTGTAATACAATTAGGTGCAATAATGGCGGTAGTAGTTTTATATTGGAAAAAGATATTTCCTTTTTCATTTAAAGAAAATTCATTTATAAAAAAAGACATAATAACAATGTGGATAAAAATAGTCATAGCTTGTATCCCAGCAGCAATTGTTGGTATATTATTTGATGATAAGATAAACTTATTATTTTATAATTTTCAATCAGTAGCTATAGCTCTTATAGTATTTGGAATTTTGTTTATCGTAGTAGAGAATTATAACAAAGACAGAAGCTCTATAGCAAAAAATATAAATCAATTAACTTATAAGATGGCAATAATTATAGGTTTATTTCAATTAATAGCAGCTATTTTTCCAGGAACATCTCGCTCAGGAGCAACTATATTAGGAGCTTTATTAATAGGGGTATCTAGGGAAGTAGCAGCTGAATTTACATTCTTTTTAGCTATACCAGTAATGTTTGGAGCTAGTTTGCTTAAATTGATTAAGTTTGGCGTTGTATTTACTGGTTTTGAATTTATAGTATTATCAGTAGGTATGATAGTCGCGTTTGTAGTTTCATTACTAACTATTAAATTGCTTGTAGGATACATTAAAAAACATAATTTTAAAATATTTGGATGGTATAGGATATTACTTGGGTGTATATTGCTAATATACTATTTTACTATTATGTAAAATTAATTATTATAGATAAAGCTATGGCAATAATGATAATGCTATAGCTTTATTTACTATAAAAAGTGGTATACTAACTATGAATACAAATTATTAAAAAGTGGTATACTAACTATGAATACAAATTATTAAAATATGGTAAATATTAAGCGTTGATATGGAGTGAATATATGAATAATAGGATTTATATTATAGAGGACGATATTTCTATAAGTACATTGTTAAAAGATTACATAGATAGATACGGGTTTGAGGGAGTTATAGCAACAAACTTTAATAATATAATAGAAGAATTTGAGGTATGTAGACCCAGTCTAATATTATTAGATATAAATTTACCCAAATTTGATGGGTTTTATTGGTGTACAAAGATAAGACAAAAATCAAATGTACCTATAATATTTATATCAGCAAGGGAAAGTGGAATGGATCAAATCAGAGCATTAGAAAGTGGTGGAGATGATTATATAACCAAGCCATTTCAATATGAGGTAGTAATAGCAAAAATTAAAAGTCATATGAGAAGGTCTTACGGAGAATATGCTCCAAAGCTAAATGAAAGAATAGTAGAATTAGATGGACTTAAATTTTACCCTGAAAGATTGGAAGTAGAATTTGAGGATAAAAATGTAATCATAACTAAAAAAGAAGGGATATTACTTGAATGTCTTATAAAAAAATATCCAAAAGTAGTTGGTAGAGATTATTTATTAGAAAAAATATGGGATGATATTGAATTTGTAGAGGAAAATACACTAAATGTTAATGTAAGTAGAATTAGAAAAAGACTTAATGATTTAGGAATAGAAGATGCCGTGAATACAGTAAGAGGGGTTGGCTACAAATTAAATAAGAATTGGTAGGATTATAATATGAAATTATTTATGAATGAATACAAAGGATATATATTCACTTATTATGCAGGGCTTATAATAACTCTTATGTATTGTAAACTTATGAATTTTATAAAAGCATCAGAGATAATCTATATATTATTATTTAATACTTTTATTGTAAGTAGCTTTATAATCTACAAGTACATAACAACTAAAAGAGCTTATGAAGTTTTTGAAAAAGGCATAGAAAATTTAGATGAATCTATATTAGATTTAGGAAAATCACCTATAGGAAAAAATGTATCTAATATGTTAAATCAACAATATAATCAATATAGATTAAAGATACAAGAACAAAATAAAATACATAACGATCATTTAACTTTTATTAATCATTGGATTCATCAGATGAAAACTCCAGTATCTGTAATCAATCTTTTGCTACAAGAATATGAAGGTGAAGAGGTATCATCAAATATACAGCAAGAGTTAGACAAAATAGATAAAGGACTTAATATGGCAATGTATTTTGCTAGATTAGATCAGTTTCAAAAAGATTTCTCAGTGGAAAAAGTTAATTTATATAATGATGTGATAGAACTGGTAAATAAAGAAAGACGATTATTTATTAAAAATAGAATAATTCCTAAAGTAGAATTGGACAAGGATTTAGTGGTCTATAGTGATAAAAAGTGGCTAAGATTTATAATAGAACAAATAATAATAAATGGTGTAAAGTACTCAAAAGATTATGGTAAGTATTTGATTATAAAAAATATAGAAAATAGTGAATACATAATAATTAATATAATAGATGAAGGAATTGGTATACCTAAAAAAGATATAAAAAGGGTATTTGAACCATTTTTTACAGGAAAAAATGGACGTAAGTTTGGAGAATCAACAGGTATGGGGTTATATATAGTAAAAAAAGTATGTGACAACTTAGGTCATAGAGTAGAAATAAAATCAGAAATCGAAAAAGGAACACGAGTATCAATATTATTTAAGAAATAAGGGAGGTCAATAGTGTATAAGATGTTTGCTTTTTAAATATATAAAAAACAAATATAAGTAAACCTTACACAGATGTAATGTATATGTAAGGTTTGTAGATAGTGATATTTTAATATCTAAATTAAAATTGATGTATAAAGAAATTCAATAAATTTAGAGAAGGAGAACAATCGTGGATATTTTAAAAGTAAACAATTTAAGTAAAGTATATGGTAAGAAGATAGTTTCAAATGTATTAAATAATATAAGTTTTTCTATAGAGAATGGAGAATTCGTAGGTATAATGGGTCCAAGTGGGAGTGGAAAAACTACATTATTAAATTTGATTTCAACTATAGATAAGCCAACTTCAGGAGAGATTATATTAAAAGATAAAGAGCCACATAAATTAAAAGGTGATCAACTTGCACTATTTAGAAGAAGAGAGCTTGGGTTTGTATTTCAGGATTATAATTTACTAGATACTTTAACTATAGGCGAGAATATAGTATTACCATTAACTTTAGAAAATGTGCCTACAAAAGAGCAAGATGATAAATTAAAAAAGGTATCAATAATATTAGGAATAGAAGATTTGTTAAATAAAAGAACCTTTGAAGTATCAGGAGGTCAAGCTCAAAGAACTGCTATTGCAAGAGCTTTAATAAATAATCCTTCGATAGTTTTGGCGGATGAACCAACAGGAAATTTAGATTCAAAATCAGCAAAAAATGTTATGGAGTTATTAGAAAAAATAAATAAGGAAGAAAAAGTAACGACTATGATGGTAACTCATGACCCAGTGGCAGCAAGCTATTGCAATAGAATATTGTTCATAAAAGATGGTGTAATATACAATGAAATTTATAAGTCTGATAACAGAATACAGTTCTATCAAGAAATAATGGATGTACTTTCTTTATTAGGGGGTACTAAGTAATGAATTTTACAGAATTTACGGTTAATAATGTAAAGCGAAATATTAAGTCTTATCTTGGATATTTTTTTAGTATACTTATATCTTCATCATTACTTTTTTCTTTCAATATGTTTGTAAATCACCCAGATTTAGATATTTCGTTATTTGATGATTATCTAATTTTAATGATGAAAGTAACTACAATTATAATTTACTTATTTTTATTTCTATTTGTATTTTATTCAGCAAGTGTGTTTTTAAAAAGCAGAAATAAAGAGTTTGGTATTTTATATACTATAGGAATATCAAAGAGACAAGTTAAAAAAATGATTTTTATTGAAAATTTAATAATGAATATCTTAGCATCAGCTTCTGGAATTTTGATAGGAGTGATTTTCGCTAAAATAGTGTTAGTTGCCATATCATCATTAATAGGGATAGAGAAATTAGAGTTTTATATTCCAATAAAATCTATGGGTGTAATTATTTTATATTTTATACTGTTATCACTATTAACATCATACTTTATATACTTTGTAGTTAGGGAAGATAAAGTTATAAAATTACTTAAAGGAACACAAAAACCAAAGCCAGAACCAAAGTCATCACCTATATTAGCCATATTATGTGTTCTATTATTGGTAGTTGCGTATTGTAGAGCAGTTACAGTTACAGAATTAGAGCTAGTAAATAGAATAGTACCAGTAATCTCTATGGTTATTGTAGGAACATATCTGTTATTTTCACAACTTAGTGTATTTGTGATAAAAAAGGTCAAAGAGAATAAGAGATTTTATAAGAAAAATATTAATATGTTATGTATAGCAAACTTACATTATAAAGTAAAAGATAATACAAGGATGTTTTTTTTAGTAACAATAACTTCAGCAGTTGCATTTACCGCTATTGGATCAGTGTATTCATATTGGAAGGATCGAATAAACCAGGTGGAATTAGCCTATCCACAAGCAATATTCTATGCTACAGAAAGAGATAAATTAAATGGTATTGATGATGGATATTATAAATATAAGGTAGAGTTATTAGAATATTTATTGCAAAAAGAAAATATACATTATAATAAAACTGAAGGAGAAATGAAAACTTTATTTTCAAAAACTGAAAATAAAGCTATAAAAATAATTAGAGAGTCTAATTATATTCAGTTGGCAAAAGAAAAAGGATTGGAAATAGTAGATTTAAAGTACGATGAAGCAATATCATTGTCAAAATCAAGTAGTAAGAAGAAAGATAACCTTATAAATATAGATAATAAATCTATAAAAGTAAAGAATGCTAATAAGTCTGTTATGCCAGCATATTACAGTTTGTATGTGGTTAAAGATGAGGTTTATAATAGTATAAATTCAGATTATATAGCAGATGAATTTGTAGCTATTGATACAAAAGATTATATGAAAACATTGAATGTAAGTAAAGCTTTTGAAAAAGTTTGTAAAGATGATGTAGGGTATAAGTTTTTATCTAAATCTATTATGGTAGATTCAGCTAAAATAGCTTATTCAGTCCTTTTATTCTTATCGGTATTTATAGGATTGATATTCTTTGTTACTTCAAGTAGCTTTTTATATAATAAGCTTTATGTAGATTGCCAAGTTGATAAGAAAAAATATAGGAATCTTAATAAAATAGGACTAACTTATAAAGAGATAAAGAAAATATCAACAATAGAGATAGGTACTTTATTTTTATTTCCTTATGTAGTTGCAGTTATACATTCTACCTTTGCACTTTTAGCACTTAAAAATGCTCTTGATGTAGATGTTGCATCATCTTCATTTTTAGTTATGGGAAGCTTCTTTATAGTTTTACTTATATACTTCTTAATTGTAAGGCAAGGTTATTTAAATGAAATAAAAGAACATTTGGTAGATTAAATTAATCGTGGATAAGATTATTGTAAAATAAGAGGAAAAAATATTTTTATGTAGAATAGTGCTGTATATTGATAAGAAAATTAAATTAATCTATTGTGCTAGTTAAATTTAATTTCCAAATAAAGTAAAATGTTTTTTGCAAAAAAATAGACCCATAGTGACTAGTATTTGTAAATTTTATCCAAATACTAGTTCTTTTATTTTAGCTAAAGAATCATTTTTCCCCATTAATTTATTTATAAGAAAAGAAATGTTATGAGTTAAAACTTTTATTGAAGTTCTAGTTATAAATCCTAGCATAGATTTACTCTTAACCTTATTTAAGTTTAATTGTTCTGTTAATTGAGAAAAGCTAGTTTCTATCCTTCTTCTTACCTTAAATATAAGTTGTCTTATTTCTTTTGGATAGTTTTCTTTACTATTTCCTCTTTTTAAAAACAATAAATTTATGCCCTTTTCACTATTTAATTCAGGCGTTAGCCTTTTATTAACGTATCCCTTATCACCTATAATAGAAATAGAACTATATTTGTAACATAAATCCCATACTGTATTTCTATCATCTACATTTGCTGGAGTTATGACGTAGTCAGTTAAAAAACCATCCACTGTAGTAAGTGCATGAAACTTAAATCCAAAATATATTTGTTTCTTTGAAGGGCATCTACCATAAGAGGCTTCGCCTTTAAAGCATTTACTAAAATGTGCTCTACCGAACTCACATACTGGAATAGGCATATTATCTATAACTCTTATCTCATTAGAGTAAGATTGAATAGATAATGAAATATATTCTCTGATTTCTTTAATTACAGCGTGGAGATTTCGTTTTGTTCTATTAAATCTAGTTCTATCGCCTAATTTTGGAAATAGTCTTGTATACTCTCTACTCAATAAACTAAAGAATGCTTTTTCTGAATCAATAGTTAAAAGTTCTCCAACTATACTTATAGTTATTATCTCACTATCTGAAAGTTTGCTATCCTTAATATTACGTCTGTTTCTAATACTTATAGGGATAATATCATTGTATATATCATCAACTATTGTAAAAATTATAGTAAATAAGTCAGTTAAATTTTTTACCTCTTGGATATAATAATTATTAAGCTCCAACATATAGTAACCCTCCTTTAGATTGGTGATGTAATCTTAGGATACTATATTTGTTGGAGTTTTATTATTGTAAAAATTAACTAGCACAACGAGTTAATATAGTTTTACCATATATAGATAAACTGTTTTTAATTAAATTATAAATATATATTATATTAATGAATCTATATTAAATAGATAGTTGAGTAAGTAGTAATACCAAAAATATTAAAAAGAGATGTTGGAAGAAGTACTGACATCCCTTTTTTAGTACAACAAATTAAAAGGAGGAAGTTGAGATGATTAACTTATGGAAGAAAGATGATTTAAACTTATTATCAGAATATCCAAAGGAAGTAATTGAAAATGTGGATGACGTTATTAATATTCTTGATGAAAACTATGGATGTAACAGAAAATTAACAGATGATGGTGGATATGTGTGTATAATTGAGGATATTAAAGAAGTAGAAAACTTAAAATCAAATATATTAAAGGGGTTAGTAGAAGAGTTTAGTGATGTAATATATGAAGATGAAGTTAATACATATAATTCAACACTATACTTGTTATCTAGTGATTATAGTGTTACTGTAATTTCTAAAAATGAAGAAACTGAGTACTTACTTAAATAAGCATATACATTGATAAGGTGTATATGCTTATTTTAATTTTAATAAATAAAGGAGAAAAGCAGAATGAATAAAAAGAGAACTCCTGCCAAGAGAGTTGATATAGTTTTACTTAAATTAGTAAAAGAACGTAGTGTTCTATATGAAACTAGAAAAATAAGTAATCTTTATGATGCTTATAGATTAGCAAAGAATTTTTTATAAATAGTGCTAGAGAAAAGTTTGTAGTGGTATGTTTAGATACAAAGAATTGGCCAGTAGCATAGAGGTTGTAAGTATAGGCACTGTAAATTTATCTATGGTATATCCAAGAGAAATATTTAAAGTAGCTATATTAACCAATTCATCTGAAATGATATGCTTTCACAATCACCCAATGGGTAATACTGACTTTAGCAAGGAAGATAGTTATAACTAATATGCTACAGAAGCGTGGAGAAATATTATGCATTGAATTAGTAGATACATATAGTTATTGTAGATGAGGATAAATACTTTAGCTTTAAAGAAAACTGTAGGATATAAGAGTCTTAGCTTAAATAAATTAGGCTAAGGCTTTTTCTATGTTCCAAAACAATTAAAAATAAATCAAATTTAGGTTAAGCCCGGAAAGCCCTTGAAAAAAATAATACATATAAATTTAAAACTAAATAGGAGTTGTAACATGTTTAAAAAAGAAAATAGGTATATGACAAAAGAGATAGCTGAAAATCTACCAATTGAAATAGCTATACTACTATGGAATTTAATAGATGACTTAACTACAGAAAAAGATTATCTACAACTATTTGAAATAAATCCTATAGGATTAGGAGTAGTTGAGATAGTTCATAAGCAAGAAGTACCTGAATATGAAGCTAGGATATATATACAGAATGATAAAATTAAAGATAAATTAAAAATATATGTTATAGATAATGTTGAATATAGAACAATGATGTTTTCAAATGAATATTAGTTAATGATTAAAGGAGAGAGAGTAATATGATAAATAATAAATCTGAAATAATTAATAAGTTATTTTTCAATGAATTAAAAGAGTTAATAGATAAATACAACAATATAGATGATAAAACTGTAGATGTAATAGAAAAGATATTTACATGTATAGAAGATGAAGAAATAAAGAATTACCTAATAAGAGATAATTGTAAGCTACAAGAGCTAGTAAATACATACAATAAACTTGAAGATTTAAACATAGATGAAGCTATATTCTTTGCTTGGTACAACTTAACTATAAATACAATATCTATAGATAAAGCAAGTGAGTACTACGATGATTTAACTACAAGTAACTATATAGAAGTAGAAAATCATATAATATATACAAATGAAAGAGATTTAAGGAAGTATGCTGAAGATGAATTAGAAACTATGTTAAGCATGGAACATCATATAGATAGATTACTACATAAAGACATGTTAATAGATATGTGGTTAAACAATACTTCAAAAGAAGAAGTAATAGAAGAAATATTAATGAGTGATGATATAGAAGATATATTGAATTTATCTCCAGAATATGCATTTACATTAGCTAATGGAATAGAATATAGATACTCAGAAAAAGAAGAATAAAATAAGTATATGTACTGAAAAATACGGGCTTTAAGGGCTTATACATTAAAGTACATATTTGAAAATACCATAGATTTTACAAGAGAAAATCAGAATGAAACTTTTTCAAATACTAGTTATTATTAATTAGTGCTAGAAAAGGAGGTGGAGTGATGACTAACAACAATAATAATTGTGATTATAAGGGCATATGTGCAGATATGGTTGAGGTTTTGGGTGAAGAAATAGTCATTAAATTACATAAGTATTATCGTGGACAACAAATAACATTTCCAATGAAACTATATTCTATTGAATATGTGGAACGATATATAGTGAAGAATTATAGAACAAAAACAATAAAAGAAATGTGTAGAGAGTTAGGATATACAGAGGGATGGATAAAGCAATTAATTAATAAAAATAGATTAAATTCAAAGTAATTAGAGAAGGAGATTGACAGTAGATATGATATTAACAGTATTAGCAATACTTATGGGGACAGGTATATTTTTTCTGATTAATTCAATGCTAGATATAACGTATTTTGGATGTGGCCCAATAGGATTTTTATGGTTTGGATGTTTTATTGTGTCATATGCAATATTAACATCATTAGGTGGTATAGTTTTAGGATTGTTAAAGTGGATAGTAATAGGATTGATTATACTATTTGTAATAGGATTAATAGCGAATAAGATAAATGATTAAATTACTGTAGATTATTTTGATAAAATAATTATTTAATATATTGAGGCATTACATGATAGAAGAATAAATATAAATGACTTAAAATCTTTAACTTAACTAAACAAAAAATATATTATTTATTACAAAAAATGACAAAAAAATTAAATATTATATTGTATTATGACAATATAAAACATTGGAGTTTATAAATTAGGAGGAATATTTTATGCAAGATTTTGATTTTATAAGTGAGACAATAAAGAAATTTCAATCCGATTTAGAAAACATGGCTAAGGTAAATATACTTGTTGTAGGTAAAACAGGAGTAGGTAAAAGTACATTAATAAATAATATATTTAGAGAAGAATTAGCAGAAACTGGAATTGGTAGACCTGTAACACAACACTTGAAAAAAATAAGCAAAGAAGGATTACCAATAAATTTATACGATACAAAGGGATTAGAGTTAGAAGAAGATGTGCAAGAGACTATAAAAAAAGAGATATTAGATGAAATAGAAAATTGTAATAGAAATTCATTAGAAAGAAATGATAAAAGTGAGTTAATGCATGTATGTTGGTATTGTATAAATACATCAGTAGCTAGATGTGAAGAAACTGATATAAAATGGATAAATGAGTTAAGTGAAAAGATACCAGTAATAGTTGTATTGACACAAGGATTCCCAAGAAAAAAAGCAAGAGAATTAAAATCTAGTATTGATGATTTAAATTTAAACTGTAAGAATGTAATTCCAGTTTTGGCAGAGCAACTAGTAGAAGAAGAGGATGAGATAGTTATAAAGTCATATGGTTTAGATAAATTAGTAGAAGTTACATATCAAGTAATACCAAAAGAGGTCAAGAAAGCTTTTGTTAATGTACAAAAGGTAGATATAAAAAAAAAGGTTGAAGAGTCGAGAAAATGGGTTTTAGGATATGTAGGAGGATCAGGAGCAATAGGATTTTCACCAATACCATTTTCAGATGCTCCATTATTAGCAACCGCACAAGTTGCTATGATATCTCATATAACAGTAATATTTGGGTTACAAGTTGATAAAGCTTTACTAACGGCAATTGTAAGTTCTATAGGAGGGGTTACATCAGCTACTTTACTAGGAAAAACATTGGTATCGAATATACTTAAGTTTATACCAGGAGCTGGAACTATAGCAGGTGGAGCGATAAGTGGTTCTGTAGCGGCATTAACAACTACAGCATTAGGAATGGCATATATAAGTGTATTAGAATATATACTAAATGAGAATATGAAAGGTAATGAGGTTAATAATACTGAAATAGCTGAAAAAATGAAAGATGCATACAAAGATCAATTAGGAATGTTATCTAAGAAATAATTAATTCAAGATAAAGTATAAGATTAATTATAGGGAAAAAGTAAAATTTAAAGGTATATTTGGTAAAACATAAACAAAAATGATAATGGCGTCAATATTATTTGTTGTCATATGTAGTAGCTTAGTATATATATTATTGAGTGATAGGTTTAATCATAAGTTAATTTACTTAGAGAAAGATATATTAGATTTAAGAAATAAAAATTTGTAACTAGCTAATAAAGGATCAGTATAGAAACAGATAAACAAGAGGATAATGTAGATATTAAATCTAAAAACACTAATAATGAAGAATATAAAACTTCAAAACTATTTAGGCACTAGATAGAGTATTTGCTATAATGAATAAGCTAATAGAGAAATTAAAACGTTTATAGTAATATAACTAATTCAAATACATTTAGTGGACTTCAAGGAACATTTGATACACTATCAAACTATGGTAGCCAATTGATAGACCAATCATCTAAATTGAATTTATCAAATGTTGGATGGTTAGAAATATCTGATATAATTACAAGTATAGGAAAGGACTATTAGATTCTGAAAATATGTCATTTGAAGCATTAAATATAATGGGAAAAATAGGAAAATTTATAAATTATATTGAAATTAATTATATTAACTAATTAAATATTGATACATAATGCCTTGCTACAGTTAAATGTGGCAAGGCATTATTTTTGTAAAGAAAGGAAGAATTAACATGGCGAAGCAAAGTAAAGAGGAACTATTTGAAAAAGAAACTAAATATTGCAAGATAATAAGAAGTGTAACAGTAGAAGATGGAGATGAAAGATTTGCAATAGAGAAAATATATATTAAGTCATTACAAAGATACGAGGTTAGAATATGCCTGTATCGTGACTGCCGAGATAGAATTAATAAACTTATTCCAAGGCCTGTAGATTTAACTATGGATAAGTTTGTAGCATTAATACTGGTAGGATTAAAGGCTGGTGTACTAGATGATGATTTCAAGCAAGAATTAATTAAAGGCTTAGCTTAGGAGGCAGAATATGACAATAGAAGAGTTTACAAGTGGAGTAATTTTTGGTATTTCAATCTTTAGTACAGTATTGAAGAAAGTATTGGAGAATAAAAAGTAGTATACAGGAGGTTTGATTATGATTGGATTTATGATAGGTACTATGATAGGAATAGGGATATGCATTAGTATAGAAATTATGATCTCGAAGAATGTCATAATATGCTAAGTTATATTTAAATTATTAATGTATTCATATATAATTTATTTAAGCTCTTGAAGCCCAGAAAAATTTTATATGAAGGAGAAATTTATAATATGAAATATACGTTAAAGTATGGATTGGGACAATTAAAATTTGATATAAAAATTCAATTAGAAGATATATTAAGATTATCATCTACAGGAGAGGATAATGATGAAACGAGATTAGCAGAAAGATCAAGTGAAATTAATGATATAATTGGAAAATTATATTTAAGACCAAGTGAAACTAAGAAGAAAAAATCTAATGATGATGGAAAAAAGAAATATAAAAGCAAATATGATAAAAATAGAATTAAGGATATCTTAACAGAAGATGAATTGAAAGTCATGGAACAGTATGTATTTTCATTTGAATCAGGAAATAATAAGTTATTTAAAGAGTACTGGGCGGACAGAAAGAAGACAGAGATACCGTTAATAACAACGATATTTTTTAGATGTATTTTAAGAATAAAGGATACATACAGAGGTAGTCTAGATAAACTATGGGAAGATTGGAATCTAATAACAGAAGAGTTTAATGAAAGTATATATAAATCACAAGATGAAGCTATAGGATTTATTAGATTTAAAGTTGAGGAAAGAATAGAAGAAGAAAAAGAAAGATTAGGGAAAAGTATAAATAACAAATATAAAAGCAATAAAAAAATTGTGCAATTACAAAATTCAAGTATTGATAGTATAGTAAATGATTTGATTATATCTGATGATCCTAATAATAATGAAATATATTCTAAGATAATAATTATTACAGATTCACTTTTTAAAATAACTGAATATAGAAGAAATTTGAGGTTAAGTAATCAAATTGCAACAGATAAGTTGATGGAAGAAATCATAAAACTATATAATATACTACCTAGAGAATCAAGATATGATGCTACATACAAGAACTTAAGGAAGTTAAAAGAAGATATTGAGTTTAAAATTAAAGAAATAGACGGATATATGGATACATATAGAAGAGAAGCTATAAAAAATTGTAAGATAGTTAATGATTATAAAAAGAAAGAAGATAAATTAAAAAAGTCTGGTTATATAGAAGAAGCACAAGAAATAGCCGAAAAATGTATAGATATAGAAACTCAATTTAATAAAAATATGAGAAAAAACATGGATATATATACTGATATGTCTCTAAAACGAATGGATTTGGAGATAGAAGAGATGGACATGAAAAAATATGAAGATGATAATATAATGAATTCAATGATTAAATTAATAGAAGATATTAATTCTTAATCAGCATAAAAATAGTACACAATGAGTGTGCTATTTTTTTTATAAAAATGCAAAAAAATTGGATAATGGTTTGGTTAGTTTTTAATCAAAAAGTAGTTTATATTTAGTATCAGAAGGAAGAAGTGAAAAAAACACGGCCTTTCGGGCTTTGACAACAGGAGGTATATTAATGACAAACTTTAAAAGTGTAAAGGTAGAATTAACTCTACTTATTGAGTGTAAAGAAGGAAATCATAGTGAATTAGAATGGATGATTGATGAAGGTGTATTAAATGAAAAAGAATATAGTTTAACTATATTGGGCAGTACAGAGTATGAAGATAACGCAAGGGCTATTTACATACTTATGAATACAGAGGGATCATACGAAAAAAACTTACAACGATTAAGTAGATTACACTTGAAAATTGAGAACTTACTTAAAGATACAAGTGTTAAATATAGAGGTATAT
This sequence comes from Romboutsia sp. CE17, assembly GCF_012317385.1. Classification (GTDB taxonomy): domain Bacteria; phylum Bacillota; class Clostridia; order Peptostreptococcales; family Peptostreptococcaceae; genus Romboutsia_E. The sequence continues at coordinate 58,395 of NZ_CP051144.1, forward strand.
CTTTAGTACCGAATAATGTTAAATGGGATAAATAGGAGGAATACAAATGAGCATGGCAATAAACAGAGAAGAATTAATTAAATTATATGAGGAAATAGGATTAAATGTTCTAGATAATAACACAGTTATGAATTCATCTAATAAAAAGATATGCAATTTTTTAGTAAATGTAATAGAACAAAGAGTTATAGATGGAAAAATGTACTTATGTATAAATGCTCTAGGGATTAACGGAGAGGTATTACCAGAGGTAATATTAGATTCACATACTATAAATAGACCTACATGGGTAACTGATAATTTTGGTTTTAAATATTCTATAGATAAAAAATATATTAATGACTTTATTGAATTGATACAACACTTATGTATGAATATAAAAACTAAGTATATATATGACCACACAGGATGGATATATCAAGACAATAAGTGGATATATCTACATGGTGGAGGAGTTATAGGAGGTTCAAATGTTCAAGTTGAGTTAGATGAATCAATAGATAACTATGTACTACCAGATAAAATTAGTGATATAAATAAAGCGTGTGAAATGAGCTTAAAGCTCGTAGATTTAATGGAAGATGATAAAGGTATTATATTCTCTTCATTAGTTTACTTATCTCCACTTATTGAAATTATCAGTAGAAAAACTAAACCACCAGAAAATATAGTATGGACATATGGAAAAACAGGATCAAGAAAAACAGCAGTATCAAAAGTTGTATTAAGTCATTTTGGTGATTTTAATAAAAAGATTCCAGCTACATTTAATGATACGATTACAGCTATTGAATTAAAAGCTAATAAGTTAAAGGATAGCCTATACTTATGTGATGACTTTGCACCTAAACAAGAATATAGGGATAAAAAAATTCAAGACTCAAAAGCAGAATCTATTATAAGAATGTATGGAGATAGAGTAGGGAAAGGACGCTCAAGTAATAAGTTAGATATAAAGGATGCTAAGAGGCCTAGAGGAATGATATTAATAACAGGAGAAGATCTCGTATGTGGAGAATCGTCTAATGCTAGATTATTATCAATAGAATTGAATAGAAACTCAGTAGACTTAAACATATTAACTGAATTACAAAACAACAGTCATTTGCTTGGCGAAGCAATGAGAGGATACATAGAATGGCTATTATGTGGTATGGAAAATATTGATGAATTATCTAATATATTATTATATAACTTTAAATCTTACAGGGATGAAATTAGAGAACAATATAAAGATGATATACATGGAAGAACTATTGAGTCTAGTGCATGGATATTAGTAGGTTTTAGTTGTATGTTAAATTATATTAGAGATAAAGGTGTTATAGATAAGTATGAAGATGATGAGTACATGGATAGAGCGATTAAAGTTGTAGAAAGATTAATAGAAGAGCAGATAAAATTAATATCGAGAAACTCACCTATAGATATATTTTTAAATACATTAAAGGAATCAATAAATTCAAAGTCAATAAGAATAGCAACATTAAATGACCAGAACCAAGTTATAGAAGATAAATTAGAATATATATGTGGATATAAGGATAAGGAATATTATTACTTTTACACAGATAAAGTATATTCTTTTATAGAATTTGAAAATAAAAAAAGAGGTATACATTTGGGAATAAGTCAAAGACAACTAGTGAAACAGTTAAGAGATAGTGGAATTGTGAAAGTTGATTCTAACAATGATTCTCCTAAAAAAACTATTCATACAAAAGATGCTAGTGATTCAACAGGATATACAACAATAAGACCAAGAATGCTTCAGATAGAAAGAAGTATAATTGAGAACTTTCAAATATAACTTATAATCAAGAGTGCTTATGTACTCTTGATTATATTCTATGATAAATGGAGGATATAAATATGACAGAAACTTATAAAATCAGCATAGGAAGAAAAGATTTATATTCTAAAGACTATAAGGTAGTTGAAAGAACTGACTATGAAAAGAGACACACAGTTAATATAAGTAGAAGCTTAGTAGATATACTTTCTATACTTGTAAAAGAAGATAGATAGATTAAAATATGGTTACACACTTAGTGTTAGTGTGTAGCCTCTAATATAGATTAAAATTAGTATATTTAAACTTTGGAGGAGCTAGTATGGCAGCGAAGAAAGCAGTAGTATATGCAAGATTTAGTTCAGACAATCAAAGGGATGAGTCAATAGATGCTCAATTAAGAGCAATCAATGAATATGCAGATAAGAATAATATAAAGATAGTTAATCAGTTCATAGATAGAGCAAAATCAGCAACATCAGATAAAAGACCGGAGTTTCAAAATATGATTAAATTCTGTGAAGCAGATACAACAGGAATATCTATGGTAATAGTTCATAAGCTAGATAGATTTTCTAGAGATAAGTATGATTCAGCTATGTATAAACAGAAATTAAAAGTAAAAGGAATAAGAGTTGTAAGTGTATTAGAGAACTTAGATAACTCACCTGAATCTTTAATATTAGAATCGGTTATAGAGGGAATGGCTCAATATTATAGTGCAAACTTAGCGAGAGAAGTTGCTAAAGGTCAAAAAGAAAATGCACTTAAAGCACTTCATAATGGAGGGGATGCACCATTAGGTTATGATGTAGCACATGATAAAACCTATATAGTTAATGAAGAAGAAGCTCAAGCAGTAAAAATTATATTTGATAGATATGTACAAGGATATTCATATAGTAAGATAATAGATGAATTAAATAATCTAGGATATAAGACTAAAAGAGGTAATAAGTTCGGCAAGAATAGTTTACATGGAATATTGAATAATGAGAAGTATACAGGAGTATATGTATTTAACAAGACCCAGAGAAAAGGTGTAGATGGAAAAAGAAATGGTCATAAGCAAAAGAGTGATGATGAAATAATAAAGGTAGAAGGTGGTATGCCAGCTATAATTAATAAAGAGATATTTGCACAAGCACAAGAGATGATTCAAAAAAGAAAGAAAACTCCAGGTGCACATAAAGCAACTACAACATATCTATTAACAGGACTAATTAGATGTGGGGAATGTGGACATGCAATGCAAGGTAATAAAAGAAAGGACTCTTATGGAAATGATTATATTTCATATAGATGTGGATGTAGAAAACAAAAGAGGGAATGTAGTAATAGAGAGATAAAAAGAGACTATTTAGAAGAGTTTATATTACAGGAACTTGAAAATAACATATTAAATGATGAAGCTATACCAGTTTTAAGTAAGGCATTGAATGAGAAAATGAATGATAAGAATGAAAGTAATGCAGAGTTACTTAAAAATTTAGAACAAAAGTTAGAGAAAGTAAATAAAGAGATAAATAATATACTAAATGCTATAATGAATGGTATAGTAAATAACATGTTAAAAGATAAGCTTGATGAGCTGGAACAAGTGAAGCTAAATTTGGATTTAAAAATGAATGAATTAAAGACAGAAAATAAATCTGTAGATAGTGTAGCTATAACAGAAGAACAAATAAGAGGTATGTTTTCAAGATTTAAAGATTTTGTACTAGAGAGAAATATACCAGAATGTAAGAAGTTTATAGGAGACTATATAAAGGAAGTAATCGTATATAAAGACCATGTTGAAGTTGTATTCAATGTGGTCTTTTCTTTTGTTGAGGATAAAGTAAATTATAATATACAGTGTATTCTACATAGATGATAAATATATGGTATAATTATACATATTATAACAAAAACGTAAAAAGGAGTATAAATATGCCATATAGTAATAGCTTAGATAGATTGAAAAATGAGTTGAATGAAATTAATGATGGACTATGTCTATTTTTGAAAACGAATACAAATATATATTCATTTAGAAGTGAATTAACAGAAGAACAGCAGATAGAAATATTAAATCCAATAAGTACATGCTTAGATGGAAAAGAATATGCTCAATACGATTCATTAGAGAGAAGGGTTAATACAGTATATTACATTATAGATGGTATGGAAGAATTTCATGCATTCAGTAATATTATAGATCTAAATAATCAAATAATAAATAATGATGTAGCAATTGCTACAATTAGAACTATTGACACTGAGAAGATAAAAATTATTATATTTAAAAAAGGTGATTTTATATTTTTATATAGATACAATTCTAGCAAATTATTTAAACAAGGGTGGAAAGCTAGATTTAATAATGAAGAAGCTGTGGTTGAAAAAGAAAATGATAGTATATTAGTATTATCTAAGGCTATACCTGACATAATATTAGATACTAGAGAAAATTGTTCATTTATACTAAATATAACTCAAGCAGAGTATATTTTAGAAATAGATGAATTATTTAGGGGGACTATGAATAATGTAGAAACAAACTTAAGAAGGTTTAACCTAATGCAAGAAGATACCATTATAGATTTTTTGAATGAAGTATCTGGAAAGAACACTTACATGAGAAAACTTCATAAAATACAAACAACACAATCATATCAATATTTTTATAATAATATTGAAAGAGTTCCAGAAGTTTTAAGACAATATAACTTAAATGTTAATTTTGATGAGATAAATGGTCAAATTATATTTGATGAAGATACAGATGTAGGAGATGTATTACATTTGTTTGCAGATGATTATGTTAGAAGATATATAAGTGAAAGAGATGATGTTATTAAATAGTTAAAAAGGAGGAAGACATATGCTTCCGAAGTTAGCTCTGTCCTTAACAGGCTTTTTACCTCTATATTTAGTAATGATTTTTATGTATTCATATGTATATTTATGCATAGAACAAAGTAAGAATATTAAAAACTATATACTATGTACAATAACGATTGTATTAATAATACAATTTATTTGTATTATAATTGTAAATAAGTATATAAAAAGTAAAGAGTCGTTAAGAATTACTGAAAATGAAATTATATTTAGTAATATTAAAGAAGATAAAAAGGCTCATATGGATTATATGATGACATACTTGCTTCCTTTATTAACCTTTGACATAGATAAAGTTGATATTTTTTATATAGTATATACAAATATATTTATAATTATATTTGTGTTATTAAATGCAAAATCAGAAAATCTAAATATAAATATTTTATTATGGTTTAAAGGATATTCTGTTTATACAGGAATTAACAATGAAGGTGAGGAGAAAGTATTATTAATCAAGAAGAAAAGATTTTATAATATTAGAGCTAAACATGATAAATATAGATTTGTATCTTTTGGAGGTAGCAATGATATTTATTTATGTAAAAGATATATAGAATAGTGTATCGTGGGTATTATTCCTGCGATTCGTCTCCACCATTGAAATAAAAAAAGGTATTGTTTTTTAATCAATACCTTTTTTTATTTCAATTACTATAATAAATAATATATATATTATTTTTATTTAAATAAGAAATGGATAATAAAAAATATCGGACTTATTCATATAATAGAGCGAAATATTTATAAACAAAACTTTATAATTATTATATAGTGTGGAGAAGATTATTTATATCGAATCAAAGATAAGTATGTACTCTTATCAATATAATAATTACTTCCGATTAAAAAGGAAATAAGCTGCACTTTCGGAAAACGTTAACTTAAACTACTATAAAGATATAGAAAGCAATAGGGGGGATAAAATATGAATAATTTAAAAGTTAAAATATATGCAGATGGTGCAGATTTAAATTCAATGCTAGAAGAATATGGTAAAGGGTTAGTAAAGGGGTTTACTACAAATCCTTCATTAATGAAAAAAGCAGGAGTAAAAGATTACAAAAAATTTGGAAAAGAAGTAGTATCTAAAATAACAGATATGCCAATATCATTTGAAGTATTTGCAGATGACGAAGAGTTAATGATAAAAGAAGCTAGAGAGATAGCTACATGGTCAGAAAATATATATGTAAAAATTCCAGTAGTAAATACAAAGGGAGAATTTAATAAAAATGTAATAAATACATTAGCAAAGGAAAATGTTAAATTAAACATAACTGCAGTATTCACAATTGATCAAGTAAAAGATATACTAGAGAATTTGGAAAAAGATAGCCATGCAATAATTTCTATATTTGCAGGTAGAATAGCAGACACTGGTGTTGACCCAATGGATTTAGTAAAGGAATCGGTTGAGTTAGCTAAAGAATATAAAAATGTTGAGATTTTATGGGCTAGTTGTAGAGAATTATACAATATATTCCAAGCAGAAGATTCAGGCTGCCATATAATTACTGTTCAAAATAGTATATTGGATAAACTAGATAATGTAGGAAAAGATTTAACTAAATACTCAGTAGAAACAGTTCAAGATTTCTTTGAAGATGCTAATAGTTTAGGTTTCTCAATAATTTAAATTAGGAGTAGTAAGATGATTAATAATTTATTAAATGAAGAAAATGTTGATATAAATGTAGATGCAAAATCATGGCAAGAAGCTATTGAGAAAGTTGGATATTTATTATTAGCTAACAATAAAATAGAAAAAAGATATATAGACTCTATGATAGATACAGTAAATAATATGGGTCCATATATAGTAATGGCAAAGGGAATTGCAATGCCTCATTCTAGACCAGAGCATGGAGCTAAAGAAACTTCATTATCAATAATAACATTAAAAGAGCCAGTCGAATTTGGTAATGAAGATTTTGATCCAGTTACAATGGTTATAGGATTATCATCAGTAGATAGTAAATCTCATTTAGAGCTATTATCTGACTTAAGTAATATTATAGATGATGAAGAACTAATAGAAAAAGCTAAATGTTGTAAAAGTAAAAGTGAATTAATTACATTAATAAATGAAGTATATTCAGAAAATATATAAATAAATAGGGGGATTATTATGAAGATAATAACAGTATGTGGAAATGGAATAGGAAGTAGCTTAATGTTAGCTATGAAGATACAAGAATTATGTGATGCAGAAGGAATAACAGCAGATGTAGAATCTTGTGATGCAAATTCAGCTCCAGGAAAAACTTGTGATTTATATGTAACAGTAAAAGAATTAGCTCCAAACTTAGATCAAAGCAAAACTTTAATAGTAAGAAGTTACACAAATAAGAAAAAGATAAAAGAAGATGTATTAGAATTATTAAAAAGCAAGTCACTAGAATTAAATAATAATTAATAATTAATAATTAATAGGGGATGATTTTATGAGTAGTGTATTAGGCTTTTTCAATGACTTTTTAACTCAACCAGCTTTACTTATGGGATTAATGTCATTTGTAGGATTAGTAGCACTAAAAAGACCAGGACATAAAATTATGTCAGGAACATTAAAACCTATACTAGGGTACTTAATGTTAGGTGCAGGTGCTGATTTCATAACAGCAAATTTAAATCCACTAGGGGAAATGATACAGGCAGGATTTAATATAAACGGAATTATACCAAATAATGAGGCTATAACTTCTTTAGCACAAACTATATTAGGCGTAGAAACGATGTCTATCTTAATAGTTGGACTTTTAGTAAACTTAATAGTAGCAAGATTTACAAAGTTTAAGTATATATTCTTAACAGGTCATCATAGTTTATTTATGGCTTGTTTACTATCAGCAGTTTTACAAACAGCAGGATTCAATGGTGTATCATTAATAGCTATAGGAGGTATTTTCTTAGGAGTAATAAGTGCTATACTTCCAGCTATAGGGCAAAAATACACTCTTAAAGTTACTGATGGTGATGACATAGCAATGGGACACTTTGGTAGTTTAGCATACTACATATCTGCATGGATAGGCTCTAAAGTAGGTAAGCCAGAAGATAGTACTGAAAATATAGAAATACCAGAAAAATGGAGTTTCTTAAGAGATACAACTATATCAACAGCATTAACAATGATGGTATTTTACTTAATAGCAGCAATAGCAGCTGGACCAGAATTTGTAGCAGAGTTATCAGATGGAACAAATATGATATTATTTGCATTAATGAGTGCAATGAAGTTCGCAGTTGGAGTTACAATAGTATACTCTGGTGTTAGAATGATACTAGGTGATTTACTTCCAGCATTCCAAGGTATAGCAATGAAAGTAATACCAAATGCAATACCAGCCGTAGACTGTGCAGTATTCTTTACTTATGCTCAAACAGCAGTTGTTATAGGATTTGTATCAAGTTTTATAGGTGGAATAATAGGAATGTTAATACTAGGAGCTGTAGGTGGAGTTTTAATAATACCAGGATTAGTACCACACTTCTTCTGTGGTGCAACAGCAGGAATATACGGTAACTCAACAGGTGGTAAAAAAGGAGCAATAGTAGGATCATTTATAAATGGATTATTAATAACATTTATACCAGCATTATTACTTCCAGTACTAGGAAACTTAGGATTCCAAAATACAACATTTGGAGATTTTGACTTTGGTATAGTAGGTATCTTAATAGGAAAATTATATGAATACCTTGGTTCTGTAGGTGTAATAGTATTATTAGTAGTATTAGTTGGATGTGTTTTAGTTCCTAACTTTATGAAAACTAAGACTAATGTAATAAATAACTATTATGAAGACGAAGAAAGTGAAACTATATAATTAATATAATACTTATTTTAAGCAAGGCCTTAGGGCCTTGCATTAAGTGTTTTTGGGGGAGAGCATAATGTTAAACTCAAGATGTATAAAAATTTTAGAAATGCTATCTAGAGATGATAACACATACAGTGTAGACTATATAGCAAATAAATTTAATGTATCAAATAGAATGATTAGATATGATATAGACGCTATAAATAACTATTTAAGAAAATATAATATTAATGAAATAGAAAAAAAGCCTAATTCTCCAATTAAGTTAAATATAACTAAAGAAGAAAAAGAAAGTATAGAAAACCTAATAAAAAATCTTAATATTCAAACCTATATACTATCTAATAACGAAAGATGTGGAATCTTATTATATGAACTTTTAAGTTTGAATAACGAATGTACGTACTCTTATCTTCAAGAAAAATTATTAGTAAGTAAAAGTACGATAGTATCTGATTTAAAAAAGGCCAAAGAATGGTTAAAACAGTATGATATAAGTATAGTTAAATCAAGTAATAAGGGGATTTTAATTGAAGGTTTAGAAGTAAATATAAGAAGAGCTATGGCAGACTTATTAATAACAAATAATGAGTACAATATAATGATAACTCTAGAAAAATTATATACAAAAGAAAATTCGGATACAATAAAAAACTTTAGAAAAATACAACTATCATCGAGTAATATAGAATATATAAAAGGATTAGTAAGGGAATTAGAATCAAGCTTTGGCACATTTTCAGATAATGACTTTATGAATATAGTAATATACATATATATAATCGTTAATAGAAACATAGATAAAAGGTTTATAGATGATAATATATACAAATCAATAGAAGTTGAATATACAAAAGAGCACATAGAGGTGTGTAAACTTATAGAGAAGCTGAATGATAAGTTTTCTTTGAACATAAATAAACAAGAAATATGCTATTTATCCTCAATTATATTATCTTCAAGTAAAAATAATAAAAATATATTTGAATCTAAAGATTACTTAGAAGCAAGTAGCTTAGCAAATTCAATAATACTTCAAATAAGAAAGCAATATATAAAAGATTTTAGTATGGATTCAAAGTTATATAAATCCTTTATAAATCATATAAATAATTTAATTTTTAGAATACGATTTAATATACTAACTTATAATCCAGTATGCAGCTTAATAATGAAAAATTACAAAGAAGAGTTTTTAATATCAAAAGATATTTCACAAATTTTTGAAGAAAAATTTAATTGGAAAGCAAATGATGATGAACTAAGTTATATGACAATGTATATATACACAGCAAAAGAAAATATGAAAACAAGGCTAAAAGAAGATAAAAAGAATATAATAATAGCCTGTAATTCCGGATTTGCAACAGCTAGATTATTAGAATATAGAATCAATAATATATTTAATGTTAATATAGTGGCAATAACATCAATACACGATATAAATACATATAAAGATTATGAAGATATAGATTATATAATATCAACAACAGATATAAATAATTGTTACTTTGCACCAGTTATAACAGTTCCAGCTATATTTAATGAAAGTGATGTAGATAATTTAAAACAATACTTAAACTATAAGGTTAATAAAGAAAAAACATATACTGCAAATGATTTAATAAAAATTATAGAAAGTAGTTGTACTATAGAAAATAAAGATAAATTAATTTCAGATATAGAAAAGTACTTAAAGACAGGTAGTAGGAATTTAAAAAGTTTAAAACATTGTATAAGTAAATCTAATATACAGTTAAATGTTGATGCAGATAGCTGGGAAGATGGAGTAAGAATAAGTGCTAAACCACTAATTGATGAAAAAATAATTGAAGAAGGATACGTAGATGCAATTATTGATAATATAAATAAGTTGGGATCTTATATTGTTGTAGATGATATGATAGCTATGCCACATGCAAGGCCTGGAAATTATGTAAATGATTTTGGAATATCGATAACTACTTTTAAGAATCCAATTAAGATTGGGTCTTATGATGATATAAAGATATTTATAACGATATCAAGTCCAGATGATGATAGTCATATAGATTTCATTACTCAGATTATGAAGCTTATAGATAATGAAGAGTTTATAAATTTATTAGAAAATGCATCTTCGAGTGATGACATTTTGGATTATATTAATTATATATAATATTCATTATATATTTTAAGACAAAATTATTTGTACTCATGATAAAATTCTATAAAGTAACATTCAATAATATATTATGATTTTATATATATGTTTCATAATATATTATTAAAACTGGGAGTATATTTATGATATATATTAAATAGATAGACTACTAGATAAGATATAAAAACTACTACAAGGAGATGTTGGTAGAGATACTAATGTCTCTTTTTTATGCAAAAATTAAAGGAGGAAGTAAATATAATGAATTTATGAAAGAATATTTAAAATTATTATCACAATATCCATAAGTTATTTTATATTTATAAAATTTAATTAAAAATTAGAACATTCAAAAGTTTAAATCCTAAATAATGGTAGCTATTATTTAAGTATGGTAAAATAAATTATAATAAATGAAACAAAAAGTAGAATAATTATTTTGATTATTATATAAAGTTACATTATAGGGAATAAAGGGGAATCAAACATATAAAGATTTAAATTTTATATAATACGAAGAAAAATAATAAACCTTACTTTATCTACTTATCAGTTTTATAATTTATTTAAGGGGTGTGGTTGATTTGCTTAATCTAATCAAATTAGAAATTAATAAAATATTTAAACCAGTTCTTATTTCATTAATAATTACGACTCTGGTAACTATGGGTAGTTTAATTAATGTAGTATATACATATTCGGTTCCACATACTTTCGAATTTTGGAATATTTCACTTGATTACATATCTTTATTATTTCCAGTTTTTGTTGTATGTCCTATATGTTGGGTTATGTATGATGAAAGAAAAAATAATTTTATAAAATATACTTTTCCTAGAGTTTCAAAGAAAGAATATTTGCTTTCAAAGTGGATTGTTTGTATATTAAGTTCATTCGTGATTATATTTATACCTATGCTACTAAGTGGAGCGGCTTCTTTCTTATTTTCTAATTACGTTGTTCAACCAAAGTCTTACGAACCTAGTTTTTATACAAATTTATTTATGCCGGATTTTATGGTGAATCATACTTTTCTATACATATTTTTTCATTGTATTTGGGATGGAATTTTGGCAATGATAATAGGAACAATGGGATTTGTATTTTCTCTTTACCTAGATAATATTCTTGTAATACTTACAGCTCCTTTTATTTACTCTATATTGGAGAATTTTATAATGTGTACATTCGGAATGCCGAAAAAGAGATTTGTGGCATCATTTTATATAAATACTATGACAGATACGAATACTTTGAATTTATTAGTTGGACCTACTTTAGCTATTTTATTTATTTTTATCTTTTTAATGTATTTTAAAATATCTAAGAAAAAGATATATGATATTTAGGTGATACCATGAAGTACTTATATAAATTTAAAATGACTAAAATATTATCTAAAAAACTTATTTTTGTATGGTTTGTATTAATTATTTTTAATTTAGATAATAGAATAAATGGAAGTCTTACGCCATTACAATTTATAGTAGAGTCTTTGTCTAATCAGCATTATATAATATATTTTATGATACCAATGTTTTTGCTAATTACTATTTATGATTTAGGCGAAGAAAATGAATATGAATTAATCAGAAGCAAAACATATTGGAATTATTTTAAATCTAAGATATTCATCAGTTGTATATATTCTATTGTATTTGTTTTTTCACAATGTTTAATAATTATTTGTATGTCGATTGGTTTAAAAGGTAATGGATATTATACAAATCTATCTCAGTATGAAGTCCTACAGTTTTACGATAGTAAATTTTCTAATTTAATTATACCTATAGTATATATAGTGTCTTATATGACTTTAGGCTTTATCATGATGAGTCTATTTATTTATACTATTAATCATTTTTTCAAAAAAAATACTGTTGTAAAAATACTTATTGTTACTTGTTTGATGTTTCTTATAAGTATAAATATAGATAGTTTGCCACTAATTTCTCTTTTATTTATTAATACGTACATAATATTACATCATGGTATTATATTTGGGTTTGGTATTTATATAAATATAATAATAGAATTATTATTTATTTTATTGCTTTGCATAGTTAATAAAAAATATTGGAATGTATCTCTTGATTTAAGTTTTGAAAAATTAGCTATAAATAGATATAAAGAACTTTTTTATAGTAAATATGATATTAATAAATACTTTGCAAAAAAATTATTTAGTAAATATAATATGCTATCCATTATATTTGTATTGATTATAATGTGTATGTGGAAATTTATATCTTCAAATGAAAGTCTTTCACTTAATCAATATATAATAAATGTTTTTTCTGGAACATTGATAGGAGAAAAGAACCCAATAGTTATATTAGAAATGTTAGTACTTAATTTAACGCCTATATATTTATCAAGTGTATTTATAGAAGAAGAAAGTAGTTTTAGAACTAGCTATGTTAATATAAGATTGAAAACTAGTTCGAGATGGTTTAGTTCAATTATAAGTGTAGCGTTTAGTTTTTTATTTATATATACAATCATAAATATATTAGTGCCTATTTTACTGGGTACAATACTAAATTTAAGCTATGATACTAGTATGTATCAATTATTATTAATATTTGTAATAAAGCTAATGAATTTAATATTTGAGTTTCTTGTTCTTTTTTCAACTTATAGTATTAGTAAAAATATAACTGTTTCATTTTTCAGTATAATAATTTTAAATCTTATCACCATGTTTGATTTTAAGTTTATTTATTATATACCGTTTGGAATATCAAGTTTACATAGGTACTCATTTATATTAAATCAATATGGAATAAATGATGGTCTACGCTTTAATCATGTGATTATAGAATTACTTGCATTAAATATTATAGTTTTTATTTATTTGAAGCGTACACATAAAAAACTTATAGTACATTAAATTAGGGGGAGAGCAATATATTATGAGCGTTGTAATAAAATTAAAAAATATAAATAAATCATATAAAGGGATTAAAGTTTTAAATAATATAAACCTTGAAATAAATTCTGGTAAAATTATTGGGATTATTGGAGCTAATGGTAGTGGTAAATCAGTACTATTTAAAACTATTTGTGGTTTTATAGCTCCAGATACTGGGGATGTATATATAAGGGGGTTAAAACTTGGAGATAAGATAGATTTTCCTGAAGATGTAGGGATTTTTATCAATGAACCTGGGTATATGAGTTTATTTACTGGATTTATGAATTTGAAATTTCTTGCTGATATAAATAAAAAAATTGATATAAATAAAATACGTAGTACTATGATAAAAGTAGGTCTGGATCCAGATAATGATGTAAAGGTGAAAGACTATTCTCTTGGAATGAAACAAAAATTAGGAATAGCTCAAGCTATAATGGAGGAACAAGATATATTAATCTTGGATGAACCATTTAATGCATTAGATTATAAGACATATGATGATATAAAAAGTATTATTAAATCTTTACAAGATGAAGGAAAGACTATATTATTGACGAGTCATAATTTTAATGATATTGATCAGCTTTGTGATGATATCTATATAATTAATAATGGAGAATTAAGTCTTGCAACAGATGAAATAATTGATAAGTATAGATATAAAAATAGAGGATAGAATTTATATAAAAATTTAATATAAAATAGTGGATATGATTGCTGTGATTCGTCTCCACCATTGAAACCAACGAAAAGATACTAGTATCTTTTTTAATAATTAAAGCAAACTAAAATAATATAATATAAAAAGTAAGCCTATATTATAATATGATGAAGTATATGAAGAAGCAAAAGTAGTATCATAATGGAAAAATGTAGATAATATATAAAGTTTGAAGAAATAGAAAAATTATATTTCTTGGAAGTTATGCAGAAATTAAAATTAGTTGTTAGTCAAATATTAAATAATAAAATTTGATGATATCAGATAATATAAAGTAAAATGTATATAAACGAAAATAATTATTTTGAGAAATAGGTGTACGTATGGAAGAAAGCTTTATAATTTATCAAAGTAAATTTGGAACTATAGAAGTTAAATATAAAGATGACAAAATTATTTTGATAAAAAAGTACCTAAAGAAAAACAAAAGTAAGTATAGCAAGTCAAGTCATTGAAATGACTTGACTAACATGCCCAGAGTGGGAACTTGACGCTTTCTGTCAAGCTTGTGTTACTAGTTCTTATATTAATTATTTCAATTTGGAAGAAAACGATATCCGCTACCACGTACAGTAACAATATACTTTGGGTTTTGAATATCTTCTTCAATTTTATTTCTTAAACGATTAATATATACCATTATAGTATTGTCATCTACAGCAATTGTATGTCCCCAAACATGATTGTAAATCATTTCCTTAGTAAAAACTTTATTTGGATTTTTCATGAATAAAAGAATAAAGTTACTTTCCTTAGCCGTAAGAGTTATCTCTTTATTGTTTTTATAAAAACGAAGGGTTGAAGTATCGTATTTAAAACAACCACATTCAATAATGTGATTATTATTTACAATTTGTTTTTTGGTGCGTCTAATAAGAGCTTTAATTTTAGCACCGATAATTAAAGGTCGAAACGGCTTTGTAACGTAATCATCAGCACCAATAGATAGGCCGTATAGTGCATCATAATCCTCGCAAGTGCCACTAATTATGATAATAGGTGATAATATATTGCTATTACGTAATTTTTTAATAACATCAAATCCTTCCATATCACCCAAATTAATGTCCATTAAAATAACATCATATTCTGTGTTCATAGCTAAGCTTAAAGCTTCTGTGCCACTATTAGCAATATCAGAGTATAGTTCGTTGCTATCAACTACTTTTTTTAATAGTTTACATATAGCAATATCATCATCAACAATTAAAACTTTATCCATTGAATAATCCTCCATACAATTCGCTTTTAAAATATAAAAATAATTTAGAAAATTTTATATTTAATAAATAGCCAATATTTATTATAATTGATTTAAATACATATGTCTAGTTAAGAAAATTATTTAAAGGTGAGTATTGTGAAAGAGAAAAAAATTATACATATTATTGTTATTATTATTTTAACAATAATTTCGGCAGGGGTTATTAATACGGGATTATCAACATTGACAAAATATAAGACAGAAAGCGTTAATATGCAAAAGGAGCAATTACAGATTATTGCACAAACATTATCAGAATATATTAAAGAAATTATATTGCATAAAGCACAAATACTAGATGTAAAATGTGAAAATATTGAATTTAGCAATAGTAATGAAAATTTTATTTTGATAGGTGAAGATGATAATACAATAGATAATGGAAAATACATTAATATATTTAAAGAACAGTATGGATATACACAAGTAACTAATGATATTAAGTTGGTTGCATATGACGATAATGGAAAAATTTCTTGTGTATTAATAAGGCAGTTAGATAGTAATATTTCTGTTGGTATGATAATAGATTTACAATTATATTATAAAAAATTTATATCAAAAATTAAGGTAGGTAAAAATGGGTATATTGTGGTTAAGAATTCGGATGGAATTATTTTAATGCATCCAGAAGATACCCAATTAGGAATTAAAGTGATTGAGGGAAGAGAAGAACTTTATCCAGATTTAGACTTAACAAGTTTAAAGGAATTATTTAATTTTCAATCTATAAATGAAAGTGGAGTAAAAGAGTATAACTCTTACTGGTGGACGAAAGAAGAAATTACAGATGTGAAAAAAATAGCAGCACATTCACAAGTGAATTTTGCATCAGATTATATCATTGTTTCTGCAGTTACAGATTATGATGATATATATAAGCCTTTAGAAGAGGGATATAAAAGTATATTTAATATGATTTTTACGGTAACTGTGATAATACTGGTATTCTTGATATATATAGCATATCTTATTATTAAAGGCAATAAAAATAGGGAGGAAATTTTATACTTAAGAGAATTAAATGATATTTTAGAAGAAACTAGAAGAAAAGAAGAAACTATGTTACATCAACAAAGATTACAAATAATGGGAAAAATGACTGGTAGTATAGCTCACGAGTTTAATAATTTATTAACACCAATAATAGGTTATGCAGAGTTACTAAAGTGTAGTTTATTGAATGATTCAGAAGAATTTGAGTACTCTCAAGAAATATTAAAATCAGCGGATAGTGCGCAACAAATTATTAAGAATATTTCTAAATTAAGTAGGAAAAATATAGAAACGGTTTTCAAATTTATTCATTGTAGGTACTTATTTGAAAATATGATTAAAATGCTTATTCCATTAATACCATCTAATATTAGATTAATAGAAATATATAATATAGAACCTGATAAAGGAATTCTTTGCAATGAAACTCAAATGTATCAGGCAATTCTAAATCTATGTGTAAATGCATTTGATGCAATAGGAGATAAAGATGATGGGGTAGTAGAGTTCTGTTGGGAGATTGAAAATGAACAAATTACAATTAAAATTAAAGATAATGGATGTGGTATGGAAAAGCTTATCCAAGAGCAAATATTTGATCCATTTTTTACAACTAAAATAAATGGACAAGGTACAGGGCTTGGACTTTCAATGGTAGACCAAATTGTACATAGTCATAAAGGTAGAATAGAAATAGATAGTAAAGTTAATATAGGAACAACTTTTACTTTATGTTTTCCATTAGCAATAGAATCAAAAATAAGAATAGGAGATAGTAAAAAACTTAATAGAAGTAAAATTGAAGTTTTAATTTTAGATGATAACAAAAAAGTAATGAGCTTGTTAAAAAGAGGTTTAGAAGAATATGAAATAAATGCTGATACTTGCAGTGGAGTAGAAGAAGCATTAATTTTAATAGAAGAAAATTCATATGACATTGTATTGATAGATCAGCAATTATCAAATTTAAAGACAAATAAGGATGGGCTTAATATAGCAGAATTAATAGCTATAAAATTTCCGCATATAAATAAAATAATTATGGTTGATCAAATTAAAAAAGAAATTGTAGAAGCTAAGCGAAATGGATTTATAGATGAGTTTATAGAAAAACCTGTATCTGTAAATACAATTATTGATATGATTTATCGAAGATATAATCTTAAAAAAAATTAAGGTAAATCTTACATTTTTTTAAGTAGAAAACGATATCCCTGTAAGATTAAGATGATATTATGTAGATAACAACTTAAATGGAGGGGATTAAAATGAGTGAAACAATGCTTGGAATCGTTGGTTTTTTAACAATTGGTATGGTAATATTCTTATTATTAAGAAATATAGCAATACCATCATTAGCTTTTATAACAGCGTCAACAATAACATCAGTTATATTAGTGTTGACAGGAACTTTCAAACTTAATGAAGTAGGAGAGTTTATAAAATTAGGTGTAGGGGGAACATCGCCAACAGCATGTCTATTCTTATTCTCAGTATTATTCTTTGGAATTATGACAGATGCAGGAATGTTTGATAGAATCATAAATGCACTTGTTAAGAAAGTTGGAGATAATGTTGTTGGTGTTGCAGTTATGACATGTATTATTGCAATTATAGGTCACTTAGATGGTTCAGGAGCATCGACATTTTTAATTACAATACCAGCTATGTTACCAATATATAAAAAATTAAATATGAGACCAACAACTCTTATGTTAATATGTGTAACAGCAATGGGTGTTATGAACTTAATGCCGTGGGGTGGGCCAACAATGAGAGCCGCTTCAGTAGTTGGGATAGATGCAAATGTATTATGGTCAAAATTAATGCCAATGCAAGGTGTAGGATTAGTTGTAGCATTATTAACAGCAGTTATATGGGGAAAAATAGAAGTTCGCCGTGGAGCTGGCGCTCATGCAAAGTTATCAACAAATATAGGAAATGGATATAGTGAAGATTTAGATCAAGAATTTAATAAAGAAGATAAAAATAACGAATTTGCAAGACCTAAGAACTTTTTAGTTAATATTATATTAACTCTAGTATTAATTATATCACTTGTATTCTTACCAGTACCTACATACTTAATATTTATGGTTGGTTGTTCTTTAGCTATATTTATAAACTATCCAAATGTAAAGTTACAAAGTAAGATAATAAAGAGACATTCAGAAGCAGCAATAATGATGTCATCGACATTATTTTCAGCAGGTGTGTTCCTTGGAATACTTGAAGAATCTGGATTAATGGAACATATGGCAAATATTTTAGCAAGTATATTACCAGAAGTATTAGGGCCATATTTACCAATATTAATAGGTGTATTATCAGTACCATTAACACTTCTATTCTGTACAGATGCATATTTCTATGGATTATTACCAGTATTAATAAGTTTAGGAAATGCTTTTGGTGTAGATCCTGTGCAAACAGCTATATCAATGGTAGTATGTAGAAACTGTGCAACATTTATAAGTCCGGTTGTACCAGCAACATTCTTAGGTACTGGATTAGCAGGGGTAGAAATTAAAGACCATATTAAAAGCTCATTCCTATGGATTTGGGGAGTTAGTGGAATATGTCTGTTAGCAGGACTTATATTCGGAATTATACAATTCTAGGTAATAGTAAGATTAAGAAAAATTTATATAGTTTTAGTTAGTAGAACTTAATAACTTACTTAAATAAAATGCTACAATTAGAAACTGACATCTTTTTAAAGATGTCAGTTTTATTTTAACATTACTTAATTGATAATTGTAAATTAATGTAATCATTAATGAAACATTTAACGTTTATAAATATTTGAAATTTAATATATCATAAAAAGGGAGATATAAATGAAAAAATTAGATAGCATATTACAATACAATTATGAATTTGTTAAAGATGAAAAGTATAAGGTATTTGAAACATCAAAACATCCGGAAAAGAAAATTCTAATATTAGGATGTATGGATACTAGACTGATAGAGTTATTACCTAAAGCAATGAACATTAAGAATGGAGATGCTAAAATCATAAAGAATGCAGGCGGTATAATAACTGATTCATTTGGTCATGAAATGAGAAGTATTATTATTTCTGTATATGAATTTAATATAGATGAGATATATATAGTAGGTCATCATAAATGTGGGGTATGTAAATTAGAATCAGATTATATATTAGATAAAGCTGTAGAAAGAGGAATATCTAAAGATACTATAAATATGATAAAAGCTTCAAGCGTAGATCTAGAAAAATGGCTTACAGGATTTGAAACAGTAGAAATGTCAGTTGCGAATAGTGTAAATATAGTTAAAAATCATCCTTTACTACCTAAAGAATTAATAGTACATGGCATGGTAATATGTCCTGAAACAGGCAAACTAGATGTTATTATAAATGGATACAATAATTAGTATAAAAATAAAATAATGAATTAACATTATGTAAGTGTACTAAAATAGGCAATATCAACGGGTGATATTGCTTGTTTTTGGTGTGCTTAGAATGAACAATAACTTGATAGTGAAAGTGGGTTGCAGATTTGATAATAATAACTGGTAGTTAAAAATTATTTAACTATAAGCGCAGAAAATAATGAACCTAATTAGAAAAGCACTAAAAAAACAATTGATATAAAGTTTGATAAATATTGAAATATTAACGTTTAGAGATATATATATAAATAGACACATTAAAAGAACAATTCAATATATTGAACAAAGAAAACATTATATATATAATGAACATTGAATTTGCTATTAAATTTATTAAAGTAACATATACATACCGAATAGTAGGAGGAAAACTTATGGAACTTAAAGTAATTGCTAGTGCTGGAACATTAGAATCCAGTGATATACAAATCATAATAGAACCAAGTAATGATGGAATATCTATAGAATTAGAAAGTGCAGTGAAAGTTCAATTTGGGGAGCAAATTGAAAATGTTATAAAAGAAACATTGAAATCCCTTAATGTAGAAAATGCAAAGATATTTGCAAACGATAAAGGTGCAATAGATTCAGTAATAAAAAGTAGAGTTCAAACTGCAGTATACCGTTCTGCAGAGTGTAACGAATACAAGTGGATATAAGGAGGGATTATATGAAATTAAGACGTTCGATGCTATTTGTTCCAGGTAATAACCCAGGAGTAATAAGAGATGTTCACATATATAAGCCAGACTCAGTTATGTTTGACTTAGAAGATGCGGTTGCAATAACAGAAAAGGATTCTGCTAGATTTTTAGTGCATAATATGATAAAAAATCTAGGAGATATATATAAAGAATTAGAAATAGAAACTGTAGTTAGAATAAACGGATTAGCTACTGAGTTTTGGAAAGAAGATTTAAACGCAGTTGTAACAGCAGGTGTAGAAGTTGTAAGAATACCTATGACAGAATCACCAGAAGATGTTATGGTAGTAGATGCCGAAATAGAAAGAATAGAAAAAGAATGTGGTAGGGAAGTTGGATCTACAAAGATAATGGTAGCTGTAGAAACTGCTTTAGGTGTAATGAATAGCTTTGCAATAGCAAAAGCACCTACTAAAAGATTAATAGCTATGGCATTAAGTGGAGAAGATTTCGTAACTAGTATGAAGACTACTAGAACACCAGAAGGAGATGAGTTATACGTTGCTAGAGGTATGGTAGCTATGGCAGCTAGAGCTTGTGGATTAGAAGTATTAGATACAGTTTATGCTGACGTTAACAATGACGAAGGATTCTTAAAAGAAGCTAATTTAATAAAGAGAATGGGATTCGGTGGTAAATCATTAATACATCCAAGACAAATAGAGCTTATACATGATGTTTATACACCAACTGAAAAAGAAATAGCCAAGGCTCAAAAAATAGTTGATGCTACAGCAGAAGCTTTAAAGCAAAACTTAGGAGTATTTACAGTTGATGGGAAAATGGTAGATAAGCCAATCATAGAAAGAGCTCAAAGAGTATTACAACTTGCTGAAGCTGCAGGAGTTTTAATTGGAGGTAACTATAATGAATAATAAAAGAGTAGATTTAAATACTTTAAAAAATATAAAAGGTTATGAAAATAGATTAGCATATGAATCCCCTTTTACAAGTCTTTCTTCGGATAGAAAAGTTAAGTCTGATAATGAAAACATAAAAGACCAAGTTAGAAGAAATAAAATAGTAGATTCATTAAGAGAAGCTATAGAAAAATGTGAAATTAAAGACGGAATGACAATATCTTTTCATCATCACTTCAGAGCTGGTGACAAGTTATTAATGCAAGTTGTTGATATATTAGCTGAAATGGGAATAAAAAAACTAAGAATAGCTGCAAGTTCATTAACTAGTGCACATGATGGTTTAGTTGCACATATAGAAAATGGGGTAGTTAACAGACTTGAAACAAGTGGAATAAGAGGAAAATTAGCAACAGCAGTATCAGAGGGAATATTAGGAGAAAATCCAGCAGTTATAAGGTCCCATGGAGGAAGAGCTAGAGCTATATCATCAGGAGATCTTAAAATAGATGTTGCATTCTTAGCAGTATCATCATCTGACTGTATGGGTAACGGAAATGGTGTAGTAGGAAAATCTATATGTGGAGCTATGGGATACGCTAAAGTTGATGCAGAGCATGCTGAAAAAGTTGTTCTTGTTACAGATACATTAGTTGCATACCCTAACTTCCCACAAAGTATACCTCAAACACAAGTTGACTACGTAGTAGTTGTTGATGAAATTGGAGATTCAAACGGAATAATGTCTGGAGCTACTAGATTTACAAGTAACCCAAAAGAATTATTAATGGCTAAGAGAGCTTTAGATGTTATGAAAGCATCTGGATTATTTGTAGATGGATTCTCTATGCAAACAGGTTCTGGAGGAGCTACATTAGCTGTTACAAGATTTGTTAAAGAAGAAGTAATGAAGAGAAACATAAAGTTAAGTTACGCATTAGGTGGAATAACAGCACCTATGGTAGAATTATTAGAAGAAGGATTAGTAAGTCAATTGTTTGATACTCAAAGTTTTGACTTAATAGCTGCTGAGTCTTGCGGTAAAAATGAAAGACACGTTGAAGTAAGTGCAGATTTCTATGCATCTATAGGAAATAAGTCTGCAGCTGTTAATAAGTTAGATTTTGTATTATTATCAGCTCTTGAAATAGATACAGATTTTAATGTTAATGTTATTTCTGGTTCTGACGGAGTTATAAGAGCTGCCTCAGGTGGACATAGTGATACTGCTGCTATGGCTAAAATATCTATTATAGTTGCACCTCTTACAAGAGGAAGACTTGCAACTATAATAGATAAGGTGACTACAGTTGTTACACCAGGAAGTACAGTTGATGTTGTTGTAACTGATTATGGAGTAATAGTTAATCCAAGAAGACAAGACTTAGTAGAGAAATTTACTCAAGCTGGAATAAAGATGATAACTATGGAAAAAGCTAGAGAGATAGCTATAAAATTAGTTGGAATACCAAAAGAAATAGAATTTGATGAAGACGTTGTAGCTGTAGTTGAATACAGAGATGGTAGTATAATAGATGTTATAAAGAAAACTAAAAAATAGTATTTAAAAAGGTATTGTATTTAACAATACCTTTTTAAAAATATAAAATAAAAGGAAGAAAAAATGTATTATAATGTGGATAGTATAAATTTAAACTCTAGCTATGACAAAAATGAAGTAAAATCATTTCTAAAGAGGTTTGAACTAAATTATGAAGATGTAGACTATAGTGTTGTTATAAGAGAAAATAATGAAATAATTGCGACTTGTTCAAAAAAAGAAAACGTAATAAAATGTTTTGCAATAGATGAAAACTATCAAGGCTTAGGACTATCTAACACATTGATATCTAAAATTACAGAAAAATTATTTTTAGAGAAAAGGTACCATAGTTTTATATTCACTAAGCCAGAAAACCAATATTTATTTGAAGGATTAAATTACAAAAACATATTTACAACTAATAAAGTTAGTTTATTAGAATCAGGAAATAAAAACATAAATAACTCATTAGAGAAGTTAAAACAAGAATATAATATAAGCTCAGATAAAGAATATGCAACTATAGTAATGAATTGTAATCCATTTACTCTAGGTCATAGATATTTAATTGAACGAGCAAGTGAAGAAAATGAAAATGTAATAATTTTTGTGGTAGAAGAAGATAAGTCTGTATTTCCTTTTAACATTAGATATGAAATGGTTAAAAAAGGAACTGAAGATTTAAAGAATGTTATAGTTGTCCCAGCTGGAGAGTATATAATATCATCAGCCACATTTCCAACTTATTTTTTTAAGAAAAATGATAATACTTTAAAAGAATACACAAAATTAGATTGTAATATATTTGGGAAGTATTTTGTACCTAAATTTAATATAATAAAAAGGTATATAGGAAGTGAGCCGAGTTGTGAGGTTACAAATATATACAATGAAACTCTAAATGAAGTTTTACCTAAATATAATGTAAAAGTGAATGTTGTTGAAAGAAAAGAAATAAATTATAAACCAATCAGTGCATCTAGAGTAAGACAACTATTAAAAGATAGTAATATTGAAGAAGTAAAGAAACTAGTTCCTAAAACAACTATAGAAATTTTAAATAGTGAGGATGGTGAAACAGCTATAAGTAAGCTATAGCAGTTTATTTGTGCTTAATAATGATAGATACCAAAGCAATTGAAGAATTTTTATATGACAGAGAATTAAGAGTTAAATATCAAGAAAATTTGATAAAACAATATGAAAACAAAACACTGGTAACAGTAAGAATAAATTATCCTGGAGTAGAAAAATCAAATTATATAACAGATGACATTGTAAATATAATTTATGAAGAAATAAACACATACTATAGGAAGTATATTGTGTATGATAGAAAATATAAAAATAAAGAAGGTATAATTGGACACTTTTTATTTAATATAGATTTTATAACTGTAAAAAGAATTATGATAGAAATCGAAGAAAGTCATATACTAGGTAGATGTGTAGATATAGATGTATATACTTATAAAGATGGAGAAGTTATAGGAATTTCAAGAAGTGATTTATATAAAAAATCTAGAAAATGTTTTATATGCGATTTAGAGGCTAAAATCTGCTCAAGAGCTCAAAGTCATACAATAGAAGAGATAAAAAAATATTTTGAAGAGATGTATAAGCTTTATAAGAAAAAAGATCATGAAGCAGAGCAACTATCATATGGAATATCTCAATTAGCTCTTAAAGCTATGATAAGTGAAGTATCAACTCATCCATCTTTTGGACTAGTCTCACCAGTAAGCAATGGATCTCATAAAGATATGGACTATTATACTTTTTTAGATAGTGCTGTAGCGATAGCACCTTTCATCAAAACAATGGCAAAGATAGGATATACATATCATAAACCTATTTTAATATTTGAATCAATAAGAAAAGTAGGTATACAATGCGAAAAGGGCATGTTTGAAGCTACAAATAATATAAATACTCATAAGGGCATGATATTTTTAATGGGAATTTGTGCAAGTGCAGTAGCTAAAGTATTATACGAAGAAAAAAGTTTTGATGATATAAAAGACACTATAAAAGAAATGGTAGTAAATATATTGGACGACTTTAAAAATATTCATTTGAAAAATAATCTAACTCATGGAGAAAAACTTTATTTAAATTATGGATTTACTGGCATAAGAGGTGAAGTAAAAAATGGTTTAGAATTAGTATTTGACAAAATCCTTAAAGAATATGAAAATACTACTGTAAAAAGGAATAGTTTTTATACACAAATACTAATACATTTAATGTCTGAAGTTGAAGATAGTACAATTGTATATCGAAAAGATATAGATACACTTAGATGGGTACAAAACAGTGCAAAGGAATTGCTTTTAATTGGAGGAGTAAATACTACTGAAGGGCAAATTAAAATAAAAGAGTTAGAGGATGAATATATAAAAAATAATATTAGTCCAGGGGGATGTGCAGATTTACTTGCTGTAAGTATATTTTTAATGGAAATAAAAGATAAATATTATAATTAGTAGCTATACTCATATTTTTTATATGAGTATAGCTACTAATTATTTCTAAATATACGAACAAAATGTTAAATTAATACCATGATAAGTAAGTATTTTAGCTGTTTCGAAAATTTTTTCTGTTAATTCAATAATTGGGTCAAAACTTGTTTTATCAAGTATAGAAAAGAATAATTAATATGTTTTAAATCGAATATAAAATAAGGAGTGTATGGTTATGGTAACATTATATGATAATGGTGTTTATGTAATAAATGGAACAGAGATAATTGATGAAAATAAAAAAGAACTACTTATAGATAAGGTTGGTAATATACTGACAAAAGAAGAAGCTAAAAAAGGAACTATCACATATTCAATATTAGAAAAACATAATACATCTAATAATATGCAAAAGCTTAAAATAAAATTTGATGCAATGGCATCTCATGATATAACTTTTGTAGGTATAATACAAACGGCTAAAGCAAGTGGCCTTAAGAAATTTCCGATACCTTATGTATTGACTAATTGTCATAATAGTTTAAATGCAGTTGGAGGAACAATAAACGAAGATGATCATATGTTTGGGCTATCTGCAGCTAAAAAATATGGAGGTATATATGTTCCACCACATATGGCAGTTATACATCAATATATGAGAGAAATGATGGCTGGATGTGGAAAGATGATATTAGGATCAGATAGCCATACTAGATACGGATCACTTGGAACTATGGCAATAGGAGAAGGTGGTGGAGAGCTTGTCAAACAGCTACTATGTGATACTTATGATATAGATTATCCAGAAGTAGTAGGTGTATATCTAACAGGAAAGCCGCATCCTGCAGTAGGTCCACAAGATATAGCATTAGCTATAATAGGAAAAGTATTCAAAAATGGATATGTTAAAAATAAAGTTATGGAATTTATAGGACCAGGTGTGTCTAATATGACAACTGACTATAGAAATGGAATAGATGTTATGACAACAGAGACAACATGCTTATCATCTATATGGAGAACTGATGAAGATACTAAAGCATACTTAAGTGCTCATGGTAGAGAAAATGATTATAAAGAATTAAATCCTAGGGAAGTAGCTTATTATGATGGGATGGTATATATAGATTTAAGTACAGTAAAGCCAATGATAGCCTTACCATTCCATCCAAGTAATGTGTATGAAATAGAATATTTAAACAATAACCTAGAAATAGTATTAAAAGAGATAGAAGAAGAGGGAAAGAAAATAATAGATAATCCTAATATAGAATTTAATTTAAGAAATAAAATAGTTGATGGTAAGTTAAAAGTAGATCAAGGTATAATAGCAGGATGTGCTGGAGGAACTTATAGTAGTATAATGGAAGCAGCTAAAATATTAAAAGGAAAGAGTTGTGGAAATGATGAGTTTTCGTTATCAATATATCCATCATCTCAACCAGTTATGATGGAGTTAGTTAAAAATGGAGCAATATCAGATTGTATGGCAGCAGGTGCTACTATAAGAACTGCATTTTGCGGACCATGCTTTGGAGCAGGTGATACACCAGCAAATGGAGCATTATCAATAAGACATACAACTAGAAATTTCCCTAATAGAGAAGGTTCAAAGCCAGGCAATGGTCAAATATCTTCAGTAGCATTAATGGATGCTAGAAGCATAGCAGCAACTGCATCAAATGGTGGAATATTAACTCCTGCAACTGATTTTGAAATGGATTATTCATCTTTTGATAATTATAACTTTGATACTAGTTCATATGATAGTAGAATATATAATGGATATGTAGCACCACAAGAAGAAGCAGAGTTAAAGTATGGACCAAATATAAAAGATTGGCCAGAAATGAGTAGCTTAACAAATAATATATTGATGCAAGTTGCATCTGTAATAACAGACCCTATCACTACAACTGATGAATTAATACCATCAGGAGAGACATCATCATATCGTTCTAATCCTTTAGGACTTGCTGAATTTACATTATCTAGAAGAGATCCTGATTATGTAAATAGAGCAAAAGCTGTTAATAAATTAGAAAAAGCAAGAATGAAAAATATAGATCCAACAACTTTAGATAGTGAATTAACAGAAGTGTTTAACAAAATAAAAACTATAGGCTTTCAAGTTAAACCTTTAGAAACAGGGATTGGAAGTGTTATTTATGCTAACAAACCGGGAGATGGATCTGCGAGAGAACAAGCAGCATCTTGCCAAAGAGTATTAGGTGGTATAGCTAATATAGCAAAAGAATATGCTACAAAACGTTATCGTTCAAACTTAATGAATTGGGGAATGATACCATTTTTAACTAATGAAGATATTAAGTTTAATGTTGGAGATTATATATTTGTTCCTAGTATAAAAGAAATATTAAGCAGTGGAGATATGTCTGATATAAAAGCATATGTAATAAATGATAAAATAGAAGAAATAAATTTATATATAGCAGATATGACACTTGATGAAAAGAAAATAGTAAGTGCAGGTTCTTTAATAAATCACAATAGAAATAAAGTGAGATAATAGATAAAAATAAACATTACTTTATATAAAAATATTTAATACAAATATAAGATTAACTTAAATAATAAGATAGACTTCTATTTGTTTTTAAAGATATGCTCTGTTTATGAAAATAGCATTAACTTAATAATAAACAGAGCATATTGTTTTATTAAAATATATATTTACTAATATTAAAATACAGCTAAATATATTACACTATATAAGTGAAGATAAGTATAAAAACGTGTAAATTTTTAAAATGGAAAAGTGTATATTATTTAGTTGAAATAATATACACTAGGTAACATACACTTTATAAATTGTAAAGATATTTATATCTTCTTAGACACTACGTTGATAGAAACATTAAGGTGTTTTTTTATAGTTTCAATACCTAGATCTCTATCTTTATTGACAATACATTCTAAAATTAAAGCATGTTCATTTATAGCTTCGATGCGTCTAGTTTTATCCTGAATTGATATTGTTCTAAATCTTTGAAGATAGCTATTTAGATTAGCTATTAAAGAAGGTAATATTTGCATTTTACTAGATTTATAAATTAACCAGTTAAATTCTTCAAATAATTTAACTATTTCATCAACATTATCCTCTTCATGCATCCTTTGTGATTCTAAAATATTTTTATTTATTAAAACGATTTCCTCATCTGTTATATTAGTGATTGCTGTTTCTAAAATTAATATCTCCAAAGCTTCCCTTATTTTATATATTTCAAACACATTGTCTTTAGTAATGGATTTTGTAACAACGCCAACTCTAGGTATATACTCAACTAAATTTTCAGCTTCTAATTGCTTCAAAGCATCTCTTACTGGAGTTCTACTTATATTTAATCTAGAAGCATATTCTTTTTCTATAATTCGCTCTCCAACAGGAATTGTTCCACTTATTAAGACATTTTTTAAGCTTTCATAGACAACTTCACGGATTGGTCTATTTTGAGTTAAATCCGTATTATTCACAAATTCGTCAAGCCAATTAGTCATATAAAATACCCCTTTCATATAATGATTTATTATATATATTACAACAAAAGATGATGAAATTCTACTAAATAAAAGTTATTTTACATAGGAAATTGAGTAATTTTGGTAGCTGAAAAACATCAAAAAAACATGAAATACAGTAAAAAAACTTGGGGCATATATACTAAAAATATATAATATAAATTGTTACAATTGAATATAAAATAATTTATTTATCTCAAATTGTAATATTAATAATATTAATAAATTTGATAAATTTAGTTAGTGGAAAATATATGAGATATACGAAGGAGATTGATAATAAGTGAATGAATTAAAAATAACTGAAACTGCGTTAAGAGATGGGCATCAATCTTTAATAGCAACAAGGTTAAAAACAGATGAAATAGTACCTATTCTTAAGAAGATGGATGAAGTAGGATATCATGCAATGGAAGTATGGGGTGGAGCAACATTTGATGCATGTATACGTTTTTTAGATGAAGATCCATGGGAAAGGTTAAGAGTAATTAGAAAGAATGTAAAAAATACTAAATTACAAATGCTTTTAAGAGGTCAAAATTTGCTAGGATACAGACATTATGCAGATGATATTGTTGACAAATTTATAGAGTTATCTATAAAAAATGGTATAGATATAATAAGAGTATTTGATGCATTAAATGATGTGAAGAACTTAGAAGCTTCTATGAAGGCTATAAAGAAGTATAATGGTCATTGTCAATGTGCTATATCTTATACAACAAGTCCAATACATACAACAGAGTACTATTTAGAATTAGTACAAACTGTAGAAAAAATGGGTGCGGATTCTATATGTATAAAAGATATGGCCGGAGTACTTACACCATACAACGCTTATGATTTAGTAAAGCGTATGAAAGAAATAACTAAATTACCAATAGAATTACATACACACTGTACAGGTGGAATAGCTGAAATGACTTATATGAAAGCTGTAGAAGCAGGTGTAGATATAATAGACTGTGCAATTTCACCATTTAGTGGAGGAACTTCTCAACCACCAACAGAATCGCTTGCGGTAACATTTAGTGAAATTGATAGAAATCCAAAACTTAACATGGAAAGCTTATTAGAAGTTGCAGAGTACTTTAAGCCTATAAGAGATAAGTATATGCAAGAAGGAATATTAAATACTAAAGTATTGCTAACAGATCCTCAAACTTTAAAATATCAAGTTCCAGGAGGAATGTTATCTAACTTATTATCTCAGTTAGCACAACAAAATGCATCTGGTAAATATGAAGATGTATTAAAAGAAGTTCCTAGAGTTAGAAAAGATTTAGGATATCCGCCATTAGTTACTCCGCTTAGTCAAATGGTTGGAACACAGGCATTATTCAACGTATTAACAGGAGAAAGATATAAGCTAGTACCAAAAGAAATAAAAGATTACGTAAAAGGATTATATGGAACAGCTCCAGCATCCACAGAACAAATTTTCTATAAAAAAATATTTATGGTAAAAGGATTATATGGAACAGCTCCAGCTCCTATAGATAAGAAAATAAAACAAAAGATAATAGGTGATGAAGAGATAATAACAGTAAGACCAGCAGATTTAATAGAAGCAGAATTTGAAGCTATGAAAAAAGCAATAGGTGAACTTGCTAAGAATGATGAAGATGTTTTAGCATATGCTTTATTCCCACAAGTAGCTCCAAATTTCTTAAACAATAAATATAATCCAAAAGCTAAAATAGAAGAAAATGAAGATAGTATACAATATATAACTGTAACTATGTAGAGAATAGGTGATAAAATTATGAATTTAATGGAAGCATTATCAATAGCAGTATCAAGTATGGCAATAGTGTTTTTAACATTACTAGTAATTTCACTTGTACTTGAATCATTTAAGATAATATTTAAAGAAAAAACAAGTACAAAAGACAATAATAAAGCTAATGATGAAATGATATTAACTAGAGATATTGACGCAATAGATGAAGAAGAAAAAGTTGTAGTAGCATTAGCTGCATCAATAATGGCAGGAGAAGGAAAAGTAAACCCAAATCTTCATGTAAAAAAGATATCAAGAATAAAATAAGTAAAATATAGATATCAGAGAAATTAATATTTATAAAATATAATAGTATATAAAATAAGGAGAAATGAAAATGAGTGCAAAAACATATCATATAAAGTTAAATGGAAAAGTATACGAAGTTGAAATAGAAGAAGTAAAGCAAGGAACAGTGGTAAAGCAACAAGTTACTAACACAGCAGCTCCAAAAGCTACATCTAAAACATCAGGAACTGGAGAAAAAGTAAGTGCACCAATGCCAGGAACTATACTTAATGTACTAGTTAAAGAAGGAGAAACAGTTAAAAAGGGACAAGTATTAGTAATTCTTGAAGCGATGAAGATGGAAAATGAAATAGTAGCGCCTGTAGATGGTCAGATAGTATCAGTAAGTGTCGAAAAAGGACAAAACGTAAACCTTGGAGACAGCTTATTACAAATAGCTTAATAAGCTAAATTTAAGGAGGAAGTTTAAATGTTAGAAACAATGATTCAATTTTTTGCTGATTCAGGATTTGCGATGATGACGCCAAAAAATCTTATAGTAATAATGATATCTTGTATATTCTTATACTTAGCAATAGGAAAAGGGTACGAGCCATATTTATTAATACCAATATCAGTAGGTATGTTACTTGCTAATATGCCAGGTGTTGATTTAATGAATCCACCGTCAGAAGGTAAAATAGGTGGATTATTCTACTACTTATATCAAGGGGTTAAGTTAGGTATATTCCCACCATTAATATTCTTGTGTATAGGGGCAAGTACAGATTTCGGACCTATGATAGCTAATCCTAAAACGATGTTATTAGGAGCTGCAGCACAATTTGGCATATTCTTTGCATTCATAGGAGCAATACTCTTAGGATTTACAGGACTACAAGCAGCATCTATAGGTATAATAGGTGGAGCAGATGGACCAACAGCAATACAATTAACAGGTCAATTAGCACCTGAATTATTAGGTACAATAGCTCTTGCAGCATACTCATATATGGCATTAATTCCAGTTATACAGCCACCAATAATAAGAGCGTTAACAACTGAAAAAGAACGTAACGTAAAGATGGAGCAGTTGAGAGTAGTATCTAAAAAAGAGAAAATAATATTCCCAGTGGTAGTTATGATAGTAGTTATAGGATTACTTCCAACAACAGCAGGACTTATAGGAATGCTTATGTTTGGTAATATATTAAAGGAATCAGGAATTGTTCCTAAATTAGTAGAAACAGCTCAAAATTCTTTAATGTATATAGTAACTATATTATTAGGATTAACAGTTGGAGCAACTGCAAATGCAGAAACACTACTTTCAGGACAAACCTTAGGAATAATGGCTATGGGACTTGCAGCATTTTCTGTAGGTACAGCATCAGGAGTGCTATTTGGTAAATTAATGTGTAAGTTAAGTGGAGGAAAGATAAATCCAATGATAGGGGCTGCAGGAGTATCAGCAGTACCTATGGCAGCAAGAGTTGTTCAAAAAATTGGACAAGCAGAAAATCCTTCCAATTTCTTATTGATGCATGCAATGGGACCAAACGTATCAGGAGTTATAGGTTCAGCAGTAGTTGCAGGTATACTATTAAAGTTCTTTGCATAAAAATAGCACTAAATCATAAAATAGTGTAAAATATAATAAAAAATAAAGTCTTACCCAAATAAGGCTTTATTTTTTATGTTTACATTAATACTTATCTATTAAATAATATACGAGGACATGAAGTAAGGGTATCTTTTAATAAATTTATAAAATCTCTTTCAACAGTACTTAAATAAGTGTTTTTTAAATACAATATAGCAATATCCCACTTTATAGGTGAATTTTCAATATCAAACAAATCAAAATCATTAATAGGTTTAGTTGTACTTAATATCATTTCTGAGACAAAGCATACACCAAGCCCCGATGTAGCAAGTCTAAAAGCAGTAGCAGTATTAGAAGTCTGAAATACTACTTTGGGCTTAAAATCATGTGCGTCAAATAACATTTCAGATAAATCTCTAATCCTATGACTTTTTTGAGTAAGTATAAAATCGATGTTAGATAATTGATTAAGAGAAATAATATTAGGATTATTAGGAGTTATACCCATAGATTGTAAGTAACCAGATTTACAAGCTAAACGTATCTTTTCTTCATATAATATTTCACAAATTATTTTTTTATTATCACTAGGCAAAGAAGTCACAACTAAGTCTATTTTTCCAGATAAAAGATAATCCTCTAAAAGATTGGAGTTACCTTCAATAACATCTACCTCAATTCCAGGATACTTATCCTTAAATTTAGGCAAAATAAGAGGTAATATATGGGTACCTCTTACAGAAGGTATGCCAAGTATAATTTTTCCTTTTTTCATATTATTTATATCACTAAATTCTTTTTTTAGATTATTTTCTAAACTAAGTATTTTTTTTGCTGTTTCTATATATATTTCACCAGCATATGTAAGAGATAAAGGATTAGTAGTTCTATCAAATAATTGAATACCTAAATCTTTTTCAATGTTAGATAGTATATTACTTAAAGATGGTTGAGATATAAAAAGATGATTGGATGCTTTTGATATACTTTTAAATTCAGCTATAGCTAAGATATATTTTAATTTTTTTGAGTTCATAAATCCTCCTTAAAATTGAAAAATAATTAACTATACTTATAGTGTAAAATATATAACTATTATAATAAATTATATATTTTACACTATAACCATATAAGAGTATCATATAATATATAATATCATTTATAAATGGTTTATGAAACATCATAAATGTCATAGGAGGAAGAGATGGAATATAATATAGCCTTAATAAAAGGTGATGGAATAGGACCAGAAATAAGCGATGAAACTGTAAAAATATTAAAAACTATAGGAAAACTATATAATCATAGATTTAATATAAAAGAAGTAATAGGTGCAGGAGAAGCAGTAGATAAATATGGAGAGCCTTTACCGGAAAATAGTTTAAAAACATGTTTAGAAAGCGATGCAATAATAATCGGGAATATAGGAGGAAAAAAATGGGCTAGTGTATCTATAGATAAAAATCCAGTAAAATCTCTTTTGGATTTAAGGAAAGCGCTTAACCTTTCCACAAATTTAAGACCAATAACAGTAAATAAAAATTTAATGGAGTTATCACCTTTAAAGGAAAATATAATTTCAGAAGGTATAGATATACTTGTAGTTAGAGATTTACTAGGAAGTGTTATTTGTGGAGAAAAGAAATATGAGTTAGGTTTATATGGAAGAGAAGCTAGTGATTTAGAATATTATAATGAAGAAATTATAAAGAAATCAGGAAAGATTGCATTTGAATTAGCACTAAAAAGAAGAAGTAAAGTTGCATGTATAGATAAATCAAATGTGTTATCTAGTTCAAGACTTTGGAAAGAAATAATAAAGGAAGAAAGTATAAATTATCCTAAAGTTATATTAACTAACCATTTAGTAGATGCAGCAGCAATGGAAGTTATATCAGCTCCTTATTTATTTGATGTTATAGTAACTTCTAATATGTTTGGAGATATATTAGCAGATGAACTTAGCCAAATAACAGGAACGGCGTGTATGCTTCCTTCAGCAGAAATAAATGAAGATGGAAAAGGTATATTCACACCAAATCAACTACATAATCCAGATGAAACTATAATAGGAAAAAACAAAGCTAATCCAATAGGATTGATCTCTTCTGCTGCATTAATGCTAAAGTATTCATTTGATCTAGAAGAAGAATCTCAATTAATAGAAAAGGCAATAGATAAAGTGATTGAAAAGGGGTATAGAACAGAGGATATATATACAGAAGGAAATACAATAATTAAAACAGATGAAATGGGTAATTTAATAAGTGATTATATTATAGAGATATTTGAACAAAATAAAAGATTAAAAAAATAATAAGTTAGATGGGGAAAAATGTATAAAATTTAATCGTGGCTATGATTATTGTGATTAGTCTCCACCATTGAAATCCACGAAAAAAGTATTGACTATTTAGCCAATACTTTTTTATATGTTAAGGTATTATAGAAAATGAGCTTGTGGATAAATTTTTATATGCCCTAATTGTGATTCAGATTTTTACTACAAAGATGATGATAAGAAATAAGAGTGGCGTTAGCCACTCAAGGTCCCCTTTAGGGGATTTTTTTTAGTATAGTTGGATTAATTAATGCAGATAGTACCATTATAAAAGTTTGTTCATATATAACATTTGCATCTCCAATGACAATGATAGTAAGAGTTGCTACAGGAGCTATTACATCAGTTGAATTTATAATATAAAGCATGATATTACTATTTATTTAATTTTATCATGCTTTATACTTTTAGATTAAGACTTAAGAAAATAATTTGACAAATTGAAGTAAAATATATTAAAATTTAGTTGACAAAGTAAACTTATTTTATTTTTTACGCTTCAGGAAATTATATTATCTAAATGACTGGGAATAAAACACAAGATGTAGTTACATCAAGGCACTGATTTTGAGCGTAAAAAATAATTTTGAGTAACGGACGAAGTCGTTGGCGACATGAGCAAAGCAAATTTTATTATAAAAATATAATTTAAATAAATATTAGAAAGGATTAGAATATTGGGAGTATCTGATTGGATTTATATGATGGAAAAGATGCATGATATAAAGCTATTTTCTAGATTATTGATAAGTAGATCAATAAAGGAAAATGAAATACCTTCTCAACATTTAGAATTATTATCATGCCTTGCAATTAGAGATGAAAAAATGACATCCATGAAATTAAGTAAAGTCATGGGATTAGACAAGACAGTCATAAGTAGAATAATAGATACACTAAGCAAAAGTGGATACTTAACAAAAACAAAAGATGAAAATGACAAAAGGAGTTACTTTATATCTATAACAAAAGAAGGTAGGGAAAAATTGGATAGTACGTATGCACATTATTTAGGTCCAATTTATGAACTTAGGAGAAAGTTAGGAGAAGAAGAGTTTATTAAAATGATGTCATACATAGAAAAATCGAATATAGAAATGTTGGATAAAGGAAAGGGGATGAAGTAGTGAGTTTTTATCAAGCTATGCAATTAGGAGCTGTTAGTTTAAAACCTATGATCAAGGAATGCAGTGACAAAACTTTAAAAAGAAAGTATATAACAGCACTTATAGTTAAGGATATTTTATGTCTTTTACTTTGTATGATAATTGTTACATCATTTAGTATTGTATTTGGTGAAGAAAACAGTATTGTAGGTGTGGTTACTGTTTTAGCATTGCTTACTTTTAGGTTTTCAAATTTAGATTTTAATATTGGTCAGTCGGCACTTACGATATTTAGTATATTTGGTATATGTATGGTAGGGCCATTCTTTGCATCATTATCAAGCACGATTGTATGTTTTATTATAAACTTTATATGTATATTTGTGATTGTTATCTTATCTTGTCACAATATGATATTATCAAATCAATCGACATTTGTTTTATCATATTTACTATTATATGGATATGAAGTTAGTAGTATAGAAGGATATTTAAGTCGTATAATTGGATTAGCTATTGGAGGTACAATAGTATGTTTAGTATTTTACTTTAAACAAAGAAAATTAAAGTTAGAGAATACTATTTTAGATATAGTAAAAGATGTAAATTTAGAAAATGAACATACTAAGTGGCAATTAAAACTTACATTAGGAGTATGTAGTGCGATGTTAATAGGACAATATCTAAATTTACCTCGTACAATGTGGATTGGTTTTTCTTGTTTATCAATACTTCAACCATATAAAGATAAACTAGAGTTTAGATATGAGAAAAGAGTTCTATTTGTAATAATAGGATGTTTATTATTTGGAGCTATTTATATAATTTTACCAGAAAGTTATTATGGATATATAGGTATTATTGGAGGTTTAATGGTTGGACTATCAGCTACTTATCAGTGGCAAACTGTATTTAATTGCTTTGGTGCATTAACTACTGCAGTGCCAGTGTTTGGATTAGGTGGTGCAATAATACTTAGAATTTTAAATAATGCTTTTGGAGCTATTTATAGTAAATTATATGACAAATACTTTGAAGTTATTTACAATAAAATTTTAGGGAGAAATTCTATTGATGAGTTAATGGAAGGATAACATATGTTATCCTTCTTATTTTTTTGATAGATATCGTCGGATGTAATATTAATTCTAATAATGAAACTGGGTTTTATATAGTTATGAAAACAAATACAGAAATAAAAGAACTAAATGAAATTTATTATAGATAAAAAGTTTAGATTTATAGATATTTTAATTTGACAATCGTGGGTATTATTGCTGTGATTTGTCCCCATCAATAATTACTTTTATTTAACATATTATGAAGCAAAGGTATAGGAGCACAGGCTCCTATTTTTTTATAAATAAAATAAAAAACTTTATAGTTGACAAAAAAATCATACAAGAGTACTATTGTATTAAGTGATTAGTACAATAATACGGAGGTGTCAAAATGACATTTGAGTTTAATAATAATAAGCCTATATATCTCCAAATAGTAGATGTTCTAAAACTAAAAATCATCTCAGGAGAATTAGAAGTAGGATCTAAGTTAAAATCTGTAAGAGATTTAGCTTTAGATTTTGAGGTAAATCCAAATACAATGCAAAGAGCTTTAACTGAGCTAGAAAGAGAAAACTTAGTATATAGTCGAAGAACTAGCGGCAGATTTGTAACAGATGATATAGATACAATAGCACATCTTAGAGAAGAAATAGCAAGAATAGAAATAGCTGAGTTATATAGTATCCTTATTCGATTAGGATATAAAAAAGAAGAATTAACAGAAATTATATTAAGAAATTTAAAGGAGATGGAGTAATGGAAAATATCGTAGAAATAAAAGACTTAAATAAAAGCTACGGAAAAAAAGAAGTTATAAAAAATATGAATTTAAATATTCCAAAAGGAAAAATAGTAGGTTTGCTTGGGCCTAATGGAAGTGGGAAAAGTACACTAATAAAATTAATAAATGGATTATTGCATGCAAATAGTGGGGAGATATTAATAAATGGTATTAATCCATCAATAGGAACTAAAAAAATAGTTTCTTACTTGCCTGAAAGAACTTACTTAAACGATTGGATGAAGGTATCTGACTTATTAAATTTCTTTAAAGATTTTTATGATGACTTTGATATGGATAAAGCTAATAATATGATAGATAGCCTCAAGATAGATGTAAATGAAAAATTAAAAACTATGTCAAAAGGAACTAAAGAAAAGGTTCAATTAATATTAGTTATGTCTAGAAAGGCTAGTTTATATATACTTGATGAGCCTATTGGAGGTGTTGACCCTGCAGCTAGAAGTTATATATTAAAGACTATACTTTCAAATTACTGTGAAGATAGCACATTGCTTATTGCAACTCATTTAATAAGTGAAATAGAAAATATATGTGATGATGTAATATTTATATCTAAAGGCAATATTGTATTACAAGGAAATGTAGAAGAGATAAGAGAAGAAAAAGGAAAATCTATAGATGCTTTATTTAGGGAGGAGTTCAGATGTTAGGTAAATTATTTAAATATGAGTTTAAATCAACTGCTAAGGTATTTTTACCACTTTATGTAACTTTATTAGTGGTTGCGATTATAAATGGATTTTTTTTAAATTCTGAAATATTTAACGTACAAGGGTTACTAATGATGGTATTTGGAGCCTTGCTTATAGCTTTATTTGTTATAACTGTAGTAGTTTTAATTCAAAGATTTAGTAAAAATTTATTAGGCGATGAAGGATACTTAATGTTTACACTTCCTGTAAAATCCTCGTCTATAATTTTATCTAAGTACTTAGTTGCTATTTTATGGACATTGCTTAGTGGTATAGTTTCAGTAGTTGCATTTTTCTTAATAGCGCTTATACCTTTAGTTATGGATGGTGCAATTAATTTATCAGAGTATTTTGGAATATTTGCGGAAGGCTTAAAAATTGTATTTCAAAGTGATTATATAACTTTTGTAATAAACATTATGTTACTTGTGTTTATTAGTTACTCTATGTTTATATTTACTGTATACTTAGCTCTTTCTATGGGGCAGTTACCAGTGTTTAATAATCATAGAAATTTAGCATCTTTCATTAGTTTTATAGGTATAAATGTTTTACTTTCTTCCATAAGAAATTTACTTATGACGATGTTTTTTAAGGTTTCTGGAGAACAAATGTTATCGAATATTGAGATTAATTCATTAAATGATGCAACTACTTTAATTAATAGTGGATTTATTTTCGGCATAGTGGTTAATTTAGTATTATTAGTTGGATTATTCTTTGGAACTAAGTTT
The DNA here is from genome assembly GCF_012317385.1 of Romboutsia sp. CE17. Classification (GTDB taxonomy): domain Bacteria; phylum Bacillota; class Clostridia; order Peptostreptococcales; family Peptostreptococcaceae; genus Romboutsia_E. Next base: position 97,843 of record NZ_CP051144.1, read on the forward strand.
ATATTAGATAAGAAATTAAACTTAGAGTAGATTAGGGTAGCTATAGTAAGATAGTTAATGACCCAGTAGTATTGTTAATTTATATTTATTTTCAAGAAAGGGTACACGAAAGGAAAATGGCCCCTTGCTTTTCAATGTAAACTACTATATACTATACTTAAATTATAAATAAAAAAGAACCGTCTTTAAAGAAGGGCTTTTGGTATGCGCTTATTGCGTTGTATGAAGAGCCCTTCTTTTTTTTATTATGGTTCGAAAAACAACAGTGCATTGTATAAAGAAAATGGTAGGTAAGCTGTTATAAAAGAAATAAAAGCCTTATTTATATTGCTTGTTTCTTTGAAATGCACGAAGCTGCAATTGAGCAGATATTATAAAATAATTAGGAGGAAACAAAATGGAAACTATTAATGTTCAAAAACGAGATTTTAATGTAAAGGCAAAAAAGATGAGACGACTCGGGATGGTTCCTGGAGATGTGTTTGGTAAATCTTTGCCAGAATCAATATCAATTCAAATGGAAGAAGCCGTTGCACGCAGATTGATTCGCCTCAACCGTGAAGGTAGTAAATTGGTGATGAATATTGATGGGCAAATATTACCGGTACAAATCAAGGAAAAATCTTTGAATACAGTTAATGATGAAATTTTACACATAAGTTTTCAAGCATTAACTGCAGGTGAAAAAGTCAACAGTGTAATTCATATCATTATTGACAATGATGAGAAAATAGCAGGTATACTAGAGAGAATGCAGCTTGAAATTCCATATACTTCTTTACCTGAAGATATGATTGATACGATAACTATTGATGTTGATGGAATGAAGCCAGGTACTGTTTTAACTGTTGGAGAAATTCCTGAACTAAAGAGCGATAAAATTGAACTACATGTTGATTCAGAGAGTATCGTACTGCGTGTAAGTGAAAAAAAGAATTATAATCCAATAGCCGTTGAAGGGTAAATATTTAGCCCACATATGGCTCAAGCAACGGGTAAAGTTTTTGGTTCATTAGCCACGAGTATTTTTTATTATTTGTAAGAATGCTTATTTTTTAATAGTAAAAGGTGTAGCAAAAAACTTAGCTACACCTTTTACTATAGAACAAATTTGTAGAATATAATTTTAAAGAGGTATTTATATGATGTTTAATGTTGACGATTATATAATGTATGGTAAGACAGGAGTATGTAAAGTTGTAGATATAACTAACGAGAAATTTATAAATGGAGAGAAAAGAAAATATTATATATTAAGTCCTATTTATAATAATGACACAGTAATAAAAATCCCTTTAGACAATGACAAAGTTCCAATGAGAAAGGTAATTTCTAAAGGTGATATGACTGCATTAATAAATGATATACCAAATATGGAAATATTATGGATAGATGATGAAAAAAAGAGAATTGCTCAATTTGAAACAATGCTTAAAAGTGGTCAATGTGAGGAACTAATTAAATTAATAAAAAGTATAAAATTTAGTAAAAAATATGCACGGTCTATTGGTAAAAAATTAGAAAAAACAGACAGAGATATTATGAAAGAAGCAGAAAGATTGCTAACAGAAGAGTTTGCAATTATTTTAAATGTTTATCCTAATGAAGCAAGTTCATATATATTAAGTCAAATAGATTAATAATTTAAACTTAAGATCTACATTACTAGTAAACTATTAAGATAAAATACTATATTAGTATACAGTACAGCTTTAAAAAGATAAATCTATTTAAATAGGCTAAGTTTTATTTTCATATATAAAATAAAATAGGAGTGATAAGAGCATGTACAAAATTGGAGAATTTATTATTTATGGTAATTGTGGACTATGTAAAGTAGAGGATATAGGTCCAATTGATATTTCAGGTATTAACAATGAAAAGGATTATTACACGTTAAAACCAGTATATGAAGATGGAAAAATATTCACACCAATAGATACAGATGTATTTATGCGAGCGATTTCTACGTATGAAGAAGCTCAACAATTGATAGAACGTATTCCTTACATGGAAGAAATGGACTGTAGTGAGAAAAGTATAAATATATTACAATCTAAATATAAAAGTTTTATTAAAACGTATGATTGTGAAGATTTATTATCTGTAATATTAGGTATTTATAAGAAGGAATATAATGCAATAAATAAAGGGAAAAAACTAGGTCAAATAGATGAAAAATTCATGAAATTGGCTCAAGGATTGATTAATGATGAATTTTCAATTGTTTTAGGAATATCTAGAGAAGAAGTAGAAAAATATATTAAAGAAAAAGTTAGAGATAGACAATATAATAACTAAAAACTATCTTTAGCGATACAATCGTGGATATGATTTGCGTGAATCATCTCAACCATTTAAATCCTAGAAAAGAGTATGAAGGACTACTAAGTTTATAGCTTAGTAGTTTTTTATATATAATAATTTGTTATGCAAAGTATTTAGAAAATTAACAGTATATCCTAAATATACATGAACCATATGTCAAATAAATAAGATTTTTAATAAATAAAAACGGCTTAAACTTTAAGCTCAAGCCGTTTTATAAATTTAGTTTTAAAGATTTATGCTATTTTCTTAGTTTCAATTACATTATTATCTTTATTCATTTTTATAATTGAACTAGTAGAGTATAATAATCCTGCATAAGCTATTACAGCATAAATTATTGTAGATATCCATGCATTTGTAAATCCAGACTTATCAACTATTAATCCAAATATTGTAGAACCTGAACCAAATCCAACAGCAAAGAATATTTGTACAATACCTAATATAGTACCAAATTCTTTGTTACCAAATAAAGCACCCGTCATATAAGAAGGACCTATTATATATGAGAACATAGATATACCTAAACAAATTGCAAATACAAATCCAAGTGCATTTATTTGACCTACAAAAATTAAAGATAAACCACAAGTTATAACTAAAAGACCTGCTAGTAAAAGAGATTTTATTATACCAAGTTTATCAAATAGAACACCACCGCAAAGGTTTCCGAATATTGAAGCTAACCCGAATAGAGAAGCAACTAAAGCTGATCCTAGAGTGAATACCTGATTTTGTTCTAATGTTTGTAAGTATGGTATAAATTGTAATGCCATTCCACCAACATATAATCCCACAAATACAAATGATATTGAGAAAATCCAGAAGTATTTAATTTTACTAACTTCTGCAAAAGTATATCCCCAATCAGAACTTTGTGATGAAGTCTTTTTAGATTTCTTTGATTTATTCATTTCTAATTCAGATTTTGATTTTGGCAATCTCATTATAAATAGTGCTATTGGTAATGATACTATTATAGCTAATAATCCGAATCTTAAATAAGCACCTTTATATCCAATTGCTGGATTAGATAGCCATTTACCTGCAAATTGTTGAAGAATCATATTACCAAGTCCTCCACCAGAAAAAGCAAGTCCCATTGCAATACCTTTATTTTCTGTAAACCAACTATTTATAAGTGTAGGAACACCTATAGCTGATATTATAGCAGATCCTATTTGAACTAATATAGATAGTGCATAATAAGCGAATATATTTCCTCCAGCTAAAGACATAGCTGCAAATCCAACTCCTACTAAAACTACACCTAATACATATAGTAATTTTATATTTGCTTTAGGATGAGAATATAACTTTCCTATAAAAGGAGAACATATAGCAGATACTATAGTACCAATTGTGAATATTAGTGAAAATTGAGTATAAGTAAAGCCTTCTCCTGAAGTTACATAATTTGTAAATGCAGGTTGGATATTAGCTGCTAATGAATATGGTACAGCTTGAATAAGCATACAACCTATAACTATTAACCAACCATAAAAAAATGTACTTTTTTGTTTTGTGTTTTCCATAATGAATACCTTCTTTACTTTTATATTTAGAAAAATTTAATGATCTTATAAAACTCTTTAGTTAATCTGTTGTACCAGTTATTTTTAACTAGCACAACAAGCTAAATTTTACTTATAATAATATTCCGATTAAAGTTATTGCAGAAACTATTTGTAATAGCCCTATAAATAATCCATATAGAGATACTGATTTTCCTTGTTTAATTAAATCTTTTACATTAACTCTTAATCCGATAGCGGCTAAAGCGATTATTTCAAATTTATTGCTTATTTCTTTGCAAAGAATTGAAACATCATTGCTTATTATATTTAGAGAGAATAAGGCACAAGTTATAAAGAATCCTATTACATACCATGGAACTTTTATTTTTCCTTTTTCTATATCTTGTACTTCTTCTTTTATAATTTCTTTATTTGATTTATGTTTTAGATGACCTAATACAAATACAACAACAACTAAAAATATAATACGTACAATTTTAAATATTGTAGATAAATCTTTTACATGTTCATTTACCATCGCACCACTAGCGACAACTTGTCCTACAGATTGTAATATACCTCCAATCATGGCAGATGTTTGAGTAATCTCATTATTATATAAGAATTGAGATATCATAGGTAATAAGAACATAAGGACTATACCAGTTACATTGACAATAGTTATTGATATTCCTTTTTCCTTATCATCAGCTCCGATTACAGGTGATGTTGCTGCTATTGCAGAAGATCCACATACTGCATTACCACTTGCCATCATATATCTGAAGTTATCTGAAAAACCTAATTTTTTTCCGATATATAAAGCTCCTATTATTGTAATTGTCATTTGTAATACTATAAATATTACTCCAGAAAATCCAATTTCAGATATAGTAGATATACTTAATGTTGCACCTAATAATACTATTGAGTACGACAGCAAGTCAGTTTCTGAAAATTTATATCCCTTTTGGAATATATCGTGATTTAAAAATACATTACCTACAAACATACCTAAGAATATAGCTATAGATGCAGCTCCAAGTTTTGGAACAAATTTTGCAATAAGCATACTTAAATATGCTACTAATACAGAAACTATAAGTCCAGGTAATATATCTTTTATATTTTTTAGAAAATTATTATTGTTTCTTTTCATTATGACGCTCCTTTAATGTGATATATATTTTATTTTAAATTCATATTTACAATTTGTTAAATATGTTTTTTTTATAATATATATAACCATTTACCTATATATCGCTTATAAGTATTTAATTATATGTGATATAAAATTTACGTATTTAACAAAATGAATAAAAATATTTATAATAAAATTGCAAAATTTATTTTAGAAAAGGAACGTGAGAGTATTATGAAAGATGAAGCATTACAAAGTAATAGCAATAATAAGAAAAAATATTTAATAGTATTTATATGTATGTTCATGCAAGCCATACCATTTGGAGTTGCACAAAATATTCAACCATTATTCATACCATATGTAATTAATGATTTTGGATTTTCACTAGCAGCTTTCTCTTTAATTTTTACATTTGGGGCTATGGCCTCTGCAGCATTTTCTCCATTTTTAGGGAAATTATTTGGTAAGATAAATATAAAAATATTATTTATAATAGGTACAGTATTATCATCATTAGGATTTTTAGGATTTGGTTTTGCTAAGACTTTACCTCAATTCTATATATTATCAGCAGTATCTCAAGTAGGATGTGTTTTATTCTCTGGACTAGGAGTTCCATATGTGATAAACAACTGGTTCCCTAAAAAAGGTAGAGGTAAAGCTTTAGGTATAGCATTCTCTGGTGGTTCTATAGGAAATGTATTTTTACAACAAATTACATCACAAATGTTAGCATCAAATGGTGCTAGTTATAGTTACATAGTATTTGGATTAATATCATTATTATGTAGTTTACCAGCAATTTTATTATTCATAAGAATGCCTAAAGATAATGAAGTAGAAGTAGCTGAAGAAAATATAAATGAATTAAATGAAGTGGATAAAGGATTTGAAGGTTTAGGAGCAAAAGCAACAACTAAGAATAAATATTTTTGGATATTTTCAATAGGATATGCAATAATAGCAATTGCTATATCAGCATTAAGTACTCAATATGCAACATATTTTACAGGAGAGCTTGGAATGAGTGCAACACTAGTTGGGACATTAGGTTCAGTATTTGCACTATTCTGCCTAATAGGAAATGTAACTGGAGGAGCTTTATTTGATAAAATAGGTACGTTAAAAACAATGTCTATATCATTAGTACTTTCAATTATAGCTATAATAGGATTAATGATGTCAAGTAAATTTCATAGTTTAGCATTTTTATTCTCTGTAGCATATGGTTTAAATGTTTACTCATATATGTCAGCACCAGCATTTATGGCTACAGATGTATTTGGTAAAAAAGAATCTAGTGTAATATTAGGTATTATAAGTCTTCTATTTGCATTAGGATTTGCATTCGGTTCAACATTATTTGGTATGATAGTAGATAATTTTGGATTTAATGCAGGATGGATAGTAATGTTAGTATGTGTACTTTTAGGATATGCTTTATTACTTACATCAATAAAAAAAGTCAAAGATCAAAATGAAAAATTAGCATAAAATATATATTACTTTAAGAAATAAAAGTATTGAAACAATAAAAGAAGGTAATATAATATATAAAAATATTGATATTAAGAAAGAGGTGAGGTTTTATTTCACCTCTTTTTGTTGAATATAGTAATATATATATATATGAGGAGTGATATACTTATGAATATTAGAAAATTAGAGATTTTTTATAGAACAGCTAAGTGTTTAAATATGAGTCAAGTAGCAAAGGATATGTATATTAGCCAACCATCAATAAGTCAATGTATATCTGAAATTGAGTCAGAAATTGATACAAAATTGTTTGATAGAATAGGTAAGAAGCTGTATTTGACACATGAAGGTCAAATTTTTTATGAATATACAAGAAGAATATTAAATATTTATGAAGAAGGAATAAATGTAGTACGTTCATCTAAGTCTAATAAAGGAAAATTAGTTATTGGTGCAAGTACAACTATAGGTACATATATAATGCCTTATATAATACATAAATTTAATCAAAAAGAAAAAGATATTGAAATATCTATGATTATAGATAACAAGCAGAATATAGAAGAACTTATACTGAATAATAAAGTAGACATTGGATTTATAGAAGGTACGGTAAATTCAAAAGAGATAATATTAAAAGATATATGGATGGATGAGCTTGTATTTATAAGCTCAGTAGACCATGAATGGAATGGAAAAAAATACTTAGATATAGAGGATTTAAAAAATAATAAATTTATTATAAGAGAAGATGGTAGCGGAACAAGAGAACGATTTGAAGATTTTTTAGAAAATAAAGATATTAAATTTGATTCATATATAGAATTAAGTAATTTAGAGGCTATTTTAAATTATGTTAAATTAAATATAGGAGTAAGTTGTTTACCTTATATGTCTGTTTTATCTGAAGAAAATTCAAAATCAATAAATGTATATAGGTTGAAAGATCATAATATTAATAGATCTTTATATAGTGCTATACACAAAGATAAGTATATTTCTAAACCTATAGAATGCTTTATGGAATTTTGTGAAAAAACGGATATTTTAAATAATAAATGATTATACATGAAAAAGTAGAATTGATATGTTAATTATTGCATTACAATTTATTATAAAATGATGAGTTTGTATTATAAAAAAGTCCCTTAATGTGTAAGTTCAAATAAATCGCAACATAGCAAGGGACTTTTATAACTATAAAGTTGTATTTATACGTTTATATCTCTATCCTTATAAGCCTTGTAGTTAGTTAGAAAAGTTCTAGTATTAAATATATATTTTCCACCTATTTGAGTATAGTATGAACCTGTAGTATCATATATCTCTCTTAATTTTTGGCTTAAGTTCTTGTTATAATATCTAAGTTCTTTAAATTCTTTTTTTAACTTTTCAGCAGTCATCCATACTTTGTTAGCACCTATATCGGAAAGTTTAATGTTTTCAAATTTAACATTATTCTTCTGAGAGTAAACATAAATTTCTGCTAATAATTCTTGTAGATTTTCATTTGAAAGTTCATAATTAAGCTTTTTATATAATATAGCTCCCATAGAATCAATTCCTTTTTCTCTTAATCTTTCTTGATGTATAAGAGCATTTAGAGGTTGTCTTTTTATATATACATAAGCATTATCATCTAGTATATATGATACCCTATGATATTTAGCAGGTCTATGAATCACAAGAATAGGAGCATATCTTCCGTTAATCTCTTCCTCATTGAAGTCAACTATATCATCCATATTTTTTAAGTTATAATCGGTAGACATAGTACCGTATTTGGATTTTGTATTTAGTGAATACATGTCCTCACTTTTTATATAATTTATTATTTCATTTGCATAATTTTCATCAATTATATCTTCAATAGAATGCTCTGTTCGTATAAAGTTTTGAACTAATTCATCTCTCGTAGCAATTACATGTTCTGTATCTACTCCTAAAGCAGAGCATACATTTATCAATCTATCTTCTATATTAGATAAATCAATTTCTAAAAAAGGTAATATCTCATTTATAGATTCTATTTTTTTTATTTGCACTATTTTATTTATGATATCTAAAGGATTTATAGTGCTATTTTTATAGAATAAATATTTATTTATATTTTCTTTTAAAACTTCTATTTCTGTGTATATTTTTATATAATCTGAGACAATATCGCTACCTTTGGCTAATATTTCATTAGGTATATTTATGTAAGTGTTATTATCTTTAATGTATAAGTTTAAGTCTACATTTTTCATGATACATTTTGCCTTTCTATATACTTTCGTTGAATGTTACTTACTATTATATCATTAAAAGACAAAAGTCAAGTTTATTTTATATGTAAAATATATTTAAATTATAGGGAAAAGTGAAATAAAAAATAGTGGATATGATATGTTCATATTTACCATTAAAATTCATGAAAAGATATTGATTAACTAGTTCAATATGTTTTTGTGTATATATTTATAAAAATGATTAAAACATATACAAATATAATCTAGAAAATAGTAAGTTCAAAATAACACATTCAGAGCTAAATTATGAAGTGATATAATATTATTAAGAATAACAAAAATAGGAGGAGAAATGAATCTTAAAAAAGGTATATATGAGCAAATTATTTCAGATAAAGTAAATGAAGAACTAGAAAAACGAAAAGATGAAATAGATATAAAAACTGAAGCAATAGAAAGAGAAGAAGCTAAAGAAGTACTATCAAAACATTTAGGTGATGTAGCTAAAAAAAGCCTAGAATTTATAAAAAATTTAGATATAGAAAAGCAAATCGATATATGCAATAACATAATAAGTTACTTATCAAAAGAAGTAGGAGACGAAGATATAAAAATAAATAACATACATAAAAAAGGTGAAATCCTATTATCAATAGATGAAAAGAAGAATAACTCTAACCTAAAAAATAAAGTAAGACCATTAACACCAATATCACAAAGCTTTTTATTTACAAATAGTAATAATGAGCCAGACCTAGTAAGTGAGTTAAAAAGAGAGATACTAACTAGCGATAAAATAGATATCATAGTATCTTTCATTAGATGGACAGGTATAAGATTAATAAAAGATGAATTAATAGAACATACAAAAACAAAGAAGTTAAGAATTATAACAACATCATATTTAGGTGCCAGCGAATTTAAAGCAATTAAATTTTTATCAACATTACCTAATACAGAAATAAAAATATCATATGATACAGAGAGAACAAGACTTCATGCTAAAAGTTATATGTTCTACAGAGATACAGGTTTCACTACTGCATATATAGGTTCATCTAACATATCAAAAGATGCAATGACAACAGGACTTGAATGGAATATGAAGGTAAGTGAAAAAGACTCAAAAAATATTATAGATAAATTCAAAGCTACTTTTGAAAGTTATTTTAATGATGATGAATTTAAATTATTCACAGAGAATGATGAGGATATGTTAAAGTCAGAGCTAGCAAAAGCAAGAAAGAAAGACATTAAAGTAAATATAGATGATATTGCTAATCTTGATGTAAGACCATATCATTATCAACAAGAAATATTAGAAACACTTCAAGCTGAAAGAGAAATTTTAAACCATAATAAAAATTTAGTAGTAGCAGCAACAGGAGTAGGTAAAACTGTAATATCAGCATTTGATTATAAAAACTTTGTTAGAGAAAATAAAGGAAAAGTAAATAGACTTTTGTTTATCGCTCACAGAGAAGATATTTTGGTGCAAAGTATGAAAACTTTTAGAACTATTCTTAGAGATAGAAACTTTGGAGGGCTTTATACAGGAAATTATACTCCAGATAATATTGATCATGTATTTATGACTATACAAACATTCAATTCTAAGAAGTTTGATGAAATAACAACTAGTGATTTTTATGATTTTATTATCGTTGATGAATTTCACCATGCCAGTGCAAAATCTTATCAAAAGTTATTAATGCATTATCATCCTAAAATATTATTAGGACTAACGGCTACACCTGAAAGAATGGATGGGAAAGATGTACTAGAGTATTTTGATGGTAGAATAAGTACAGAGATGAGGCTAGGAGAGGCAATAGATCGAAAATTATTAACTCCATTCCAATATTTCTGTGTAAGTGATGAACTAGATTTAAGTAAACTTAAATGGTCAAGGGGTGGATATGATACTAACGAACTTACTAATATACTTACTTTAGATAAAGTAAATGCAAATAGAAGGGCAGACTTAGTAATTAGAAGTTTACATGACTATATATCAGATTTAGATGAAGTAATCGGATTAGGTTTCTGTGTGAGCATAGAACATGCAGAGTTTATGGCAAATTATTTTAACGAAAAAAATATACCATCAGTTGCAATAAGTTCTAAATGTAGTGTTGAGGAAAGAGAAAGTGCTAGATTAGGTCTTGTTAATGGTATATATAAGTTTGCTTTTGTAGTAGACCTTTACAATGAAGGAGTAGATATTCCAGAAATTAATACTATATTATTCTTAAGACCTACTGATAGTATTACAGTATTTTTACAACAATTAGGTAGAGGACTTAGATTAAGTGAAAATAAAGAATGTTTAACTGTATTGGATTACGTTGGACAAGCTCATAAGAATTATAATTTTTACGAGAAATTTAGTACTATTTCCAAATCAAAAGGTAAAGTATTAGAAAGTGAGATCAAAAGTGGATTTATAACTTTACCTAAAGGTTGCCACATACATATGGAGAAGCAAGCTAAAGAATATATTTTAAAAAATATTAACTCATTTATATACAATAAAAATACTATTACTAATAAAATAAAGTCATTTAGTATAGAGAGTGATAAAGAGTTAAACTTACTTAACTTTATAGAATTTTACAATATAACTTTAAAAGATATATACAAGACTAAAAATACATTTGCTAGACTTTGTGTGAATGCAAATATAAAAGAAGATTTTGTTTGTGATGACGAAAAAATGTTAAGTACAGCAATGATAAGATTAAACAATGTAGATTCACCAAGACTTCTTAGATTTTGGAAAAACACATTAGAGAATTTTAAGGAACATAATACTATATCTAAATTTAATAACGAGGAAGAAAAGATGATATTGATGTTGCATTATACTTTATTCACTAAAGCACCTATTGATTTAGGTATAAATAGTATACATCAATTTTTAGAAAGAATATATTCAAATAAGGAAATATATGAAGAGATCCTTGATGTAATAAAGTATAATCTGACTCATATTAAAATAAAGCCATTAAAAGATAGGCTAGAGTATGATAGTCTAATGGAGGCCCATTGTACTTATACTAAAGAGCAAATACTTTGTGCTTTAGGAAAAAATACTATAGAAAAGCAATATCCTTTAAGAGAAGGAGTATTGTATATAGATGAATTAAAGACAGATGTGTTTTTAATTACCCTTAATAAGGTAGAAAAACATTTTTCACCATCAACTATGTATGAAGATTATGCAATCAATGATGAACTATTTAATTGGCAAAGTCAAAGTAGAACTAGTGATGAGTCTCCGACTGGAGTTAGATATATTAACCATAGAAATACCAATAATAAAATACTTTTATTTGTTAGAGAAAACAGTAAAGAGGAAGGCATCACTAGTCCATATATTTATTTAGGACAGGCTGATATTGTTAGTCATAGAGGTAGTAAACCTATAACTATAGTGTGGAAACTAAAAAATAAGTTACCTGCAAGAATTGCTGTTAAAGCAGAGAAGGCTCTATAAATAATGAGAGTATTTGGGTGAGAACACATTGATAATTTTATCAATGTGTTTTTTGCATGTTAATAGAATAGATAATAAAATAATTATAAAAGCTTATTTAAAAATCCCTATCAAAATAAATAACAAATTAAAATGTAAAAATAAAGTTCAAAAAAGGAGACTATTATGGCAAATTATTTTACAATAGGAGAAATATCAAAGCTATCTAATGTTTCATTAAAAACACTTAGATACTACGATGAAATTGGGATATTGAAGCCTAAATATGTAAATAAAGAAAATAAATATAGATATTATTCTATAGAGCAATTAACAACAATAGATTTAATAAAATTATTTGGCTATGTTAGCTAACTTCGTGATTAATTATATATAACATAGGCTATAATATAGATATAAACTATATTTCAACTAATTTACAGGAAGGATACCTAATATTATGTCAAAAATAGATATAAAAGCTATGATAAAAGATTTAAAAAAGAATGAACTTACAGAGTTAATTTCAGTAGCACAAGAAGTATTAAGTACTTTATTTAATTCTTCTGAAATTAGAGATAATGTTAAAGAAAGTAGATTTTCCAAGGGATACGAATGTCCAAAATGTCAATGTAAAGATGTAAATAAAAATGGGAAATCTAACGGAAGACAAAGATATATTTGTAAACGTTGTCGCACAAGTTTTGATGAGTTTACTATGTCTCCATTCTCTAATACAAAATTAGGCTTAGATAAATGGTTAAAATACTGTGAATTAATGATATTAGGACTTTCTATAAGAAAATGTGCTGAAGAAGTCGGAGTAGGTGTTAAAACGTCTTTTTACATGCGTCATAGGATACTTGATGTAATCAATCTATCATTAAAAAATGATAAGGTTGAAGGTATAGTTGAAGTAGATGAATGCTTTATTAAAGAGTCTTTTAAAGGCAATCATTCTAAAAGTACTACATTTGTAATGCCTAGAAACCCTAGAAAAAGAGGTAAAGGTAAAAATGATAAGAAGAAAAGAGGAATATCAAAAGAGCAGATTTGTATAGAGACAGCAATTGATAGAAAAGGAAATATCCTTATGAGTGCTGTTTGTAACGGTAGAATTACAACAAATCAAATAGTTAACTTCTTTGACAATAAAATATGTGAAGAGACTACTTTTTGCGTAGATTCACATAAATCATATATAGGAATAAAGGACAAGTTGAACATAGAATTAAAGCAAGTTCCTAGAGGAAAATCAATGATAGATAGTGTTTATCATTTACAGCATATAAATGCTCTTCACAGTAGTTTTAAGAGATGGTTAATGCCTTTTAATGGTGTATCCACAAAATATATCAACAATTATTTGGCTTGGTTTAAATTTCTCCAACTAAGTAAGAAGAATAAAAAGGGTGACCGAATTAAAGATATGCTAGTGAATGTAGCTACTAAGGATACATATGTAACTAGAGAAACTATTAGAAATAGATTCATTGAGTTAACCTAAAATAAGGAACTTTACTTCAAATTAATGAAACCATTTTGTAATTGGAAAATAATTGAATATTTTGTATAATATAATCAAGTTCGCAATTGTTATAAAGTGTGAATTAGAAAATAAAAATAGGAGATATTTTATGAGAAAGTATATTTTAATATCATGTATTTGTGCGTGTATATTATCATTAATAGTAGGTTTGGAAAATATTGATTCTAATAAATCAGATGTAGATGAATCAACCAAAGTAGAAGCACAGAATGAGAATGTAATTGATTTTTATGAAAATCCAGTTTTAGTTGATAATGAAGATTTAAAAATAAGTGCTGTAAATCTTCATTATAAGGACAATGCTGGTATGATTGAACTAATCATAGAAAATAAATCTGATGAATTGATTTCTGTAAATTTAGATAAACTATTTTTTAGCGATAAAGAAAGAGATGCACACCTTTCATGCAATATAAATTCAAACTCTAGTGCTAATGAATACATATATATAGAAAGTATTACTTCAATAAATGATTTTCATGACAAAATAGAAGGAACTTTAAATGTTTTAATGAATAAAAATAATAACCAGTATGAGTTTATGTTTAAAGGATAATTTACAATTTTAATCTATTACGAATAATTTATAGTAAGTTATAGAAGCAACCACATCTTAGAATTCAATGTATTGAAAAGTCTAAGGTGTGGTTCTTTTTATGCAATATTTATCACGAAGAGGGCTAACATAGCCAATTATTTAAATCTACAGGTATGTCACTAGAATTAATAAAGCAAATTTTAAGCTCACAGACTAATTTAGAGTTTATGGTAGAGAACATAAGGAATCAATCAAAAGTAGTTGAAGAAAAAATGAAAGAATTATCAGCTATAAAAGAATACCTAGATTATTTAGATAGAGAAATATCTCAAAATATTGAATATGGACTTAATAAAGTATTTATAAAACATAATGAAAAGCGGAGATATCTAAATTATGATGTTATATCGCATAGCCCACAAGAACTAGATTTAAATTTAAGAGATGTAATGTTGGATTTAGATAAAAATATAAAGGAATTTACTGGGACATTAGGGGCAACAGTATCATACAAAGAATTAAAAGAAGAAGATAATATTATATATAAAGGATTTAAAGTTTTTGTCAATGAAGACAAAGATACAAGATATTTAGAAGAAGGTGAGTATGTAACCATAATATATGAGGGTGGACCAAGAGATTCAATTATATATTATAGAAAGTTGTTAGATTACATAAATGAAAATAATATTGAGGTAGTTGGAGACTTTAATGAGACATGGATTATTGGAAAAATGGATGAAAACTTGGAAGAAAAAAGTTTAATAAAATTAGATATATTAAAAAAGTAAATAAATGGTATTGACCCTAACCTAACTGGAAGGTTTATTATTTTGTAAGCAAGGGACTTAAGAATGAAATATCAGGGTGAAAAAATTTTATTCAAATAGATAAAGTAAATAGTAATCTAGCTACAAAATATATAGAAATTAAAGGAGATTTATATGAAAAAAGAAACAGTTATGGTAAAAAGTGAGTTTGCACCTTTAAAGAAAGTTGTTTTAACGCAATCTGAATTTATATTTCCTATGAATACTATCGGTAAAGATCCAGCAGAAGTATTAGATGAAGAAATTTTAGAAATGTATAAAGATGTAGATGGAAAAAGTTATGAAGAGGCATTTCCAGAAAGACAAATTAAATGGGAACAAGAAAGAGAAAATTTAAAACAAGTACTAGAGAAGTATGGGGTCGAAGTTGTCAGACCTCGTTTATTAACAGACTATGAAAAAGAAACTGGCAAGGAATATGGATGTAGCAACTTTTTTGTTAGAGACCCATTTTTTACAATAGGAAATAATATAATAGAAGGATCACTACGATATCATCATAGAAGAAAAGAAATTTTACCTATACGTAGTATTTTAGAAACTATTGCATATTCTAGTAATGCCATGTATGTATCAGTACCTATGGTAGATACTTCAGAAGGGTTAGATTCAGAATTAGGACCGTATTTAGAAGGTGGAGATGTTTTAGTTCTTGATAAAACAGTTTTTGTAGGAAATTCAGGACAAGCATCAAATGACAATGGATATAAATGGTTAAAATCTTTTTTAGGGCATTTTGGATATAATGTAGTGCAAGTACAATTAAAAAGTAATGTATTACATTTAGATTGTGCATTAAGTTTAGTAAGAGATGGACTAATGATTGTATGTGAGGAAGCTTTAATAAATGGCATTCCAGATGAGCTAAAGAGTTGGGAGAAAATATTAGTACCTTACAGTGATGTATCAAGATTAGCTGTAAATGGATTACCGGTTAATGATTCAGTATATATTTTAGACCCGGAGTTTGAATATATAGGAAAACAATTAATTAGTAAGGGTATAACTGTTGAATATATTGATTTTGAAATTTCAAGAAGTTTAGGTGGCTCATTTAGATGTAGTACACAGCCATTATTAAGATATTAAATAATGGTACAATTAATATTTTAGATAAAGATATTTATAAAAATTTAATGGTGGATATGATTGCAGTGATTCATATCCACCATTGAAATCCACAAAACACATTGATAAATTATCCATGTGATTTTTTTATAAAAACAATATAATCTATAATACATATATACTAAAAATTTTATAGTAGATATTCAAAATAACAATAGAGTAGATAATTCGGTAAGATTTGTTGTTAATACATTGGGTTGTAAACTTAATTATCTTCAGTTAAAATAAGTTTATTAATTTAACAGGGGGATACAAATTATGACATTATAACAATTGAAATATGTAGTAACTATAGCTGAAAAAGGAAGTATAAGTGAAGCTGCAAAAGAATTATTTTTATAACAACCAAGTTTGCTAACGCTATAAAAGAATTAGAAAGAGAGATTCAAATTACGATATTTCATAGAAATAATAAGGGAATTATAATATCTAACGAAGGGGATGAATTTTTAGGTTATGCAAGGCAAGTTCTACAACAGATGAATCTTTTAGAAGAAAAATATATGACAAAAAGAGAGCATAAGCAAAGATTTTCTGTATCTACTCAACACTACTCATTTGCGGTAAATGCATTTGTAGATATTATAAAATATTATGGAAATAAAAATTTCGATTTTACACTTAGAGAAACACAGACTTATGAAATTATTGAAGATGTTAGTCGTATGAAAAGTGAAGTTGGAGTACTTTATATGTCAAATGAAAATGAAACTATTTTAAAAAGAATAATAAATCAAAGTAATTTAAACTTTGAGCAAATCTTTATTACAAAACTACATATATTTATAAGTTCTGATCACCCTTTAGCAGATAAAGAAATAATTACATTAGAAGATTTAGAAGAATATCCTTATCTCTGCTTTGAACAAGGAAATTATAACTCTTTTTATTTTTCAGAAGAGATATTAAGTACAATGCAAAGAGAGCAACAAATAAAAGTTAGGGATAGGGCTACTTTATTTAACTTAGCAGTTGGATTAAATGGATATACAATAAGCACAGGTGTAATAAGTAAAGAATTAAATGGAGAAAATATAATATCAAAAACTCTGGATGTAGATGAAACAATTAGGGTAGGTGTGATAACTCATAGAAATTCATCGTTAAGCAGATTAGCTATAGCTTATATAGATGCTATTAAAAGACATGTTTGATATAGTTTAAAACTATAGCAAACTATAAATCACAAGTATTATACAATAAATGCCTTTTACTATATACTTTTTTTAAGATAAATAAAGAAAGGGATTGGGATATACGAGTGAATTGAGAGTTAGAAATGCACCTTTTCGTGCATATATCGTGGGGATTTTTTTAAGACCGGAGTATTAAAAAAAGGCAAGAGAAAATTATAATAAAGTTATAACTTTAGAAGAATTAAAATCTATAGAAGATAAAGCAATAATAGATTTAGTTGCTAAACAAAAAGAAGTCGGATTATCAGTTATCACTGATGGAGAGTTTAGACGTAGTTGGTGGAACTTAGATTTTATGTGGGACTAAAAGGAATTAAAAAGATAGAAGTTGAGGAAGGATATAAATTCCATGGAGAAACTACTCGCGCGGAATCAGCTACAGTATGTGGAAGAATATCTGGGGATCAGCATCCATTTGTTGAACATTTTAAATTTATAAAAGAATTAGAAGACGATACGGTTATCGCAAGGCAGACTATACCAGCACCAGCTCAGTTACTTGCAGAGCTTCAAAGAGGATTAAACTTAGATGAAACACGTAAATATTACAATGATGATGAAGAGTTATTTAGAGATATTTCTAATGCTTATAAAACTGCAATTTTAGATTTATATAATGCAGGTTGTAGAAATATACAGTTAGATGATTGTACTTGGGGAATGTTCTGCGATAAAGAATATAGAGATGCTATAAAAGTACAAGGTATATCTTTAGATGATGTTGCAAGGTCTTATGTTAAATTAAATAACCTAGTTATTTAAGGTATTACAAAAGATTTATGTATAACTACTCATGTTTGTCTTGGAAATTACAATTATACATGGGCATCTTCTGGAGGATATGCTCCTATTGCACCGATATTATTTGGAGAAGAAAATGTATCAGCATACTATCTGGAATTTGACGATGAACGCTCTGGAGATTTTGAACCATTAAAATATATCAATGGAGATAAACAAGTTGTATTAGGATTAATTACGAGTAAAAATCCTAGATTAGAAGATAAAGAAACTATTATTTCAAGAATTAAAAAAGCAACGGAATACTTACCTATAGATAGAATATGTGTAAGTCCTCAATGTGGATTTGCATCTACAGAAGAAGGAAACAAATTATCTTAAGAAGAGCAATGGAATAAAATTAAATTAGTATTAGAAATCGCAACTGAAGTTTGGGAAACTAATATGGAAATGGTTAAAGCTTAATTAAAAAATCGATTGATATTATATAATATAGAGAGATATTGACATAGTCTTATGTTAATATCTTTTTTGATTATATAATTAAATATGATGAAGAGATAGAAAATAAAATACTGGATATGATAGCTACGATTCATCTCCACCATTCAAACCCTCGAAAATGAGGATAAAGAACTACTAAGTTTATGGCTTAGTAGATTTTTTATATCATAATTTTAAATGTAAATTATTTTGACATAGTAACTGTATAGAATTAATATTATTAAATTAAATAATAACAAAATTACTTTTAAAAATTTTTTTTTCTATTTAATTATGCAAAATTCGACAGATGGTATAAGTTATAATATTGCTGAAGAATTTTAAATTTGGAGGATATGGACTATGAGTTATATGATGAAAAAAAGTAGAGTACTTCAAGCTTTAGAAGAAATTGGACTAAGACAAATATTTGAAATAACAAATGAAACTTCTAATGGGGTTCTTATTCAATGTGAACAAACTATGGGAAATGGAAAATGTGTAATATCATTAGAACTAAATGATCGCCCATTTAGTTGTATTTACTATAGTTTAGGAAAATTAACTAATTTAGGTAAAAAAGATAATATGATAGAATTATTTAATTCATTTAATGAAGACAATGTACTATTAAAATTTTATTTAGATAGCAATAACTGTATAATGGCGATGGTTACATATATAGCTACTGAAGATGAATTTAATGGAGATTCATATTCTTCTCTTATAGTGCCAGCTTTTAAATCTATAGAAGATAATTATTATAGCAAGATAATGAGAGTTATGTGGTCATAATATTGACAATAAAAGTAGTATTAATAATTTAAAATATGGGGGATTTTATATATCACAAATTTATGTTATGGAAAAAACAAATGAATTTCTTAAATCTATTGGGCATCAACCCACGGATTTTCAACCATCAGGATACACGATGTTTACAGATGGTAAAAATGTAAAAGTTTTTTTATATCCATTGAAAGGTTTTTTAAATTTAGGGGTTATACCAATAGATAGAAAGTATAATATAACTCAAGATATAAAATTTACTATACCTAGATTAAGGGTAGGACTAGATGAAGCTTTTATAAAATATCAACCGCATAAAACAAATTCAGAATTAATGTATTGGATACCAAAAGAACAGCTTACAGTTCAAAATATAACGGAGGTATTTAATTACATACTAAACAATGTAAAAAAGATATTTGAACAATTTGAAGAAAAGTAGCATAAATTTTTATTATTAATTATAAATATTTATAATTAATAATAAAAATTTTATAAATTAAGTAAAAAAGACATTCATTGATGGGTGTCTTTTCTATTTATTAAAAGGGATTATATAAATACATGGAGGATAAGTATAATGTTTAAATTAAAAGGAAAACAACAAGAGGTTTTATATTTACCTCAAAGTGGTCATGGTGTAATTTGTGGAGTAGCAGGTAGTGGAAAAAGTGTATGTGCTGTGATGAGGGCAAAATATATACAAGAATTAACAAAAGGAAGAGTATTACTGTTAACATATAATAATTCATTAATAAACTATATAAAAGACATACATAATGATTTAGATAAAATAGATGTAACAACATATCATAAATTTGCAACTAGGTGCATGAGAGATATTGGAATACTAGGATATAATGAAATACTTAGTAAGGATTGGGAAAAAAAGGAGTTAATAAAGAGGGCTATAAATAATGTTAAAAAGTTATATTCAAATATATCAGTTTTTAATAGGAATATAGATTTTTTTGTTGATGAAATTCAATGGATGCAAGGTTTTGGTATGTTGAATTCAAATGAGTATGAAAATGTTGAAAGAAGTGGTAGACGAAGTGCTAGGCTTTTAAAATCAGATAGAAAATATGTGTTTAAAGTATATGAAGAGTATGTCAAATTAAGAAATCAAACAGGTAAAAAATATGATTGGGATGATTGTGCATTTTACTTAAATAAATATTTAGAGCATGAGGTAATTCCTACAGAATATGAATGTATAATTATTGATGAAGGTCAAGATTTTACTCCTATGATGATACAATCATTAGTTAATTATATGAAGGAGAGTGGGAGTATTTTATATCTTGGAGATCAAGCTCAACAGATATATGGAAAGGGAAGAATGCCTTGGAAACAACTTGGACTAAAAATTAGAAAGGTTTATACTTTGGATGAAAATCATAGGAATACAAAACAAATAGAGAAATTAGCTAATAGTATTAGGGTTACATTAGATTTGGAAAAAGATGATGGATTAATTTCTATGAATAGTTCTAAGGAAGGAAAAAAACCTATAATTGCATCTTTTAGCAATAGATACGCAGAAAATGCTTATATAATAGAGCAAATTATAGATTATTCAAAAAAAGGTAGCACTTGTATAGTTGTAAAAAAGGATGATTTAAAATATTATGAATCTCTATTAAGTGAGGAAGAAATATCATATACAACTATAGATCGAGAGGTTAAAGGAATTACAAGAACAAGGGGAGTTTTTATAAGTAATTATCATGCAATAAAAGGATTAGAATTTGATAATGTCATAATGGCAGGATGTTCGAATGATATGTTTTCAAACTATTTACAAAATCTTAATGATGAAGAAAAGAAGGAAAAGGAATTAGAATTATCTAGAATTATATATGTAGGAATAAGTAGAGCTAAGGAAAATTTAATAATATCTCATTGTGGTGAATTGCTGAATATAATTCCTAAAGATAATAATATATGCAACTTTTATGTAGGAAAATAAAACTATGAATAAAGAAATATTGGATGAGATGAATAAACGAGGGATTAGTAGGTTATGTCATTTTACAAAGGCTAAGAATATTCCTCATATACTAAATAATTTTAATGGTGTTTTATCTACTGATGATATACCAGAATATTATAGAGAGGTAAATGATGAACATAGATTTGATGGGAAAAAAAATTACATATGTTGCTCTATAGAATATCCGAATGTATATTATCTAGATAGAATTAAGGATAATGATAAGTTATTTAATGAATGGGTTATAATTTGTATAGATCCTAAAATAGTATTAGAAGGTAATATTTTATTTTCAAAAGTTAATGCAGCTACAGAAAGAGGAAAATATATAATGTCAGGTATAGATGGATTAAAGTCTATTTATAGTGAAGAAATAATTACGAATAAAAGAATTATAAGAAGAAGCAGTAATTTACCTATTTCTTGTGCTACTGATATTCAAGCAGAAGCTATGATTTTAGGAAGAATTGACAAAAAATATATAAAAGAGTTAATTTTCCCTAATGAGCAACAGGCTAGAATGGAATATACTAGGATGAAGTTATTAGGTATAGGAAAAGAACTAAAATTAAAGATATGCCCAGATTTATTTAAAAGAGAATTAAGAAACTATTTAAACAAAGGGCGTATACCAAAGGAGATAGAATACAATGGCGATTAGACCAGTTTTTCAAGTTGGCAAAGATAAAGATACAAGCGTAAATGTTATAAACTATGAATTCAAATGGTATTCTGGATTTTCAAAATCTCAAAAGCAAAAAAGCATTTATGATTTGCATAAGTCTTATTTAGATAACAATAATAAGAATAGTAAAATTTTAGAAATATCTACCAGTTCACCTGATGAATTAGGTATTAAGTTGAGTGCATTTAATTTAATGATAAAAAATCAAAATAATGAGGAAGTTTGTAGTGTAGAGAGTTTATTTCAATCTTGCAAAAAATTTGAAAATGGTGGACCATATAAAGATATTATTACAAAAAATTCGAGAGATGCTAAAAAAGATTTGAGACTTAAGAATTCAGGTGATTTGGTATGTTTTTATTACAAAGACCAAGAATGGCCATTAGAACCAAGAACGCTTTTTTATGATTGGATATATATGAATACTTTAAATCAGTACAAGGATTTAAAAGAAGAAATAATTAAATATGATGCATTTACTGATATAGAGTTTAACCCTAAAAAATCCATAAATTGTCAGGCAAGATCAGCTGCACTATACGTTTGGCTTTTTAGAAATAATATGTTAGATAAGATATTGGGCTCTGACAAGGAGTATAAGAAGTTTTTTAAAGGCTATTCTAATATAAATGACACTCAATTAAAAATCGATTTATTTATTGACTAATTACAAGATTTGGATATCAAAATAAGTTAGTTATAAATAGAATTTATAAAGAATAAGACCTTGTAACAGAAGATTAAATTAGAATGATGTTTGGGAAGTTTAAAGAATTTGTTTTAATAAGAAATTTACCAGAGTGTAAGAAGTTTATAGGAGATTATGTGAAAGAAGTGATAGTGTATAAAGACCACGTTGAGGCTATATTCAACGTGGTCTTTTCTTTTTATGAAGATAATATAATTCTCGATGCAATGATAACTGCTATAAGAAATGATATTAGATTATAAGAAATAGTATTAT
Organism: Romboutsia sp. CE17; assembly: GCF_012317385.1. Classification (GTDB taxonomy): domain Bacteria; phylum Bacillota; class Clostridia; order Peptostreptococcales; family Peptostreptococcaceae; genus Romboutsia_E. Next base: position 120,922 of record NZ_CP051144.1, read on the forward strand.
CATATATTTTTAAAATTAACAAATATAATAGAAAAAAATAAGTATAATATATGAATTACTTGACAAAAATAGAAAATATAGTAAAATTAATTTATAAATATAAATAATAAGGGTGTGATTATTATAAATTTGAATAGGAATGGAGATTTTAGAAGTATAATAGCTCAAGCTATAAAGGATGCTTATACTGAAGATATAAGAGAATTAAAATATAATTATGAGTTAAAAACTTTTAGTAGTAGACATGCTTTGGCTAAAGATCTTTTGAATACATATGTTTTTAAGAGGTTAGAAAAAAATAGATTTATAATTGAAAAGTTTAATAGAGGAGCACATGAATTTATTTCTATATATGACAAGAAAGAAAAAAGCCTATATTCTTTAATGAAAATGAAAACATTTAAAGGCCTAGAAAAGTCAAAGAAAAAGAAAAATGTACATTATTTAGAATCCTTAGGACTACTTAATAATAATATAATACCAAAGGAATCTCAAATTGAATTTTTCGAGGATGAATATAGACAAAGTTTAATGAAAGAGTTATTAGTTAAAATTGTTAGTAAAGAAGTAGTTGATGAAGTTGAAGTACATAAATTAATAACTTTTGATATAAAAAATAATGAGTTAACTTCGATATCAGTATTCAAATTAAATTCACAGCTAGATATAATAGATGAGGAGAGTTGGAATGAATATATCGGAGTTAGCTATGATGATATAGGTACTAGAGAGTTAAATATGGATACGATTAAAGAGGACTATGCTTTAGAAGAAGAAATCCCATTGGGTATAAAAGGTACGGATATACAAATAAAAGTTAAATAAAAGAAGGAAGGGTTTAAGCCTTCCTTTTAGGAGGCTTAATAGATTATGTTAAAAAATAGAAGTTTTAATGGAGTTAGGCTAAAATCCGCAAGAATATATAGAGGCAAAACAATTTCTCAATTAGCAGATGAAACGGGTGTTAGTAAGCAGGCCATATCACAATTTGAGAATAATAAAACAACTCCTGGATTTGAAACGTTAATAAAACTCACTAATAGTCTAGAGTTTCCAAAGGACTATTTTTATGAAGAAGATGATGTTTCTATAATAGTAGGAAATACTTATTTTAGAGCTCAGGCTTCTATAACAAAAAAAGAAGAGGCATCTTATGCAGAAAAGTTATCAATATTTGCAAAGCTATATACTTTTATAGAAGATTATATTAATTTTCCTAAGTTAAATATACTACAATTGGATCATAGTAATGATATTGATGATGTAGAGTTTATATCAGAAAAACTTAGAGCATACTGGGGACTAGATGATAAACCTATTGTTAATCTTGTAAATGTAATGGAGAGAAATGGATTTAAAATAACTTCTTTTGATACTGAAAATTCTAAGGTAGATGCTTTTACTCAAATGCAAAAAGTAAATAATGAAGTAAAATATTTTATTGCTTTGGGTAATGATAAAAATTCTGCTGTAAGAAGACATTTTGACTTGGCTCATGAGCTAGGTCATATAATGCTACATGAATGGGTAGAAGATACCAGTACTATATCAAGAGAAGAGTACAAAAAAATAGAAAATCAAGCAAATGAGTTTGCAGGATCATTTTTACTACCTAGAAGAGGATTTTTAAATGATTTGATATATCCTAACAATTTAGACTTTTATGTAGAATTAAAACAAAAGTGGAAAGTTTCAATAGGAGCTATGCTTATTAGAGCATATAAGCTAAATGCTATAACATATAATCAATATCAATATATGATAAAACAAGCATCAAAAAGAGGATGGAGAACATGTGAACCTTTAGATGATAAGATACCATTACCAAAGCCAGTATTAGTTAAAAAAGCATTAGAAATGCTTATTGAAAATAATATTCTTACAAAGTCACAAGTAGTAGATAAGATACATAATAGTGGTATAAGTATAAGTAGAGAAGAGATAGAATTCCTTTTAGGCTTAGAAAGAGGAATGCTAAAAGTAAAAGATGAGTCGAATAATATTATAAGTATAAAACTTTAGAATTAATAGGGGGATAAAATGACGCAGTATGAATATGTAAGGAATATTTTAGAAAAGTACAAGCATTCCGATATAAAATCAACTAATGAAATTTATAATATTCAAAGATTAGAAAAAATGATAACTAATTGGGCAGGGAATAACTTAAATAGTATAAAGTTATCGGGCTCAAGAGCTAAAGGAACTGCATTAAAAGGGGGAGCAGATTTAGATTTATTTATATCTATAAATCAAAATACATTACTAACATTAAAAGAAATGTATACATCATTATATGACTATATGATAACTAATGGTATGAAATGTAGAAAACAAAATGTATCAATTGGGTTAGAAATAGATGGAATTAATATAGATTTAGTTCCAGGTAAAAAAAGATTAGGGAATACAAATTATCATAGTCTATATTTAAATAAAAAAGATTCTTGGACACAAACTAATATAGATGAACATATAACTTTAGTAAAGAATTCAGGTAGAATAAATGAAATAATTCTATTAAAAGTTTGGAGAATGTTGCATGAAATAGAATTTCCATCTATATATTTAGAATTAATTACAATAAAAGCTTTAAAGTATAAAGATAAAAATAATTTAGCAGAAAACTTTTTATACCTACTAAAGTATTTATCAGATAATATTTTAGATATAACAATAGTAGATCCATCAAATACAAATAATGTGATTTCAGATGACTTGTATATATATGAGAAAAAAATAATTGCAGATAAGGCTAAAGAAAGTTTATGTAAAAAAACATGGGGAGAAATTATATGGTAGATAAAAGTAAAAAGATGGATATAAAAATATTATTTAATGGCCTTCAAGAGCAAATGAAATGTAAACTTACAACTAATAGAAGTATAATTCAACATCCAGGAACTAAAGGGGATGCGAGTGAGCTTAATTGGATAGAAATATTACGTAAATATTTGCCCAAAAGATATAGTGTAGATAAAGCGTTTATTGTGGATTGTTATAATAATATAAGTGATCAAATAGATATTGTGATTTATGATAGACAATATTCTCCATTTGTATTTAATCAAGATGATGTTAAGTATATACCGGCTGAAAGTATATATGCTATATTTGAAGTAAAGCAGGAATTAAATAAAGATAATATATTGTATGCATCAGATAAAGCTAAAAGTGTAAGGAGATTACATAGAACATCAGCTAAAATATATCATGCAGGAGGATGTCACCCACCTAAAGCTCATAGTAAAATATTAGCTGGAATACTCACTTTATCATGTTCATGGTCAGAAGGATTGGGTTCTACATTTAAGAAGAATATGAAAGAGTTATGTTCAAATGGAGAATTAAATTTAGGATGTATTTTAGAGTCAGGATCATTTAAATATAATGATGATGTATTAGAAATAAAAGATGGAGATAATGCATTAATGTCATTCTTTTTAAATTTATTAATAGAGTTACAAAAGCTAGGAACAATACCTGCTATGGATATAAATTATTATTTGGATGCATTAGATAGAGAATAAATATTTTATACATAATAATATCACGAAGACATTATAGTTTTACAACTTTGATTAAAAATTGTGGATTTGATTTTTGCGATTCATCTCCACCATTGAAATTCACGAAAAAGTATTATAAAAATTGATTCTGTAGATATATAATATACGATATCTACATTATATAATGCCACGAATAAAAAGTTAAGATTGAATAAAAAAGGTGAACTTAGATTAAGTTCACCTTTTTTTATGCAATCTTAATACTATTTTAATACATTCCATATATGTCTTAACACAATTTTAAAAGTGCAAATTATATACTTGATTTATACAAAGGAGGATTTATATATGCAAGTATTAATTGGTATTATCGGTTTAGTAGCCACAACTTTATTAATTTATTATTTTGTAATTCTTATGAGGGGGGACAAATAATGACACATACAATTTTACAGTATGTATTTTACTTAGCTATTCTAGTTATTCTTGCAATACCATTTGGCGGATATATAGGAAGAGTAATGAATGGAGAAAAAGTATTTTTAACAAAGATAATATCTCCATGTGAAAAATTTTTATATAAAGTGATGAGAGTAAATGAACATGAAGAAATGAATTGGAAGAAATATTTATGCTCTATACTTTTATTTAATGTTATAGGTTTTATATTTCTCTTTTTATTGCAAATTCTTCAAGGAGTATTATTTGGAAATCCACAAAAGATACCTGGAGTATCTTGGGATTTAGCATTTAATACAGCAGTAAGTTTTATTACGAATACAAACTGGCAAGCATACAGTGGGGAATCAGGATTAAGCTATTTAACTCAAACTCTTGGGCTTACAGTTCAAAACTTTGTATCGGCTGCAACAGGAATTGCCGTATTATTTGCACTAATTCGTGGTTTTATAAAAGTAAAATCAAATGGACTTGGGAACTTCTGGGTTGATATGACCAAGACCATTTTATATATATTAATACCTTTAAATATAGTAGTTTCTGTAGGTCTTGTATCTCAAGGTGTTGTACAAAATTTAAAACCAGCAGAAACAGTTCAATTACTTGAACCAATTGCTATTGATAAAGAAGGTAATATTATTGAAAATGCTATTATAGATACTAATTCAAATACAGTCTCAGTAGATGGAAAAATTGTAGATGATGCAGAAATAATAAAAGAAGAAATTATACCTTTAGGACCAGCAGCAAGTCAGGTTGCTATTAAACAAACAGGTACGAATGGTGGTGGTTTCTATGGTACAAATTCAGCACATCCACTTGAAAACCCAACAATTATTTCGAATCTAATAGAGATGATTTCTATTTTACTTATACCAGCAGCTTTATGCTTTACATTTGGTAAGTGTGTTAATAATAAAAAGCAAGGTACAGCTATATTTATGGCTATGTTTATAGTATTAGTATTAGCACTTGGTACAGTTGCTGTTAATGAGCAATTAGCAACACCACAAATTGCTCAAAATGGAATGGTTGATATATCTACTGTTAATCAAGCTGGTGGAAATATGGAAGGTAAAGAAGCACGCTTTGGTATAGTTGCTTCATCTACATGGGCAACATTTACAACTGCTGCATCAAATGGATCAGTAAACTCTATGCACGATAGTTATACACCACTTGGTGGTATGGTAACCATGTTACTAATGCAACTTGGTGGAGTTATATTTGGTGGTTCGGGATCTGGTCTTTATGGAATGCTTATATTTGTAATATTAACAGTGTTTATTGGCGGACTTATGGTTGGAAGGACACCAGAGTTTTTAGGGAAGAAAATAGAACCATTTGAAATGAAATGGGCAATGTTAGTTTGTCTTGCTACTCCAATTGCTATTTTAGTTGGTAGTAGTATAGCAGTAGTTTTCCCTGGTATTGAGGAGAGCCTTGGGAACTTAGGTGCACATGGATTCTCAGAATTACTATATACTTATTCGTCAGCTGGTGGTAATAATGGATCTGCATTTGCTGGATTTAATGCAAATACAGTATTTTTAAATATAACTTTAGGATTTGTAATGTTATTTGCAAGATTCGTACCAATGATAGGAGTATTAGCTATTGCAGGAAATCTTGCTAAGAAGAAAAAAATAGTAACAACATCAGGGACACTGTCTACAACAAATGGATTATTTGTATTTATGTTAATAATAATAGTTCTTTTAGTTGGAGCACTTAGTTTCTTCCCAGCGCTTTCACTGGGTCCAATAGCAGAATACTTTAGTTCAATATTATAGGGGGAGTTAGAAGATGGAATTAAAAACACAAACATCTCTTGCTGATAAAAAAACATTAGTAAGAGCTGTTAAAGATTCATTTATAAAGTTAAAACCAAAAACACAAAAAGAAAATCCTGTTATGTTATTAGTTTATATATCAGCTATTTTAACAAGTGTACTTTGGATAGTATCTTTATTTGGAATTAAAGATGCACCCTCTGGATATACACTAGCCATAGCTATAATACTTTGGCTTACTGTATTATTTTCAAATTTTGCTGAAGCTATTGCAGAAGGAAGAGGAAAAGCTCAGGCAGATTCTTTAAGAGCATCGAAAAAAGATGTTGATGCATATAAGATTAATTCAATAGAAGAAAAGGACGAAGTAACAGTAGTTTCTTCATCTACACTAAAAAAAGGTGACATTGTAATTGTTAAGGCAGGAGAACAAATACCTGCTGATGGTGAAGTAATAGAAGGTGCGGCTTCTGTTGATGAAAGTGCTATAACTGGAGAATCTGCTCCAGTTATCCGTGAAAGTGGTGGTGACCGTAGTGCCGTTACAGGTGGAACTACTGTTACTTCTGACTGGATAGTAGTTAAGATAACAAGTGAACAAGGTGAGAGTTTCTTAGATAAAATGATTGCAATGGTTGAAGGTGCTGCAAGAAAGAAAACACCAAATGAAAAGGCCCTTGAAATATTTCTTGTTGCTTTATCTATAATATTTATTTTAGTAACTATGTCACTTTATACTTATTCAATATTTGTATCAAAACAAGTTGGTGTTGAAAATCCAACTTCTATTACGACTTTAGTAGCATTACTTGTATGTTTAGCACCAACAACAATAGGAGCTTTACTTTCTGCAATAGGTATAGCAGGTATGAGTAGACTTAATCAAGCTAACGTACTTGCTATGAGTGGTCGTGCTATTGAAGCAGCAGGAGATGTTGATATATTAATGCTAGATAAAACTGGTACAATTACACTTGGAAATCGTCAAGCAAGTGAGTTTATACCTGTTGATGGAACATCTCCTGAAGAATTAGCTGATGCAGCACAATTATCTTCTTTGGCAGATGAGACTCCAGAAGGAAGAAGTATAGTTATTTTAGCAAAAGAAGAGTTCGGTATAAGAGGTAGAAATCTAAATGAAAAAGATATTAAATTTATACCTTTCACAGCTAAAACTCGTATGAGTGGAGTTGATTACGATGGAGATGAAATTAGAAAAGGTGCAGCAGATTCGATTAAAGATTATATAGTAAAATCTGGAGGAGTTTATAGTCAAGAATGTGAAGATGCTGTTGTAAAAATATCTAATCAAGGTGGAACACCATTAGTAGTTACAAAAAATAAGAAGGTGTTAGGTGTAATACACTTAAAAGATATAATTAAACAAGGTGTTAAAGAAAAGTTTGCAGATTTAAGAAAAATGGGAATAAAAACAATAATGATAACAGGAGATAACCCTCTTACTGCTGCTGCAATAGCTGCCGAAGCTGGGGTAGATGATTTTCTTGCAGAAGCTACACCAGAAGGTAAGTTAAAATTAATAAGAGATTTTCAGAGAAAAGGACATTTAGTAGCTATGACAGGTGATGGAACAAATGATGCTCCAGCTCTTGCTCAAGCAGATGTTGCTGTTGCTATGAACTCTGGAACACAAGCAGCTAAGGAAGCTGGTAATATGGTTGACTTAGATTCTTCTCCTACTAAATTAATAGATATAGTGCGTATAGGTAAACAACTTTTAATGACAAGAGGTAGTTTAACAACTTTTTCAATTGCTAATGACCTTGCTAAATATTTTGCCATAATACCATCACTATTTTTAGGATTATATCCTCAACTTTCAGCATTAAATATAATGAATCTTTATAGTCCTCAAAGTGCAATATTATCAGCAATAATATACAACGCATTAATAATTATTGCATTAATACCGTTGGCTTTAAAAGGTGTAAAATATCGTGAAGTATCAGCAGAGAAACTTCTTTCTAGAAATCTTTTAATATACGGATTAGGAGGTATTATAGCTCCATTTATATCTATTAAAATAATAGACGTGATATTAGTATTCTTTGGTTTAGTATAAGAAAATAATTATGATAATGAATAGATGTATAATTTTTTTATATATAATTGGAGGTAATAAATTATGAGTAATATTAAATCACTTTTTACTAATGCTATACTATCATTTGTAGTATTTACATTAGTTTGTGGTGTGTTATATACAGGATCTATCACAGCTATAGCTCAAGTTGTGTTTCCTGAAAAATCTAATGGAAGTATTATAGAAGTAGATGGTAAGAAATATGGATCAGAGTTAATTGCTCAACAATATACTGATGAAAAACATATGTGGGGACGTATAATGAAAATAGATACAGTAACATATACTGATGAGAATGGTAAGAAATTAATGTATTCAACACCCTCTAATTTAAGCCCTGCTAGTGATGAATATAAGGAGCTTGTTTCCAAAAGAGTTAAAGCAATAAAAAGTTATCATGGATATAATGCTGATAAACCAATTCCAGTTGATTTAGTTACAGTATCTGGTAGCGGCCTAGATCCTCATATATCTCTTGCTGCTGCTCAATATCAGATTAAAAGAATTGCAGAGAATAATTATATAGATGAAAGCCTAGTTGAAGAGATAGTTGATAAATGCACAGAGAAACCTTTTTTAGGATTCTTAGGTGAGACAACTGTTAATGTTCTTAAAGTTAATTTAATGATTGATGGAATATTATCATAATATGATTATTATAAAAAGTATATTATACGAAAGTACAAAACTTATGATAAGGGTTTTGTACTTTTTTAGTATAAAAAGTTATAGGATAAGATTGATTAATAGTTTTATTTTAAATGTATATTAAATTATAAAACTTTCTTAATAATAATGATATAATGAGATAATTATCAATATTATATAATTTGTTATACATTTATTATACATTGGAGGAAATATGTATGATAGAAAAAAGGGCAAATCCTGATAGGATTTTGAAAAAGATAAATGAAGAAGCTGAAAGGCAGAAACGTGGACAATTAAAAATATTTTTTGGTTATGCAGCCGGAGTCGGGAAAACTTACGCAATGTTAGAGGCGGCTCATTTAGCAAAAAAGCGTGGTATAGATGTAGTTGTAGGATACATAGAACCACATACAAGACCAGAAACTATGGATTTACTAAAAGGGCTTGAAGTGTTGCCAACTAAATCCATATCACATAAGGGGATAAATTTAAATGAATTTGATATAGATAGTGCAATAGAACGAAATCCAGAATTAATTTTAATTGATGAATTAGCACATACAAATGCAAGTGGTTGTCGTCATTTAAAAAGATACCAAGATATTAATGAATTATTAAAATTAGGAATTAATGTTTATACAACAGTAAATGTTCAACACATAGAGAGCCTTAATGACATCGTTGCATCTATTACAGGAGTAATGGTGAGAGAGAGAATACCTGACCATATTTTTGATAATGCAAGTCAAGTTGAACTTGTTGATATAGAACCAGAAGAATTAATAGAAAGATTAAATAACGGTAAGATATATAAAGCTAAGCAGGCTCAAATGGCCATAGAAAATTTTTTCTCATTAGAAAACCTTACTGCATTAAGAGAAATATCTCTAAGGCAAACAGCAGATCATGTTAACAGAATATCTGAAAAGGTTAAAAATATTCAAGAAAATGAGTATTTTACAGATGAAAATATATTAGTTTGTTTATCCTCATCTCCTTCTAATCCTAAGATAATAAGAACTGGAGCTAGGATGGCTAAAGCATTTAAAGGAGAATTTACAGCTTTATTTGTTGAGACATCTGATTTTGAGAATATGGATAATGAAGATAAAAAGAGATTGAGAAGTAATACTCGTTTGGCACAACAACTTGGAGCTAATATTGAAACAGTTTATGGAGATGATATAGCTTTTCAAATTGCAGAGTTTGCAAGGTTATCAGGAGTATCAAAGATAATTCTTGGAAGAAGCAGTATAAAAAGAAAGTTTTTATTTGGGAAAATGTCTTTAACAGAAAGGCTTACTTCATATGCTCCTAACCTTGATATATATATTATACCTGATAAATCATCATTAAATTATTATGGTAAAAAAATAAAAAAAACTAAACAAAAATTCACATTAGTAGATTTTTTAAAGTCACTTTTGATTTTAACTATATCTACTATACTGAGCTTTATTTTCCATTCATTAGGGTTTGGTGATGCTAATATAATAACCGTATACATATTGGGAGTGCTAGTTACTGCAGTTGTAACAGAGAGTAAACTTCAAAGTATTATATCATCATTAATTAGTGTTTTTGTATTTAATTTATTTTTTATTAATCCAAGATTTACGTTTGGTTTTTATGATGAAGGATACTATGTGACATTTATTATTATGTTTATATCCGCAATGCTTACTGGTTCTTTGGCATCAAAAATAAAGGAACAAGTAACTCAATCTACACAGATTGCTTATAGGACAAAAGTATTACTTGAAACTAATCGACTTATACAACAAGCTAATGATAGAGATGGAATAATAAAAGTAATTGCTATACAACTAATGAAATTACTAAATAAGGATATAGTTTTTTATAGTGCAAATGATGGGAAGTTGTCAGAGCCTATGATATTTCCTATTAATGAAGCTAATATAGATTTATCAAGTTATGTTTCGGAAAATGAAAAAGCAGTAGCTCAATGGGTATATAAGAATAATAAGCGTGCAGGTGCGACGACAAATACACTTGGAAATTCAAAATGTTTATATTTTGCTATAAGAGTTTCTGGAAGAGTTTATGGGGTTATCGGAATAGCAATAGAAAATGAACCAATAGACTCTTTTAATAATAATATTATGCTATCAATGCTAGGAGAATGTGGAATAGCTTTAGAAAATGAGTTTATACGCAAACAAAAGGAAGAGGCAGCAACGTTAGCTAAGAATGAGCAATTAAGAGCAAATCTTCTTCGTTGTATATCTCATGATTTGCGTACGCCTCTTACTGGTATTTATGGTAATGCATCTATGTTATTAAATAATGAAGATAAAATTTCTAAAGAAAATAAAGAACAGATTTATTTAGATATATATGAAGATTCTTTGTGGCTAATAAATCTTGTAGAAAACTTATTAGCTGCTACAAAAATTGAAGATGGAAGTATGAAGATAAAGTTAGAGGGAGAATTTGTAGAAGAAGTTATAAATGAAGCACTACGTCATATTAAAAGAAAAAATATTAATCATACAATTGAAATAACACAAGATGAGGACTATCTTCTAGCTAAAATGGATGCTAGGTTAATTATTCAGGTCATTATAAATATTGTAGATAATGCTATTAAGTATACACCTGAAAATTCTCATATTCATATTCATACGAAAAAAGTAAATGATATGATTATGGTAGAAATTAGTGATAATGGAAATGGATTGTCAGATGAGGAAAAAGAGAAGATATTTGAAATGTTTTATACTTCAAATAATTCTATTGTTGACAGTAAACGTAGCTTAGGGCTTGGGCTAGCTCTTTGTAAATCCATTATTACTGCACATGGAGGAGAAATAGGTGTAGTGAATAATATTCCACATGGAACAAAGTTCTATTTTACTTTAAAATCTCAGGAGGTAAATTTGCATGAATAAGCCATTGATATTAGTCGTGGAAGATGACAATGCTATAAAAAATTTAATCACAACAACACTAGAAGCTCATAATTATAAATATCATGTTGCTCAAACAGGAAATTCAGCAATACTAGAAGCTGTATCTAATAAGCCTGATGTAATATTTCTTGATTTAGGATTGCCTGATATTGATGGTATAGATATTATCAAGAAGATTAGATCATGGTCAAATGTACCAATAATTGTTATTAGTGCAAGGTCTGAAGATAAGGATAAAATAGAAGCATTGGATGCAGGCGCAGATGATTATTTAACAAAACCTTTCTCAGTAGATGAGTTGCTTGCAAGGCTTAGAGTTACTTTGCGTAGATTAAATAATATTAGATTAAATGCAGGTGATGAAAGTTCAGTATTTAAAAATGGTGATTTAAAAATTGATTATATGTCTGGATGTGTTTATCTTAATGAAGAAGAAATACATTTGACACCGATAGAGTATAAGCTGATTTGCATACTTTCTAAAAATACAGGAAAAGTACTAACACATAAATTTATAACTAAGGAAGTTTGGGGGAGTTCATTAGAGAGTGATGTATCTTCTTTACGTGTATATATGGCTGTCCTTAGGAAAAAAATTGAATTGGATACCTCGAATCCTAAATATATACAAACCCATGTAGGGGTTGGGTATAGAATGATGAAGATATAATATTAAAATTTTGAAGATAAATAAAATAATTAATTTAAAGAAAATTGAGAATTTATAGTTGACTCACGAAGTGAGTTTTGCTAGAATAAATTTAAAATTTATAAAACGTAATTACTTTGTTCGCCAAGATAAGTAATTATTGGAGCCAATAGACTAGCCTTAGGCTTTATGGTTAGTCGATTGGCTCTTTTTTTTGAAGCAGAGGGGATTATGAAACAATATGAAAATGTCATACAAAGTAATGAAAGAAAATCAATTTTTCATCATATAATTGCTTCTTTTAAGGATATTACAATAATTATTCTTATGGTTGCTGTTGTTTTATCAACATATGTAGCTTTGACAACACACCCTGATAATCTTACAGAGCCTATAGTAATTACAGGTAATATAAGCTTATCAAATTTAATAAAACTATTCGCTAAGAGATATTTGATTTAACCATTCATCTTTGCTGATACATGTAATTATTTCTGTGCGTATATCTCCCATTAATGGCCAAGGTTTATCTATATTAGTACTGTGATATTTAAATCCACATTTTTCTTGAGCACGAGCTGATTTTTCATTCCCTTCAAAATATCCGCACCAAAGGGACTTAAGTCCTAATTCATTAAAAGAGTATCTCATTAATTCTCTCATAGCTTCTGGAATAAGACCTTGTCCCCAATAAGGAACACCTATCCAATATGCAATTTCTCCTTCATCTTGTCCAATACCAAAATCACTTGACTTTCCTATTAATAAACCAATACAACCAATAGGTTCCTCTTGACCTTTTGGAACTATTGCGTAAATTCCGTCTGCTGAAAATACATCTCTAATAATTTGCTTGCTAAATTCAATATCAGTATGAATCGGCCAACCAGCGATTGGTCCAACTCTTGGATCACTTGCATATTTATATAGGGCAGATGCATCTTCTATTCTCCATGGTCTTAATTTAAGACGTTTTGTTTCTAATTCTGATTTTATTTTCATTTTAATCCTCCTAAAATTTCTTATCAATTTTTATCTTACATATATCATCGAATAAGTGTATAAAGATAATGCTTATATACACATTAAATAGTATATCTGCATTATTAATTTCCATAATTATAGATACATGTTTATTGTATAGTTAAAAATACTGTAAAAATAGACTTAAGAATAAATATAATTATTCTTTCCTATAAAAAAAGAGATATTACCTGTGGTAAGACCTCTTTTAATTTATTATTTATTTACTATTTTTCTTACAGAATCATATGATAAACAATGCTTCTTTGCAATATCATTTATTGACATTCCATTTTTATATTGATTGATTATTTCTTTATTACGTTTGTCATAATATTCTCTTGAACCACTATTTGTTCCCCACTTTTTCTTTTTCCTAGATATAGGGATATATAGTAGTTCTCCATCTACATAATTTAAAATTTCATTCAATAAATCTTTTGGAAGCACATCCGCTGCATTAATATATTTCATCGCTCTACTCCTTTATTTAGATAATTAAATAAAGTGCAGAATTAGCAGCTAACGCAACTTATTATCCCATACAGTTTGTTGCATTACTACTATTCTGCATGGGTATAAGCACTAAGAAATATACTTTTAGTTTTTAATTTTATAAACACATATATCACCCCTTAAACATTAAAATTAATACTTAGGATTTTTAATTTCATTTAAAATCATATACTTTTAATATTTTAAATTGGATAATTAGAATAGTTTTTTATCTCAAACATTCTACTATAGGTTATTTAATAAAAATCTATTTTTACTATATAGAATATCATTTTAAATTATGAAACTCAACTATCAATAATTTCATTTAATAGAGCTTAATAGATACAACACTAATAGAAATATCTAATTCAGAAATGGTTATTTATAAATTCAGGTAGAGGACTTACTGAAAATAGACTAAATAATACTTTTGAAATTTATTTTACTGTAAATTTATATTTTACTGACATATTATTTCGTTTTTATACTACAAAAAATTATAAATTATAACAGTATGTTTAAATAGTATTCATTATGGTATCATTTATATTGGAAAATTTTATGATTTATAAGGAGTACTAAAAAATGAAACATTTATTTACAGAAAAAGTTGTACCGATAGAATCGGATAACAAAGCTATAAAAATAGACTACGATAAATGTATAAAATGTGGTCTATGTAAGCGTGTATGTGAAAGAGAGATGGGTGTTGCTAATTTCTTTGATTTAGAAAAAACTAATGACATAGCAATATGCATAAACTGTGCACAATGTGCTCAAGCCTGTCCAGTAGGAGCTATAACTCAAGTTGAAGATATACATAGAGTAAAAGAGGCAATCGAAGATAAAGATAAGATAGTAATATTTAATACAGCACCAGCAGTTCGTGTTGCATTAGGAGAAGAGTTTAAAATGGAAACCGGAAGTTATGTTGAAGACAAGATGGTTCATGCTCTTAGAGAACTAGGTGGAGATTATGTATTTGATGTTACATTTGGGGCTGACATGACTATTATGGAAGAAGCAAATGAGCTTGTAAAAAGAATAGTTGAAAAAAATGAAAATATACCACAATTCACAAGTTGCTGTCCAGGATGGGTTACATTTGTAGAAACTTTCTACCCTGAGTTACTAAATAATTTATCTACTGCTAAGAGTCCAATTTCTATGCAAGGAGCGACTATCAAAACATACTTTGCTAAGAAAGCAAATATCGATCCAAGTAAAATCATAAATGTTACAATCACGCCATGTACGGCTAAGAAGTTTGAAATAGACAGGCCAGAAATGAATGATTCAGCGAAATTTAATAATATAGAAGGCCTAAGAGACAACGATATTATAATAACTACTAAAGAACTAGCTAAATGGATTAAAGAAGAAGGAATAGACTTTGAAAATTTAAAAGGTTCTAAATTTGATAATATGTTAGGTCTAGGTAGTGGTGCTGGAGTTATATTTGGTAATAGTGGTGGTGTTACAGAAGCTGCTGTTAGAACTGCATATCATTCAATAACAGGTGAAGATCCAACTGGAGAGCTTTTAAGCTTTGAGCCAGTAAGGGGATTAGATGGAGTAAAAGAAGCATCTATAACTATAGGAGATATTAATTTAAAATTAGCTGTAGTACAAGGAACTGCTCATGCAAGAACATTAATTGAAAAGATAAAAAATAATGAAGTTAATTATGACTTTGTTGAAGTAATGGCCTGTAAAGGTGGTTGTATAGGTGGAGGTGGTCAACCTAAAACTACAAAGGTAATAAATGATAAAATAAGACTTAGTCGTATAGAAGGGTTATATGGTAAAGATGAAGAATTAAAGATAAAGTGTAGCTACCAAAATCCAGATATAATAGCAGTATATAAAGAGTTTTATAAAGAACCACTATCACACTTAGCACATGAGCTTTTACATACATCATATGAATCTAAAAAACATATGTTAGGTATTGATAATGACCAAGAGATATCTTCAGATGAAATTATATAATTTTTAGAAGCTAAGATTTTTTAGTAAGCTGTCTTAAATATACATAGTTTTAAGACAGCCTATTTATATTAAGTTATTAAAAGTTTTATAATTTTTAGATATCGTAAATTACATAAAATTATTCGAGATATATTTAAGCAAAGCAACGTTTATTATATAAATATAGAGGTGATAAAAGTGGATGTTAAAGCGATAATACAAAAACTATATGATACTAATGATGCATCAAGAGAAGAATTATTGTATCTATTAGATAATATGGATGGTGATAGTAAAAAATTTCTTATAGAAAAAGCTTATGAAACAAGATATAAATATTTTAAAAATACAGTATTTGCTAGAGGACTAATAGAAATTAGTAGTTACTGTAAAAAGGATTGTTTGTACTGTGGGCTTAGAAGAAGCAACAAAAATGCTGAAAGATATAGATTAGATATAGATGATATAGTAGAGTGCGCTAAAAGAGGAGACGAGCTAGGATATAAGACTGTAGTTTTACAAGGTGGAGAAGATGCTTTCTACACAGATGAAAAAATGGTTGAAATTATAAAAGCTATTAAAAAGGAACTTCCCAATAATGCACTAACTTTATCTATTGGAGAAAGAAGTTATGATTCTTATAAAAAGCTATATGAAGCTGGAGCAGATAGATTTTTACTTAGACATGAAAGTGCAACTAAGAGCTTATATGAATCTATACATAATACTGAATCATTTGAAGAGAGAAGAAGTTGTTTAAGAAATCTAAAGGAAATAGGATTCCAATCAGGGGCAGGATTTATGGTAGGATTACCTAATCAAACTAATGAAGATTTAGTAAATGATTTAAGATTTGTAAAAGAATTAGAACCGGCAATGTGTGGTATAGGCCCATTTATTCCTCATAAAGACACACCTCTTAAAGACTGTAGTGCAGGTACTACAGAAAAGACTATAATTTTACTTGCAATAACAAGACTATTACTACCAAAGGTGTTATTACCTGCAACTACAGCACTTGCAAGTATTGATAGTAATGGAAGAAATGAAGGACTAAGAGCTGGAGCAAATGTTATAATGCCAAACTTATCACCAATGGGAGTTAGAAAAAAGTACTCTTTATATAATAATAAAGCATTTATATTAGATGAAGATGCAGAGTATAGAAACAGTATAGAAGAAAAGCTAAAGGAAGCAGGCTTTGAACTAGTTGTATCAAGAGGAGATAATCCAGACTTTGCATAGTTTTAGAATTTTAAAAGAATCGAATTTTAATCAATATGACGTGACCTTGCCGAACATACACTGTCGACATGAGTAAAGCGAATTTCAGATAAAAGGAGAAGAGTTATGTTCATAAATCATGATTTTATATACAAAATATTAGAAGAAACAAAAAATCCAACTAATGAAGAAATTAAAGAAGTTTTAGAGAAAGCTAAAAAAAGAGATGGATTATCATATAAAGATATAGCTATATTACTTCAAGCTGAAGATAAAAATGATTTAGAAGAAATATACAAATTAGCTGGGGAAATAAAGAAAGATATATACGGAAAAAGAGTAGTAGTTTTTGCACCTCTTTATGTTAGTGATTACTGCGTAAACAACTGTGTATATTGTGGTTATAAAAGAGATAATAAGTTTACAAGAAGAAAATTAACTATGGAAGAAGTTGCAGAAGAAGTTAGAATTTTAGAGAAAATGGGACATAAAAGATTAGCACTAGAACTTGGTGAAGATCCAGTAAATGCTCCTATAGACTATGCACTAGAATGTTTAGATACAATATATAAAACTCAAAATGCAAACGGAGAGATAAGAAGAGTTAATGTAAATATAGCTGCTACTACTGTAGAAAACTATAAAAAATTAAATGAAAAAGGAATAGGTACATATATATTATTCCAAGAAACATATCATGAAGATTCTTACAATAAGATGCATCCAAAGTCTTTAAAAGGAGATTATGAATATCATCTAACTGCCTTTGACAGAGCTATGGAGGCTGGAATAGATGATGTTGGAGCAGGTGTATTATTTGGACTTGCTGATCCTAGATTTGAAGTATTAGGTCTTATGATGCATAATGCTCATTTAGAAGAAAAGTATGGAGTAGGATTCCACACTATATCAGTGCCAAGACTACAACCTGCTAATGGGGTTACACTTGAAAATTACCCATATCTATTAGATGATAAAATGTTTAAAAAAGTAGTTGCAATACTAAGAATTGCAGTACCATTTACTGGTCTTATACTTTCAACAAGAGAAACGCCTAAAATGAGAAGAGAGTTACTTAAGTATGGTGTAAGTCAAATATCTGCAGGTTCATCTACAGGTGTTGGTGGATACAAGCAAAGAGAAGAAGGGGAAGAAATAAAACAATTTAAAACTAATGATGAAAGAAGTCCAATAGAAATATTAAAAGAGTTATTAGATGATGGATATATACCAAGTTACTGTACAGCATGTTATAGAAAAGGAAGAACTGGAGATAGATTTATGTCTCTTGCAAAATCAGGAAACATAAAATATGTCTGTGAGCCTAATGCAATTATGACTCTTCTTGAGTTTACTTTAGATTATGGAGACAAGGAATTATATGATAAAGCTCAAGAAATTATAAATACTGAAGTTGAAAATATTCCAAGAGAAGATATAAAGAATATGACTAAAGCAAGTTTAGAAAAAATGAAAAATGGTGAAAGAGATTTTTATTTATAGGAGGCTAGTATGAATATCACTCCAAATTCAAATAGAAAACATATAGGGATATATGGTAATACAAATAGTGGAAAATCATCTCTTATGAATACTATTTTAGGTCAAGATATATCACTTGTATCCAGTGTAGAAGGAACTACCACTGACCCTGTCCAAAAAGCTATGGAACTTATACCATATGGTCCAGTTTTATTTATTGATACAGCGGGTCTTGAAGATAAAACTGAACTTGGATCTATAAGAATTAAAAAAAGTTATGAGTTCTTAAAAAGATTGGATCTTGCTTTATATGTAGTTGATGTAAAAAATCCAGATCTCGATACTTATAAAATTTGGAAAAGAGAAGCGGCTAAATACAACGTAGATCATATTGTAGTTATAAATAAAATAGATACTGCAAGTAAAGAAGAAATAGATAGCTTAGTTAAAAACTTTAAGGAGTATATTCCTGTTTCTGCTAAGTATAAATCTGGAATTGATGATCTTAGAAGCGAAATAATAAAGCATCTAGAAGATGGAGAAGAAGAAAAGCCTATTGTTGGTGACTTATTAGAATATGGTTCAAAAGTAGTTTTAGTAGTTCCAATTGATAGTGAGGCACCAAAGGGAAGAATAATTCTACCACAAGTACAAGTCATAAGGGATTGTTTAGACCATGGTATAAAGACTTATGTTGTAAGAGATACTGAACTTGAAGAAGCAGTAAATGAAGTCAAAGATATAGACTTAGTTATAACTGATTCTCAAGCTTTTAAAGAAGTTGATAGTATAATACCTAAAGATTTAAAGCTTACAAGTTTTTCAATATTATTTGCTAGACAAAAAGGTGAACTAGATGAATTTTTAGAAGGAACAAAAAAGCTTGATAGTTTAAAACCGAATGATAAGATATTAATCTGTGAAAGTTGCACACACAATGTGTCTCATGAAGATATAGGAAGAGTTAAGATACCTACTATGCTAAGAAAAATAGCAGGGGGAGATTTAAATATTGATCATATGGTTGGATATGATTTTAAGGAAAATGTTGAAGACTATGATTTAATAATTCACTGCGGTGCATGTATGGTAAATCGAAAAAGTGTATTAAATAAGATAAATATATGCAAAGAAAAGAATGTACCTATAACTAACTATGGAATGGTTATAGCATATTTTACAAAAATATTAGATAGATCAGTTGAGATTTTTAAATAATTTATAAAAGAATTAAAGTAAAATGTTTTAAATATAAGAAGCTACCTTAAAATATATAGTAGCTTCTTTTTTTGTAGAAGATAATAATAAAATATTATAGAAATTAGGATATAATCTAATTAGGGGTGGGAATATTGATATACAAGTCAGGGAAAATTGGATACTATAAATCTTATGAATATGCAAAAACTATATTAAGTAAAATGAAAAAAATAACAGCATTTAAAGCATTTAGTAATGAAGAGCATGATTATTATGAGATAATAGATAATAATAGAAATTATTATAATTTGATTTTGTTTGATGAAGATTCAAATGAGTATTGGTTTGATACAAATTGTGGATATAAGGGAATGGGAAGTGTTTACAGTGAGAAAATTTTAAGGTTAGTAGGTATTAGAGAAGATTATAATATAGCTTTTGAAAAAGAAATATATAAGTTTAATTTATGTCTAAGTAATGAGTTGAATCTTTTAATTGTTGAGATTGATTTATTAAATAGTATTAAAACATATTTTATAAACTCTTTGTTAAGCTTGAATTTTGAAAATGCCTACTTAAGATATAGAGCATTAGATAGTTTGAAAAAATTTGGCGTTGTAAAGCCTATTAATGATGCCATAGGTAGCGATTTATATGTAAAGTACTTTGATAATTACGTCTCTGGGGAAAAGGTTTGCAAAAAGGATAGTATCAATAATATATTATTTTTAGATAGCTCTCTAAATAAAGATGTGAAGTTAAATATAAGTTATAATATAAAGAATTTATTAGGATCAAAAGATATATCTATAAAAGAAATTAAAAAAACTGAATATGGGATACACGATTAAAACTTAAAAAGAAATCGCAAAATAAGTATTTCAAGTATGCTGGAATTTATAGTTTTTTAAGAGTTAAGCAACTATAATAGTATCAATAATTGTAGTAGGAACAGTTGGAGTTCAAAGTAATGAATTTTTAGTAGTATTTGACAAAACTGTTAATAAAATTAAGAAATATCCAAGCCGGAGGCCATAATAAAAGGTCTTCGGCATTTTTATTTTATAGCCCAAAACACTCGTGAATTTATTTATGTTTTGAATCGGTGAAGATATTTTAACATATGGAAAAATATAAAATCAAAATGAAAAAATAAAATAAAAAATTATTGCGCTATCTCCAAATATAACTTAAATTTAATATATAATATTTTATTAGAGAAGAAATGGAGTGAATAGTATGGAAAACCATAAAGTTAAGTATGTACCAGTGGTAACATCAAATTTAAGAAATAATTATGTAGAAATTCCTAGTATTATTTCTAAAGCATCGGGAATAAAAATTTTTGGAAAAAGGTTGAAGTCATTTATTTTTACTACTGATGTAGCTATAATTAAAAATACTAACGCAGATGCTGTAATAGCAGTATATCCATTTACACCTCAGCCTTCAATTACTCAAGCCATACTGTCTGTTTCAGATAGACCAGTTTTATGTGGTGTTGGTGGAGGATTAACACATGGTACTAGATCAGCAAATATTGCTTTACATGCCGAATTTCAAGGTGCAATAGGTGCTATACTTAACTCACCAGCTCCTGATGAGACTATTAGACATGTTAAGGAATCAGTTGATATTCCTGTAGTTGTAACCATAGTATCGGAGTTAACAGATATTCAAAGTAAGATCGATGCAGGTGCAGATATATTAAATGTAAGTGGAGGAGCTAATACAGCAAAGATTGTTCGTAAAATTCGAGAGAAATTCCCTCTTATTCCAATAATTGCTACAGGTGGACCATCAGAACAAACAATTTTAGAAACAATTGAGGCTGGTGCAAATGCTATTACTTATACACCACCAACAAATGCAGAATTATTTAAACATAAAATGAAAGAATATAGAGAAATTGAAGATAAAAAGTATAATAACGAATTGTATTAAGTTACTAGTTAAGTGAACTGAACCCCTTAAAGTAGACACGCCTTAGAGTAGGTAAGTATTACTCTTAAATATTGAAATCCGCGAAAAACTCATATCCATTGGATATGAGTTTTTTTATTTATATATCTTTTTTACAGCTTTTACAGACACCGTTTAATACAATATCGTAGCTTGAAATAGATAAATCATCTTCTTTAGATAGATTGCTAATAAACTTATTTATAGATTCCGATTCAATATCAAAAATATTATTACATTTCTCACATATAAAATGTGCATGAGGATTTATATTTTTATCAAATCTATCAGATTGATTAGGTATACTCAACTTAG
Source organism: Romboutsia sp. CE17 (assembly GCF_012317385.1). Classification (GTDB taxonomy): domain Bacteria; phylum Bacillota; class Clostridia; order Peptostreptococcales; family Peptostreptococcaceae; genus Romboutsia_E. The sequence continues at coordinate 142,695 of NZ_CP051144.1, forward strand.
AAATAAATCCATGCTCTGTTAAAACAGACAAGTTTCTATATACTGTTCCTAAACTTAATCCAGGATTAGTTTTTTTTAGACTAGTATAAATACTATCAGCAGTGGGATGAAGATGACTATTTAGTACTTCATTAAGTATAAGCTCCCTTTGTTTTGAAAATTTCATGTCGCACCTCCAATTTATATGATAATAGTTATTATTACCCAAAGCTAGTATAAAAAAACTAATTATATACTTTATTTGTATTACTGTATCTGTTGCAATTATACCTGGCAATACTGCATTACATCAAATATTATATCTAGTTAATACTATCGAAATAATTTATATTATCTATTTTGTTTGTTATCTATTTTTATTAGAAATATATCTTAATTAAAATAAATAAAATTTTAAAAAAAAATGTTTAAGGCAGGTATATATGGGAATAAATTTATCTAAATAAAAATAGTAATCATTACTACTTTCAGATTGAGGCTAAAATAGTAATGAATTTATAAGGAAAAGTAATTCAAATTTTATAGATTAGGAGAAAAGTAAATGATATATGATTTAATAATAATTGGTGGAGGACCTGCTGGAATATCTGCTGGTATTTATGCAGGAAGAGCGAAGTTAAAAACTTTGATTATTGAAAAAGAAAATGTAGGTGGACAGATTAGAACTACACACGAAATGGTAAATTATCCAGGGATTTTACAAACTACAGGTTCAGACTATATGAATACTCTAAGAGAGCAAGCTTTAGCGTTTAATGTTAAATTTAAGGAAGATGAAGTATTAGATTTAAATTTAGAAGATGATATAAAAATTATTAAAACTAAAAAAGAAGAAATACAAGGAAGATCAGTAATATTTGCTACAGGAGCATCACCTAGAAAACTAGGATTTAAAGGTGAAAGTGAGTTTACTGGAAGAGGAGTTGCATATTGTGCAACTTGTGATGGTGAATTTTTCAAAGGTTTAGATGTTTTTGTAATAGGTGGTGGATATGCAGCTGCTGAAGAAGCTATATTCTTAACTAAATTTGCTAGAAAAGTAAGATTAGTAGTAAGAAAAGAAGAGTTATCTTGTGCAAAAACTATATCTGATAAGGTTAAAGCTAATCCAAAGATAGAAATATTATTTAATACTGAGTTAGAAGAAGTTGGAGGAGAAGATGTTTTAACTTTTGCTAAATTTAAAAATAATAAAACTAATGAAAAATTTGAATATAATGCAAGTGAAGAAGATGGTACATTTGGAGTATTTGTATTCATAGGATATAAGCCTCAGACAGAACTTTTTAAAGGTAAAGTTAAGTTAGATGAACAAGGATATGTAATAACTAATGAAAATATGGAAACTAACATATCAGGTGTATATGCAGCAGGAGATTTACGACCAAAATCATTAAGACAGGTAGTTACAGCTGTGGCAGATGGAGCAATTGCAGCTACTAATGCAGAAAAGTATGTAAATGAGCAAAAATATAGACTTGGTATAGAAGATGAAGAAGTTGTTGAAGAGATAAAAGAAGAAGTTAAAGAAGAAAAGAAAAGTATAGAAACAAATATAAGTGAAGGTAACCAAAAAAGTAAGTTATTAAATGATGCTTTAAGAGGTCAAATTAAATCAATATTAGCTCTTATGGAAAATGAAGTTACTCTAGTATCAATAGTTGATGAATCTAATGATAAATCAATAGAATTTAGAGATTTAATATTAGATATGGCTTCTTTAGGTGAAAAATTAAATGTTGAGATTTATAAAAAATCAGAAAATCTTGAAATAGAAGAAATGATAAATGCAGATAAGTTACCAGTAGTAGCTTTATTAAATAAAGATAAAAAGTATAGTGGAGTTAAGTTCCATGGTGTTCCAGGAGGACATGAATTAAATTCATTTATATTATCTATATACAACTTAGCAGGTCCAGGTCAAGCTATAGACGAAACTTTATTAAATGAAATTAAAGCATTTGATAAAAAGACTAACTTAAAAGTTATAGTATCTCTATCTTGTACTTTATGCCCTGATGTAGTAGTAGCATCACAAAGACTTGCTATGGAAAATGAGAATATAGAAACAGAAATGATAGATTTATCATTGTTTGAAGATATTAAGAAAAAATATAAGATAATGAGTGTTCCTGCAATAATTGTAAATGATGAGAAAGTCCATTTTGGAGCTAAAAAAATAAATGAAATATTAGAGTTAATAAGCAAATAAATTAATTTTAAAAAAATAAAAAAATATGTTTAAAGTAGATTTACTAGGGAATAAATATTATTACGATATGAAAATAGTAATCATTACTAAATTTAAATAAATAAAAATATAAAAATAAAAGGAGAAGATATTATGTCATTAATAAACAAAAAAGTATCAGATTTTAAAGTTCAAGCATATCAAAATGGAGATTTTAAAGAAGTAACATTAGAAGATTTAAAAGGGCATTGGTCAGTAGTTGTATTCTATCCAGCAGACTTTACATTTGTTTGCCCAACTGAATTAGGGGAACTAGCAGATAATTATGAAAAGTTCCAAGAAATAGGATGCGAAGTTTACTCAGTATCAACAGATAGCCACTTTGTACATAAGGCTTGGGCAGATGCATCTGAAACAATAGGAAAAATAAAATACCCAATGTTAGCAGACCCAACTGGAAAATTAACTAGAGATTTTGATGTTATGATAGAAGAAGATGGAATGGCTTTAAGAGGAACATTCGTAATAAACCCAGAAGGTGAAATAAAAGCTTACGAAGTACATGATAATGGAATAGGAAGAAATGCAGAAGAATTATTAAGAAAAGTTCAAGCTGCACAATTCGTAGCAGAACACGGAGATCAAGTTTGCCCAGCTAAGTGGACTCCAGGAGCTGAAACATTAGTACCAAGCTTAGATTTAGTAGGAAAATTATAAGAATTAAATAATGTATATAAAGATACTATGGATTAACATAGTATCTTTTTTTATTTTATTAGAACTAGCATTATTATATATCTAATTTAATAGTAAATTCTATAAAGTATAATGATGAAAAAAATATACTTAAAATAATTGTTAAATAATCATATAAAAAAGATATTGGCTAATTAGTCAATATCTTTTTTTTGTAATCTAAGGTAATTAAATGATAGTTTTAATTTTAGTTAGATGTATTATTTTTTTAAGCAAAATTTAAAAATTTTTAATATTATAATTTTTTTAGGGGTAAATAAACAAATATTGTAAATTCAAATGTAAAAAGATGTAAAAGTATGTTATAATTGCGAAGAAAAAATAAATTATATTTTTATTAGATTAAGATACTATTTTTTAATATTAATCTAATAAGGGGTGATTATGTTTTTTTATATTAATTTAAAAATAAATGACTATGTTTTTAATATTAATTTAAAGAGGGGTGATTATATTTTTGAACATAATATGATCAAAAAAATTAAGAGATTTAATAAAAACATTTTTATTTTTTTTATTATTACTATATGTCTTATTACTCAGGCAAAATTTGCAAGAGCTGAAGAAGATAATGTAATTAAAGTTGGATATCCAACTGTAAAAGGATTCACAGAACTTAAAAATGGTATTTATAGTGGCTATGCATATGAATATCTAAGTGAAATTGCAAAATATACAGGCTGGGAGTATGAATTCGTTGAAATGAGCTTAATGGATTCATTAAATGCATTAAAAAATGGTGAAATAGACATTGTAGCAGGGATGTATAAGAATGATGCATCTATGAAAATTTATGATTTTCCTGATTACGATATGGGGTCTACATATGCAACTTTATCAACTTTAAGAGATAATAAAAATATTAGTAAATCAGATTATAAAACATTAGATGGAATTAAGGTAGGATACTATGAAAGATCTAAAGTAACTCTAGAAAAATTCACTGAATTCTGCAAAAAACATGATATTAATAATGTTGAGTTAATTCCTTATTCTTCTGAAGAAGTAGTGTCATTAACTGAAAAGTTAAAATCTAAAGAGATAGATGCAATTCTTACTGGAGATTTACTAATAGAAAGTGAAGAAAAAGTTGTTGCTAAATTTGGAACAAAAGAGTATTATTTTGCAACAACAAAAGGAAATAAAAAAGTAATTGAAGAGCTAAATAGAGCTATTTATAATATTGAAGAAAATAATTATTACTTTGAGCAACAACTTTATAATAAGTATTTTCAAAGTAATAATGATTATTCTCTTATCTTAAGCAATGAAGAAGATGAATACATTAAAAATGTAAAAGAATTAAAAGCTGTTTATATTGAAAATTTTAAACCTCTTCAATATTATGATAATGATACTAAAAAAGTAGAGGGTATATTTGTTGATTTTGTCAATTTAATATTTGAAAAATTAGATATTAATCTTGATTTGATCAAGGTAAAAACTTATGAAGAAGCATATAAAATGATACAGGAGAAAAAAGCTGATTTGATAGTTGGAGTTCCTGGAGAATATTCAAGTGCAGATAAAAATGGAATAAAATTAACAGCATCATACCTAAATCTAGAAATGGTATCAGTAGTTCGAAAAGATCATAAAAATCAAGCAAATAGTAAAAAAGTTGCATTAGCACAAGGTCATGGCTATGTTGAACCAGATTCTAATTATGAATTTTATACTTATGATACAGTTGAAGAATGTATAGAAGCAGTTAATAAAGGAGAAGTAGACCTAATTTATGGAAATAAAGAGACTATATCTCATTATACTGCTATAGGATACTATCCAGATTTAAGGGTTATTTCTGAAATGGAAACAGTAGGAGTATCAGTAGGACTTCCAAAACAAACTAATAAAAACTTTTTAAGTGCTATTAATAAGTCAATAAATAGTATATCTAAGGATGAATCTCAAAATATTATTTATGAAAATACAATGCGTATTAGTCATAAAATTACGCTAAAACAATTTTTCTTTGAAAACTTAACTCTATGTATTGGAATAATTGCAATAGTTTTAGGTATTATTTCTATAATGATATTTATAATTGTGAAAATGAAATTTAACAGAATAAACGAATCAAAAGAAATATTGTTTAGAAAAACGCAAATAGATTCCCTAACTAGTATTTATAATCGTAGCGCATGTGAGAGGTTGATTACAGAATATTTAACTACCAAAGAACCATCATTATATGGTAGTTTTATTATTATAGATATAGATAATTTTAAGGGAGTTAATGATTATTTAGGACACAAAATTGGAGACAAAGTTTTAATAGAATTTGCAGGATTATTAAAAGAATTTTTCTCTCATCAAGATATTATTTCTCGATTAGGTGGAGATGAATTCATTGTATTTATGAAAGATATTCATGAAGACAACCTTCAAAAGGTCAATGAAAAATTACAAGAATTGTGTATGTTAATGAATAAAGAAGTAAAGTACAATAACTCTAGTCAAATAATATCTCTTAGTGTAGGTGCAATTACTATTAAAGAGAATCTTAATTTTGAAGAATTATATCAAATGGCAGATGAAATGCTTTATGAAGTTAAGCGTAATGGAAAGAATGGATTTAAGGTAAAAAAATATAATTGTTAAATTAATTTTATTCTCTTCATAATTATATAAGCAACTATGAAGAGAGTAAAATTTAAATAATTCCACTAAATGAAAAAAAATATATATATATATAGAGGTGATTTATATTAAATTTAAACATTTTATATTCATAATACTATTTATAAATATTTTCTCAATAAATGTATACTCAGAAAATAAAGATACTGAAGATATAGTCAAAATCGGAGTATATGAGTATGAGCCATATATAGTTGTGGACTCTAATGGTAATATTAGCGGATATGCTTATGATCTTGTTGCATTATTAAATGAAAAAATTAATCTTAAATATGAATATGAATATGTTGTATGTAGCCTTTCTGAAGGATATGAAAAGTTAAAAAATGGAGATATAGATATTATGTTAGGTGTTCCTATAACGGAATCAACAACAAAAAATTTTATATTTAATAATAATGCTATTTTTGATGAAAAATTTGGTCTTTATACTAAAAAATCTATTACCTTAGATTCATTAAAAAAGTTTAGTATAGTAAGACTTGGATTAGTTGAAGGTGATTACAATGCAAATTGGATATTTAACTTTTTTGATGCTAATAATATTAATATAGATATTACATATGCCAAAACCTATAAAGAGTTAGAACAATTAATGGAAGAAGATAAAATTGACTTAATGGTTGATAGTGCGGACAAGGAAAGTAAGTATAAATTGTTTTATAGATTTTTAGGAAACAACGTTTATGTAGCAGGTAATAAGAATAGTAGAGATATTTTAGAGCAGATAGATAAAGCTATTGAAGATTTTAGATTAGAAGAAGAAAGTCCAATTACTGAACTTTATAATGAGTATTTTAATAATAGAGAGAAAAAATCAGTATATAGTGAATTTGTGATTTCAATAATATCAATTTCAATATCTTTAGTACTGACTCTAACTTTATTAATTCCACGAATTAAAAAGATCACTATAAGAAATAAAATTAAAGCTAGAATAGCTAATAATAGATACTTACTGCAATATCAGCCTATTTATAATCCTAGAGAAAAAAGTATAGTTGGTTTTGAAGGTTTATTAAGGATGGTAGATGAAAATAACAAACTTGTACCACCGTATAAATTTATACCAGAAATTGAAAAAAATAATATGTTATATGATATTTCTCTTTGGATACTTGAAAAAGCTATTTATGATTATTATAAAATTAAAGAATATAAATCTATGTATGAAAAAGATTTTTACATTTCAATTAATATATCCTTAAATGAAGTAGAAAATGATGATTTTGTTAAAAAATATATTAAAATATTATCTAAGTCAAACTTAGGCCCTAATAAAATTTGCTTAGAAATAATTGAAAGAGTAAAAATGCATGATTTAAATAAAATAACTAAAAATATAAGTCTTTTAAAAGAGGCAGGATTTAAAATTGCAATAGATGACTTTGGTGTAGAGTATTCAAATTTAGATGTACTTCAAAAACTAGATGTTGACACTATCAAGGTAGATAAAAACTTCGTTGATGGAATTGGAAAAGACACGATAAAAAGTGAGACTATATTGTTTATATCTAGAATAGCACGTGCTAAAAATAAGGCTGTTGTACTAGAAGGTGTTGAATATGTAGAACAACATACTGAAATTAAAAAAATAAAAAATGAGTATTTATATGTACAAGGATATTATTATAACAAACCAATGCATATAGAAAGCATTGCAAATTTATAAATATCCGTATAAATATGGATATAATGGTATCATAGATTAATAAGAGTTGTAACAATAGTGGGTATAAACCTTTCGAATTGTCTCAATTATTGAAATATACCAAAAGATATTAGCTATATAGCTAATATCTTTTTTAGCGTGTAAATATAAATTATGATACCATAAAATAACTCAAGCCTTATCAGGATAAGATAAGATATTTTATCTAAACTAAAAAATCCTAATTGGACAAATTGTCAGATTAGAAAATTTATTAAAATTTTAGATCAATGTCCCTGTCAATTTTTACGACGGGGGTACTTTTTTATGGTAAGATTAAAATAAACCAAAAGATAAAGTATAACTTTTATAGCATAAAAGAGTGAGGGAAATCATGGGGTACATACACGAGACTATAAAATTTGATAAATCATTACCAGCAAACATATTAGTTCATGAAGTAGACGTAGTTCAAAGTCACTGGCATGAAAGTATAGAAATATTATTAGTAGCACATGGTGAAGTAGAGCTGTTAGTAGATGGGAAGAAATACAATCTAAAAGAAGATGATTTAATAATAATAAATTCAAAAGAAATACACTGTATAAAATCTGAGCAAAGCAATATAGTAATAGCAGCACAAATAGATTTATCATATTTTAATGATTTATATGAAAGTATGGATAAGATAAATTTTAACTGTAAATCATTTGAATACAGTAAAGATGATAAAAGATTTGTACTAATTAGAAAAATACTAGCAGAAATAACATACAACTATATAAGACAAAGTAATGGATATAACATAAAAATAAACTCATTACTAAATGAGTTAGTATATATATTAATAAATAGATTTAAATGTAGTACCGAAATAAAAAATAAAAATAAAAATTATAAGTACTTAGAAAGACTAAATAGAGTGATATCATATATCCAACAAAACTATAAAGAAGATATTACTCTAAATAGTATATCTAGCATGGAGTATTTATCCCCTCAATATTTTAGTAAGTTTTTTGAAAAACATATGGGAGTGAATTTTTTAACCTACCTTAATTCTATCAGGTTAGAACATGCAATGAAGGACTTACTTAACACTGATTATAATATTACTGATATAGCACTACATCATGGTTTTGCTAATGTAAAATCATTTACTAATTTATTTAAAAATACATACAAAGAAACTCCTAGTAATTACAGAAAAAAGTTTTGTAATATAAAAGAAATAAAGAATAATAAACAAAATGAGGGGATTAACTACTTAGAGTGTAATGCTAGTAGGCAAATGGATTTTATTTTTAAGTATCTAAAAGTTGTAGATAATACAAATGATTTAGAAATGATAGATAAGATCGAAAACATTATAGATATTGATTTGAATAAAACAATCAAGAGTATAAAGCATACTTGGAAAAACTTAATAACAATAGGAAAAGCAAAAGAAGGTTTGATGAATGATGTACAAGATCATCTAAGGGAAATTCAAAGTAAGATTGGATTTAAATATATTAGATTTCATGGGATTTTTGATGATGGTATGATGATTTATGATGAAGAAAATAATAATCCTAGCTTTAATTTTACATATGTAGATAAGCTTTTTGATTTTTTATTGAGTATTAATTTAAAGCCATTTGTAGAGCTTGGATTTATGCCATCTAAACTTGCACTTAACATAGATAAGACAATTTTTTATACAAAAAGTATTATCAGTGAACCTAAGGATATTAATTTATGGAATCTATTAGTTGAAAAGTTTATTAGGCATTGTGTAAATAGATATGGTCTTGATGAAGTTAGTTCTTGGTATTTTGAAGTTTGGAATGAACCTGATATGAATTTAATGTTTGCATTTGATAAAAAAGGATATTATGATGAATTTTTCAAAGAAACTTATAATACAATAAAGTCTATAAATAGCAAACTTAGAGTAGGAGGGCCTTCTATATTAGGTTATAGTATTTTGAAAGATACATATCTAGAAAAATACCTAGATTACTGCATGGAAAATAATTGTAAACCAGATTTTATAACTTTCCATAGCTATCCATTAGACTCTTTAGATGCAGGTATGAATAATTATTTAGTAGGTAATGATGCGAAAATATTTATTAGTAAAAATGAAAATTATCTAAAGGATTTGATAAATAAGCTTAATGAAATATTAAAAAAGTTTGAGTTAGAAAAAACTAGCCTATATATGACAGAATGGAATTCTACTCCATCTCATAGAGATTTAACTAATGATACTTTATATAAAGCTAGTTATATTGCTAAAAATATTATTGAAAACTTAGATGTATTAGATGGATTTGGATATTGGATAGGTACTGATTTGTTAGAAGAGTTTAGAATAGATGAAGAAGTATTTCATGGTGGGCTAGGGCTTATAACTAACAATGGAATAAAGAAATCTGCTTTTTATGCTTACGAACTTTTAAGTAAGTTAGGAGATGGATTAATAGATACTGGTGATGGTTATATTGTTACTAAAAAATATGATTCTTATCAAATTATGATTTATAACTATTGCCACTTTGATAATATTTACTCAGGTGGAGATATTTCTCAAATAAGCAAGATAGATAGATACAATGTGTTCAATAATATAGAAAAAAGTATTACATTAAACCTTGAGAATATTAAGTCTGGTGAATACTTATTTAAAGAGTACAAGATTTGCAAAGAAAAAGGTTCAGCATTTGATACATGGGTTAATATGGGAAGTCCAAAATACTTAGATGAAGAGGATATAATTTATATAAATAATAACTCTGCACCAGAGATAAAGAAGTATAATAAATACATAAATAAAAATTGTATAATAAATGATAATTTAGCACCACATGAGGTTAAATTTTACACTATACAACCAATATATTAATACGAATCACTATAAAGGATTAATTTTTAATCTATTTATAGTGATTTTTTAATTAGAAAATATTTTCCTTATAATATTTATTATAAAAACAAGTTAATATTTGACTTGAAACTAATTAAAAATCAAAATGAAGTTTATTTTTCAAAATTATAAAATTATAAATAAGAATTATGTTTTAAAATTAAAGAATAAAATTAATAATAATTTTTAAAATAATTAGAAAATAAACTTAAAAAATTTATAAATTAAAAATAATATGGGGGTATTAGCGATGAATATTAAAGAATTAATAAAACAAATGACTTTAGAAGAAAAAGCATCATTATGCTCGGGGTTAAACTTTTGGAATACTAAGTCAATAGAAAGATTAAATATACCGTCAATAATGATGACAGATGGACCTCATGGTCTAAGAAAACAAGCAACAGAAGCGGATCACTTAGGAATAAATGAAAGTGTAGAATCTACTTGTTTTCCAACAGCATCAGCACTTGCTTGTTCATTTGATAGAGATTTAATAAAAGAACTTGGGGTGGCACTAGGTGAGGAGTGTCAAGCTGAGGATGTATCAATAATATTAGGACCGGGTGCTAATATAAAAAGATCACCTTTATGTGGTAGAAACTTTGAATATTACTCAGAAGACCCATATTTAAGTAGTGAAATGGCTAAAAGTCAAATACAAGGTACACAAAGTCAAGGAGTAGGAACATCTTTAAAGCATTTTGCAGCTAATAATCAAGAACATAGAAGAATGACGATAGATACAATAGTTGACGAGAGAACTTTAAGAGAGATATACCTAGCAAGTTTTGAATCTGCAATAAAAGAAGCACAGCCATGGACTGTAATGTGTGCATATAACAAGTTAAATGGAGAGTACTGCTCTGAAAATTATAGATTACTTACTGAAATATTAAGAGACGAGTGGGGATTTGAAGGATTTGTTGTTTCTGATTGGGGTGCAGTAAATGATAGAGATAAGGGGTTACATGCAGGATTAGAACTTCAAATGCCAGCTGATGGCGGTATAGGTGATGCTTTAATAGTTGAGGCAGTTAAAAATAAAACATTAAGTGAAGAAGATTTAGATAAAGCTGTTGAAAGAATATTAAATATAATATTTAAAGTAGTAGAAAATAAAAAAGAAAATGCATCATACTCTAAAGAAGAGCATCATGAATTAGCTAGAAGAATAGCTAGAGAGTGTATGGTACTTCTTAAAAATGAAGAAAAAATACTTCCTCTTAAGAAAGAAGAAAAGATAGCAGTTATAGGAGAACTTGCTACTAAGATAAGATACCAAGGTGGAGGAAGTTCTCATATAAATCCAACTAAATTAGATAATACATATGAAGAAATATTAAACTTTGCAGGGACTGAATATGTAAAGTACTCTAGAGGATATGATTTAAGTATAGATGATACTGTTGAAGAATTAGTAGAAGAAGCTAAGAAAGTAGCTAGTGAAGTTGATAAAGTAGTATTATTTATAGGGCTTCCAGAAAGATATGAGTCTGAAGGATTTGATAGAACTCATTTAAATATTCCTAAAAATCAAGAGGAGTTAGTAAAAGTATTAAAATCTGTAAATGAAAATATAGTTGTAGTTTTAAGTAATGGATCTCCAATAGAAATGCCTTTTGTAGATGATGCAAAAGCAATACTTGAAGCATACTTAACAGGTCAAGCTAGTGGTAAGGCTATATGCGATATTTTATATGGAGAAGCTAATCCAAGTGGTAAGTTAGCAGAGACATTCCCACTAAAACTATCTCATAACCCTTCTTTCTTAAACTTCCCAGGTGAAGTGGATAAGGTAGAGTACAAAGAAGGTATATTTGTAGGATATAGATATTACGATAAAAAAGAGATAGATGTATTATTCCCATTTGGACATGGGTTAAGCTACACAAACTTTGAGTATAGTGATTTAAAGGTAGGTAAAAATGTAATAGATGATACTGAAAAAGTAAGTGTAAGTGTTAAGATAAAAAATACAGGAGATGTATTTGGTAAGGAAATTGTGCAACTATATGTAAGAGATATAGAAAGTAGTGTAATAAGACCTGAAAAAGAGTTAAAAGGATTTGAAAAAGTAGGATTAGAGCCAGGAGAAGAAAAAGAAATTACTTTTGAATTAAATAAAAGAAGCTTTGCATACTACAATGTTGAATTAGGGGATTGGCATGTAGAAAGCGGAGAATTTGAAATATTAATAGGAAAATCTTCAAAAGACATAGTTCTTCAAGAGACAATAAGAGTAAACTCTACTGACATTCTTGAAACTATTGTTACTAAAAATACAGCTGTAGGAGATATAGCTCATCTTCCTGAGGCTCAACAAATAATGAATGAAATACTTAAGAGCCTTGGTGCAAATAAAAGTGATTCAGGGGAAGGAAATATGTTTGTAGAAATGATAGAGTTTATGCCACTTAGATCTCTTACTACTTTCAACCATGAAGGTGGGCAACAAATGTTAGATGAAATAATTGCAATTTTAAATAAATAATTAATATTAAAAACGGTGGGGATGAGTATGTATAAAGAACTAGTAGATAAATTAGGGGAAGATAACAAAATAGAAGAAATAAATTAAAACTTACGTATGAAACAATTTTCCAGTAGGAATGATTCGTAGTATTTTGGATGGGATAATGAAGATTTAAGCAATCTTACAAAAACTTTAATTGTAGTTGGAGAATATGACTTTATAAGGATTCAAGCTGAGAAAGATACTAGCTATATAGTTAGTATCTTTTTTAGCGTGTAAATATAAATTATGATATCATAAAATAAAAAAGGTACATTAGGGAGAAATAGATATGTGTAAAGAACACATTTTAGTAGTAGAAGATGATGTAGATATAAATAATTTAATAAGTAAAACATTAGAAAAACAACAATATAAAATAACTCAAGCCTTCTCGGGAAGTGAAGCATTATTACAACTTTCAATATCTGAATATAGTCTAATATTACTAGATTTAATGCTGCCAGGCATAAGTGGGGAAGAAATCATAAAGAAAATTAGAAATGAAAAGGAAATGCCAATAATCGTTATTTCAGCAAAAACATCACTAAAAGATAAAGTAAATGTTTTAAATATAGGAGCAGATGATTATATAACAAAACCTTTTGAGTCAGAAGAAATAATAGCTAGAGTAAATTCTAACCTAAGAAGATATAGAAAGTATAAAACAGAAACAATGCTAGATAAAGTATATAAATTTAAAAATATAACTTTAGATGAAGAAAGTAGAGAAGTAAAAGTTAATGATACAGACATACATCTAACGGGTTATGAGTTTGATATTTTAAGTATCTTAATTAAAAATCCTGATAAAGTATATTCAAGAGAATCATTATACGAACAAGTATGGAAAAATGGATACTATGGAGAAGATAATTCTGTAAATGTTCATATTAGTAATATCAGAAAGAAAATTAAATCAGTATCAAAAGATGAAGAATACATAAAAACAGTATGGGGAATTGGATTTAAATTAAATAACAATTGATAAAAATCTTTAAACTTTCTTTAAACTTTCTTGAATATTTATTAAAAATTTTCTTATATCATTATTATTGTAAGTTAGTTACTAAGATATGTTTAGTAATGTTTAAATGAGAAGGGAGAAAATATGAGGGAAGTTATAAAAACATATAATTTATCTAAAAAATATAAAAACTCTGATGCCTTGTTAGATGTAAGTATTAATGTAAAAAAGGGAGATATATATGGATTAGTAGGAGATAATGGAGCAGGGAAGACTACTTTACTTAGAATATTAGCAGGTCAATCAGATGCTAGTAGTGGAAGCTTTGAACTTTTTTCAACTTCAAATGAAAAAGAATTAAGTGAGATTAGAAAACATACTGGAGTTATTATTGAATCACCGAGTTTTTATCCTAATCTTACTGTTGAAAAGAATATGGAGTATTATCGTATTCAAAGAGGAATACCTGGAAAAAGCAGAGTAGATAAAGCTCTTAAAGAAGTAAATTTATATGATGTAAAAAAGAAAAAGTTTAGTCAATTATCTCTTGGTATGAAGCAAAGATTAGGACTAGCCCTTGCTATGATGAATGAACCGGAGTTATTAATCCTTGATGAACCAATTAATGGTTTAGATCCATCAGGCATTATTGAAATTAGAAATCTTTTATTAAAATTAAATAAAGAAAAAAACATTACCATAGTAATATCAAGTCATATACTATTAGAATTATCAAATATTGCAACTTGCTATGGATTTTTAAATAAAGGAAGATTAGTAAAAGAGATATCTGCAAGTGAACTTAATGAAAAGTGTAAAAGTTATTTAGAGATTAAGGTTAATAATGTGAATAAGTTAACTGCATTATTAGAAGAAAAGCTAGGTTATAGTGATTATAAGGTTTTACCTAATAAAGTAATAAATATATTTGATATAAATAGAGACCCAAAAAAGATAAGTGAGCTTATAGTTAAAAATGGAATTGAATTAAGTTCTTTAGAAGAAAAAACTATAAATCTTGAAAATTATTATATGTCTTTGATGGGAGGGGTTAAAAATGCTTAATTATCTAAAAAGCGAGTGTTATCGTAATATAAATACTAAAGGAAATTATATTTTCTTATTTGGAAGTATGGCCTTTGTAATATTTATAAATGTAGCATTAGGTTTATATGCAAATAGTCAAATTGATTTCCCTTATGGAACTACTTATTTTTCTCTTAGTAGTTTTTATAATATGATGGGGCTTTTAATAATTATATCTATTTTTTTAGTTTCATTAATTAATGGTCAAGAATTTAAGAACCATACATTAAAAAATTCTATTGCATTTGGAATATCAAGAAGTCAAATATATTTAGGTAAGTTTTTAATGGAAGTAATAATATGTACAATAAACTTGGTACTAATTAGTAGTGCATATGCTATAGCTGCATATTTAATGCTAGAGGATAGTGGTATGGTATATTTAAAAGATTTTATACAAGCAATAATAGCATGTTTTCCATTATTATTAGTTAGTATTAGTGCTGCTCATTGTTTTTATTTTATGTTTGATGATGAGAGAAGTGCACTTGCAACTTGGGCAATTATAATTATTTTAATACCAGATTTAGTAGAAATGGCTGGGCGTAAAATAAGTATACTAGGTAAAATATCAAAGTGGATGCCTTGGAACATGGTTGGAAATGCTACATTTGATAGTGAAAGTAAAAGAATGATTATGAGCTGGAGTTCTCAAGAAGGATTTATAAAATGCTTTATAGTTGGAATAGTAGGATTAATAATTTTTTATATACTAGGCTTAATGCTATTTAAGAAAAGAGAAATAAAATAGATAAAAGGGAGCGTGTAGATAATGGAACTAATTTTAGTAGCTTTATTAATACCAAGCGTGTATTTTTCTGCACGCTTTTTCTTGCTTTCTAGAAATATTAAAAAATCAATTAAAGACTTTAAATATATTTCTGAAAATAGAGATAGCAATCGGAAGCTTAAATTAAATCATCCAGACAAGAATTTTGAAAAATTATTATTTGAAATAAATAGATATTTGGAAAATACGCAAGCAAATAAATTAAAATATATAAAAAGAGAAGAAGAAATTAGAAAAGAAATTGAAAATATATCTCATGATTTAAGGACACCCTTAACTTCAATTAGAGGGTATTTGGAATTAATAAATGATGAAACTATTAGCGAAAAAGAAAAGAAAGATTATATTTCTATTATGCAAAAAAGATCTAAGGTTCTTCAGAATTTAATTCAAGAGTTTTATGATTTAAGTAGGATTGAAAATAATGATTATAATTTAAATATGGAAATTGTAGATATCAATAGAGAATTAAGAGAGCAAATACTGCTATTTTATAATGATTTTGAAAGTAAAAATATTTATGTTGATATAAATTTAGATAAAAATCCAGTATTAGTTAAATTAGATGGAGGTGCTATAAAAAGAGTTTTTAATAATTTAATTCAAAATTCTATTAAGTATAGTAAGAGTAGCTTTTGTATGTCATTAATAAAAAATGATAATGAAGTTATTGTTGAGTTTAGAAATGATGTTGAGGATATTAGTAAGGATGAATTAAGTTTGTTGTTTAATAGATTTTATATGAAAGATAAGTCAAGAAGTAGTGATAGTTCAGGGCTAGGTCTTACGATAAGTAAGTTTTTAGTTGAGTCTATGAATGGTGAGATTGATGTTGAGCTAGATGAAGATTGGATTATCTTTAGAGTGAAGTTTTTATTAGATTAAGGGTATTTAGGTATAAAAGTTATAAAGTATTTATTAAAAGTATAGTTCATAATTTTAATAGAATAAGAAAGAAAAAGAATTTTGATATTATATAGATAAACAGTAATTTGATAGGAGAGTTGATATGGAAATAAGAGAATATAAATCAAGTGATTGTAATGAAATTGCTGATTTGTTTTATAATACTGTTCATTTCATCAATTCAAAAGACTATACAGAGGATCAGTTAAATGTATGGGCAACAGGAAATATTGATATTGATGAGTGGAATAAATCTTTTTTTAATAACTATACATTGATTGCAGAAGAAAATGGAATAATAATTGGTTTTGGTGATATTGATGATGAAGGTTATTTGGATAGATTATATGTACATAAAGATTATCAAAATATTGGTGTTGCAACAGCACTTTGCGATAGATTAGAGAAAAAATATGAAGTAGAACGTATTACAACGCACGCATCCATAACCGCAAAATCATTTTTTGAGAAGCGAGGATATAGAGTAGTAAAGAAGCAATTTGTAGAAAGAAATGGTGTGAGGTTGATAAATTATATAATGGAAAGATAGATAAATTTCAATTTATATAGTAGGTTTGATATACAATACTAATATATTAAAAATCAAATAAAAATAAAATGCGTATCAAAAAATATATTTTATGTCTACTATAATGAATAAATACAATAAAGAGCTTTAATTTATTAATTTACAATATTAATATAATTAAAATAAAAAGTAGGAGCATATGACCTATTTTTTTGTTATTAAAATATAGCTTAGTATTTAGAAATAAGGCGAAGGATTTTATCATCAAACTGATTATTCATTTTTTATAGATTATAATTTATCTGCAAATAGTGGTGGTTGTGCTATTATGCGTGATGAAGAGTTTGGATTAGATTTTTTAAAGAAATATAATGATAGATTATTATTTGGAACTGATATGGTTAATAATGAAATGGAATTTCCACTTGGAAGTTGGCTTGATAAAAAGTATGAAGAAGGTTCTTTAGATAAAGAATCTTATGAGAATATTTGTAATAAAAACGCAGTTAAATTATTTAATTTATAAGTAGGGAGGATAAAATGCGTACAAGAATATTACCAAAGATGCTTAATGATGAGGTTGAAGAATATCTATCAAGAAATGATATTATTATAGTTCCAGTTGGAACAGTAGAACTTCATGGAGGATTTTTACTAGATTGTGAAACTACTATTAGTTATGATAAGAACGTCTAGATATTTATTTTGTTTTGATGACATCAAATAAATTTAAAAATTACATTAAGAAATTAGCGCTTACCTTGGTTTGAGGGGGCGCTTTTTTCTTTTTTAATTTTTAATGAACTTTTTTTAGTTTTAGGTGTCTTAATAGTATATAGTAAAATAGTAAGTTAGAAAATGGGACGAGGTGTTAAGCAGTTTTGGAAGAGAAAGAGCTTTTAGATAAAGCTAGGCAGGGAAATAAACAGTGCTTAAATTTATTACTGCAAAATAATTATCAAATGCTCTATGGATTTTTAATAAAGTTGACAGGAGATAAAGATTTAGCAGAAGATTTAGTACAAGATACCTTGTTAAAAGCTTCTCTTAATATAACTAAGTTTAGAGGAGAGAGTAAATTTTCCAGTTATTTAATTAAAATTGGAATAAATACTCATAAGAATTATCTTAGAAAAAACAAAATAAAAACAGAACATGATAATTTTGAATTTAAAACTAGTTATGATGGGGAAGAAGATTTGATAAATCATATCAGGTTCAAAGAAGCTTTAGGGCATTTGACAAACATGCCTTATGAAAAAAGAATCTCTTTTATTTTAAAACATTATTATGGTTATTCAATTGAAGAAATATCATAAATACTTAAGGTATCCCAGGGTACTACAAAATCTAGAATACATAATACTATTAAAAAATTAAGAGAATTACTAAGCTAAAAGGAGGTCGTAAATTGGACTATTTAAATGATGATAAATTAGAAGAAATGGGATATATAAAAGAAATAGATACTTTAGCTATAGTTGAAAAAGTATCTAAAATAAAAGAAAAAAGAAGAAAGAGACTACTAAAATGGATCCTATATGGTGGACACGAGAAAAAGCGTGTCTGTCTATAGGGGATCTTTTTTTGTACAATATTAACTAAGAGGTGATTATAAGATGAGTAAAAAAATATTTACAGAACAAGAGATATTAGAATTATCTAAAAATAAATATGTAAAAAATGTAACTGCTAAAGGTATAACTTATACTAATGAGTTTAAATTGCAGTTTATTGCTGAATATGAGAATGGGAAAACTTCAAGAGCTATTTTTGAAGATGCAGGATTTGATGTTAATATAATTGGAATTAAACGTATAGATTCTGCTAGTCTAAGATGGAGAAAAGCATATAACGATAAAGGTATTTTAGGTTTAGAAGATACTAGGACTTTAAATTCAGGAAGAACACTTAATAGAGAATTAACTATTGAAGAGATTATTGCTAAGAAAGATGCTGAAATAGAGTATCTTAAAGCGGAGCTTGAATTGATAAAAAAGTTAGAGCTGCAAGAAAGGCAGGTGATAAATAAGAAAATACCTGCATCTAAAATATTTAGACTAATACAAAATTTAATTCAAAGTTTCAATCTTAAAAACATGACGAGACATTTATGTAAAATTGCTAATATCTCTACTTCAGGTTACTATAATTTTTTAAATAATTTTAAGACTAGAAGTATAAAGGAAAATAAAGATCTTATATCTAAAGAAATTATCTTAAAAGCATTTAACTATCGTGGATATAAGAAAGGATCTAGGTCTATAAAAATGGTATTAGAAAATAAATTCAATATTATAATGAATAGAAAGAAAATCCAAAGAATTATGAGAAAATATAATATTACTTGTCCTATACGTAAAGCTAATCCATATAAGCGTATTGCTAAGGCTACAAAGGAGCATAGAGTAGCTCCTAATAGACTAAATAGAGAATTTAAGCAAAACATACCTGGTAAGGTAATGTTAACTGATATTACATATATGCCGTACGGCAATAATAAGATGGCATATTTATCTACAATAAAAGATTCATCAACAAATGAAATATTAGCCTATAATCTTTCTAATAACTTAGCTATAGATATTGTAACTGAAACTATAAATAAATTAGTTAAACTAAAGTCATTTAAATTACATAAAGATGCATTTATTCATTCTGACCAAGGCTCTCATTATACAAGTCCAATCTTTCAAAAATTGCTTAAAAAATATAACTTGGGTCAATCTATGTCTCGTAGAGGCAATTGTTGGGATAATGCTCCGCAAGAATCATTCTTCGGACATATGAAGGATGAAATTGATTATAAAAGCTGTGAAACAATAGAAGAACTTAAAATATTGATAGATGATTACATGGATTATTACAATAATGAACGTTGCCAGTGGAATTTAAAAAAGCTGACTCCTGTGCAATACAGGAATCAGCTTTTAGTAACTTCTTAAGAACCCTTTTTTTCTAGTGTACTTGACAAAGGGTCCATTTTATACTAGTCATTTGTTTTACTTTAATGATAATTACTTCAGTTTTAGGTCAAGGTTTATTTGTGATTTTATTTGGAGGAAATAATCTAGTCCAACTTGGAATAAAAATATATATTTTCGTATTATTAGTAGTTTCATTAGTTTTAATAGAGAAGAGAGAGGTAAGTTTATGTTAATAGTTGGTAAGCAAATTTTAATTACGTTTATTATATTTTTTTTAATATCTTCATTTGGAATTGGACAAGTTGTATGGATATACTTAGATAGTAAAAAAAGAGAAGATAAGTGGGGCATATTATGGGCTATATTAGCTATGACACCAATATTTTTACCTATGCTACTACCTTTACCATTGATAGTTTATTTATTAGTAACAAGAGCATTTTCAATAAAATGTCCTAATTGTAAAATGAAAATATCCAGCGAATTTTCTTCTTGCCCAAACTGTGGATGGAAGTTAAAAGAGAAGTGTAAATCTTGTGGTAGTCCATTAAAAAATGAGTGGAAATACTGCCCATATTGTAATAATAAAATAGAGGTAGAATAATTATGAAAACAATAAAAAACAATAAGAAAGTTTTTGTAGGAGTGACTATAATAGCAGCTCTAATTGCAATTATACCAACTACATTAGTGTATATGTTTTCTCAAATGTCTATAGGTATTGAAAAAGGGGATAATATTGAAGTAATAGAAGAGAAGATTAATACTTATTTTAATGATGGAGGGTTTGAAAAAGATATAGAAAATGCCCTTAGAAAAAAGCCAAGTGGTGATTTTAATATATATACATATGCTCCTGGAAGTGACGAGTCTATGGAAATAGAAGATAAGATGAATATAATTTGTCCAGAGTTAATTGAAGTAAGTAGATTGGAATCAGGTAAAGAATATAATATAAAATTATATTCAGACTTATATGAAGGGGATAAAAAAGTAAGCACTGAAGAACTACTGTCAAAAGATATTGTTGGAACACCTAAGTTACAAATAATTTATAATGATAACTTCATGGAAGGTGGAAGTAAAAGAGATATGACAATACACATTGTTCAAAATAATAAAATACTTGAAAGTGTAAAATATTACTGTCCTACAGACTATAATGAAGCTGCATTTACTCAAGATGCAGATTCAAATATAAATGAAGATATTCCAATTATGGGATTTACAAAGGGCATAAAAGTAAATGGAAAATATAAAACTTACTCTGGTGACTTTCATAAAAGTAAAGATAAAATAGAAACATCTATTCAAAATAATTTAAGTAAAAATGAAAAGATGGTTATTTTAAGATTAGAAATATCCAATAGAGATAAATCTATTTAAATATTGTATGTTATTATTCGAAAGATTAATAAATTCCAATCAAAATTAGGTCTTGCTATAATTAAATTTTTAGTGAATCTATAAATAGTGAAGTTGATGCTGATATAATCAAAGTCTATAGTTTCTATATTCTATATATTGTATATAGATATAACCAATAATAGATACCTACATATAGAAATTTACAATTTGACTACAATTTTCTATATATTTATACTTTTATTGATAGATATAAATAATTTTATGGGGGATTTATTATGAATATAAAAAAAGAAGTAAGTGTAAGTAAAGTAGCTAAAGATGCTGAAGAATTATACCGTGGTGGATTTTTCTGCTCTGAAGCAGTTGTAAGTTCAATTCGTTCTAACTTTGAGTTGGACATACCTGAAGAAATTATAGCAATGGCTTCTGGATTCCCTGTTGGTATAGGTCGTTCTAAATGTTTATGTGGTGCCGTTTCTGGGGGAGTTATGGCTTTAGGTATATTCTTTGGACGTACTAAACAAGGCGATCAAAAAGTAGAAAAAAACTTAGAACTATCAAAAGAATTACATGATTGGTTTAAAGTTGCTAATGGTAAAAATGCTCTATGTTGTCGTATACTAACTAGAGAATTTGATATGGGGGCAGGTGCTCATAAAGAACAATGTATACATTTTACAGGATTAGTTGCTGGAAAAGTAGCAGAAATAGTAATAAGAGAACTTAATTTAGTTAATACTGATGTTTTGGAATATGCGTAGGAGTTGAAAAATGATAAAGAAAATACCACTTCCAATAGCTGGAGTAATGCTTGGATTTGCAGCTTTAGGTAATTTACTTCAAAGTTACTCTGAATCAGTTCGTCTAGTATGTGGTCTTATTTCTGCAATACTAGGATTATTATTAATGTTTAAGTGTATTTTATATCCTTCTATGATAAAAGAAGATATGAAAAATCCAATTATGGCCGGTGTATCAGGTACTTTTCCTATGGCTTTAATGCTTTTAGCTGCTTATATAAAACCTTATATTGGACCTAGTGCTACTTATATTTGGTGCTTTGCAATAGGATTACATATAGCTTTAATTATATATTTTACAAAAGAATTTATATTTAATTTTGATATGAAAAAAGTATTTACCAGTTATTATATAGTTTATGTAGGAATTGTTGTTGCTAGTGTTTCAGCTCCAGCTTTTGAAAAAACAAATATAGGAACAATGGCATTTTGGTTTGGTTTTATTTCTTGTTTAATATTACTTGTAGTAGTTACAAATAGGTATATTAAATATAAAGAAGTTCCACAACCAGCTAAGCCACTATTTTGTATATATACTGCACCAGTAAGTCTTTGTCTTGCTGGATATATTCAGTCTGTTCAACCAAAATCAGTAGTAATGATTGGATTTTTAGCAGTTTTATCATTAGTAATTTATGTTTTAGTTTTATTTAAACTACATAAATATTTAAAAATGCCTTTTTATCCAAGTTATGCAGCTTTTACATTTCCATTTGTTATAAGTGCAATTGGAATGAAAATGACTGCAGCTTGTTTAGGTAATATGGGTTATGATATACCATTGATAAAATACATTGCTATAATTCAAACAATTATAGCTACTATACTTGTGGTTTATACATTTATAAGGTTTGTAATGTTTATTTTACATACTGAAAAGGTAACTGAGGCAATATCTTAATATAAAAATGACCTGTAAATGGATTATTAAAACTGACACTTAATGGTGTCAGTTTTTTGTATTTAAATTCAGATTAACAACTGGGAAAACTAATATAATATACTTGTAAGTAAAAGTAGATTATATATTTTTTTTAGAAAGATATTTGATTGCATTGATAAGCATTGATACAAGTTCTTCTGGGCTTTCTTTCATTCCTGATTTTATCCATTCACTTATAATACTTGTATGTACGCCTATAATTAAAGCTAGTGCATAATTTTCAGGTACTTCAATCATTTCTGTATCAATATTTTTATTATATAAAGTTTTTATAGCTTCATGGAACTTAAAGTAAAAAGATTCATCTATATTATTGCACAAAAGTATTTTAAAAATTTTTTTATGTTTTTCAACATATTGATATATTTTAATTAAAAATGAAAAAATATTTTCGATGTAACAATCATCAGTTACTATGTTTTTTATACCATCTAAAATTTCATTTTCAAACTTTTCCAACAAATCATACTTATCTTTATAATGTGAATAAAAAGTAGTTCTACTTATCATTGCTTTCTTTGTTAAATTAATTACTGTTATCTTTTCGAATCCAATATTATCTGCAAGTTCAAGAAAAGCATCTTTAATTATCTTATCTGTTTTGGTAATTCTTAAGTCTAGGTTTTGACTCAAATCTATTCACCTTCTTTCTATTATATTTAGAAATAATGAACACTTTGATCATATCTGTAAATTGAATACATCTATAAGTATGCGATAGTATATAAATATACTATATCAAATTACATGTTTTTTCCATATGAATTAAATAATTAATAATACAATGAATTAAATAACTGATATTAGTAAAGAAAGGAGAAGAATATGACAGTATTAAAAGTTGAACATTTGACAAAAGATTATGGCCATAATCGTGGTGTATTTGATGTTTCATTTAGTGTTGAAAAAGGAGAAGTCTATGGTTTTTTAGGACCAAATGGAGCCGGAAAAACTACTACAATTCGCCATATTATGGGATTTTCTAAGCCTCAAGAGGGACATACTTATGTAAATGGTCTTGATAGCTGGACAAATACAAGTGAGATTCAAAAAAATCTTGGATACTTACCAGGAGAAATTGCACTACCAGAAAGCTTAACTGGAACACAATTTATAGAAATGATGGCAAAACTTCGTGGTATAAAAGATATGTCACGTACAAATTACTTAATTGAAAAATTTGAGCTTGATCCATCAGGTGTTATGAAACGTATGTCTTTAGGAACAAAGAGAAAATTAGCTATTGTAACTGCATTTATGCATGACCCTGAGGTACTTGTATTAGATGAACCTACAAGTGGTCTTGACCCGATTATGCAAAATACATTTATTGAATTTATTAAAGAAGAAAAACAAAGAGGAAAAACTATTCTTTTATCAAGTCATATATTTTCAGAAATAGATGCTACATGTGACAGAATATCAATAATAAAAGATGGAGTAATTATATCAACTTTTGTTGCAAATGAATTACGTCATAATGAAAGAAAGACGTTCAAAATAGAGTTTAATATAAAAGAAGAATTTAAAAATTTCTTAGAAGAAATGGAAAAAACTAAAAAACTAAATATAACTTTAGTAAAACAACATAAAAATCAAGTTAAGATTGAAATAAATGATGCAGATATAAATAATTTATTTGATGTTGTATCAGATTATGATTTGAAATTTATTTCAGAAATTAAATTTACATTGGAAGATTATTTTATGAAGTTTTACGATAGGAATATAGATAGTCAGGGGGTGATTAAATAATGTCATTGATTCAAATTAAAAATCTAACAAAAGATTATGGAGATAAAAGAGGTATATTTGACATAAATCTTTCCATAGAAAAAGGAGAGATATTTGGATTTGTAGGTACTAATGGTTCAGGAAAGACTACAACAATTCGTCATTTGATGGGATTTTTAAAACCACAAAAGGGTAGTGCAACTATAGATGGATTAGATTGTTGGGAAAATTCAGCAGAAATTAAAAAATATATTGGATACTTACCAGGAGAGATAAATTTCCCTGATGCACATACTGGAATGGATTTTCTAAAAAATCAAGCTGAGTTACTTGGAGTAAAAGATATGTCTTATGCTGAAAATTTAATCAAAAGATTACAACTTGATCCAAGTGCTAATTTAAAAAGAATGTCAAAGGGAATGAAACAAAAAACAGCTATTGTTGCTGCATTTATGGCAAACCCAGAAATTCTTATTTTAGACGAACCAACAACTGGTCTTGATCCATTAATGAGAGCTGAATTTATTGATATTATTAATGA
Source organism: Romboutsia sp. CE17 (assembly GCF_012317385.1). GTDB lineage: Bacteria > Bacillota > Clostridia > Peptostreptococcales > Peptostreptococcaceae > Romboutsia_E. Next base: position 167,953 of record NZ_CP051144.1, read on the forward strand.
AGAAAAAGAAAAAGGAAAGACAATATTTATGTCTAGTCATATGTTTGATGAAGTTGAAAAAACTTGTGATAAGGTTGCTCTTATAAAAAATGGAAGAATTATAGATATTAAATCAACAAAAGAAATTAAACATAATGAAGATAAAGTTTATAAAATTGAATTTAAGAATAAAGAAGATTATCAGAAATTTATTAGTGATAAATTTGAACTTATAAAAAATGATAAAAATCAAAATCAAGTTACTATTTCTATTAATGACAAAGACATTAATAAACTTACTAAAGTATTAAAACAGTATGATATAAAATTTATCAATGAAATTAAATTTACACTTGAAAAATACTTTGAGAAATTTTATTAGAATAGGAGAAGTACAATGTTTAACAAAACAATATTCAAACATACATTTAAATCAAATTTCAAAATATGGCTTATAATAACATTGGTATTAAGTGTTATGAATGGAGTAATGATTGCTGTATTTGAACCATCAACAATAAATAGTATTACTAATATGGTTAAAGATACACCTTTATCAAGTTTATTAGCTGATACTAGTTTTCTAGGTATGTTAGCTCAAACATTTTATTCAATTCATGGAGTTATTTTACCATTAATATATATTATAATAGTTGCAAATAACCTTATTGTTTCGCAAGTAGATAGAGGTTCTATGGCCTATATATTATCAACACCAATAAAAAGAATAGAAGTTGTAATTACACAGGCTATATATTTTATTACATCATTATTTATGATGATATTAATAAGTACAGTAGTAGGTTTATTTACTATTCAAGCTTTCCATGGTGGAGTTTGGGGAGTAAGCTATACTGAAGATGTAGAGGTTGCTAGTAAGGTTTTAAATATGGATGAAGAAGATGTAAACAATGACCTTAACCTTATACTAAATAATGAAGAAGCTTTAAAAGAAGGTGCGAAAGCTAGAAGTATTGATGAAGATGTATATAGGGCTTATTTGAATCTTAAAGTTACGCAAAACTCATATAAAAAAGCTTCTGAAATAATGGATATAGATGAAGAGAAAATTAGTGAAGATCCTTCAATAATAAAAGAAAATAAAGAAGCTCTTGAGGCAGGAGCAAAAGTAATGGATATAAGCAAAGAAGAATATGGTGCATATATTGACCAAATCGTTGCACAAAAATTAAGTCAGTCTAGTGAAATACAAGATAAAATATTTAAGGGAATTTCTGAAGCTTCCAAAGTATTAGATGTAGATGAAAGTGAACTTGCATCAGATATGGGGCAAATAAAATCAAATGAAAAAGCATTAGATGCAGCAGTAAAAGAATCAGGAATTCCTAAGGAAATGTTTATTTCTATTATAGATAATCAAATTGCAACAAGTGAAATAGCAGCAGATGAAGGAATGGATTTTAATGTAAAAGATTATATTATGCTGAATGTTGGTCTATTCTTATTAATGTTTGCAACAAGTGGTGTTTCATTTATGTTTTCTTGTATCTTTAATTTATCTAAAAACTACATGGCATTTGGTGCAGGAATACCAGTAGCATTCTTCTTATTTGATATGATGACACAAGTTAGTGCTGATTTGGAGTTTGTAAAATACTTTACTATAAACACTTTATTTGATACAGAAGCCATAATAAGTGGAGGAGACTATATGATTCAATTTATAGCACTTGGATCTCTTGGTATTGTTCTTTATGCAATAGGTATGTATATATTTAAAAGAAAGGATTTACCTCTTTAGACAATAGATTAAAAATATAATATATTACAATACTATAAAAACAAATTAACAAATATAAAACCGAATAAAAATAAATAAAAATAAAAAAATGTAAAAAAACACTATCTATTATTTTTTATCTGTGCTATAATAATATTTGTAGCGATACACAAATAATTTAAAAGAGACCTAGAGATAGGTTCACAGGAGAAATTTTTAATGAATAACGGAATAGTAAAATGGTTTAACAATGAAAAAGGATTTGGTTTCATATCAGTAGAAGGTGGAGATGATGTATTCGTACATTTTTCAGCAATACAAACTGATGGGTTTAAATCATTAGAAGAAGGTCAACAAGTAAGCTTTAATATAGTTAAAGGTGCTAGAGGTCCTCAAGCAGAAAACGTAACTATATTATAATATATATATGTTCGTGAAAAAGACACATTGAGTGTCTTTTTTTATGTTTAAATTTACAAAGGTATCATAACTTAAAAGCAATCAATCCTTTAGAATATATAATAAACACCATCTTAAATAATAGTTATAGTTGGAGCACTGGCAACTAAATCGAATTATAAACCTCTATAGAATATAAAAAATAATATATAAATAACTTTATATTAATGACAAAAGTAAGTTAAAAGTATACTATAGTAAGTATAAAGTAAGTCAAAAATATATAGGGAGGTATAGGGAATTTGGTATTAATAAAGGTAAATGAAGTTCCAACAACTAAAGAAGGTTTAAAAGAAAGAACTAGAAGAGCTTGGAGAATAAACCCAAGTAGACTATATGGTCAAGATACTGTAATATCAGTTTATAGAGGGCAAATACTAGAAGTATATAAGATATTAGGTTATGGAGCTGATGCAATTTCAAAAGGTAGAATTGCATTTGAGCTTGAAGAAATAGAAAGTGACTTAAGAGGGAAAACAATAGTTACCAAGACAAGTAACCCTTGTACAATAGTTGAAACTTTAGAATTTAAATAATATATAGTAACTTAGAAGTAGGTGCTTCCGTATTGCATAGAATAAACAGATTATTAAATACAAAAACGAAGATATAATAGTAAAATATTATTGGATTGAGCTTATTTCATCAATCTAGAAAAAAGTCACTTTAAAAGTGAATTTTTTTATTTGAATAAGGAGTACGAAAAAGTTATATATTATGAACAATTTATATAACATTAAATAAATAACCATATCTTATAATTCGAATTCTTGAAAATACTAAGATATGGTTATTTTTATGATACTTTTATCACGAAGTAAGATAAAATCGTTTATCTAAAAAATATGGAGTTAGAGCATATAAAAATCAAAACTAGAAAATCCTAATTGGACAAAATGTCCAATTAGAAAATTTATCAAGCTGATTAAAACTAGTTTTATCAATAATAAATAATAAAAACGATGGATTATAGAATTAAATTTCTGTAACTCATCGTTTTTATTATTGTAAAAAAGATATATATTCTAAAGTTATTAAATATTATTAAATAGTTACCTGTAGGTAACCATACCACATTAATGTGCCTACTTAACAAAGTATTCAATTTGATTTAAATTTTAAATATAGAAAGAGAGGGATATATTATGAATGCTAAGGAGTGTTTAAAGCTTTTAAGAGAAATTAAAGATGTTGCTTTTGCAACGGTTGATAAAAATGGGAATCCTCAAGTAAGAATTATTGATGTAATGATTGTAGAAAATGAAACTTTATATTTTGTAACATCAAGAGGTAAAAACTTTCATAGAGAATTATTAGAATCAAAAAAAGTTGCAATTACAGGATTAACTAAAAATTATGAGTCCATTCGTTTGATGGGAGAAGTAAATTTAGTTAGAGAACAGAAAAAATGGTTAGATCGTGTATTTGAAGAAAATCCAGTTATGAATGATGTTTATCCAAATGACAGTAGATATATATTAGATGTTTTTTATATAGACAAAGGAGAAATTGAATACTTTAATTTAAGTCAAAGTCCTATTTATAGAAAAGCATTTTCTTTAAAAGGCAAAAAGATAAGTCAAAAAGGATTTTATATAACTGATAATTGTGTAGGTTGTGATAAATGCAGAAGAAATTGTCCTCAGCAATGTATTAGTAAGAATGAACCATATATAATCAATGAAAATAATTGTTTACACTGTGGACTATGTTATGAAGGATGTCCAGTAAAAGCAATCACTAAGGTAGGTGAATAAATGTGTTAAATGAAGTTCTAAATTTATTTCAAGAAAAAAGCTCATTTTTTATAAATTTATTATATCAACATTTACAAATATCATTTATTGCAGTGATGATAGCTTGCATCATTGGTTTAGTTATTGGAATAATTATTAGCGAATTTAATAAAAGTTCTAAGTATGTATTAGCTATTATAAACTTTGTATACACTATACCATCAATATCTTTATTAGGTTTTTTAATACCCTTTTCAGGTATAGGAGATAATACAGCTATTATAGCATTAACTATTTATGCACTATTACCAATGGTAAGAAATACATTTACAGGTATTGAAAATATTGATGATGCAATAATTGAAGCAGCTAAAGGAATGGGAAGTACCAGATTTCAAATTATATATAAAATAAAGCTACCTCTAGCAATGCCAGTAATTATGGCAGGTATTAGAAATATGATAACAATGACAATTGCACTCGCTGGTATAGCATCATTTATTGGTGCAGGTGGCTTAGGTATTGCTATATATCGTGGTATAACTACTAATAATACATCAATGACAATAATAGGAAGTTTATTAATAGCAATTTTAGCTATTGTTATTGATTTAATACTAGGGATTATAGAAAAAAGAATTTTAAGTAGAAAATATAATTTGAAAAAAGATTTCAAGATTTTTGTATCAGCTATTGTATGTATATCTTTAATTATAGGTGCTTTAACATTTTATAAAAATAAAGATGATAACCAAGTTATACACTTAGCAACAAAGCCAATGACAGAGCAATATATTATTGGTTCTATGATTAAAGAAATGATAGAGGAAAAAACAGATATTAAGGTAGAAGTAACACAAGGCGTTGGAGGAGGTACTTCTAATATTCACCCAGGAATGGTAAGCGGTGAGTTTGATATGTATCCGGAATATACTTCAACAGGTTGGAATATGGTATTAAAACATGATGGTTTTTATAATGAAGAAATGTATGATGATTTAGTAAAAGAGTATAGTGAACAATTTAATTTTACATGGACTGGTATATTAGGCTTTAATGATTCTTATGGATTAGCTGTAAGAAAAGAAATTGCAGATAAATATAATTTAAAAACATACTCAGATTTAGCAAAGGTATCAGATGAATTAGTTTTTGGTGGAGAATATGATTTCTTTGAACGACCTGATGGATACAATGCACTTTCTGAAAAATATAATTTTAAATTCAAAAAAACTATGGACTTAGATATAGGATTAAAGTACAAAGCAATTAATGAAGGTAAAGTAGATGTTATGGATATATTTACAACAGATGGTCAGTTATCAGCATCAGATGTTGTTGTATTAAAAGATGATAAGGAATTTTTCTCTACAGCAATGGGAGCTATGGTTGTACGAGATGAAATTCTTAATAAATACCCACAATTAGAAGATGTATTCAATGAAATGGAAGGAATATTAAATGATAGTGAAATGGCCAAATTAAATTATATGGTGGAAACAGAAGGTAAGGATGCAGAAGCTGTTGCACATGATTACTTAGTAAAAATAGGTCTTTTAAAGTAAAGGGGATGAGTATTAATGATAAGTGCAATTGAATTTAAGAATGTAAAAAAAGTATATGGAGATAAAGTAATCTTAGAAAATTTTAATTTAGCAATAGAACAAGGTGAATTTTTAACTGTAGTAGGAAGTTCAGGGTGTGGAAAAACTACATTATTAAAGATGGTTAATGGACTAATCGTTCCTGATGAAGGAGAGATATTTGTTCATGGAAAGTGTACTAAAGATGTAGATATTATAGAACTAAGAAGAAATATAGGTTATGCGATTCAAGGAAGTGTATTATTTCCACATATGAATATAGAAGAGAATATATCATATGTACCTAATCTTTTGAATAAAAGAGATAAAATTAAAACTAAAGATGCAGTAAAGAAATGGATGAAAATTGTTAGATTAGATGAAGAATTATTAAAAAGATATCCAAATGAATTAAGTGGTGGTCAACAGCAAAGGGTAGGTATAGCTAGAGCACTTGCTGCATCTCCTGATATATTACTTATGGATGAACCATTTGGAGCAGTAGATGAAATTACTCGTTCTAGTTTACAAGATGAAATTATAAGAATACAAAAAGAAGCTAATGTTACTATTATTTTTATTACACATGATATTAGAGAAGCATTAAAACTTGGGAGTAGAGTTTTAGTTATGGACAAAGGCAAGATTCAACAACTTGACACACCTAGAGAGATATTAAATAATCCCCAAAATGATTTTGTAAATAAACTTATTGAAAGAGAAGTAAGCTATACTATATAAAAATGACCTAAATATATTTAGGTCGCAGAACGTAGACAAAGTCTACGTTCTTTTATTGTATTAGGAATACCACAGGTTATACCTGTGGTTCTAAAAAGCTTTTAGCTATGAGTAAAAATAAAAAACCTCCATAAAATTATAGTAGGTTTGCCGACCAATACTATAAAATTTAAGGAGGTGTGTCCTGTTATGGACAATAATAGTTTAGCACATAGTAAATGGAATTGTAAATATCATATAGTTTTTGCACCAAAGTATAGAAGGCAAATTATTTATGGAAAAATAAAAGCAGATATTGGAGTAATATTAAGAAAACTTTGTGATCATAAAGGTGTTGAAATAATTGAAGCAAATGCATGTAAAGATCATATACACATGCTGGTAAGTATACCACCAAAACTTAGTGTAGCTCAATTTATGGGGTATTTGAAAGGTAAAAGTTCATTAATGATATTTGATAGACATGCCAATTTAAAATACAAATATGGCAATAGGCAGTTTTGGTGTAAAGGATATTATGTTGATACAGTTGGAAGAAATAAAAAAGTAATTGAAGAGTATATAAAAAATCAAATTCAAGAAGATATAATTCATGAACAAATGAGTTTAAAAGAATATATTGACCCGTTTACGGGTGAGCCGGTAAAAAAAGCAAAAAAATAAGCACCTTTAGGTGCAGCCAGTAATAGCATGCGGTTGGCAAACTGTTCAGTGTGCGAGTAGCACAGCCAGAAACAAAGCCTTATAGGCGTAGAGCAAACCACCCGTTTTACGGGTGGTTATGATTAGCAGGTGGGATATTATATACTATAGGAGCTATTATATATGGACTTAAACCTAAGGCATTAAGATTTAAAAATTTAGGATTTCATGAGATATTTCATATTTTTATTCTTTTAGGAAGTTTATGCCACTATATAGCAGTATTTGAATATGTAATATAAAATAAGTTAATATAAATAATGTACCCTGTCGGTAAAGTCGACGGGGTATTTTTATAGATAAATAAAATGATATATAATACTGATTTGATATTAAATATTAGGGTAAAATTATATAAATTGTAAAATTTAAAATAAATATTAAAAATATCAAGGGGTATTTTATGAAATATAGAACGAAAAGAGGAAGTGTAGGTAGACCACTGGTAATAAAAAAGCTAAAAAGACCAGAAGGTACAATAACCATAAGATATAAAAAGATAAGAGAAAATAGGTTTGCTAAAGATATTATAAATATGATAAATGATGGAAAAAAATATGATGAGATAGCAAAAAATTTAGGTATTACAAAACAAGAAGTAATAACAATAAACCAAAATAATACACTGAGACATGGAAGTAAAATTAATAAAGCAAATATAAAGGATATGATAAACTTAGGGCTTACGACTAAAGAAATAAGTAAAATATATAGATGTAAGGAAAGTGCTGTAATAGCAATTTTAAGAAATATAGACTTAAAGAACAATATAAAATATGAAAAGGAAATAGATATTTCTATAAGTGTTAGAGATATGCTTAATAAAGGATTTAATTTTAATGATATATCTAAAGAGTTAAATATAAAGAGGTATAATCTTTTTAGTGTTTATAATAAATACTTTAAAGTATATAGTAGTGAAGTTATTGACTTTGATATTATTGATAAGCTTTTAAATATTAAATTGAATTATAGTGATATATCAAGATTTTATAATATACCTAAAGAGTATTTAATGATGATTATAAAGATGAATGAAGAACATAAACTTGAAAGAAGTAAGAAGAAGGAAAAGAAAGTTATAATAGATGAAGAAGATATATTAACGAAGTCTTATAAGGCAAGTGATATAGATTTTTATTCTAGTAAATATATTAGATAGACATTGATATATTAAATAATTATATTATTGTTTAATATATCAATGTCTATCTAATATATTTTTTCTACAAGTTATAATAAAAAATTATTAATATACAAAAAAATATAAAGTATAATATTATTAATAATAAATAATACCAAATTATTAAATACAGATAAATATTATTAGGGGATAGGAATAGAATTTTATTATTATAAAGGGGTACATCAATGTTAAAAGTAAATATATTAAAGTATTTAAATGATAAAACTGAAAACTATATTAAAGATAAGAATAATGAGGAATATACTGCTCAATATATATCAGATATATTTGGTGTAAAAAGAAATACTATTAGTCATTATATAAACCAAATGATTGATGAAGGAAAAGTTATAAAAATAAATACAAGACCAGTATATTTTTTTCACAAAGATAGCTTTGAAAGAAGATTTTTTAAAATATCCAAGAATACGTTTTCTAGTATTGAAGAATTATTTAATGAATATAGTGAAGATGAGAATAAAGATGATATTTTTAAAGAATTGATTGGATATAATGGTAGTTTAAGTGAATCAATAGACAAAATAAAAACATCAGTACTTTATCCAACTGAAAATGGTTTACCGATTATGTTAAGTGGACCAACTGGGGTAGGAAAAAGTTTTATTGCAGATCTTATTTATCAATATAGTATAGAACAAGGTGTAATAAAAAAAGATGCACCGTTTATAATATTTAATTGTGCTCAATATTATAATAATCCAGAATTATTATCGAGTAACTTATTTGGTTATGTAAAAGGAGCATTTACAGGAGCTGATAAAAGTAAAGCAGGTATGATTGAAGCTGCAAACGGGGGAATATTATTTTTAGATGAAGTACATAGATTAAATAGTGAAGGTCAAGAAAAATTATTTACTTTTATGGATAAAGGTTTAGTAAGACGGATGGGTGAAACTGATGGATGGCATAAATCAAATGTACGTTTAGTTTTTGCAACAACAGAATCTCTTTCTGAAAATTTCTTAGAAACTTTTTTAAGAAGAGTACCTATAACAATTAATATACCTGGATTAAATGATAGAGATATTTTAGAAAAAATGCAGTTTGTGTATACATTTTTAATAAATGAATCAAAAACATTAAATAAAGATATAATTATATCTCAAAGAGCATTAGATATATTAGCATCATATAGTTATAAAGGTAATGTTGGTGAACTAAAAAATACTATTAAATATATATGTGCATACTCTTATTCTAAAAATATTACATCAGATAAGATAACAATAAAGTTAAAGGATTTACCAGAAACATTTTTAAGAGATGCATCTATTATAGGTGAATCTAAAATAAAAAAGAAAGGTGATATATTAATATCACCTAATTCTAATTATAATGAATTATTTTTTTCAAATATTAATTCAAATAATGAAATTAAAGATTTATATAGAAATATTTTTACCTTATATAGAAAGTATAAAGATAATAATGATAAAGAACAATTTGAAAAAAATATATTTTTAGAAATTAATTCTTTTATAGATAAAATAATATTTGATAAGTCTAAAATTAATGAAAATATAATGCTGCAATTTATTATTTCATCGTTACAAGATGTATTTAAATATATAGAAAATAATTATAATATAAGGCTAAATGCAAACTGTGTATATACTATGGCATATTTTATTTATTCAAAAGGATATGAGAATATTAAATTTAACAAAGATGAAGAAAAATTAATTGATAAAATTTATAAATATGCACTAGATAATAATAAAGAAGAATTTAAATTAGTTTCTAAGTTATCAAGTTTAATGGATAGTAAAATGGATGTTAATTTACAAAAGGAAGATGAAATTTTCATTTCTTTTTACTTTAAAAGTTTAAAAGTTTTTCAAGATAAGAAAACTATAAAATCAGTAATATTAGCACATGGATATTCTACTGCAAGTAGTATAAGTAGTGTGGCTAATAGAATTTTAGAAAGTAATCTATTTGAAGCTTTTGATATGCCGATAGATATTTCTGTGAAAGAAATTGGAGAAAGGCTAATTGAATATATAAATAGAACTGATATTACTAAAGGTCTTATAATTCTAGTTGATATGGGATCTTTAAAAGATATTCATAATCAAATAAAAGATTATATTAATTATCCTATAGCTATAATCAATAATGTTTCAACACAAATAGCATTGTACATCGGAAGTTTATTAAATAAAGATTTATATATAGAGGAAGTTATTGAGAAAGTTAAAGAGTATAATGAAACTGAATATAAGATAATATATCCAGAAAAAGTTAAAGAAAAAGCTATAATAACTTCATGTATTACAGGTATAGGTACATCTAAACAGATACAAAAATTACTAGAAAAAAGTATTCCTAAGGAATTAGGAATAAACATTGTAGCTTGTGATTATGCAAGACTTAAAAATGATGGTGTAAAAGATACATTGTTCCAAATGTATGATGTACTAGCTATAATAAGTACACTAGACCCTGAAGTGAGTGATATAAATTATATATCATTAGATGATTTGATTTCAGGTCGTGGTGAAGAACAGATGAAAAAGATATTTAATCTTGTAGCAGATGAAAATACTATTATTACTATAAATAACAATTTAGTACGTAACTTATCTTTAGAAACTATTGTTAGTTCAGTTACTATATTAGATAGTAATAAAATTTTAGAAAATGTTGAAAAATGCTTAAATGAGTTAGAAATTCTTATAGGTAAAAGAATACCTAATGATAAAAAAGTAACTTTATATATACATATAAGTTGCCTTGTTGAAAGACTTATTCGTAAAGTTCCTATAGAAAATTATAATAATCTTGACACTTTTATACAGTGTCAAGAAAATATGATAAAAAATATAAAAAAAGCCTTTAGTGGGATTGAGGAAACATATAATGTCAAAATCAACATAGAAGAGATTGGTTATGTATATGATATTATAACCGCTAAAACAGAAGCTTTAAATGAATTTTAATAAAAAACTATTGAGCGTGCCACTAAGTTGGCACGCTTTTTGCTTTATATAAAGTTAAGAAAATAATAGGAAGGAGGAATAGATATGGTAAAGATATTACTTGCTTCTCATGGGGACTTAGCATATGGAGTGTATAGCTCTTTAAAGATAATCATGGGAGAACAAAAAAATATAGATACATTATGTGCTTATAAAGAAGAAGACTTTGATTTAAAGAAAGAAGTATCTAATATATTTGATAATTTATCAAATGAAGATGAATTAATAGTTGTTACTGATATATTTGGTGGTAGCATTAATAATGAGTTTATGAATTATATAGAAAGAGATAACTTTCATCTAATATGTGGACTTAACTTGCCTTTATTAATGGAGTTAATACTTATTCAAGATGATAAAAACATAACAGAAAAAATAAAGAATGCTTTAAATATGTCAAAAGAAACTATTAAATACTGTAATGAAGCTGTAACATTGTTAGCTTTAGAAGATGATGCATTTTAAAAAATTATATTTCAATAAACTAGGGAGGTAAAATATGATTAAGTTATTAAGAGTAGACCATAGATTACTACATGGACAAGTAGCATTTTCATGGACACAGTTTTTAGGAGTAGATTGTATATTAGTTGCAAATGACTCACTTATGCAAGATGAACTTCGTAAAACAACGATAAAATTAGCAAAACCACAAGGTGTAAAGGTTGTTATGAAAAATATACAAGATTCTATAGATGCTATAAATAGCGGAGTTACTGATAAATATAAATTATTTGTTGTTGTAGAATCAATAGAAGATGCAAATAGGCTTGCTAAAGGTACTAATAAATTTACAGAAATTAACCTTGGAGGGATTAAATCTAGGGAAGGTACAAGAAATATCTCTAAAGCAATAAATGTTACTCCAGAGGAAGAAGAAACATTAAAAGAGTTAATTAACTCAGGAATTATAGTTGAAATTAGACAAATACCAAATGATCAAAAAATATTAGCACAGAATGTATTAAAATAATAATTTAAAGGGGAGTTAGATTATGTTAACGGCTATATTACTTGGATTGGTAGCTATGTTTGCCAATGCAGAATACTTATTGGGAACATCTTTACTATCAAGACCTATTATTACAGGTGTTTTAACTGGTCTTGTATTAGGCGATTTACAATCAGGACTAGTATTAGGGGCAACTTTAGAGCTTGCATTTATAGGAGCATTTTCAATAGGAGCAGCAATACCACCAGAAATTATTTCAGGCGCAATACTAGGTACTGCATTTGCTATTACAACTGGACAAGGTCCAGAAGTTGCATTAGCATTAGGAGTTCCAATAGCCGCATTAGCACTAGTAATAAAAAATGCTTGTATGATATTTATACTACCACTATTTGTACATAAAGCAGATAAATATGCAGAAAAGGGAGATTGTTCTGGAGTAGAAAGAATGCATTTATTAGGGGGATTCTTTTCAGTTAACCTACCTATAGGATTAATAGTATTTTTATCGTACTTATTAGGATCTTCATCTATTGAAAAAATATTAAATGTTATACCTAGTTTTATACAAAATGGTCTAGCAATATCTACAGGATTATTGCCAGCATTAGGATTTGCATTATTAGTTAAAATGATTATAAATAAAAAAGTTGCAGTATTTTATTTCTTAGGATTTGCATTATCAGTATATCTAAACATACCTATAACAGGAATTTCAATCTTTGGAGTAATATTAGCAGTTATTTTAGTAAATTTAAATAAGCCAGCTCAAGTTGCTATAGTAGGAGGTAATGATGATGACGACGACTTCTAAAGAAAATAAAATTTTAAATGCTCAAGGTGATAAAAATATAACTAAGAAGGATTTAATGAAAGTATTTTGGAGATCATTTACGATGGAATGGTCTTGGAACTATGAAAGACAATCAAATATGTCTTATACATATGCAATGATACCAATAATTAACAAATTATATAAAACTACTAAAGATAAATCTGATGCACTAAAGAGACATTTAGAATTCTTCAATACAACTCCACATATATCAACTTTAATGCTAGGTATATCAACAGCAATGGAAGAAAGTAATGCAAAATCAGATGGTTTTGATACTTCATCAATAAATAATGTAAAAGTAGGTCTTATGGGACCATTAGCAGGTATAGGAGATTCATTCTTTTGGGGAACTCTTAGAGTAATTGCAACAGGTATAGGTACATCTTTAGCATTACAAGGAAACATATTAGGTCCAATATTATTTTTACTTGTATTTAATGTACCTCATATACTAGTTAGATATTTATTTATGTTCTGGGGATATAAGTTAGGTGCAGGAGTATTAGATAAAATACAAAAATCAGGATTAATGGAATCATTAACATATGGGGCAGCTATACTAGGCTTAATGGTAATTGGAGGTATGACAGCAGAGATGGTAGCAGTAAATATACCACTTAGTATAGGTAGTGGAGATAGTGCTATGCCAGTTGCAGATATACTTAATGGAATTGTTCCTGGAATCTTATCACTTGGATTTACAGGATTTATATATACGCTATTAGGTAAAGGATTTAAAACAAGTACGATACTAGTAATAATAGCATTAATAGGAATCTTAGGTGCATTCTTTGGAGTATTAGCATAGGGGGATAACTATGACAGAAACAATGTTTACTTATATAAATGAGGAATATGAAACTAATAAAAGTGTATTAAAAAACAGAAAAAAAAATTTAAATGAGTTTATAAAATTAACAAAAAATAAAAAGTATGATGAGTGGGTAGTTTTAGCTACCGGCTCATCAGCAAATGCAGTTGAATGCGCAAAATATTACGTAGAAAAAATATTAAAAATTAATATTGAGATGAAGATGCCTTTTGTATTTAGTAACTACAGCACAAGTATAAATGAAAATGCATTATATATAGGTGTTACTCAGGGTGGACATAGTTTTTCAACTATTGAGGCATTAAAAAAAGTTAATAATACTAATGCGAATGTTGTTTCTTTAACTGCAAACTTAAATAGTGAAGTTTGTGAACTTTGCAATGCTGTTATTGATATTGGATGCGGTAAAGAAAACGTTGGATATGTAACAAAAGGTTTTAGTGCTACAGTTTTAACATTCATGCTTATGGGATTAGAATTAGCATATGAAAATAATATTATTACTGAATTAAAATACAATGAAGAGTTATGTAAATTTGAAGAGGCTATAAATAATATTGAGAATATTATTAAAAAATCTTTACATTGGTATGAGGATAAGAAAAATGAATTAATTGATTCACAGAAAATGGTATGTATAGGGTATGGTCCTGGATACGGAGTTGCAAGAGAAGCAGATACCAAAATAACTGAAACAGTTAGAATACCTATGAGTGGACATGAACTTGAAGAATATATGCATGGACCTTACTTATCATTATCAAATAAAGATCATATTATATTTATAGAAACTAAAAATGAACTAGAATATAGACAATCAAAACTAAGACTATATTTAAGTGAGTATACTGATTATACTTATAAAATTACATATAAAAATTATAGCGATAATAATAGAGATTTACCACTTGGAGTAGATATTGATGAATTAATAAGTCCATTGCTATTTGCAATACCAATTCAAATATTATCTTATTTTCTTGCAGAAGATAAAGGAAATAATTTAAATAAAAAAATATTTGAAGACTTTGATGATAAATTAAAAAGTAAAATATAACAATATTATAGAGGGGGAGAGTTTAAATGTTAAAATTTAAGGAAGATGAATATAGAAATAGTATGAAGTTAATATGTGAAGCAAGAGTTGATGCTGAAAGAGCAGCAGATGAATTAAGTAAGAGGGGTTATAAAAATATTTTCTTTACAGCTGTTGGTGGAAGTTTAGCACCAATGATGGCAATAGGAGAGATGGCAAAACAAATAACTACACTACCTGTATTTATAGAGCAAGCAGCAGAATTATTATTAAGAGGACATAAGAGCTTAGGTAAAGATTCAGTTGTAGTTACAATGTCTAAATCAGGAGACACTAAAGAAACTGTTGAAATAGCACAGTGGTGTAAAGAACAAGGTATAACAGTAGTTTGTTTAACAAAAAATCCAGAATCTCCATTAGCACAGTCTAGTGAATACTTAATACCAATGAGACATGAAAATGGAGTTGAATATGAGTACATGCTATTATACTGGTTATTCTTCAGAATGTTAAATAATAATGGTGATTTTGAAGAATATAGTGAATTTGCAGACCAACTTGAAAAATTACCTGAAAATTTATTAAAAGCTAAAGCTAAATTTGACCCAGTAGCAGCACAAATAGCTAAGAATTACTATAAAGAGCCATACATGATGTGGATAGGAGGAGGAGAAACTTGGGGTGAAACATACTTATTCGCTATGTGTTTATTAGAAGAAATGCAATGGTTAAGAACTAAGTCTGTAACTTCTGCAGAATTCTTCCATGGAACTTTAGAATTAGTTGAAGATGATGTTTGTGTATTCTTAGTTAAAGGGGAAGGTAAGTGTAGACCGATAGATGATAGAGTTGAAAGATTTGTTGAAAAGTACACTAATAAATTCACTGTAATAGATAGTAAAGATTATGAATTAGAAGGTATAGATGATAAGTTCCGTTGGATATTAGCTCCAACTATAATTTCAACACTTTTAGTAGACCGTTTAGCATTTCACTTTGAAGATAATACAGGACATTCATTAGATATACGTCGTTACTACCGTCAATTTGCTTATTAATAAGCATTAAAATAATAAAAATAAAAAAGATTAGCATTTAAAAATGCTAATCTCAGAACGTAGACAAAGTCTACGTTCTTTTATTTTTGTCAATACTCTTTATGAGGTGATAAATATGTTAACTGTAAGAAAAGAAAATTTTAGAGAAGATGAAATAAATGTTATATTAGATGGATTAGTTCCTGAAAATCATTTAGTGAGAAAAATAGAAAATGCAATAGATTTTAGTTTTATTTATGATAAAGTAAAAGATTTATACTCTCCGTTAGGAGCTCCAAGTATAGATCCAGTTGTTTTAATAAAAATAGTTTTAATTCAATATTTATTTGGCATACCTTCAATGAGGCAAACTATTAGAGAAATAGAAGTAAATGTAGCATATAGATGGTTTTTAGGTTATTCATTAACTGAAAAAATTCCTCATTTCTCAACTTTCAATAAAAACTACGAAAGAAGATTTAAAAATACAGATTTATTTGAATCAATATTTAAAGAAATTCTAGCGAGAGCTACAAAATGTGGATTTGTAGATTCTTCTAATATCTATATAGATTCTACACATATAAAAGCTAGCGCTAATAAAAAGAAATATACTAAAGTACAGGTAGATGTTCAAGCTAAGCATTATCAGGAAAAACTAGAAAAAGAAATAAACGAAGATAGAATAAAACACGGAAAAAGTCCACTATCTGAAGTAAAAGATGAAGAAGTAAAAAAAAAGAAAAAATAGAGAGTAATACAGATAAAGATAGTGGTATGTTCTTCAAAAATGAAAAAGAGAAATGCTTCGCATATTTAGCACATACAGCTTGTGATAACAATAATTTTATATTAGATTTCCATATTACACCTGGAAATATACATGATAGCGTAGCTTTTTCAGATTTATATAAGAAAGTAAGAAATAATAGTAAACAACATACAACAGCGATAGCTATAGATGCTGGATATATAACTCCTTATATTTGTAAAACTATTTTAGATGATGGTATAATTCCTGCTATTCCATATAAAAGACCTATGACTAAAAAAGGATTTTTTAAGAAATATGAATATGTATATGATGAGCATTATGACTGCTATATTTGTCCTAATAATAAAGTTTTAAAATATTTAACTACTAATAGAGATGGTTACAGAGAGTATAAATCTAATCCAAATGATTGTAAATCTTGTGAATACTTAAATACTTGTACTAATAGCAAAAACAAACAAAAACTAGTTACAAGACATATCTGGCAAAATTATTTAGAAGAAGCAAATCATCTTAGACATAAGTCCTATGTAAAAAAAGTTTATAGTAAGCGTAAAGAAACAATTGAACGAGTTTTTGCAGATGCAAAAGAGAAACATGGTATGAGATATACAAAATTGAGAGGTTTGTCGAAAATTAATATGGAGATAAGCCTTATTTTCTCATGCATGAACTTGAAAAAAATGGCCAATTGGCTGTGGAAAGATAGCTCTAATAAATTAAGGCTTACGCCTATTTTTAGTATTTTATCATTAAAAAACTTCATAAAAAAGAAAATAGCCATTTTATATAAATTAAAAATGGCTATTTTGTCTACAATCTGTGACCTAAATATATTTAGGTCGTTTTTTTATAATTATTTTTATATTCTTCTCCCCATGAAAGCATGGAATCAAGAACAGGTCTAAGACTATGTCCTGTTTCAGTAAGAGTGTATTCTACTCTTGGTGGAACTTCTGGATATACCGTTCTATTTACAAGACCATCACTTTCCATTGAACGTAAATTGCTAGTTAAAACTTTTTGACTTATTCCATTTAAAGATTTCATTAGCTCATTAAAACGTTTTGTACCAGTAAGCAAATCTCTAATAATTAATACTTTCCATTTATCTCCTATTAACTTTAATGTTGTTTCAACAGGGCATTCAGGTAAGCTTTTAGTATCTGGCATAAAGAAACCTCCTTAATATACAAATAAAATGCAATGACTATGTTATTAAAGCTCAAGATTCTGAGATTTAAAATAAACTTAATCTATTGGCAATAAACTATATATAAACAACTATAACATAATCATATTATAAACTAATTAGAAATTATTATAAATTGTGAAATACCCCAATTATATTAGATATATGATTGGGTTATTTTTATTTATATTCTATTACATCATATATGATAAATATAAATTTATCGTAAATTATTCACTTAGAAGCTCTGTGTGGAAATATTGTGATAAAGAATGGAAAATGATATTTCATCAAGGGACTTTAATAAATTAAATATATATAAGTATGTTGATCTTAATATATTAAGAATTATATAAGTAAATTTGAATATGATTCATTGACTTACTTATTTAATCAAGCGAAAGAATATAATAATTATATAATTTATTTTGGAATATAAAGTCTAATTATAAACTATTAGTTCATATAACATTTATTTTGTTTTGTGTATATCAGATAAATTTAAAGATTACATTAAGAAATTAGCGATTACTTTGGTTGGAGGAGGCGCTTTTTTCTTTGTTTAAAAGCGAACCAAAATTTTAATATATAGACTTTATTATTAGTAAATACGGCAAATTACTTCTTATGTATTTTACAATTTAAGTTTATCTTAAGATTAAACTGTTAAAATTTACCTAACAAATAAAAATAATATTATGTAAGGAGAAATATTACTATGTTTTTTAGAAAAAAACTAATTGCTAGTGCAATGATTTTAGCTATGAGTACTAGCTTATTAACAGGATATAGTAAAAGTATAAATAACAGTACTAATTCGACCAATGCTACTGAAATGGCTTATAATGGATTATTTAAAGAAGATGAAGTAATGGATATTAAAATTGAAATTTCAGAAGATGATTGGAATGATATGAAGGAAAATGCTATTGATGAGGAATATTACTCAGCAAATATCACTATAGGTGATACGAAAATAGAAAACATAGGTATTCGTACTAAGGGATTTAGCTCATTACAATCAGTTGCATCTAGTGATTCTGACAGATATAGTTTTCGAGTAAAATTTGATAAGTATGTTGATGGACAAAATTTAAATGGGCTTAATGAACTTGTATTAAATAATAATTTTCAAGACCCTTCTTATATGAGAGAATATTTATCTTACAAAGCCTTAGAAGAGCTTGGAGTAGATGTTCCAGAAACTTCTTATGCTAATATATATGTCAACGGAGAACTATTTGGATTTTATTTAGCTGTAGAGGCCGTTGATGATAGCTTTGTTGAGAGAATAGCTGATAGTGATTCTACTGATGTCAAACTTTATAAAGCTGATGGAGAGAATTCAACATTAGTTGATGAAGCTTCGTTATCAGGTTTTGAACTTAAAAGCGGTGAAGATGATAGTATGGCTGGTCTTAAGAAATTAGTTTCAGCTATAAATTCTATTGAAGATGGAAACAAAGATGATATAGAATCTGTATTTGATGTTGATACTTTCCTTAAATCTATTGCCGTAAATACAGTAGTTGGTAATTATGATAGCTATAATGGTTCTAAAGCTCACAACTACTTTTTATTAGAAGAAGATGGAGTTTTCAAGTATATTCCTTGGGATTTTAATATGTCATTTGGTGGATTTTCAGAAGATAACGGTGCAAGTGTAACTGTATCAATTGATGAACCTCTATATAATGTAGACTCTTCAAAAAGACCTTTAATTGAGAAACTTCTAAGTGTTGATGAATATAAAGAAAAATATTATGGTTATTTAAAAGAGCTTGTAAATTATTTTGATGATTTTGAAACTCAAGTTAATGATCTTGCTACTTTAATTAAACCTTATGTTGAAAATGACCCAACAGCATTTTATACTATTGAACAGTTTGAAGAAAATATAGTTGCTAGTGATACTGATTTATCTACTGTTAAAAATAATATGAATGGTAATAAACCTGATAACGGTGATAATGGAGAAAATCCTGGAACACCACCAGATAATACTAACGGTGAACCACCTGCTATACCTAATGGAGAAAATCCTGGAACACCACCTGATAACGCTAATGGCGAAGCACCTGCCATGCCTGATGGGGAGAATCCTGGAACACCACCAGATAATGCTAATGGTGAAGCACCTACTATGCCGGATGGAATGGAAATGCCTAATAAGGGTGGAGGTATGAATTTATCTGGAGATGTTGTTTCTATTATGGATTATTTACAACAAAGAATTGAAAATATTAAGACTCAATTAAGTTAGATAATATTCGTTCTAACTACTTAAACTCACGAAAAAGGTACTGGCTATTTAATCAATATTTTTTTATATGTAAATATATAAATATGGTAATTATTAACAAAATATGTTGACAAGTAATTATTAAGTGAATAGAATTAAGGTATAAAATTTAATAAATCTTCAGGGCAGGGTGAAATTCCCTACCGGCGGTAAAGCCCGCGAGCCTTATGGCTGACTCGGTGAGATTCCGAGGCCGACAGTAAAGTCTGGATGGAAGAAGATAAAATTATAGAAATCTAAGTATACATGTACTAGTTTGTTTGTTAAGCTCTGAAATATTATATATTTCAGAGCTTTTTAGATTTTTTATATAATTTATATAATTACATTTATTGCTATATCATAAATTAAATTATGAAGGTAATAGATTAATTTGAAATATTATGAAAAGTGTAAGCCCTGAGTTTTAGCTCGGGGCTTTATTTTATTTAAAATTAAGATTTATTAAATTCAAATTTTTATGATTGCGAGATGGTTATATTGAATCAAGAGTATATGAGATTAGCAATAGAAATAGCAAAAAAAGGTGCTGGAAAAGTTAATCCTAACCCAATGGTTGGTGCAGTTATTGTTAAAGATGAGAGAGTAATAGGTCAAGGGTATCATAAATATTATGGAGGTAATCATGCTGAAGTAAATGCATTTGAAAATTTAAGTGATAATCCTGAAGGTGCAACTATTTATGTGACTTTAGAGCCATGTTCTCATTATGGAAAAACACCACCGTGTGTGGATAAAATAATTGCAAATAAGATATCTAAGGTTGTTGTTGGAACATTAGATCCAAACCCTTTGGTTGAGGGAAGAGGGATCAAAGCACTTAAAGAAGCTGGAATAGAGGTTATAACAGGTGTTTTAGAGGAAGAATGCAAAAAACTTAATGAAGTATTTATGAAATATATCCTTTGTAAAAGACCTTTTGTAGTTTTAAAAACAGCTATGACTTTAGATGGAAAAATAGCTACAGAATCAGGAGAATCTAAGTGGATTACAAGTGATAAGTCAAGGCAAGAGGTTCATAAATTAAGAAATAAATTATCAGCTATTATGGTTGGGGTTAATACAGTTATTAAAGATAATCCTGAATTAACTTGTAGGCTGGAAGGTGGTAAAAATCCAGTAAGAATAATTGTAGATAGTAAGCTTAGAATTCCTCTTGGGTCAAATGTTGTTGTAGATAATTTAGCACAGACAATAGTTGCAACAACAGAAGTTGCTGATAAAGATAAGATATTAGTGTTAGAAAAATTAGGTGTAAAAGTGCTAATAATTAATTCTAAAAATGAAAGAGTAGATCTACAAAGTTTGATGATAGAACTAGGCAAAAGGGATATTGATGGAATTTTATTAGAGGGAGGGGCAACATTAAGTTTTTCTGCATTAGAAGAAAATATAGTAGATAAAATTCAAGTTTATATTGCACCTAAAATTATAGGAGGAGAAAAATCTAAGACTTCTATAGGTGGAAAAGGAATAGAGAAATTAAGTGATGCAATAATGTTAAACAATATGACAGTTAAATCTGTTGGTACAGATTTACTAATAGAAGCTTATCTGAAGGGAGGGGAGAAATAGAATGTTTACAGGAATTATTGAAGAGGTAGGAACAATTCAACGAATTAGAAAAGGCGAGAAATCTTCAGTAATATCAATAAAAGCTAGTAAAGTTTTAGATAAAACAATATTAGGAGATAGTATATGTGTGAATGGGGTTTGTCTTACAGTAACTAACATAGATGAAGATGCATTTGAAGCTGATGTTATGGCTGAAACTCTTAGAAAAAGTAATATGGGGCAGCTTTCAATAGGGAGCAAAGTTAACTTAGAAAGGGCTTTAAAATTAGAATCTAGACTAGGTGGTCATATAGTAAGTGGTCACATAGATGGAGTAGGAGAAATAATTAGTTCAGTCAAAGAGGATAATGCAACATGGATAAGCATAAAGGTATCACCAGATATTTTAAAGTATATTGTGATGAAAGGCTCTATTGCAATAGATGGAATTAGTCTGACAGTTGCTTATGTTGATAATAAATTATTTAAAGTATCTATAATACCTCATACAGGACAAGAGACTACTTTATTAAATAAAAAAACTGGTGAAACAGTAAATCTTGAGTGTGATGTTGTAGGTAAATATGTTGAAAAATTTTTAGGTTTAGGAAATGGAAATAGAGAATTAAAAAAAGATTCAATAGATGAAATGTTTCTTAGAGAAAATGGATTTCTATAAATTGTAGGGGGAGATAAAATGTTTGAGTTTAATACAATTCAAGAAGCTATAGAAGATATAAAAGAAGGAAAGATGATAATTGTAATAGATGATCCTGCTAGAGAAAATGAAGGGGATTTACTAATGGCAGCAGATATGGTTACTGGGGAGTCTATAAATTTTATGGCTAAATATGGTAGAGGGCTTATATGTATGCCAATAGAGGAAAAAAGAATGAAGAAATTAAATATTAATCCAATGGTTACTAATAACACTGATAATCATGAAACTGCTTTTACGGTATCTATTGATCATATTGATACAACGACTGGAATATCAGCTTTCGATAGAGCTTTAACAATTAAAAAGGTTTTAGAAAATAGTAAACCAGAAGATTTTAGGAGACCAGGACATGTATTTCCATTAATAGCTAAGGATGGAGGAGTATTAGAGAGAATTGGTCACACTGAAGCTGCTGTAGATTTATCTAAACTTGCAGGGTTAAATCCAGCGGGAGTTATATGTGAAATTATGAATGAAGATGGAACTATGGCAAGAACACCAGAACTTATGGAGTTTGCTAAAAATCATAACTTAAAGATTATAACTATAGCAGATTTAGTTGAATATAGAACAAAACAAGAGAAAAAGAAAGTATTAATTGAAAGAGCTGCTGAAATAAAAATGCCTACCAAATATGGTGATTTTAAAATGTTTGGATTTATAGATAAATTAAATGGAGAACATCATATTGCCTTAGTTAAAGGAGAAATAAATGAAGATATACCAATATTAACTAGAGTTCATTCAGAGTGTTTAACAGGAGATGCACTAGGTTCTAGAAGATGTGATTGTGGAGAACAATATGACCTAGCAATGAGGAAAATTGCTAAAGAAGGTACAGGAATATTAATTTATATGAGACAAGAAGGAAGAGGTATAGGTCTTATAAATAAACTAAAAGCATATGCTCTTCAGGATCAAGGATATGATACAGTAGAAGCTAACATTATGCTTGGATTCCCAGCAGATATGAGAAGTTATGAAGTAGTAGCTGCAATTTTAAAAGATTTAGGTGTTAAAAAGGTAAATCTTATGACGAATAATCCAAGAAAGATAAATGAGCTATTAGAGTATGGTATAGAAGTTGAGAATAGAGTACCTATTCAGATAAATCATAATGAAAACAATGAATTTTATTTAAAGACGAAAAAAGAAAAATTACATCACATGTTAGTTTAATAAAAGAAAAATAAATAATAAAATATTAGGGGGATATATAAATGAAAATTATAGAAGGTAATTTAGTAGCAGAAGGTCTAAAGATAGGAATAGTTGTAGGAAGATTTAATGAATTTATTGTTTCAAAACTATTAGGTGGGGCTTTAGATGCATTAAACAGACATGGAGTAGATGAAGAAAACATAGAAGTAGCATGGGTTCCAGGAGCATTTGAACTTCCATTAGTAGCAAAGAAGATGGTGAATACAGATAAGTATGATGCAGTAATATGTTTAGGAGCAGTTATAAAGGGCTCAACTCCTCATTTTGATTATGTATGT
Organism: Romboutsia sp. CE17; assembly: GCF_012317385.1. Lineage (GTDB taxonomy): Bacteria > Bacillota > Clostridia > Peptostreptococcales > Peptostreptococcaceae > Romboutsia_E. The sequence continues at coordinate 191,820 of NZ_CP051144.1, forward strand.
TCAGAAGCTTCAAAAGGAATTGCAGCGGTTTCATTACAAACTGAAAAGCCAGTAATATTTGGTGTATTAACAACTGATACAATTGAACAAGCTATTGAAAGAGCTGGAACTAAAGCAGGAAATAAAGGATATGATGCAGCAGTAACAGCAATAGAGATGGCAAATCTTTTAAAGAACTTTTAAATATTAATAACTAAATAAAAATAAGGTATAAAAAGAAAAAGACAACTTACATATTTCTATAAATAGAATAACCTAATAATAAAGTATTTATATGTGGAGGTATGTGCATGGGTTATTATGTTAAGGTAGAACCGAATGTAAAAGTTTACGTAGAGGACCTTAACCCAGATGGTGAGAAGACAATAGTGTTTTTACATGGATGGCCTGGGAGTCATAAGTTGTTTGAGTATCAGTTTAATTATCTTCCAAGACTAGGCTACAGATGCATCGGTATAGACCAAAGAGGGTTTGGTAAATCAGATAAGCCTTATGAAGGTTATGATTATGATAGATTGTCAGATGATGTTAGATGTGTGATTAATTGTTTAAAATTACATGATTTTATACTTGCAGGACATTCAACTGGAGGAGCAATAGCTGTTCGATATATGTCTCGACATAATGGATATGGTGTATCTAAACTTGCTCTTTTTGCAGCAGCAGCTCCGAGTCTTATCAAACGTACTAATTTTCCATATGGTGTGGATGAAGAAGTAGTAACTAAAATTATTGAGGATGCATACACGGATCGTCCTAAAATGCTAAGTGATTTTGGTGATATTTTTTTCTTTCAGCATATAACTAGGCCATTCTCTGATTGGTTTTTAGGATTAGGTTTACAAGCAGCAAGTTGGTCAACTATAGCAATTGCAAATACTTGGATAAATGAAGTATTATTTTATGATTTGAGAGAAATAAATGTTCCGACATTGATTATACACGGAATTCATGATAAAGTTGTTCCATTCCCACTAGGCCAAATACAAAATCAAAGTATTACAAATTCCAAACTTGTCCCATTTGAATTCAGTGGACACGCATCATTCTATGATGAGCAAGATAGATTTAATGAAGAATTGGTAAAGTTTATTGAAGAATAAAGTTATCTAATTTGATATAAATTGTTAGTAATATTAATAAATTGTGAATAAATAAATTTAAAGATTATATTAATAATTTAGCGCTTATCTTGGTCGGAGGGGCGCTTTTTTCTTTGCTTTTAATTTTTAATCAAGATTAGATTTTAATATAGTTAAATTTTTAGTTGAATCTATGAATGATGAAATACATGTTGATATAATAGAAGTTCAAAATTGCCATATATTGTATATTAGTGTAATATGAAAATAGTTGAATTTTTTTAAGAGGGGGATATTTATGGAATTATATAATACTATTTCAGATATTTGGGAGATTTCAATTATAATATTTAATGGATTCATAAAAATCATGACTGTCTATACGATATATTTGGCAATGAAATCTTTTAAAATCTATATTAATAAAAATTCATAATAGTTATAAAGTGAGAAATAAGGATACTTAAAATATAATATATATAAGGTGTTTTGGGGGAGAAATAAGTATGAATAATTTAAAAATAGTTAGTATTTTAGCTTTAATTTTAAGTGTAATTTCAATGATCTTGGGTATTGATGTAGTTTGCTATTATGTAGATGATCCAGTTATTCGAGGTCTATCAATATTTATTTTGATTATGTCATCTACATTTGTATCTAGAACCGTGGCACTTATATCTAGGGAGATAAAATAGTGGTATCAAAAAATATAAAAATGATAGTATGACAAATGCCGATTTATTGAGTATATTAGATAAAAATTACCAATCAATATTAGATATTACGATAATTAAGTCTTAGTCTAATCTATGAATAATGAATATGAGAATAGTTGCAATTTTACTTATAAAGAGGGAGAAGTTTTACATGAGAAATAAAGCATTACGTTTAAGAGCAAAAGAAGTAATCAAAGATAATAAAAATATAGTAAATAAAATATTTTTTGTAATGACAATTTTAATGGCTATATTATTTATCATATTGAATCCAATCATTAAGAATACTGTGGATACTATAATGAAATTTGCTAAATTAAATGGAGGGGGATTTGTAGGATACAATCAAGTGTTAGATATGATAAGTATAGGAATAAGTCTAACGATTGTTACTTTATTTTCTGATTTTATACTATGCCCTTTATCATTAGATTTGATAAGAAATGAACCATTTAATAAAGAATCAATAAAATCTAGACTTAAATCAATAGATAAATACTTTATTTCTAAATTGATAAGTTTTTCAATTCAAGCTTTATGGTACATAGTTTTAAATATAGTGGTAATTTTAATTTCCATAATATTTTTATTTGGAGCAATTAATTTAGTTTCCAGTATATCAAGTTATAGTGAAGGTCATTTCTTAAAAGGACAATTTTACTTTATATTGATATCTATTATTTTTCTTGTAATTTTTATATTTAGTATAAATGTTATTATCTTTTCAGAAACATTTGTACTGCCGTTTATTGCATTAGATACTCAAAATAATTTTAATAGGAAAGATATATTAAAAATTTATATGTCTGTAATGAAAAAAAATAGAATTAAATCATTTAAGTTAATGCTTGGATTTATTCCACAAGGCTTATTGTTATTATTTGGAGTTATGATTTTTTATTATGTAGTAAGTGTAGTAAATTATACTATTATATTAATATTACTAGGTATTATTACACTAATAATTATGGCATCGTACCCTAAGATAATGATAACTTTAGCACTAGCTTATGAAAGAATGTATAATTACTCAGAGTAAATTAAAAGGAGTAATTTATATATTCATAATTGTTATATAATTTAAGATAGCAATACATTTGATAAGATATAGATAAATAGGAATTTGGGGGGTACATAAGTATATGATAAAAGCAGTAATATTTGATTTAGATGGTTTATTAATCGATAGTGAAATAATATCATATAAAATCTATAAAGAAATATTACACAAATTTGGACATGATTTTTCTATTGAAGAATATGCCCAAAATTTTAGTGGAAAAACAGAAGTAAAGAATGTTACAAATTTAATAGATACATATAATTTACCATGGACTATTGAGATGGGATTAAACAATGTGTTTGAAATTGAAAGTAAATTCCTTGCCAAAGGTGTTGCTCTAAAAACTGGAGCTAAAGAATTATTAGCATATTTAAAAGATAAATGTTTTAAAATTGCAATTGCTTCTTCAAGTACAGAAGATAGAGCATTAACTATATTAAAGCAACACAATATCATTGAATACTTTGATGAGTTTGTATTTGGTCATGAAGTTGAAAAAGGAAAGCCGAGTCCAGATATTTTTCTAAAAGCATGTGACAAACTCTCAGAAAATCCAGAAGAATGCTTAGTTCTAGAAGATAGTGAAGCAGGAATACAATCAGCATATTCAGCAGGTATTCCTGTAATATGTATTCCTGATATGAAAGTGCCAAATCAGAACTATTTGGATATGACAAAAGCAGTATTACATTCATTGGAAGAAGTTGTTTATTATTTATAGAAATATAGTAAGAAGTGGATAAATTTTAATTTATTGAGTAGATTTAATGAACTATATTAATATATAGTCTACCAAAAAATATTATTAAAGAGGGTTATAATAACCCTCTTTAATAATATTATATTTCTCAAAATTATTTTCATACAAAGCCTTATTTTAAAGTTGCCTATTATATAGACTAAATCATATTAATATTATTTAACGCTATCTATACAAGCTATATTATCAATTACAACATCTTCAACCTTTGTATTAGATAGCTGCTTAGAAATGAATATAAAGTAAATACCACAAAGTATAACCTGCACAAATGTAGATATTGGAGTAGCAAGACCTACATTAAATAATGAAACAGGAACTATTTTACTCATCATATAAGATACAGGTATTCTTACTAAAAATGCTCCTACTATACCTTGAATCATAACAAAAGTCGTCTTTCCACAACCATTGAAGAAACCAACCATAGAGAACATAATAGCTGTAAATAAACAGTCAATAGCATAAGCTTTCAGATAGTCCCAAGATGCTAAGATTACTTCTGTGTCTGTTGAGAATATTCCAGCCAATATATATCCATGGAAGAAAGTAATATAAAACATTATAGCACCACAGAATAATGATGATGAAATAGAATATAGAAGAACTTTCTTAGCTCTTTCATATTTTTTAGCGCCATAGTTTTGAGCAACGAATGCTGATGAACCTTGTGAAAATGCCATAGGTATAAGCATAATAAATCCAACCAGCTTTTCTGCAACACCGATACCTGCTGATGCAACAACACCCATAGAGTTTCCTATTATCATGATTACTAAGAATGATAGATGAACTAGACCATCTTGTAGTGCAATAGGTGTTCCGTATTTTAATATTTTTGAAGTAATTCCTTTATGGAACTTTATACTAGTTTTTGGAGAAAATTCAAATGGAAGTCCACGTCTTTTTATTATAAATAAAGATAAAACAACGCTGATAGCCTGAGCAATTACAGTAGCATAGGCAACACCTGCAACTCCCATATTAAATACAGCAACAAATATTAAATCTCCTATAATATTTGATATACAAGCTATAGTAACTGTAATAAGTGGAGTTTTTGAATCACCAAGTCCTCTAAAAATTCCACCAATTATATTATAACCAACTATAAAAATAGCTCCACCAGAGCATATTCTCACATAGTCTACTGTTTTATCAAAGGCTTCTGCTGGAGCATGCATGAATTTTGAAATAGGACCTGCAAGACTTATACCAAATACAGTAATTATTATAGCTAAAATAGCGAATATACAAAGTCCACTTCCCACAGCATATCCCGCTTCCTTTGGTTGCCCTTCACCAAGCTTTTGACCAATTAATATTGTAACACCCATTGTAAGTCCTGTTATAACAACCGTTATAGTTGTCATAACCTGGCTTCCAGTAGATACTGCAGACACATCAGCCGCATTACCAAACTGACCTACTACAAGTAAATCCACTGCACCATACATAGATTGTAAAAATAATGCAAGTAATATTGGTACGATAAATTTGATTAATGGAGAGAAAACTTTTCCCTCTGTAAAGTTTAATGCTTTTGACATATTTCATCCTCCTATTTTAAAATTATGTTTGGTACAAAACTATTTAAATATAATTATGTGATTTATAAAAATAAAACTATGAATTGCACTATTTAAAAAATTATGCACTACTAAATCTTACTTAAAACACCTATAAGCTATTTCTCATTTTATCAATAACACCTAGAAATATTTTGATTTCTTCTGGCGTTAGATCTTCTACTAGTGTATTTTCTACAGAGTAAATAGCAGTAGAGATCTTCTCATGAATTTTAATTGATTTATCAGTTAATATAATTTGTTTTAAACGAGCATCTTCTGAAACTGAAACTCTTTTGATTAAGTCGTTTTTTTCCATATTGTTTAACATGAGACTAACAGATGAACGCTTTAAATCGAATTCCTTTTCTATATCTTTTTGAAAAATTTCTCTAGATTTTCCTTCCATAGCAATAAAATCTATAACGTAAGCTTGTGATACACTTAAGTTATTACCAATTGCCTTGATAACAGCCGAGTCAATTTTTCTGGAGATGATATGATCGATTTTTTCAATACTTAGACCTAGCTTAAGTTTAGCCTTATCCACTATAAACCTCCTCATGCGAAAAAAATGTTTTGTGCAAAACTAATTATAGTTATAGTATAAATATATGTCAACTAAAATAGTTAAGTGAGTCATATATTTTTTACTTGAATCTATGAATGGTGAGATTTATATTGATATAATCAAAGTTCGCAATTGTTATATAATGGATACTATTGTATTATTTAATTATGTAATATAGAGGGGGTTATTATTGTTTCAAAATAGGTAAGATTAATTAAGATTAGTCACAATTTTAATAAAGTATGAGCTAAATATTTTATAGGGAGATAAAAATGAAAAAATCATATAAATTAATTTTATTAGTAATAGTAGTAGCTGGAATAATTTTATTTATGAGTCCTAAATCTTTTAAGCATTATTATAAAGATGTACAAGTTTATGAAAATGGAAATAAAGTGAGTAAAATTGATATTAAACTAGATGGTAAAGTATATAAAGGTAGATTTATTTGGCAGGGGCTTAAATTTAGTGAGGAATTACATGGAAATATTACTATAGGTGACAAGAACTATTCTCTATCACCTGTAGATTTATATGAGTTTCCAGATTTAGATGGTAATTATACTGATAATGGAATATATGAGTCTTTACTATCATCTAACCCAGAGGATATTATAAACGATAAATACCTTACATTTTATATAACACACGATAAAAGCAAACTTTATATAATATCAGATTCTGAAGAGTTTATTTATCCATATAATTCAGATGAAGATTATCAAAAAGTAAAAGATAGAATGTATCGATAAAATTAAACTATTATAGATATAACTTTACTTACAATTTTAATATACTACGAATTAAAGTCCAGTAAATTATTTACTGGACTTTATTAATACTACATAATCTCTATATATATAGTATATATAGATTTAGTTTTTTACGTTTTTTTATTTACTCTTGATAAATACCAATAGAGAAGTGTTTTTTATTTTATAATACAAAAATAAGTAATTGTAAGAATTTATGTGATTTTACTTGAATCTATGAATGGTGAAATTATTATATATTATTATTTTCACCCCATTTGCACATCTCTTCTAGAATAGGCATAAGTGATAAGCCTCGCTTAGAAAGAGAGTACTCAACTCTTGGTGGTATCTCAGGGAATTCATTTCTTATTATTACGCCATCCCTTTCTAACTCTTTTAATTGATTATTAAGTACTTTATCACTTATAGAACCAATACATCTTTTCAGTTCACCATATCTTAATGTTTTATATTCTACTAACCAAAACATTATAATCATTTTCCACTTTCCTCCAATTATAGATAATGTATATCCAAATGGAGTAGCAGTTATATCTTTTAAATCTTTATCTTTAAATTTTTCCATACTCATTTTATCACCCCAAAAAAATTTATACTAACTTTTAGGTGAGTACTTTACCTAAAAGTGCATACTTACATAAGTATAAAGCATTAAATATAATTAAATCAAATTAGTATTTGATTTAAGGAGGAATTATTATGAAAAAATGTAGAATAGAAGTACTTAAAACAACATTCCATGAAGATTTAGCTAAGGAGTATGGATGTAAAAATCTTTCTAAATGTCCAATGCACAAAGTGGGGGATGTATTTTATGCAGATTATGCAAAGCCAGATGGTCTATGCGATGAAGCATGGAAAGCAATATATCAATATGTATTTGCACTATCTCATGGAGCTGATATATTTTATTATGGAGATTGGATAGATAAAGAAGGAGTTGCAATTTGCTCTTGTAATGATGGAATAAGACCTGTTATCTTTAAAATAGAGAGAACTGATGAAGAATCAGAAATAAATTATGTTCCAGTTAGGTAATAAAGATAATTTGTTGGTTACAATACTATTAAGAAAAATTACTCAATATAAAACTGAACAAAAATAAATAAAAATAAAAAAATGTAAAAAACACTATCTATTATTTTTAATCTATGCTATAATAATATTTGTAGCGATACACAAATAATTTAAAGAGACCTAGAGATAGGTTCACAGGAGAAATTTTTAATGAATAATGGAATAGTAAAATGGTTTAACAATGAAAAAGGATTTGGTTTCATATCAGTAGAAGGTGGAGATGATGTATTCGTACATTTTTCAGCAATACAAACTGATGGGTTTAAATCATTAGAAGAAGGTCAAAGAGTAAACTTTAATATAGTTAAAGGTGCTAGAGGTCCTCAAGCAGAAAACGTAACTATATTATAATATATATATGTTCGTAAAAAAGACACATTGCGTGTCTTTTTTTATGTTTAAAAATAGAAATAAAAAGTTAAATACTGCATTAAGAAATTAGCGCTTAGCTTGATCAGATGGAGTGCTTTTTTATTTGTTTTATCAAAATTAATAATTGTTATATAATGCGAAATAAGAATCTTACTTATAATATATAAGTAGGGATTATTATAGAGGGGATAAAGATAACTAATAATATTTAAAAGGGGGATAACTATGAAAAGAAAATTTTTAATTTTACTTATTTTATTAATGGTATTTGTAAGTGGTTGTAAATCTACACATAAAAGTGAAGAGATATTATTACAAAAGGTGAATATCTCTGAAATAAAAAATACAGAGTTTTTAAATAGCATGGAAGAAGTTCCTTTATCAAAAGGTATATATTTAGTTGAATACAATTCAGAAAAATATATACTTTTTAGTAAGATAGATATAAAAAATGAAAATACATATTGCAATATTGATGGAACAGATCTTGAAATTAATATAGAAACAGAAAAATCAAATGATAGTAATTTATATAAAATATCAAATCAGTATGATATATACTATGATCTTATTAAGTTAGTTGAAAATGGAAAAGAAGCCTCATTTTCTGAAATAATATTATCTGACTGAGAAATTAGAAACTGTATGTACTACTAACAATCTATAGTAAGTTAAAACTTATGAAGATGTTGAAGAATTTAAAGATATATTTATAGGTTGAGAAAAGGATAGTTTTTATTTAGAATATGCAATCAGTATGCAATGATGTAATAATTATTGAAAAAATAGATTTTACTAATTCAATGCTTAAATAGGGAAAAATTAGAGATATTAGAAATGAAATTGATCTCTATGGCTTTTAAAGAGTATATAGAGAGGTATAAGCATTTTGAACAAAGACACTGTAGTATATAATACAGGGTAAGTAAGATTTGTTAACAGTTACTTTTGGAGTTGGATTCAGCATAACGGTAAAAGCGGATGGGTCGTTATGGGTTATTTAGATAATTTTTAGATATAATGATATGCTTATTTGAAATAGGCTAGGATAGAATTTATTCTATTCTAGCCTTAATTTATATATTTGACACCTTAATTATAGGTTGATTGTAAATATGTTTTATATTCTTTTAAATTAAATTCATTTAAAAATTTAGATAAATTCTCACATAAATTATTTAATTCATCAAAATTAATAGATTTTAGTTGTTCATCTTTAGTTTTATATGAAATTTCACGATTAGATAATTTGCTGGTTAATGTTACTGCAGGAATTTTTTCTCCGTAAAATGATATTGCATCAGTTCCAAAGCCAAGTATGTTTTCAATTTGATCCGATATTTTATTATTGATCATTTTTGTTAGCACATTATCGTTTACTTCGAAATTTTCTATACTATTTTTATTTTTTAGATCATATGACCACATTATAATACCTTCAGAGTCTTTTATACCAACCATATCTATATTAATGCAACCAATTGTATTGCTTATTTCTCTCTTATCTAAATGATTAACAAAGTATCTTGAGCCTACTAATCCCAACTCTTCAGCACCAAAAAATATAGGAACTATATTAATATCTCCCTTATATGATTGTAATATCCTTGCTATTTCAAGTACCACAGACACACCTGTACTATTATCGATAACACCAGATGTTTTTACTTCAGAATCATAGTGAGCTGTTAAATATATAGTTTTTTTACTATCATCAAAATTTTTATTCTTTGCAATTATATTTTTAGTATTATATCCTGGTTTTGATTTGTCATCCTCTAATGTTAGATAACTATTTATCTCAGTGTTAATCTTTTTAGGTTTAATCTGCTTGTATGCAGTAAATTCTTGAATATCGATATTATATTCATAACTTTGAGCATTTGATAAAGCTGATACCATACCATTTTCACCGATATCATATTTTTTATTTTTGTATAAATAAGTTACAATTAAACATAAAAATATTAATATGTATGTCTTAAATTTAATATTCATGATATGATTCCTCCTATATACTTGATTAATATATATTTCCCATATTTAAATATAAAAAATACAATATTGAAATTTTACAGTATATATACTCTAGTAAGTATTCAAAAACATAAGTATATTACAATCCTGTCAAAATAAATTATTCAATATGAACTGAACAAAAATAAATAAAAATAAAAAAATATAAAAAACACTATCTATTATTTTTTATCTATGCTATAATAATATTTATAGCGATACACAAATAATTTAAAAGAGACCTAGAGATAGGTTCACAGGAGAAATTTTTTAATGAATAATGGAATAGTAAAATGGTTTAACAATGAAAAAGGATTTGGTTTCATATCAGTAGAAGGTGGAGATGATGTATTCGTACATTTTTCAGCAATACAAACTGATGGGTTTAAATCATTAGAAGAAGGTCAACAAGTAAACTTTAATATAGTTAAAGGTGCTAGAGGTCCTCAAGCAGAAAACGTAACTATATTATAATATATATATGTTCGTAAAAAAGACACATTGCGTGTCTTTTTTTATGTTTAAATTCACAAAGGTGTCATAACTTTAAAGTAATCAATCTTAGTAATCAATCCTTTAGAATATATAATAACTCCACATTAAATATATAAAAATCAGAACTAGAAAATCCTAATTGGACAAGATGTCGATTTAGAAAATTTATTCAAAGTATACAATTTGATTTAAATTTTAAGTAAATAGATGTAAAGCTAACTTGACATCTGTTTTCAATCTGCTACTATTAAACTATGGAAAGTATACTTTACATCGTATTAATAAGGAGTACACTGTAGTATGAATAATAGGTTAGAAGAAATTAGAAAAGAAAATCAAATTACACAAGAAGAACTAGCGAGTGTATTAGAAGTCTCTAGACAAACGATTAGTTCTTTAGAAAAAGGAAGGTACAATCCTTCGATTATACTTGCTTTTAAAATTGCAAGGTATTTTAATATGTCAATTGAAGAGATATTTATATATGAGGGGGATGATGAAAATGCCAAATAAAAAAAGTGCAATTATTCGTATATTAATTGGAATTATTTTAGCAGTAGTTGGATTATCACTAGATTTTATAATAAAGCCAGAAGAGATTATATCAAGAACATTAAGTTTAACTTTTGCACTAGGATGCGGATTAATAGGATCGGGCTTAGGAGCTTTACATAAAATTAAAAGTATTGAAAATGTTCCGGGTAAATTTAAGCAAATAGAGATTGAATATAAAGACGAAAGAAATGAATTTATAAGAAATAAAGCTAATGCTAAAGCTGGTGATATATCAAATTGGTTTGTCATAATACTTGCTTATATTTGCGTTATAATGGGATATCCAAACTGGTTAATATTTTTTATGGTAGGTATATTTTGTATAAAATACATTTTAGGTGTACTACTAATGAATAAATATAATAAGGAGTTTTAATATATTAATTTACAAGGCTATGTTAAACAAAATGGTTGTTAATGTATTTCTTTCTTAATATAGGTTATAATATAAGTATACTAATATATACTTAGGAGGAATGGATATGGCTTTGCATAAGAACTTAGAAAAACATATAAAAACTTTAAATTTAAATGAATTAGAAGAATTATTTAATATACTAAGTTCTCTTTTGATTTCTCCTACATATTCATCTGATTTCAACGAAGAAATTAAAGAAGCAAAGTATTTTAAAGGCGAGATTTGTCCTAGATGTTATGAAAAACATATTATCAAATATGGAAAAAGATATGATAGACAGAGATTTAAGTGTAAAAAATGTGGTAAGGTATTTGATGAAAGAACATCATCCATTATTTCTTGTACAAAATTACCTCTTGATAAATGGTTTAAATATATAACTTTATTAGTAAATAAAGCAACAATAAGACAGTGTGCTAGTGAATTAGCTGTAAGTATTAAAACATCATTTTTCATGCGTCATAGAATTTTAGACTGCTTAAATATTATACTTGGAAAAGGATTTGTTAGTGGTATTGTAGAAAGTGACGAGACATACTTTAGAGTGTCATATAAGGGTCATCATAGCAAAGGAACTAATTTTGTTTTACCTAGAAAACCTCATAAGAGAGGTGGTCAAAAGCAAGGTAAAAGTAGTGGAGATAAACTAAGAGGTATCTCTAATGAAAAAGTATGCGTAGGTATTTGTATAGATAGAAAAGGAAATGTAATATCTGAAAAATTATGTACTGGTAGAGTTAAGTTTTCTCAATTAAAGGATTTCTTTAATAATAAGATAGGAGAAGGCTCTACTCTTTGTGTAGATAGTCATTATTCTTATATGAAGATACCAACTGTCTTTAATGTAACTCTTAAAAGAATAGAAAGTGGTAAATACAAAGATGGAATATATCATATTCAACATGCAAATAGTTATCATAGTAGATTGAAAGGGTGGATTAGGGATTTTAATGGCGTTGCAACAAAGTATTTGCAGAATTACCTTACATGGTTTAGATGGTGTGAAATAACTAAGAAAGAGAAAGATATTTCAAAGATAAAAGAATTATTTATAAACTTAGTTACAACTGAAAACTACTCAACTATAAATACTATAAAAAATAGATACATTGAACTAATATAGGAGGTGATTTGATATGAAAAAAGAAACTAATTGTATATATTGTAGCGATAATTTAAATTTTGTAAAAAGTTTTGAACCTAGCAATGAAGAATATACGTACACAAGATATTGGTTTGAAATAGATGGAGATATTTTAGAAGTATGCTTGAATGGAGAAGACGCAAAGTTTAAAATAAATCATTGTCCTATGTGTGGAAAAAATCTAAAAGGTTAATAAATAAAATCTGACACAAATGGATTATTTAATTAGTACTATAATATAGTAAATGTCGTAATTGTTATATAATGTGAAATTATTTGGTATATAACTAAATGATAGGGGGAGAGATATTGAGTAAAAGGGCAAAACAATTAATTATGTTTTTAATTATATGTGTAGTATTAATAACACTGCTATATGATAAGAATAATATTGTTATGAATATTATTATATCTATACTATATATTACAATAGGCTGTATATCACAATATGATTTAATAAATATTCTGAAAACACATAATAAAATTAGTTCAAAAGAACGTAAAATTAATATTATAGTAGGTTCTATAATATTATGGATTTTAATATTGTTATTTTCTTCAAAATATTTATATAATATTTTACAATCTTAATATAATACAAAATAAACATTTAGTAAAATAAGGGGGACTTACATTGATTCATAATTTAATAAATGCTATATATTATAGTTTTCTTTTTTACGTTTTTTATAGTGTTTTTCATAGAGTAGAAATAAAGAAATATATTAAAAAATCAACCCAGAATAGTACATATAGTGAGTCATATAAAACAATGTATAATAAATATTTAAAATCTAATCGCATTTTAATGGCTATTATGATGGGCTGTTTTCGTTTTGCAGAGGATTATACTAACACAATATTTTCTATGGCTATAGGTATTGTGGTAATATTATGCTTAAAACCTATTTTTGAAAAATATTATCCAAAACCTAAAGGGAATTTGTAAAATATTCATATTTTATTATGCAGAGTTTTAATATATTATAAATTATATAAATAGAATTTTGATATATTATATTGGGACAAGCATAATAGGTGAAATATTAGGGTTATCATTTAATATAGAGTTAATAATATGGTTTGTGTTAATGGAAATTGGGGATTTATTTTATAAAAAGATGCAAAGAGATTAATTTTGAATATTAATATAATACGAACTAACTATAAAAATGACTGGTACATATCGCCAGTCATTTTTATAGTTTATATTTAACAACTAAATAGTTTAACATAGCCACTTATTACAAATATCTTTCTGTAAAAGTCCTTCCGCTAAAAGGGCTTTTATTTTTTGCCTTCTTCGTGAAATTTTTTCTTTTTCAGAAATTTTACCTTCTGACTTTAATTTTTCTAAATACTTATTTTTTTGATATTCTCTATCACGCCTTTTATATTCTTCTTTACCAATTATAATCTTCATATGAGTTTGCTCATAATCTGATATTTCTAAAAGCTCTATAAGAGTTTCATTTTTGTATTTATATTGCTTGTCCTTATTCATAAGTATTTGAGTTTTTGTAAATTTAGTATTATATGTATCTAAATCTATAAAGTTACAAGTCAGCTCTTTTATGTTCTCTATCCTTCTCATAGGCTTATAAAATGTACTCATTGATATATATACATCTTCTTTATCAAAGTCTTGTTTTAGCAAATCTTCAACATAATAATGCCATTGACTAAACTCTCTTTGCTTACTTATTTCAGCTTTCGTTATCCACCCTTTACTCTCTCCATGAATTGTATCTATATACTCAATACTCTCATCAATATTATCTACATTCATCAATGTATTCCTCATTATCTCACCCCCTTACTTGTAGATAATATTACTATTATATCATATTTTGTATTTATTTAACTTTTTCTTTATAAACAACAAAAGCGCTCCAATATTGACGCCCTTTTTACTTGCTTTGAATCACATGATTTATAGTTTTTATATTTTTTTAAATATTTGTAATTTTATTAAGAACTATACTTCCTATAAATATATTAAATATAATAATTACTATTACAATTGATATTAAACTATTCTCTTTTTTCATTTTAAGATAAGTTTATAAGATATAACATACTAATAAAATAGATTATATACCCTAATAATATTAAAAATTTTTTATTTTCAATAAACAATCTGTATATATATTTAGATTGTTTATTGAAAATGTTGTAAAATAATATTAAATATAAAAATATATTTAATATTATTTTATTATTAGATGTCATTAACAGATTAACTAATAATGTTATATTTATTAATAAACTTAATATTTTATATTTTTTCATTTTATTCTATAACCCCCGTATAAAGAAACTTAATATTTATATTAATATTTATATTATTATTTGTCTAGTACCTCATTTAAAGCTTCATATGAAAAATCAATTATTTCTGCACAACTTACTTTATTTTTCTTAAGTACTGCACAAATTTCAGAATTATATTTTTCTCTTACTTTACTCATTAATTCTCTAGCATATCCTCTAGCTTCATTTGTATTATCGTTACTTTCTCTTCCTTATATATCCTACTATCATAGCTGCAGCATTTACAGCACCACATAAACTTCCTACAGTCATACCTGTACCCATTCCACTTCCAAGTGCTATTGGTATATCTGTATTGTGTTCTTCATTGTATGATTTTATTAATGCTTCTGCACAATTATATCCTTGACTATGGTAAACTGATGGTTTTGTCATTTTTTTATCTCCTTGATTAATATTTTTTATTATTTTAAATGTAATGTAATTAAAGAAATAATATTATTATATAACAAAATAAAGGGGATTAACAATATTATGAGCAATGAAGTTTTAAATGAATCTATGATGATGGATGTATTAAATACATGCTATGAAAAAGCTATAAATGGATTGGCAAAATCAGAATATACTTAATAAAAATGGTATAAATAAATAGTTTAGGAATAAGAGATTAGATAATTTTGATTTTTCAACAAGTATCGCTATTGTTAATGAGCTTATTAATCATAGGTATTTTAATAATTTGCCTATTATTAGTAGTAGTGAGTGTAGTGTAGGGAGACTACTTGATATTGATGAAGCTTTGGGTAGTAGGTTAATGGAGATGACTAAAGATAGAGTTGTGGAGCTTAGAGGTAAGGAGTTAAATTATAGAGTATATGGATAAACTATAAATGGATATAGATTTGATAGGGAATAAGATACATATAATACTATATAGCATTCTAATAAACTCAATATTTTTATTATAATATAAGGCTATGCTATACAAAATGGTTGGTAAGCACAAATACTGTAATTATTATAATATATTAAAATATTTAATATTATTTTAAATAAAACCATAGTGCAACTACAATTTATCTAAGAATATTTTAATAAAAACAACCAAATAGTTTAACATAGCCATTTACAATATTAATATATTAAGAACAATTTATATCAAATTAAAGAAACAATCATATTTTAGAACTCAAAAATTGAAAATACTAAGGTGTGGTTATTTTTAGTGTATATTTCAGAATTGTTAATTATGTTATAGTATGATAGGAAATGTTTTTATTTTGAATGGTGGAAATATAGTTCTACATAGGGAGGGATTTAGTAATGATATTATGGATTTTAGTTATTGCTGGCATTTTAATATTAGTTTCAGGAATTTATTTTCTTGTAAAAAATTATAAAGATGGAAAGTACAGCAAAGGATATGGATTAATTTCTTATATAGGTTTTAGTATGGTATTACTTGGAGTGATTTTATTAATGGAACCTATATTTATAAGTTTACCAGGAAATTTTTCTAAAACAGCACCATGGGGAATAGCTACTTGTACTTGTATAATAGTAGGTCAATTACTTCTAAAACCAACATTTTTAAGAAGTAAAGAATAGATAAATATTAATATATTGCGAAGTGAAAGCAACGGGGGATTTTATGAAAAATTGTAAGGAGTGTTGTTATAAACTTTATCCTATTGATTTTACCGAACAAAAATAAATAAAAATAAAAAAATGTAAAAACACTATCTATTATTTTTTATCTGTGTTATAATAATATTTATAGCGATACACAAATAATTTAAAGAGACCTAGAAATAGGTTCACAGGAGAAATTTTTTAATGAATAATGGAATAGTAAAATGGTTTAACAATGAAAAAGGATTTGGTTTCATATCAGTAGAAGGTGGAGATGATGTATTCGTACATTTTTCAGCAATACAAACTGATGGGTTTAAATCATTAGAAGAAGGTCAACAAGTAAACTTTAATATAGTTAAAGGTGCTAGAGGTCCTCAAGCAGAAAACGTAACTATATTATAATATATATATGTTCGTAAAAAAGACACATTGCGTGTCTTTTTTTATGTTTAAAAATAGAAATAAAAAATTAAATATTTCATTAAGAAATTAGCGCTTATATTGATACAACCAAAGTTAGCAACTGTTATATATTGTGAACATAAGTAAGTATTCAAAATATATCTAAAAAATAATATGCTGCCCTTTTACAAGTTGTATCTGCTGTTCAATTATATTGGCAATGTCCTCTGACGATTCTTTTTTTCCTTTCTCTATCCAAGTACTGATAACTCCAATAAAAATACCAACTCGAAATGAAATGAAATAATCGTAGTTAAATTCCTTTATTTCTAAATTTTTATTCAGATAATCCATTAAAATATATGAATTTTCCATAAAGCTATTAAATATAATATCGATTCTTCCGATTTTTAACAAAGTTTCTAATATATCAATGTGTTCCATCCAATATTGAAATACATATTTAATTAATCCTTTATTATCATCCAATTTTGAATTATCATTTACATATTTTGTAAGAACTTCTTTAAACTGTTGATTGCACTTCCAGTATAGAATATCAACAATAGTATCAAAATTTCGGTAGAAAGTAGCTCTTCCAACAGAAGATTTTGAGGAAATATCAGATATAGATATTTTTTCGAAGTTTTTTTCTTTCATACACTCTATTAAGCCTTCATAAAGTAGTTCGGCAGACTTTATAGCCCTTAAATCTTGTTTTATATGATACATAATTGCTCCTTTTGTATTATATTTATGAGAATATTGTATCGTAAAAAACGCTATGATACAATAGTATCATAAAAATTAGTTATGTCATATAAATAGAAAATTTATAAAGATGGTAGATGAATAATGTGATTTAAGTATGATGGACAACTACTAATTCAAGGGGGAGATAAAATGAATATAGAAAAACTAATGAGTAAACCATTGCCAACAATTCCAGAAGATATAAATCAAAAAATACTTGAATCTAATATAACTTTAACTTCATTTGAAAATAAAAACGATATACTAAGTAGTGAGACTTTACAAAATGAAGTAGGATATAAAAAATTTCCTGATGGAAGTTATTTAGTATCTATGATTTGCCCAATGAAAGGCATTACACCAGATATGATTAATTGGTGGTTTTGGTGGCATACTCAAGACAAGATTAGATATCAAGCTTGGTATCCTGGAGACCATCTTTCTATTTCTTTTCGTAAAAAAGACGCTCCATACTTTAATCAACCTAAGATGCCAGAATTTAAAGAGAATAGCCAATATCCATATGAGAGAGTTGGTAAAATAAGAATGTCACTTAGAATTGATTTTGTAAATCCAGAAACATTTGGATTTTCTAAATCAATGATGATGGAAAATAATATACCATTAATTATTTGTGGTCATGTTGGAGCATTCAATGGTCTCATAATGCATACAGAAATGGCTCATATTTATAAAAGTACAGATGATGGTCTTTTATTAATCAGTAGATTTTGGATAGGTAAGACTTTAAAAAATAAGTTTTTAAGAAAACTGCTTTTAACTGATGAAACTGCTATCGGCATGGCAGAGCATTGTTGCATTGAATATAGAAACTTAGTAGAAATATTACCAGATTTATATAAGTATTATAGATAATCATTGAACATTTATTTTGATTTGGGACTATAAGATAAATTTAAATATTGCATTAAGAAATTAGCGCTTATCTTGGTCGGATAGGGGCTTTTTTCTTTGCTTTTAATTAATACTAGGTATTATAGTAACTAAATTTTTAGTTGAATTTATGGATAATGAAACTTATATTGATATAATCAAAGCTCGCAATTTTTATATAATGCGAAATAACTACGCTTTTGATATTATATAGATGAATAGAAAATTGAAAGGCGGGGGAATTTGTGGACTCTATTAAAAATATGCTTCTAGGTATTGCTATCCTTTTAGTTACAATTATTGTACATTTATTCTTGAATGATGGATATATCACTGATTTCATAGCTATTGTTGGTGTTATTTTAGTTATTGTAGGTTATTATTCAAAAGATTAATAAATTCCAATTTGTAGAATAGATTTGGTGAACCATATTAATATAATGTGATATAATCAAGTGAATTTTTAAGGAGTTCTTATAATGAAATTAAAGTTAGTAGAATTTACAGAACCATGTGCAAAAGAAATTTGTGAATGGAAGTATGAAGGTGAATATTCTATATATAGTTATCCTGAATGGAATAAAGTACATAATGAGATAGAGGCTATTACAACAGAAGAAAAAAGAAAAATGAAAAGATATAAGTAAAAGTAGTTCTTATATTAGGAAGGATTGTGTGGGGTGAAATATCATATACATATATGACATATACAGATCTAAAGGGGGAAATTACATATGAGAAAAAATATTATAATTTTTATTACAATGGCAGCTATATTATTAATTTTTGGTTCTTTAATTGATCATAACTTTGGTCGTTCTTATCATCATTTTCTTACTAAATCAACTGATTTGAGCAAAGAAAACATTGAGAATATATATTTAAATGAAGAGATTGACGATGAAAAAATAGTATCTAAATATGGCAAGATATCAAATTTCAGTCAAGATAATTCGCTATATAATTACTATTTTTTAAGAGAAGGTATTGAAATTGCAACAAATAAAGATGACAATAAAATAATTAGATTTGCTGTAAAAGATAATGATGTAAATACTGAAAAAGGAATAAAAATCGGAGACAAAGAAGATAAAGTAGTTAAGCTGTACGGTGATAATTATTACACTCGTTTAGAACAAGGTGCTAATATTATTGGCTACGTAGACAAAGAAAAAAATTGGTCTATAGAGTTTTGGCTAGATGAAAATGATAGGGTAGATTTCTATAGATTTGATTATAATTTTATGAAATAACAAAAAAGTAGATCAACAAATGATAAAACTTCTGAATTAGAGACAAGAATTAGTAATTTAGAAAATAAATAGTTTACAATTTTAATAAATTGGAATTAAAAAATGTATCAAAATGGTACACATTAATTGTTAAAAGCAAAAAATATATGTTTGGTTTGACCAAATATATATTTTTTTTTTTATTTAATTCACCACATAATTCCTTACAATATATAAAAAATAATAAATACGGCTACCAACTATATATAATAATTGTATATTTTTATTCAGTTATATATAATCTAAGTATAGATATTTAACTAATTAGCTAAATATCTATATTTTGTTAGAAAGGGGTTGCTATATGGATAAAGCATTTAAGGCTTTGAGCGATAAGACAAGAAGAAAAATATTAAAATTGCTAAATGAAAAAGATATGAATGCGGGTGAAATAGCTGAACATTTCGATATGTCTAAACCATCAATATCAAAGCATTTAGATATTTTGAGAGAAGCAGAGCTAATAAGCTCTGAAAAAAAAGGTCAATTTATAATTTATTCTATTAATACTTCTGTAATTCAAGAGGTACTTGGAAACTTCTTGGAAATATTTAAAAAATAAAAGGGGGAGAGTATTATGAGAAAAAATGATTTTACAAGAATTTTATTATTAATCATATCGATTTCAATGTTTGTCATAGGGTTTGTAATATCTGATATGAATATTGAAATATTAATATTAGGGATTTTAGGTATTGTTTCTTTAGTTATATTAGATAGACAAGCAACTAAAATAGTAGAGTTGTCAGAAGGTAATCCTAAAGTTAAAACTGTTAGATTATTAAATATGTTTACCCTGCTTATCGTTATACTTTGCTTTATATTTGCTTCATTATCACCTGATAATCAAATATCTATTACTGAAGACAACAAAACATTAATTATTGGTTTGATGTCAGTATGTATGATGTTTTTTGGTAACTTATCACCTAAGATACCCTTTAATAGGTATTTGGGGCTAAGACTTCCTTGGACAATAAGAGATGAAGAAACTTGGAAAGTTGCACATAGATTAGTAGGGTATTCGTCTTTTCCTATTGCAATAATAATGTTTATTATGTCATTTTTCATTGATGATAATACAGTAGGCATGGTTGGATTTTTAACTTGGGTTATGATACCTAGTATATACTCTTTTATATTTTATTATAAGAAATTAAAAGGTTTAAATTAATAAATTGATATTCTAAATAAATTTCAACTCATTAATTAGATTTAATATTATATATGATAAATAAAAGTTTTAAATTGTTATATAATGCGAAGTAAATACTATGATTATTTTATATGCTCACGAAAACATCTATTTTAGTGAGTAATTGCTTAATCCTAATTTTTGATATAATAATTATGATATTAATAAGGGACATGGAGGATGAAAATGGAGATTAGAAAGATACGAATGGAAGATGCTGATAATTATTTAGATATGCTTTTGAATTTAGACAATGAGACTAAATTTATGATGTTTGAACCTGGGGAACGCCCTACTGATATTAATATAATAAAAAATATAATTGAAAAAAGTATTAATGGTGATGATTTAGTTTTAGTAGCTACGGATGAAGAAAGTATAGTTGGCTTTATTTCTGTTCAAAAAGGAGAATATAAAAGAATTAAACATACTGGGTACGTTGTTGTTGGAATACGTGAAAAATACAGAGGTAAGGGAATTGGAAGTAAATTATTTTCTGAACTAGATATATGGGCTATAGAAAATAAGATTACAAGGCTTGAACTTAGTGTAATTTGTTCTAATACTATAGCAAAACATCTTTATGAAAAAAATGGATTTGAAGTAGAGGGTATTAGGAAAAATGCAATGATTATAGATGGTAAATATGTAGACGAATTTTCTATGGCCAAGATATATAATAGTTAAATTATAAGGAAAGAGACTTACTTTCTTTCTAAATATGTTATACAACTCAATATATTACTTTATGATACACTTCATTACTTTATTACAATGTTTAAATACTTTGTAACACTTTGTGATACTTTATCATATCTTATAATACATTTCATTACTTTATTATGATGTTTAAATACTTTGTTCAAATAAAAAACGGCTCATTCATTTCCCATAATTAGAGCCTATTTAAATTCAGAAAAAGTACCAAATCGTTTTTGTATTAAGTCGTTTAATGCGATTTAATGCATACATCTAATAATAAATTTTTATAAAATCTTTTTTATATTGAAATGTAAAAAATCTTTTATTTTAGTTTCTATGTTAAAACATTTATGTAGAAATTAATTATATCATGGAGGAATTAAGTAATGAAGAAAAGTACATTACTATCTTTATTAACTGCAGCTACAGTTATTATAACTACTGCAGGAACATATGCTGTGTGGGACTCTTTAACAGATTCAACAACTGAATCTATTACATTTAGAAATCCTGTCACAGTTGAAGTTAGTCCAGAGTATACATTAACAGAAGCGGCGGCTTCTTTAGGAGTAGATCCATCAGCATCAGGTGATGTAACATTTACTGTATCAAATGATAATAATTTAGCCAAGCAATTAAAAATTGTTCCATCAGTTTCAGGTGGTACTGCATCAATTAGTGACTTTGATTTTGTAATTACAGATAAGAACAATATGTCTACACCATTAACAGGAGATGCGACATCTGGATTTGTTGATACAACTTTAGATTCAACAATTTATACTGTTACAGTTACACCTAAAAATAATTCGGTAGCGAGACAAGAAGTATCTATAACATTAACTGCAACATTAGAATAATAAATTTTATATACTTAAGTAGTCACTAATAATTAGTGACTATTTAAGTATGTAAAATTGGAGCGTATTATGAAAATATTAAAAAAATTTATTAAAATTATTTCCTATTTAGCAATTTTATTGCTAGTAACTTACATGGTTTTGATAATATTAGTTCCCCAAAAGGTAAATAATATTATTCATTATAAATTTTATACAGTTCTAACAAGCAGCATGGAGCCAACGATTCCTACATACTCATTAGTGTGTGTAAGAACTTTCAAAGAAGATGAAGTTATAGACCTAAATTCACAACAAATCATTACTTTTAATGCAAATCGTTTTGGAGAAAATATAATTATAACCCATCACTTTAATAAAACAGAAATTGACGAGAATGGAAATATAATTTATAGAACAAATGCTGAAGGTGCAGAAAACTTAGACGCATACAAAACTAAAAGAAGCGATTTAATTGGAACATATATTTTTCATATTCCATACATAGGGAAATTTGTTCTATTTCTAAAAAGTAAATTTGGATTTATATTGTACGGAGAACTCACTATTATATTTTTAATAAATAATTTGATAAGGGCTCGATGGGAAGAAAAACTTGATGATTAATATGAAATGGAAGGATAAAGGATGAAGATATAGAGTATTTAAAGGTAGAATAGGGGTGAATATAAGATATAGTTCTTTTTAAGTTTTGCATAAATAGATTCAATTTTAATATTAAATATTTTTTTAGAAAACGTTATACATTGTTAATTATTTTCAGATATATGGAAAAAAATTCATATAATATGTAATATTTTCCGATATACTTATTTTTTATGAAATATAGTTATTTCAATGTGTTCAAGATAAATTTTCCTCTTTTTTTAGATAGTAAAATAAAAAAATGTCAAAAAAAAAACTTTTTCCTTTACATTTGCTGGAATATAGTATAAAATTAAATTGTTATTAAAATAACATTAGGAAAAACAATAATTGTTTTACAAACATAAAAATTATAACTACGGGGAGAAAAAAAGATGAGTACAATTCCAGCAAGAAATTTAAGCAATCATTCATCACAAAACAATATTAAACCATTTGGAAAACAAGATAAACTTGGTTACATGTTAGGGGATTTCGGTAACAGTTTATTATTCAACTTCATAGGAAGTTATTTATTAGTATTTTATACAGATGCATTTGGAATAAGTGCAGCAGCAGTTGGTACTCTTATGGCAGTATCAAGAATATGGGATGCGATAAATGACCCAATGATGGGAGTTTTAGTAGACAAAAGAAAAGCAGGAAAAGATGGTAAGTATAGACCTTATATAAAATACATGGGTGTACCACTAGGAATATTTACAGTATTAACATTCTTAGTAATACCTAATATGCCAGAAGGAATGAAATTACCTTATGCATATATAACTTATATAGGATTTGGTATGGCATACACTGCTATAAACATTCCTTATGGATCATTAGCATCAGTTTTAACTAACGATCCAGTTGAAAGAACAAGCTTATCAACTTTAAGAAACTTAGCAGTATCATTCTCACAAATACTTCTTATGGTTTTAACACCTAAGTTAATATTTGATGCTTCAGGTGCTATTTCAGTAAAAGGATTCGTTATAGTATCAGTATTATATGCAGTAATAGCTAATATAGCTTATAGATTCTGTTATTCTATGACAACTGAAAGAGTTGATGTTGAAGTTAAAGAAGATGCTCCAAAAGTAAGCTTAGGAGAAACTTTAAAAACTTTATTTAAAAATAGAGCTTTAATAGGATTAATATTAAGTTCATTAGGTACATTAACAGCTTTATTTATACCAACAGCTTTAAACGTTTACTTATTTAAAGACTATTTTGGAGCTCCAGGACTATTAAGTATAGCTGGATTAGTTGGTATGATTGGTACATTTATAGTATTACCTTTTACTACTAAATTAGTTGCTAAATTCGGTAAGAAAAATGTTGCTACTTACAGTAGTATAATATGTATAGTTTCTTACGGTATACTAGTATTTTTCCCAAGTCAAAATCCATGGGTATATATAGGATTAACTTTAATATCTGGTGTAGGTGTAGCATTCTACAACATGCTAGTATGGGCATTAGTTGGTGATGTTATGGATTACCAAGAATACTTAAGCGGACAAAGAAGTGATGGTACAGTTTATGCTGCTTACTCATTATCTAGAAAATTAGTTCAAGCTATAGTAGGTAGTATAGGTGGATTTGCTCTTGCAGCAATAGGATATCAATCAGGAGCAGCTACTCAAACTGCAGAAGTTGCAGAAAGTATAAGAATGATAATAACTGTAGTTCCTCTTGTAGGATTTATATTAGGGGCATTATCTCTTAAGTTTGTATATAACTTAAATAACAAAAAATTAAATGAAGTAAGCGAAGAATTAGAGAGAAGAAGAGCTCAATAATCTTTATATAAATATAAAGGAGTTATCAAGTGATAGCTCCTTTTAGTTTCTAAATAATAAAGAGTGTAGATTTTATCTACACTCTTTTATTTTTAAAGTAAAAAGGTGTATCAAATTGTATCAAGTAGAATGACATCATTTTATGATATCATATTAATTGAGAGCATTAATTTTAGGGGGAGAATAATGAATAAGATAATATTAATAGGAGGCGGAATAATACTCCTTGTAGGTTTAAGAATAGGAATTGTGAAACTATCAGAGAAACTTGAGATACCTGTGAAAATGCAAGAAGTAGTAGATTTTACAGAAACAGTATATAGAGATGATGATATACATGTTAAAGAGAGTACCTTGGAAGAAGAAATAGATTTGGCTAAAGATTTTTTTGCTAGACATAGTGATGAACCGGTAGAATTTTTTGTATCAAAGTTTAATCTTAAAATTTTTGTAGATGAAGTTAATAAAATTTATACAATTAAAGATTTAAAAACAGAAGATAAAAGTCAGTATGAAAATTTAAATCAAGTATTTGAATACCTAGAAAATCTTGAAAATTAGGTTTTAAATGAGTGAGTAAAATAAAAAATTCTAAATTATTCTATAATTTAAATAAGTATTGTATCAAAGGGGGTAATATATGAAATATGATTATCAGCTTACAAAAGAAGATTGGGGAAATATACGTTTTTTAATGGATCAAGCAGATAAAACCTTTGAAAGAGGACAAAAAATTGTAACAATATTTCTTCTTATTTATGGATTAGGTTTTAATATATATTGTTTATGGAACAAAAAATATATGTGTGATGTTATATTTTACAATATATTACTTATGATGTATGGTGTATTTATTTCTGTGCGTAAAGAATATATTCGTAGTAAATTTCATAATAAGATGAATACTTTATTTTTGAAAAGAAAACCACAATTTCTTGAACCACAAACCATATCAATAGAAAATAATACTATTGTTAATACCATAGGAAATTATAAGGTATATAAAAAATCAATTGATGATATTATGTCTTTTATAGTATTAGAGGACTTTATTATTCTAATTGTGGTTGGAATAGGTTGCATGACTGCTATTCCATCCCGAGTTTTTAGTAGTGAAGAAGAAAGAAATCAATTAATTGAAATTCTAAATAAAAATAATAAAATAAGAACATTATGATTTAGCCGGATAGAGTAGTGTTTTTACTATAAATTATTTTTTATTAAATTTGAATTTAAGTTTATATTTTTGCAAATTTACACTATAATTTTAATATGTCAGATTAAAGGTGGTGATTTTTTATGGATATTCTTATGGGTATATTTGTATCTATTGCAGATTTTATACTAACCTTATTTGCAGGTGATGATATCCAAAAAGTTTCAAAGTTTTTAAAGAAAAAAGGTTTAATCTGATATAAGTAATATTAAATATTTAAATTAATAGAGCAATAGAAAAAATATTGCTCTATTATGATGTTAAAAACAACATTTCAATTTACTTCATAGTTCATTTAGCGAGAAATACAATTAGAAATAGATATATTGAATTGGCATAGATTAAACGATCCTTTAATACAACTATTTCTTATTTGGTAAATTATTCAATAGGATTTATAATATAAGGAAGTTCACAATTGTTATAAAGTGCGAAATTATATATTATGATATAATCATAATATAGCTAAACAAAGGGAGTGATGAAATGAGAGGACTACTAGATCCTAAGATGGACTTTGTGTTTAAAAATATATTTGGAAGTGAGAAAAATCCTAAAATATTAATATCATTTTTAAATGCAACGCTAAAACCCAAATATTTGATAACAGCAGTAGAAATAAAAAATACTGACATAAATAAAGATTATATAGAAGACAAATTCTCTAGACTAGATGTAAAAGCTACTACTAGCAATAGTGAAGTTATAAATATAGAAATTCAATTAAAGAACGAATACAATATGATAAAAAGAAGTCTGTATTATTGGTCTAAACTTTATTCAGAACAATTAAATGAAGGTGAAGATTATAATTTATTAAAAAGAACAATTTGTATAAATATATTGAATTTCAAATATTTAAAAACAAGAAAGTTCCATAGCGGATATAGATTAAAAGAAATTTATAGTAATGAAGAATTAACGGATGTAGCAGAGATTCATTTTATCGAAATTCCTAAACTAGAAGAAGGAACTGATGAAAAAGATATGTTAGCAAACTGGATTGAGTTTTTAAAAGATCCTGAAAGTGAGAAAGTTAGAAATTTGGAAATGAATATAGAAGAAATTAGACAAGCAAAAGATGAACTAATTAGAATGAGTAATGATGACACTCAGCGTCAAATTTATGAAATGAGAGCTAAAACTCTAAAAGATAAAGTAAGTGCTTTAAATGAAGCTGAAAGAAAGGGAGCAAAAAATAAAGCTATAGAAATAGCAAAATCTTTGTTGGATGTATTGGATGAGAAAACTATATCATTAAAAACAGGTTTATCAATAGATGAAATAAAAAATTTAAAATAAAATTAGATAATTGAGCTATTGATGTAAAATCAGTAGATTCACTTCACAATTTTAGTATATTACGAATCAAAGTATATAAAGATAGCTAGACATGTTGGTATCAGCAACCGTCTAGCTATTTTTAGTTCAATTAAGAGCTCTAGTATTTCTATAACTTAGAAAATAATATATACCTTCACTAAATACTATAATCAAACTTTATATTTATGAAGTATATTAGTAATAATAAAAAAGTAATGTGATATATATGTAATATAAAGATATAAATATATCACACTAACAGGGGAGATTATTTATGAAAGGTATAGGAAAGTACTCAATTTTATTTGCATTGCTTGGGCTTTTAGGCTTTAAAGAATTAAATGGTGATCCATTACACATGTTGTACTTTGGCTTTTCTGCTAACTTATCTGTTATTTGGTGGAATAAGTTAGGTGATTATGAAGATGAACGTTTAATTTATAATAAACATAGAGCAGGTACAATAGCATTTTACATAGGTTTTATCATAGCAGTTATATCAACTGTATTAATTAGGTTATTTACAGTAGATTTGCTAATACTTTATAGATTACAAATATTAATAATAGCACTTACTTTTGCAATATCAATGAATTTATGGGCATTCTTAACTTATAAATTTGATTTTGGGAATTAAAAATTATGACAATGTTTATTAGTAATTTAAAGAAATATCGTCAATTTAATGAGTTAACTCAAGAAGAATTAGCTAAAAAAGTTAATGTTAGAAGAGAGACTATAGCTCGTTTAGAAAATGCGAAATACAATCCTTCACTTGAATTAGCAGTTAGGATTTCAAAGGAGTTAAATACTCCTATTGAAGACTTATTTATATTTGAATTTTAATTGGGAACAAAGTTTAGTTAAATTTATGAATGGTAAAATTGATATAATCAAAGTTCGTAACTGTGATATAATACTAATTGAAGAGAGGGATAGAGATTTTATGGATGAGATATTATTAACAATTGCTATAGTTCCAACTATATTATATTTTATATATAGTATAGTCTGTTATAAAAATAAGAAGGTAACTTATATTATGGAGAGTAAAAAAGGAAAGTTTACTATTCTAAATGATAAGTATTATAAGATACAGTTAATATTTAGTATACTCAATTGTATATTATTAATTTTGGAAAGTATATTACTCATACCTGGTTCTTTTGAAAGAGATTCATCAACGTATCTGATTTTTTATGTATTAACATTTTGGACAATTAATTATTTGCTAAAATGGATATCTTTGAAAAAAAACTATGCACAGTTAGTAAATTAAATAAAAAGAAACTACAATCTAGTCGGATAGCGTTGTGGTTTCTACTATAATTTATTTTTTAGTAAATTTAAGTTCAAATTCTAAACCACTTTTTCTACTGCCAATAGATAAGTGGTTTTTTATTTTATTATATAAAAATAAGTAAATGTAAAAACTTATGTAATTTTAGTTAGATCTATGAATGGTGAAATTGATGTTAATATAATCAAAGTTCGCAATTGTTATATAATGCGAAATAACGACGATTTTGATATTATATAGATTAATAGAAAATTGAAAGGCGGGGTAATTTGTGGACTCTATTAAAAATATGCTTCTAGGTATTGCTATCCTTTTACTTACAATTATTATACATTTATTCTTGAATGATGGATATATCACTGATTTTATAGCTATTGTTGGTGTTATTTTAGTTATTGTAGGTTATTATTCAAAAGATTAATAGATTCTAATTTAGCGGATAGATTTGATGAACAATCTTAATAAATTGAGAACTAAATAAAAATAAAAAGGTGTATCAAAAAAGATACACCTTCACTATATAGCATGAAAACTACCAATCAAAATTAGATCTTACTATAACTAAGTTTTTAGGGAATCTATGAATGGTGAAATTGATGTTAATACAATCAAAGTTCGCAATTGTTATATAATGTGAAGTAGGTTGAGTTTAGCGTGTAGATAAAGCTCGGAGACAGTGATATATATTATACAGAGGAGGTATAATTTGAGTAACAAGAGGATTAAATTCACATTTATAAAAAGAAATATTATAACATTAATCTTTATCTCAATAATTATATTTATTGGATATTCAGCTTTTAATATTTGGACTTTTAAGGACAAGGTAGAATTAGTCAAAACAGATGCAGCTATTGTACTTGGTGCTGCTGCTTGGAATGATAAGCCATCACCTGTTTTTCGTGAGAGAATAAATTATTCTATCTGGCTTTATGAAAACAATTATGTAGATAAAATCATTTTTACTGGTGGTAAGGGAAAAGATGATAAATATGCTGAATCTGAAGTTGCAAGAGATTATGCAATTAAGAATAATGTTACCCCAGAGGATATTTTGATTGAAACCAAATCAAAAATCACAGAAGAAAATTTAAAATATGCTTATGAAATTGCTACTGAAGAAAACCTAAACACCTTTACTATAGTAAGCGACCCTTTGCATATGAAAAGAGCAATGCTAATATCAAAAACTATTGGAATGGAATCATACACTTCTCCTACGCAAAGCTCTGTATATAAAACATTGAACAGCCAAGTTCCATTTTTCTTCCGAGAGTTATTTTTCTATATTGGTTATATAATTAGTTTGCCTTTTAGAATATTCTTTTAAATAGCTTAAAGTTAAATAAATATAGTCTAAAAATAGCAGGTTTACTTTTGAGGTGAAAAAGTGATTTTATCAATAAAAATAAAATGGTGTATCAAAAAAGATACACCTTTACTACACAACGCCAAATTTACTAATCAAAATTAAGTCTTACTATAATTAATTTTTTAGTACAGTCTATTAATGGATAAGTTTTTCAGATATGTTACTTCGTAGGGACGTATTATACCTTTAAAAGAAATATTAAAAAATAATAAATAGGTTATGTTAGATAATTATGTAATAAATTTAAAATAAAAACAGGCATACATTTAGTAGTATCAATATGTATGCCTGTCTTTATTTACTTTTATTCCAAGTGTATTAAGATTGTTTAGTAGATTTTTTTTTATATTTAAGAATTAAATCTGCTAAAAAAGTTGCTATTAATGATATAAATGTATAAATAAAACACCATATTAGGAAACTTGAATTAAGTATAGTAAACGTAGCAATTAAATATCCTACAAAAACAACGCTTAAAATAATTATTTTTTTCTTTATTACAAGCTGTGCAATTAAAGATATTATAAAAGTAAGCAACGGAAGGATGATTAACACCATTCCGAATGGATTATAATAAATACTAAATATATTCATATAAATTTATCCCCCTAATTTTTAATATAATTCGTTATATATAACATTTGTGAAATTCTTATATTATAAGCATTATTGAATAGTTTTCTATATTTTGCCTATAATATATTAATACTGCTCAATATACTTATTTATATTTACCTTAAACAGAATTACTTTTTCTTTATTGTCATACCTATAATCATTCCACCTAGCATTCCAAAACATATACCATAAGAAATAGATACTGGTCCGAATTTATTCATAAATGCTGAACCTATAGCTGCCCCAAAACACATTCCTAAGGACATTCCAATAGACATATAATTTTCTTCTATATAATCTTTTTTTTCATTAGATGTTTCATTTTTCTTCTTAGTATTATTTACTAATAAGACTACTGCAATAGCAATAGCAGCAACAGCTATCAATGGTAAAATAATCAAAATAAAATCACTCATACTTTTATACCCCTTTAATTTTTTCTAATTTAAAATATATAACAATTGTGAAATTTAATTATATCACACATAATATTCAAATATTTTCCAATTGTAAAATAATTTCATTATCTCTAATTTAAGATAGATTAAATAACTTAATACTTCTTATGCTACTGCAAATAGATAAGTGTTTTTTATTATATAAAGTATTTATAAATCCCAATTTGTAGAATGAATTAGATCTACTATAACTAATTTTTTAGTACAATCTATGAATGATGAAATTGATATAATCAAAGCTTATAATTGTTATATAATGGAAAATAAATATATTTTGGGTATAATATAAGTAGGAATTGTTAAAAATTAGGAGGTTATTAGGGTGGATTTGTATGTAAAAGTTGAAGAAAAACTAAAGGAACTTGGAATAGAATTTGAAATTGTAGAACACGAACTAGCACTTACAACTGAACAAGCAGATAGCTTTATTGAAGGAATTGAAGGGGTTAGAACGAAGACTATGTTTTTAACAAATAAGAAGAAAACAGATTATTATTTGCTAATTATGGATGATAAAAAGAGACTTAATATGGAGTTGTTCGGTGATATTGTTCAATCTAAAAGAATTAAGATGGCATCGCCAGACAGCTTAAATGAGAAAATGATGTTGCCACCAGGTGTGGTATCTCCTTTTGGTTTGTTAAATAACAAGGAGAAAGATATTAAAGTTTACTTCGATAGAGAAATAATGTCAGAAAAAAGGATGAGCTTTCATCCAAATACAAATGAAAAAACAATTTTTATAGATACAACTGATTTAACAAAGTTTATTGAAGAAATGAGCTATGAAGTTAATATAATCGATTTATAAAAAGTTTTATAAGGTAATTGGGAATAGGAAAGTTGATACAATGTGTCAACTTTTCTTATTGGAATTTTATAAAAAGGGGGAATATTCGGTAATATGAGTAAATCAAATAAAACAGTATTAATAATATTGTTTATGATCATAGTTTTTATCTTTGTAAGTAAATATATTGTAATTAATAGAAAGGATATTTTACTAAACTATAATGAAAAAGATTACGAGTATACACAATTTATAGTTGATGTAGAAGGAAATAAAAGTATATCAGAGTACCATCTAATTAATGAAGAGTATTATAAATACAATAAATCTAAGTCAAAAGAGTGGATTAAAGAAGATACTAAAATAAAAAACTTAGGCAATCAGTATTGTAAACCTAGAATAGATATATTGAAATCAATAAAAAATTTAGAAGAAACAACAAATATTCCTAAAAGTATGATACCTGAAATGTCCATAGATTTTTTGATTCAAAAAGATAAGTTATTTGATAAGGATTCATGGCATTATTATGAAGGACAAGTAAGTATTTATCTAAAGGATAATATCATTAGTATAGATAAATTCAGATTTAAAGGAGATGATAAAGACAATATGTTCAAAAAAACAAAATATTATATTATAGATGATAACGTAAGAGAAAATGTAGATAAAATATTAGAGCAAGTTATAAATAAAAAACTATAAATGGATATAATTAGCCTAATAATATTAATAAATTGAGAACTAAATAAAAAGGGTATCAAATTGCATCGGGTAGAATGACATTATTTTATGATATCATATTAATTGAGAGTATTAATTTTAGGGGGAGAATAATAAGTATTGTATCAAGGGGGATATGTAATGATATTTAAGAAGAGGTATGTTTTAGGATTGGCAATTACCATGGGCTTAATATTTATGGGAATAGAAAGTTTTGATAATTCTCAAAGTAACTTAGATGATATTGCTAAGGTAGAGAAAGTATACGAAATCAAAGAAAATAAAAATGGACAAACTTATGGTAGCGAATTATCTAGCACAGAATATGACAATGGACCAGACTTAATATCTTTTGAGATGAAGAATGGTGAAGTTGGTTATGTTTATAGAGATGAATTTTATGATAGTGCAAATCAACCTAATAATCCAGAAGAAGCAATGGAATATATGGATATGGTAGAGAGAAATATTAAAAAATATGGTTATTATAAATTAATTCCTGTCTATGAAGAAGATGGAAAAACAGAAATAGGTTCATTTGAAATTGGTGGAAACTAGGAATATAATTCACAATTGTTATATATTGTGAAATAGAATTATTTTTGATAACATATATATCAAAAAAATATTTAAAGTAAGGAAGAAAAAATGAACATAATTATAAGAAGAGAATTAGAAAAAGACTATATAGAAGTAAAAGAAATGATAAAAAAATCATTTGAAACAGCAGAGCATACAGATAATAATGAACATAATCTAGTTGAAAAACTTCGTAAATCAGATAATTTTATAAGTGAATTATCTTTGGTAGCACAAAAAGATGATAAAATAATTGGTCATATACTATGTACAAAACTGGACATAGTATGTGATAAAGAAGGTCATACATCACTAGCATTAGCACCTCTTTCAGTTCATCCAGATTTCCAAAGAATGGGTGTAGGTGGGATGCTAATAAAAGAAGCTTTTAAGATTGCAAAAGAATTAGGATATAATTCAATATTTGTTTTAGGAAGTGATGAGTATTATCCTAAATTTGGATTTGAAAAGAGTACAAACTTTGGTATAAGTGCTCCTTTTGATGTTCCAAGTGAGTATTTTATGGGGATAGAATTAACTAAAGATGCTTTAAAAAATGTATCTGGAGACTTAGTATATGCTAAGGAATTTTTTGAGGTATAAAATTAATAAATTACAAATTTAGTAATAAGTTCAAATTCTAAACCACTTTTTCTACTGCCAATAGATAAGTGGTTTTTTATTTTATAATATAAATAAATAATAAAGGTAAGGGGATTTTAAAAATGATAAATAGAGATACTAATGAATCTTGGGCTATCAGAACATCTACAGATGATCTACTAAATTTTATTATATTTACTGGCTGTATGTATAACTTAATAGATGATGAAAATTTTGATGAGTCAAATACACCTTGGCCGACTAAATTATCAAATCCAGACTTTGACAATTTACATATTAGTAAGCTAAAGTCACAGTGGAAGCAATGGTTTAACAATACTATAAGAGAAAGATATAATGATATTAATTCTGATAAAATGTGTGTAGCTATTGGTGAAAAATATAATATAAGTAATTTCTTAGAACTTGAATATACAGAGCTTAGAGAGTGTTGCAAAAAGTCATATCCACATTTTATAGAATGGTGGGAAATGCAGGCAGGAGGCAAAAGTGCTATTTCTTTCTATGAAATTATTGTTGGTAATAGGTTTTGTGATTATGTAGAGGAATTAGAGCGTAAATTAAATAGAAAAGCTAAGCCATTTAATCTTTATATAGATATAGTATATACAGGAGTTCCTAATGTATTAGATATAAGTGATGAATATGTTGTAGTAACTCCTAATGGATATCTTAATTTAACTAAGGATTGGTGGATGAAAAAACTAATTAAATTAATATAATAATTACTTTATAACACAAAAGCTACTAATCAAACTTAGGTCTTACTATAACTAAGTTTTTAGTATAATCTATGAATTGTGAAATTAATGTTGGTATAATCAAAGTTCGTAATTATCTAACAGAGTCTAAATTTAAAAGTAATATATACAATTTATTTTGTATAAACATGTAAATTTAGTATGCAAATTAATAAAAATGAAAATACAATCTATAAATTATTTCATAGAAAATAATTGGTAAACATAAGTAGAAATTATATAGATGAAAGTAAATAAAGTAATTTAAGTAAGAGAGGGGACGAATAGGATTGATTGCAGAAATACAAGGTAAGATTAGTAGTACAGGCTCCAATCTTAATGAAAGGTTAGAGGATAATTTAACGGGAAATTTTTTTGGAACACTTAGATATATGTCTTTTGAAAATGGGTTAAAAAAAATTTTATTACAAGGTGTAACACCAAAGAATGATAATGTGATAGAGATTATAAAAAATATTAATGTAGAAGAATGGAGTGATAATATAAGTTTTTGGCCTTATGATAAAGAAGGAGAGATAGATGTTATTCTTGATTTTGATAATTGTATTATAGGAATAGAAGTAAAATACCTTAGTGGAATTTCTTCAGATGATGATATAAGTAATGATGAAAACTCATTTGAAGATAAAATAAAAGAAGATAAGAGTATACAACAATTAGCAAGAGAATCTAGGATTATATCAAAAAAAGGTCCTAACAAAGAAAAGATACTTATATTTATTGCAGACCAACAGTCATGTATTGATGTATATAAAGATGTAACTAAAAGAAATATAATCGAAAAAGATGTTAATCTAGTATATATTTCTTGGCAAAATATATTAGAAATCATGAAAAATTTACAATGTACTAATAAATATGAAAAAATAATAATTGATGATTTAATAAGCTTATTAACAAAAAAAGGTTTTGATCAATTTAAGGAATTCTTAATTGAAGATTTAATAATCAATGAAGCTTATTATGAGTTTGGAGATATAAAAAGAGAAATAAATAAGTATTATATATGCTTTTTTAATGAAAAAAATATTGAGGGAGATTTATATTATGAATTCTAGTGAAAATATAAGAAATGCATTTAAAGTTGTCTATAAAACATATGAAAACATTGATAAAATGATGAAATATTGTAAAGTAATATGTGAAGATAATAATTATGTTCAATGTACTAATAAATTCTTAAGATGGAAATCTGATAGTGATTTTTATGGCTGGGCTATAAATAATTTTATTTTGATATTTCAAAATAAATCAGATATGGAATATGAAAATGGTTTGAGAAATGGTCCTTTATATGTATTGGAAATAGATTTTAACTATGAATGCATACCAACTGTTTACATATCAAAATATGAATATAAAAATATTGATACATGGTCAGGACAATTTTCTGCAGCTGACAACTGGCGTTTTTATTGGCCTGTAAGAAAAAGAGAATATTTTAAACAAGAAAAGATAGGAGAGTATGACATTTACTTACCAGAAGTAAATAGTGAAATAGCACGTGAAAAATATTATCTAGGTCTAGAAAGAGCTGTTAGATATTCGGAAGATTTAGTTGACATAAATTCGGATAATATTGCAGAGAAGATCTTTGAAAGATTTAATTTATTAAGAGATATATAGACAATTATTGACAAAGTGAATATATAATGCAGAAAAATTAAATTTATATAATCTACTTTCATAATTTTAATATATTAAGAACAATTTATATCAAATTAAATAAATAACCATACCTTATAATTCAAATTATTGAAAATACTAAGGTATGGTTACTTTTATCAAAAATTTATTATAAATATAAACTATTATAAATTAATAATAGCTAATCATAGCTACTGCACCAAATAACACTAGAATAGATATAAGTAAAAATATACCTACACATAAGGCAATTGGTAAAACTAAATTAACGCCACCTCTGCTAAGAATTACCCTGTGCTTAACATCTTCATCTAGATTATTAAGTTCATATAAATTCTTTTCAATATGTTTTAAGTAGATGCTATTACCAAAGATACCAGCAAGTATAGGGATAGCAAGACGTAATATAGATCCTATAAAAGGTATATATGATAATATAAATGACAATACCATAATACCGAATCCATACGTATACATTTTTCTATAAAGGAACCATAGAGAGGATAAGAAAAATGATGCCCAGTTCCAGCTAGTAGATTTTTCGTATTTTTGCATTTTTTCAAACTTAGGAATATAGTACTCAGGATTTTTTTGAATAAAATCAACCATATCTTTATTATTCCAAGAAGCAGTATTACTACTATCAGAGTTAACACCGACTAGATTTTTATAGGGTTCACTATTATTTATAGCTGATTTTATACTATTAGCAGTTTCTTTTATATTGTCTTCGATGCTTTTTAGGCTATTACCACAAGATGAACAATATTTAGAAAGCGAAGAGTTTTTTAATCCACATTTTGAACAAAATATTATATCTTCTTTTATAGAATCATCATTTTCACTATCTTTTATTTTGTCTGATGAAATATCTTCATCTAAATTTGCTTTACTTTCCTCGCTCATAAAATACTCCCTCCTTTATTTATATATTTTTAATAAACTTAATTATAATATATGAATAAGAATATCTTAATATCACACACAAACATTAAATATAGACACTACTTGATTTATTTGTGATAAATTAATCTAGATGGTACAAGAGAAAAATATGCTTTATAAGAATAAGTCATAAAATTATACTTAAAATTCAACTATGTATGATATATGAACTATGAATTTACATTATAAATTTGATGCTATACCTCATAGGCTACATAGGTATAATAAGTTTAATTTTTGAGTTAATATAGTATAATAAAAATATAGATTAAATAAAAAAAGAAACTACAATCTAGTCGGATAGAGTAGTGGTTTCTGCTATAAATTATTTTTTAGTAAATTTAAGTTCAAATTCTAAACCACTTTCTCTACTGCCAATAGATAAGTGGTTTTTTATTTTATTATATAAAAATAAGTAAATGCAAAAACTTATGTAATTTTAATTGGATCTATGAATTGTGAAATTGATATTAATATAATCAAAGCTCGCAATTGTTATAAAGTGCGAAATAAAAATGTGTAAAAATAATTTAAATATGATATAATAACGGTATAAATAAAAAATACTCAGTGCTACCAACACTGAGTATCCTTAGAACATTTATTTTGTTTTGGGGCTATCAGAAAAATCTAAACATTAAGAAATTAGCGCTTATCTTGTGAGGATGGGGCGCTTTTTTCTTTGCTTTTAATTTCTATATCAAGTCCAATTACTTTGATTTTAATTCTTATGTAATTAAAAAATATATTACTTTTTATATTTAAATTAATAAAAACTAACAAAAGTAGTATTACTAATATAAACTCAAGCATTTCTGATACCACCTCCTTTGAGTATAGTGAAAGTTCACTGATAACCCATGGAGGATAAAAATATTCAAAAAACCCCCGTAGCCATCCATCTACGGTATTAACTTAACTAGTATACCATAAAAATAAATTAAAATATAGCTATAAATCATATTAGATTCATAATTTTAATAAATTACGAACTAAATAAAAATAAAAAGGTGTAATCTATGAGCAATGAAATTGATATTGATATAATTAAAGTTTATAATTGTTATATGATGTAAACTAAAAAGAGGGTACTTTATAGTTTTAAAAAGAATAGTAAGTAATTTGTGTGATAAAGTTACAGAAAAACATATATAAGAAGTATATTATATATAGAGAGTAAATAATAAAAAACATTAAAAAAGGAGATAAAAAAATGACAAAACCATCAGTTTATCATAGCCAAGGGTATAATTGTGCAGAAGCATTAATAAAATCATACAATGAAGAACATAATACAGATATACCAGTAGCACTTGGAAGTGGAATGGGTACTGGAGTGACAGTAGGAAGTTTATGTGGTGCTGTAAATGCTGCAGCGATGATAGTAGGATATATAAAAGGAAGAGATAGTAATGAAAACACAAATGAGGCTAGGGGATATGCTAGAGAATTAATGAGCAGAGTAAGAGAAAAATTTAATTCTGAAATTTGTGCAGAACTTAAGAAAAATAAAATAAGTTGTGCAGAAATAATTGATTTTTCATATGAAGCTTTAAATGAGACACTAGACAAATAAAGGGATTATTAATAATTTTAAATAAGAATGGATTTAATAAGGTATATGAAGATAGCTAGATTTATTAATATAATAGATCTAGCTATTTTTATGCAATTATCTAATATAGAATTTGATTTATTCCTACAAAATTATAATGTTTATTTTATATCCACATTATATATACAATTTGAAGTAATTTCCGTAACATAAACTATATTTATTTAATAGAATTATATTTTGCTTTAGAAATTAATTGAGTCATAGTTCCCATTGGACAATACACACACCAAGATCTAGGCTTATATAAAATCATAGTTACTATACCTAGTATTGTTGATGTTAGCATTATGCTATAAAATCCAAAAGCAAATTGAGCTACCCAAGGTGATACCATACTTGTATTAACCCAGCTCCAAGGTAATTTAAAAGTCCAAAGTAATGTTACTACTTCTTTTAGTTCTTTAGTTCCAGAAAATACTAGATAAGTATTAAATAACATAACTATAAACATAGTCATAAAGAATGTTAAAAATCCATATCTAAACCATTTGCTTTTTAAAAACTTAGGTATGTTATTATGTCTTGATAAATTAAATTTATTACCTAATATATCTAACATCTGACCTCTACCACAATAAACATTACAATATTTTTTACCCCCTCCAAATATAGATATTATTAGTGGTATTGAGAAACATAATAATCCTAACCATGCAAATAAAATATTAAAGAATCCTAGAGTTAAGTAAGTTACACTTATTATCCACATATAATCTTTGAAAGTTTTTTTATTTTTCTTCATACTATTGATTAACCTCCAAAATTTTTACTTCTATAACTGATGCAGGACAAGTTTTAGCACATTTACCACATCCAACGCATTTTTCAAAATTTATATTAGCAAAAACTCCTCCTTCAATAGTTATTATTTGAAGTGGGCAGACTTTAACACAGCTACCACAAGCTACGCAATATTCTTTATCAACTATTGCTTTCTTTTTAATTTTACTCATGTTATCCCTCCAGATTTAGATATTATAAGTATAATTATATTGATTTTTAATAAAAGTTAAGTGATTAAATCACATAGGAATTTTTACTTACAAAGCAATTTTAAACCTTTAATATCAACTATTTTTATGTATCCTCTTCCCATTTCAATCAAATTATCTTTTTCAAATCTTTTCAACATTCTACTTATAACTTCTCTTGATGAGCCTAAATCATTTGCTATGGCTTCATGAGTTATATAAATTTCAGATGAATTTTTTAAGTAATGTTCATTTATTAAATAATCAGATATCCTATGTTCTAGACTAAAAAATACAACTTGTTCTAGTACCCACATAATTTCAGATAATTTATTTTGAGTTACTTCAAGCATAAAATTTTGAACACTTAAATTTCTATCTAATACTTCCTTAAAGAATTTGCCATCTATTATAATAAGCGATGCATCTTCCTCAACTTGAAGATTTATATCATAAGAAAGATTTTGATAAACGCAAGATGATGATAATATGCATATATCATTTTGAAATAATCTGAAGAGAGTTATTTCTTTTCCAGATAATGATGACATAAAAGCTCTAAGTTGGCCCTTAGCAACTAATACTATACCAGAACAGGACTTATACTTTGAGTAAATTAATTCACCTAATTTATATTCTTCTATATGGCTAGCATTATAAATCATTGTTTTTTCTTCTTCAGATAAATTTTTGAAAAACGGCAAATTGTCATTTAAATATGATTCTTTATTTATATTCATTCAATACACCCAATCCTTTTGTTAATTTATATATCTATTATAATAAAAAAAATAACAATAAATGTGATAAAGTCACAAAGTATATAGTTGAGATTCATAATATTAATAAATTGAGAACTAAATAAAAATAAAAAGGTGTATCAAAGCGATAAACCTTTACTACATAACGAAAAGCTATCAATGAAAATTAAACCTTACCATAACTAAGCTTTTAGTACAATCTATGAATGGTGAAATTGATATTGATATAATCAAATTTTGGTATAAGTTCTCCTTTTGATGTTTCAAGTGAGTATTTTATGGGTATAGAATTAACTAAAGATGCTTTAAAAAATGTATCTGGAGACTTAGTATATGCTAAGGAATTTTTTGAAGTATAAAATTAATAAATTGTGAAGTTAAAAGAGTGATAGATAGCTTTTTTAAAAATCAATTATTTCTAATTTATAAGTATAAATAAATAAATATAATAATATATATAAGATAAATTAAGTTAATAAAAGGGGGATTTATGAAAACTTTAAAAGGAACAAGAACAGCTGAAAATTTAATGAAATCTTTCGCAGGGGAATGTCAAGCAAGAACAAGATATACATATTATGCAAGTATAGCAAAGAAACAAGGGTATGTGCAAATATCAAACATATTTATGGAAACAGCAGAACAAGAAAAAGAACATGCTAAGAAATTTTATAAATATTTAAAAGAAGATTTTGTAGATGAAATGATAGAAATAACTGCATCATATCCAGTATCATTCCACGAAGATACTATGGCAAACTTAAAAGCTGCTGCTGCTGGTGAAAATGAAGAATGGGCAGAATTATATCCAGAATTTGCAAAAGTAGCAAGAGAAGAAGGGTTTGAAGCCATAGCTATAACTTTTGAAAGAGTAAGTGAAGTAGAAAAAAGACATGAAGCTAGATATAATAAATTAGCTAAAAATATAGAAGAAGGAAAAGTATTCAAGAAAGACGAAAAAGTATTATGGAAGTGCTTAAACTGTGGTCATATACATGAAGGTGAAGAAGCACCTAAGGTATGTCCAACATGTGTACATCCACAAGGATACTTTGAAGTGTTTGTAGAAGCATATTAATAGCTATCTTTAAAATAGAATGAAAATAGTTCATAATATTAGTAAATTGCGAACTAAATAAAAATAAAAAGGTGTATCAAAACGATACACCTTTATTACATAGCATCAATCAAACCAACCTTACAAAGATTATTATACTTCATCACAACAAACTTATGAGGAATACCAACAATCCTAGCAATATCCTCAGTAGGAACCCCCTCATACCTAATGAAAATATCATCATCTAACAAAAATTCAGCACAAAAAGTATCAGCCTCAATATCCAACTTCTTACCAAGAACCTTATCGTACTTCTCAACAAAAAATATATTCAAATTAGTATGAAGTAAAAAATGACCAAACTCATGGGCAAAAACCCAATTTCTATCATACTCACTAAGATTAGGATTAATAAGAACGCAAATAATCTCATCAGTTTTAAAGTAACAGCCATCAGCTATATGAGTACCATCAAAACTATCCAAATATGCAATAATGGCATGCCTCTTTTTTAAGTGATCAAGAGCAGTAAGTGAAGGATCAATCTCCTTAATTTTTTTAGCTAGCCCCCTTATATAATCTAAATTCAAAATCTTCTCCCCTTTATAAAATATAAACTAATTATAAATCTTTTCTCAATTTCTCATCCTCAATAGCCATATTTATACCTATTTTAATAGCCTTAATAACCGTATCAACAGACTCCTTAGAAGCAGGTTTTCCACAAAACATTAACCCATCAGTAGATAATTTACTTTCTATATCTTTTAAAAGATTCTCCATATCCATAGTAGATTTTTTAGATAAATCATATTTATCATAATTCATATCATCACTAATACCTAATAAATAATCAGCAGAAACTTCTAATGCTTCAGCAAGTCTTGAAATAACAGCTGATTTAGGCTCTCTAATTTCGTTTTCATACCTGGATAAATTAGCTTCAGATATATTTGCCTTTTTAGCAAAC
Source organism: Romboutsia sp. CE17 (assembly GCF_012317385.1). Taxonomy (GTDB): domain Bacteria; phylum Bacillota; class Clostridia; order Peptostreptococcales; family Peptostreptococcaceae; genus Romboutsia_E. The sequence continues at coordinate 234,608 of NZ_CP051144.1, forward strand.
TCTCTTTGATTTAAATTTAAATTCAATCTAGCCTTTCTTATTCTTTGCCCTATACTATCCAAAATTACCCACCCCTTTTGCATTAAATTACAAAATTATTAAATATACTACAATCATATCACAGTGTTACTAAAAAGGAAATAAAAGTGTAAAAATGGTAATAAAAATAGGATATACCTTCATATACTTAAAAAAAGTAACAAAAGTGACAAACAATTTTGTTCATTTTTGTTGACACTGTAAAAATTTGGAGCTACTATTTAGTTACATAAAGGCAATAGAAATTTTACGAAAAAGAAAACTTTAAGTGGGGGTAAGGTTTAAAAATGGGGAGAAAAATTCTTAAATCAAAAAGAGCATTACTTGGGTTAACACAAGTAGATATAGCTTCAAAGCTAGGTATAAATATAAAAAGCTATAATCTAAAAGAAAACGGAAAGGTTAAATTTAAATTAGAAGAAGTAGTAGCAGTTAGTAAAATACTAAATTTAACTTTAGATGAAGTAGATGAGATATTCTTAAATATCAAAAAAATTTAAATGAAAACTTTCCAAAGTAACAAAGCTAAATAAAAGGGGGGATAAGATAAGTGGCAGTATATAGGCATGTAAGAACTGAAATATGGATAAATCCAAAAGTAAGTGAGAACATGAATAATATTGAAAAATTAATATTTATATACTTGTTAACAAATCATTATACAACTCAAATAGGCATATACAAAATAACTAAAAGACAAATAGCATACGATTTAAATTTAGACAAAAGTGTAGTTGATGAAGTTTTTCATAAATTTGAAAAGCAGCTAAATATGATAACATACAATGAAAAAACTTATGAAATTGCAATAAATAAATGGGGATTATACAATTTGAACAACACAGGCAAACCTCTTATAGATTGTATAAAAAATGAATTAGAAAGAGTAAAGGACATAGAACTAATAAAAGTCATATCAAAAAATATAAAAAAGCCAAAGATAAAAGTAATTTTTGACAAGGCTTATGAAGATAGAGTCTTAGAAAGCAGCGACCTAGCCTATAACAATGCGTACAACGAAGCGTCAACGCAAGGGCTACAAAATAAAAATGAAAACAAAAAAGAAAATGAAAAAGAAAATAAAAATAAAAATATAATACCAATACACCTTAAAAAAGAATCAGTAAAATACTCAAAACCAAGTGAAGAAGACTTAGCTCGTGCAAGAGCTTTAAGCAAAATAAATTAAAAGGGGAAGGAAAATGTATAGATGTAATAAATGTAGGGACATGCTATTTATACTAAAAGATGATAAGGCATATCCATGTGAGTGCAGAGATAAAAAAATAGCAGAAGAGATGCTAGAGAAAAGTGGGATTAGTGAAGAATTTAGAAAAAAGACATTTGAAAACTTTGATTATAGCATAGACTATAAAATTTTAGAGGCATATACAAGAGCTGTAACTTATGCAAATGAGTTTGAAGAAAAGAAAGACTCAATTTTATTTATGGGACAAAGTGGGTTTGGAAAAAGTCATCTAACAATGGCCATAGCTAATAGATTATTAAACAAGGGCATAAGCGTAATATACATGCCATATAGAGATGTAATAACAGAAATAAAGCAAAACATATTAGACCCAGAGTACTATAAAAAGATGCTATCAAGATACCAAAGGGCAAAGGTACTTTTAATTGATGATTTATTCAAAGGGAATATATCTAAAAGTGACATTAATATTATGTTTGAGATAGTGAATTATAGATATTTAAATCATTTACCTATGATAATTAGTACCGAGTACAACGTAAATTCCTTGCTTGATATTGATGAAGCAATAGGAAGTAGAATGATAGAAATGAGTAAAGATAATATAGTAGAGGTAAAAGGGAAGAGATTAAATTATAGAATTTATAAGGGAAACTAAGGGGGATTTTAATATGGGAATGATAAAAAACTTTTTTAACAAATCAATAGAAGATAATAAATATCCATTTGGAAGTAAGGAATGTGCTAGTTTTCTGAGGGAAGCTTATAAAAATAGCATAGACGAAACCATAATACTTACTGAAGATATATATGAAAAACTACAAAGATATGATGAGATAAATGAAACTTTAGGAAAGCTAGACCTTGAAAAAAAGACCATAGAGCACTTCTTACAAAATGAAATGAAAGAATATGAAACAGCCTTTTGCAAAGAAAGAAAAATCACTTGGAAACCAGTACAAAAAAACACCTTAGATACAAAATCAATAAAGAAATATGAACCTGAAATTGCTAGTAAATATTCAAAAATAAGTAGCACTAGAATGTTTAAAATATATTAAAAATTATCTATTAAATATAAGTAGCTGATAGTTTGTTAGTTGAGGTTTTAAAATATATAAAAATAAGGGGGAATTATCTATGGAAGGGACTATGTTAGAGAAAGCAAATTTAGAAGATGTCCCAGACAATTTTAGAGAATTAGCAGAAATATTGGGAATGGATGCTTTTAAAAAACTTATTATTAACTATGGAGGAACTGCAGTCTACGTTCCATCTAGTAGTAGCATTACTAGAGTAGTGAGAAATAAGACTTTGAAAAGAGATTTTAGAGGGAATTATAGAGAAGTTGCAAGTGTTTATAGAATTAGCGAAAATCAAGCTAGAAGAATTATAAAGAATATGAATAATGAGTGATATAGAAATGTTATAAAAACTATGGATAATAAGTGATATAGAAAAGTTATAAAAGCTATCTCAAACAAGTGATTTTAAGAAGAATAAAGGGGCTAAGTTATAGCCTTAGCCCCAAAAAGTTTTTAGTTTTTTAGTTGTAAAAGTGCTTTAGACAAATCATTTATACTATTTGATAGCACTTGTAATTTTCCTTCTATCCTTATCAAAAGATACATTGATAAAGCTATTGGAAATCCTACATTGGCTATGCTAGTTAAAAAATCACTGTCCATATAAGTTATCTCTCTTATTTAAGGTCGTATTCAGTAGAGTTAGTTTCAACTATTTTAGCTTTTACAGCCTCAACTAAATCAACTTCACCAGGACAGAATATGTTTTTTTCTATGATTAAATTCATAGCATTTATAACTTCTAACTCAGTTAAATCATTTTTAGGATCGTCTATTGTGAAATTTACACTTTTACCTCCCTCTGCATTAAAAGTCATTATTAACTTTTTAGTAGTATCCATAGGTGTTACCTCCTTATTTTATTTTTTAAATTTTTATAACTTTTTGAGTAGCGGACTAAGTCGTTTGCCATATGAGAAAAGCGAATTTTATGATATAGATGAAGAGTCAAGTTTTAAAACCTCATATAAATCGTGTTTTTGAAGACCAGCAATTGCATTTGCTACAGCTAATATATCATCAGCCAGTGCATCTACTTTTAAATTAGCAAATGTTTTGCTACCTATAACTGCCTTACCATCAGTTCCTAAACCTTTGTCAAATTGTAGTTTTAATGATGAATTGTTTTTAAATACTGTTGCCATATTAATTACCTCCTTAATTTTTAAGGGAATTTCCCTTGATTAATTAAAGGATAGGATTTTTTATGGTTATATGTTGGTAAGTTATGATAAATCTTATATTAGGGGGATAGATATGAGAAATTTAATTAATAAAGAGAGTTTAGTAAATAGTGATTATATAAGAAGCCTTGTTATTAGAGAAAAAGATGATAAAGCTATTATGAATATGCTTAAAAAGCTTGGTAGTTTTGTTGATTATATGACCATAGATATGGCAAGTAAATTTTATAAGGTTGAGTATTCTACTTTACATAAGGTATGTGAAAGGAATATAGATGAGCTTAAAAGATATGGAGTTAGAGTATATAAAAAATCAGAACTAGAAAAAATCCTAATTGGACAAGTTGTCGATTTAGAAAATCTACCAAATAGAGGTATGAAATTAATACCACCAAGGGCTTTATTCGTTATAGGATTACTTCTTAGGAAATCAGAGGTTTCAGAAAAATTAAGAGAAGAAGTAGTAAAAATTGCTATGGGAGAAGATAGAAAATATCAAAAGGGACTTGCTTTAGTTGATGCTATTGAAGGTAAAACTAAAGAAAAGAGATTAAATGGAGTTAATGAATATGCAAAACTTGTAGCTATTGAAGAAAGAGAAGAGCTAGAAGAAGTTATAAGTACTTTAAAGTCAAAGGCTTCTTATTTAGATAAAATATTAGGATATGATACTTGTATTACGACAACTACCATAGCTGATGATTATGGTATGAGTGCGAGGTCTTTTAATAAGTTGCTTCATGAGATGAAGATTCAGTATAAGCAAAGTGGGGTTTGGCATTTGTATATGGATTATAAGGATAAGGGATATGTTAATGTTACTTATTTTGAGACTAAGAATAATATTGTTCCTAGTATGAAGTGGACTCATAAGGGGATTTTGTTTTTGTATAATAAGTTAAAGAGTGTTGGGATTGTGCCTATTATGGAGAATAACCCCCCGTCGTGAATAGCATTTATTATAATAGGAGTATTTAGCAAATTATTAATAATACGAAGCATATAATAATTCCTAATGAATATATACTAAACATATGCAAAACTTTACATTTAATCACTTTTATATGATATAATACAACAGAAGAAACTACAATCCATGAGTGGTGGTTTCATATAGTCCTAGTTCCTACGATAAGTAGGAAGGAGGTGTACTCTATATGGAACTGATGATAAATTTTATCATAGGACTTATAAGTTCTATTTGTATTGGTTTAATTACCAACTACATTTATGATAAAGTAAAAAGCCACTTATCTATTGGTAGTAGAAAAAGTGGCTCAGAACTTGAACTTAAGTTTGAATTCAAGTTCACTAAAAAGTATTAATTTATACTAGAAACCACCGCTCTACTCGACTAGATTGTAGTTTCTTTTTTATTTAATCTATATTTATATTATACTACATTAACTCAAAAAATAAACAAAAAAATAAATTTATTACTTTATTAAATTCTTAATATACAACAATTGTAAACTAAATTATATTATTATTACAAATTTGGTTAACATAGCCTAAATATAAAAGATATAGAGAAATAACTAGCTAGCTTATAGCGTAAAAAATCAGTAAATGATATTACTAGGAGAAAAAATATGAAAAAAATATTTATTAGCTTAAAAGAATTACTCTATAATTATAGGAAGAGTATTTCCATGGTACTTTTTCTTATAATTGTAGGATTAGTATACTCAGGATATAGTACTATATTTAGTGATCAAATAATAGAAGAACAATGGAATTCACGTTATATGAATTATAATAAGTTGCATAAAATTTCTACTGGAGAGAGTCAAACAATTGCACTAATAGACTCTGGCATATCTAAATTCCAAGATGTAAAAGAAAATATTGATCTTACAAAAAGTAAAAGCTCTTACGATACAAATGGTCATGGAACGACGATGTACTCACTTATAAAAGGGTACTCAAATAAAATAACTGGAGTTTCACCAGACTCTAAGATAATATCTATAAAAGTTATGAATTCTGATGAAAGCATAAATCCTGAAACTGTAAAAAATGCAATTGAAATTGCTATTGAAAAAAACGTTGATATTATAAGTTTAAGTTTAGGTTCAACTAAGGAAAATAGAGGTATAGCTGATAAAATAAATGAAGCTACGAGTAAAGGAATCACGGTAATAAGTTCAGCAGGAGACTATGAACAAGACTTTTTACTATTTCCAGCATCATTGGATAATGTGATTTCTGTTGGAAGTATAGCTGCAAATGGAAGGGTATCTGATTATACTAATGCTCCTGATGAAACAACAATAAATGCTCCAGGAGAAGAAATATTAATGGTAGAAAATAATGAAAAAATTATTGAAGCTAATGGATCATCAGAAGCAACAGCTATAATAACTGGGTATGTATCACTTTTAAAAGATAAAAGTTTAAAAGAGGGTAAACAATTAACAACATCTGAAATACAAAAATTATTACTGAAAATTAAAGAAAGTGATATTACTTATGCAGAAGTTTTAAAAAATATTTAAATTTGAATATTTTCTAAGCTAAAAATCTACCAAATAGAGGTATGGACTCATAAAAGTACTTTTTAGTATTTGAACACTTTTTATTATTGAAAGAACCCCCGTCGTGAAGCTTGATTGTGTTAGGTTAATAAAGTAGTAGTTTGAGAAAATTTGAGAAGAGAATAAGATTCTGAGTTATTAGTATGAAGTATTATCTAAATTAATTTATTTAGAATAAATAATAGTGAACCGTACCATAAATAAATGAAGTTTATAGCCTTAGGCGTTGAAATAACATACCTAAGGCTATTTTTATAAGTGAAAATACTGTATCATAAGTAGAATAAAATTTATTCAGAATTTACAAGAGAATTACTTATAGTAATTATGATATCTTTAATATATATTATAATGTAAAATTATAGTGATAAGAATTTATTAAGTGAGGTGCCTAAAATGAATAAAGATGAACAAATAGTTAAGTTAAAAGAGAGTTTGCTTTTAAATTTTAATGACTTTTATAATAAAGAAGTTAAAGAGGTAGCTAGTAAATTAGTTAGATTGATAACTAGTGGAAATCCTTTATTGAGGATTAAATATAAAGGAGCCCTTATTGATTCGTATAAATTTTTATCTGAAGTAGAGTATTTAGAAAAAAATTATGAATCTTGCTTAAATTATATAAAAAAATTACAACTTAGTGAGGCTTATAAAAATGAAACGGATAGTACAATAATGCATGCAACTATTAGAAGATTTCAATGTGAGGTTTTTTTAGGAATTTATCAGGAGAGTTATGAGAAAATTAAGACATTAAAGGTGGAATTAATTGAATTTGGTAGTGTTAATAGACATAATCTAGAAAAAAGCTTAAGAGATGATTATGATAAGATACTTGATTTAGCTAGCTCGTTTTTGAATAATTCAATTAAAACAATAGTTAACTTTAAATTGCCATATAAAATAGATATACCAGAAGATGAAGAAGTTATATATGACTTTAAAAGCATAAGATTTAATTTGAAATTTAAAACAATTGCCAATCAAGGACAAGCACCATTTGAAGCTTATAATGGAGTAGTTGAACTTGATAGAGATAAATACGGCGTATGTTCATCTAGTGATTTAACATTGACTTTTAATAAGTTTTTTGATGCAACTCATTGTATGAATGAACTATTGGATTTATGCTCTGAGTCATTTAATTATTTTTTAGATTATTATAAGTTGAGTACGGAGTATTTTTGGATTGATAATCTAAATCTAAAGCAAATTCAAGCATCAAATGTAAGGGTAATTTCAGAGAACTATGATGATATAATATCAATTCCTTTTTATTATGCACATGGCATTAAAGTAGCAAGTAGTCCAAGTTATATTAATAAAGAGAAAATTAATGAGTTAAAGGACAAGCTTATTAAAGGACAGGAACTTTCATTGTGGGAAATGTTATATCTGGATTCAAAAAATAATATGTTTATAGAGAAATATAAGGAAGCGGTAATATCAATAAACTCAGCGTTTGAAAATTATTTGAATATAAAATCAAGAGAGATACTTAGAAGTAGAATGACAGAGAAAGAAGTTGAAGATTACTTAGAAGGCAAAGTAACTTATGAAACATATTTTTTAAAAGAGTTTATTAGTGAGGAAGATTTTAATAGAGCTGTTGAGCAAAAAATAATAAGCTCACATTCTCCTAGTACTTTTCAAATTATAAAAAAATGTTTTGAACTTAATGAGGATAGAATTGCTATAACTAGAAGAAAGTTAAATAAGCTAGTTAATGATATAAGAAAAAACAGAAACGATATAATTCATGGAAATCTTACAGTATTAAAAAATATTGAATCAGATGCTAAAAAGTCTATAAGTTCATTTGAAGAATTTATTAAAGTATTTAAATAGAGAAATTTAATTAAGTATAAACAGCATTTAAAGCAATTACGGGGAACCGTATCACAAGTAAGGGATACGGTTTTTAGCTTTAGAAATTGAGATGGATTGATTAAGATTATTTTTATAATCAGAAGTAACTTATACAAAGCAATAATAGAACAAATTGTAAAATTATGGTAGTATATTTATATAACGTAGTGTTTTAGTAATAGGAAGAAAAGAATTAAGGGTGTTGACAAAAAATAACAAATATTAAATTATTGAAAATAGGTATTAGTGGAGATATTTAGATGAAGGGAAAGAGTATAAGAAAACTGAAGCAAAAAGAGAAACGGATTGAAAAAATAAATAGAGGAAAAATGGTAAGATTCAATTTGGCTAATTCTAGAGTAAAATATAAGGGCTGTAAAAATGTTTATGGATACAAAAGTAATATACATAATTTGATTTATAAGGATGCTAAGTTTGAGAATGTTAGATATCAAGCTTCGAATATTACAAATTGTAATTTTAAGAATGCAACACTAAAGGGTGTAGATTTTATTAATACCAACTTAAAGCATACTAACTTTAAAGGTGCTAAGTTAAAAGATGTAGTTTTCTTTAATTGTAACTTAAAAGATGTAGATTTTAAAGATGTTCAATTTGAGAATGCATTTTTTATTAGCACAGGGTTGAATAATACTAAGAATCTCGTTTTAGGACAAGGGTGTATCTGTATTAAGTCATATCCCAAAATAGAGATAGGTTGCAGACTAAGAGAGAGCATAAGTAGGCTGACTGAATGTGATAAGATTTATAATTATCGCATTTTACATGTTAATCTGAATAAGATTAATATGTGGAATATAAGTTTACTTTTACAATATGGAGAAGACAATTTAGCTAGAGCTATGGAAGCATTATATAAAAGAAAGAATAAGTATGGATTTTATACTATTTATTCATATAAAAAATTTATTGAAAGTTATTTGAAAATTTGATAATATGTACTTGTACCGCCCTGGATTGAGGAAACTTATGAAAGCTAAGTCGGATGATGGGTACATATAACGTTAGCTAGTATTCGAGGGGGGATGCCTATGATAAACAAAGTATTGACAGTAGTTGCATTTGCAGGTTTCTTGTTAGAACAGTTTTTAAATAGTAACATTCCAGCCCGATTACTCGGGGTTTAGAATAAGTATAACTAATATTTATTTTTAATGAAATATTGATATAACTAAAAATAAGATTTGTATCAAGATAATTGAAATTGATCAAAAATGAAATAAACTATAACAAAAGGCTTAATCTTTAGTTGGATTAGAGCCTTTTTATTTTTTAGAGTAAAAGTTAAATTTCATGTCAAATATAATATAAATATGCAGTAGAATTATATATATTCATATGATAAGAGATACAATACAAATTGTTATTTAAAGTGATATGATTAATTAGATAGATTAATAAATAATAATTACTTAATACCTATGCTAGCTATATAATAATTTTATAGTAAAAAATAAAACGCGCTCCATAGAGTGAGGTACGGAGAACCATATTACAAGTAAATGATGTGATTTTATTTTTAGAAACAACATCAACTTTAATTAAAATCACAATCATATAAAAAGGCACATTTCCAATTATTAATAGAAATATGCCTTTTATCATATTATAAAGATCTAACAATTTAAAAAATCCAATAAAACAGCCTTATATCCAATTAATAGTAGCATCTTTTCTAGGAGCAGTTCTCTGATACTTAACATCAGGATAACCAATAACCAAGCAAGATATTATTTTCTTACTATCATCTATCCCAAGTAAATCCAAAATTTCCTTATTATCTTGAAGAGCAGCTAATAAGAATCCACTAAAGAATGTTCCAAGCCCTAAAGCATCAGTCATAAGCTCCATATTTGAAGAAGCTAAACCACCGTTTATAGGAGTTGGTGAAGTAACAAATATAGCTAATGGGGCATTAAAAAATAATTTATCATTATTTACAGGGTCTTTTTTATACTCATTATAGCTATGTAACCACATGTTAGCATATCTTTTTAAATGTTCTGTTTGTGGTGTTAAATTTTCTAATATAGCCTTACCTTTTTTATTTAAGCTTTCATATGCTAAATCTCTTAGTTCATTTAGTTTTTCGGAAACTATTATATAAGAAACATCTTGGCTATTAGTTGAAGTTTGAGTATATCTTCCTGCATCAATAATTTTCATGATTTTTTCTTTTTCAACTTCTTTATCTTTAAATCTTCTAACACTTCTTCTGAATTTAATAAAGTTTAAAAGATTCTCAGGATCTACTGAAAAATCTTCTTTATTATATGTAATTACTTCATTCATATCATAATCATCACTTGAAACTGCTTCAACAGGACATATTGCAATACAATGTCCGCATTTGATACAACCTGCATTATTAATATCTGCTTTTTCTTCTTTCAAAGAAATTACACTAACAGGACAATCTTTAATACATTGTTCACAAGCTATACACTTATTTTTATCTACTTTAAACATTTAGAGTCACTCCTTTTAGATTATTTTCAATATATACTATTGATTTGCTTGATATTTATATAAATAAAATTTATAATTTTTTTTATTACTATTATTGTTCTATGCAATAATAGTAGTTTATCACTATTGTAGAAGATTTGTCTAATTCAAATAAGTAATAAATATATAACTAAAAGTTATGGATTATAACTGAGATTTTAAATTGTAGTAGCAATAAAAAAGGAGATAAAATGAACTTACAACATTTAGAGTATTTTAAAGTAATAGCTGAAACTAAAAATTTCACAACAGCATCAAATATATTATCTGTAACTCAGCCAGCATTAAGTAAAGCCATTTCAAAATTAGAAGAGGAGTTAGAAGTTTCGCTTTTTGAAAGAGATGGAAGAAACATAAAGATAACTAAATTTGGAGAAGTATTTTTAAAATATGCTGATTCGGCATTGATTGAAATTCAAAAGGGAAAAGAAAAGGTTCAAAATATGAAGAGAAATAATGATAATGTTATTTCCATTGCATCTAATTATTGTATAGGGGCAACATTTATACCATTTATAATAAGTAATTTTTTACATGATAATTTACAAGCAAGGTTTAATATTAATAATCAATCTACAGAAGAAATTTTAAAAGATTTAAAGTATGGTAGGGTTGATTTTGGATTTTTTGATAATATAGAAAATCTCAAAGAGTATCCTACAATAGAATGTACTCTAGTAAAGAAAGTGGAATATGTATTAATAGTTCCTAAGAATCATCATTTAGCAAGTAAAGAAGAAGTTTATTTAAAGGATTTAAAAGATGAATATTTTATAGCTCTTAAAGAGCAGTCTTGTGAAGAAAGGATATCATACTCAGAGTTGATAGGTTATACACCGAAGATACTTGCACAGCCTAATGAAGGGATTATACTTTCGGGATTAGTTGCAGCTGGAGCAGGGATTGCAATAGTTTTAGATACACCTACAATCAATACAAATAAGATTTCTGTGATTAAGATTAAAGATGACATAGGATATAAAAATATTTATATGGGATGGAACAAAGGCGAATATACTTCTGAAATAAAAAATATATTTAAAGAATATGTTATAAATCTAGGTTATGTTCGCTAACTTTGCGATTATATTATAATAAAAATAACCATACCTTAGTATTTTCAATAATTTGAATTATAAGGTATGGTTATTTATTTAATTTGATATAAATTATTCGTAATATATTAATATTGTGAATTATAATATTTATTTTTATAGAATTATAAACCTACTTTATCAATTTCCATAATTAATGATTTTATATCATCTTCATTTGGATGATTCATTGATTCTTTAAGGTTATTTTTTATCAATTCATATTTTTCAGGTGAGCCTTCTTTTATCTTATTTTGCCAAGAATCTGACACTTTACCTTGACACATATATGTTCCAATAATAGTGTTAGATGATGGAACATATGATTTTGCATTATTTAAAACTTCTTCAAAGTACTCTTTAGTATTGAAATATCCTACTGTCCCAAATAAAAATATCTTTTTATTAGAAAGTTTTTCAATAAATTCTTGAATATCTGCTGGGCAAGAATTTTTAGCAGCCCAAAATCCTATAAATATAACATCTGCTTCAAGTGCTTCATCAGAAGGTTTTCCAAAGTAACATTCGCCAACTTTATTTTTTATTGCTTCAGCTAATTTTTTTGTATTACCAGTTATACTACTATAAACAATTGCATACTTCATATTTAATCCCCCTTAATACATATGTAGTTTACCAATTTAAATATTAAAATTTAACATATACTTTATTCACAATATATAACTATTGTGAGCTTTTAATATATTATACATAGTATTACAATATTTACCAAATATATAATCTTTTAAACTAAAATTGCTTTTTAAGCTAATTTAATGAATCTATTTCTAAATAAAACACATTTGATATCTATACTATAATCTAAATTTATATTATTTATAACAAAGTTAGCTAACATAGCCTAAATCTAAAATAGTATGAAGTGAACTCATAAAGGAATTTATTTTTTGTATATACAAACATAAACCTAGTATTTTAAATAATAAAAATCAGAATTATAAGTTATTAAATATTATAGGGAATAATATTTAATAGAGTGGTCAATATATTTGTTGGTCAAGATTTTGTTTCATTATATCCTCAAGAATAATATTTAATAGAGTGGTCAATATATAACTATAATGAAAAATAATAAATATTTATTATTTAAAAGCAAATTATTTAATCCATACTGAGAATTTATTTGTATAGATCTAATGGTAAAAAGTAATTATAAAATTTTATTAAGGGAGTGGATTATATGGCACATGATAATAATGAAAGAAGAGGAAATGATAATAATTTATTAAGATGGTTAGGAAGATTTGTATTAGTTGCAATTATTCTAATGATAACATCATTTTTAACTCCAGGATTTTCAATAAATGGACTGTGGTCATTTTTAATAGCTGCAGTTGTAATATCTGGATTAGACTATTTAGCAGAATCACTTATGGGAGTTGATGCATCTCCTTTTGGAAAAGGGATAAAAGGATTTATAATTGCAGCAATAATAATATACTTAGCACAATATTTAGTTCCTAATATGGGTGTAACTATTATAGGAGCAGTACTTGCAGCTATAGTTATTGGAATTTTAGATGCAGTATTTCCTGCTAGAGCTATGTAATTAAAAATTATATAAAGGTAGTAATTTAAGTAACTAGTTTTAGTTAAATTTATTATAGATAACCGTATCACAAATAAGTGATACGGTTTTTTTATGTAGAATAAATATTAAACAATTTAGAGGGATATATATTTACGAAAATGTATAAAAAAGTAATAGGGTTGATACTAAAGGTAGAAAATTATACACTATAAAAGTTGTATTAAATAAAGACGGAACTGTAAATACGCCTTACCATATAAAGTAAAAATGAAAGGAAGATAATTAATGGGAATGAATTTTGTATTTGAAAATAGTATAGAAAAAGCTATGTACAAAAAATCTGAATTAACAATAAGTGATGAAATTGATTATTTTATTGGAGAAATTAAGGAATATATAGATGTTATATCTAAAGGAAGTGGCGACGTGCTATTGAGCATCGATCCTTATGATTACAGTGTACTATCAAAGGAACAAGTTGAAAAATTATTAGTTCTAGGAAAGAGTCTGCTAGATGAAGAACTTATAGAACATATTAAATATTTGAAATTATTTAAACGACATAATATAGGTGAAAAAGAATTTATTGATTTTGCAAATAAGATGATAAATGTATGTAGTAAGGCGATTAAGGAAAATAAAACAATTGTTAGTTTAGGAGATTAACTCTAAATATTATTTATAATTAGGGTAAAATTACTAATAAAGTTAATTTGAAATATATATTTAATAAGTTGCTTTATGAGATGAAAATTCAGTATAAGCAAAGTTAGGTTTGGTATTTGTATATAGATTATAGAGATAAGGAGGCTCTGTTTTTGTATAATAAGCTGAAGAGTGTTGGGATAGTACCTGTTTTGTAAAATAATTTTTGTCGTGAGTTTTAAGTATGTTAGAGAACAGTATAACAAGTAATGGAGGCTTTTAATGAAACTGGTTTATTAAGATATAATTTATTTTAAAGCATATGAATGGAGGGATCAAATGAGTAAGGTAAATAATAATATAAAGTTTTATACATTCATAAAAATATTAAGTAAATATTCTGATGAAAATGTAGCATTATCAACAAGTGATATAAATAATTTTATGAAAAAATATATTAATGTAGGAATAGATAGAAGAACAATATACAGATATATAGATGATATGGATAAACTAGGATTTGATATAAGTAAGTATGATAATGAAGATAAAGGATATAAGCTTATTGGACATAAATTAGAAGAATATGAAGTTAAGATAATATCAGATGCGATAGCATCAAGTAGATTTATAACAAAAAAGAAAACAGAAGAATTAATAGATAAGATATTAAAATTTAGAGCAATATATACAAAAAGAGATATAGATAGAAATATATTTATTGATGATAGATGTAAGTCAGTAAATGAAGAAATTTTTATAAATATAGATAAAATTAATACTGCTATAAGAGATAAAAAGAAGATAATATTTAATTATTATGACTACAATTATAAAAAAGAACTTTCTCCAAGACTAAATAGTGATAATAAAATTAAAGTATACAAAGTAAATCCTGTATCAATAATATTAAAAAATGAAAACTATTATCTTATCTTATTTGGGGATAAACATAATGATTTATCAAACTATAGAATAGATAGGATGAAAAATATAAAAATTATTGAAGAAGATAGAAAAAATTTAGAGTGTATAGAAGAATGTAAAGATGGATTCAATCCAATTATATATTCTAAAAAAAGTTTTAAAATGTTTCCAGGTACAGAATCAGAAATTACTATAAAGTTTAATAAAAAACTATTAAATTTTATGATAGATTCATTTGGAGATGATATTGTTATTGATATAAATGAAGATAACAGCTATACAGGCAGGTTTATGGCAAAAATAGGAGAAGGCTTAGTTAGATGGATATTGCAGTTAGGGTCTGATGGGGTTATAATCAAGCCTGAATATTTAAGAGACTTAGTAAAGGAAGAAGTAGTAAAATTAAATAAAATATATGAATTATAGACTATGTGTACGAATTTATGTACACGTAGTCTATTTATTTTATATAAATATAAGTATAAAATACAGTCATAGATGTATATAAGGAGATGAAAAGTAATATGTATTGTAAATAATGTGGAGAAAAAATAAATAATATTGATAATTAAGATATATGTTTGAACTGGGGAGTTAGATTAAATGATTTTAACAATATTATAATTATAGTGAGAATCTAGCAAGAGAAGTTGCTAAAGGTTAGAAGGAAAATATTCTTAGAGCACTTTATAATAGAGGAGATGCACCATTAGGAATAACATATGATAAAACTTATATAGTTAATAAAGTACAATAAATAATGAAAAGAAGAAAAAGTCACTAGGAGACCATAAAAGTGCTACAACATACTTACTATAATAATAGTTTGTGATAAATGTAGGTATGTTGTTCAAGGTAATAAAAGGAAAGATAAGTATGATAATGACTAGGAAATATACTAGAGTATAAGGAGTTTATAGATGATTATATAAAAGAAGTAATTATATACAAAGATTACATTGAAGTGATATTAAATGTAGTCTTTTATTTTATTGATAATGAGATAAATCATAATTTACATATTACCATAGAAAAAGAAGAAAGAATATATTAAATGGCAAATAATGACAAAAAATAACAATACAAAAATGGTAGAATATGTTTGAAATATATTCTATTAAAGTATAGATAATGATTTTGGAGGATATAAAATGGAGACAAGTAAAGATATTGTATTTTCAAAAGAATTAGTATCTAAATATGAGAAAAATCATGATGAAAAAAGTTTTTGGAACAAAATAAAAAAAGTTGGGAGTAAAATAGGCGTAGCACCGATATATTTAGTATTTTTATTGTATCATTCTATTAAATCAAGTAGTATATCAATGGTTAATAAAGCTCCTATATTAGGAGCATTGGGATATTTTATAAGTTTTATAGATATAGTACCAGATGTAACACCATTAGTAGGATATTGTGATGATATGAGTGTGGTTATAGGAGCGCTAGCATTGATAGCAACTCAAATAACAGAAGAAATTAGGGAAAAAGCTAAAAATAGTACAAGGAATATATTTCCTACAATTACAGATGATGAATTTAGTGTTATAGATAATATGTATAAAAAATCAGGTGAGGCAGTTAGTGCTGCTAAATCTATTAAGAATATGAAAAAAGATAGTAGGGATAAAGTAAATAAATAATATAATTTGGAGGTAAAGATGAGTTTTTTTAAGTCGGTTATAGGAGGGGCTATAGGATTTGTAGTAGGAGGACCATTAGGTGCAGCAGGTGGAGCAGTTCTAGCAAGTAGATTAGGATCAAAAGAATATAAATACAGTATAAATTGTCCTCATTGTTATAAATCTTTAGGTGTTGATACTTATGGAAGATACAATTGCTGTCATTGCGAAGGTGTATTAACTTTTTCAGAAGATGGAGTTATAAAAGATACAAGGATAGATGTTATTTGTCCATATTGTAAGCAAAATTTATTAATTGAGGGGCCAGGCAAATGGAATTGTTGTAAATGTAATCAATCATTTGAGTATACAATAGATAATAGTGTGAAAGAATATAATTCAGAAGAAGAAACATGTTTATTTATTATATTTGCTGCTTTTGCTAAGTTTTGTAAGGCTAATGGTCAAATTAAAAATGAACATATAAGTACAGCAACAGATATTATGGATAATTATTATGGTTTTAATGAAGAGAATAGAAAATTATCTATAAAATATTTTAGAATGGGTAGAGATTCAGATAAGACTTTTGAAGATTATTGTATGAAATTAAATGATATATGTGATGATAAATTAGAAGACGATAGGGAGATAAAGAATGATTTTTTAATATGTTTATATAAGCTTGCAACTTGTTTAGGAAAAACTACTTATGAAGAAGAGAAGATGCTTAACTATGCTGCTGCAATTCTAAAAATAGAACCATATTTAATTAATAAGTTAAAGGAAGAATACATAGAAAATTCACTGGATAAATATTATGAAATTTTAGGTTGTAAAAGAGGGGATTCGATATCAATTATTAAATCAAGTTATAGAAAAATTGTAAATGAATGTCATCCTGATAAAATATTAAGTAAGAATTTACCTGAATACTTAGTTAATTATTCAACTCAAAGATTCCGTGAAGTTCAAGAAGCATATGAAAAAATTAAGTTAGATTTAGAAGCTTAGTATAATATAGATTTGGAATAATATAAATATATAAAATTATACTACTTACAATAAAAATAGAGAGTGAATCGTGGGTATTATTTTGAGATTCGCATTTACCATAAAACCCTCAACAACATGGAAAGATGTTGTTGAGGGTTATTATTTTAGAAGCATATGACAAAGGAAAAGAGATTATAGAGCAGATGATTAATTATCCAAAAGTAGAAATCAGTGGGATGGATAAAAAGAGAAAATGGATTCGAATTACTGGAAATGCTGTTTTTGATTCCACAAAGGAAGCTCGGAAGAAAAGAAATAATATATGAGTACATTGGCTTATTATTTAAATTTTAAACGATCATCTAATGCAGTAATAGTTTATGGAAAAGAATATGATAGTATAGAAGAAAAGATATTAAGAGCAAATAATGGAATTATTGATATGGTACTTTCACAACAGTCATGCGCTCAAGGGATTGGTGCAGCAGTGGAGAATTTCATGCTTAGTGCATCTGCTATGGGATATTGAAGTTGTTATATGGCAGGATTATCTCATACTAAAATAAAATTGAAGAAATAATTGAATTTAAAAAAGATGGATATACATTAATGGACTAAAGCTCAATAAGGATATTTTAAGGAATTTGCAGCTGAGTTAAAGAATTTAGTTGACACTCCTGTTATTTTAGTTGGTGGACACAGAAGTATTGAAAATATGAATGAAATTTTAAATTATACAGATATAGAATATTTTTCTTTATCAAGGCTTCTTATAAGAGAATCGGAATCAATTAATAGATGGAAAAATGGTGATACTAGACTATCTATTTGTATTTCATGTAATAGTTGCTATAATACTGATGATCATAAGTGTATTTTTAATATAGTTTATTACTAAGCTGAAGATTACATATAAATTAGTTTATATATGATTAAAAAACAAAGAAAACAATTAATACATCTGCTAATTTCAGAAATAACTATGAATGAGAAAAAAGAAGTAGATAGTATAGAGATACAAATAAATGATGATATAATAGTATACTTAATGAAGGATGAGTTACTAAAATTAAAAGGTAACTCATCCTTTTTATATTTGTTATGAATTAATAATATAAACTTAAAAATAGCAATTTGATATTTGAGATAAATATTTTATAAAAACACAGAAAATGACAAAAAATTACAATTAAAATATGTATAATATTAAATAAATATATATAAAATGGGAGGATATTTAAAATATGGATAATAGTCAATATAGTAAGGAATACTCAGAAGAATCATTATTTAAAAAAATAAAGTCAGTATTTTCGAAAGCTGGTGTATCAGTAATATATGGAGTGTTATTATTATTTTATGCACTTAAAGACCCAGCAGTACCAATGGGAGCAAAAGCTACCATAATTGGAGCATTAGGATATTTCATATCTCCGATAGACTTAATAGCAGATCCTATACCAGTTGCAGGGTATGGAGATGATTTAACAGCAATAATAACAGCATTAGGAGTAATTTCTGTATTCATAACTCCTGAAACAAAAAGAAAAGCTAGAGAAAAAACTTTAGAATGGTTTAGTGATGCAACAGAAGAAGATTTTAGTACTATTGATGCAAAATTAGAAAAAAAGAAATAGTTAAAATTAGTGATAGATTACATAAAGCAAAATAGTAATTTATTCTTTTATAATAAAAAATTATAGACTAAGGATACTGAAATTATTTAGATAAATAAATCAATATATTAATAGAGATGAATTTAAGATGAAAATAGCGAGCATTTTAGGTATTGTCTTAATAGGAGGGTTAATTTTATTAGCTCTAGTAGGGGGATTTGGTTTAATTACATGACTAGGTATGATGATAGTTGGAATAATAGGAACTATAATAGGTGGTATCTTTAGTATTTTAGGTATATTTATAACATTTGGATTTAGATTATTATTACCTATTATAGGAATAGGATTAGTAATATTTATAATAAGTAAAATAATTGGGGACAAAAATAATATATAGAAATTATAAAGAAGAAAGATTAAAAGTAAATAAAATTAACAAATTCTTGATGTAGAGAACTTAGTACGTTCCGAAGAGTAGGATGCCCAGAACCGTATCACAAGTAAATGATGCGGTTTTTTTGATATACAAATAAAATATTATAGATAGTATATACAAATATAAACTTAGTATTCTAGATAATAATAAAAATCAGAATTGTAAGTTTTTTCAATATTATAGGGAATAATATTGAATATATTGGTCAATATATAACTATAATGCAAAAATAATAAATATTTATTATTTAAAAGCAAATTATTTAATCCATACTGAGGATTTATTTGTATATATCTAATGGTAAAAAGTAATTATAAAATTTTATTAAAGGAGTGGATTATATGGACATGATAATAATGAAAAAAGAGGAAATGATAATAATTTATTAAGATGGTTAGGAAGATTTGTATTAGTTGCAATTATTCTAATGATAACATCATTTTTAACTCCAGGATTTTCAATAAATGGACTGTGGTCATTTTTAATAGCAGCAGTTGTAATATCTGGATTAGACTATTTAGCAGAATCACTTATGGGAGTTGATGCATCTCCTTTTGGAAAAGGGATAAAAGAATTTATAATTGAAGCAATAATAATATACCTAGCACGATATTTAGTTCCTAATATGGGTATAACTATTATAGGAGCAGTATTGGCGGCTGTAGTTATTGGAATTTTAGATGCAGTATTTCCTGCTAGAGCTATGTAATTAAAAGTTATATGAAGGTAGTAATTTAAGTAACTAGTCTTAGTTGAATTTATTATAGATAACCGTATCACAAATAAGTGATACGGTTTTTTACTATAAAACTATTCAATAGTAACATCCTCATTCTTTGAAACACCTATATCCAATTCACCGGCTAATTTAAAACCTTGCTTAGCAAGTAAAACAGCTATAATCTCATTTATAACATCCGTCGTCATACGACAGCCCTTTTACTTATATTTCTTTTCTATAAACTACATTTCCATCTATCATAGTCATAAGAGGAAGTATATTTCTAATTTCCATAGGATCACATGTAAATATATCCTTATCAAGAACAACCATATCTGCTAGTTGACCTGGTTTTATTCTTCCTTTTTTATCTTCCATAAATTCCATATATGCACTACCTTCAGTATAAGCATCAATTGCAGTGTATATATCTACACATTCATTTGGATAGAACCCACCTTCTGGATATCCTTTTGAGTCTTTACGTGTGACTGCACAGTAAATGTTAGGGAATGGGTTACAATCTTCAACTGGTGCATCTGTTCCGTAAGCTATTTTTCCACCAAGATCATCTAATGTTTTAAATGCATATGAAGTTGATGCTAACTCACTACCACATCTTTTGTCAACAATATGTAGCTCATAGTCTAAGAATATTGGTTGATAACTCACAAGTATGCCTAAATTTGCTATTCTTTTAAGTAATTCTTTATCTGTTATTTGGCAATGAATTAAAGTATGTCTTAATTTATTTTCTCCATCTATAAATGCTTTTTCATAACTATTTATAGTTTTTTCTATTGCATCATCTCCAATAGCATGAGTTGCCATTTGAATATTGGCTTCTTTTGCCAATTTACAGTATTCATCCATTTCCTCTGCACTTAACCACTCAAATCCTTTATTACCTGGATCATCATTATATTCATCTCTCATAAGAGCTGTTCTTGCTCCTATACCTCCATCTTTGAATATTTTAACTGGGCCTAATGAAAGGAATGAATTATTTTTATATTGTCCATTTTTATATTCACCATTTTCAATAAACTCTTTGAAATCTTTTGGACTATTAAATGAAACTTGATGTCTATATCTAACAAGTCCTTTATTTTCATCATATATTTTGTGGAACATATTAAAATATGTCTGTGAATCTAGCACAATTGTTCCTATATCATTACTTTGAATACTTGTAATGCCATGTTCAATAGCATATTTACTAGCTTCTAAAAACATTTTTTCTCTTTCTTCTACAGAAAATCTCGGAATAATCTCTTTTACATAACTACATGCGTTCTCAGTGAAAATACCATTTGGATAGCCATCTTCACCTATTTCAAATGTACCACTATTGAATTGTTTAGAATCTTTATCTAGTCCTAGCATTTCTATAGCTTTAGTGTTTGCTGATAATACATGGCAACAGACTCTTTCAAGTATTACAGGGATTTCTGTAGATATTTTATCTAAATCAAATCTAGTTGGCATTCTGTCACTATCTACAAATAAATCTTGATTCCATCCTTGAGAGTGTAATCCATTTTTTACTCTATCAGGATATTTTTTTATAAAATCTCTACATCTTTCTATCATCTCATCAATTGTTTTACAATCATTTATCTTAACCTGATACATTCTTTCTCCAAAGCTAAGTATGTGCATATGAGAATCATTAAGCCCTGGTATAACTGTATTTCCTTTACAATCTATCCTTTCATCTATGCCAGTATTTTCTAAGATTTCTTCGTTTGTTCCTATTTCTTTGATTATTCCATCTTCTATTAATACTGCTTCTACAAACTTTTCTCTTTCCACATAAACTTTACCATTAAACAATATTGTTTTAATTTTTATTCCCTCCCTAAAAATTCACTTCTATGTGTGATTTATTTTATCTTTTTTTGTTTATTAAAATACATATAGAATAATATACCTATTGCAGGAACTATAAAACCTGCCACTGCACTTATTGGGTCATCAAAGAATGTACTAATAACTAGTCCTATATATATATGACTCCACCTAAAACCCATGCAAGAAGGGCTAAACCATAATTATAATTTGTTCTCTCTAATAACATCCCTAATATTTATAAACTAAAAAAAGCCTTGAGCTAAATACTCAAGACTATATTTTAAATAAGTATAATTTCAAATACAAAAAACATATCTATTATGATAGCCCTTCATAAATAATATTTATGACAGTATTATACATATTCTACATAATACCAACTCTATAACCTTAAAGCATCAGTTACATGTTTCGGCAATATTTCCTTTTGACTTGTTTCTTCGTGCTTACCTCCACAAATCTACTCTTAAATACTGCGACCTCTATCTTTTTTTATTTAGTTTTGTAATTGTTATTCATCATACATCATATTTTAGATGGAGTAAATATTAAAAAATATTTTTTACATAAAAATTATAAATTAGATAAGAAAAAATCCTAATTGGACAAATTGTCGGTTTAGAAAATCTACAAAATAGAGGTATGAAATGGACTTATAAGGGTGCTTTGTTTTGAGTGTTGGGATAGTTTTTGTTATGGAGAATACCACCGTCGTGAACTCATATGGTATTAGATGTTTTTTACTTCAATTTATGAGATTACTTATAATTGGGAAATGACAGAATATTATGTATAATATAATTAAGGTTCGCAATTGTTATATAATGCGATGTATAAATAGAAAATTATAAGGGGGTGGAGAATTAGGGTGGACTTTTTTATAAACTTTGGGATTTTAGGTATAGCATTAATAATTTTAGGAAAATCAAAGATTAGAAAAAATAACCAAACACAAAAACTTAACAATATTAAAATATTAGATAAACTTTTATGCTATATGGAATCAGATATGTTAATGAATATCAATTTAAAATATGGAAAACTCCTGCTGATTACGGGTATAATTGGAGCATTATTTTATAATATTTTAGGTTTACTTATGGTTTTTATAACAGTTTTAATTGTAACTTTCTATCTTGTAAATTTATTTATGAGTGGATATAAATTTTATATTAATATAAAATGACATGTAGAATTTTAATATATTACGAATAATTTATATCAGATTAGATAAATAACCATACCTCTTAATTCAAATTATTGAAAATACTAAGGGATGGTTATTTTTATTATAATATAATACAAAGTTAGCTAACATAGTCTAAAAATAAAAACATGATCCATAGAGTAAAGTACGGTTCTTTACAACAAAACTATTCAATAGTAACATCCTCATCTAATTGACCATCCAATTCACCTGCTAATTTAAAGCCTTGCTTAGCCAGTAAAACAGCTATAATCTCATTTATAACAGCCGCAGCTGCAATTGTTCTTTGAATAATTTGTGCATATTCAGGTGCTGGCTTTATAAGAGTATTAACAGTAATACCTGTAAATATCAACGAAACTCCTGAATGAGGTAGTAGTGTAAGCCCTAAATATTTTTTCATGAAAAAGGGGCGTCGTCATACGACAGCCCCTTTTAATTATATTTCTTTTCTATAAACTACATTTCCATCTATTATAGTCATTAGAGGAAGTATATTTCTAATTTCCATAGGGTCACATGTAAATATGTCCTTATCAAGAACAACCATATCTGCTAGTTGACCTGGTTTTATTCTTCCTTTTTTATCTTCCATAAATTCCATATATGCACTACCTTCAGTATAAGCATCAATTGCAGTGTATATATCTACACATTCATTTGGATAGAATCCACCTTCTGGATATCCCTTTGAGTCTTTACGTGTAACTGCACTATAAATGTTAGGGAATGGGTTACAATCTTCAACTGGTGCATCTGTTCCGTAAGCTATTTTTGCACCAAGATCTTTTAATGTTTTAAATGCATATGAAGTTGATGCTAACTCACTACCACATCTTTTTTCAACAATATGCATGTCATAGTCTAAGAATATTGGTTGATAACTAACAAGTATACCTAAATTTGCTATTCTTTCAAGTAATTCTTTATCTGTTATTTGGCAATGGATTAAAGTATGTCTTAATTTATTTTCTCCATCTATAAATGCTTTTTCATAACTATTTATAGTTTTTTCTACTGCTTCATCTCCAATAACATGAGTTGCTATTTGAATATTAGCTTCTTTTGCCAACTTACAGTACTCATCCATTTCATCAACACTTAACCACTCAATTCCTTTATTACCTGGATCATCATTATATCCATTTCTCATAAGAGCTGTTCTTGCTCCTAAGCTTCCATCTTTGAATATTTTAACTGGACCTAATGAAAGGAATGAATTATTTTTATATTGACCATTTTTATATTCACCATTTTCAATAAACTCTTTGAAATCTTTTGGACTATTAAATGAAACTTGATGTCTATATCTAACAAGGCCTTTATTTTCATTATATATTTTGTGGAACATATTAAAATATGGCTGTGAATCCAGTACAATTGTTCCTATATCATTACTTTGAATACTTGTAATACCATGTTCAATAGCATATTTATTAGCCTCTAAAAACATCTTTTCTCTTTCTTCTATAGAAAATCTAGGAATAATCTCTTTTGCATAACTACATGCGTTTTCAGTGAAAATACCATTTGGATAGCCATCTTCACCTATTTCAAATGTACCACCATTGTATTGTTTAGAATCTTTATCTAGTCCTAGCATTTCTATGGCTTTAGTATTTGTTGTTAATATATGTCCGCAAATTCTTTCAAGTATTACAGGAATTTCTGTAGATATTTTATCTAAATCAAACCTAGTTGGCATTCTGTCACTGTCTACAAATAAATCTTGGTTCCATCCTTGAGAGTGTAATCCATTTTTTACTCTATCAGGATATTTTTTTATAAAATCTCTACATCTTTCTATCATCTCATCAATTGTTTTACAATCATTTATCTTAACTTGATACATTCTCTCTCCAAAGCTAAGTATGTGCATATGAGAATCATTAAGCCCTGGTATAACTGTATTTCCTTTACAGTCTATCTTTTCATCTATACCAGTATTTTTTAAGATTTCTTCATTTGTCCCTATTTCCTTAATTATTCCATCTTCTATTAATACTGCTTCTACAAACTTTTCTCTTTCTACGTAAACTTTACCATTAAACAATATTGTTTTCATTTTTATTCCCCACCTAAAAATTCACTTCTATGTGTGATTTATTTTATCTTTTTTTGTTTATCAAAATACATATAGAATAATATACCTATTGCAGGAACTATAAAACCTGCCAATGCATTTATTGGGTCATCAAAGAATGTACTAAAAACTAGCCCTATATATATAATAGCAAGTATTATTACACTAAATGGATAAAACCAAACTTTGTAAGGTCTTTCAATATTAGGGAATTTTTTACGACATATTGGCACTGATAAAACTGTTAAAAAATTAAATAACATTGATTGGAATACTACTAAGTTAGTTAATTGGTCTAAGTTTCTCATTAAAACCAATATTATAGAAAAAATACATTGTACTACTATTGGAGCTATTGGCACTTTATACTTTGGATGTAGCTTTGTGAAGCATTTGAAAAAGTGACCTTCTTCAGCCATAGCGTAGTATGTACGAGGTTGAGCTAATATTAATCCATTCATTGAACCAAATATTGCAATTATCATTGCTAATGTAACAAGAATTCCTCCTACATTACCAAATATTATCTTGGCAACTTCTGTTCCTAGATAATAATTTCCATTTTGTATCATTGATACCACAGTATCATGTGGTAATACTCTATAAATAGCATAGTTGAATAATGTATATAAAATAGTTATACCACCTATTCCTATGATTATTGCTAAAGGTAAATCTCTCTTTGGATTTTTTACTTCTTCTGCCACAGAGTTTAAGTTTGCCCATCCTTCATATGCCCAAAGTGAAGCAACTATGGCAAAAGCAATTATAGATATAATATTTCCATTACCTGATGAAATGGTTTGTTGTCCTATTGATATATCTGGAGTTATTTTTCCTAAAAATAATGCTCCACCCATAATTAAAATTATTGGAATTAATTTAGCTACCATAGATACATTTTGTAAAATTGATGATAACTTAACACCAAAACAGTTATATATTGTTAAAGCTATTATTAATATAATTGCACAAACTTTTATACCCATATCACTAATTCCTATAAAAGATTTAAGAACAGTTGGAAGAGCTATAGCTAAAGCTGCTACTGAACCAGGACCTCCTAATAACCAGTCTGAAAATCCTGCTAAAAACCCAACACATGGATGATATGCTTCTGTTAGATATACAGTTCTTCCTCCAGCTCTAGGCATTGATGAACCTAATTCAGCAAAACAAAGTCCACCAAATAAAGATATGACTCCACCTAAAACCCATGCAAGAAGGGCTAAACCATAATTATAATTAGTTCTTTCTAATACATAAGATCCTAGGTAGAATATACCTGACCCTATCATAATTCCACCTATGATGCTTACTCCACTAAAAACACCAATTTCTCGTTTAAATTCTGTTCTTTTTGTGGTAGGTCGTTCTAAATTTTCAATATTACTCATCCTAATAACCCCCTAATATTTTTAAACTAAAAAAAGCCTTGAGCTAAACACTCAAGACTATATTTTAAATAAGTATAATTTCAAATAAAAAAACATATCCATCATGATAGCTCCTCATAAATAATATTTATGACAGTATTATACATATTCTGCATAATCCCAACTATATAACCTTAAAGCATCAGTTATATGTTTCGGCAATATTTCCTTTTGATTTGTTTCTTCGTGCTTACCTCCACAAATCTACTCTTAAATACTGCGACCTCTATCTTCTTTTATTTAGTTTTGTAATTCATCATACATCATATTTTAGATGGCGTAAATATTAAAAATTATTTTTTACATAAAAATTATAAATTCCATTACAATTTATAATTTTTCTTATTAAATAATAAAAGCAGACCCTTTGTAGACTAGAACTCTACGGAGCGTAGATTGTTAAAAAAAATAAAACAATATAAAATAACATAAGAAGTAATAATATAGACAAATCAATAAGTTTAGAAAATCATTTTGTACTATAAATATAAATTTTAACAATAAAAATAATCGATACTTATACAAAAAAGGAGAATTACTATGGATAGACAAAGAAGAAAAGAACTATTACAACATTTCAAAGAAATGAAACCAGATATGGGAGTATATATGTTCAAATCCCTAAAAACAAATACTGTTTACTTAGGTTGTGACAAAAATATAAAGGCAACTATAAATGGTGATAGATTTAAATTAAATTCAAATAATCATAGATGCAAAAAGCTGCAAAAAGATTGGAAAGAAAACAAAGAAGAAAACTTTGAAATTAAGGTAGTAGAAATACTTCCTTATGACAAAGATGAAAGTAAAGTGGATTATAGTGAAGATTTAAAAATATTATTAGAAATGTGTAAAGATAAATTTAAAGATGTGAATGTGGAGGAAATATAAAAATGGAATTTAAACCAGTTATAACATGTGACAATTACAAAAAAGTAGATGGATATAGAACATCTAATTCAGATATAGAGAAAATAGACATAGGAGTTAAGAAAAATATAGATAACAAAAGACTTGAAATAATAGCAAAGCTTTTAAAATCAGATAATGGATTTGATGAAATACCTGTAAATAGAATTTTAGATATGGCAATTTTATTATGTGAAGCTAGTCTATATTTTAAAGAAGCTTATAGAATGCCTAAATTTTATGATGAAAATAATTTAACTATTAGCCGTGTTGGACTTCAAGGCGATGCTATGAATATTAAAATATGTGAAGATAACGAAAACCTAGATAAAGATATAATTGATTTAGCAGATGAATTTAGTAATCAGGGAGAATTACTTGGAGAAAGATTTAGAGTACTATCAGAAATATTAGAGGAATTAGGATATTAAATTAAAAAAGGAGAATATTTATGAGAAAGATAAGCAGCATATCTCCCATTTGGGGAAGAGAGTATAAGCTTGAAGAAAAACCATTTAATACTTTAAGCAGTAAGAATGTTAATACTTCAAGTAAGTATTCTCCAGATGGAGGATTTGGAAAAGGACAATCAATCCTAATAGATTCTATAATAAAATCAACACATAAATATATAGATTTACTTGCTAATAAAAGTAAGATAGGAGCTATTGGATTAATTGAAGATAATATATGTGTAGAATTACAAGGTAAGAATGAAGATATAATACAAATTCTATTTTACAATAAATTAAGCGGAAAATGTTTAGCATGTAATTATGATACTAAAAATAATATATACAATGAATATAAATTAAGAAATCCTAGAAATTCTAAAGGAGAAAAGGGAAGTATATTATTTTTAGCTATGATGCCTGAAATATTAAAAGATAATGAAGCATTAAGTATATTTAATGAGTATAAACTTCACATAGAAGAAAAGGATAATTTAGATGAATTATCAATAAAGTTAATGGCAACTTTATGTGATAATGTATATCGTAGAGTATTAAAAGGCGACTTAAAGTTACTTGTACCAGAAGGAGCTCCTTTAGAAAAAATAAGTCTAGAGGATATAGAGAATAAAAAAATAGCATATACAAAATTATTACATGGAGAATTTAAAGTAGTTAAAGAAATAAAAGAAGAGAAAAAACAAATAGAATGTTTAAAGATAGAGCCTGGAGAATTTACATTAAACTTATCTAGGGAATTAACTGAGTATGAAAAAAGTCAAATTATAAAATTACCAGATTCCCATAGAGTATCAAAAATTGAAAGAAGAATATGTAAAGAAATAAAACGCAATTGGAATAAGGGTGATATGAAAATAGCCAATATTCTTCTTGAAGGTGATGCTGGTTCTGGAAAAACTCAAATGGCAAAGGCATTATCCAGTAATTTGGGACTACCTTATACTAAGATAACTTGTTTTTCAGATATGGATAAATCAGACGTATTAGGATCTATACTTCCTGTTGCTAATGAAGAAAAAAATGATTCTAATAAAGAGATTGAGTATAAATACTTCCCATCAGAAATAGTAAGGGCATTTACAGAAGGTTATTTATTAGAGATACAAGAGCCTACTGTAATTCGTGATGCAGCAGTACTAATGATACTAAACTCAGCACTAGAGCCAGATGGTACTATAAATTTACCAACAGGAGTTGTAAAAAGACATCCAGATTTTGTGGCTGTTATTACAACTAATAGAAATTATATTGGATGTAGACCACTTAATGAAGCTTTAAGAGATAGAATACAACATTCAGAGAAAATGGATTTACCAGAAAGAGAAGTTATGATAGAAAGAGCTATTGCAAAAACAGGATTTGATAATGTTGAGTTAGTTTCTAAATTAGTAGATGCTATTATAGCTTTAGATGAATGTGCAACAGCTAATGCTATACATGGAGTAGCAGGAATGCGTTCTTTATTTTTCTGGGTTGATGCAATAAAAAATGGAGAAGATATAAGAGAATCTATGTACTATAAAGTAATATATAAAATAACTACAAACCCTGATGAAATAAGAATCTTGGAGGAAGCCGTTGAAAATAATACTTCTTTATTCATTGAAACTCAAAGTAGGAGGTAATTTCTATGGATTTAGATAGTATTATAAAATTAGTAAGAGAAAATAAATTAGATTTAGAAGATAATAATATCTTAAAATCTAAAGAATTTGAGGAATATATAAAGAGCACATCAAAAAAATTATACGAAAAGCATAATTTGAAACAAGATAAATTAAAATTCTTAATGGATAAAAATATAGATGATGTATCTTATATAAAGAATGATACTATTTATATAAATTTAGGTTCAAAAAATATAAGTAAGGGCAATAAACTAAAATTAACCCTAGGGTATTATGTTCATGAAATTGGTCATAGATTATTTACAGATTTCACTATAAGGGATATTTATGAAGAATCTATTTTAAATGGAAATTTGTATAGAAATTCATTAGAGTTTAATGATGAAGAACTACATGAAAATATGATAAAATTTCAAAACTATATAAATAATCCTAAGAAGTCAGGTAAGTTATGCTCTTTATTACTTTTTATATATGATATTATAGAAGATAGTCGTGTGGAGGAGTCTATATATAAATACTTATCTAACTATGGTCGATTAATTGATGGACTTAATGAATTGAGGGATACTCAATATAATAGCATTAATTCATTTGAAATAGATTTAACTGAGAATAACAAATTTAATGCCTTAATAAATCAAATAATTTGCTATATTAAATTTGGAAAATTTAAAGGTATCTCAGATTATCATATAAAAAATATTGAGAAAATCAAAAAAGAAATAGATGAATCCATTTATGAAGAAGATGAAATTAAAGTAATAGATAAGATTTATAAAATAAGTATTATTTTATGGGATGAAATAGAAGAATACTTAGAAGTATTTGATGATGTATATAAAGAAGAAATAGACCATATAAAACCATTGATATCACTTGAAATAGAAGAAAATCTTAATGAAAATAGCAAGGCAACATCAACAATAGGCAAGAGCGATACAAAGGGTGATATAGGTAAAATTATAAAAAATAAAACTACAAAAGAGCAGATTAAAAAGGATTTAGTAAAATCAGAAAATGAAGATATTATGAAAATAAATTCTGATAAAAGTACCTCACATAAAAGTACTATGGCAAAAGATAAAGATGCCATAAAGCTAAGAAAATCTAGCAAAGAAGATAATAAAAGTGATGATTTAGTAAATAAAGCAAATGATGAATTATTTGACGGAGTATAT
Organism: Romboutsia sp. CE17; assembly: GCF_012317385.1. GTDB lineage: Bacteria > Bacillota > Clostridia > Peptostreptococcales > Peptostreptococcaceae > Romboutsia_E. The sequence continues at coordinate 265,444 of NZ_CP051144.1, forward strand.
AATAACAATTCCTTTGGAAAAGGAATTATGAAATTAAGAAATATAAAAGAAAGTGAAAATGAACAAAAGAGTGATTCAAAATTAATTTCATATGGAGGCATTCATAAAAATATTAGAATAAAAGTTCATAGACCAGAATTTACTTATGAAGATAAATTAAATTATATAGAAAATAATAAAAAATATATTAAAGCAGCTAATGAACTAGCTAATAGAGTATTGCCATTTCTAAAGAATGAAGTATCCACTCAATATAGTAAAAATAGATATTATGGAACTAAATTCGAAGCTTCTAATGTATCAAAAAAGGACTATCGATATTTTAGTAAAAAAAATCCGCCAAATGAATCTCCATCAATGGCAGTAGCTATGCGAATTGATGAATCTGGATCTATGAAAGCCAATAATCGTATTGAAATGGCTCAGGCAACAGCTATTTTAATATGGGAATTTTGTAAAAAGTGTAGCATACCAATAGGTATTTATGGAGATACAGCAGATATAAATAATACAGAAGATGTATCAATATACTCTTATTCTGATTTTGATAATCAAGATAAAGACGATTGTTATAGAATGATGCAAATAAGTCCAAAGGGTAATAATAGAGATGGAGTATCTATAAAATATGTAGCGGAGAAATTATTAAAAGTTGATGCAGATATTAAAGTATTGTTTATTATAAGTGATGGAAAGCCACTTGCAAAACCAAATTATAAAGATGAACTTGCAAAGGAAGATTTAAAAAGTGTTATATCAGAATATTCAAGAAAAGGTATAAATTTCTTTGTAGCTGCAATTGGAAATGATAGAGATGTAATAAAAGATATTTATGGACAAAATAAATTTTTAGATATATCTAATATAAATGAATTGCCTAATAGAATTTCTATGATATTAAAGAATTTATTATAGTTAATGATAGAATAATAATTTAATATATGAATATAACAGTGGATATTATTTTTGTGAATCGTCTACATCATTGAAATCCTCGATAATACATAAATGTGTTGTCGAGGATTATTTTTATTCTTCATAGAAAGCCTGTATTACGTAATAGTCTAGTTTTTAGTACTAAGTAATAAAAAGATTACTACTTTTAATTTTAGAATTGTTATATATAATAAACAATATAAATTGATTAATTTTAAAATGTAATTGGGAGGTTTAGTATGAATAAAATAGTAGCTTTTTATGGGAGTGGTAGAAAGAATGGAAATACTGCAAGTATTATTAACGAAATACTAAAAGGTGTATCTAGTGATGATGTAGAAATATCGAGATACAATGTAGTTGATATGGATATTAAACCTTGTAGGGGATGTTACTATTGTAGAAGAAATGATTCATGTTGTTTAAAAGATGATATGAAAAATATTATAGATGACATAAAAGATGCAAATGTAGTCATATTTAGCTCACCTTTGTACATGTATCAAGTAGCGGGACATATAAAAATGTTAGTAGATAGATTATATCCACTATAATTATAGCAGTATTCACAGGAAAGTAAATCAAAAACATAAAAATAACACAGGATAAGGAAAATGAAAATTATTGCGATAAATAAAAGTCCAAAGAAAAAATCCTAATTGGACAAATTGTCAATTTAGAAAATCTATAAAAGATAGGGATAGAAGGAATTCATAAAGATTCTTTGGTTTTGAGTGTGGGGATAGTTCTTGTTATGGAGAATACCCCCGTCGTGAACTCAGATTGTGTTAGATATTAAAAATTAATAGAATTATAATAATAAAATTTTAATATTTATCAAGGCTAGTAAGCAGGTACAATCTTGTTTACTAGCTTTTTATTTTGTCAAACATTAAAAGATTTTGTAAAAATGTTGCATATAAAATATATAAAAAATTATAATAAAAATAGTAAAAGTGAGGGGGATTAGCTAAGAGCTTAGAAAAAATATTTAGGAGGACTTATAAATAATGAAAAATTTTAAAACAAAAATCAATATCATCATTGGATCTATAGCTGCTTATTTAAGTATATTAATTTTAGCTATTGCTATAGATTCACCATTTTTAGCAGTCGTAGGTTTAGTTATTGCACCTGCAAGTATGAATTACTTAAATAAAAATTTTACAGTAAAACCGATTAAGTATTATTTGAGTTTAGTTGGAGCTATAGCAGTAACATTCTTGATTTTTGGAATGAGTATGGATTCCAATGTAAATACTATAAATGCCAACGATAATCAAAACGCATCAATCGAAAATACAGAAGAATCAAAAACAGATAAAGAAGTTGATGAAAATGAAGATTCTTCAAATGAAAATATAAATGAGGAAAATACAGAAATTTCTCATATTACAACAACGGAATCAATCTCAAATAATACAGAAGATATATTTGCTGGATATAAAGTAATAGAAGTTGATGGTGGAAATTTATCAGGACATAGAGAACCTAATGTTGTAGTAGATATAGGCTTTGGTGATAGAGAATATTGGGCATTCACTAATGAATATGGACAATTAGTTAAAGTGGTAGCTAAACAAATTATATTACAGGATGATTCAACAGAACCTGTTAATTCAAAGGGGAGATATTATTCTGATGAAGCAAAAGTACCTGGAGTTGAAAGAAGTGATTTAGATGAGGGACATATTATAGCAGATTCACTTGGTGGTGTTTCTAATGCATATAATATAACACCTCAAAATAGTACACTTAATAGGCATGGCGACCAAGCTTATATGGAGAAAGTTATAAGAGATGCTGGAGGTTGTACAGATTTTGTTGCTATAATAACTTATCCAAATACAAAAACTCAGATACCAAGTCATTATAGTTATACGTATACTATTAATGGAAATGTAGTCAAAGATGAATTTGATAATATAAATCCAGATGAATATAATTCTAGCTCAAAATCCAATACATCAACTAATAATTCGAGTAATACTAGCTCTAAAGTTAGTAATACTACAAATAATTCAAATACAAATAATAATTCTACAAATGAAAGCCAAAGTAGTGCTAATAGTTCAGAAATAGTGTACTGGACACCGAATGGAAAAAGCTATCATACTACAAAAAATTGTTCTACTTTATCAAGAAGTAAAACTATTTTAGAAGGTACAATCCAAGAAAGTGGTAAGCATGATCCATGCGATAGATGTCATTAGTATAAGATATAGATAATACATACATTATTCTAATGGTTATTAATTAAATTGAATAATATTAATATAATGCGAACAAAAAAGTAGGAGTATATCAATATAGGAATACACCTACTTTTTTGTTATTAAAATTGATTCTAATATCAACACTATATTAAAACATAGCCTTATATTATGATTCTGAATTTATTAAAAGATTACTTTAGATAAAAAATCCTAATTGGACAAGTTGTCGATTTAGAAAATCTACCAAATAGAGGGATGAAATGAACTAATAAATCATGTCCTATAATACAATAAAACTAACACAAAATATAAACTAGCAATAACTATCGTAAATTAGAAAAATGAAAATATTTATTTTTGAAAATATTTTTGATAATATAGATTCTACGGTCTATTTTTAAAATTTTATAATAAAAGGAGAATTTTATGTTAAAGAAATATTTGATTGTTATTTTTATTATATTAAGTTTTATAATTTCAAAAGACATTTTTTTAAAAAGTAATACAGATGCTAGTTATACAGAAATTATAAAAAAGTTTAAAAAAGATTATGAATCGACTGAAAAAATAAGTTCTGAGTCTTTATATGAATATAAAGAGTTTTTATATGAAAATGGAGCAAAATCAGATAAGTTTATCATAGATACATATATTAAATATGTAGATAATATAATCAGTCAAGAAGAAGAGGAAAATATAAAAACTAATATATATGAAAGTAAATATTTAAACTCTAAAATTTTAGGAGGAAAACTTCTATATAAATATTATTTAGAAAATAATAAAGCTACTGAGGCTAAAGAACTAATTATAGATATATTCAATCAAATAAAAAGAAGCCAGTTTAAGAATAATGAAGATGAAATAGTTTATTTTTTAGAAATGATATCATCTGAAGCTAATGATAAATCTATTTCAATTGAAATATTAGAAGACTTACAAGACAATGAATATATAACAGATAGAATTAAGCTAAAAATATATGACGAGTTAAGGTACTTATATCTTTATATTAATAATTATGCACTAGCATAAGAAGTGTCAATTAAATCAATAATTATAGCAAATCAGCAAAACTTAAATGAAGAAACATCAGAAGGATTAATTGAATTAGCACAGTTGTTTAAAAGACTAGGAGGAATAGAGACTGGTATTGAGTTAATAAAAAAATCGTTATCTATTGAAATAGAAGATGAATTTAAAGATGCAGACATAAAAACTTATGGATTACTAACTCTTGGTGAGTTATATCTTACTAATGGTGATTATAAGAATGCTAAGCTAGTTTCAGAGAAGATATCTAATTATAAAGATAGTATGCCAATTGAAACTTATCGTGATATAGAAATATTAAAAGCTAATATGGATGCAAGGATTGCTATAATGGAAGGTGACTTAAAGTTAGCAAAAGAATATTTAAATAACGCTAAGTATTTACAAGAAATTGATAAAGAAGATTACTATGTTGGAAAAGATATTTCTTATTCATTAGCATTAGGACAGTTTTATGAAGAGAGTAATCAATATGAAGATGCAATTAAACTTTATGAGTCAATGTTAGATAAAAATAAAGATAATAAATATATAATAGAGCAAATTTTAGAAAACTTAATAAGAGTAGAAAATGATGATAGCAAGAAAAATGACTATTATAGGATGTTAATGGAATTAAGAGAAAATCAAGAAGATGAGCGATATGGAGATTATACATTTTACATTTTAGATAAAATTAATAATGAAAATGAACTAATAGAAAAAAATAAATCCATATCAAAATATTATAGATTAATTATAATTTTAATAGTAGCAGGAGGGTTAATTATACGAATACTATTTAATAAAATTAAAAATATAAAGATAAACAGCAAGCAAGATGTTTTAGTTAATGCATATAATAGAAGACATTTTGATATAACTAACAAAAGGTTACTAAGCAAAAATAAATTATTTTCTATTATAATTTTAGATTTAGATAATTTTAAGAGTATAAATGATAATTTTGGACATGATCTAGGAGATATTGTTTTAATTAATACTTGCAAGGCAATTCAGCCATTATTAGATGAACAAAGTTCTTTATTTAGATATGGTGGTGAAGAGTTTGTAGTAATTGTTCAAGATAAATCTAGAGAAGAAGTATTACAGTTAGCTGAAAATATTAGAGCTAAGGTTGAATCCCTACATTGGAAAGAGGATATAGTTACTACATTAAGTATAGGAGTAGCACATTCAGATGCTAACGGAAGTAACACATTTAAGAAGGCAGATGAAAAACTATACGTATCTAAAAAGACTGGGAAAAATAAGGTTACATCATAAATTGACTGTAATATTAATATATAAAGACTACATTGAAGTGATGTTCAATGTAGTCTTTTCTTTTGTTATTTATTAAATATATGTTGAGCTACCATCATACCTGAAGATATACTACCTTCATATCCTCCTCCAGGGTTAACCCATGCTCCAACTAAAAAAAGATTTTCAATAGGTGTATCAGTAGATAATCTGTATCGACCAGCCTGTTTTATAGTTTGAGAATATCCATATACAGCACCATTTGGATTATTTGTATATCTTTCCATAGTCCTTGGAGTTCCTAGTTCAGTTACTTTTATATGGCTCTTTATTCCAGGAAACTTTTCTTCTAATCTATCAATAAGAATATTTGTAAGACTTTCTTTTTGCATAGCATATTCAGATCTATCCTTTGACCAATGAGCATAATTATCTATAAGGGTAACTGTTATAACACCTTTATTGTATTCATTTAGTGATTCATCCATGCTACTATAATTTGTAACTAAGATACCACATTCTTTATAATTTGCTTTTATAGATAATTCATAATCTTCTTCAGGAGTACCAGCATCAAAATAGAAAACTTCTTCAACCGGAATATTTAATTCCTTTGGATTACAATCTAATCCTATATATAATTGACTTAGGCTACAACCGATGGTAGGAGAAGATATTTTATTTTTATATTTTGTAGGAACTGTATAGTTTTTTGTCATATTAAATGTATCTATTGGATTTATATTTGATACTATATATTTTGTAGTAAAAACTTCACCATTTTTTAAAGTTATACTTTTAGCTTTATTATCTTCAATGTTTATTGAAGTAACCTCGGATCTTAAATTTACAGAACCACCGTTTTCAGTTATTACTTCTACCATGGAATCGGATAATTTCTGAGCTCCACCTTTTATATAATATTTTCCATACATATGATATGATATCCAAGGTATAAAATAATATAGTGCTGATAACTGTTTTGGAGGTAATCCATAATATGGCCACAAAGAAGTAAATATATATACGAAATCATCATTATCAACATAACTTCTAACTACTTCATCTGTAGTTTTTTCACTCCACTTAATAAATGTTAAGCAGTCTATATTAATTTTTTTTAATATAGAAGAATTTTTATCTAAAATAAATTTTTCAAAGCCACGGTTAAACTTAGTTATATCTTTAAATAATTTCTCTATATTTTTAATTTCATTTGGAAAAAGTTCAAATAGTAAGTTTTTATATAAAGACAAATCATTAGGTATATCAATTAATTTACCTTTATATGAAACACTATATGCAATATCATTTTTTATTGGAGTTATTTTATCTAGAACTCCACAGTGATTTAAAATATTATGGGTATTTCCGCCTTCATCTAAAGCACCTATCCCATGTAAAGAAACATCAAAATTATATCCACGTCGTTTGAAATTTGTAGCGTATCCTCCTGGAATATAGTGTTTTTCAAACACACCAACCTTAAAGCCTAACTTGGATAATCTACTAGCACAAGTTAATCCTCCTATTCCAGAGCCTAAAACTATTACATCAAAATCCATTGTTGTCAAATCTCCTTATAAAATAATGTTTACACTGTAAACATATTATATCACAAAAAATATACAAAGTTATAATATAATAATTTTGATATAATAATAGAATATAGATAGAGAAAAGAGGAGAAAAAATGAGTATAAAAAACTATCATCATGGTGATTTAAAAAAACAGATGATTTTAAAAGGGTTAGAACTTTTAAATGAAAAAGGTACAGATGGTTTTTCTTTAAGAAAAATAGCCGCTATGTGCGATGTATCTCATACAGCTCCTTATAAACATTTTAAAGATAAACATGACTTAATTAATGAAATATCTAATTATGTAATAAGTGAATTTGATAACAGTATTATAAATTCTTTGGATAAATCATTGAATCCTAAAGATTTAATGATAGAAATAGGAAAAAGCTATATTAAATTTATGGTAGAGAATTCTAATTATCTTAAGTTTTTAATGTTTAATGATAGTTTATTTTCAGCAAAAATGGTAGATGGTGATATATTAAATAGCAATAGTAAATCATTTAATATATTTAAAGATAATGCAATAAAAATGTTTGAATGCTATGGAATAGAAAAAGAAGAATATACTTTAAATATAATAACAATGTGGAGCGTAGTTCAAGGAGTATCGGTGCTTGTTGCTAATAAAAATATAGTACTTGATTGTGATTATGATATTTTACTAGATAAGATCCTTAGAAATAAATTAAAACTAGATTAATTTATATATTTTATTATTGGCAACTAAATGAATATAGCAATAAATTATTAATGAATAGATTATTTTTTATAAAAAAAGTATTTAATAAATTTAGGTTTATAGTAAAATATATATTGGAAAATCTTATAGATGTATCAAGAAAATTTATAGCTAAAAATGAAATTAATATAGAGACTATTTTTAATTGAATTTATTTTTAAGGAGGCATTATGACAGATTTAAATAAAAAATTCAGTATAAAAACTATTCTTATTTTAATTTTATGGATTTTTAGTATTCTGCTTATAATGTTTTTTAATAAATATGCATCTAAGAAATTAGAAAATCGAGCATTAGAATTAATTGAAAGTTTATCAATTGAAAGTAGAATAAATATAAATAGTACTATAGAAAAGAAATTTACTATTTTAGAAACTATATCTGATAATATTTCAAATGAAGATTTAAGTAATCCACAAAACATAACTAAATCTTTTGATTCTATAGTAGAAGATAATAAACTAAGAAGGTTGGCTATTGCAACTCCTAATGGTACATCATATTGTAATAATGGTGAAATTGTAGATATTTCAGATATGGATTATTTTAAAGCTTCTATGAATGGGAAGAGGTACACTAGTAGTATAGTTTCCTCAAAATTAGATGGAAAAAGAACTAATTTTTTTAGTGTTCCTGTATTTAAAGATAATAAAGTTATAGCTATTTTATGGGCATCTATATTAACAGATGACTTTTATGAAGAACTTAATATAGATACTATGAGTGAACTAGGAGATATTTTTATAATAAATTCTGAAGGAGATGTAGTAGCTTCTAAAGCGCATATAACATCAAATTCAGATAATTTTAATTTATTTGAAATAATAAATGATGAATCTTTAGAAATCATTCAAATGGATTTTAAAAATACAGATAAAGGTAAAGTTAAACTGAAATTTAATCATGAAGATAGTTTTATGTATTATGCCAAATTAGATTATAGTGATTGGTGGGTAATGAGTCTTATTCCTAATAATTCAATCAAAGTTTATTCTTATACTATTATGAAGACCATAACATTATTTAATTTTGTAATGATTTTATTGATAAGTGGTATATTTATTATAGTTTTTAAAAAAGAAAAAACAAGTTATAGCAAACTAAAAGATATAGCTTATACGGACGCTATAACACAAGGTAAAAATGATGTATTTCTTAAGAATAATATATATAAGTATATAAATAAAAAAGATGATTTTGCCTTTATTAGTTTGGAAATTATTAACATTAAAAACATAGTTACTATGATAGGTCTTAAGAATACTGAATTTTTATTAAAAGAGGTATATTCATATTTATATAACATATTGAATAAAGAAGAAATTATAGTACACAGTTATTTTGGTGAATATAAATTACTTATGAAATATACTAGTGTTAAAGAACTTACTCAAAGATTAGAAAAAATAGATTTTTCTAAAATAAATGATAATATAAAATTTATAATGGGTATTTACTTAGTTGATAAGTCTAATACTTCTTATGAAGAAATGAGCTCATATGTTAGTATTGCAAAAGAAACATTAAACAACAATCACAACAATAATAAGAACATGATGTATTATAATAAATCAATGCACAAAAGTGAAATTAATAAGATAAGACTAGAAGAAGATATTAAAAATGGAATTAAAAATAAAGAGTTCAAAGCATGGTTTCAGCCTAAATACGGGAAAGATGGTAAAACTTTAATAGGGGCTGAGGCACTAGTGAGATGGTATAAATATGGAAGTATAATATCCCCATATATATTTGTACCTATGTGTGAAGCAAATGGTTTAATAAAAGACATTGATGAACTTGTATTTGAGGATGTCTGTAAAAATATAAGAAGATGGATTAATGACAATAAAAATGTAGTACCTATTGCTCTTAACTTATCTAGGAGCTACTTAAATAAAGCTAATTTTATTTATAGCTTAGAAAAATATATTGATAAATATAAAGTTCCTAAAGACTTAATCCATTTTGAAATAACAGAAAGCTCCTTAGCTGGAAATGAAGAGAAGTTAAAAGATATAGTTTCTCTTTTACATGAAAGAGGATATTTAGTGTCAGTAGATGATTTTGGAGTTGGTTACTCTTCTATAAAAGCTATTTCTTATGTTAATTTTGATATTTTAAAAATAGATAAAAGCTTTATTGATGGTATAGGGGAAGAAAAGTGGGAAAACATAATTAAATATACTATTAATTTGGCTAATAGTTTAGGTATGGCTACAGTTGCAGAAGGTATTGAAAGCGAAGAACAATATAGATTCCTTTCAGATTGTAACTGTGATATGTTCCAAGGATATTATTTTAATAAACCAATGGATTCAGAGAATTTCTCAAAACTTATTTAAAATAATAATTAGAAATTTAGTAAAGTTATATAAAAAATAAAAAAGCGTATCACAAGTAAGTGATACGCTTTTTTATTTTGACTTAGAACAGCGAATTGATTCTATACTATAAGAAATAGTTTGAACCAACCATATAATTGTAACCATTACCATAGGCATAATCCCAAAATCCCATAAATCATGCCCTATAATACAGATTATCCAAAGTATAACACATGTATTTGACACAGCAAGATATGCGCTGAAAGAACTTTTATATATACCTAATTTTAAAGCTTCATCACAGCTATCTACCCACTTCTTATTAAATTTAAAATCATATATACTTCCCTTTAGCAAAGGATTAATTTCTTTTGTTAAATTAATTACTTTATTTTGAATTAACATAGAAGATGACATACATAATATAAATCCTAAAATAAATAAAATAGTCTTAACAACACTAAGACTTCCATGTGTATTATCAAATGGTAATAACATATACCCTAATCCCAAGAAGAAAAATCCAAGAATAGTATTTACAGATGTAAATAAAAGAATATAAGATAAATTTTCTTCAACTTTATCTATTTTATCATCATCTTCATTTGTTTCGCTCCATAGCATAAATTCTTTTTTTGATTTATTATAAATAATTGTACTTACAATTATTATTAGAATTGAAAGTACAAGACTAGCAAATGGTGTAATTACTTCAAATATATTTATAAGTGAAGTAGATATAACGCTACCTAAAGTATCTTTTAAATATACTGACATAAATCCCATAATCCCGCCTACAATTGCAGAAATAATTAGTACAATAATAAATTTTTTAAAAGCTTTTTTATCCTCTTTTTTTACTTCATTTACATGATTATTACTCATTGATATCATCCCCCTCATAACTAAAAATATCTTCTACGCTTACATTTAAAACCTTAGCTATTTTTAATGCTAAAGTTACTGATGGAGAATAGTCTCCACGTTCAATTTGGCTAATTGTCTGCCTAGATACGCCAACTAATTTTCCCATTTCAGTTTGGTTTACATTAATCTTAGCTCTATATTCTTTTAAGCGATTCTTTAATGGCACATGATCCCTCCTGACTATTTTAATTGTCAATTTGACAACTATTATTGTCATAATTAACTGTACTACATGACAAGTATAGTTGTCAAGCACTGTATTTAAAATTATAAGTTAATAAAATTGTGAATAAATTCAATAGAAATAAAAATAAGGACCTACTTTGAAGTAAGTCCTTATTTTTTATCTTCCTAAGCTTGTTAAATATTCAACTGTTTGTGGATCATAATGTGAGAAGAATAAACTATTTTCTGTATCTAAGTTAGCAATTAAATTCATATCTTCTTCTGTTAATTCAAAATCAAACACATTAAAGTTCTCTTTCATTCTATCTTTATTAACTGATTTTGGAAGAACAGATACTCCTCTTTGAATAAGATATCTTAAAGCAACTTGTGCAACTGATTTGTTATATTTATCTCCAACTGATTTTAATGTTTCATTACTAAATAAGTTATTTTTACCTTCAGCAAAAGGTGCCCAAGCTTGAATTTGAACTCCATATTTATTCATTATTTCTTGAGCTTTTACTTGTTGATTAAACACATGTGTTTCAACTTGATTTACTGCAGGAACAACTTCATTGAATTTAATAAGGTCTATTAATCTATCTGGGTAGAAGTTACTTAATCCAATTGCTCTAATTTTTCCTTCCTTATGTAGTTCTTCCATTGCACGATAAGTTCCATAATAATCATTAAATGGTTGATGGATTAATAATAAGTCTAAATAATCTAATTGAAGTTTTTTAAGAGATTCTTCAATAGATTTTTTTGCATTTTCATATCCAGCATTAGAAATCCACACTTTTGTAGTAATAAATAATTCTTCTCTTGGAACGCCACACTTTTTAATAGCATTTCCTACTGCTTCTTCATTTCCATAGGCCTGAGCAGTATCGATTAAGCGATAACCTACATCTATTGCATCTAGTACACATCTTTCACACTCTTTTGGATCTGTGATTTGAAATACTCCATATCCTAAAATTGGCATTTTAACACCGTTATTTAATTCTACATACATCATATTAACCTCTCCTTTATTATAATTTTTTCCTGATATTTGTTATCTTATTAATCAGAACTACATATACACAACTAAATTTGCTGTGATAAAATTATTGTAGTGTATTCGAGTAACTCGAAGGCAAGTCCTTAATAAAAAATAATTTGTCTTTAATGATGAAAGAGAGGGAAATATGTATACAGTAAAAGAGATTGCAAAATGTCTTAATATGACAGAGCATACTATTAGATACTATACAGATATGGGATTAGTACCTACTTTAAAACGTGATAAGAATGGAAATAGAATCTTTGATGAGCAATCTAAGAATTGGTTAATTGGAATAAAAAATCTTAGGGGTTCTGGAATGTCAATAAAAGCAATAAAGGATTATGTAGACTTGTGTTTACAGGGAGATTCCACTGTAGAAGAAAGATATAAAATTATTATTGAACAGAAGAAGAAGTTAGAAAAAAAGTTAAAAGAGATGAATGAAAGATATAAGTATATTGAGTATAAAGCAAATTTGTATCTTGATATTATGAATCATAATATACCAGATAGCACTAATCCTGGAACATGGAGTGTTTCTGATTTAGAGCCACAAGAGGAAAAATCATTGTAGCCAACATTAAATGATCTAATGAGAAACTTAGTAGAGTTATATAAAAGACAAAAAGCCGTATCACAAATAATTGATACGACTTTTTTTATCCTATAAATTGATAAAACATAGATATAATCAACAATGCAACCATAGGTTTACACAATGCAACTATGAAATTATTGAAATAAAATGGGCATATATATACAATTAAAAAAAGGGAGTGATTATATTGAGCTTAGGAGAGAAGATAAAAAAGTTAAGAAAAGAGAATAACTTATCCCAAGAACAATTAGCTGAAAAGTTAAATGTATCTAGACAAGCCATATCAAAATGGGAAGCTAACAAAGCATATCCAGACATAGAAAATTTAATATTGTTAAGAAAAATCTTTGATGTTACTTTAGATGATTTAATTATTGATGAAAATAATATAAAAAGTGAAAATATAAATAAATCTATTGAATCAGGTAATAATGACAACTCAGATGATAATGACAAATGGTATAATATAAAACTTAATAATACTCAAAAAGATGATGAAGATGATGAAGAAGAGGATTTATGGGTTAATTTGATTCTAGGAGGATTTATAATTGGAACTGCAGTTGGAACTGTAACCGGAAATTTTATGTGGGCTTGTGCAGGCAGTTTTATAGGAATGGGAATGGGCTATATATTAGAATCAATTAAGCAAAAATGAAAAAGTTATATAGTTACTACATTTTTAATTAATCAATTAGAAAGCTATCAAAATTATATAATAATGATAACTTTCTATTTTTTTATTCTTTACAAGAAACAATTATATTATTATTATCTGCATATTCATATGACCACTCACATAGGTCATTTAATATTTTTTCTAAGCTTCTGCCACTCTCAGTAAGAGAATATTCTACTTTAGGTGGAACTTCAGGATAAACTTTCTATGGGACTGTAGGTAGTTTTGTGTAAATACAAACTTACCTACAGTCTTTTTTGAATGTAAAATTGGTAAGTTTGGAATAATATTCATATTAAACTTTTGGAGGTAAAGAAATGAAAGATCAAAGAGAAATAATTATTCCAGATTTAGACTACCAAGCTGAAGTAAGAAAATGTAAAACCATGGAAGATGTAGTTGGTAAAAATGGATTAATGCAAAAGCTGTTCAAAGATATTATCCAACAATTGCTAGAAGCAGAAATGGAAGAACATCTGGGAAGAGAAAGGCATGAAAGAAGTAATGAAGCTAATCCAAACTATAGGAATGGATATAGTTCTAAGACTATTGAAAGTAGTTTTGGTGAAGTTGGCCTAGATATACCAAGAGATAGAAAAGCACAATTTGAACCGAAGGTTGTTAAAAAGTATGAAACTGTATGTAATGAACTAGATAAAAAAATAATAGGTCTTTATGCCTGTGGTATGAGTGTAAGAGATATCCAATCTGAAATGGAAGAACTATATGGCATTGATGTGTCTCCTGCAATGATATCTAAGATAACAGATAAGGTTGTAGAGGCTGCCGCCGAATGGCAAAGCAGAGAACTTGATGAAATATACCCAATCGTATATATGGATGCTATGCATTTTAAAGTAAGAGATGATAATAAAATAGTTTCAAAGGCAGCATATATATGTATGGCTTTAGATATGAAAGGAAAAAAAGATATATTAGGTATTTGGATTGGTGAATCAGAAGGCGCAAAATTTTGGCTATCAGTTTGTAATGATTTGAAAAATAGAGGCGTAGATGATATTTTAATTGCATGTATGGATGGTTTAAAAGGTCTACCTGAAGCAATTAAAACTGTATATCCAGATGTAAGTATTCAAACTTGTATAGTTCATCAAATTAGAAACTCTCTTAAATATATAGCATCAAAAGATCAGAGAGAGTTTATGAAAGATTTAAAAAGTGTTTATAGGGCATTTAACGAAGAAACAGCACTTAAAAATTTAGATATTCTTAAGGAGAAATGGTATTCAAAATATTCTGTTGTAATAGATTCATGGTACAATAACTGGAGTAATCTGAATACGTATTTTGAATATCCACATGAAATTAGAAGAATTATTTATACTACAAATGCTCTTGAGGGATTTAATAGACAGTTAAGAAAATATACTAAGGTAAGAACTGTATTTCCAACAGATGAGTCACTAAGAAAATCACTATATTTATCTACCATGAAAATTATGGAGAAATGGACCTCTCCAAACCAAAATTGGGCGTCTACTTTAGGACAGCTTACAATTATGTTTGGAGAAAGGATACCTAACTCTTACACAATATAAATTTTTTTAAAATTATGGAAAATTTAGTGTATAAATAACTAAATTAAACACATAATAATTGTGTAAAGAATTCCAGTATTAGTATTTCTCAAAAATAAAAAATATTACTGGAATTTGAAATTTCCAGTAATATAAATTATAAAAAATCTTATTTACACAAATCTATAGACATTCTCGAAATAAATATTCATAAATAGAATCTTTAATCTTCTACTATGAGATTTTCCGATTCTATTGTTGTTATAATTGGATTCTTAGTTGACTCTTCTTCTTTTCTTAATAAAATATTTATTTTTTCAAATTTTTTATCAAGTTTGTATAACATAGAATCTTCATCTAATGGTCGTCCATTTTTTATATTAGTTTCATGAAGGCACATTACTTCACAAGTTTCATTACTTTTAAAAAAGTCGCAATTAGTACCTTCTTTACCATTTATTCCATTGCATTTACGAGGACATATTTTTCTAACATTACATATGCAGCAAGCTTTGGTTAACGCATTCATAAAGCTACAAACACCTTTTGACATATAGTTCACTCCTTTCATCTATCACACTTCTGCTTTAACCCTCTCCTTCAATTCATAAACACCATAAGCATGAGCTTTTATTCCTAATGTATTAATGAAGCTTTTTATTTGCTTTTCTGTAAATATTATTCCTATTCTTTCTTCTTCTTCTATAATTTTATCAACTATATAGCTATTAACCAAAGAATTGGCAGATAGCCCATTAATATTTAACATTCTCATTTGTTTAGAAATTTTATCTTTTGCAGAGTCTGGCTTAATTTCTGTAAGACCTTGATGAAATTTATTAGGTCTATTTCTCCAAAAATATACAGAACTTGGATTATAATCATATTCTTCATACTGTATTCGTCCATTACTCTTTATATTCATTTTATAAGAATTTTCCACCTTTGCCTTTTGAACGATTTCTGCATCTATTGGGTCTAAGGTAACTACTCTATTATTTACATATACCTTTTCGCTTTTAATATCATCTAACTTTAAAGAAGTTAATTCGCTAAACGCTAAACCTCTTATACCATTCCTCATTAATATAAAAATCGCTTTATCTAACTCATTAATAAACTGTGCGTTTATTTTTTTTAATTAGCTCACTTTTATTAATATAAGCCATTGGTTCGGTATTAAGATACTTTAATTTACCTCTATCTACGTAATTAATTTCGTCATTACCTATATATAAAAGATATTTTTTTAATAATGAGTGTATTGTTAACATTGTACTAATACTTTTACTATTGCTATTTTTAAAAAAATCAATTATATCATCTTTAGTCCAATCAAGTTCTGACCACTCTTTATCTTTTGGACCTTTAACTGATATATAATTATCTATTTTGTTAAATAAAGTTACAAATGATTTTTTTGAGCTTTTTGATGCTGCCTCTTCATCTAAAAATCTTTCTCTTTTGTCGTTTTTCATAAAGTAAACCTCCTACCATTTAATTATATAATCCTTATTATTAAAAGCTAACAAAGTGTGATTTTAGATGTTAATATCAATATAATTGTAGCACATCGTTCTAATTATAAGTCGTAGATTATATGGTTTTTTAGATATCCAAAAGAAAATAATATAAACTTAAAAATATAGTATTGAACACATGGATAAAGACTTATTTAAGAAAAATTTCACTAGAACTAGACTTTAAGAATTGAATAATATTACCTCTCTTAAGGTAGATAGATTAAAAATTTGCTACTTAAAAGGGGGATTTTTATGTAAAATATCACTTTTTAGCTATCTCATTAATAATACCAGCCAAAATAATATTTAATGTTTATGAAATTATTATTTTTGTTGTGGTAAATTATCATATCTCCATGTAAAAATAGCGTTAAGAACAGGCATTAGAGATAAACCAAGTTCAGATAGACTATACTCAACTTTAGGCGGGACTTGGTGATATTCAGTTCTAATAATCAAGTTATCACGTTCTAACTCTTTTAACTGCGTACTTAACATTTTGTGAGTGATGTTTTTAATCAACTTTTTTAACTCGCCATAACGAAATATATCTCTTTTAGAAAGCCAAAATAATATATGCATTTTCCATTTTCCATTAATTAATGACATAGTATATAAGAAAGGTTCTTCATTTACTTCTAAAACTTCATTCATAGTAAACTTTTCTTTAAGATAGTATTAGCTTTTTAGTGCATACTTTATTTACATTTTAATTATATAATGAAGATAAAAATAAATAAAGTAAACGATATAAAACTTATTTGGATACGGTTCTCCATTAATAAAAATATAAATGATTATAATAGGATAATTTTGGTATAATAATATCATTCAATAAAAATATTTGAATATTATAGTATATAAGAAGAAGGACATACTATTTAAAAATTTCATCTGATTAGGAGGTAAAATACTATGTTTAATAATATTCTTATGAACAAAAGTAAACTAATTAAAATAATGCACACAATTCTGTTTATTACTACAGGATTATATCTATTAGAATCTATACTTATTAGAGGACTATTTACTAATCCTATTTTATTTTGTATTAATATTATAGTAGGTATTATTACTTTGGTAATAGCAATCATAAAGAAGGAGAATAAATTAGCTCTTATTGATTTAGCTATTCTATTAGGAACTTTAGCAATATTTATATGCTTAATAATGTTATAAAAGAGAGTTTTTAATAACTTAAATTTTAAAAAGAAAAATAATAAGATATGAATATATACGAAATAGAGCTGAATACATTTCAGCTCTATTTTTGTGTTTAAATAATTTTTATTTTATAAGTTATTTAGAAAAATTCCTATATAAATATAGCGAATAATAGAAAAAATTGTCACATATTATCCTATTTGTGTATAATATACTATGGAAAAATTGCAATTATATTAAACTTTATAATCAATCAATGGGAGGAGGTTTAAATTTTAAGTTGATTAAAAAATAATTAAAATGAAATTTTAAAATTTAAAATATATAATTATTAAAATTTTCAACTTAGATATTTAAGTATAATAAATTGTTAATAGTGAGGAGTTATATGTGAAAGTATTAAATAAAAAAGAACTATTAATTAGTATTGCTTTTTGTATTTTTGTATTTTTAATTTCATTTTTTACTTTAAATAATTTTGTTACTAATGCTATGAATGAAAGTAATGAAGAACAATTATTAAAAGCGAATAAACAAAATATTGAGTTAGGTAAAGTTAAAATTGAAACTGTACTAGATAATAAACTAGATATTTTTATTGAAAATTTATTAGAATCTGGAGCTGTAGGAAGTAATAATATTGATGATGAAAAAATTATTGAACTTATAACGTATTTTAGAAAAGAAAATTTCATCCAAATTATGGGTGTAATAGTAGACAATAAAGAAATTTTTCTAAATGAAAATAATGAAAGAATAAGCATTGACCAAAAGACAATTTATGCTATTTTAGCAGAGGAAAGAAGTATTTTTAAATATTCAATTAATGAAGAAGATTATTTAGTAATAAAAAATACAATAAGTAACTATGATGAACATAATATAACTACTGTTTATTTACATAAAGACAAATCAATAAATAAAGATTTACATATACCTGTTTATACAGAATCAGGGTATTCATATGTTGTCAATGATAATGGTAATGGTATTTTTTATTCGACTAAAGATATGTCAGAAATTAGGTTAGATAATGTTTTAGATACAATATTATCATACTCTGAAGAAAATTCAGATGAAGTTAATAAATTTAAGTTAGATATGCTTAATAAAAAAAGTGGTATTATTAAGTATGAAGGTTTAAGAGGAAAAATATGGATGGCTTATTCGCCTATGGGATATGAAGATTTATATTTGTGTACAGTAATTCCGGAACATGTTGTAGATGATAATGTAGATGAAATAGAAAACTTAAATTCAATATCTAACAAAGTAATAATAGTTGATATTATTTTAATATTTGGATTTTTAAAATTTGTTGAGATTGATAGAAGAAAAAAAGTTAATAAAATACTAAATTTAGATCCTATTACCAATGGAAATTCTTATAAAAAATTCAATGAAGAATTGAAAAAAGTATATAAGAAGAAAGAAGCAAAAGCTATATATATGGCCATAGACTTAGATAACTTTAAACTAGTTAATACTGTTTTAGGTAAAGAATGTGGGGATCAAGTATTGAAAAAAATATATGAAATTTTAGAGTTTCATATAGGAAATAATGGTTGTTACTGCCGTAAAGAAGCAGATGAATTTTTAGCTTATTATGAATATCAAAATGATGAAGATGTTGAACATATTGTAAATATTATATGTGAATCTATAAGACATATAATATTACCACAAAACCACATATTAGTACCTTCAATCGGTATATGTTATATGAATAATAAAGATAGACTAGTTGAAAGTTTAGAGGTAAATGCAATTATAGCTAAAAAGAAATCAAAACATAAAATAAATGTATTTTATTCATATTTCAAAGACAGCAATCTATATGAAATGATTGATAATAAAAGCATATTAGATGATATGAATAGAGCTATTATAAATAAAGAATTTAGATTGGTATATCAACCTAAATTTGATGCAAAAACTCAAAAAGTAGTTGGTGCTGAGGCATTAATTAGATGGACAAAACCAGATAATTCCACCGTCTATCCAAATGAATTTATACCTATTGCAGAAAAAACAGGATTCATTACATTTATAGACAGTTATGTATTTAAATTAGTATGTGAAAAACAAGCTAAGTGGATGGAAAAAGGATATGATATAGTTCCTATATCGGTAAATATATCAAGAGAAAAATTAAAAGATGAAAACTTTATATATGAATATTTGAAAATAATTGGAAATGCTGGAATAGAAAAAGAATATGTGCAACTGGAGATTACAGAAGGCGATACATATTCATATGAAAATGTAAATACTAATATAGTTGATGTAATCAAAGATGCTGGTTTTAATGTATCAATAGATGATTTTGGAGTAGGGTATTCTTCTTTAACTATGCTAAAAGATATACATGGAGATGTTCTAAAGTTAGACAGATCCTTTGTAATTGATGAGAGTAGTAGCGGAAAATCTATGTTAAAATATATTATTAAAATTGCAAAAATATTTAATTATAAGGTAGTAGCAGAAGGTGTAGAAACCGAGGCTCAGTATAATTTCTTAAAAGAAGATTGTGATGAAATACAAGGATATTATTTCTCTAAACCTTTAGAAGAAGAAGAGTTTATTGATAAATATTTAAGTAATTTAGAAATAAACCAGCCAATTAGCTAATTAGGATAGAATTAATTAATAGAGTTAATTTCAAATATATATTATAACTATGATAAAGCTAGATGAAGTAAAAATACTTCATCTAGCTTATTTTCTTTTCAGATAAGTATGAAAATACCATAACAATAAATCTTTGAAAAAATTAGGACTATTTTTATTAAAAAATTTTAATCTAACTCTAATTTATATTTCATGATAAATATAAAACTATTTTATATAATAAAAAAGAACTAAAAAGAGAAATTTAATTTAGAGTTTAGGAGAGTAAGGTTATGAGTAAAAATATAATTGAAAAAATAAAAGAAAAGAAAAAGAAAATAATTAAAGGAGTTTTAGTTTTTACAATTTCAGCAGTTACAGTAGGTATACTAGGTACAACAATTGTATATAACAAGATTAAATCAAATATTAATTATACAAAAAAACAAGCTATAGAAATAGCACTTGAACAAATTCCAGGAGAAGTGGCTGGTGTGAGATATGATTTAGAATTAGAAAGGCTTTCTTTAGAGTATGATATTAAAATAAAAGATAAAAATAATATACTTAGAGAAGTTACTGTTGATTCAAAATTAGGAGCTATTGTAGATTTTGAAGATTATATGTATAATGACTAAATAAAAAATATATATAATTATCCTATATAAAGGGGTGTTTGTAGTGAAGAAAATATTAATGGTGGAAGATGAAGTTAATATTTCTGATTTTGTAAAGTTAGAACTAGAATATGAGGGATATGATGTCTGTATTAAAAGTGATGGAAGAGAAGGCTTAAAAGAAGCTTTAGAAAAAGATTATGATTTAATAATTTTGGATATTATGCTTCCATCAATGAATGGATTTGAAATATGTAGGAGATTAAAAAAAGAAAAGACTACTCCAGTAATAATGCTTAGTGCAAAGGATAGCGTAATGGATAAAGTTAATGGACTTCAAATAGGAGCTGATGACTATATAGCAAAACCTTTTGCAATAGAAGAACTACTTGCTCGTATTGAAGCAGTAATTAGAAGGGTAAATAACTCAAATGATTATATAGTTAAATTTAAAGATATTACAATTGACAAGAATTCTAGAACTGTTAAGAAAAATAATGAAGAAATAAATTTAACTAATAAAGAGTATGAACTTTTAATGTTACTTATAGATAACAAAGATAAAGTAGTATCAAGAGATGAAATACTACATCACGTATGGGGTTATGATGTTGATTTAGAAACTAATGTAACAGACGTTTATATTAGATATTTAAGAATGAAATTAAATCAAGATGATAAAGATGATAAAGAAGAGTACATTAAAACTATAAGATCAGTTGGATACATTATGAGGTCATAATATATGAAGAAAAAGAAGTTACCAATATTTTTAGAGTTAACAATAGGGTCACTTGTAATAATTATTTCAATATTAGCTATATACACAGTTATGCAATTATCTATTTTACTATCTTTTAGCAATGATTATGAAAAAGACTATTTAATAAGTAAATATAATGAAATAAATAGCTTATCACAAAATATAAATAGCCAAATTTCAGAAACAGGTTTTTATGAATTTTTAGAAGACACTATTTCAGAAGGTGAATATCTTAGAATTTATTCACCTAAGAATACGTATTACGAAGACCAATCTAAAGTTTGGAATAATATAAACTTTAATCATGAGTACAATAGCGTAGATGTAGATTTTAAACTTATTGATTTTGATATATATAAATTATTAAGTGGGCCTACAACAATAAATGGAAATCAATACACTATACAAATGATTAAAGAAGTAGATATTTTTGAGGAGTTTATGGAAAGTTATTTTCCTACATTAATATTTATATTACTCTTAGGTATAATCCTAAGTATAATTGGAGCTATGTATGTTTCAAAGAATTTCATAAAAAGGCTTAAAAGTTTGACAGCTACTATGAATGAAATAAAGGAAAAAGGAATTACTAAAAGAGCAGAAATTTCAGAGTTAAATGATGAAATTGATAAAGTAAATATTATTTTTAACTCAATGATGGATGAAGTACAAGAAGCATTTGATGAACAAGGTAGATTTGTATCTGATGCATCTCATGAGTTAAAAACTCCATTAACAGCGCTTCAAGGTCATTTAAAAATGTTAAAAAGATGGGGAAAAAATGATAAAGAGCGTTTAGATAAATCATTAGATATTTGTTTAAATGAAGTTGAAAGATTAAAGAAGATTGTAAATGATATGTTAGTTCTATCTAATGTAGAAAAATCATCAATAGATTTAGAAAAAATAGAGGAAATTAATCCAAATACAATTGTAGAATCAGTAATAGAAGAATATAAAATTTTAAATCAAAATGTAAGGTATATTGTTAATTTTGAAGACAATATAAAGATGAAAATAGATCCACATGATTTGAAACAACTATTAATTATATTTATTGATAATTCTATTAAGTATAACGATAAAGAAATTATAGAAATTGAAATAACGCTAAAAAGAATAAATGAAAAAGTTCATCTAAGTATCAAAGATAATGGAATAGGAATTCCTCAAGATGAAATTAATAATGTTATTAAAAGATTTTATAAAGTTGATAAATCTAGAGTTAATAACAATTCTTTTGGGATTGGGTTATCTATTGCAAATAGGATTATAAATAACTATCAAGGTGAATTTGAAATAAGAAGTAAATTAAATGAATATACGCAAATAATAATATGTATATAACTTTTTTAATCACTTTAAAGGAATTAATAGTTTAAATATGATAAATAATAAAGATGATTAGGAGGTTTAGATAACTATGAAACTAAAACAATATTTAACATTAGGAATAGGAATGATAGCCGGATTTGGATTATCACTAGCTGGATTGTCATACGCATCAAAAAATGGAAATAATAATGTAAACCTAATAACATCAGAAAAAGCAAAAACTATAATGCTAGATAAAGTTCCAGGAGCAACTATTACGGAATTCTCATATGATGGAGATGATAAAATACCTAAGTATGATGGAACTTTAATAAAAGATAACTATGAGTATGAAGTAGATATAAATGCAGAAACTGGTGAAGTAATAAAGTTTGAAAAAGAAAAAGTATCTATATCTAACACTAATAATCAAAATACAAGTAACTTAATAACAGAAGAAAAGGCTAGAACTATAATGCTAGATAAAGTTCCAGGAGCAACTATTACAGAATTCTCATATGATAAAGATGATAGTGTACCTAAATATGAAGGTACTTTAGTAAAAGATAATTACGAGTACGAGATAGATGTAAATGCAAAAACTGGTGAAGTGACAAAGTTTGAAAAAGAAAAAATAGATACATCAAATAATAGCAGTAACTCATCAACAAATAATCAACAAAGTACTACAAAACCAGATTCTACACAAAGTAATGTAAGTAATAACACTAGCACGAATACACAAAGTAGTTCTTATATAGGAGAAGCAAAAGCTAAATCAATAATTTTAAGCAAAGTTCCTGGAGCTACTATAAATAAGTTTTATCTTGATAATGATGAAACTCCTGAGTATGAAGCTGAACTTGTAAAAGGTGACATGGAGTATGAGATATCAATAGATGCAAAAACAGGTTCAATAAAAGAATTTAGTAAAGAACACATAGATAAATATGACGACAATGATGACGATGACGATGATAGAGACGATGATTAAACATAAATAAAATTTAAATCTAAACATATATTAATATGATAAAGCTAGATAAGGTAAAAATACTTATCTAGCTTATTTTTTTACATTAATTTTAAATATAATGAATAAAAAGTTAAAAATAGAAAAAATCCTAATTGGACAATCTGTCGGTTTAGAAAATTTATAAAATAGAATTATAAAATTAATATTATAAATAGTTTAATATGTTTTATATCAAGTATTTTCTCATTATAAATATTATATAAATTATTATCTTGGCTAAAATCATCTGATTTAGTAAATAAATGTAGCAAAATGTAATAATGGTGCATAGACTATATTAATAACTAGAATAATCTAATTATTAATATATATTAAAGGAATGATGCAATGGAACCTTTAATGAATCAATCAGATAGAGGTCATGAATACTATATGAAAAAAAGAAGAAGAACAAGTGCATCTGCAAGTGGATCTAATGTATCCGCAAGTGGACCTAGTTCATCTAGTGTATCAAAAAGTGGTTCGAATGTAAGTGGATCATATAGCAGACCATACAGTGAATAATTTAAATAGAACACTAGGAGAAGATGTTATGGACAAATACTATACGCCTGGTGAAAATATAAAAGATTACAATATTATAAAAATAATAGGAGAAGGCAGATATGGAATAGCATATCTATGTGAAAAAAATACAAATGAAAAATATGTAATAAAACAATTAAAAAAAGATATGATTGAAAAAAGTAAGAATAAACTATTTTTCGAAGAAGAAATAATGAAATCTTTTGATGATAAAAATTTTCCTAAGTTCATAGAAAAATTTGAATACGATAATACAAAATATTATGTAATTGAGTATGTAGAAGGAAAAGACTTTTATGAGTTACTGACATTTGATGAATATGAATTTACAAGAAATGAAATATATGATATTGCAGAAAAACTTTTAAATATTATAATAACTCTTCAAGAAAAAAATATAGTTCATAGAGATATTAGAATTTCTAACGTAATAATGAATGAAAAAAAAGATTTGGTATTAATTGATTTTGGATTAGCCAGATATATAGACAGTAAGAGATATAAAAAAGAAATAGATTATTGGTATATGGCAGACTTTTTACTACACCTATATTACTCATCTTATGATGATGAAAGTACGGAATTAGAGGAAAAGCCGTGGTATGAAGAACTAGACCTTAATAATGAAGAATTAATTTTTCTAAAAAGATTAATGGGAATGGAAAAAACATATGAAAATACAGATGAAATAATGACAGACCTTCTGAAGATTAAAAATAAAACTATGTAGATAAAATAATAAGCCATATAGCTTTAAATATTAAGGTTATATGGCTTATTAATAATAATTTATAATAAGGAGGTATATCATTATAGAAAACGTTATTGAAATACTAAACATATATGAAGACTCATTTAGAGTAAATACCTATTCGAAAAGACCATTTAGAATGATTGGGCTAATAGATGTAGATATGGAATTTTACTATGGAATAGAGAGAGTTACCTTAGCTTTTTATAGATCTTCTGGAACAAACAATAATAAGATTAAAGATTTATGGTATCCTATTGTAGGT
Organism: Romboutsia sp. CE17; assembly: GCF_012317385.1. GTDB lineage: Bacteria > Bacillota > Clostridia > Peptostreptococcales > Peptostreptococcaceae > Romboutsia_E. The sequence continues at coordinate 291,076 of NZ_CP051144.1, forward strand.
ATCAAAATTAAAGAAGGTGAATTTACGGAATTTAGTGATTATATAAATCATGTTCTTTCACACACTACATTAAATGGTGTAGCGATAAAAGGCTGGCTTGCAAAATCAATATTCTTTGGCAAACAGGATAAAATTTGGCAAAAACCAGGATTTTCAAATACTAAACATAATAAATCACTTTACTATATAGGAAAAACTTTAGAAAGACTTTACAATACAAAAAAATATAAAGTAGTGAAAAATCTAAATGCTATGGAAATGAATAGAGTTTTAGCATTAAAAGAAAAATATCCAGGAAATAACCATACACAAAGAGAAAATTTTGAAAAATTTATTGAAGATATATTTTTAGAATTTAAATACTAAAAATATTAATTGATCTATATAAAGCTAGATAAGGTAAGAATACTTTATCTAGCTTATTTTGTTTTAATATAAGGAATACTAAGTATTAGTGCTTTTTTGTTTTTTAATATGATTTTGGAAAGTGAGTATAAATACCTTCTATTTTTATTTACATAGTAAATTTTATTTAATTACTTACAAAATAGATAAATATAGTCTAATTAACGAGAGAATAAATATTAAAAATGAAGATTTAAAAGTTAAGAAAATTTATAATAAATAAGAACAATTACCTAATATTTACATATGATATATATACGACATCATATAAGAAAAGGGGAATCAACAATGGAAAGAAATTACTGGCAAGAATATTGGGAAAATTATTATAAATTTATGGCTGTATATCTAAGCGAGTTACAAAATGCATATCCTAATGTAGATATTAGAGAAGGATACTTAGAAGTTGCTGACTTATTTGAGCCTTCTATGCCTAATGAAGATTACGATGATAATTATGATAATGATAATGATTATGATTATGAAGAGGCTCAATTACCACCTTTTACATTCCCTGGAGGTATTACAATACCTGGAGGAGGACAATTTCCAAATCAACCTGGAGGAGGGCAATCTCCAAACCAACCTGGAGGAGGACAATCTCCAACACCTTTTATATCACCTGGTGGAGGACAATTCACTATAAATAACTGTAGAAGAATGGCAATAGTTAGAATAGTAATGAGAAGAGGCTTTAATCCTTCTGAGTTCTTCTTGGTAGTAGATAGAGCTGATCGTAGAAGTATTCAAGGATTTAGAATAGCTTGCGAAGGTGGTAGAGTTAGATTTGTACCAATGGCTGTAGAATATAGAAATATTAACTTTATAGAATGTGCATTCTAGGTTAAATACAATAAGGGGTATTCAAGTGATATATTTGAATATCTCTTATTATTTTTATTTAAGTTATACTTTAAATCAATGTTGATTTTATAGCCTATTTTAACAACTAAAAAAGTAGGGTCATATGATCCTACTTTTTCTTATCATTAGATTAAAATTGTGAACTTTGATATATTATTACTTTACTCTTGTAACTATCCTAATGCAACATCTAAAGTCATCATTATTATAAAACCTATTGCAAATCCAATAGTTCCTAGATTAGAATGATCACCCTCAGATGCTTCTGGAATTAACTCTTCCACTACAACATAAATCATAGCTCCTGCTGCAAAAGAAAGAAGGTATGGCATCAAAGGTTCAATAAATCCTGAAAATATAATTGTTAAAATTGCTGCAATAGGCTCTACTACTCCAGATAAAAATCCATAGTAGAATGATTTTAACTTACTCATTCCATGACTTCTTAAAGGCATTGATATTATAGCACCTTCTGGAAAATTTTGAACTGCAATTCCAATTGAAAGTGCAAGTGCTGAAGCTAAAGTTATAGCAGTTCCATCATTCATAACTCCTGCAAATACAATACCTATTGCCATTCCCTCAGGTATATTATGAAGTGCAACTGCAAGCAAAAGCATAGTTGTTTTCTTTATTTTTTCGTTTTTTAATCCTTCTGGTTTATCATTATTATAATGTAAATGAGGTATAAGTACATCTAAAAGAAGCATAAATACTATTCCTATTAATACTCCTATTGCTGCAGGAAGAAAAGCTAGTTTATCCATATCATTACTCATATCAATAGCTGGTATAATTAGTGACCATACTGATGCTGCAATCATTACTCCACCTGCAAATCCAAGTAATACCTTATTAACTAATTTATTCATCTCTTTTTTCATTATAAACACACAAGCAGCTCCTAGTGTTGTGCCTATAAGAGGTATTAAAAGTCCAATTAATGTATTCATTTTTCTCTACTCCTATATTTTTATTTTCTAAATAATTACATTACCATTATTTTACAATAATTATATACCCCAATCAATAATAGAATATTCAATTATTTTCCAATTACAAAATAGTTTCATTAAATTAAAGTGCAATGACTTATGTTAAGTTAACTCAACATAGCTTATTTTTTATTTAAAATAATATATAAAATTTTTACATATATCCAATATATGACTTATAATAGTAAGTGCTATTAAAATTATACTTACTAAAGACAAATAAATGAGAGAGGAATAATAAGTAGTATGAGGGGATTAAGACGTATATTAGGAATTATCATAACATTGATAGTTATAAATACAGGATTATATAGAGTAGATGCATTTGATAATATAAATTTTAAAAATATAACTATAGAACAGGGGTTGTCCCAAAGTACTGTAGAAACTATGATACAGGATAGCAAGGGCTATTTATGGTTTGGAACTAATGATGGATTAAATAGATACAATGGATATGAATTTAAAGTATATAAGAATAATAAAAACTCAAAAAATAGCTTAGTGAGTAATTATATTATAGAATCAAATTCTGTAGAAGAGAGTGGTGCATCAACTTATAAGGTAGTTCCTGTTAATACTGAAGAATATAAGTATGTAAGCAATGCTAACAAAGAATATAACAACTTAGGTGTTGCATATGATGATAAGGTAATATCTATGAATACTGTACCAACCATAACTATGGACAAGACATACGTTCAAGTTGAAGAAGGTGAAACACTTAAGTTAACTGCAGAAAACTTAGGTATAACGATGAGTGATGAAGATGCAGAAGATCAAAATGCTCTTACTTTAGAAGTTAAGGATAAGAGTAATAATAAGGTTATAACAGAGTTTCAAAAGTCTACACCAGGTGTATATGAGCTAGAGTGTGTGGCTATAGATAGTTATGGTGAAAAGTCTGAAGCTGTAACTATAAATGTTAATGTATCTTTATCTGATGTTAAAACAGCACCAACTATAACTAGAAACAATGAAAAGTTACAAGACATAACTATAAGCGGTGGAGATATATTTAAGCCTTTAGAAAATGTAAAGGCAGTAGACGCTAAGGGTAGAAATGTAGATGTTGATTTATCTGTAGATAGAGAATTAGATTTAGACCCAGATGTTGATACAGTATATACTTTAACTTATACAGCTACTGATATATATGGTAATATAGCTAGTGAGGTTATTAAGTTAACTGTAGAGGCTAACAAGCCACCAGTTATAAATGGTGTTAAGGATCATGTTATAAAGGTTGGAGATAGCTTTGATCCAGAAGCTGGAGTTACTGTAGACGATGAAGATAAGGATATCGAGTTAAAAGTTGAGAGTAATGTAAATACAGCAATTCCAGGAACGTATAAAGTACTATATATTGCAACAGATAGCAAAGGTAAAACTACAAGAGTTCAAAGTGTTGTAACTGTAAATCCTAAAGTTGCTACAATAAATTCAATACCAGTAATCACAGCAAGTGATAAGACTATAAAAGTAGGAGATAGATTTACAGATGAAGATGCACTAGTAGGTGTAAGTGCATATGACGAAGAAGATAAGGATATAACAAGCAGCATAAAAGTTGTTGAAAATAATGTAAAAACAGATATAGAAGGAAAGTATACAGTAAGATATAGTGTAGAAGATAGCAAAGGAGCTAAGGCTACTAAAACTATAACTGTAACTGTAAATCCTAAGTCTTCTATAATAAATTCAATACCAGTAATCACAGCGAGTGATAAGACAATAAAAGTAGGAGATAGATTTACAAATGAAGATGCACTAGTAGGTGTAACTGCATATGACGAAGAAGATAAAGATATAACAGGTAGCATAAAAGTTGTTGAAAATAATGTAGATACAACTATAGAAGGAGAGTATACAGTAAGATATAGTGTAGAAGATAGCAAAGGAGCAAAGGCTACTAAAACTATAACTGTAACTGTAAAGAAAGAACTTGCTCTTGTAGATAAAGTAACTATAAACAATAAGTTTGATAAACTATTTGTTGGTGGAGAAAAAGTATTAACTGCATCTGTAGATGAAAGTGCCGATATAAAAGAAATAGAGTGGTCAACTAGTGATAATAATATAGCTTCTATAGAAGTTGTTGGAAATAATGCTAGAGTAATAGCTAAGTCAGCTGGTTCTGTAACTATAACCGTAAAAGCAGTTGATGGAAGTAATAAGTCAGATTCTGTAACTATAGAGGTTATGAATTTTGAAGATGACAAAACTATACCAAATAATATAAAAGATGTTATAGATACTAATGTTGTCTCACCTATATCTGGTACAGGTGAAATAGATAATCCAATAGAGCTTGAAGTTAAAGCTATAGAAACAAACAAGTTTAATGAGTTTGTAAATAGATTAAAAGAATTAAATGCTGTTGTATATTCAAAATATGAGGAAGATAACTTTACAGTATATAAGATAAAGCTTACACAAAAGAATAGATTATTTACGCTTAAATCTTCTACTGATTCATATATAACTATAAAAGTAGATAATAATTTAGAAAATGCACAAGAAATGAAGAATATATTAAATAATATTTCTAATCAAGCACCAGAGATATTTATAGATGGACTTAAAACTACTATAACTGTAGGAGATAAATTCAATAAGTTAGATGGTGTAAGTGCTATAGATTTTGAAGACGGTAATATAACAGATAAGATAATTGTAACTGGTGATGTAGATACATCAAAAGCTGGAGAATATGAGTTAAAATATGAAGTAACTGATAAAAATGGTAATAAGTCATCTATAACAGTTATTATAACAGTTGTTGAAAAACAAGTAGTAGATCCAGATCAACCAACTAATCCTACAAATACTTTACCTGTAATAAGTTTAACAAGTAGTATTAATAAGTTATATGTAGGTGATAGTTTTAATGCTTTAGATGGTGTTAAAGCTATGGATAAAGAAGATGGTGATTTAACTAAATATATTACTGTTTCTGGAGAAGTAGATACATCAAAGATTGGTAAATATACAATAGTTTACAGTGTAAAAGATAGTGACTTAAATGAAGTAAATCTAAAAAGAGTGATTGAAGTTGTAGAAAGACCTGAGGAAGATACAACAAATCCTAAGACAGGAGACGTAGGAATGCTAGGATTTGTAGGAATTTCAGGATTAGCTCTTGGAGGACTGCTTTTAAATAGAAGGATAAAGAATAAGTAATAGTAATCTTATTTTAAAAAATTTTAATGATAAAAACATATAAAGATGCTAATTAATATTAATTAGCATCTTTTTTTGATTTATACATATTTTCTCTATATTTAGTAGGCGACATATTAGTAATACTTTTAAATAATTTAGAAAACCAACTTAGATCATCAATACCAACCAAATGAGAAATTTCTTGTATAGTCATATTAGTATAAGAAAGCATACGAATTGATTCCTCAATACGCCTTTCTTGAATATATCTTGTTACAGTATTTCCTGTTTCTTTTTTAAATTGGCTAGATAAAAAAGAAGCATTTTTTCCAATAGCACTTGATATAGTAGACAAAGATAAATTACTTTGTAAATTTAAGTTAATATATTCTATAGCAGATCGAACTGTATATGAATATCCTTTTAAATTATGATTTGAAATTAAATTACTATACTTTCTTAACATTTTATAAGGAATCTTCATTAATTTTATTCTACTTGATTCAGTTTCTATTTCTAATTGGTTTTTAAGGGATAAATCTCTCACTTGAGCAGGAGATATAGTTTCTTTTAATAACTCTGACTCAAGTTGTGTATTTAAAATGTATAAATTATTCTTAATTTTATCTATGGAACTACCTTTTAATATACCAGTTAGCTCAATATAATCATTTAATATTTGAGTAGTATCTTTTCCAGATCGCATATATTTAAAAATATCATCCAGACAAGATTTATATTTTTTATGATACTGTATATAAAACTGCGAATCATCATTGTAATTATAGTCAGCTAGTTTTGGCTTACTTTCAGAAAAATCTACATAGTACATACTTGAAGGGTCATAGTCTGAAATAAAACTTCCTAAAACTGTATGTAATGTATAAATTACCTTCATAGAGTCTGCAATAGGAAGAGATTTATAGTATGTAGAAAAGGTTTTTCTTAGGTTATAAGGTAAATTATTTTTCTTTAATAAACTAATGATATATTCATCACTAGGCTCAATTTCTAAGAATGGGCCGATAACTAATATATCATTTGATATTTCTTTAGGAAAAGAAAATACTATTGTTGTAAATTCTAGAGCACTTTGAACTATACATAAAGCACTTTTTCTCATTTGAAGCAAATCATTTATATTATAGTTATTATCATAGTTATAATCTGTCCAAATTATTTTTCTAAATTCAATATCAATATAATTAGTAAAATCGGAAATAGTATTTATTTTAGTAGTACTAATATTAAAAGAGCTATCTAAAACAGATGTAATTAGATTGCAAAAATCATTGTAAGTAAAATTAGTTATTAGCATTTTCCACCATCCATATAAAAAAATAATTTTTTAACAATATACATAAAAATTATACAAGTTTATATAAAATTTATTATAACGTAATATATTTTTACTCATGTATAATTATAAAAAAGAAAACGTTATACTAATTATATTATGAAAGAAGATATTTGTATAATGTTTTTTAGGAATAATACAAATTAATCTAAATTATAAGTAGGAGAACAATAATCTAACAATTATAGGGGGAAAAAAATGAATCTAAATGAATCTAAGAATTTAAACAACTCAAGAAAAAGTGAAAAACCATTTGGTATAAAAGATAAACTAGGATACCTTTTTGGTGACTTTGGTAATGACTTTATGTTTATTTTTGCAAATATGTATTTTATGATATTTTACACAAAAGTATTAGGTGTAAGTGCAGCAATGGTAGGTACATGTTTCTTGGTATCAAGATGTATCGATGCTTTTACAGATATAGGGATTGGACGAATAATAGATAAAAGTAAGGTAGGAAAACATGGTAAATTCCGTACTTGGATATTAAGAGTAGCTGGACCTGTTGCACTTATGAACTTCTTAATGTATCAACATAGTTTAGTAAATGCATCTATGACGGTTAGAGTAATAGCCATGTTTGCAACATATATATTATGGGGATCAGTATTTTATACTGCAGTAAATATACCATATGGGTCAATGGCATCAGTAATGACTGAAGATACAAAAGAAAGAGCGTCTCTTTCAACTTGGAGAACTATAGGAGCATCATTTGCAGGTATATCTATAGGGGTTATAACACCTCAAATTATTTATAGTGCAGATGCAGCTGGAAATCAAATAATAGATCCTCAAAGATTTACAACAGTTGTTGCAGTGTTTTCAATAGCAGCATTTATATGTTATATGTTATGTTTTATGTTAACAACAGAGCGTATTAAGCCAGAAGTTAAAGAAGATCAAGAATCACTTTCTTTAATAGATACATTTAAATCATTAATGACAAATAGAGCAATGATTTCTTTCTTAGCAGTATCAGTAGTTTTAGTATTTAGTTCACTTATGGGACAAACAATAAATACTTACTTGTGCATAGACTATTTTAATGATGTAAACGCTTTATCATTATTAAATATGGTAGCATTGCCAGTTACTCTATTTGTTGGAATGTTAGCAGCTAAATTATCTCAAAAATTAGGTAAACGTGAGTTTTCAATGATAGGATTAATTGCAGCAGGTTTAATATTCTTAGCAGCATATTTTATGAAATTAAATAATCCATATGCATTTGTAGCAGTATTTGCTTTAGTTACACTTGGAACATCAACATTTAATATATTAATGTGGGCCTTTATAACAGATATAATAGATTATACTGAAATACAAACAGGAGAAAGAAATGATGCAACTGTATATGGTTTTATTTCCTTCATTAGAAAATTAGCTCAAGCATTAGCTGGTGCTATAACAGGATATGCTTTAACATTTATAGGATATGATTCACTGGCATCAGTTCAGGCTGAAAGTGTAAAAGAAGGAATTTACGCATTAGCTACATTATTCCCTGGAGCTTGTTATATACTTGTAGGATTATTACTTATGTTTACATATCCTTTAACTAAAAAAGTAGTTGAAGAGAATATATCAAAATTAGCGAGTTTAAGAGCTGCTAAACAAAAATAAAAATATTATAAATTAAAAATTATATAAATTTATAGATATAAACTTGGGGGCAAGAAAATGATAGATGTAAAGGAAAAACAAACTATAGTAGATTTAAGAGAAAAACCGTATTATTTAGATGAAGAAGCTATATCATGGGTTGAAAATACTCTAGAATCTATGACTATAGAAGAAAAAATAGGACAACTATTTATAAACATGGGATCTTCAACAGAAGAAGAATATTTAAAAAATTCATTAGAAAAATATAAATTTGGAGCAGTTAGATACAATCCAGGACCAGCGGATAAAGTATTAGAACAAAACAGAATATTACAAGAAAATTCAAAAATACCTCTATTAATAGCTGCTAATGCTGAAAGTGGTGGTAATGGAGCTTTCATGGGCGGTACAGAAATAGCAACACCTATAAAAATAGGTGCAACAAGAAATGCTAAATACGCTTATGAAATGGGTCGTGTATCAGGTATAGAATGTGCAGCTATAGGAGCCAACTGGACTTTTGCACCTGTTACAGATATAATGCTTAACTGGAGAAATCCTGTTATACAAACTCGTACATTTGGTGATGATGCCAATAGAGTTTTAGAAATGAGTAAAGCATATATGAAAGGTTTCATGGAAAGTAATGGAATATGTGCTATGAAACATTTCCCAGGAGATGGTGTTGATGAGAGAGATCAACATTTATCAAACAGTAGTAATTCATTATCTTGTGAAGAATGGGATAACACATTTGGAAAAGTATATAGTGGAATGATAGATGCAGGAATACATTCTATAATGGTAGGTCATATAATGCTGCCTGCTTATGAAAGAAAATACAATAAAGAATTAGCACAAGGCGGAGAAATAATGCCTGCTACAGTAAGTAAGGCGATTATAACTGATTTATTAAAAGGTCAATTAGGATTTAATGGATTGGTTGTAACTGATGCATCACATATGGCTGGACTTACTTCTAGAATGAAGAGAAGTGATATGTTGCCAGCATCAATAGCAGCAGGTTGTGACTTATTCTTATTCTTCAATGATCCAGATGAAGACTTTGGATATATGATGGATGGATACAAAAGTGGAATAATAACTGATGAAAGATTAAATGATGCTATAAGAAGAATACTTGGAACAAAAGCATATTTAGGACTTCACAAAAAAGATAAAAAAGATATAGTTCCTCCAAAAGAAGGTTTAAGTGTTATAGGTAGTGAAGAATTTAAAAACATAGCTAAAGAAATATCTGATGAAGCTATTACATTAGTTAAGAATGTTGATAAATCAATACTTCCAATATCAGTTGAGAAAAATAAAAGAATATTACTTATAGAACAAGAAATATCTAATCCAGTAATGGCAATGTTTATTGGTGCAGGAAGTAAAAAGACATTTACAGAATACTTCAAAGAAAAGTTAGAAGCAGAAGGATTTGAAGTGGAAATTTATGAATCACCAATAGATAAAATTAAGAGAGTTAGTAAAGAAGAAGCAGGGAAAATAATGATGAATGCTTATTCAGCTAAATCTCCTATAACTGATTTAACAGATAAATATGATTTAGTTATACAATTAGCTAGTATATACAATGCAGCTGGAACAACTCAAAGAATAGAGTGGAAAATGAGTAAAGGAACTCCAGATATACCTTGGTATGTACATGAATTACCTACTATATTTGTTTCTTTATGTTCACCATTCCATCTAGCAGATGTACCACAAGTTAAAACTTATATAAACTGCTATGATAAAAATGAGGATACATTAGATGCATTAGTAGAAAAATTATTAGGTCGTTCTGAGTTTAAGGGAGTAGACCCTGTTGACTCATTCTGTGGATTAGAAGATACACGTTGGTAATAATTAAAAAAAGATGATAGATTTTATACAAATCTATCATCTTTTTTATTTGCTAAAAATAGTAATTATTAAAAATCAGATATTACAATATGTATGCATTTAAGTGTAAAAAAGACATATTATATAAGCGTAAGAGATTTTTAAATTATGAAAAATATTTTATAAAATAAGGAATAATAAATATATGAATCTATATATCCTAATAAAATATATAAATAATTTGAAAAGGAGAAACTTATGAAGAAATATACTTTTGATACAAGAGAAGAAGTTGTTAATTTTTTAGATAAACATAATTTTAAGTACTATATTCCAAGGGTAGAGGAATATATGAGTAATATTAAGGATGAGCTTAAGTATTATTATGTAGAACTATCAGATTCAGATGAGGTAGAATGTTGTTCTATTATATCTATTACACGAGGAATGGAAATTAAAGAAGATTTTTTTGATATTAATAAAGTTGATGAGTTTAAAGACACTGCTTACAATAAGGAGTATAGAGAGAAAAAATATAAAAAAGGTATTGAAGAGGGATATTTTTAGAAATTAAAGAAAGAGAATCTATATGATTTAATTCATTAGGTTCTTTTTCTTTATTATAAGCAAATTTTATTAGTTAAATAAAATTCAAATTTAATATTAAGGGCAATTTTAATATATAACAAAAGTGTATAAAAATATATTTTATGTAAATATTTACTATTAGGGATATTTATTAAGGTTAAATTAAGGATAGCTTAGTATAATATAAAATATTGAGAGATAATAGATATCTTAATATATCGTAAATATAAAATAAATTAAATAAAATTCAAAAGAAGGAGTATTAATAATGAAAAACAATAAGAAAAGTCCAATAGTCATAGTACTATACACATTATCTATCTTAATAGGTATCTACACAATATTCACAGTATACTCATCATACACTTACATATCAAGTCTAGTAGAGCAAGGTCTTGTAATAAGTGATGAATTACAAAACGTAATAAATTACTATGTAGATGCATCTCTACCAAGCTTATTCTATGCAATAGCTATATGGGGAATAGGATGCATAATAAATAAGTTAAACTATATAACAAACGAAGTAAAAAGTAATAATCAAGAAAATATAATAAAAGAAACTATAGTTACAGAGTCAAACGAAGACGTAAAAGAAGATATAATAATCACAGAATCAACTGAAGATACAAAAGAAGAAATATAAATTAAAAAGGTGTAGCAAATAAGCTACACCTTTTATTTATTTAGATTAAATGGGTGAAAGTGGTAAACATTTAAACAGTTTAACCTATAAAAATAAGACTAAATACACAGATTAAAAAATAATCTCAAATAATTAAGTAAGTATTGAGGATATTACTATAATAAAAGCCTCTTTAATAAAAAATATAAATTTGGCATAATTATTGCTTATATAAATAAATAAATAATAAGTCTAAAAAATATAAATTATAGGGGAGAAGAATATTATGAAAATAACTGTAGTAGGAAGTCATTTATGTCCAGACACATTATATGCATTATGTGAATTAAGAAAGAAAAATGTGGATATAGATTTTAAAAATTTATCGGCAAGTTTAGAGGGATTAAAGGAATATTTATCTTTACGTGAAGGATTAGAAATATATAAAGATATAAGAGAAAATAAAGGAATAGGAATACCTTGTTTTATTTTAGAAGATGGAACAAAAACATTAAGTTTAGATGAAGTATTAAATAAATAATTTAATAGAAATAATTAAGTCCTCTCTTTATTAAAAGTGAGGATTTTTAATTGTTTCTATTTTGCCTTTTATGTAAAAAATTGATATAATTTTATCATATTGAATATAATGACTAGCATATGAGGTGTAAATATGGAAAGAAGAGATTTAGCAATAATAACGCTTAAAAAGGATGCAGGGGAAATTTATTCTAATCAGATAAGGGAATTTTTAGGAGATAATATTACGATAAATTTGTACTCATATGAAGAAAATAATATTACTTATTGCAATGAAAGGTTGGTTATTGTATCAGTAAGATTAAAATACCAAGACATTGAATCGATTTGTTCACCTAATACACAAATAATTATACCTAAATTAACCTTTGAAAAGTCTAGCTTTAATAATATTTCCAAATTAGAAAAGAATGAAACTGTATATGTATACAACTTATCAAGAAGTATGGCATTAGAAACGGTGGATCTTATACATAAACTAGGTAGTGGTATACCAAATCTTATACCTTGTTATCCAAAACTTAAAAGCATACCTTCAGGATCCATAATTTTAACACCAGGGGAAGAAATTCTTATAGAAGCTGAAAACTGTGAAGTTATAGACTTAGGATATAGAATAATTGATTTAAGTTGTATAGTTGATATTGCTGTAAAACTAAATCTTGAACACTTAATAAAAGAAGACTTGTTAAAAAAGTTTATGGATAAAATAATACCAACTAGTTATATAACGGAAAAACTTTTACTAACTCAAACCAAGCTAGAAAATCAATTTGACTTTTTATTGTCGTCAATAGACGAAGGCATAATTTGTGTAAGCAATGATGGAATAGTTCAATTTTATAGTCATGTTGCAAAAGATATACTAGGTGTAAATGAAAATGACATGATAGGAAAGCATATTGAACAATATATAAAAACTTGCGACTTTAATAATATTGTAAATAGTGAAACTACTTATTTTCAAAAGCTTACAAAAGTAAATAATATAGACATAAATTTAGAGGTTAAATATACAAATATAGGATTATTTACTGGATATATAATAAAAGTTACTAAGTTTTATCAAGCTGAAAAAAAGCAAGCTAAACTTAGATCTCAGTTAATAAAATCTGGGAATATAAGTAAATATACCTTTGATGATATAATTGGAAATAGTGATAATATACAAAACACAAAGAGAATTGCTTTAAAAATGGCTCAGTCTAATTCCTCAATTTTAATAATGGGTGAAAGTGGAACTGGAAAAGAATTATTTGCTCAATCTATTCACGGATCATCATCTAGAAGTAATGGACCTTTCGTTGCTGTTAACTGTAGTACTTTTCAAGATGGACTTTTACAAAGTGAACTATTTGGATATGAAGAAGGTGCTTTTACAGGAGCTAAAAAGGGTGGTAAGATAGGTTTGTTTGAACTAGCTAATAATGGAACTATTTTTTTATATGAAATAGGTGAAATGGATTTAAATTCTCAAGCAATACTACTTAGAGTAATACAAGAAAAACAAATTAGAAGAATAGGGTCTGATAAGGTTATTGATGTAGATATAAGAATAATTGCAGCTACTAATAGAGATTTAAAAAAATTAGTTTGTGAAAATAAGTTTAGAAAAGATTTATTTTACAGACTCAATGTACTTCCTTTAAAAATAAGCCCACTTAGAGATCGTAATGAAGACATCTTTTTAATATTTGATTCTTTTAAAAAAAATCTAGATGCTAATTTTAAATTATCAGATGAAGCTATAAAGATATTTAAATCACATAGTTGGGAAGGAAATATAAGAGAATTAAGAAACGTGGCTGAATACTGTTCTTACTTAGGAAAAAGTATAATAGAAGCATCTGATTTGCCAGAATACATTATTGAATCAATTGGTTCTAAAGATGATTGTAAAAAATTATTAATGAAGAGTAACAAGATAGAAATAACTAAATTTAAAAGACCTATAAATGACTATATCTTTGTGTTGGAAAAAGTTAATAAAGCCTATGAAAATAAAGAAAGAATTGGAAGAAGAAAGATCTATGAATGTGCAGTATCTGAAGGGATATTTTTAACAGAACAACAAATTAGAAGTATTCTTTTAGAATTGCAAGATCATGAACTAATAAAAGTTTTATCTGGCCGCGGAGGTTCTATAATTACAGATAAAGGAATACTTTTTTTAGAGCAGAATAAATAATTATAAATAATTATGAGAAATTAATGGGTTTAACAGGTTAATTTTTTTTTACTGTTAAACCCACTATTCTTTTTACTGGTTCAATGGGTTATAAATATAAGTAGATTCAATAAGATAAAATATTTTTATAAAACATAAATGTGTAAAATTACACTATTAAAGGCGATTTTATTTTAAAATAATATTTTTATAAAGTTGGCATAGATATTGCTAAATATAAAGTTGTAATTAAAAATAATGGAGGTAATATAAATATGCGTTACAATTTTGATGAGGTAATAGATAGAAGTAATAACTTCTCAGCAAAATGGTCAGAAATGGATAAAAAATATGGAAGTAATGACCTTCTTCCTATGTGGGTAGCAGACATGGACTTTAAAACAGCTCCAAGTGTAATAGATGCTATGAGAGAAAGATTAGAACAAGGAATATATGGATATACAACTAGACCGAGTTCTTATAATGAATCAATAGTAAATTGGGCATCTAGAAGATATGGATGGAATATAAAAAGTGATTGGATAATATTTAGCCCAGGTGTTATTCCATCAATAAGTTTAATAATTAAGGAAATGACTAATATAAATGATAAAATAATGATACAAGAACCAGTATATAGTCCTTTTAATAGTGTTGTAAAAGACAATGGTAGAGAATTAGTTATAAGTCCATTAATAAAATTAGAGGATGGTAACTATGTAATGGACTTTGAAGACATAGAATCAAAAATAAAAGATGTAAAGATGTTCATACTATGTAATCCTCATAATCCAGTAGGAAGAGTTTGGACTAAGGAAGAATTAAAAAGATTAGGGGATATATGTATTAAGAATAATGTAAAGGTAATATCAGATGAGATACATGGCGATATAATATTTAAAGGAAATAAGCATATTCCATTTGCATCTATAAGTGAAGAATTTGCACAAAATAGTATAACTTGCACAGCACCAACTAAAACATTTAACTTAGCTGGATTACAAATGTCTCAAGTTATATTACCAAATAAAGAAGACTATAAGAAATTAGACTCAGCATTTGCTAGACTAGATATAAGAAGAAATAATGCATTTAGTTTAGTCGCAACAGAAGCAGCTTATAATCATGGAGAAGATTGGTTAGATGAACTTTTAGAGTATATAGAAGGAAATATGGACTTCGCTATAAAATATATAAAAGAAAAGATGCCAGTTTTAAAAGTTAAAAAACCAGAAGGAACATATTTGTTATGGGTAGATTTTAGTGAAACTGGGCTTAGTGATGAAGAAGTTGCAAAAGCTTTAGTTGAAAAAGGTAAGGTTGCCTTAAATAGTGGGATATCTTTTGGAGTAGGGGGAAAAGGATATCAAAGAATAAACTTAGCTTGTCCTAGGTCTATGGTTGAAGAAGGGTTAAATAGAATAAAAATGGCTATTGAAGGTTAATCATAATTAAATTTATTCAAAATAAAAAAATTATAATAAAGGTTTTGGGGGAGTAAAATGAAAAAGGATATAGAAAAAAGAAGGCCTACATTTAGATATGCTTTATTAGTAGTATTCTCAATGATAGCTTTAATAACAGTTGGAATGGTCGTATTTGATGCATCTATAACAACAATGTTTTTATTATCTTGGTTAATAGTTGTACCAGCAGCTATGAGGCTTGGATATACAAATGCAGAAATAGAAGAATTTGGGTTTTCGGTGGGTAAAGATGCATTTCAATCTAATTTAATTATACTTTCTGTTGGTGTACTAATAGCTACTTGGATATCTGCAGGTACTATACCAACAATAGTTTATAGTGGGCTTGTAGTAATAACACCTAAGTATTTCTTACTTACTGCATTGATAGTATGTTCATTGACATCAGTAGCAACAGGAACTTCTTGGGGAACATTAGGGACTTCAGGTATAGCTCTAATGAGTATAGGTAATAGTATGGGGATACCTCCTGGTCTTACAGCAGGAGCAATAATATCAGGAGCATTCTTTGGTGATAAAATATCACCACTTTCAGACTCAACAAATCTAGCAGCAGCAGTGTGTAAAACGGATGTTGTAACTCATGTAAAACATATGACAGGAACTACAGTTCCATCATATATACTATGTATAATTTTATATACAGTAATAGGATTTAAATATGCAGGTAACACAATAGATTACAATCAAATAAATGAAGTAATAAATGCCTTAAAGTCAAATTTTGAAATAGGATTTATAGCAATACTACCAATAATAGTATTATTAATTTTATTATTATTACAAAAACCACCTATAATATCAATATTATCTTCAGCAATTCTTGGAGCAGGGATTTCAGTTATTCAAGAAGGTGAAAAAATAGGAGATTTACTAAATTACATGTTAAATGGATATTCCATAGATACAGGTATTTTATATGCAGATGAATTATTAAATCGTGGCGGGATAATGAGTATGGCAGAAACAGTACTTTTAGTATTCATAGTATTCGTAATAGCTGGAATACTTCAAAAAACTGGATTCTTAGAAGTATTGTTACAACCAATGATAGATAAAATAGGTAACTCAAGAACTAAGCTAATTGGTTCTACATTTATAGCTAGTTATGCAGCAAATGCATTTAGTTCATCTATGTTGTTTACATCTGTATTTATAGGAACTGTAATGTCACCATTATATAAAGAGTTTAAGTTAAAACCAGAAAATTTATCAAGAATAATAGAAGATACAGCTACTTTAGGTGGCCCATTAATACCATGGAATTCAAATGCTATATTCTGTAGTCAAACATTAGGTGTATCTCCGTTTGCATTTATACCGTACTGCTTTTTAAGTTGGATAACACCTATAATATCATTTATATATGGAGTAACGGGATTTAGTATGAAAACGTATACAGAAGAGGAATTTAAGTTATTATTAGAAAAAGAAGAAATAAATGGCGCATAAAAATAAGGAGTAATTATTTATGGAATTTCATTATTATTATTTAATTCAAGATATTGTTGGGATTATATTAACATTTATAGGAGTAAGAATGCTTATATTATGTTTTAGATATATTTTTTCTAATAAAATATCTAAGAGTATACTTATTCTTATGTTAAAATATACATTAATTACACTTTCAGGTATTAATTTATTAATTAATCAATTTGGAACAAGTCATTGGATTATAAGTATAATATTGATATTTCTATCATATATAATTACACCAAAATGAAACATATATAATTCAAGTCCATAGTTGTAAAGTTAATGATATAATATATAGATAATAAAAAAGTTGGGGGAAAATAATAATTAGGAGAATAATAAATGAAGCAAAATAATAATTAGGAGAATAATAAATGAAGCAAAATAAAAAATATAGAAAGATGAAAATGTCAATCAGAGGTAGTGCCTCCAATTAATATGGTAGAAGATAATGAATATTTAAAGAATGAATTTAGAAGACCTATGTTCTTAATGATATCTTGTAGTAAATCTATGTAAAGATATAAAAAACTATAAAATGCCTAATTTTGGAATTAAATTTTATAATTTTAAAAATATACTTGGGATTATACCATATAAATGGTATAATTCTTTTTTTGTGGGATACTTTTCACATATAATTTAAAAGATTAAAAGTATAAGTATATTATTATAACATTTATATATAAAGGGAGATTTATTATGGGAAAAATCAAAGAACAGAGTTCAATAAAGGAAAATAAACTATTTATGTACATTGCTCTAGGTATGTCATTAATGTCTATTATTATTATTAGCAATGTATTTTTTAAGTCAGATATTAATAATAATTATTTAGAAACAACATTAGGATTTATAAAGTTATTCAATATTATAATTTCTATACTAGGAGTAGGAAGTTGTTTAATATCATATAGTAGAGTAAGAAAAGATAGTATTTTTATTATTTCACTAATGTATTTAGGATTATGTGTTGGAATAACATTTGGACATATTGATTATCTTTCTTTTTATTATAAAGAGTTAACTATATCTACATACATAGTAGTATCAGCATCTATGCTTAGAATTTTTTTACTTTTAGTTTCTGTCTCAAAAAATAGTAAATTAAAAAAAGCAATAACTAATAATAAAATACTTTCAATTTTACTTGTAATAGTATTTACTATAATACTTGGATTTATTGAAAGAGATTTTAGCATAACTAGCTTTAAATATAGAGATGAGTTTTTCATAGCATATAATGCTTTTCTAGCTATAGTGTATATTATATCTTCAATTAAATTATTTATTATAGGGCGAAGAGAAAATGAATATATATATGTAGTTTTAAGTGCGAGTATATTTATGCTTTCAATAAAAGCTATTTATTCTATAAATTTATTAAATATTTTTTCATTTTATACTAATTTGATTTCAGTATCTTTAACATATATAGCTTTTTTTATAGTTATTATAGGAGCTATAATTGAAGGATATATGTATATATATAGAACTGATATATTAAACAATAATTTAAAACTGTTTTTTAATTTAGCTGAAAATAATAAACATAGTTCCATGTTAATATTTAATGAAAAATCAGAGCTTTTATATGCAAATCAAAAAGCAAGAGAACTTTACTCAATACAGGATAATGAAGATCTTAAAAACTTAGAATTAATTTTAAAGGACAACATGAATATAGTTGGAAAGAGTGAAGAAATTCTTAAATCATTGGATAATAAAGGCTTTTGGAGAGGGATAATAGAAAATGAGATAAATAAAACAACTGTTGATTGTTGTGTTCAACTAATTAATACAGCTAAGAACAAAAAAGAAATAGCAGTAACTTATATGGATATATCAGATGAAATAAAAATGGAATTAGAGGTAAAGAAGCTTAAAATCTATGATAAAGAGAAAACTGAATTTATTGCTAATATATCTCATGAGTTAAAAACACCATTAAATTTATTCTATTCATCAGTTCAATTATTGGATAGATTTTTAACAAAGGAAGACTTAGACTTTAGATCAATGTATAAAAAATATAATAAAACCCTACATGTAAATTGTAAGAGAATGATGAGACTAATAAATAATATTATGGATTTATCAAAAATAGATATAGGAATAATGAAAGCTAATTTTAAAAATTATGACATAGTATCAATTGTGGAGGATGTAACATTATCTGTTGTAGATTATGCTTTATTAAAGTCTATAAATATACAATTTGATACTAATGAAGAAGAGCAAGTTATAAAATGTGATTCTTCTATGATTGAAAGAGTTATGTTAAATCTATTATCAAATGCTATTAAGTTTTCAGATAAAGATACTAATATTTTTGTTAATATGTTTATAACTGATGATTGGATTGAGATTGAAATAAAGGATGAGGGTATAGGTATTTGTAAGAAAAAACAAGACATTATTTTTGATAAGTTTGTTCAAGTAGATAAATCTTTCACTAGAAGGAGTGAAGGAAGCGGTATTGGGTTAAGTATTGTAAAATCTATAATTAATCTTCACGATGGTAGTATAAGTGTAAATAGTAATCTAAATGAGGGTAGTGTATTTAAGATATTATTGCCTAATAAACGTATTGAAGATATTGATATATCAATTTATGATATTAACAAACATAACACAGAATTAGAATTATCAGATATATATGAAATACTACCTTAATAAATTTAATGAAAATTAAACTCTATAACTAAAAATTAATTATATTAAATAATAAAGCTATCTATTTATACTAATGTGTGTTACAATTAATATTGTAGAGATACAAAATGAAGAGAAAGTCTTAATATAGGCTTTGATAGGAGAAGTTATATGAATAACGGAATAGTAAAATGGTTTAACAGTGAAAAAGGTTTTGGATTTATATCAGTAGAAGGTGGAGATGATGTTTTCGCACATTTCTCAGCAATACAAGGAAACGGGTATAAAACGTTAGAAGAAGGTCAAAAAGTAAGCTTTAATATAGTTAAAGGTGCTAGAGGTCCTCAAGCGGAAAACATAACTATATTATAATAAATATATATTGTTTCAAAAAGATCCTAAAAGGGTCTTTTTTTTATATATAAGAGGATAGAAATTTTAGTTATATTCCTATCAAGACTATTGAGTACTATTTTAAAAATAATAAAATATAAGTGAAGATGGAGGTATGAAGTATGTACAAAGTTGGAGAATTCGTTATCTATGGAAGTGAAGGTGTATGTGAAATAGAAGACATAAGTGAACTTACTATTTCTGAATTTAGCAAAAAAAATAACTATTATACACTTAAACCTGTACATGACAATGGAAAGATGTTTGTTCCAATAGATACTAATGTATTTATGAGGCCTATCATAACATATGAAGAAATTCAGACAGTAATTAAACAGATTCCTTTAATAGAGAGAGTTGATTGTAGCACAATGAATTATAGGGTACTGCAAGATTATTATAAAACACTAATAAGAAGTCATGACTGTATAGACTTATTAAAATTAATAATAAATATTGATGATAAAAGAACTAGATTAATGCAAAATGGGAAAAAGTTAAATCAAATAGATGAAAAATTTATGAAAATGGCTACAAATCTACTTGAAGATGAATTTTCAATTGTGCTAGGTATACCTAGAGAAAAAGTAGAAGATTACATTAAAAGTAAGATGATGTAAAGTAAATAATATTAGAAGAGTATTATCAAATTTCAATTGATAATACTTTTTTTATGTGTTTATATAATATTTATTACTATATAATTATATTATAAGTCCCAACTCAACTAAATCTATATTTATTGGTAGAATTATTCTGTTTAAACTCAAAAAAAAAGTATATTAATATAATAAGAAATTATTATAAATTTATTACAAATAAAAATAATAGATAGGGGAGGTAGCAATGGAAGAATCAAGACTTATTGAAATGATAAAAAGAAATCCTTCTATTATAAAAACTATAAATAATCCTACAGATGAAATGAAATTATTAGCCATAAAAGAAGATGGTCTTGTATTAAGATATATACAAAATCCAACAATAGAAATGCAAGAATTAGCTATAGACAAAAATGCTAGAGCAATAAAATTTATAGATAATCCAACTGAAGAAATGATGATAAAAGCTATAAATGATGGATGGAGTATTTTAGAATATATAAAAAATCCAACAGATAAAGTTATTAAAATAGCAATAGATAAAGCAGGCTGGGCTATTCAATATGCAAAGAATCCAAGTGAAGAATTACAATTATTAGCAGTAAGAAAAAATTACGATTCAATAAAGCATATAAAAGAACCTTTTGAAAGTGTACAAGAAGAAGCTGTAAAAATAAGTTATGATGCATTAAGATATATAAAATCACCTAGTTTTAATGCTCAACTAATAGCAGTAGAAAGTGATGAAGCTGCAATTAGTTTTATAGCTGATTTAGACAAGGATAAAATAATAGAATTTATGAAGGTAAATATTCTAGTAATAAAATATATAGAAAATAAGATAGGTAAAGAAATATCTACTGAAGAGATAAAGGATCTACTAAAAGAAACATTATCAAAAGAAGATGTTCAAGAAAAGTATGTTAGAGATTTCATAAATTGTAGTGTTATAGATAGAGATAGTGACATTATGGCCCTAGACAAAATAATGTTTATTTATAAATATGGAAGTAAAAAATCAAAACAAATAGCAGTAGATGAAAAATTAAAGATGATATAGGAGAAAGTAAAATGAATTTTATAGATACATTAAAGAGCGTTGACTTAGTATTATCTACTAAAGAAGTACCTTTAGTAGTTGGTGAAAGTGGAATCGGAAAAACAGCTCTAGCAAAGAGACTTGCTAAAGAGAATAATTGGAGCTTAGTTGTTATTGATGGAAACTTACTTAAAGAAGGAGAAATTGGTGGTCTTCCAACTATAGAATCATACATAGGAGTAGATTCTAATGGCAATGAAGTAGAAAAGAAAGCTACTATATATGCAGTTCATAATAAATTAAGAGAAATTGATAAAGAAGTAGCTAATGGAAGAACAGTTCTTTTATTTATAGATGAGATAAACCGTTGTGAACACACAGTTCAACAAGAGCTTATGAACTTAATATTAAACAGAGAAATAAATGGATACAAATTAGATGATGAAGTAAAGATATTAGCAGCAATGAATCCATCAAGTAAGTATGGATCAGATTTTGACTATCAAGTAGTAGATATGGACGCAGCACAAGAAAATAGATTTGTATGGTTAAATATGGAACCTGATTATTCACAATGGTTAAGATGGGCAATAGATGCTGGAATTGAACAAAAGGTTATAGAATTTATTTCTACATTCCCAGAATATCTTCATAAAATAAATGAAGACGATGTAAGAGCAACACCAAGAAGTTATGAAAGAGTTTCTAAAACTTATAAAATGTATAAAGAGAAAAAAGATTCAATACCTAGATCTGTATTCTTAAATGTTATAAAAGGAAATGTAGGTAAAGTTATAGCAGAAGAATTTATAAGTTTTGTTGAAGCAGATTCTAATCCATTAATATCTTACAATGATGTATTTTGTGGGGAAACTCTAAGCGAAGAAGTTATAGAAAGAGTGAAAAATGAAAGCCATACAAGACTTTACTTATCGGCAATGAATATTTTAAAAACTTTAGAATCAAATATTGAAAATGATAATTTTGATTATAAAAATAAAATAAATAGATTTGTAGAATTTATAAAAACATATCCAATAGATTTAATGGTAGGTATAATGAAAGACATTAAAAATAGCTATGTGAAAGTTTATCAAAAAGCTATAGAAAATGAGGATTTCGTAGAAGCATACTTTGAATCTTATAGCTTAATAAGGAGCTAATTATGGAAAATAACTTTGAAAAACAAGCAAAAAATCTTTATGAGAAATCAATAGAAATTGTTAATAGAGCAGCTACTTTAAAAGTAAATAGTGGTGATGAAAGATTTCAAATAGAAATAAGCGATGATTTTAAGCGTGAGTTTTTAAGCCTTGTAGATAAAGTTAACTTAAGTCTTATGGAAGATAAGGATAATTTTTATGGGTATTTCTTATTCCAAATGGGAAGAGAAATAAGATTTGATATAAGTAGCCCTACATCAGTTAGTTTTAAAGGAGCTAAGTATATAATATATTTTAACCCTATAATTTTCTTAAACCTTAATATGAGACAAATGGAAACTACAATTAAGCATGAAATTCTTCATATATTATCACTACATTTAGTAAGAGCAAAAGAGCTAAAAGGCAAATACAGTACATTAGCGATTAATATGGCAATGGATATAGTAGTAAATAAATATTTAAATAACTTACCACCATATGCAACTACTTTAGAATGGGTTAACTTAAACTATTCTTTACAATTAGAACCTTATGAGCCTTTTGAATATTATGTAGAAAAAATTCAAACAGAATTAGATTTACAAGATTATGATAAAGATGGCGAGGAAAATGATAATAGTCAAAATGAAAATATTGAAACTGACTATAACCCAGAAAATACTCACAAGACTTGGGAAGATTCTGATGATATAGATGAACAAACCATTAAAGAGTTTACAGAAAAGTTCATTAATAATTCTCAAAAAGGTAAAGTTCCAGCATATTTAGAAGATATGATAAACTCACTTAAAAATAGCAAAGGTGAACTTCCATGGAATTTATATCTTAGAAGATTAATGGGAACAGTTGAAAGTAATAAAAAGAAAACTATAACAAGAAGAAATAGAAGACAGCCAAATAGATTAGATCTAAGAGGAGAGCTTAGAAGTCACAAAGCAGAAATAGCTGTAGCAATTGATACAAGTGGAAGTATTAGTGATGAAGAATTTAAGCAAGCAATCAAAGAAGTTCTTAATATAGTTAAAAATTATAATCACGAAATAACTATTATAGAATGTGATAATGAAATAAAGAGAACATATAAAGTTAAATCTGTAAAAGATATAAAAGACAGACCAGCAGTAAGAGGTGGAACTAAATTTACCCCAGTTTTTAAATATGCTAATAATAAAAAAATTAATTTATTAGTGTACTTCACTGATGGTAAAGGAGAAACTAGGCTAGAGGTAGCTCCTAGAGGTTATAAGGTACTATGGGTTATTTCTGGAAGAGGTGATAAACTTTCTTTAATAGAACCTTATGGAGCTGTTAAGAAGCTAAGTAAGGTTGAAGTGAAAGATAACCTATTAGATATGAGTGATGTAAGAGATGATGGATATTCTATGAATAATCAAGCTCCGATTTTATAAAAACTACATGAATATATGAAATAAAATGGTAGATATAAAATATTAATTAATATTTTATATCTACCATTTTTTAATTTAAACAATAAAATATTTTTCTATAAGAAGAAATAAGAAGTAAATTAAATGTTAATAATATATAGAAATACTAATAGAAAGGAAAAAATACTAGAAATGAGGCTATCTAAATCTATTGATAAGAATTATGAACTTATAGCATCAAAATTAAAAATAAAAGACAGTTTTGATATAATAGCAAGAGAAATTTATGTGGGCGGGAAAAAATCCTACTTATTTTTCATAGATGGATTAGCAAAAGATGATGTAACAGAACGAATTTTAAATACTATAATGAATATACCAAAAGAAGAAATGAACGCAATTCAAAATATAAATACCTTTATGAATAAATACATAGCTCATATAGAAGTAGACAAAGAAGATGATATAGATAAAATAGTTACATCTGTTTTAGTAGGGCCAATGGCCATAGTTATAGATGGATTTGAGGAATGTATGTTACTTGATGTACGTACTTATCCAGCAAGAGGACCTGAAGAACCACAAAATGAACAAACTCTAAAAGGTCCAAAAGATGGATTTGTAGAGACTATAGTTATGAATACAGCATTAGTAAGAAGAAGAGTTAGAGATGAAAACTTAATTTTTGAAATGTTAAATATAGGTAATATGTCAAAAACTGATGTATCCATAGGTTATATAAAAGGTGTAGCTGATGAGAGTAAAATAGAAAAAATAAAAAAGAGCTAGGAAATATTGATGTAAGAGCTTTAGAAATGGGTCAGCAAAGTTTAGTAGAATCATTAACTAAATCAAAGTGGTACAATCCATTTCCAAAAATAAAAACGACTCAAAGACCAGATACAGCAGCAGCTCATTTAAATGAAGGTAAGATACTTATAATAATTGATACATCACCAAATGTGATAATTTTACCAACTACTATATTTGACTTTATGCAAGAGGTAGATGATTATTATCAGCCAGTATTAACAGGTAATTATTTGAGATTGATAAGAAATTTAACTTTACTTACAACCCTTATACTTACGCCTATTTACTTGCTAATGCTAGAATATATAGACATACTTCCTACATGGATTAGATTTATAGAACCAGAAAAAGGATATGCAGTTCCAATTATTATACAATTTTTATTACTAGAAGGGGCAGTAGATGCATTAAAATTAGCATCATTAAATACACCCGGTTCACTGGGAATGTCACTATCTGTAGTAGGTGCATTAATACTTGGTGAATTTGCAATTAAAACAGAATGGTTTGTACCAGAAACAATATTATATATAGCGGTGGTTTCTTTAGGAAGCTTCGCACAAACAAGTATAGAATTAGGATTTGCTATTAAACTATGTAGGATAATGATATTAATACTTACAGGAATATTTGATATATGGGGATTTATATTAGGATTAATAATAACTATAATTTTAGTAGCTACTAATAAAACAATCGTTGGAGGATCTTATTTATATCCGTTAATTCCTTTTAATAGAACAGCATTTATGAGGCAAATATTTAGAACTCCTATAAGAGCTAATAATAAAAAATAATATTTGAATTTTAGATTAAAGTAATGTATGAAAAGGGTAGATTAAAGTTAAGTATTTATGGTTTTAAGCTACTCTTTTTATCTTTTATGAATTAAATATTACTTTGTTGACTTTTGTATTAAATCAAGATACAATATAAAACATAATCAGTCGGATGACCGACTGGATATTTAGTCTTTATATAAAATAATATTTTTTATATGTATGCTTAGTAAGAATATAATTATTTAGAATATTTAGTAGAATTTATTAATTAACTGAACATGAAGAAATAATAGTTTAATAGGAGGTATTTATGGGGAGATATACTAGAGAACCTATAAATGGATTTACACATTTAGGTGGTGCAATTCTTTCTTTTTTTGGATTATTAGCTTTAGTTATAAAGACTACGCTAACTAACCCTTCTATTGTAGATATATCTGCAGTTATTATATTTGGTATTAGTTTAATACTTCTTTATAGTGCATCAGCTACATATCATTTAGTGGTAGCATCGGAAAAGGTAATTTCGTTTTTAAGAAGAATAGATCATTCTATGATTTTTGTTCTTATAGCAGGTTCTTATACTCCTTTTTGTTTGATTGGATTAAAAGGGGTAACAGGATGGATATCATTTATCATAGTAGCTACCATAGCTATATGTGGAATATTATTTAAAATGATATGGTTTAAATGTCCTAGATGGATATCTACATGTATTTACATAGGTATGGGATGGATATCTGTATTTTTAATAAAGCCACTTTCAAACTCTATACCATTAGAAGGTGTATTCTTATTAGTATTAGGAGGGATTTTCTACACTATAGGAGCAATAATATATGGAATCAAGCCTGAAGCGCTTAAATTTAAAAAATTAGGTTTCCATGAAATATTTCATATTTTCATATTATTAGGTAGCCTTTGTCACTTCTTTGCTGTATACAAATATGTAATATAAAAGTTTCTTAAAAGATATTAGTTATTTGCTAATATCTTTTTTATTATAGATTACATAGAATATAAAAATAAAATTCATTTTAAAATATTAACATTCTTTAATTAAAGAACATAAAATATAGAGCATTGAAAGCTTATTATAAGGAGGTATATCATGGATAAAACTTGTCCAGAGTATGATATTCAAAAAATATTTTCTATGTATAATCCATCCAAACCAAATGCATATGCTCAAATAAAGGGAGGGCCTTTGGCATCTTGTATTAAAGGAACTATTTATTTATATCAATTAGAAGATGGAGTATATGTAAAAGCATATATAACAGGAATACCAAATACAAATAATCAAACTAGTTCATTTCATGGACTCCATATTCATGAAATAGGAGATTGTACTGTAGGAAATAAAAATGATCCATTTACTAATGCTAAATCTCACTACAATCCAACTAATGCAGAACATCCTATGCATGCAGGAGATTTACCACCAATACTATCTGCAAATGGAATAGGAATCTTATCTGTATTTACAAATAGATTTACTGTAGATGAGGTTATAGGTAAGTCCTTTATACTTCATGAAAAATATGATGATTTTACTTCACAACCTGCTGGAAATGCAGGATCTAGATGGGCATGTGGAGTTATAACTTATTATTAAGTAGTAGATATTTAAATAATAAAGCCATATTAATTAAATAATTAATATGGTTTTATTTAATTATATTCCGATTATAAGAAATACATATTAATAAACAATCATTAATTATAATAATAAAAATATTATAAAAAAAGTTGTAAATACAACTAAATAATAATATAATAATTCTTGTGCAATTTGCAAAACTTTAAAAATATAGTTGTTTATGCAACTTAGATTATAAAATAAACAATAGGAGGACATATATGGGTAATAATCAACAAATTTTAGGAACAGAACCTATAGGAAAATTACTACTAAAATATTCATTACCAGCAATAATAGGTATGATGGTAAATGGATTATACAATGTAGTAGATAGAATATTCATAGGAAATATACCAGGAGTTGGGCCACTTGCAATAACTGGTTTAGGAGTTACTATGCCGATAATGACTATAATATTAGCATTTGGTCTTTTAATAGGAGTAGGAACAGCAACTAATATATCTATTAAATTAGGTCAAGGAAAAAGAGAAGAGGCAGAAAAGCTTATAGGTAATGCAATCACATTAGCAATAATAGTTGGATTAATGATAACAACATTAGGAATTATATTTGAAGACCAAATATTAACATCATTTGGAGCAAGTAAAGATAGTTTATATTATGCAAAAGCATATATAAATATAATATTATTAGGAAGTGTATTTAACTTAATGGGATTTGCATTTAATCATATTATTAGAGGAGACGGAAACCCTAAACTTTCAGCAATAATAATGATTGTAGGGTGTGTGACAAATATAGTTTTAGATGCAGTATTTATATTTGGATTTAATATGGGAATACAAGGAGCAGCTATTGCTACTGTTATATCACAATTTGTAACAGCTGCTTGGGGACTATCTTATTACTTAAGAGGAAAGTCTAATTTAAGATTTGATAAAGCTAATTTAAAATTAGATAAATCATTAATAGCTATAATATTCTCGATTGGAGTAGCTCCATTTGCTATGCAAATAGCAGCAAGTTGTGTTCAAATAATAAGTAATAATGCCCTTAGAACTTATGGTGGAGATTTAGCTATAGGTGCTATGGCTACTGTAAACTCTATAGTAACGTTACTAAGTATGCCTATAATAGGAATAAGTCAAGGAGCACAACCTATAGTTGGATTTAACTATGGATGTAAAAGATATGATAGAGCTGAAAAAACTCTTAAAATATGCGTTTCAGCAGCAACAATAGGTCTATTTATAAGTTGGTTAGTCGTTCAATTTGTACCAGGGCCAATAGTAAGCATGTTTAACAGTGATGCTGAACTTGTAAGAATATCAGTTGATGGAGTTAGAAAGTACTTATGTATGATGCCTTTAATAGGTATGTCTATAATTGGTTCTAACTATATTCAATCAATTGGTAAAGCTAAGCAAGCAATGTTTTTAAGTTTACTTAGACAGGTAATATTATTAGTACCTATGATGCTTATATTACCAAGAATTTTTGGACTAAATGGTGTTTGGTTTGCTCAACCAATAGCTGACGTAATATCATTTATAGTGACATTTATATTAATAAATAGAGAAGTTAAATCTCATAAGAAAATAGAAACAGAATGTGTAGCTTAAAAATTTAAAATTAGTAAAATAATAATTATAAATAAAAATAAAAAGATGTCTATTTAATGATAAAAAATCATTTTAAGACATCTTTTTATTTATTATAAATATTGATTTATGTTTTTATATTTATACTATTTTTTTAGTTTCAAAAACATTTTGCTCTTTGTTCATTTTTATTATTGAACTAGTAGAGTATAATAGACCAGAATAAGCTACTACAGCGTATACTATTGTAGATATCCATCCAGCAGTAAATCCAGATTTATCAACGATTACTCCAAATAAAGTAGATCCTGCTCCAAATCCAGCAGCAAAGAATATTTGAACAATACCTAATATAGTACCGAATTCTTTATTACCGAATAAAGCCCCAGTCATATAAGATGGTCCTATTATATATGAATACATAGATATACCTAAACAAATAGAAAATACAAAACCAAGCATATTTATTTGACCTACAAATATTAAAGATAATCCACCAGTGATTACCAGTAATCCTGCTAACACAAGAGATTTTGTTATACCAAGTTTATCGAATAAAACACCACCACATAGGTTTCCAAATACTGAAATTAAACCAAATAAAGATGCTACTAATGCTGAACCTAAAGTGAATATTTCTTTTTGCTCTAGTGTTTGTAAGTATGGGATAAATTGTAATGCCATTCCACCAACATATAGACCAACAAAAATAAATGATATTGCGAATATCCAGAAATACTTAATTTTACTTACTTCTGCAAATGTATATCCCCAGTTTGAGTTTTCATTTGACTTATTTTTAGCTTTTTTAGGCTTATTTAATTCTAATTCAGCTTTTGATTTTGGTAATCTCATTATAAATAATGCTATAGGTAAAGCTACTATTATAGCTAATAAACCAAATCTAAGGTAAGCACCTTTGTAACCTATTGCTGGATTAGATAGCCATTTTCCTGCAAATTGTTGAAGAACCATATTTCCAAGTCCTCCACCAGAGAATGCAAGTCCCATTGCTATACCTTTGTTTTCTACGAACCAGCTATTTATAAGTGTAGGAACACCTATAGCAGATATTATTGCAGAACCTATTTGTACTAATATAGATAATGCGTAGTAAGCAAATATATTACCTCCAGCTAAAGACATAGCTGAAAATGCTCCACCAACTAAAACTACACCAAGTACATAAAGTAATTTTATGTTTGCTTTAGGATGAGAATATAGCTTTCCTATAAAAGGAGAGCATATAGCAGATACAATAGTACCAATAGTAAATATTAATGAAAATTGAGTATAAGTAAAACCTTCTCCCGAAGTTACATAGTTTGTAAATGCAGGTTGGATATTAGCAGCTAATGAATATGGTACAGCTTGAATAAGCATACAACCTACAACTATTAACCAACCATAAAAAAATGTACTTTTACTTTTTGCGTTTTCCATAATGAATACCTTCTTTACTGTTAATTTTTAGTATAATTTAAAGAATTAAAAGTAAATATTACTTCGAATTATACTTTAGACTTTAATAAACTTATAAAAAGTTATTAGATGCAAATAATAACATTTTTCGACAGATAAAACAATAGGGAAAATTTGAAAATAATTGACTAAATCAATTTTATAAAAAATTAATTTATTTTGTATTGATATATATGAGTAATTTACAATAGTATATTTAATTGAATCAAACGCAATATTGAAAATTATATAATAATTCTTTAAAGCTAAACATTCAATTAGAAAAATTGAATTTCATAAATTCAAATTTTTCTAATTGAAATTACATAAAAGCTTATATGTTCTAGGAGCAATGGATAAAGAAACAATAAAATACATTATATAGGAATGTAAATAAAAAATCGATACTATAGAAAGTATCGATTTTTAGTAATTACACACACATAAGATTATATTTGTTCTATTAATCCATAGCCATCATGTCTTTTATAAACAATATTTATCTCTTCAGTGTCAGAATCTCTGAATACAAAGAAGTTATGACTCAGTAAATCCATCTGAATAATTGCATCCTCAGGAGTCATAGGTTTATTTATATTAAATTTCTTAACCTTTTTTATTTTATTTTCATGTTCATCTTCAGGTGAAATATAGTCTTCGATATTATCAAATCTTATACTAGCATTAGATTTATTTTTCTTAGATAGCTGAGTTTTTAGCTTTCTTATTTGGCTATATAGTTTATCATAAACTAAGTCTATAGAAGCATATAAATCTTCTGTAGAATTTTCAGCTCTAAGTATAGTCCCACCTTTAGTGAATATTGTAACTTCTATCTTTTGATTTTTTCTTTTTACATCTAACTTTACATTAATATCAGTATCTTCATTTAAGTATTTTTCTAACTTGCTAAACTTATTTTCTATTTTTTCTTTTATTGCATCTGTTAATTTTAATTGTTTTGAAACTATAGTTATATTCATAATTCTAAACCTCCAATAAATTTAGTTTGTTATACTCTTTATACTGTCTTCATTTTAAATTGATAAAGATTATTCAATAATCTCATTTTTTTTAAAGAAGGTAAATATTAAAAAACCACTAAATAGGGTAGCTATCAAAAGTAATATTTTCTTCATAGGCAACACTTCTTTCTTTTAAAATTTTATTTATGATTTAATTATATATGGAAAATGTTTGCAATAAAAGTCTATATTTTTACTGAATTTTCTGATAAAATATTGATTATACGGTGTTTTTTATTTAAATCTAAAAATATAATAGAAAATCATAAAATATAATAGAAAATCATAATATATAAGAGCAAATTTAATAGTTAACATAAATTAAGAATAAGAGGTACTAAATAATTATTTAGTATCTTTTATTTATATAGTGGAAAATCATTAAGCTAGAGAAAGCTAAAATCTTAATAAGTTTTTAAATTTAACAATATAAATATAATACTATTTCTAACATTAAAAATTTAGATTATAATAGAGTTATTAATATTAGGAGGTGTGTACGTTGTATTTACAGAAACCTGGAATGAGAAACATAAAGACAGGTATAGGTGTAATGTTATGTGCGTTAGTTGGATATTTAAACATATTAGATAAGACTTTGTTCGCAGCTATAGCTTGCATTGTATGTATGCAAACCACAGTTAAGGGGTCTCTTATTGTAGGTATAAATAGATTAAAAGGTACATTTATTGGAGGTGTTATAGGTTTTTTATTTGTATTAATAAGGCCTGGAGATCCTATATTATCTTGTTTAGCTGTTATTACAACAATATATGTTTGTAATATTTTAAAAATAAATAAATCCATAACTATTGCATGTGTAGTTTGTTGTTCTATATTATTAGGAGTTGATTCTACAAATCCTGTTTATTATTCTATTCATAGAATAGTAGATACA
Organism: Romboutsia sp. CE17; assembly: GCF_012317385.1. Taxonomy (GTDB): domain Bacteria; phylum Bacillota; class Clostridia; order Peptostreptococcales; family Peptostreptococcaceae; genus Romboutsia_E. Next base: position 323,639 of record NZ_CP051144.1, read on the forward strand.
TCAATAGGAGTTATTATAGGTGTTGGAGTAAATTACTTCATATATAGACCGAACTATTTAGAAAGTATATATAACGAAATAAAGGTGATAGAAAATACATCTATCAAGTTATTAAAAAGAGAAATAGAAAAAGGTAACAACGTAGATATATCTTTATTAAAAGATGAAATTACAAAATTAGAAGAACTATATAAAAACTTTTTAGATGAATTAGAGTATAGTAATGATGAAATTGACAATGAATCAATAAATAAAACAATAGCTAAGTGTAAGCAGATATATTTACATCTTCAAGTATTAGAACATATGAAAGATAAATGTTACTTAAATAAAGAAAATTATATTAAAAGTAAAGATTTATATGATGAATTAGATGAAAAAGTAGAAATAAAGGACAATATAAGTCCTGTTTATAACTACCATATAAGAATGATAATAGAGAGTATTAATGAAATACAAGATGCTTATAGTGGTATAGAGAATATAGAAGCAAGAGCCTAATATATTTAAGGTGACAATGTCAACTAAAAGTAAATATCTCAAGTAGGATTTTAAAATTAAAAAGTATATATAGAGCTTTATCTATTATTTATTTACTATATTTATAAAAATATAATTTAGATTAAAATATATATAAATTACTATGTTATTTGCAATTAAGTGAATAGTTTATTTATTTTGTATTTTCAGAATAATTTGCGAAATAATGTCGAAAAATATTTACATCTCGACTATACCGTTATATAATTAACTAAACTAACTAATTTGGATAAAACAATCAAGAAATGGAGATGACAACATGGAGTTAGTAGGAATATTAATTATAATCGTCGGATTTGCATTAAAATTAGACACTATAGCTGTAGTAGTAGCAGCTGGAATTACAACTGGGTTAGTAGCTGACATGAATATAATGGAGATACTAACAACTTTAGGAGACGCATTTATAACAAACAGAACAACTTGTCTATTCATGCTTACAGTTCCTATTATAGGTTTATGTGAGAGATATGGGTTAAAAGCTAAAGCAATAATGCTTATAAAAAAGGCAAAAGGATTATCTACAGGAATATTATTAAGTGGATATACTTTTATAAGAGAAGTAACTATAGGAATGGGGGTTACACTAGGTGGTCATCCTCAATTTGTTAGACCTTTAGTAAGTCCAATGGCAGAAGGTGCAGCAATTGCAAAATATGGTGAACTAGATGAAAAGGATTTAGATAAAATAAAAGCTTACTCAGCTGCATCAGATAATATCGGAAATTTCTGTGCACAAAATGTATTTATGGCTAATTCAGGTGTACTTTTAGTTGCATCTACACTAGAAGGCTTAGGAATAAAAGTAGATACACTTCAATTATCAAAAGTAGCAATACCAGTAGCTATAATAGCTTTAGTATTGTGGGTAAGTCAAAATATATCATTAGATAGAAAATTAAAGAAAAAATATGAAAATAGAAATAATGTAGGAGGTGCAGCATAATGGACATGACACAACTTTCAAATACATTATTACAGATATTCTACATGATGATAGGATTATACATGGGAGTTACCATGGTATTTACCTTAAAAGATAAAAATCATAAAACTAGAATAGGTACAGCAGTATTTTGGGGAATATTATCTGCAATATTTATGTTTGGAGATTATATACCAAGTTCGATAGTAGGTTTACTTGTAGTAGTAATAGCACTTTTATCAGCAACTAAGCAAATAAACATAGGAACTTTAAAACAATTAGATGAAACTTTTGCTAACTTAAAGGCTGAAAAACTTGGTTTAAAGATATTTATACCATCGTTATCAATAGCTATAATAGCAATGCTTATAGCATCATTTACTTCATTCCCTGGAACAGTAGCTATAGGTATATCAGCTACAGTTACTTTAGTAATAACATTTATAATAACAAAAGCAAAACCAAAAGAATTCTTAGAAGATAGTAATAGAATGTATCAATCAATGGGATCATTTACTATATTACCTCAATTACTAGCTTCATTAGGTGTATTATTTACAGCTGCTGGAGTAGGAGATAAAATATCTTCTATAATATCAAGTGTTATACCAAGTGGAAATATATTAGTAGGGGTTATAGCTTACTGTTTAGGTATGGCAATATTTACAGCAATAATGGGTAATGCATTTGCTGCATTCTCAGTAATAACTGTAGGTGTAGGTGTTCCATTTGTATTTGCTCAAGGTGGAGATCCAGTAGTTTGTTCAATGCTAGCATTAACTGCAGGATATTGTGGAACATTATTAACACCAATGGCTGCAAACTTTAACGTATTGCCTGCAGCATTACTAGAACTAAAAGATAAGAACGCAGTAATAAAAGCACAAGCAACTTTTGCAGTAATCTTATTAATAGTTCATATATTCTTAATGTACACTTTAGGATTTTAATAGAAATTTAGTTATAAACTTTTAGGAGGAAATGTCATGAAGATATTATTAACAGGATTTGATCCATTTGGAGGAGAACCAGTAAATCCAGCTGAAGAAGCAGTTAAAATGGTAAAAGACAACATTAATGGAGCTGAGATTATAAAAATAACTATACCTACAGTTCAAACTAAATCGGTTCAAGCAATAGAGAGTGCTATAGAAACTCATAAGCCTGATATAGTAATATCTGTAGGTCAAGCAGGAGGAAGATTTGATATAACTCCAGAAAGAGTTGCTATAAATATAGATGATTTTAGAATAAAAGATAACGAAGGTAATCAACCAACAGACGAAATAATAAAATCTGATGGTCAACCAGCATATTTTTCAAACTTACCAGTAAAAGCTATGGTAAAGCATATGAATGATAATAATATACCTGCTACATTATCAAATACAGCTGGAACATTTGTATGTAATCATGTAATGTATGGAATACTATATATGATAGATAAGAAATATCCTAACATAAAGGGTGGATTTATACACATACCATATATGACATCTCAAGTCATGGATAAGAAAAATACACCATATATGTCATTAGAAGAGATAATTAAAGGATTAGAACTTGCTATAGAAGCATGTACTTTATACACTGAGGACATTAAGACGATAGGTGGCGAAATTTGCTAATGAAGAATATAAATCTTTTTGTTTATGGAAGCTTAAGAGAAGGATTTTTCAATTATGATAAGTATCTATTAGGAAAAGTATCAAAAAATATAGATGCAAAACTTACTAATATGAGGTTATACCATATGCCTTATAAAGGATATCCAGCCATAACACATGGAGAAGATGAAGTATTTGGAGAAATAATAGTTATAGATGAAGGCCAATACGAAGATACTATGAAAGCCATGGATGAGATGGAAGGATTTATAAGTGAAAATAATCCTGAAAATGAATACCATAAAGTTATTCTAGAGGTTGAGAATCTTGAAACTAATGAAAAGGAAAAATGCTTTGTTTATTTCTATAACAAAGATAAAGATGAGCATTTTGAAGAAGGTTCTGTATATATTCCTCATGGAGACTGGAAAAAATATATGATAAGTAAATAATTACTTTTATAATAGCCGTATTACAAGTATGTGATACGGCTATTATTATATAAAATTATGTATAAATAACTAGTAGGTGATTAATAAAATAAAAAATCAAATTATTCCAAAACAATAATATGGGTATATAAATTTAATAAAATTAAAAAATAATAATAAATAAAATTATTGAGGAGGAAAAATGACTAATATTAAAGATAATATTAAATTTGGATGGAACTTTGATAATACCTATGTTAATTTTCCTAAGTTATTTTTTAGCAAAATTAAATTAGATCCAGTACGTTCTCCGAAATTAGTTATATTAAATGATGAATTAGCAAAATCATTAGGATTAAATAGCGAAAATCTTAAAACTCCTGAAGGAGTATCTATACTTTCTGGTAATAAATATGCAGAAAATGGAGCATATATAGCACAAGCTTATGGAGGACATCAGTTTGGACATTTTACAATTTTAGGAGATGGAAGAGCACTATTAATAGGTGAGCAAATAAACCCTTCTAAAGAAAGATATGATATTCAATTAAAAGGATCAGGAAGAACTCCTTATTCTAGAGGTGGAGATGGAAGAGCTGTACTAGGTCCTATGCTTAGAGAATACATTATAAGCGAGGCTATGTATAATCTTAAAATACCAACAACAAGAAGTTTAGCTGTGGTTGAAACAGGAGAAGCAGTAATTCGTGATGGTATAAAAAAAGGAGCTATACTGACACGTGTAGCTTCAAGTCATATTAGATTTGGAACATTCCAATATATATCTAGTTTTGGAGATATAGATCAATTAAAAAGTTTAGCTGATTACTGTATAAATAGACATTATCCTAATATAAGTGATGATGAAAATAAGTATATTAATTTCTTAAAAGAAGTAATAAGGGTTCAAGCAAGCTTAGTAGCAAAATGGCAATCTGTAGGATTTATACATGGAGTTATGAATACAGATAATATGACCATTAGTGGAGAGACAATAGACTATGGTCCATGTGCATTTATGGATAATTACGATCCAAATACAGTATTTAGTTCTATTGATACAAGAGGTCGTTATGCATATAAAAATCAACCAATTATTACAGAATGGAATTTATGTAGATTTGCAGAAGCGTTACTTCCTATATTACACGAAAATCAAGAAAAAGCTATAGAAATAGCTCAAGACGCAATATCTAATTTTTATGATATATATTATACAAATTGGATGTCTATAATGAGATCAAAGCTTGGAATATTTAATGAAGAAGCACAAGATAAAGCTATAATAGAAGATTTATTAAGTATGATGGAAAAGTACAATGAGGATTATACAAATACATTTATAGCATTAACTTTTAGTAAAAATAAAAATGAAGGTATGTTTAGCAGTACAGAATTTATAAATTGGTATAAGTTATGGCAGGAAAGATTAAAAAGACAAGTTCAGTCAAGTGAATTAGTCCATGAACTTATGAAAAACTCTAATCCATCAGTTATACCAAGGAATCATAGAGTAGAAGAGGTTTTAGAAGCGGCAGATAAAGGTGATTTTGATCCAATGAAAAAATTTTTAAATATATTATCAAAACCTTATGAGCACTCACAAGATCAAGAAGAATATTCAAAATTACCAAAGCCATCAAATTGTAAATATAGAACATACTGTGGAACTTGATATATAAGGTTATAATACAATAATTTTATATATTTTATGAAATACTAAATAAAAAATAGATAAAATATGTAATATATTGAAGAAAATTATGATACAATTAATATAAAGATATTGAATGATAGAGAATTGAGTTTAGAATAAAAATAGAGTAATTTCTAATTTGATTTTAGAAACTACTCTATTTTATTTTATGGTTGAATGAACTAATAAGGGTATAAAGATAATAAAATTTATATAAAAATGCTTTAAACATATATTTAATAGAATCTTATACAGGGGGAAAGATGGAAAAAGTATTAGAAATAGTAGATAATTATATATTAATTTTAGATACATATGGGAATATAAAATTTTGCAATAAAAAACTATTAGAAAAACTTGAATACAGTATAGATGAGATTATTAATTTAAGGTTTGATAAGATTACACACAATGGAAATAACAATTTACAAGAATATATAGATGCTACAGAAGAATCTAACAATTTTACTAAAGATATAGAATTAGTGCTGTATTCTAAAACAAAAACAGAATTACACTTCTTTGGAAAAATACTAGTGGATAATTTCAAATCGGAAAAATCTATAATGGTAATTCTAAAGGACTTTTGTGAAAAAACATATACAAGAGAAGACTTAGAAAAAATGTTAGATAACATGCCTTTTAATTGTTGGTTAAAAAATACAGAGGGACAATACTTGTATATTAATGAATCTTATGCAAAGGAATTAAATGACACTAGAATAAATATTTTAGGCAAAAAAACAAATGTATATTGGAGTAAAGATAATAGTGATTCTTTTACAAAGATGGATAGAGAAGTAATAGAAACTAAAAAGTATCAGTTAACAGAAAGTTACTCTAAAGAAAAAAATGGTTCGGATTTATGGGTAGAGGTATACAAGGCACCTATTTTTAACTCTAATAATGAAGTAGAGTATGTTTTAGGATTTACAAAAGATATTACCCTACAGAAGAAGATGTCAAATGAAGTAGATATTAGCAATACATATCTAAATAATTTGAATAATATACTTATGAGTAATAATACTAAAAATAATATTAATGATATATTAAGTAATACTGGTGAGAATATATTAAAATATTTTGGATGTGATGGAGTATCGGTAATTTTACTAGATAAAGAAAAGTCTTATTTGGATATGAGTATAAGCGTAGGTGCAAGTAAGAAGAATAAAGTAAATGAAGCATTGATTAAAATTAATATAGAAGAACTTCATAAGTTAAGCAGCAACTTAGAAGGTATTCACAATATAAATAGCATCGATAATAAATTATTAAAAGTACATATGAGTAAAAATAACATAGAAAATATAGGGATATATAATATAGAATTTAATGATGAAATTATTGGATTTTTAGTGATTACCTATTTAAAAGGGAATACTCCAAAGTTCAATAAATCAGATTATCTAAAGACTATATCAAGAAATATTGCGACTATGATAAAAAGTAGATCTTTATCTAAAGATTTGCAAGAAGAGTTTAATAAACGTAGAAAAATAGAAAGTGAGCTAGAGTTATTCTTAGATATATCAGTTGACCTTATTGCTAGAGGGAGTATAGATGGCAAAATAACTCATATAAATAATAATTGGCAAGATAGTTTAGGCTGGAGTAAAGATGAGTTATTATCAATGAATATACTAGATATAATCCATTATGATAATAAAGATACTTATATAGATACTAAAAGAAGTCTAAATAATGATGAAGGATCTACAGTATGTAAGCTATTGTGTAAAGATGGTAGTTATATATGGGTAGAATTAAATTATAAAGTCTTAAGATGTGAAGATACATTTATGATTACAGCAAAAGATATAAGTAAACAAAAAGAAGAAGAAGAGCAGCGTAAAATTTTAGAAGAAGCAATGCAACTAGAAAGTTTAAAGAATGAATTTTTTGCTAATATATCACATGAGTTTAGAACTCCTATTAATATAATATTAGGAACTATGCAGCTAATGAAAAGAAATGTAGATCAAAATAAGATACATTGGGATGAAAGTCTAAATTTAGAATCTCATATAAATTACATAAAGCAAAATGCATATAGATTATTAAGATTAGTAAATAATCTTATCGACATTACTTGCATTGATTCAGGATATTATCAACTACAACTTGGAAATTATAATATAGTAGAAATTATAGAAAATATAACATTATCTGTAGCACAATATACTAAAGATAAGGGTATAAATCTTATATTTGATACTAATTGTGAAGAAAAAATTATTGCTTGTGATCCAGATAAAATAGAAAGAATAGTATTGAATTTATTATCTAATGCTATTAAATATACGGATAAATCAGGAAATATATATGTAGGGCTAAAAATAGAGGATGATATAGTTAAGATATCAGTAAAAGATGATGGAGTTGGTATGTCTAGTGATAAATTAGATATAATTTTTGATAGATTTAAGAGAATAGATAATAATTTAAATAGAAAATGTGAAGGTAGTGGAATTGGATTATCACTAGTAAAATCATTAGTAGAACTTTTAGATGGAAGAATATATGTAAGTAGTGAATTGGGAGTAGGATCTGAGTTTATTTTTGAGCTACCAAACAAAGTAATACAAGATTATTCTAAATCTATTTTAGATAGAAATATTCCAAAGAGCACACAAATTGAAAAGTGTAATATAGAATTTTCTGATATATATTCATATAATCTTACTTAAATATAAGTAAGATTATATGAAATTTATTTTATAAATACAATGAAATATAATTATAATATAGATAGTAGGCTATTAAATTATTTAAATTTAATGGCTTTTTTTATTATATAGAAATTATAACTTATAAAAAGAAAGAATAATAAAATGTAAAATATAATAATACATTGTATACAAAAAGAAATTTTAATGAAAGTACTTTCGAAGATTTTATAAAAAAAGTTCTAAAGCTAACAAAAAAATAAAAAAATTTGCAAAAAACATGAAAATGTTTTCAAAAACTTTCAAAATTGTTGATATAAATAATAAATATAGTTACAATTACTAATATAAAGACAGTGGGATATATAATATATAAAAATTATATATTTTCATAACTTAACTAATCAAAAGGGGATGGGTTATGTGGAATATTCAGAAAACTCTATTTTGAAAAATTTAAAGTTAAGATATGATACATTTACTAATGTAGAAAAAACCATAGCTGAATTTTTTATAAATAATAAAGAATTAAAAAATCTTTCATCTAAAAATGTAGCAGAAAGTTTATTTGTGTCAGAAGCTTCTTTATCTAGGTTTGCAAAGAAATGTGGGTATAAAGGTTTTAGAGAATTTATATTTGAATATGAGAAAAATATTAGCAAATATAATAAGGAAGAAATTTCAAATTTAGTAATTAATACATATCAAGACTTATTAGATAACTGTCATAAAATAATAAATAAAGATCAAATGAAAAAAATTGCTCATTTTCTAACAAAATCTAAAAAGGTTTGTGTTTTTGGAATGGGTAGTTCAGGAATAGCAGCAGAAGAAGTACACTTAAGGTTTATGAGATTAGGTTTAAATATAGAAGCTGTGTCTGATTCTCATAGGATAAAAATGCTAGCATCTTTAGCTAATGAGGAAAGTGTTATAATTGCTATATCTTTAAGTGGAACAACAAAAGAAATACTTCAAGGAATAAGTATAGCAAAGTCAAATGGGGCTAAAGTTATAATGTTAACGTCAAACAGATCATATCACCTAGCTAGTTTTTGCGACGAAATTATATTAATCCCAACTATAAAAGATTTAGAAGCAGGAGATTGTATATCACCACAATTTCCAATTTTAGTAATGATAGATGTATTATATACATATTTCATAGATAATGAATGTTACTATAAAACTAAGTTAAATACTTTAAATGCACTATTTAAGTATGATGAAAGTGATATAATAATTTAATTTGTTTTACTGGGTATTTTATACCTTAATAAAATAAAAAAGAAGGGATGAGGTTATGAAGTTCAAAAAAGTAGTAAGTTTATGTATTACATCTTTACTAGCATTAAACTTAGTAGCTTGTTCAAGTACTGACAGTGGTTCAGGAGGAGAAGGGGAGACTCCTAGTAAACAAGCAGCTCAGGCAAATACTCTTTATAGTAATGGAGGACCTGAAGAATTCTTCGAAGCACCATGGCTTAACCCAGGTAGCTTTGTTTACAACAAGGTATTATATGACAGATTGATTTATGCTGATGAAAATCTAGATCCTATTTCAGGGGAAGGACAATTAGCAAAAACTTATAATATGTCAGAAGATGGTAAGAATCTTACATTTGAGCTTAGGGAAAACATTTTCTGGCACGATGGAGAACCAATAACAGCAGAAGATATAAAATGGAGTATAGAATATAGTTTAAAAACAACTGTACTTAATAATGTTTTTGCAAATACATTTAAATCACTAGAAGGAGCAACTGCTTACTTAGATGGTAAAGCAGATGAAATATCAGGGATTGTTATAGATGGTAATAAAATAGAGCTTAAATTTGAAAAGTTAGCTCCAGATGCATTACTTACATTTACACAATTTTCACCATTACCTAAAAAGCACTTAAAGGATGTTGATCCTGTTACTTTCCAACAATCAGAATTCTTTAGAAATCCTATAGGATCAGGACCATTTAAAGTTGAAGAAGTTAAGATGGGCAATTACACTACTTTAGCTGGATTTGATAAGTATTGGGATGGAACACCTTCATATAAAATGCACTTAAATCCAAGTGCAGGAGATAGTGATCCAAACTTAGTTACAAATGCAAAAGGTGGATTACTTGACTATGCTTATACAAAGAATATAGCAGATGTAAAAGCTCTTGAAGGAGTAGAAGGAATTAATGTAGATAAAGTTGATGTTAGATATACAAGATTATTCTTTGCAAATAAATTTAAAAAAGCTGATGGATCAGAAGCACCATTAGCAGATAAGAGAGTTCGTCAAGCTATAATGTATGCTTTAGATATGGATAAAATACTTGAAGGTATATTTGATGGATCAGCAGAAAAAGCAAATAGCTTAACTCCAAATGGTGTAGATAAAGTTGATGGATTAAACAATTATGATTACGATCCAGAAAAAGCAAAAGCTTTATTAAAAGAAGCTAACTGGGATCCAAATACAGAGTTAGACGTAGTTTATTATTATGATGATCAACAAACAGTTGACTTAATGTCTATAATTCAAAACTATTTATCTCAAGTTGGTATAAAAATGAAGTTTAGACTTGTTGAAGGTGATTTAGCTACATTACTATGGTCACTACCTGAAGATCCTGTAAATGGACCATCAGCAGTTGATTTTGACTTATGTTATGGAGCTACAGCTGCATTATCTATGCATGAATACTATGATAGATATCAAACAGGTGCTGCTTTAAACTCACATACACCAGGAAGTGAAGAATTAGATAAATTAATAGAAGCAACAAATGCAACTATTGATGCAAAAGAGCAAAGAGAAGCATTCCATAACTTACAAAAATATGAAAATGAAGAATTATTTGTAATTCCTTTATACTATCAACCAATCTACGTTATAACAAGTGATAAGGTTCAAAACATGCCTGAAAAATTAGGTAATCCACAATTTAATTACAAGTGGGATGTACATAAGTGGACATTAGCTGAGTAATAAACTAAGGGTGGTATAACGAGAGTTATACAACCCTTTTATTTTAAGGAGGCGACTATGTTTAAATATACTATGAAGAAAATACTTGGAATGATTCCAATGTTATTTATAATTACTTTTATTATATATTTCTTACTAGATTTAACACCTGGAGATCCAGTATCACACTTAATGGACCCAGAAGCTTTAGCTAGACTTTCAGCAGATCAAATAAATGCACTTAGAGAAGCATATGGGCTAAATGATGGATTTATAGTTAGATATTTTAAATGGCTAGGTCAAATATTACAAGGAAACTTTGGATATAGCTCAACAAGTGGTGTACCAGTAATAGACATTATAAAAGAGTCATTACCAGCAACACTAGAATTATCAGGAGCAGCTTTAATAATATCAACTATATTAGGTAGTATACTAGGTGTTATAGGTGCAATTAAACGTGGATCTATAGAAGATAATGTTTTAACTGTAGCAGGTATGATAGGTGTATCTATACCACAATTTTTCTTTGGTATGGTTGCAATATTAATATTTGCATTAAATCTAGGTTGGCTACCAGTTGGTGGAAGAACCGCACCTGGAGTTGTAGGATTTATGGATAGAATAGAATACTTAATTCTACCATCTTTAGTATTAGGCTTATCACTTACAGCAGGGGTTATGAGATATGCAAGAACTAGTATGTTAAATACAATGAATAAAGAATATATAAGAACTGCAAGAAGTAAAGGAATACCTGAATGGAGAGTAAATTTAGTACATGGATTTAGAGTTTCTTTAACTCCAGTTATAGTACTAGTTGGATTTAGATTACCTACACTTATAGCTGGATCAGTAGTTATAGAATCTATATTCCAATGGCCAGGAGTAGGAAATGTATTTAATACAGCCATAAGGTCTGCAAACTACAATCTTGTAATGATAGTTGCGCTTATGTTTGTAGCCATGGTCTTAATAGCAAGTACATTAGTTGATATACTAACAGCTATTTTAGATCCTAGAGTTAAGCTTGAAGGATAGGGGGTACCATATGGATATTTTATCACCTAAAAAGAGATTATATAAGAAGTTTGATAAAATAAAAGAAAGAGAAGAAAACAAAACATACAAAGAAGTTAAAAATAGATCGTTAAAAAAATTATTTTCTAATAAGCTTACAACAATTGGCCTAGTAGTATTTATGATTATACTGTTGGCATGTATATTTGCTCCACTTTTAACTAAATATGATCCTCTAGCTGTTGATATGAGAAATATATTAAAGCCACCATCAAGTGAGCATATTTTGGGAACTGATAAAATCGGAAGAGATATATTCTCTAGAATATTATATGGAGGAAGATTATCAATACTAATTGGTTTTGGTAGCGCAATGGGATGTGCTATAATAGGCGTTATTTTAGGATGTTATAGTGGATATAAAGGTGGTATTCTAGATGCAATTTTAGTTAGAATATCTGAAATATTCATGTCATTCCCTCAATTAATATTAGTATTAATGCTAGTTTCAATAATTGGTCAAAGTGCTTTAAATATAGTAATAATATTTATAATTTGTGGTTGGGGAAGTGTATTTAGGATGGCAAGATCACAAATTTTATCTATAAGAGAGGAAGAATATGTTCAATCATTAAAGGTATTTGGATTAAATGATTTTGTAATTTGTTATAAGCACATGTTACCAAATATAATAGGACCAATATCTGTAAATATTACGCTAAGTACAGCAATGTTTATATTAGAGGAAGCTGCTCTTAGTTTCTTAGGATTAGGTGTTCCACTTGAAATTGCAACATGGGGTAATATATTAAATGCTTCACAAGATTTATTTACACTACAAAACAATTGGTGGATGTGGTTACCTGTTGGTATTGTTATATCGCTATTTGTTATGAGTATAAACTTTGTAGGAGATGGTTTAAGAGATTCAACAGATCCTACAAGTGTTGAATAGGGGGACAATATGGATAAAATTATTTCTGTTAAAAATCTTAAGACATATTTTTATGCTAATAATAGATGCAACAGGGCTCTAAATGGTGTATCTATGGATATAAAAAGAGGTAAAACGCTTTGTATAGTTGGAGAGTCAGGATGTGGTAAAAGTGTTACAGCATCATCTATAATGCAACTTTTACCTAAGTTTTCTAGAATCGAAGAGGGAGAAATAATATATCATAGTGAAGACGGTCATGATATTGCAATTCATGAGTTAGATAGAAACTCTAAAGAGATGAGACGTCTTAGAGGAAAAGATATAGCTATGATATTCCAAGATCCTATGACTGCATTAAATCCTGTATATACAATAGGATGGCAAATAGTTGAGATGATTAGAGCTCATGAAAATATATCTAAAAAAGAAGCTAAAGAAAGAGCTTTAAAATTACTTAAAGATATGGGAATACCATTAGCTGAAAAAAGAATAGATCAATATCCACATGAATTTTCAGGTGGGATGAGACAAAGGGCAATGATTGCAATGGCAATGAGTTGTAATCCAAAAGTATTAATAGCAGATGAGCCTACAACAGCTCTTGATGTTACAATACAAGCTCAGATATTTGAATTAATGGACAAATTAAAAAGGGAATACAATACAGCAATAATGCTAATAACACACGATATGGGGGTTGTATGTGAGTTAGCTGACGATGTTGCAGTTATGTATATGGGAAATATAATTGAAAGTGGTAGTGCAAAAGAAGTATTGGAAAATCCATCTCACCCTTATACACAGGCTCTACTAAAATCTATTCCTGTACTAGGTAAAGGAGCTGATCAAGAGATAAATCCAATACGAGGAGCTACTCCAGATCCTTTTGATAGACCACCAGGATGTCAATTTGCACCTAGATGTGATTATTATTGCAAAGAATGTGATGAAAAAATGCCTGATGAAAAAATAATAGGCGAAGGTACTCATATGGTTCGTTGTATAAAATCTAAGGAGGTGGTTTTAAATGGATAAAGAAGTTTTACTTACATTAAAGGGGGTAAAAAACTACTTTCCAGTAAAAGAAGGAGCACTATCAAAGCCAAAGAATTATGTAAAAGCAGTTAATGATATTAATTTAAAGATATACAAAGGGGAAACATTAGGGCTAGTTGGAGAGTCAGGTTGTGGGAAAACAACATTAGGTAAAACTATTTTACAATTATATAAAGCTACAGATGGAGAGATAATATATAACTTTGAGGATGGAGAAAGAGATCTCACTAAACTTAAAAAAAATGAAATGGATTTGGCACGTAAAAAGATCCAAATAGTATTTCAAGATCCACATTCATCTTTAAATCCTTCATTTACAATATATCAGTCGCTATCTGATCCTTTAAAGAAATTTGGAATAAAATCAAAAGAAGAAAGAAGAAAAATTATAGGGGACCTACTTGAAGCAGTAAATATGAGAAGAGAATATATGGATAGATATCCTCATGAATTTTCAGGTGGTCAACGTCAAAGAATAGGTATAGCAAGAGCTTTATCTATAAATCCAGAGCTAGTAATTTGTGATGAAGCAGTATCAGCTCTTGATGTATCAATACAAGCACAAGTTTTAAACTTATTAAAAGAATTAAAAGAAAAACATAACTTAACATATATTTTTATAACACATGACTTAAGTGTAGTTGAATATATAAGTGATAGAATTGCTGTAATGTATTTAGGTAAAATAGTAGAACTTGCAGATGCAAAATCATTATATAAAAATACACTTCATCCATATACTCAAGCTTTATTATCTGCAATACCAGTAGCAGATATAAACCATAAGAAAGAAAGAATTGTTCTAGAAGGAGATGTTCCAAGTCCAATGAATCCTCCTAGTGGATGCTTCTTCCATCCAAGATGTAGACATTGTATGGATATTTGTAAATCAGAAGCTCCAGAAATGAAATCTTATATTATTGATGGAAAAGAGCATTTTGTAGCATGTCATTTATCTTCAAAACGAATACAAGAGGAGGGAAACTATGAGCAAGCAAGAACTATTTGATTTATTAAAAGGTAATGTAATTGTTTCTTGCCAGGCATTACCAGGTGAACCGCTATACGTCGAAGATAAATCGATAATGTATTTAATGGCAAGGGCTGCAAAAGCAGCAGGTTCACCAGCTATTAGAACGAGCAGTATAAGAGATGTAAAAGATATAAAAGAAGAAACTAAGCTTCCTGTAATCGGGTTAATAAAGAAAAATTATGAAGGTTCAGAAGTTTATATAACTCCTACAATGAAAGAAGTAGATGATTTAGTAGAAGCTGAAGCTGACATAGTAGCACTTGATTGCACATTTTCAAAGAGAGTAAATGATGAACCAATTAATACATTTATAAAAAATATAAAAGAAAAATACCCTAATGTAGTTTTAATGGCTGATATATCTACTTATGAAGAAGGGATTAATGCTTATAAATGTGGAGTAGATATTATTGGAACTACTATGAATGGATACACAAATCAAAGTATAGAAGCAAATATAAGTAATTTAGAGTTAGTAAGTAGATTAGCAAAAGAAGTTCCTATACCAATAATAGCAGAGGGGAAAATACATTACCCATATCAAGTTAAGGAAATGCTTGATGCAGGAGCCTTTGCTGTTGTTGTTGGAGGAGCAATTACTAGACCTCTAGAAATAGCAAAGAGATTTGTAGATGCAGCAAAAGGAGAGTTAGCATAATGAATTACTTAGCTATTGATATAGGAGGAACAGCTGTAAAAATAGCCATTTTAAATAAAGATGGAGAAATATTAAGTTTTGATAAATATTCAGTTTGTTTTGATAAATATGAAACACCAATACTTGAAACTGTATTAAAATCTATAGATATATTTATAGAAGAAAATAATATAAAAAATTTTGATGGAATATGTGTATCGGCAACTGGACAAATAGATGTCAACAAAGGTGCTGTAATTGGAACTGGTGGTAATATAAAAAATTACGATGGTTCAGAAATTAAAAATAAATTAGAAAATAAGTACAAAGTTAAAACTACAGTAATTAATGATGCTAACGCTGCAGTGCTAGGTGAATTATTTTTAGGTAGAGCTAAGGGATTAAAAAATGTAGTTATGATTACTATTGGAACTGGAGTAGGTGGAGGAATAGTTGTAAATGGAAATATTCTACATGGGAACCTTGGTATAGGTGGAGAATTAGGGCATTTTTCTATAAATAATAGAGGAATAGAGTGCACTTGTGGTAATAGGGGTTGTTATGAAAGATATGCTTCTATGACAGCATTAATTAAAAGAGTAGAGGATAAACTTGGTATTCAAGATATAAATGGAAAAGATATATTTGATAGAATTTCAAGTGATAATATGGTTAAAGATATTGTAGATGAATGGATAGATGATATATCAGATGGTCTTGTATCTTTAGCCCATATATTTAATCCAGAAATTATATTAATAGGTGGAGCAGTAAGTAATCAGGAAGATTTATTTATAAACAAATTAAGAGAAAAAGTGAAAATAAAGGTTATGCCAAATTTTGCTTCAAATTTAAAAATTGAAGCCGCTAAATTAGGTAATGATGCAGGATTAGTAGGCGCATTATACTATTATTTAAAGGATGGGGAATAAGATGAATTATACACTAGAACAATTTAAAAATGTAACAGTTGCATTAAACACACCATTTAAAGAAAATGGAGAAGTTGACTTAGAAACTACAAGAAAACTAGTTAACTATTTATATAATAAAGGTATAAAGAATTTATATGTATGTGGAAGTACGGGAGAAGGCTTTTTATTAGACAATGAAGAAAGAAAAGCCGTAGTAGAAGCAGTTTGTGATGAAGTAAAAGATAAGATGACTATAATAGTTCATGTAGGTTGTGCAAGCACAAAACATTCATGTGAGCTTGCAAAACATGCTAAGGAGTGTGGAGCGCATGCAACTTCAGCAGTGCCAAGCGTATATTATAGACTTGGAGAAGAAAGTGTATACACTCACTGGACTGAAATAACAAAAGCAGCTGATCTACCATTCTTTATTTATAATATACCGCAGCTTACAGGATTTAATTTATCTGATAATCTTCTAAAAAGAATGTGTGAAAATCCAAAGGTAATAGGTGTTAAGTGTTCATCAGATCCTGCACATGATATTGCTAGATTTAAGGCAATTGGAGGAGAAGATTTCTTAGTATTTAATGGACCAGATGAACAATACTTAGCGGGAAGAATGATGGGGGCTGATGCAGGTATAGGTGGTACATATGCTGGAATGCCAGAATTATACTTAAAGTTAGAAGATTTAATAAGAAGAAATGAATTTGATAAAGCTAAAAAACTTCAATCTATAATGCTACAATATGTATACAGAATGTGTAGTTTTGGATCTTTATATGGATGTGTAAAATCATTAATAAAATTAGATGGTTTAGATATAGGTGTACCTAGGCTTCCATTTTTACCAGTAAGTAGTGAAGATGAGAAGCTAGTAGAACTATACAAAGATATTCAAAACACAATAATTGAGACTAGATCGTGGTAGGTGATATAATTGAATATCTTATGTTTTGGAGACTCTAATACACATGGATATAATCCAAAAGATGGAACTAGATACGAAAGGAATAAGAGATGGACTGGAATCTTACAAAATCTTTTAGGAGAAGAGGATTATGTTATAGAAGAAGGTTTAAGTGGAAGAACAACTGTATTTGAAGACCCAATACATGAAGGATTAAGTGGACTTAATCATATATACTCGTGTCTAATGACTCATGAACCGCTTGATTTACTTATAATAATGTTAGGCACTAATGATACAAAAGAACGATTTGGGGCTAATGCAAATGTTATATCATTAGGCTTATCTAGATTAATAGAGAAGGCTAAAAATACTAAACTTGCATTTAGAAATAATAAACCAAATATATTAATAGTTGCACCAATTCCTATTCGTCCAGAAATAAGTTCTGTTGAGTGTGGGGCTACTATGGGAAAAGGTTGCTCAGAAAAGTCATATGAATTAATACCTTTATATGAAAATGTGGCTAAAGAAATGGGATGTCATTTCTTTGATCCATCTTCATATGTATCTTGTAGCGATTATGACTATATGCACTTATCAGAAGAAGCTCATGAAATATTAGCAAATAAGCTTTATAATGTTATAAGTAATATAAAAACCGCGTTGGTATAATATCAATGCGGTTTTATATTATTTATATAAATGAATTTTATATCGTATTATATTGAAAAAATAAATAATAATATGTATAATATATTTAAAAATAAGATAAATATTCGTATATAATGGTAATATGGTCCATAAGTTTCTACGAACTCACCGTAAATGAGTTTACTATGAATAGTTCAAGTGCTTATTGTGTGATTTAAATATAATCCTATAAGATATATGTTCTATTCATTAGAGTATATATCTTTTTTTTTAAAATAAGTTAGGAGAAATTATACGATGGCTCAATTATACATAAAAAATTGTTATTTAATAACTATGAATGATGAAAGAGAAGTATATGAAAACGGAAGTATACTTATAGAAAATGATATTATAAAAGCAGTAGGTCATATAGATGAATCTATAGTAAATGAAGATGCAGAAGTATATGATGCATGTGGAAAAATATTAATGCCTGGATTTGTAAATACTCATGTTCATTTATCACAACAATTAGGTCGTGGAATAGCGGATGATGTTACTTTACTTACATGGTTAAGAGATAGAATATGGCCTTATGAGAGTAGTTTTGATTATGAGGATTCATTAATATCATCTACTGCATGTTGTATAGAATTGATAAAATCAGGAGTTACAACTTTTTTAGAATCAGGCGGACAATATGTAGATGCAATGGTCGAAGCTGTTGATAAAACTGGTATAAGAGCATGTCTTGCAAAGTCTGTAATGGACAATGGAGAAGGTTTACCGAAAGCTTGGCAAAAAACTTGTGACGAAGAATTAAATGCTCAAATTGAGTTATTTGAGAAATTTAATAATACATGTGATGGAAGGGTTAAAATATGGTTTGGACTAAGAACTATATTCAATAATTCAGATGAATTAATTGTAAGGACAAAAGAGCTTGCAGATAAATATAATACTGGAATCCATATGCATATAGCTGAAATTGCAGATGAAATAGACTTTGCTAAAACTAGAAAAGGATTTGGTACAGTAGAGCATTTAAATGAGTTAGGTGTATTAGGTCCAAATTTATTAGCTGTTCATACAGTTTGGTTAACTAATAGAGAACTTGATCTATTCAGATTAAATAATGTTAAGGTTTCGCACAATCCAGCAGCTGCAATGAAGGTTGTATTAGGATTTGCATCAATACCAGAAATGCTTCATAAAGGTATACCTGTATCTATAGGAACAGATGGAGCACCTTCTAATAATAGAATGGATATGATGAGAGATATGTATTTAACATCCCTTATACATAAAGGAAGAACTTTAAATCCAGAAGTTGTTTATGCAGAACAAATACTAGAAATGGCAACGTTAAATGGTGCTAAGTGTGCACTTATGGAAGATAAAATAGGAAGCTTAGAAGTTGGTAAAAAAGCAGATATGATAATATTAAATGGAAATGATATACACTCTTTACCAATGCATAATCCTATAGGTAATATAGTTTATTCAATGACTAGTGAAAATGTTGAGTCTACTATATGTAATGGTAAATGGCTTATGAAAGAAAGAGAAATTACTGTTTTAGATGAAGCTGAGTTACTTGAAAAAGTTAAGGTTCAAGCCGAAAAGATAAGAAAAAAAGCTAATGTAAATTTACCATCTAAGTTTAAGATTATTAAGTAATTTAATATAAAAATAAAAATGGGACTGTAGGTAGTTTTGTGTAAATACAAACTTACCTACAGTCTTTTTTGAATGTAAAATTGGTAAGTTTGGAATAATATTCATATTAAACTTTTGGAGGTAAAGAAATGAAAGATCAAAGAGAAATAATTATTCCAGATTTAGACTACCAAGCTGAAGTAAGAAAATGTAAAACCATGGAAGATGTAGTTGGTAAAAATGGATTAATGCAAAAGCTGTTCAAAGATATTATCCAACAATTGCTAGAAGCAGAAATGGAAGAACATCTGGGAAGAGAAAGGCATGAAAGAAGTAATGAAGCTAATCCAAACTATAGGAATGGATATAGTTCTAAGACTATTGAAAGTAGTTTTGGTGAAGTTGGCCTAGATATACCAAGAGATAGAAAAGCACAATTTGAACCGAAGGTTGTTAAAAAGTATGAAACTGTATGTAATGAACTAGATAAAAAAATAATAGGTCTTTATGCCTGTGGTATGAGTGTAAGAGATATCCAATCTGAAATGGAAGAACTATATGGCATTGATGTGTCTCCTGCAATGATATCTAAGATAACAGATAAGGTTGTAGAGGCTGCCGCCGAATGGCAAAGCAGAGAACTTGATGAAATATACCCAATCGTATATATGGATGCTATGCATTTTAAAGTAAGAGATGATAATAAAATAGTTTCAAAGGCAGCATATATATGTATGGCTTTAGATATGAAAGGAAAAAAAGATATATTAGGTATTTGGATTGGTGAATCAGAAGGCGCAAAATTTTGGCTATCAGTTTGTAATGATTTGAAAAATAGAGGCGTAGATGATATTTTAATTGCATGTATGGATGGTTTAAAAGGTCTACCTGAAGCAATTAAAACTGTATATCCAGATGTAAGTATTCAAACTTGTATAGTTCATCAAATTAGAAACTCTCTTAAATATATAGCATCAAAAGATCAGAGAGAGTTTATGAAAGATTTAAAAAGTGTTTATAGGGCATTTAACGAAGAAACAGCACTTAAAAATTTAGATATTCTTAAGGAGAAATGGTATTCAAAATATTCTGTTGTAATAGATTCATGGTACAATAACTGGAGTAATCTGAATACGTATTTTGAATATCCACATGAAATTAGAAGAATTATTTATACTACAAATGCTCTTGAGGGATTTAATAGACAGTTAAGAAAATATACTAAGGTAAGAACTGTATTTCCAACAGATGAGTCACTAAGAAAATCACTATATTTATCTACCATGAAAATTATGGAGAAATGGACCTCTCCAAACCAAAATTGGGCGTCTACTTTAGGACAGCTTACAATTATGTTTGGAGAAAGGATACCTAACTCTTACACAATATAAATTTTTTTAAAATTATGGAAAATTTAGTGTATAAATAACTAAATTAAACACATAATAATTGTGTAAAGAATTCCAGTATTAGTATTTCTCAAAAATAAAAAAATATTACTGGAATTTGAAATTTCCAGTAATATAAATTATAAAAAATCTTATTTACACAAATCTATAGACATTCTCATAAAAATTCACTAGGAAAAGTTATTATACACCTAGTGAATTTTTATTTAATTTATTTTAAGAAATAATCTTTTCATCATCTGCTTTTTTACTTAAAATACTTTTTATATAATTTATATCATCTATAATATATCTATGCTTAACTTCTGTTCCATCAAACTTACATAGTTTAAATGCAATATCCATGCAATAGCCTAGTCCAAATGCACTTATAACAGTTCCAATTCCAACTGTACCACCTAAAAAATATCCAACAATAAGTGCCAGAACTTCCATTGTACCTCTTATAAGAGTCAATGATTTTCCAGTTTTTCTTTGAATAGCAACCATCATACCATCTCTAGGACCACTTCCAAATCCTGCACCTAAGTAAAATACACAACCAATTCCAAGTATAAACATACCTAGAATCATCATAATAATCCCCATAATAAAACTATTAGCAATAGGAACTAAATTATTTAACATAAGTACATCCATAAGTATACCAACAAGAACCATGTTTATAATAGTTCCCCACCCTACATTTTCACCAAGAACTATATTAGCAATAACGACTAAAGTTCCAATTAAAATACTAGCTTTACCCATAGTCATTCCTGTCATGTTATATATTCCTTCATGTAAAACATCCCAAGGCGATAAACCTAACTTAGCATTTATGGTCATAACTATGCCTAATGCACAAAGGCAAAATCCAAATATCATTTTTGAAAATTTAATTAATGTTAGTTTCAAAACATTCATCTCCCCCATATAAAACTCTTACATTTTAAAGAATAACATACCAAAGTGTATAATTTCTACTTATTATATAATAATATTGAAAATATAAAATTACTTATTTTTTATTATTTTTAATAGAATAAAATTATGATAGAAAATTAGAAGATTAAAAACTCTACGATTAGTTTATTGAAGAATTTTTGAAAATAATTTAAATTAGTATTAAGAGGTGAAGTCAACATGGATTGTAAGAAGATTGGGAAGCTGATACTTGAACTTAGAAAAGATAAAAATATGACTCAAAAGCAATTAGCTGATTTAATGAATATAAGTGATAAAACCATAAGTAAGTGGGAAAGAGGTTTAGGTTGTCCAGATATATCTTTATTGCCAGATTTAGCACAAATACTAGGCGTAAATGTAGATAAAATATTAGAAGGTGAAATTAATTCAAATGAATTAGCAGGAGGAAATATGAATAAAATAAAATTTTATGTTTGTCCACAATGTAATAATTTAGTAACTTCAACAGGAGAAATTGATATAAGTTGTTGTGGAAAAAAAATAGAAGCATTATCAGCTTCAAAGGCAGATGATAATCATAAACTTAATATAGAGCCAGTAGAAGATGAACTATATATAACTAGTAATCATGATATGAAAAAGGACCATTATATTTCCTTTGTAGCGTATGTAAAAGGTGATAGAGTTCTTATTGTAAAACAATATCCAGAGTGGAATTTGCAAGTTAGGTTTAGAAAACAAGGTCATGGTAAATTATATTTTTACTGTGTAAATCATGGTTTATATTATCAAATAATATAAGTTTATTAATATATGCTTAAGGCTTAAATACAATGTACTCTAAATTAAGGATTTTAATAGTCTATTTAGAGTACATTGTATTTTATCAGTAATAATTTAATATAAAGAAAATGTTTGCCAATTAAAAAATATTATGTATATAATATTGATTAAGAAAATGTGAACTTCTAAAGGGGGAAATATATATGATTACTGTATTAACATTTAATCCATCTATTGATAGGATGTATAAGGTAAGTAAGATAAATATAGGGGAAGTACAAAGAGTTATAGATACAAATTCAACAGCAGGGGGAAAGGGAATAAACGTAACAAAAGTATGTAAAATATTAGGTGAAGAACCATTAGCAATGGGATTTTTAGGTGGTTTTAATGGGGAATACATAAGAAATGAGCTTAATAGGTTAGAAATAAAAAGCAAATTTACATCTATAAAACAAGAGACAAGAAACTGCCTAAATATAATTGATGAAAATTCAAATAGCACAGAGTTCTTAGAGAAAGGACCAGTTATAGATGCAGAGGATTTAACAAATTTTGAAGCTGATTTAGAAAGTGTATTAGACAAAACTAAAATACTAGTTGCATCAGGTAGTTACTGCCAAAATATGCCTATTGATTATTATAAAATTATTGGTGAAATATGTGAAAAGCGTGATATAAAATTCATACTAGATACATCTGGAGATGGATTAAAAGTTGCATTAGAATCAAAACCATATTTGATAAAGCCAAATGCGGATGAAATTAAGCAATTATTAAATATAAATGTAGAATCTCAAGAAGAAATAATATCTGCAGGAAAAGAATTACTTAAAATGGGAGCAAAAAATGTATGCATATCTTTAGGTAAAAATGGGATGATTTATATAAATAACGATGGAGTGTATGAAGTAAAAGTTCCTAAAATAGATACAGTAAATAGCGTTGGAAGTGGAGATAGCACAATTGCAGGATTTAGTGTAGGAATATTAAGAGGGTACGATACTATAGAACTATTAAAATTAGCTAATGCATGTGGTATTAGTAATGCTCTTCATATAGAAACTGGATTTGTAAAATTAGATGAGGTTGAAAAATTATCAGAAAAAGTTCAAGTTAAGAAATTAGAATGTATTGCGAATTAATATAAATAAAAAGCCATCATAAGTAAGGTTTAAATAATAACTTATGATGGCTTTTTTAGAGAGTATTTTCAATGTGTCATTATATTTGTACAACCGTTGTAACTTTAAAAATAATAATTATAAAAATTTATGATAAAATAAAATTATTATTTTATGTTGACAATAACTGGAAAGTATTTTATATTGAAAATGTGGTAGTAACCACTTAGAGAGGACTAAAATTTTATGATAAATAGAAATGATAAGAGACCCATATACGATCAATTAGTAGAAATCTTAAGATCAAAGATTGAAAATGAGATGTATCCTAATGAAAAAATGCTATCAGAAAGAGGTATATGTGAACAATATGGAGTTAGTCGTACAACTGTTAGGCTTGCTATGGCAGAACTAGAACATATGGGATATATATACAAAAGACATGGAAAAGGAACTTTTGTAGCAGCGCTAAATAAAAATCCACAAAATCTTATGGATAGCTATAGTTTTACTGACCATATGAAAGAACAAGGCAAAAATCCAAGTACAAAAGTGTTATCTTTTGAAGTTTTAGAAAGCACAAATTATTTTGCAGAAAATTTAGGTATAACACCTGGTGAAAAAATGATAAAGATTACAAGACTAAGACTAGCAGATGAATTACCAATGATGTTAGAAAGAACATACTTGCCAATGAAGGAGTTTGCAGGACTAACAGAAGAGCTTGTTTCAAAAAAACCACTGTATGAAATATTTAGAGATAACTATAAAGAAGTAATAAAGGTAGCAGATGAGGAATTCTCAGCAGGTTTACTATCGGATAAAGAAGCAAAGTTATTAGGTGTTCCAGTAGATTCGGCTTGCTTAAAACTACTTAGAACCACTTATAATAAAGATAACAGAGTTATAGAATTTACTTTAAGTGTTGCTAGAAGTGATAAGTTTGTATATAAAATAAGGCATATTAGATAAGAATCTTTCAAAAGATTCTTTTATTTAAACTCAACTGGTTATAACCTTATTACCAATGTGATTAATAATAAAATTTAAATATAAAAGGGGAGAATAAAATGTTTAATTTTGAAGATCAAAGATTAAAAGAATTAGGGGCAATAATAACTACAAAAGAAATAAAGCAACAGCCTAAATTATGGGAAGAAACGTATGAAATATATAAAGAGCATAAAGATAGTATAAATAGATTTATAGAAAATATAGGTAAAAAGCATGGACAATTTAGAATAATATTTACAGGAGCAGGTACTTCAGCATATGTTGGAAATACAATACTTCCGTATATTAAGAAAAAATCAGATATAAGAAAACATATAATAGAATCAATAGCTACAACAAATTTAGTATCTAATCCATATGACTTCTTTGTGGAAGATGTACCAACATTATTAGTATCATTTGCAAGAAGTGGTAATAGTCCAGAAAGTATAGCTGCAGTAAACTTAGGAAGCCAAATAGTAAAAGATTTTTATCATTTAGCAATAACTTGTGCTCCAAAAGGAAAACTTGCACAAATGACTAAGAATGATGAACATAACTACTTACTATTAATGCCATCTGATTCAAATGATCAAGGTTTTGCCATGACAGGAAGTTTCTCATGTATGATGCTATCAGCAATGTTAATTTTCGATAATATAGATGAAGATGTAGAAAAATCATATATAGATGCAATAATAGAAATGGGTGAAAATGTTATAAATCGTGAAGATGAAATTGAAAAATTAATAGATACAGAATTTAATAGAGTTGTTTACTTAGGTTCAGGAAGCCTTTGTGGATTAACTCAAGAAGCTCAACTTAAGTTATTAGAGCTTACAGCAGGAAAGATAGCTACAGGTTATGATTCACCAATGGGATTTAGACATGGTCCAAAGTCTTTTGTAGATGAAAATACAATAGTATTTGTTTTCGTTTCTAATGATGAATACACAAGAAAATATGATTTAGATGTTTTAGAAGAAATAAATGAAGATAAAATAGCTAAGCTAACTTTAGGAATATGTGTTAATAAGGAGCAAAATTTCTCAGGGAATATATTTGATTTTGATGGAAAATATGCTAGTTTACCAGATTTATACTTAGCATTCCCATATATATTATTTGCTCAAACAGTTTCTCTACTAACTTCAGTTAAAGTTGGGAACACACCAGATACTCCATCTCCATCTGGAACTGTAAATAGAGTTGTAAAAGGCGTAACTATACATCCATATCAATAATACTAAAAAGCTTTATCTAAAAATATAAAATTAAACATTAGGGGGAGAATGAAATGGCATTAGTAACAACTACTGAATTACTTAAAAATGCTCAAGAGGGACATTACGCAATAGGAGCATTTAACGTAGAAAACATGGAAATGGTAATGGCAGTGATATCAGCTGCAGAAGAATTGCAAGCTCCAGTTATACTACAAACAACTCCATCAACTATTAAATATGCAGGATTAGATTATTACTTAGCAAATGCTAAGGTAGCTGCAGAAAGAGCATCTGTGCCAGTAGCTATGCATCTTGATCATGGTTCAAGCTTTGATTTAGCAATGAAAGCTTTAAGGGTAGGGTATACTTCAATAATGATTGATGGATCACATGAGAGTTATGAAGATAATATAGCCTTATCTAAAGCAGTAGTAGATGCATGTAGTCCATCTCAAATACCTGTTGAAGCAGAACTTGGTAAAGTTGGAGGGAAAGAAGATGACTTAGATGGAGGAGAAGGAAGTGCATATACAGATCCAATTGAGGCGAAGATATTTGTTGAAAGAACAGGTGTATCTTCTTTAGCAGTAGCTATAGGAACTGCTCATGGATTATACAAAGGGGAACCTAAGCTTGACTTAGAAAGACTATCAGAAATAAGAGAAGTTGTTTCAGTACCATTAGTGTTACATGGCGGTTCTGGAATTCCTGATGAAACAATAATAGAATCAATCAAAAGAGGTATATGTAAAGTAAATTATGCAACTGAGTTACGTATAGCTTATAGTGAAGGTGTTAAGAAAGTATTAAATGAAAATCCTGAAACTATAGATCCGAAAAAATATGGTGCTGAAGGATTGAAATGTGTAAAAGAATTTGTAAAAGATAAGATAATGGTATGTGGATGTAATCAAAAAGCGAGATAAACTGAAGCCATTTATAGAATAAAAGAAACTTACAAATCCATATATTGTAATAGTATTAAAATATAAAATGAGGATGATTATAAATAAAAAAGGGTGTAATAAATACACCCTTTTTTATTATCTTATAATTGTATATATCATATATGCTATATATACAGCTACGAATATAAATCCTTGCTTTTTAACAAGTGAATAATCTTTTTTCATGAATAAGTATAATAGAACTGTTATAGCTACCATAAAAATGACATCGATAAGAGCAAACATACTTATAGTTATAGGATATATAGTAGTAGCTAAACCTAAAACAAATAATATATTGAATATGTTAGAACCTATAACATTTCCAATTGCTATTTCAGTTTCTCCTTTTTTTATAGCAACAATAGATGTAACAAATTCAGGTAAAGATGTACCAACTGCTACTATAGTTAATCCAACTAAGTTAGCACTCATACCAAATGATGTAGCTATAGAAGTTGCTGAATTAACAACCATATCTCCACCAAGTACTATACCAACTATCCCAACTATACAAACTAATATAGTTTTTGGCATAGAGACTTCATCAGAAACCTCAATATCAGATGTTGCAGCAATTTCATCTGAATCGCTTTTATTACTAGATTTTTTAGCACTTTTAATAGTATCTATTAAGAAGTAAGTGAATAAAGCTAATAATATTACGCCTTCTATTCTACTAATTTTAAGATTTAATCCAAATAATAATAATAGAGTACTTACAATTATTAAGAAAGGAGCATCTTTCTTTATTGTATCTTTTTGAACTGGTAACTTAGCTATTATAGATGAAACGCCAAGAACCATAAGAATATTAAAGAAGTTTGATCCTACAACGTTAGCAACACTCATGTCGTTTTGACCTGCTAAAGAAGAAGTTATACTAACTGCGGCTTCTGGAGCAGATGTTCCCATAGCAACTATTGTAAGTCCTATAATCATAGATGGAACGTTGAATTTTCTAGCTATAGAAGCTGCACCTTCAACGAAAATATCAGCACCTTTTATAAGGAAAATGAATCCGATAATTAAAATTAAAAATGACATATAAATCCCTCCAAAGTATATTCAAAAAATAATTTCCTAATATAATAGAATACCATGTAAGATTTCTAATTACAATTAAAAATTAATATGATAAAATAATTATTAAAGAGGACACATGTCCTTTTTAAGTTTTGAAATAGATATTAATATAATAATAGAGCAATAATTTGTTCGATAGGAGAAAAAAGTTATGCGAAACGACTTGATTTATAATCGTATAAAAAACGAAAAAGCAAAGGAATTTATAAAAAAAATACCTAAAGAGATAAAATATAATTGTAAGCTAAGAAAAATTGAAAAAGACAAAATAATAGTATTAAAAGGAAATGATATACAAGATATATATATAAGTTGTGAAGGAAGTATGCAAGTACGAAATGAGTTTGATAATGGATTTATATATAGCTTTGCAACTGTAAATCCAATAGCTTATATAGGTGTAATGGAAGTTATGGCAAATAAGAAAAGCTATTCATCAACATTACAAGCAAGCACAGACTGTATAATTCTTGAAATTAAAAAAGATGATTTTATAAATTGGATTAATAAGGATCAAGAATTAACATTAGAAGTATTGCAGTTTGTTTCAAAAAGTATGTATGAACAATCTTTAAAAACTGGTGAAGTACTAGCATATCCGGCTATATGTATATTAATTAGTTACTTAATAAAAGTTTTTGAAAGCGAAGATGAAGATATTGTTTTACTTTCAAAGACAAGAGAAGAAATAGGATCAATACTAGGATTTTCGATAAGAACTATTAATAGAAATTTAAAATTATTAAAGGAAGAAAATTTAATCTCTGTAAGTCGAAAAGGTATAACTATAACTAAAGAACAATTTTATAAACTTATTGATAAGTTAGAAAAAGTTAAGTAATTACAAAAACAAGATCTGGGGGGAACAAAATGGAACAAGTATTAAATATTATAAAAAATGAAACTTTAACCTATAGTCAACAAGTACTACAGCTAGCAGGTCAAGCCGAAAGTACTTTAAATGTATTAAATATAGATGAAGAAACTAAGCCATTATTAGATTCAGGAATAATATGTACAATGTTTGAAGGAAATGCACCTTACAGACCAAGATATGTTATACCTAAGTATGAATTATTAATGGAAAAAGGATGTAAATTTTTAGATTTAGATGCACCAACTGATATTTGGGAAGCTACTAATAGCTTATTAATACTATATAAACATGTACCATCTATAACATCTTATCCAGTATATCTAGGGAATATAGATACTCTTTTAGAACCATTTGTAAAAGATGAGAAAGAAGCTTATAAAGCAATAAAGTTATTCTTAACTCATATAGATAGAACATTAACAGATTCATTTGTACATGCAAATATAGGTCCTATAGATACTAAAGCAGGAAGACTTATACTTAAGGCAATGCAAGAGTTAGAATGTGCAATGCCAAACTTAACAGTTAAATATGATAAAGATTTAACTTCAAAAGAGTTTATAGAATTATGTGCAAGTACAGCTTTAGTTACAGCAAAACCAAGCTTTGCAAATCATAAGATGGATATAGTAGATTTTGGAAC
Source organism: Romboutsia sp. CE17 (assembly GCF_012317385.1). Taxonomy (GTDB): domain Bacteria; phylum Bacillota; class Clostridia; order Peptostreptococcales; family Peptostreptococcaceae; genus Romboutsia_E. The sequence continues at coordinate 353,268 of NZ_CP051144.1, forward strand.
TGATGAATACGCGATAGCAAGCTGTTATAATGGATTTATAAAAGGTGGGGGAGGATATACCCTAGTAAGATTAGTTTTAAATAGATTAGCAGAAACAGCAGAGTCTGTTGAAGATTTTGTTGAAAATAAATTACCATTTGCAGCAGAAAAAATGCTTGCATATATAGATGAAAGAGCAAGATTTTTATTAGAAGAAGCAGCTTTCTTTAAGTCAAGCTTCCTTGTTAAAGAAGGTTTTATAAAACAAGAATTATTTACAGGAATGTTTGGAATAGTAGGGCTTGCAGAGGCTGTTAATCATTTATTAGATGCTACTGAGCAAAAAGATAGATTTGGTTATTCAGATATTGCAAATGGTTTAGGTCTAAGAATAATAGAAAGACTTAATGAAATAGTAAGCTCACATAAATCTAAACATGTTCATTGTTTTAATGGTAGACATGTTATGCATTGTCAAGTTGGTATAGATTCTGATGTTGGAATATCTCCAGGATGTAGAATACCAGTAGGAGAAGAACCAGAATTATTTGAACATATAATACAATCTGCTCCATATCATAAATACTTCTTTAATGGTATAGGAGACATATTTGTGTTTGAAGATACTTATAAAGATAAACCAGAAGCTATAGTAAATATTATAGATGGAGCATTTAATACAGGTATAAGATATATATCTGCTTACTCAGGTGGATGTGATGTTGTTCGTGTTACTGGATACCTTGTTAAGAAGTCTGAAGTAGCTGAGTTAGAAAGTGGTAAGGCAGTTAAAAATAATGCTACAATATATGGTCTAAACGCGAAGAATGGAGCAAAAGCTTTTGATAGAAAGCTTAGAGATTAATTATGGCATTAGTAAATAAGATAATTCCATTTTCTTGTATAGATGGTCCAGGAAATAGAACAGCAATATTTTTTCAAGGATGTAATTTAAAATGCACTTACTGTCATAATCCAGAGACTATAAATAAATGCATTCACTGTGGAGAGTGTGTAAAAACATGTCCTGTTCAGGCTCTATCTATAGAAAATAATAGGGTACTATGGAATAAGGATAAATGTGTAGATTGTGATAATTGTAGAAAGACTTGTAAGAAACTATCAACTCCAAAAACTAAAGACTACTCTGTAGATGAGTTGTTTGAAGAAATAAAGAGGATAAAGCCATTTATTGAGGGAATTACCGTTAGTGGAGGAGAATGTACTCTTAATGATGAATTTTTAGTTAAACTATTTTCTAGAGTAAAAAAAGAGCTTGGTCTTACTTGTTATGTTGACACAAACGGAACTATAGATTTTACAGAAAAAGAAGAATTAGTAAATTTAACAGATAAATTTATGTTAGATGTAAAGTGTTTTGATGATGAAGAGCATATAAAAATAACAGGGTGTAGTAATGACGTTATATTAAAAAATCTAAACTATCTTTTAGATATGGATAAGATTTATGAAGTAAGAACTGTTGTAGCTAAAAATTTAAATAATGAATACACAATTAAGGAAGTAGCAAAAATTATTAATAAAAGATGTAAGTATAAACTTAATGCTTATAGAAAGTATGGAGTTAGAAAAGAAGGTTTAGAACTTCATGGGGAAGTTGGGCCTAGTGAAGATGATATGAAGATTTACTTAGAATATACAAAGATATAAACTGAAAAGCTATGAAGATTAGATGATTAGATCTATTCTTCATAGCTTTTTTTATATAAAGTTATATACATTGGTATTATACCAAGGTATATAATAGATTAAGAGTCAAAATTGGAGGATGATTTTATGTGGCTAAAAAAATATATTAAGAATTTATTATTAATAGCTTTAGGAAGTTGTATATTAGCTTTTGGAAGCTTTAATTTTAATTATCAAAATAATGTAACTGAGGGTGGTGTTTTAGGATTATTGCTTTTAATAAAAAATATATTTGATATTTCACCATCAATCACAGCACTTGTAATAGATTTATCTTTATTTGCTTTAGGTTCTAGGTTTTTTGGAAAGCAATTTTTAGGTCTCTCAATATTTGCTAGCTTATCTTTTTCAACATGGTATAAATTATGGGAAAGTATTGGTTTTGTAGTGCCTAACTTATCTAATAATATGTTATTAGCAAGTATACTTGCAGGTATGGGAGTAGGAATTGGAATCGGTATAATAGTAAGAGCTGGTGGAGCTGCAGGAGGAGATGATGTAATAGCTTTAGTAGGAGAAAAGTTGACATCTCTAAAAGTAAATCACGTATATATGATTACAGACTTTATAGTATTAATTTTATCATTATCTTACTTGAGTTTTAAGCAGATATTTTTCTCATTAATAGCAGTTACAATAAGTGGAAAAATAATAAGCATTATGTATGATAGTAATAAAATAAATAATGAGGACAAGGTTGTAGAAGAGCTTGCTATAACTAAGCAGTAGTAAATTTGATTAATGAAAGTATAAAATCAAAAAATAAGAACAATATAATATAGAATGTGAGTAATTAAAAGAGGTGATATAAGTGGCGAATAAACCAGTAGACCCAAATGCAAAAGCAGCTCTGAATCAAATGAAACTAGAAATAGCTAATGAATTAGGAATGGAAGCTAAAAATGAATATGGTGCTAATGAAACTTCATACCATAATGGAGAAATCGGAGGCCGTGTAGGTGGTCAGATGAGTAAAAAATTAGTTCAAATGGGAGAAGAGGCGTTACTTAGACAGTATAATAGTAAAAAATAATATAAGTATAAAAAAGGATTGTTTTAACAATCCTTTTTTTTATACTTATATTAAATATAGATAATAATGATTCAACAGGTTTTTAGTATTTTATTTAAAGTATTATTGAACTAAAAAATGCAAATAATAATTTATATATTATAAAAAATAGGAATAAATAAAACTTTTATATAAAGGAGAGCGCGGATATGGGAAAATTAGATGGAAAAGTTGCATTAGTTACTTCTGGAACAAGGGGTATCGGATTACAGTCAGTTAAAACATTAGCTGAAAATGGGGCTCTAGTTTATATAGGAGCAAGAAGATTAGATGCAGCTCAAGAAATTTGTGATAACCTTGATAGTTTAGGTTATAAAGCAAAGGCTGTATATTTTGATGCAACTAAAGAAGACACATATAAAACTATGGTTGAAGATGTTGTAAAAGATGCAGGAAAGATAGATATATTAGTAAATAATTATGGTTCAACAGATGCTAAAAAAGATGGAAATCTAGTTGATGGAGATCAAGAAACTTTTTTTAAAACTTTAGATTACAATATAAAAAGTGTATATATACCATGCAAAATAGCTATACCTTTTATGATTAAAAATGGAGGTGGAAGTATTGTAAATATATCATCTATAGGTTCTATACTTCCAGACTTATCTAGGATAGGATATTGTGTATCAAAGGCTGCAGTAAATTCACTTACAGAAAATATAGCAGTCCAGTATGCAAGAGATAATATAAGATGCAATGCTATTTTACCGGGACTTATAGCAACTGATGCAGCTTTAAAGAATATGTCACAAGAATTTATTGATATGTTTCTAAGACATGTACCTTTAAAAAGATTTGGACAGCCTAAAGATATAGCAGAAGCTGTATTATTTTTGGCAAGTGATGATTCATCATTTATAACTGGAGAAACACTATCAGTAGCAGGTGGTTATGGAGAGCCATCTCCTATGTATGGTGATGATGTTAAAAAGTAGGAGATTTAAGTAAGAAATTTGAAATGAGGTATCCCATGGAAAAATCTATTACAGTAACTTCTAATCGATTAAAACAATCAATTATAGTTAAAGACCTTTTAACTAGAAAGTTATCAGAAGCAGGCTATAATGTAAGTGATAAAATAGAAAATAATACAAAGCTACTAATATCAATCGGAGGAGATGGGTCTTTTTTACAAACTATACATAGATTCAGTTTTGTAGATATACCAGTAATGGCTATAAATACAGGGCATTTAGGTTTTTTTGCAGAGTTATCTCCTAGTCAAATTGATGATTTTATAAAGGCATATATAAATGAAGAGTATTTTATACAAAAGATATCACCTTTAGAGGCTAGTATACGAACTAAAGATCAATGTGTAAATATAACTGCTATAAATGAAATTGTTATAAAGAATGTAAAGTCTAGAACAGTGCATTTAGACTTGCAAGTAGATGGTATAAAAATAGAAAGTTTTAGTGGTGATGGAATGCTAATATCCACACCCATAGGATCTACAGCGTATAATTATTCAGCTGGTGGAAGTATAGTTGATCCAAACCTTAATTTATTACAACTTACACCAATTGCTCCAATGAATACTAATGCATATAGATCTTTTACTTCAAGTATAATATTACCAACTACATCAGTAATAGCTATTTCTCCAGAATATCACTTTGAAAACTCTATATTAATTGTTGTAGATGGAACTCAATATAAATTTACTCATATAGAAGAGATAAGAGTATTTAAATCGGATAAAAGAATTAATTTGCTTAGATTAAACGGATATGAATTTTGGACTAGAGTTGCAGAAAAATTTTTATAAAAACAACTAAATTTATAAAAAATGAAAATTTAAACTTTTTTCATAGTAAATTTACATTAAATTCATATACTGAATGTATTATATAGTTAAAGAAAGACATATCAAATAAGCATAATACCCTAATTTGATATAGATGTAATAGTAGTTCTCCCTCAAAATTTACTACTATGAATAACACTTAAGATTGCATAAAATATACTAATATTTTATGCAATTTTTTGTTGTAAAAAATGGCTAAATAAATTAGAGGATATAAGTAAAAATATTAGAAGAATTCTACTTTTTTAGATCTTGTAGATGTATTTTAAGATTGATTTAAGGTATAAATGCTATTATTACTTTATAAATTAAGTAGGAGGAGCTTTAATATGAATAAAAGATTTTTATCAATATTATATACACTTTCTTTATGTGTAGTTGTTACAGCATGTTCAGCAAAAACAAACACAGAAAACAATGTATCTGATAGTACAACTAACTCACAAACTGAGATTGCGGTTAAAGAAAGTGAATCTATAGGAGATATTGAAACATATATAAAATTATCTGATGATAATACAGTTGTAGAAGGATCTGGAGTAAATGTAGAAAATAATATAATTACTATTACAGATGCAGGCACATATAGTATAAGTGGAAAATTAAGTGACGGACAAATAATAGTAAATACAAATAAAGAAGAAAAGACTTATATACAGTTAAATGGAGTAGATATTACATGTTCAAATAGTGCACCTATTTACGTTCAAAGTTCAGAAAAAACAGTAATATCACTAGCTGAGAAGAGTAAAAACTATATAAAAGATGGATCAGAATATAAGTTTGAGGATGAAACTTCTGATGAGCCTAATGCAGCAATATTTAGTAAAGAAGATTTAACATTTATAGATAGTGGATCTCTAGAAGTTAGCGGAAATTATGATAGAGGTATAGTAAGTAAAGATGATCTAGTTATAGAAAATGGAAATATAAGTGTAACATCAGTAGGTGATGGTATAAGAGGAAAAGATTCAGTTGTAATGACTGGTGGTAATGTAACTATTAAATCTGGACAAGATGGAATTCAATCAAATAATACAGAAGATACATCTAAAGGATATGTTTTAATACAAGGTGGTAAACTTAATATAACTTCAGAGCAAGATGGAATTCAAGGCGAAAGTAAAGTTTTAATTAGTGGAGGCGATATAAATATATCTTCTGGTGGTGGTAGTGCAAATAGTAGTGCTGGTTCTGATTGGGGTAATTGGGGGATGCAACCAGGACAAAATCCAGGAGATCCTAATAACCAACCTCCTAATATGAATAATGAAACATCAACTACAGAAGATACAATTAGTGCTAAAGGGATTAAAGCCACAACTAATATAACAATTGATGGTGGTAGTATAAATATAGATTCTTCAGATGATGCTATACATTCAAATGAAAGTATAGCAATTAATGGTAGTGAAATAAGCATTTCTTCTGGAGATGATGGAATACATTCAGATGCTACATTAGATATAAATGGTGGTTCTATTGATATTTCAAAATCATACGAAGGTATTGAAAGTGAAGTTATAACAATTAATGATGGAGAGATATATGTAACTTCTAGTGATGATGGTATGAATGCAGCTGGAGGAAATGACGGTTCATCTACAAATGGTCGTCCAGGACAAAATAATTTTCAATCATCAGGAAATGGTGCTATAAATTTAAAGGGTGGATATATAGTAGTAGATTCAAATGGTGACGGAATAGATGCAAATGGATCAATAACAATGACTGATGGAGTTGTTATAGTAAATGGACCAACAAATGGAGGAAATGGTTCATTAGATTATGATGGTACTTTTGATATAAGTGGAGGAACATTAATAGCAGCTGGTAGCCTAGGAATGGTTCAAACTCCAAGTGAATCATCAAGTCAAAATACTTTAAACATAAGTCTATCACAACAAGAAGCTAATTCTTTAGTACATGTAGAAGATGAAGATGGAAATAATATATTAACATTTGCTCCATCAAAAACATATCAATCAGTTGTAGTAAGTTCACCTAATATAAAATCTAATTCAAAATATAAGGTTTATACAGGAGGAAGTTCAACAGGTACTGAAAAAGATGGATTATACTCAGATGGAACATATAAAAGTGGAACGGAAATTGGAAATGCAACTGTATCAAGTAAGATAACTAGTATTAATCAATCTGGAGTTAGCTCATCAGGAAATATGAATAGACCTGGTGGAGTTGAAAATCAAGGTGGTATGCCTGGAGAAAGACCTATAAACTAATATTATAAAAAGATCATATAAAAATAAAACTTTGAGTGTAATAAAATATCAACAAAAAATACCTATGCTGATTTAATTATAAATTTAAATCAACATAGGTATTTTGATAATACTATTTATAAAAATGACTATCTCTAAGTATTTGTGCATTTTTACGATTAATTAAGAATTTCTTCAATTCAGTTAGACATAAAAATAAAATAGCTCTATTTTCAAATTCAACTCTATCTACTGGAAGAGGTTGATTCTTCATAGTACTCATTAATCTACTCAACTCATCTAATAAAAGATTTACAGATTCTTTTTCAAATGAAGTATAACCTATTTTATGTATAAAGGCAGATATAATATGAGCCTGTGGTGGAGTAGTATTAAGTTGAGAAACATAGCTATACAAGTTTTCTAAAATATCTCTTTGGCTTTTTATAATTTCCATATGATCTAAGAAAAATTTAGTATCACTTAATAAGTGGTTATTCATATTTTCATAAGCTGCAGATATACTATTATTTATAAGTGTATTTAGAGTATTTAAATCTTTATTGTACTTACTTTCAACTTGAGGATTAACAATAATATCTGCAATATCTATAAGAACAGCACTTACTTCTTCTTGCATTTTCTTTTGAGTCTCATATATCTTATATTTATTAGATGGTATATATAGGTTTATTAAAACACCTATACCAGCACCTATTATAAATAAACCAGCTTCATTCAAAAACCAATGAAGCGATACTTCACCTTGTAAGAAGTAATGAGAGGCTATAACTACACACATTGCAATTACATCTTGAATATTAAATATAAAACAAAGTGTTATAACTATAAAAATGTAAATTGAGAAAGAATATAAATGATACCCAATAATATTAAAACATAAATATGAAAATATCGTGCAGATAATAAAACCATAAATTTTCCCTAAAGTACCTTTTAAAGTTTCTTTTTTAGTATTTTTTACTGTAAGTAGGGTTATAACTCCTGCTACAGTAGAATATTCTAATTTCAATAACCAAGCAATAAAAATAGCAAGGGAACTTCCAAGTGATAATTTTACTATCTTAAGTGCATTAGTTTTATTCAAATATAAAACCCCCTATATATATTAATTTGACAGATAAAATTTTAGCATAAATTTATATATTTTAAAACTTAATAGGAAGCTCAATAAAAAAAGTTGTATCTTTATTTAATGTACTTTGAGCATATATTTTGCCTTTATGTTGTTCAACTATAGATTTAGCAATAGATAGACCTAATCCATATCCACCAGTATCTCTTACCCTAGAGGTATCAACTCTATAAAATCTCTCAAAAATCTTTTCTAGATGTTCAGAAGGAATACCTAAACCTGTATTTTTTATAGACAGTCTTAAGGTATTTTTTTCTGAGTATAGGTTTATATGGATTTCACCATTATTAGATGTATGTTTTATAGCATTGTCCATTATAATACTAAATAATTTTTTTATACTTTCTTTATCCCCATTTATAAAAATATCTTTACTTATATTAGTATTTAGAGTTATATTATTTTCAAAAATAATAGCATCAAATTGAAGTATCATACTTTCAATTATTTTACTAATATTTATTTTAGTGAAGACAAGATTATTATTTTCACTATCTAATTTTGCTAAAGAAAGCATCTCAGTAACTAATTCAGACATTCTATCAGTCTGTAAATTTATATAATTAATCCATTTGCTTTGGTTTTTTATTGTATCATCAGGATTACTTAGGATCAAGGATGTATTTGTTTTTATTATGGTTAAAGGAGTTTTTAACTCATGTGAAGCATCTGCAATAAATTGCTTTTGTTTTTCAAAAACTAGTTTTATTGGTTTAATACTTTTATTGGTTAAATAAATACTTATAATCAAAAGTACAATCAAACTTATAGTTCCTACAAAAAGAAATATCTTTAATAAGGAAGATTTAAGGTTTTCTTGATAAGACACGTTTAAAAGTACTATTTTAGAAAAAGGTGAATCAGATTTTTTTAAAAATATATACGGTTCATCATTAATAATTATTTTATCAGAATTATTCTTTTCTTTTAGTATATTGCTTACAATATCTTGTAAGTAATCATAATCAATACTTAAATTAAATGAAATAAAGCTTTTTGTTATTAATCCGTTATCATCTACATCTACTATAATATTACTATAATTAGGCTTAGGTTTATGATTAGTAACCATTAGAGAGTGAAGAGTTTCGTTAATGTCTCTATTAAGGCTACTATTAGTCATAAAGTATATAGTTCCAAAAATACTAATAAAAACTGTAGTTAAGAGGCTCATATTTATTAAGATAAACTTGAGCTTTAATTTGTCGAACATATTTACTCCTCCAGTTTATATCCAACTCTTCTTATGGTAGATATTTTTACGTTGGAATTTATATGAGTTAATTTTTTTCTTAAAAAAGAAATATACACTTCTATATTATTGTGGTCAATATCTGAATCAAATCCCCATAGCTTTGTTATTAAATCATCTTTACTTACTATGATTTTAGGTCTTTGCATAAAATAATTTAAGATTTCAAATTCTTTTAGTGTAAGTGTTATAGAGTTGTTATTACATTCTAAATCATAGTTTAATAAATTAAGTTTAATATCTCCAAATTCTAATATATTATCATTTATAATTTCACCTTTTCTTCTGGTTAGAGCTCTTAATCTAGCCAATAATTCTTCAGGAGAGAAGGGTTTTGGCAAATAGTCATCTGCACCTAAATCAAGTCCTGTAACTTTATCTTCTATACTATCTTTAGCTGTTAATAATATAATTGGAGTAGAGATACCTTTTTTTCTTAATATCTTAAGAATTTGAAGGCCGTTCAGCTTAGGAAGCATTATATCTAAAATAATTACATCATATAAGCCTGTTAATCCATAATTTAATCCATCATCACCATCATGCACAGCATCAACTGAGTACTTATTTTTCATAAGAATTTGAGTTAATGCTTCAGATAATTGTACTTCATCTTCTACTAGAAGTAGTTTCATATAATCCCTCCTTAAAATAATTATCACTAATTTTAAAATATAATCAAATTTAATATATTAATTATAAAGTGTAAAGATTTTATAAAAAATATTCAATACTTATATTTTATAAGTACAGGGAAAGGCTGAAGTATAAACTTATATAAAGTTTACAATTCAGCCTTAAGTTTATTCATCTTAGTTATATACTTTCTCTTCAAATCCAGAAAGTGTAAGTGTTATGTTTAGATTACCATTTTTACATCTTAAATCATCTATAAATTGTTTTTGATTAGATTCTGGTTTCATTTGAATTATATATGATAGCTCAAATAAAGCTCCAAAGTCTCTTGTTTTAACTTTTTCAATATTCCATGAATCTGTATATCTTGATAAGATATCTTCAAATACACCTTCATAATTTAAATCTTCTGGAATTGTTATTTTAAGTTGCATTGTTTTATTTTTAGGCATTGCATATTTTGTAATATCTAATATAATCATTACTGCACATAATATTGTAGTAAATATAAATGCATAGCCGATATATCCCATTCCACAAGTAAGACCAACTGCTAGTGTAAAGAATATATAAGAAATATCTTTTGGGTCTCCAGGAGCACTTCTAAAACGTATTATTGAGAATGCACCAGCCAAACTAAATGCTCTAGCAACATTATTACCTACTAAAAGAATAATAATAGAAATTATAACAGGTAACATTATTAAAGTTGTACTAAAACCAGAATTATAACCAGATTTTTTGTTTGTTTTCATATAAACGAGACTAATAACTAGTCCTAGGAGAATTGATGATACTATTACTAATAGGGCGTTAGTAAGTGTAAAAGATTCTCCTGTAGTTGATGAAATTATTGTTTCTAACATACTTTTTCTCCTCTTAAATTAATATTTTGTTTATTTAAGCAATGTGACATAAACTCATTGCCATATTTTGAAAAATGAGTATTATATATTTCTAATTCAGAAAGAATTTTTGTAAACCAAACTGGAATAGCACCGAGTATTTTTACTTCCATAAGATATTTATTCTCTCCTAATATATCTTCGCCAAATATGCCAGATTCTAAGTTTAAATCATTTCTTCTTGATATAATATTAGAGTCGAAAGTTAATCTAAAATTATTATCATCTTTTCCGAAATAAGCTTTCCTAGTGTATCCGATATAAACTGCAGGATAAACTTTATTATTATCTAAATAGTATTGTATTTCATTAAGTACTTGATTATTTATGTAATCATTAGATAAAGGTCTTATGCCTAAGTTTAAAAAATCATAAGCTTCTTTTAAAGTAAGTGATACTCTTCTTTTATTTACGATTCCATTGATTTTTTTCTTAAGTTCTAAAAATACAATATCTTCAGAATTGCTTGGAATCTTATAACTTCTAAGTCTAAGTTTTTCCTTATAAAAAGGTTTAGATATAGAATGTCTAATAACATCACTATTTTTTGTATCGTAGTATATATTATATATATTATAAGTATTTCCAGATTTACAGTATTTGTCTGGATTCATATACTCAAGTAATTTTGGAATTAACGCTTCATATTGTTTTTGAGAGAGTATATATTTTTTTTCATAGCGCTTAAATGATTTAATTGCCATTATTTATCAACTCCTTATTTTCAATTTCTATTTATATAGTAAGCTTTTAACCTTAAACAAAACTTAAGACAATATGTATTTTAGGTGAAATTCAAAGTAAGAATGGATAAATATAAGAAAAGTAATTTAAACAAAAAAATGAATGTATTATTATACATCCATTTTATTTAAATTACTTTTTTTAATTCATTTAAAGTATTAAATTGAATTAAATTTTTCATTTTAGCTCTATCTTTTAAAAAGTTATTTGATACTTCATACGACACAGATGTATCACCGTATATTCTCCAAAATCGAGTATCTGATAATTTATGTTTGCCATATCCCATAAAACCAAGTACATCTTTAAGAGGGTATCCTAAAAATATACCTATTTCATTTGGAAATTCAGGAGAATGTAATTTTTCAATTAATAAATTTATATAGCAATCTAAGTTATACTGAGAAGGATACCCTAGAAACTTTAAAAAATTAATACTTTTTTTATTATCTAAAGTACGTTTTAGAGAATCTTTATTAATAAAAAAGACTCTAATACCACCATCATAGGTATTAATAATTTCATAGCTTATTTTAGAACAATCATTAAAAAAAGAATTTATTTCATTTAATTTAATTTCTTTATCATATTTATTACCAGATATATTTAATATTTCAGAAGGCTTAGAGCCTAATATAACAGGACCTAGCATTTCTAAAATTTTTTTTAAATAAGATGAACTTGATTTATTATCACAACAATTCATTTTGCATATAGAACTCATAATATACCTCCTAATTGATATTAATTATCATAAAAATATTTTAACATTAATGAAAATCATTATCAATAATAAAAATAAAAATATGTGTATCTTATAATTTTTTTTGAATAAAAGATAATAAATTTTATAGATTTATATATAAAAAGAGAGGGTAATTATTACAAAATGTGACAATTAACCCCTTTTTTTATGGAATAAAAATAAAATTTGAAAATATAAAAATAACTTGCCTATACACTATATATAGTATAGAATAAGTAAGTGGTTACTATATATAGTACGATAGAAGGGTATATAGTTATAAAAGTCAATACTTGAAATAATAAATTTTGTATATTTTGTTCAAAACATAAAAAGTTTAAAGATTACATAATTGGTGAAAAGGAGAATGCTATGATAAAAGAATTAATGATAATAAAAAGAGATGGAAGTAGCGTTGGATTTGATAAATTTAAAATAAAAAATGCAATATTAAAATCTATGAAATATGGTAGTGGAATTTATAGAGAAGATATAGCTAATAAAATTGCGACGGAAATAGAGATGCATTGTTATGAAAATAGTATGTCACCAACAGTACATCAAGTAGAGGATATGGTTTATAGAATGTTAATAGAAAATAAACAAGAATTAACAGCAAAGGCTTATGAAGGATATAGAGCAGTTCAATCCTTTAAAAGAGAAAAAAATACTACAGATGATAGTATATTAAGTTTATTAGATAGAAGTAATGAAGAAGTAATGAATGAAAATTCTAATAAAAATGGAATGTTAGCATCTACTCAAAGAGACTTAGTGGCAGGAGAAGTATCAAAAGATATAGCGAGAAGAAAGTTAATACCTGCTCATATAGTTCAAGCTCATGATGAAGGTGTTCTTCATTTCCATGATATGGATTATACTATACAACCTATTCATAACTGTATGTTAATAAATTTAGAAGATATGCTTACTAATGGAACAGTTATAAATAATAAGCTAGTTGAATCGCCTAAATCATTTTCAACGGCTTGTACAATTGTAACTCAAATTATAGCTCAAATAGCAAGTGGGCAGTATGGAGGAAATTCAATAACAATAAAACATATAGCTCCTTTTTTAAGAGTTTCATATGATAAATATTTTAATAGATATAAAGAAAAGTATTCTGAAGAAATGGCTCATGAATTAGCTGAAGAGAGAATGTTAGAAGAGTTAAAATCAGGTATACAAACTATCAGATATCAATTATCTACACTTCATACAAGTAATGGACAGTCTCCATTCTCAACAATATACCTTGAAATTGAAGAAGGTCATGAGTATGAAAGAGAAATGGCATTAATTTGTGAGGAGATGATACTTCAAAGATTAGAAGGTATGAAAAACTATAAGGGCAATGAAATTGGAGAAGAGTTCCCTAAATTAGTTTATCTGTTAGATGAACATAACTGTTTAGAAGGCGGAAAATACGATTATATAACAAAGCTAGCTGCTAAATGTAATACTAAGAGATTAGTTCCAGATTATCAAAGTGCTAAAATAATGAGAAAAAATTATGATGGTGAAACATTCCCTCCAATGGGATGTAGATCTCATCTTAGTAACTGGAAAGATGAAAATGGAAATTATAAATGGTATGGAAGATTTAACCAAGGCGTAATTTCACTTAATCTAGTTCAAGTCGCATTAACAGCAAATAAAAATATGGAAAAGTTTTGGCAAATATTAGATGAAAGGCTAGATCTATGTAGGGAAGCTTTAATGGTTAGACATAATTTATTATTAGGAACAACATCCGATATATCACCAATACACTGGCAACATGGTGGGATTGCTAGACTAAAAAAAGGTGAAAAAATAGATAAGCTTTTAAAAAATGGATATTCAACACTTTCATTAGGATATGTTGGAGTATATGAAATGACTCAGGCTATGCTAGGAGTATCTCATACAACAAAAGAAGGGGAAGAATTTGCTTTAAAAGTTATGCACCACTTAAATGAGACTTGCAAGAGGTGGAAAAATGAAACTGGTTTAGGATTTGGATTATATGGAACTCCAGGAGAAAGTTTAACTTCAAGATTCTGCAGAATTGATAAGCAGAAATTTGGTGAAATAAAAAATGTAACAGATAGAATGTATTATACAAATTCATATCATGTGCATGTAACTGAAGAAATAGATGCTTTCTCTAAGTTAAAATTTGAAAGTCAATTCCACGATATAAGCTCAGGTGGATGTATAAGTTATATTGAAGTTCCTGATATGAGTAAGAATTTACCTGCAGTAGAACAGATAATAAATTATATATATCACAATATACAATATGCAGAAATAAATACAAAGCCGGATGTATGTTTCAAATGTGATTATACTGGAGAAATTAAATTAGATAATGATTTAGAATGGTATTGCCCAAACTGTGGAAATAGAGACAAAGATGAGATGCAAGTTATGAGAAGAACTTGTGGATATATAGGTTCAAATATGTGGGGTAAAGGGCGTACTCAAGAAATAGGACAAAGAGTATTACATCTATAAGATTTGGAGTGATAAGATTGAGATTTTCTAAGATAAAAGATAATGATATTGCAAATGGATTAGGAATAACAATGTCGTTTTGGACACAAGGGTGTCCTCATCATTGTAAAGGTTGCTTTAATAAAGAAACATGGGACTATAATGGTGGAAGAGAATTTACAGAAGAAGACTTAAAGTATATACTTGAAAACATAGACAAGAATAGTATAGAAAGAGATTTATCTATACTTGGAGGAGAGCCTTTATGCTCTGAAAATGTAAATGGAGTATTAGAACTTTGTAAAGAATTTAAAAAAAATTACCCTAATAAAAAGATATATCTATGGACTGGATATACGGTTGAAAATTTCAATGAAACCCAAAGAGATATATTAAATTATATAGATGTATTAATAGATGGAAAATTTGAAGAAGAAAATAAAAACTTATCTATTATGTTAAGAGGATCTTCTAATCAAAGAGTTATAGATGTTAAAAAATCAATAGAAGAAAAAAATATAGCATTGCACGAAGTATGCTAAAGATTATAAATAGCTAAGGAGACACATATAGATGATAATGAACGTAAAAAAGACTAATGAAGATGCAGTAATACCAGTTTTTGCTCACAAAACAGATAGTGGATTTGATTTATTCACATGCGAAGAGTTAACTATTGAAGGAAGAAAAAAAGCAATAGCTAAAACTGGACTAATTTTTGAAATACCTAATGGATGGGGAATACAAATAAAAAATAAATCAGGAATAACTATGAAGGGAGTTCCAACTACATCTGGACAGAATGCAGACATAACAGTATACGAAGGTACAATAGATATGGATTATAGAGGCGAAGTTGGTATAATGATAAAAAATGAGGAAGAACAATCGATAACTATACCAAAGCATACTAAAATAGCTCAGGGTGTCCTAAGAAAAGTATATCACTGTACTTTTGCAGAAGTAAAAGAGGTTAATGAAACAGTTAGAGGAGAAGGTGGATTTGGATCTACTGGAAATACTTTATAAAGAATTTATATGAAATTATACTTAATTAATAATTTGAAATATACAATTATGACATAGATTAATCTATGTCATAATTGTATACAAAATATTTATTATAAAGGGATTGATGAAAAAATCTAAGTATGTTAGTATACAAGTAGGGAGTTACTCAATAAAGAATATAATTTTATATGGATATAAAGTCATATATATGGAGGAGAAATTATGCAAACAGTATTTGAACAATATGAAAAATCAAAAGACTTTTTAGTATGTGTTGACTCTGATGGATGTGCAATGGATACTATGGAAATAAAACATAGAAAATGTTTTGCTCCAGAAATGATAAAAACATGGGGATTATATGAAAAGGAAGATTATATACTAAACCTTTGGTATGATTTAAACCTTTACACAAGAACTAGAGGAATAAATAGATTTAAAGGACTTGCTGAAACTTTTAAAATAATAAGCAAAGAAGGCATAGAAATAAAAGACCTTGAAAGTATAATAAACTGGGTTGAAACTACAAATGAATTATCAAATAATTCTTTAAAAAGAGAAATAGAAAAAACTAATAGTGAAGGTTTAAAGATGGCTTTAGCATGGTCACTTGCAGTTAATGAATCAATAGAGAATTTACCTCAAGATGATGAACCATTTGAAGGTGTTAAGGTTGGTTTAGAAGGAATATCTAAATTAGCTGATATTTCAGTTGTATCTTCTGCTAATGGAGAAGCTTTAGATAGTGAGTGGAACAGACATGATTTAGTAAAATATCTTAAAGCTTTATTAGGTCAAGAAGCTGGAACTAAGCAACACTGTATAGCTGAGCTTAAGAAGAAAGGTTACGATGCTAATAAAATATTAATGGTTGGAGATGCGCCTGGAGATTTACAAGCTGCACAAAATAACGGAGTATTTTTCTATCCAATATTAGTTAATAAAGAAGGATTTTCTTGGGATAGATTATTAAATGAAGCTGTTCCTAAGTTAATAAAAGGTGAATTTACTAAAGAATATCAAGAGATGTTAATAAAAGAATTTAATGATACTTTAAAGTAGATAATACTTTAGTAATATAAATTAATATATACATACAAGACAGGATTCTATAATCCTGTCTTATTTTGTTTAAAATTACTTATTGATTGACTATTAATATTAATATCTATAAACTAAAAGGATAGTGATTAAAATAATAGGGTATATGATTAATATAATTAATTTATAAAATATACAGGAGGATTATATGAGTAATATACTAAAATCAAATAGAATTAAAGGAATAGTTTGTATACTATTTTCAGCTTTTGGATTTGCACTTATGTCAGCCTTTGTGAAACTAGCGGGCGACTTACCAAATTTTCAAAAAGTATTTTTCAGAAATTTAGTATCTGCAATTATAGCATTATATTTAATTATTAAAAATAAAGGTAGTATGACTGGCAAAAAAGAAAATAGAAAATTATTACTGATGAGATCATTATTCGGTACATTAGGAGTGATTCTTAATTTCTATGCAATTGATAAATTAGTATTATCAGATGCAAATATGTTAAATAAAATTAGTCCATTTTTAGTAGTAATATTTAGTGCTATGTTCTTAAAAGAAAAAATAAATAAAGAACAAACTTTATCCATAATAATAGCTTTCATAGGTGCTCTATTTATTATAAAACCTACATTTAGCGTAGAAATAATACCATATGTAGGAGGATTAATGTCTGCAGTTTTTGCAGCGTCTGCATATACTTGTTTAAGGGCAATAGGAAATAAAGAAGAAGCACATACAATAGTATTTTTCTTTTCAATGTTTTCTTTAATAAGTATATTTCCTATATTTATATATGTTTATGAACCTATGACTTTTAAGCAACTTACTTATATGATATTAGCAGGAGTATTTGCTAGTTTAGGGCAATTTGGTATTACATTAGCTTACAGATATGCCCCAGCAAAAGAAATATCTATATTTGATTATAGTAATATAATTTTTAGTGCAATATTAAGTATAATTTTATTTAACCAATATCCAGATATATTAAGTGTAATTGGATATATAATAGTATTTTCAGCTTCTTATTATATATTTTTATATAATAAGAAACTAGATAAGATAGATAGTCAGAATATAATTTCTGAAGACAAAAAATAATTTTATTTAAAAGTATGTTAAAATAAAAATGTTTGAATTAATATAATATATGTAATAATATTTATATATAATTTAATACAAAATTAAAAATGATAAGGGTGTCATAATGGAAGACTTAAAGAAATCAATAAAAGAAATATCAAATGAAGAGATAATAAGAATAGTAATAAGCAATAAAATGAATAAAGAGAATGAATATAATAAAATAAATATTTCTTTAAAAGAAAAAAATAATAAAGAATATTATCAAATAGAAAAGTTTACAGACAAGCAAGTATTTCATGAAAATATAGATAAAAATGATTTAGAAGTTAAACTTTTAGAATTTATGCAAGATTATAAACAACTTGCAGCTTGGTCAGCTAACAATAACTTTGACTTGAAAATATCTAAAAAAGGAAAAGTATTTTTAGGGAAAAAGAAAAGTGATAATATAAATTTATTAAATAAAAGTCATAATAAAGAAAAAAATTATATCTTAAAAGAAGGAATGATAATACAACCACTTATAGACCTAGGAGTATTTACAAAAGAAGGTAAAGTTGTTAAGTCAATGTATGACAAGTATAAGCAAATAAATAGATTTGTGGAAATAATAGACGATGAAATAAGAAAGAACGATTATAAAGAACTTACTATACTTGATTTTGGTTGTGGTAAATCCTACTTAACTTTTGTACTTTATTATTATTTTGTAGAAATCAAAAAAATAAATGTAAAAATGATAGGTCTTGATCTAAAGAAAGATGTAATAAAAAAGTGTAATGATATAGCAAAAAGATATGGGTACGAAAACCTAAGTTTTGAACTTGGAGATATAAATGGGTTTAAATACAATAATAAGGTAGACATGGTAATAACTTTACATGCTTGCGATACAGCAACTGATTATGCACTATACAATGCAATAAAATGGAACAGTAAAATGATATTTTCAGTACCTTGCTGTCAACATGAATTTAATCATCAAATGAAAGCAGAGTCATTATCTATACTAACAAAATATGGAATAGTTCAAGAAAGGATAGCAGCTCTTATGACTGATGCAACAAGGGCTAACCTATTAGAAGCTGTAGGATATAAAACTCAGTTATTAGAATTTATAGATATATCTCATTCACCAAAAAATATTCTAATAAGAGCATCTAAAGGAAATTTAAGTAAAGATAAAAAAGAAAAATCTCTGCAAGAAGTAAATACTTTAATAGAGCAATTTAATTTTGACCCAACTTTATATAAGTTACTAAAAGATGATAATTTAATATAATAAATAAACCACTTTATATTTATAAAGTGGTTTATTATTTTTTTGAATATTAATTTATATATTTTCACTTATTTCATTATTGTTTATATTTTTCTTATTAGCAATTCCTGTAAGCATAAGAGTTAAAGCACCATCTCCTGTAACGTTACAAGCAGTACCGAAGCTATCTTGAAGAGCGAATATTGTTAGTATAAGTGCAGTACCAGTTTCATTAAATGCAAGAACACTTGTTATAAGTCCTAAAGATGCCATTACTGTACCGCCAGGAACTCCAGGGGCTCCTATTGCGAAGACTCCAAGTAAAATTATAAATAAAACCATAGAAGATACGCTTGGAATTTGACCATAAAGTATTTGAGAAACTAACATAACGAAAAATACTTCTGTCAAAACTGAACCACAAAGATGTATATTTGCACATAGTGGAATAGAGAAGTCTAATATATCTTTTCTTAAAACTTTTGATTTTCTAGCACAACTTAAGGCAACTGGTAATGTAGCAGCTGAAGACATACTTCCTACAGCTGTTAAGTAAGCTGGGCCATAATGTTTTAAAACTTCTATTGGATTTTTACCAGACATAGCTCCTCCTATAGCATATAAAAGAGCAAGCCAGATAAAATGACCTATAATGACGATAACTATGACTTTTAGGAATACAGGAAGATGATTAGTTATAGAACCTTCATAAGCTAAAGTTGCAAAAGTAGTAGCTATGAATAATGGCAGTATTGGTATAATTATCCTATTAACTAAACTTAAAACTATGCCTTGAAATTGATCTAATAATTTCTCAAATAAATCAGCATTAGTCCAAGCTACAGCAAGACCGATTATGACAGATAAAAATAATGCACTCATAACAGGCATAATCTCTGGTATATCCAATTTAAAAATAAGTTCAGGTAATTGACGTAAAGATTCTGTAGTAGATTGGATTGATAATTTAGGTATTAATATATATCCGAATATTGCAGAGAAAGTTGCAGCACCTACAGATGAAATGTAAGCAAGACTAACTGCATAACCTAATAATTTAGATGCATTATTTTTTAGTTTAGCTATAGATGGTGCAATGAAACCAATGATAATTAAAGGAACTGTAAAGAATATTATTTGACCTAGAATGTACTTTAATGTAACTATTACATTCATTACAGATTCATTTGAGCAAAATCCAATTATAAGTCCTAAAGTAACTGCTAGCACTAGCTTAAATATTAAGCTATTAAATATTTTTTTCATTTTAAAGCCTCCTAATTTTATAGTATAAAAATTAAAATAGCTTAGATGAATGTAAATAATGTAAAAACTAGCTATATAAAGAGTTTAACAAAGTATGTAACTATTCTCAAGTAAAAAGAAAATATATTTAATATATATAAATTAAATAGCAATATTTAAATAAAATAAAGGGAAGTATATAAAATATCTTTTATAATTTTAGATAAAATGTAAAGATTTTGACGATAAAGACAAAAATTATTATACTATATATAATTACAAATATTTAGGGAGGATATAAATGAAGAGAGAAGATTATATTTCCTGGAATGATTACTTTATGGGAATAGCATTACTTTCGGGAATGAGGAGTAAAGACCCATCTACTCAAGTTGGAGCATGTATAGTTGATAATAATAATAGAATTGTATCAATTGGATATAACGGCTTTGTAAATGGATGTAGTGATGATGATTTTCCTTGGTGCAGAGAAGGAGATTTTTTAGAAACAAAATATCCTTATGTAGTGCATGCAGAACAAAATGCAATTTTAAATGCAAGAGGAAAATCTCTAGAAGGTTGTAGCATATACGTAAATCTTTTCCCATGCCATGAGTGTGCTAGAAATATTATACAATCAGGAATAAAAGAAGTTTACTATTTAATAGATAAATATGCTGATACTGACTCTATAAAGGCTTCTAAATATATGTTTGAAAAAGCAGGAGTTAAATTAACTCAATTATTTCCTGAAGTAGATAAAATTGAATTAAAATTTAAATAAATAAAAACTCTCAGTTAATTGAGAGTTTTTATTTGAATTTGATAAGTTATTTTATTATCTTTATTAACTTATGTAGATTAAAATTTCTAAATAAAGTAGATACAAGGATTACCCCCAATGCTAATGCTCCGGCACTTCCCAATGTAGTAGTACCAATATCAAATGCTTTTATGTAATTTCCCTTTAAACATTCATACAATGTATTATAAACACCATATCCTGGAACTAATGGTATTAAGCAGCATACACTTAGAATCGTAGTAGGGGTCATATAAATACGTGCGCACATCTCGCAGTAAATACTAAATACTACAGCAGATAAAAATAGAGAAGAACTACCTCCAATACCAGAAGTAAGACAAGCTTTATATACAAACCATCCTAAAGAACCGCCAAATCCAGCAACATATAAATATTTACCTTTAACATTAAATAGTATGCCAAAACTAAAAGCAGCAAAAAAGGACATAATAATTTCTATGAACATATTACATTCCTCCTAATTTTAAATATAAATGAAGAATTGTACCAGTTCCAACTACATTAGATATACCTATGAATAAAGCTTCAGCAGCTTTAGAAATACCAGAGAGTAATTGACCTTCAAGGATATCTCTAATTGAATTTGTAAGAGCTAAACCTGGAACTAGAAGCATTATGCTACCAGCGACTACTTTATCTAATTCATTAATAAATCCAAAATTTAAAAAAACTATAGAGTATATAGAAATTAGTGCACCACAAATACTATTTATAAAGAATTCATTTAAAGATGACTTATTTAAAACTATAGATAAGGCTCTTGTAAGAATACCTATAATAAATGCACAAATGAAATCAGAAGTACCTCCACCAAATAATACTGAAAATGTTGAAGTTGCAATACCTGCAGAAAGCAGCGTAATATTAGATGAATAAAAGTCATCTACGCACAATTTCTCTAATTCTTTTTCACAAAACTCAATACTAGGTTTATCTTTATAAATTGTTCTTGATAAAGAGTTTATGTTATGAACTTTATTTAAGTCTGTACTGCGCGAACTAATTCTTTTAACTACAGAATAAATTTCTCCATCTACTATTATAGACACCATTACAGCAGTAGGTGAGGCAAAAACATCAATATCATCAATTGAAAAGGCCTGACACATTCTTGTAATTGTTTCTTCAACCCTATAGGTTTCACCTCCGCTTTGAAGCATGATTTTACCTGCAGTAGATGTAAAGTTTAATATTCTATTTATATCCATCATGATCCCCTTTCTAATAATAATATTGGTATTATAACACGTATTAAGTTAGTGATAAATAAGTTTATATGTAAAAAAACATAACTATTTAACAATGGTTTAAAACTTTATTAATCGAATAGTTATATGTTAAACTATATTTTAATACAAATAAAAATAATGAATTATTAGGTGGAGCAAGTGAAATTATTACAGGAAAATATAGGTTATATATATGATACAATAAGCAGTATATTTTCATTAAATTTTATAATAAAATACAATGATAATAGTATAGTAAGATTAAATGAATTAGAACTATCAAATGAAATAAAAGATGATGAAATAAAGATGATTAATGAATTAAATGATAAAAATTTATTAAAGAATAGAGATACAATTTGTTACTATGAGAGTAAAAAAAAATTAAAGTATATGGTGTTTAGCGTATATGATAAGGATGTATATGAAGGAAATATTATTTTAGGTCCATATCTTAACTATCCACTACAGTTAAATATAACGTTAGAAGAAGGTAAACAGCTAGATAAAGTAATACCTATAATAAAAATATTACAAGAAAAGTCCATAGAAAACATTATTAATTCTATGATGGATAGTGGAATAAAAGATACTAGCGTAATATTTGTCCATGAGGAAAAAAAAGATAAAGATGCCGAATTTTATCATATAAAAGATTTTAATATGAGTATTGTAAATATTAGAGAGAGATATAAAATAGAAAATGAGCTTTTACACTATGTAAGTTCAGGAGATAAAGAAAATGCATTTAAGGTGACAGGACATAAAAATTTAACTGATATTAATAGATTTCCAGATAACCCTATAAGAAATATTAAGAACTTTGCAATAACTATGAATACTCTTTTAAGAAAAGCTGTTCAAGAAAATAATATAGAACCATATTTTTTAGATAGTATATCGGAGCATTTTGCAAAAAAAATAGAAAGGGAAAATAATATAGATTTATTATCAGGTATATTTAAAGAAATGATATCTGAATATTGTAATTTAGTAAATGATGATATAGCTAAAGGTTACTCAAAATTAGTATCAAATGCTATTAATTACATTAAATTGAATTTTAAGTATGAAATAAGATTATCTAGTATTGCAAAAGAATTATTTGTACATCCAACATACCTAGCTAAAAAATTTAAGGAAGAGACTAGGAAAACAGTATCTGAATATATTAATGAAGTTAGAGTAAAGGAAGCTAAGATAATGTTAAAAAACACAGAATTTAAAGTAGAAGATATAGCCTATTATGTGGGATATAATGATAAGAAATATTTTTCAAAAACATTTAAAAAAATATACAATCAATCACCAAGTGATTATAGAAAATATAATTAATAGATCTTATTTAAGAGCCTTTGTAGATAATATAAATCTATAAAGGCTCTTAAATATTTTTTATATATAGAAAATGTTATTGAAAATTGATGACATATATAGTGTCTATGAAGAATTTATTGTTATAAAAAGGAAAAAACATAGAAAGATTGTAATACTTGTGCTATATTAGCTGAAAAATGCTATAAAAATTAATTGAAAAATACTATAAAAAAAATTTTAATATAAAAAAAAATATATATAGTTGCAAAAGTATACAAGTATGCTAAAATAATATTGTTACTAAAATAACATGCAAGTTATAATAATTAATTAAATTGAAATTTTATTTTATGGGAGGACAGATATGAATTTAAATGCAGCAAGAAATTTAGAAGTAAAAAATGAAAGACCTTTTGGTCTAAGAGACAAAGTAGGTTATCTACTTGGCGATTTAGGGAATGATTTCACATTTATTTTTGCAAGTATGTTCTTAATGATATTCTATACGAAAGTATGGGGTGTTAGTACATCTTTAGTTGGTGTGTTGTTTTTAGTATCAAGATGTGTAGATGCTTTTTCAGATATAACAATGGGGGTTATAGCAGATAAAGCAAATCCTACAAAAGATGGTAAATTTAGACCTTGGATAAAAAGAATAGCAGGGCCAGTAGCTCTTATGAGTTTCTTAATGTATCAATATAGCTTAGCAGACGCTTCTTTAACTATTAAGGTAATAGTAATGTTTACAACTTATATATTATGGGGATCTGTTTTTTATACAGCAATAAATATACCTTATGGTTCAATGGCATCAGCTATTACTAATGATCCAAAAGAGAGAGCATCTCTTTCAACTTGGAGAAGTTTAGGTGCAAGTTTTGCTAGTGTTATTATAGGAAGTTTAACACCTCAAATTATATATTATGCAGATGCTAATGGAAATCAACTAGTAAATCCAGAAAAGTTTACTATGATTGCTGGAGTATTCTCAATATGTGCATTTATATGTTATATGTTATGTTTTAAACTTACTACAGAACGTGTTAAATTCGAAAGTGATGACAACAAGGAAAAGGTTTCTATTGCAAAGAATCTTGGAATAATAGCAAAAAATAAAGCTTTATTAGCAATAATAGGAGCAGCAATAGTATTACTTCTTAGTTCATTAATGACACAAACTATAAACGCTTATTTATTTGCTGACTACTTTAAAAATGTAAATGCATTATCTACTTTAAGTATGATTGGTTTACCGGTAAACCTATTCCTTGCAGCAGTTTTAGTAAAAGTAGCAGATAGATTTGGTAAAAAAGAAGTATCTATGATATCTATGCTTATTACAGGAGCAATATATATAGGTTGTTATATAGCTAAAATAACAAATCCATGGATATATGTAGGAATATATACTATATCATCACTTTTCATGAATACGTTTAATATGCTTATATGGGCTAAAATAACTGATATAATAGATTATAATGAAATACTTACTGGAAAAAGAGATGATGGAACAATATATGGAGTTTACTCTTTCTCTAGAAAAATAGGACAAGCTTTAGCTGGAGGACTTGGAGGATTTGCCTTAGGATTTATAGGATATAACTCAATGGCAGCAACTCAGTCAACTGCTACAACAGATGGAATTTATGCATTAGCAACTTTATTCCCAGGTGCTTGCTATATAGTTGTTGGATTAATACTAATGTTTGCTTATCCTTTAAGTAAAAAAGTAGTTAATGAAAATAATCTTAAATTAGAAGCAATGCGTAGTTCTAAATAAAAATATAGATTAAAAAATAATTATTTAACAAATTTGAATAAAACATATTATACCTCATTGTTAGAATTTTACTCTAGCAATGGGGTATTTTATATAGTAAAAGATTTTAATCTTTTTATTATTTTAAGTAGCTTTATAATAAAATAGTAAGTTAGTTTTTATTTTATTGTAATATTAATACTCTGATTATTATGATGGTTTTGTTTATAAATAAGTTTTTGCATACAATTTTCAGATGTGTTATAAATGATTTATCATACTTATTTCTAAATACAATCGATACATAAAATAAATAACTAAATATTGATTTAGATATGATAAAAGAATTTAGACATTCTTACAAATTAAATAGAAAGGTGAAGATTTATGATATACAGCAGTAACTATAAAATAGGTATAGAAGATATAGGAATGAATAATGAAGCATCTAATAAAGCACTTCTTGCAATAATGGAAGATGTAGCAGGGCTTCACAGTGCATCTGTAGGGTATGGAGTTTTTGAGATAGAAACTAAAAAAAGAACATGGATACTTTTAGACTGGAAGATGAAGGTTATAAAAAGACCTAAATATAATGATGAGATAAAAGCAGAAACATGGTCAAGAAAAATAGAAAAACTATACGCCTATCGTGATTTTCAACTCAAAGATAAAGAAGGAAATATAATTGTAATTGGGACATCAAGATGGATTTTTATTGATATAGATAGGAGAAGACCAATAAGACTTACAGCAGATATTACGGATTTATATGAGTCAGAAATTGATAAAAATGTATTTCCTGAGGAGATGGAAGATGTAAAATGTGAAGACTATCTATTCAAAAAGGAATACTATGTTCAAAGAAGAGATATTGATATGAATGAACATATGCATAACTTAGGCTATTTGGATATGGCATATGAAATTTTACCAGATGATGTTTATAAAAATAAAATCTTTGATAATGTGAGAATTACATATAAAAAAGAAATAGTATACGGAGAAAAGATTGAATGTTACTATTCAGAGCATAATGATAAATATATTATTTCAGCAAAAACTAAAGATAAGATAAATGCAGTAATAGAATTGTATTAACATATATTATATATAATTTAACTATAGTAAGTATGGATTAAATAGGGACTGTAGGTAGTTTTGTGTAAATACAAACTTACCTACAGTCTTTTTTGAATGTAAAATTGGTAAGTTTGGAATAATATTCATATTAAACTTTTGGAGGTAAAGAAATGAAAGATCAAAGAGAAATAATTATTCCAGATTTAGACTACCAAGCTGAAGTAAGAAAATGTAAAACCATGGAAGATGTAGTTGGTAAAAATGGATTAATGCAAAAGCTGTTCAAAGATATTATCCAACAATTGCTAGAAGCAGAAATGGAAGAACATCTGGGAAGAGAAAGGCATGAAAGAAGTAATGAAGCTAATCCAAACTATAGGAATGGATATAGTTCTAAGACTATTGAAAGTAGTTTTGGTGAAGTTGGCCTAGATATACCAAGAGATAGAAAAGCACAATTTGAACCGAAGGTTGTTAAAAAGTATGAAACTGTATGTAATGAACTAGATAAAAAAATAATAGGTCTTTATGCCTGTGGTATGAGTGTAAGAGATATCCAATCTGAAATGGAAGAACTATATGGCATTGATGTGTCTCCTGCAATGATATCTAAGATAACAGATAAGGTTGTAGAGGCTGCCGCCGAATGGCAAAGCAGAGAACTTGATGAAATATACCCAATCGTATATATGGATGCTATGCATTTTAAAGTAAGAGATGATAATAAAATAGTTTCAAAGGCAGCATATATATGTATGGCTTTAGATATGAAAGGAAAAAAAGATATATTAGGTATTTGGATTGGTGAATCAGAAGGCGCAAAATTTTGGCTATCAGTTTGTAATGATTTGAAAAATAGAGGCGTAGATGATATTTTAATTGCATGTATGGATGGTTTAAAAGGTCTACCTGAAGCAATTAAAACTGTATATCCAGATGTAAGTATTCAAACTTGTATAGTTCATCAAATTAGAAACTCTCTTAAATATATAGCATCAAAAGATCAGAGAGAGTTTATGAAAGATTTAAAAAGTGTTTATAGGGCATTTAACGAAGAAACAGCACTTAAAAATTTAGATATTCTTAAGGAGAAATGGTATTCAAAATATTCTGTTGTAATAGATTCATGGTACAATAACTGGAGTAATCTGAATACGTATTTTGAATATCCACATGAAATTAGAAGAATTATTTATACTACAAATGCTCTTGAGGGATTTAATAGACAGTTAAGAAAATATACTAAGGTAAGAACTGTATTTCCAACAGATGAGTCACTAAGAAAATCACTATATTTATCTACCATGAAAATTATGGAGAAATGGACCTCTCCAAACCAAAATTGGGCGTCTACTTTAGGACAGCTTACAATTATGTTTGGAGAAAGGATACCTAACTCTTACACAATATAAATTTTTTTAAAATTATGGAAAATTTAGTGTATAAATAACTAAATTAAACACATAATAATTGTGTAAAGAATTCCAGTATTAGTATTTCTCAAAAATAAAAAAATATTACTGGAATTTGAAATTTCCAGTAATATAAATTATAAAAAATCTTATTTACACAAATCTATAGACATTCTCATTAAATAATATTAAATAATTATAAAAATGGATATAACAAATGTTATATCCATTTTTTATTAAACTATTCTATTTTTTTATTTGACATAGATCTTTATCTAATAAGAAGATAAGTCTTTCATCAAATAGACCGTCCATCATACCATTTAATTCACGTATAGAAGAACCTTTAACCATATTTAACATTGGACTTTCAAGTAATTTACCTAAATACTTATCTAAAACTGACTTAGTTTCTTCATTTTTTAATAATTCACTTAGTGGGCAATTAGTAGAGTAAACATCATCAGTTATATTTAATTCAGTTATTTCAACACCATCTAATAAGTTAACTAAGCTTTCATCAAACCAGTTAGCAGCAGGTCCACCAGTCTTATCTGGGCACTCGTATACTGGATTTGGTTCATCAACTTTATTGAATAAAGCATAATCAGTGAACTCTTTACCATCTTTAGTAGCTATAACTCTTATATTATTTTGTCCATTTACTAATTTAACATTTTCAAATACAAATGTATACTCTCCAGAAAGAGTATTTAATTTTTCTCCGTTAACAAATAATGTTACTTCATCGCAGTTAGAGTAAACTTTAACATTTATAGTTTCAGTTGCTCTTTCTAAGAATCTTTTACTATTTATATGAACAAAAGGATCTTTAGACCATGCTGCTTTATAAGCATAGAATGCATCTTTCTTTATTTTACGATCAAATGTCATTAGACCTTTATTATTTCTACCTTTAACTCCACCTTCATCTCTTATAGCAGAACCGAAGTCGAAGAAGTTCCATACATATGTACCCCATACAAAAGGTCTTTCATTGAAGTATTTTATTAACATTTCATGATATAAAGCGTGATATTCTTCTGTATAGTCTTTTACTTTTGGTTCATCAGTATGATAAGTCATTATACCTTCAGCACCGTACTCAGAAACTCCTAGACACTTGTCTGGATTAACTTCATGGAATGCATCTAACCAATCTGCGAAGTCTTCAGTTTTTCCATTATACCAACCATAGTATTTATTGTAAGCTACTATATCAGTATAAGTGTGATATTCATCATTGTCAGGAACCATCATTACTTGTGCCTGAGTAGTTAAACGAGTCTTATCTTCGCTATGAGCTATTTCATTTAAGTCTTTTACTATTTTTCTAACGTATGGTAAATCTCCACCGATTTGGATCTCATTTTGAACTCCCCACATTACTATAGAAGAGTGGTTGTAATTTTGACGAATTAATTCAACCATTTGATCTTTCGCATTTTGTCCAGTAAAATCTGTTTCAGATGCTCTAGATATAAATGGTATTTCAGCCCATATTACCATACCTTCTCTATCACATAAATCATAGAAGTATTGATCATGTTGATAGTGTGCAAGACGTATAGAGTTAGCTCCAACTTCTTTTATTAATTGCATATCAAGTTCATGATCTTCTTTAGATAAAGCCCATCCTAAATCTTTTTTATCTTGGTGACGAGATACACCTTTTAATTTTAAGTGTTTTCCGTTTAAGAAGAATCCTTCTTTTGGATCGAAGTGGAAGTATCTTAAACCAGTTGCTATATTTAACTCATCTAACATGTCATTGTGTCTTTCAACAGTTACTTGAACATTGTAAAGATAAGGGTTTTCTACACTATTCCAAAGAGTTGGATTTTCAACTGTTATAGGTAGTATAACTTCTGTAGTTCCTTCTACAATAACATCTTTTGCATTATATTTAACAACATTTCCGTCTGCATCTATTACATTTGCAACAACTCTTACAGCTTGTTTTTCTTCATTTTCATTAACAACGTTAGCTTTTACACTTATATTTGCATATTCATCAGTAACTTCATCTTGAGATATAAATACACCTTGAGATCCTTTGTTCATTAAATCAAAGTGAACATCTTCAGCTATTACTAAATTTACATCTCTATATATTCCACCGTAGAATGTAAAGTCAGCCATTAGTGGATAAATATCTTCAACATGACTGTTATCAGCTTTTACAGCTATAGTATTTTCTCCACCAAAATTAACTAAATCAGTTATATCATATCTAATTATAGAATATCCACCTTTATGTTCTCCTAAGTGAACACCATTTACATAAACATTAGAGATACTGTTAATAGCACCAAACTCTATGTATATTTTTTTACCTTCATAAAGTTTATCGATAGCAAGATTTTTTCTGTACCAGCAAGCTCCTCTAAAGAATTCATTTCCAGCAGCACCATCTATAGCATTCCAAGTATGAGGAATATTTATAGATTCCCAATTAGAAGTATTAAACTCTTTTGTGAATGCATCAGATATATCTTCTTTAATAAAATTCCAATTATCGTTTATATTTAGTATTTTTCTCATTGACTTACTCCCCTCATATGATGTTATTGATAATATTATAACATTTCAAAACGCTTTTTTAGTGGAATAAAATAGACTTTGGTGTATTATTTTAGTTTCTTGACATATTATTCTTTAATAGACACAAAAATAAAATGTACCTTAAAAAGAAATTGAAAAAAGTTTCTAATAAGGTACATATTGTTTACTAAATATACTTATAATTTGGGAAATCCTCACCAAAAAATTTCCAACGTATAAAGTGATTTAAATATATTGCAATTAATGATAAAAAAAACCAAATTATAGAGTAATTTAAGCATACTTGACCTAGCAAATTAAATGATTGATTAGAATAATCCCATACATTTAAATTTAACCAAACATTAATGATTAATCCAGAAATGAACTCAATTGATGTAATACCGATTGCTGATATTAGCATTTGAAAGATTAAAGGCAAATTACATTTAAATATATGATTGATGGAACCTACAAATAAAAAGCAGATACCTCCAACTATTATCATAGAAAAATGAGAATATCCACGATAAAATATTTCTAAAAAGTAATAAATTAAGCCTCCTATAAAAAATAAAACTATGTATTTAAATATATTTTTTATATCAATCAAAGCAAGCACCACCTGTAAATATATTTTATATAAAGTAGTTTTACAAATAGACAGAGTTTGTATACTATAAAAGATAAAAAATGTACTTATTTTGACTAGATTATGACACCTTAATGACACAATTTATTCACTTTGAATAGATATAATAAAATTGTAAAGGTAATTATTTAAAATTTATATAAATATAGAAGGGAGTAGGGGATGAAGAAATTAAATTTAAAATTAGGATTAATTGCAGCAGCACTATTTATAATCATGAATCCGATTAACTCAAGTGCTATGCATATAATGGAAGGCTTCTTGCCTCCAAAATGGTCAATCATATGGTCTGTTTTATTTATACCATTCTTTATTATTGGTTTAAAATCTATTAATAAGATAGTAAGTGAACAACCAAAGAAGAAGCTATTATTAGCTTTATGTGGAGCATTTGTATTTGTTTTATCGGCTCTAAAAATACCATCAGTTACAGGAAGTTGTTCTCATCCAACAGGTGTAGGATTAGGTGCAATATTATTTGGACCTAGTGTTATGGCAGTACTTGGGGTTATTGTTCTTTTATTCCAAGCTATACTTTTAGCTCATGGAGGATTAACTACTTTAGGAGCAAATGCATTTTCAATGGCTGTAGTTGGACCGATAGTATCATTCTTTACATTTAGAGTATTAAAAAATAAGATAAATAAAAGTTGGGCAGTGTTTATAGCAGCAGCATTGGGAGACTTACTTACATATACAGTAACCTCATTACAACTAGCAATAGCATTTCCTGACCCAGCAGGAGGAATCGTGGCATCAGCGGCAAAGTTTTTAGGTGTATTCTTCTTTACTCAAATACCAATAGCAATAGCAGAAGGTATATTAACTACAATATTATATAACCTAATTGTTCAAAATGAGGGTGAGGAGGTAACTGAGTATGGATACAAATGTTAAGAGTAAAAATGCAAAAAAAAGCAACAAATTTAATTGGATATTATTGCTTTTAGCAGTCGCATTAATCGTATTGCCTTTAGTATTTAACTCATCAGCAGAATATGGTGGTGCAGATGGTCAAGCGAAAGAGGCTATAACTGAGATAGCACCAGATTATGAACCATGGTTTACAAGTTTTTATGAACCTCCTAGTGGAGAAATAGAAAGTTTATTATTTTCTACGCAAGCAGCATTAGGAGCAGGTTTAATAGGTTATTACTTAGGAAGTAAGAAAAGAAATAAATAAATATATTGGGCAACTTTGAGATAAATATTTTATTTTACTTGAAGAGATGCCCTTTTATTTTGTAATTATTTATAAAAAAAGAAAACTATGATAATATAAAAGTGAAAAATAAATGACTAATTACTTAAGTTTGGAGGGATGAGATTGGAAAGTTCACTTTTAGTCTTAATTTGTGATGATCAACAATCTGTTCATGAAACTGTTGGTGAATATCTAAAACTAAATGGAATTGATTATATATCAGCTTATGATGGTTTTGAAGCTATACAAAAATATAATAAATATAAACCGGACTTAATATTATTAGACTTGATGATGCCAAAAATGTTTGGAGAAGAGGTATGTAAAGAAATTAGAAAAGTTAGCAATGTTCCTATAATCATGCTTAGTGCCAAGGATGAAACTATAGATAAGATTTTAGGATTAGAAATCGGAGCAGATGATTATATAGCTAAGCCTTTTTCACCACGTGAAGTAGTTGCAAGAATAAAAACTGTTCTTAGAAGAACTACGTCAAATACCAATAAAGAAAAGTGCCATATTAAATACAAAGAATTAGAAATTAATTTAGATACTCATGATGTGATTATAAATGGAGAGCATATAAAGATAACTCCTAAAGAAATGAAAATACTTTATCTGTTAGCCTCTAGTCCAGGAAGTATATTTAATAGAGAACATATATTATCTGAGGTATGGGGATATGATTATTTTGGTGATACAAGGGTAGTTGATACACAGATAAAGAGATTGAGAAAAAAGTTGCAACAAGATAATTTAAGTTGGGAAATTAAATCAGTTTATGGTGTTGGATATAAACTTGAGGCAATATAATGGAAATAAATAAATTAAAAAAGTTTACTAAAAAAGTAAGTATAGTAAGTGCATTAGTTATACTTATGATAATTTTATTTTGTAGTTTTACTATTAGTCAGTATTTTTTTAAAATAAAACTTGGAGAAGTTAAAGAAAGTACTGAATTAATAATAAAACATTTACAAGATAATAATCAAAGCATAGAAGAAACGATAAGTAGGTATCCGATTTATAATTCTATTCTTCAAGGATACAACAATTCAGGGAAAATAATAATTAGTAAAAGCAACTTTACAAAGCAACTAGATTACCAAAATATTACTATCGATAAAATTGATACAGCATTAGATCCATATAAAGTATCTGTATTAAATGGTAATACCATAAGTGGAGTTATAAAACTAAGTGATATAAAAGGCGATATAATTATTGTAGGCCTGCCTTATAGAGATAGTAATAATACCATAATTGGAGCAATTTTTGTCTTAAAATTAGCGCAAGAGTATAACTCAGTAATTATTGGTCTAAATGTAGTTTTAGCTATTAGTATGATATTTATATTAATATCAATAATTATACCATTTTATTTTATAGCAAAAAAAATATTTGCTAAAATAAAAAATATGACAGATATGGTAATAACCATGTCTGAAGGTGATTTCTCTATAAGATGTGAAGAAGATGATGGAAATGAAATAGGACAACTGTCCAAAGCCCTTAATGATTTAGCTATTAGGTTAGAGTCTAGTGAAAGCCAATCTAAATTATTAGAGCAAACCAGACGAGATTACGTAGCAAATGTAACACATGAATTAAAGACACCTGTAACATCTATAAGAGCAATGGCTGAAATACTAAAGGATGGAAGTTTAGTAGATAAGGTAGATAAAGACAAATATTATAGTATGATCTTAAGGGAATCTATTAGACTTGAGTCTTTGATAAAGGATATGCTAGAGCTATCAAGATTACAATCAGGTAAAGAGTCTCTAGAAAAATCTAAAGCCAAATTAGATGAAACTTTATTGCAGGTTATTGATGAATTTAAAATTATATCTGAAGATTTAGATATAGATCTTATAATAGAAATTGATTTTAATGATTTACCAGAGGTTTATACTAATATAAATAGAATTGCTCAAGTTCTTGTTATTTTACTAGATAATGCATTTAAATATACAGCTGATAATGGAAGTGTAACTTTAAAAGTTGTAAGGAAAGAAGAATATATAAAAGTAAGTGTATGTGATACAGGAGTTGGAGTAGAAGAAGAAGATATCCCATTTATATTTGATAGGTTTTATAAAGCGGATAAGTCACATTCATCAGAAGGAACAGGTATTGGATTGTCGATTGCCTGGGAAATAATGAAAAATTTAGATGAAAGCATATATTATGAGTCTAGTGATAAATATCAATCTATATTTAATTTCACTATACATTATAACTAAATATAGAATATATTTACTTAAAATTTAATTGATAATACATATTCATTGTGCTACCATCAAAGTATATCTAACCTTAAGGGCAATAATCCCAAGAGAGAAGATTCTAAATGTTAATCGTACTGAATAACACGAGGGTTAGTCCCAAGTGAGAAGGCGATGGTATAAGACAGAATAACTATATCCCCAGGCCTATATTGGCTAGGGGATTTTTTTGTGAGGAGGATTTGCAAATGGATACTAGAATTGCATTAGTTGGAATAATTGTAGAAGAAAAAGATGCAATACCAAGACTTAATGAGATTATACATAACTATGAGCAATATATTGTTGGTAGAATGGGAATTCCATATAGGGAAAAAGGTATATCAATAATAAGCATAATAATAGATGCAACTAATGATATTATAAACTCATTATCAGGAAAATTAGGTATGATTAAAGGCATTAATGTTAAAATAAATTATTCTAAAGTAAGTAAATAAATCCTACTTTATCTTAAACCATCACTTTTTGTATGAAGTCAATATTACAAACATATGAGAACCAGTGCATTTATCGGATTTTATAGGTTGGAAAAAATATATTAAAAGGGGTATTGAAAATGTGTGATGTAATAACAAAAAGTGTGTATAATGTAAAATCAAGCGTGGCTACAGAGTTTATAAATCATGAAGAGATTTTAGATACTCTTGAATATGCAGAGTCAAATAAGAATAATAAAGATTTGATAGAAGGTATTTTAGATAAAGCTAACCAATGTAATGGATTAACTCATAGGGAAGCAGCGGTGCTTTTATTATGTGAAGATGAAGAGTTAATTCACAGGATGTTTACTTTAGCTGAAGATATAAAACAGAGATTTTATGGAAATAGAATAGTAATGTTTGCGCCTTTATATCTTTCTAATTATTGTGTAAATGGATGTGTGTATTGCCCATATCATTTAAAAAATAAAACTATAGCAAGAAAAAAGCTTACACAAGAAGAAATTAGAAAAGAAGTTATAGCACTTCAAGATTTAGGTCATAAAAGATTAGCATTAGAAGCTGGAGAGGATCCAAAAAATAATCCAATAGAATATATATTAGAATGTATAGATACTATCTATAGTATAAAACATAAAAATGGTGCTATACGTAGAGTTAATGTTAATATAGCAGCGACAACAGTTGAAAATTATAGAAAACTAAAAGATGCTGGTATAGGTACCTATATATTATTTCAAGAAACATATAATAAAGAGTCTTATGAGAGGCTACATCCAACAGGACCTAAGAGTGATTATGCTTATCACACTGAAGCTATGGATAGAGCAATGGAAGGTGGAATAGATGATGTTGGATTGGGAGTACTATATGGATTAAATACATATAAATATGATTTTGTAGGGCTTCTTATGCATGCAGAACATTTAGAAGCTAAGTTTGGAGTAGGTCCTCATACTATAAGTGTTCCTAGAATACGTCCAGCAGATGATATAAATCCAGATGATTTTCCAGATGGTGTGCCTGATGATGTATTTCAAAAAATAGTAGCTGTGCTTCGAATTGCAGTTCCATATACAGGTATGATAGTATCAACAAGAGAATCTCAAGAAACTAGAGAAAAAGTATTACACCTAGGTGTATCTCAAATAAGTGGTGCATCTTGCACTAGTGTTGGAGGTTACGCAGATAGATTAGAAGGAAAAAAAGAAAAGGAAAATACTTCGCAATTTGATATTGATGATAATAGAACATTAGATGAAGTTGTTAATTGGTTACTTGAAATGGGATATATTCCAAGTTTTTGTACAGCATGTTATCGTGAAGGTAGAACAGGAGATAGATTTATGAAACTTGTAAAATCTGGTCAAATAGCAAACTGCTGTCAACCTAATGCACTTATGACTTTAAAAGAATACTTAGAAGATTATGCATCTGCAGATACAAAGTTTAAAGGAGAATTATTAATAAATAAAGAAGTAGAAAAGATACCTAATGAAAAGGTTAAAAAAATAGTACTAGAACATTTAGATGAGTTACAAGAAGGCAAGCGCGATTTCAGATTTTAAATTGAACTAAATAAAAAAGCTGTATCTATATTAATATGGATACAGCTTTTTTATTTAGTATAGCAATATATATTTTGTTCGTATGCTATTTATTAATTATATATATGGAAATAAATAAGTTTATAAATAATTTTTAATTGACATATGAATAATAGTTAACTAAAATAATATTTGTACTGGTTAACTATTATCCATGGTAACTAAATTTGAGGAGGATAATATAAATGAATAATATATCTAAGGATAAGTCTAAAGAGCTATTAAGTGCAATAAGTAAAATTAATAAACTTGCTCATAATGGATTTAGAAAAAATAATATGTCACATAGAGAGTTTATGTTTCTAAAGGCAATTAATTATCTAAAAAATAATGATGATGCTAAAGAATGTCCTTTCAAGGGTGTAAAAGCATCTGATTTAAGTAAATTTCTAATGGTAACTAAACCTGCAATTTCAAAGGTTATAAATATTTTAGAAGAAAAAGGGTTTGTGATAAGAATTGCAGATAACTCTGACCGAAGAGTTGTCTACATCAACATGACTAAAGCAGGAGAAGATATACTAGAAAAAGAAACAGAAAAATTTCAAGAATTTACTCATAGAATTGTAGAAAAAATGGGTGAAGAAGATACTGATGAGATGATACGTTTATTTAAAAAAATGTATGATAGCATAAAAGAAATTGAAAAAGAAGACAGCATAAAGGAGGAACATGAATGGGAAAACTAATAAAGTATTTAAAAAAATCAACTTTTCCTATAATACTTATTGTGATGTTATTAGTCGGTCAAGCGGTATGTGACCTTGCTTTACCTGACTACACATCTAACATAGTAAATATAGGTATACAACAAGGTGGAGTTAATAATGTAACACCTAAAATTATAAGAGAAAGTGAGCTAGATAAGATTTTAATATTTATTAGCTCCGATGATAAAAATAAGGTTTTAGAGAATTATACCTTACTGAGTAAGGAAGAACTTTCAAACGATGAATTTAATAAATATAAAGATGAATACCCAGCTTTAGATAAAGAAAATCTTTATGAACTAAATACAAAGGATAAAGAAAAAATAGATGAATTAAATAATATACTGGCAAAGCCAATGTTAATAGTTTATGGAATAGAAAATGGTGGAGCTGAAGTTGAAGCTATGAAAAAGCAAATGCTATCAAATATTCCACAGGGAATGAATCAAAATAGTGACATTGATTTATTCAAAGTTCTTTCATCTATGCCAGAAGAGAACTTAGAGAGTTTAAAGGAAGAAATTAATAATAATTTTACTAACTTACCAGATACAATGTTAGATCAGAGTGCTATAAATTATGTTAAAAGTGAGTATGAAGATATTGGGATTAATATAGAAAAGCTTCAAAATAGCTACATAATTAAAACTGGTTTAATAATGTTAGGAATAACTTTATTAAGTGTTATAGCTTCAGTATTAGTAGGTTTACTAGGAGCCAGAGTTGCAGCGACTTTAGGAAAAGATCTAAGAGGATCTGTATTTAAAAAAGTTATGTCCTTC
Organism: Romboutsia sp. CE17; assembly: GCF_012317385.1. Taxonomy (GTDB): domain Bacteria; phylum Bacillota; class Clostridia; order Peptostreptococcales; family Peptostreptococcaceae; genus Romboutsia_E. Next base: position 391,499 of record NZ_CP051144.1, read on the forward strand.
TCTAATAAAGAAATAACAGAGTTCTCTACTGCATCTTTAATAACACGTAGTACAAATGACATACAACAAATCCAAATGATGATGGTAATGGTTTTAAGAACTGTATTTTATGCACCAATACTAGGTATAGGTGGTGTGCTAAAAGTATTACAAACAAATACATCTATGACTTGGATTATAGGATTAGGCGTAGCATCAGTATTAGTATTAGTTATGATAATGTTTACTGTAGTTATGCCTAGATTTAAAATTTTACAAAATTTAGTTGATAGACTTAATTTAGTTAGTAGAGAAATATTAATAGGTCTTCCTGTAATAAGAGCATTTAGTACTGAAAAATATGAAGAGGCTAGATTTGAAAAAGCAAATAAAGACTTGACTAAGGTTAATATTTTTGTAAATAGAGTGATGTCTTGTATGATGCCTGCGATGATGTTTGTTATGAATGCTTTAACTGTAATTATAGTTTGGAATGGTGCTCATAGCATTGATGCAGGTACAATGCAAGTTGGAGATATGATGGCATTTATTCAATATACAATGCAAATAGTAATGTCATTCTTAATGATATCAATGGTATCTGTTATGTTACCAAGAGCATTGGTATCTTTAGATCGTATAGATAAGGTTATAAGTACAGAACTTTCAATAAAAGATCCAGAAAAACCTGTTCATTTCAATGAAAGTAAAAAAGGTTTTGTTGAATTTAAAGATGTTTCATTTAAATATCCAGATGCAGAAGAAGAAGTTTTAAGTGATATATCTTTCGTAGCAAAACCAGGTGAAACAACAGCATTTATAGGAAGTACAGGTAGCGGTAAGTCAACTCTTATTAATTTAATACCAAGATTTTTTGATGTAACAAAGGGAGAAATATTAGTTGACGGCGTTAATATAAAAGATGTTAATCAACATGACTTAAGAGAGAAAATAGGATATGTACCACAAAAAGGTATACTATTCTCAGGAACTATAGATTCTAATTTAAGATATGGTAAAAAAGATGCAAAAGAAGAAGATATAGTAAAAGCAGCTAGAATAGCACAGGCAACAGAATTTATAGATTCTAAACCTGAAAAGTATGAAACTGAAATATCACAAGGTGGTACAAATGTTTCAGGAGGACAAAAACAAAGACTTTCTATTGCAAGAGCAATAGCTAAGGATCCTGAAATATATATATTTGATGATAGCTTCTCTGCACTAGACTTTAAAACAGATGCTAAACTTCGTAAAACTTTAAAAGAAGAAATATCAGAAAGTACAATCTTAATAGTTGCACAAAGAATAAGTACTATATTAAATGCAGAACAAATTATTGTGCTTGATGAAGGTAAAGTAGTAGGTAAAGGGACTCATAAAGAGCTTTTAAAAAATTGTGAAGTCTATAAACAAATAGCCTTATCACAACTGTCAAAGGAGGAGCTAGACAATGAGTAATGAACGAAAATCAAGACAAAGTATGGGAGGTCCAATGGGACGTGGACCTAAAATGGTAGGAGAAAAGGCTAAAGATTTCAAGGGTACAATGAAGACGTTATTAGGGTATTTGGGTAAATTTAAAACATCTATAATTCTTGTTTTCATATTTGCCATAGGAAGTGTTTCATTCTCTGTTGTAGGACCTAAAATATTAGGTAAAGCAACTACTAAAATATTTGAAGGGTTAGTTGCAAAAGTTTCAGGGGCAGCTGGAGCTGGTATAGATTTTGATTCTATAGGAAAAATATTATTAACTTTAATAGGTTTATATATATTAAGTGCAATATTTTCATTTATACAAGGTTTTGTTATGAGTGGAATATCTCAAAAAATTGCCTATAATTTAAGAAATGAGTTATCACAAAAGATAAATAGAATGCCTATGAAGTACTTTGATAGTAAAACTCATGGTGAAGTATTATCTAGAATAACTAATGATATAGATACTCTTAGTCAAAGTTTAAACCAAAGTATGACTCAGCTTATAACATCTGTCACAACTATTATAGGTGTTTTAGTAATGATGTTATCTATAAGCTGGATGATGACTGGTGTAACATTACTTATATTACCATTATCAATGATATTAATATCATTTATAATAAAGAGATCTCAAAAATACTTTAAAGCTCAACAGGAGTATTTAGGTCATGTAAATGGTCAAGTTGAGGAGTTATATGGAGGACATAATATAGTTAAAGTATTTAATGGTGAAGATGAAGCTATAGAAAAATTTAATAAATTAAATGATACTTTATATCAATCAGCTTGGAAATCACAATTTTTATCAGGTATAATGCAACCACTTATGATGTTTGTTGGTAACTTAGGTTATGTAGTAGTTGCAATACTTGGTGGATGGTTAGCTATAAGAAAAACTATAGAAGTTGGAGATATACAATCATTTATACAATATGTAAGAAACTTTACTCAACCTTTATCTCAAGTGGCTCAAGTAACTAACTTATTACAATCTACAGCAGCTGCAGCAGAAAGAGTATTTGAATTCTTAGACGAAGAAGAAGAAGATCAAGTAGTTGAAAATGCAGTCAAAGTTGATGGTTTAGAAGGTAAAATTGATTTTGAGCATGTAAGATTTGGATATAATCCTAATAAAATAATAATAAAAGACTTTACTGCTCATGTTAAGCCAGGACAAAAAATAGCTATAGTAGGTCCTACAGGAGCAGGTAAAACAACTATAGTAAAACTTCTTATGAGATTTTATGATGTTAACTCAGGTACGATACTTATTGACAATCATAATATAAAAGATTTTAATAGAAGTGAATTGAGACAATTATTTGGAATGGTTCTTCAAGATACATGGCTATTTAATGGAAGCATAAAAGATAATATTAGATATGGAAAGCTTGATGCAACTGATGAACAGGTAATAGAGGCAGCTAAAGCGGCACATGTACACCATTTTATAAAAACATTACCAGATGGATATGATATGATTCTTAATGAAGAAGCAAGTAACGTATCTCAAGGTCAAAAACAATTATTGACAATTGCTCGTGCAATACTAGCAGATCCTAAGATATTAATATTAGATGAAGCTACAAGTTCAGTTGATACAAGAACAGAAGTATTAATTCAAAAGGCTATGGATAACCTTATGGAAAATAGAACAAGCTTCATAATTGCGCATAGATTATCTACTATAAAAAATGCAGATTTAATATTAGTAATGAACGAAGGGGATATAATAGAAATAGGTAATCATGAAAAGTTATTAGCTCAAAAAGGATTCTATGCTAATTTATATAACTCTCAATTTGAAAAAGATGAAGCTATATAAATTAATATTGATTAATTAATAAATATAAATTAAAATAATTTAATATAGACTTTACAAAAAAATAAACATAACAAAAAAAGGTGTATAAATTTCCATCTGGATTTTATACACTTTTTTTCTTAATATATAACTTTTATTGAATTATTTTTTTTATTTAGTATACTAGAAATAAGATTTTATATGAATATAGGATTTACATTTAGGGAGTGATTATATTGATATTGTATGAAAGAAAAGATAAAGAAACGGGAAAAGAGTATGCTTATAGAGTTTTAAAAGGTAATATAATGTCTTTAGAATTAAAACCAGGTGAGTTTTTAAGTGAGCTAGAGCTAGCTGATAAGTTAAACTTATCAAGAACTCCCATAAGGGAAGTCATAATGAAATTAAAAGGTGAACATCTTATAGAAGTAAAGCCTCAATCTGGTACTTATGTGTCACTAATTGATATTGATTTAATTGAAGAGGCAATATTTATGAGGTTTGCAGTAGAAGAGAAAATATTAAAGCTGGCATGTGAAAGTTTTCCAAGTGATATTATGTTGGAGTTAGAAAAAAATATATTTGCTCAAGAGATAATTGCTGATATGAAAGGGGGAGAAACAGAATTTCATAAGTTGGATACAAGTTTTCATGAGCTATTATTTAAAGGAACTGGTAAAGCTCGTGTTTGGGATAATATATTAAATATAAGCACTCATTATAATAGAATGAGACTATTGACTCAGAAAAAAGATTCAAAAAAATCTGTTGTTGAACAACACAAGGAATTTTTGAATGTAATAAAAAATAAAGATAAGGATAAAGTAGAGTTTCTGATTGATGAACATATGAGATTTTCAATGAAAAGCTGGGACTATCTAATAAAACATGATAGTGAAATTTCTAAATACTTTAAGTAAAAGGACTATTTAAGGGAGTCCTTTTTTTTTATGTTTAAAGAAGTTCTATTAACTTATTAAAGTTAAGTAAATTTCTATACTAATGGCAAAACTTGTATACAAGTAAAAAAGATTTTATAAGGAAATCAAAAATATATAAGAAAATATTGAAAAAATATTAAAATACGTTATAATAAAAACAAGATTAGTATACAAGAAGAATAAAAATATATTAAAAATATACTTTTATCGATAATGAATACAATTGAATATATGAAAATAGTTTTATTTAGTTAAAATTGAATATTTAATCAATAAAATTGGTATACAAGAAAAGAGGAGAGTAAATTAAAAAAAGAAAGTATAGTATCTGTTATTAAAATGCTTGAAGATATTTTTTACAAACGTTTTAAAACATATTACATAAGGATATGTAAATTTAGTTTAGAAGATTAAAAAAATCTAATGTAATTAGAATCACAAAAATATAAAAGGGTAAATTTAAAATATATTATAAGGGAGAATGAGTTGTATGAATAAAGAAGTAAAAAATTTAAATATAGATTGTCTAACAGAATCTCAAAAAGAACACCATAATAAAGTTTTAAATAGTCCAGTAAGAATAATGCAGGTAGGTGAAGGAAACTTTTTAATGTCTTTCTTTGATTGGATGGTAGATAAAGCAATAAAATCTGGTAATTATGAAGGCTCAATTGCTTTGACCTGTCCTTTAAATAACGATGTAAAAATAAATAAATTAAATTCTCAAGATAATTTATATACAGTAATTCAAAGAGGGTTTAAAGGAGATACAGAAGTGTTTGAACACGATATAATATCTGTATTTTCGAAAGTATTTAACTATAATACTAACTGGAATGAATTTATGAATATAGCAGAGCAAGAAAGCTTGGATGTTGTAATATCGAACACTACAGAAGCTGGGCTTGCTTATAAAAAAGTTGAATTGGAAAATGTGTGTAAAGAAGGTTTATATCCTTCAAAACTTACTGCATTTTTAATGCATAGATTTGAAGTTTTAGGAAACATATCTAAAAAACTTCTTATATTCCCTTGCGAATTAGTTGCTGAAAATGGAAGGGTATTAAAAGAATTTGTCAATAAGCATGCAAATGATTTTGGAGCTTCAAAAGAATTTAAAGCTTGGCTTGAAGAAAATTGTGTATTCTTAAATAACTTAGTAGATAGAATAGTTCCAGGATATCCGAGAGAAGATGAAAGTTTCTATTTTGAAAAACTAGGATACAAAGATGGAGCCATGTCTATGTGTGAACCATATTTCTTATGGGCTATAGAAGGTAGCGAAGAGTTAGATAAGATATTACCACTAAGAAATTCAGGGCTTAATGTACAGTGGTTAGATTCATTGTATGATACACAACTATTAAAAGTTAGAATATTAAATGGATCTCATACTTTAATAACGCCACAGAGTATATTAAAAGGATTTAGCCAAGTTGATGAAGTTGTTGAAAATAAAGATATGAAAAAGTACTTAAATGAAACTCTAGAAAAAGAGATATTACCTTCATTAAAAAATAAAACTGGTAATAAAAAAGAGTTTGCATCAACTGTTCTTAGTAGATTTAGAAATCCTCATATAAAACATAAATTAGAATCAATATCTATGAACTCAGTATCTAAGTTTCAAAATAGATTATTACCAACTATAAAGTCTTATATAGAAGATAATCATAAGTTACCAGAAAATATGATGGTTGGATTAGCTGGATTATTAAGATTCTATCAGATAGAGAAAGTAGGAACCTTATATATCGGACATGATTTCAATGGAAATCAATATAAAGTATTTGATACTCCTGAAGTATTAGAATTTATGAGTGATGCAAATTCTAAGTTTAAAGAAAAGAATGATGAATATGTTAGATATATATTAAGTGAATCTAAACTTTGGGGAGAAGATTTAACTAAGTATTTAAATATAGTTGAAGTTGTTACTGAAAAATTACATGCGATGGAGAATGTATATGAGTAAGTTTATTAAGATAAATAAAGAAGATAATGTAGTTGTGCTACTAGCTGATGGTGTTAAGGGGGACATCATTAGAATAGATGATAAAGAAATAATATTATTACAAGATACACCTAAGGGGCATAAGATTGCGATAAAGGAAATATCTAAGGGAAATGATGTATTAAAGTACGGGTATAGTATAGGTAAAGCTAAAGAAGATATAAAAGTTGGAAAATGGATACATTCTCATAATATGAGTACAGGATTAGATGGAATTTTAGAGTATGAATTTAACAAAAATGATATAAGTCAACCTAAAATAAATGAGGATATATCTTTCAAAGGATATGTGCGCGAAAATGGAGAAATTGGAATCCGAAATGAAATATGGATTATAAACACAGTAGGTTGTATAAATAAAACATGTGCTTTATTAGTTAAAGAAGGTAATAAGCTTATAAATGATAAAGTTGATGGTATTCATTACTTTGAACATCCTCATGGATGTTCTCAATTAGGTAATGACTTAGAGAATACTAGAAAAATACTTGCAGGTTTAGTGAATCATCCAAATGCAGCAGGTGTATTAGTTGTAGGTCTTGGATGTGAGAATAATACTTTATCAAGTTTCAAAGAAATATTAGAACCTATTAACTATGACAGAATTAAATTTTTAAATATACAGGATGTTGAAGATGAAATAGAAGAAGGTAAAAAGTTAATATCAGAGTTAGTTGAATATGCTTCTAAATTTAAAAGAGAAGATGTACACATATCTAAATTAAAGATAGGTCTTAAATGTGGAGGTTCAGATGCTTTTTCAGGAATAACTGCTAATCCTCTTTTAGGACGATTATCAGATAAAATAGTTGCCTTGGGTGGGACATCTATACAAACTGAAGTACCTGAGATGTTTGGTGCAGAAACTATGTTATTCGATAGAGCCATTGATAAAGATATATTTGATAAAAGTGTTAATCTGATAAATGACTTTAAAAAGTATTTTATAAGGTACGATCAAGTTATATATGAAAATCCATCTCCAGGAAATAAAAAGGGAGGAATAACAACTCTAGAAGAAAAATCTTTAGGCTGTGTTCAAAAAGGTGGAAAAGCTATAGTAACAGATGTATTAGGTTATGGTGAAAGAGCGAAAAAAACAGGACTTAATCTATTATACGGACCAGGGAATGACCAAGTTGCAGTTACTGTTTTAGTTGCTGCTGGAGCACATATGGTATTATTTACAACAGGTAGAGGAACTCCTTTTGGAGGTGCAGTACCAACACTAAAAATATCTACTAATACAGATTTATATAATAAGAAGAAACATTGGATAGATTTTAATGCAGGTGAATTAATAGAAACAAAAGATAAAGAATCTGTAGATGATTCATTCTTTAAACTTATACTTGATACAGCATCAGGAGAATATTTGGCAAATAATGAAAAGAATGGATATAGAGAGATATCGATATTAAAAGATGGTGTGACTTTATAGTAAGGGAAAATGTAAATAGATAAAGAATAACTCAAGAATAAACTATTTAGTTCAGTAGAAAATGGATAATATATAGCTAGTATGCAAGTTTTAGGATAAATAGTAGAAATATTTGCTATAATAATGCATTTAAATATCAAAAAAAAATTAGCAAATATCCCCCTAATCTTAATAAAATTAGGGGGATTAATAAAAAATATTATCTATTTCAGGAAAAAGTTGAAAAAAATAATAAAATATGTTATGTTATTAACATAACTAAATCTAGTATACTAGAGTTAAAATGTACTAGATTAAAAAGGGCTAATAAATATATACAGAAGGGTGGATACTAGATGAAAATAGGAAAACGTATTACAACTTTATTACTAACTGCAACTATTGGGTTTGGAGTTGTAGGATGTAATAAAGTAGATGGGGCAGAAAAAAAGGTTAAAGTCGTAAGGGTTGCGCATGGTCAAAATGAAGAGCATCCTGAGCATAAAGCAATGTTAGAATTTGAAAAATACGTGGAAGAAAAAACTAATGGGGAAATCGATGTCCAAATATTTCCAAATGAATTACTAGGTGCTACAGCTCAAGCAGTAGAATTATCTCAAACTGGAGCAGTAGACTTAGTAGTAGCAGGGTTAGGATCATTAGAGTCTTTTAACAAATCTTATACAGTATTTAATTTGCCTTACATAATGGATAGCACAGAGCATTATCATGCAGTAATGAATGATGAAGAGATAATGAACCCTGTATATGAATCTACAAGGGAAAGTGGATTTATAGGATTAACTTGGTTTGATGCAGGTGTAAGAAATATATATACAACTAAAAAAGTTGTAATGAAACCAGAAGATTTAAAAGGACTAAAAATAAGGGTTCAGACCAGTCCTTCAAATGTAAAAATGCTTCAAGCATTAGGTGCATCACCAACACCAATGTCGTTTGGTGAAGTTTATACAGGGTTACAACAAAATGTTATAGACGGAGCAGAAAATAATGAATTAGCATTAATAAATAATAAGCATGGAGAGGTTGCAAAACACTATTCTTATAATATGCATGCAATGCTTCCAGATATATTAATCGCAAGTACAAGTTTATTAGAGGATAAATTAACTGAAGAACAAGCTAAAATTGTTATGGAAGCAGCAAGTTATGCAAATGAGTTTGAAGTAGAGTTATGGGAAGAAGCAGCAGCTGAGGCAAAAGAAAAAGCAGAAGCTATGGGAGTTCAGTTCTACTATCCAGATATAAAACCATTCCAAGAAAAGATGAAGGATTTACACGCTGAGTATACTCAAGATGAAAGCATGAAGGCTGTGTATGATAAGATACGTCAAAAGGGAGACGAAATACTAGCTAAAAATGCAAGTGTAGAATCTGGAAAATAATAAATATTAGTAAAATATATTATTAAAGGAGAATATAAATGGAAACTTTAAGAAAAGGTTTAGATAAAGTTTTAGAAGTAATATGTTGTACACTATTAGCGTTAATGACAATATTTGCTACATGGCAAGTTGCATCAAGATATGTATTTAATAATCCAAGTACTGTAACAGAAGAATTAGTATTAATTTGCTTTGTATGGATGGGATTATTAGGGGGTGCATATGTATTTGGAAAGCAAGAACATATGTGTATGTCGTTTTTAGTAGATAAACTTAGTGAAAAAAATCACGCAAAATTTAAGCTATTTTCTGAAATAATTGTTATATTATTTGCTGCTTTAGTACTTGTATTTGGAGGATTTAGGATGTCTCAATTATCAATGGGGCAATTATCTTCATCATTACAAATACCTATGGGATATATATATTTAGCACTACCTTTATCAGGGATTTTAACTATATTTTATAATATTCTTAATATAAATGATATTATTAAAGAGTTATCAACTACGGATACGAACAAAAATAAAGATACAAAAAGTGCATAATCTAGGGGAGGAAATTAAATGGAATTAGCATTACAAACAGGATTAACTTTATTAGCAGTCTTTCCAATTTTATTATTAATAGGAATACCAATATCAGTTACAATAGGTATATCTTCAGTTTTATCTATATTGAGTGCATTACCTTGGGAAAATGCTGTATTCACTGCATCTCAACGTATATTTACAGGAATTAATTCATTTTCATTATTAGCAATACCATTTTTTATATTAGCCGGAATAATAATGAATAACGGTGGTATAGCAATAAGATTAGTTAACTTTGCAACACTGTTATCAGGAAAATTACCAGGATCATTAGCACATACAAATGTAGTAGGGAACATGTTGTTTGGAGCAATAAGTGGTTCAGGAACAGCAGCGGCTGCTGCAATAGGAGGAACTATGGCCCCTCTTCAAAATAAAGCAGGATATGATACAGATTTTAGCGCGGCTGTTAATGTAGCTTCTGCACCAACTGGTTTACTAATACCTCCAAGCAACTCTTTAATAATATATTCACTAGTTAGTGGAGGAACATCAGTTGCAGCTTTATTTATGGCAGGATATATACCTGGTATATTATGGGGATTAGGTGTAATGACTGTTGCTTTCTTTATAGCAAAGAATAGAGGGTATAAAACTGATAATGAAAAAATAACTTTTTTACAAGGTTTAAAGGTATTTTTAGATGCAATACCAAGTTTATCTTTAATAGTAATAATAATAGGTGGAATAATAGGTGGAATATTCACAGCTACAGAAGGCGCAGCTATAGCAGTTGTTTACTCTTTATTATTAAGTATGTTCTTCTATAAATCTATAAAAGTAAAAGATATACCAAGAATATTATTAGAATCTATAAATATGACTGCTATGATAGTATTTTTAATAGGAGTTTCATCTATAATGTCTTGGGTATTAGCGTTTACTAATGTTCCTACATATATAACAGATTTAATATTAGGTTTATCAAATAATCCAATTGTAATATTATTGATAATGAATATATTATTATTAATAGTTGGTACTTTTATGGATGCAACACCAGCTATATTAATATTTACTCCAATATTCCTACCAATAGCTCAAAACCTAGGTATGGATACTATACAGTTCGGAATAATGGTAGTATTCAACTTATCTATGGGTACAATAACTCCTCCAGTTGGGAATACTTTATTCGTAGGATGTAGAGTAGCAAAAACTAAAATAGAAGGTGTAATAAAAAATATATTACCATTCTATGCTTCAATATTTATTGTACTTATGTTAGTAACATTTGTACCTCAAATAAGTTTATTCCTTCCAAAGCTTATGGGAATGGTAGAATAATACTTGTTGTAAAAAAGTGAACTCAGGTTAAATAGAGTTCGCTTTTTTATGTATTAAAATAATAAATAATAGGGGGATTTTTTATGAAAGAAAAAAAGTTGTTTTTAGGGGAATTAGCCTTAATGATAGGGCTTATTTTTAATAGTCTTGCGACAACACTTATGGTTAAAAGTGAGTTTGGGATATCATCAATATCATCAGTGCCATATACCTTAAGTTTGATATTTGATGAAATTACATATGGTAGTTGGAATTATATATTTCAATGTTTTCTTATAATAATGCTAGTTTTAATAACTAAGAATTTTAATATAGGATATATAATTTCATTTTTTCTGGCATTGATATTTGGGAATATGATAGATTTATTTAATATTTATGTAATAGAGTTACTACCAAATGGATTAGTAATTAATATAGTATATTTTGTAGTTAGTCTTTCAATATTATCAGTAGGGATATCTTTATTATTAAAATCTACTATGCCAGTATTACCAATAGATACATTTATAAGAGATTTTGCAGAGTTTTTTTCTATGCCATATAAGAACACAAAAACAGGATTTGACTTATTATGCTTAGGAGTAGCTGTTTTATTGTCAGGAACTGTATTAAATAGTTTTGAAGGAATAGGTATTGGAACAATATTATGCGCATTAATAACTGGAAAGTTAGTTTCATATGTAAATGATTTTATGGATCGAAAATTCTATTTTCAATCAATCTTTACTAAAATAAAAGGTAAAAGTAATGAAATCGATATTGTAAATGAAAATATTAATTAATAAAGGAGATAATATGAAAATTTTAATTGATGGAGATGGATGTCCAGTAATTGATGTAAGTATAAATATAGCTAAAAAGTTTAATAAAGAAGTCTTCATAATATGTGATACATCACATAATTTCTCAAAATATAAAGTAGATACTATTGTTGTATCTAAAGGGCAAGATGCTGCAGACTTTATAATTGTTAATAAAGTGAATAAAGGAGATATAGTAGTGACTCAAGATTATGGACTAGCAGCCATGATACTTTCAAAAGGCGCATATGCGATAAATCAAAATGGATTAATATATACTAATGAGAATATAGACCAGCTGTTATTTACTAGGCATATATCTAAAAAAATAAGAAATAGTGGAGGAAAAATTAAAGGTCCTAAGAAGAGAAATAAAGAAGATGACCTTAAATTTGAAAAGGCTCTGATAAATTTAATTAAAATTAAAGAATATTAGATAATTACTAAGCTATAATAATATTCAAGATATAATTAAAAGGAGAGTATATAAATGAATGGGAAGTTTAAAGATATAGATAGCATAATATTTGATTTAGATGGAACTTTATGGGATGCAACTGAAGGAATTGCTACTTCTTGGAGTGAAATTATATCAAAATACGATAGTGAAATAAAGCAAATAACAGCAGATGATTTAAAAAAATATATGGGGCTTAGATTAGAAGAAATAGCAGCTAGAATATTTCCTAATATGAATGAAGATGAACGTGATAAAATTTTAAAAGAGTGTTGTGAGTATGAAAATGAATATCTAACTAAAAATGGAGCTATTTTATATGAAAAGTTAGAAGATACATTAAAAGAATTATCTACTAAATATAAGCTATTTATAGTTAGTAATTGCCAAGATGGATATATAGAATTATTTTTAGATTACAATAATTTTGGTCAATACTTTGTAGATTATGAATGTCCAGGAAGGACTAATTTATCAAAAGATGAAAACATTAAATTAGTAATAAATAGAAATGATTTAAAAAATCCTGTTTATGTTGGTGATACAAAAATGGACTCAGAAGCTGCTAATAAGGCAGGTATACCATTTATATTAGCTAGATATGGATTTGGAAATACAGAAAATTATCATCATGTTATTGATAAGTTTGAAGAACTATTAAATTTAGATAAGTATTAAATAGGGAAATGAAGAACTCTAATATGTATATAATGACATATTAGAGTTTTTCATTTATTGAGTTATAAATAAAAAAAATAAATATAAATGATTTAATTTATGGATAAAATACAAATATATTATATAGGAGGTTTAGATATGGAAGCATTATATGAGAATAGAAAATTAAAGGTAACTTACTGTGAAGAATGTAGTGATGATATAAAAAATAAGACATATATATTTAATATAGATATTAAGGATTTTGATACACCAACAATAAATGTAGAGTATGATGATAATGATAAAGTAATACTTAGAACTTGGATTGAAAATGAAGATGAAGAAAATGGTCCTAAAGGTCATGTTATATATAAACTTTTTAGTTTGATTGAATTTGAAGTGTGTAAGATTATGCAATTTATGATTAGGCATGTATAGTATTGTAAATAATACATACTAAAAAACTAGAAATTTAAATTTCTAGTTTTTTTTATGTAAAAATGCGCTTAAAACTATATATATTAAGAATTTAGATGATATTAAATAATTTAAAATGAATGAAAAAGTATTAAAAACAAATAAAAGGTAGAAATATGTTGTACTAATTAAAAAAATATGATACTCTAATAAAGAAGTTAAAAAACAAATTATTAGTTAACATAGATTAATAAACAATAAACAAAAATAGGAGGAAGACAGTGAAAAGTATATGTGTCATAGGAAGTCTTAATATGGACTTAGTAGTAAAGGTAGAAGATAGACCTAAGGGTGGCCAAACAGTAATAGGTGGAGATTTTAAAGAAGTTCCAGGTGGAAAAGGAGCTAATCAAGCTGTTGCTATGGCAAGACTTGGCGGTAAAGTAAATATGATAGGTAAAGTTGGTAAAGATGGGTTTGGAGAAACTTTACTTAATGCCTTAAAAAATGACAATGTAAACACTGAATATATAAATAAAGAAGATATAGCAACAGGAGTTGCAATGATAACTGTAGATAAGAACGCTGAGAATTCTATAGTTGTTGCTCCAGGAGCAAACTTTAAGGTAGATAAAAATTATATAGATACAAATATTAAGGGAATAGAAATGAGTGATATAGTTGTACTTCAACTTGAAACTCCATTAGACACTATAAATTATGCATTAAAAAAATCTAAGGAGCTTGGAAAATATACTATATTAAATCCAGCACCAGCTGTAAAGCTAGATGATGAGATAATAGCTAATGTAGATTTATTAACTCCTAATGAAACAGAGTTAGAAATATTAAGTGGAATAGAAATTAAAAATGAAGATGATATATTAAGAGCTGCTAAAGTAATGATAGAAAAAGGTGTAAAAGAACTTATAGTAACTCTAGGTTCAAAAGGAAGTTTATATATAAATAAAGAAAAATCTATGTTTAAAAATGCATACAAAGTAAAAGCGATAGATACTACAGCGGCTGGCGATAGCTATACAGGTGCTTTAGCGGTTGCTTTTGCTAATAATAAAAGTATAGAAGAAGCAATGGACTTTGCATCAAAAGTGGGTGCTTTAAGTGTTCAAAAGGAAGGCGCTCAAAGTTCATTACCAACAATAGAAGATGTAGAAAATTTTAGGGGGTAGGTATAATGAGAAAAACAAAACTTATAAATAGTGAAGTATCATACACAATATCGAAAATGGGACATACAGATAGTATAACAATAGGAGATTGTGGATTACCTATACCTGATGGAGTAAATAGAATTGACTTAGCTCTTAAATATGGAGTTCCATCTTTCTTAGAAACTTTAGATACAATTTTAGAAGAATTATGTGTAGAAGAGGTAATTATTGCTGAGGAAATAGTAGAAAAAAATACTATTATATACGATGAAATATTAAAGAGATTTGAAAATATAAAAATAATTATGGTTAGTCATGAGGAATTTAAAAATATGACTAAGAGTAGTAAGGCAGTAGTAAGAACAGGAGAGTGTACTCCTTATGCAAATATAATATTAAAATCAGGAGTTGTATTTTAAATGAAAAACCCTATTTTACAAATGAAAGATATAGTTAAAGAGTTCCCTGGAGTAAAAGCTCTAGATGGGGTTAACTTAGAACTTTATGAAGGTAAGGTTATGGCCCTTATGGGAGAAAATGGAGCAGGAAAATCAACACTTATGAAAATATTAAGTGGTGTATATAAAAAAGATGGTGGGCAAATATTCTATAAAGGCGAAGAAACGGATATTAAAGGACCTAAGGATGCAGGTGAAAAGGGAATAGCTATAATCCATCAAGAGCTTAACCTATTACCAGACTTAAGTATTGGTGAAAATATATTCTTAGGACGTGAACCTAGAAAAGGATTTGTTGTTGATTTTAAAAAGCTTTATAGTGATGCTGATGAATTACTTAAGAAGCTAAACGTAACTACAAGTTCAAGAGAATTAGTAGGTAATTTAAGTATAGCCCAGCAACAAATGGTTGAGATAGCAAAAGCATTATCTTTAGATGCCAAGATAATAATAATGGACGAGCCAACTGATGCACTTACAGATAAAGAGACGGAAAGTTTGTTTAATGTAATAAATGAGTTAAAAAATGAAGGTAAGGCTTTAGTATATATCTCTCATAGACTAAAAGAAATATTTGAAATTTGTGACTATATAACAGTTTTAAGAGATGGTAAGTATGTTGGAAGTGAAAGTTTAGATAACTTAGATGAAGATAAAATGATAGAAATGATGGTAGGAAGAAAGCTTACAGATCAGTTTCCAAGGTTAGATACTAAAAAAGGGGATACAGTACTTAAAGTTGAAAATCTTTGTAATGAATATATAGAAGATGTATCATTTGAAGTTAAGGCTGGAGAGATTTTAGGGATATCAGGACTTATGGGAGCAGGGAGAACGGAATTAGCTAAAACAATATATGGACACTTTAGAAAAACGAATGGAAAAATATATGTAAAGAATAGAGAGATAAACAATAAGTCTGCTAAAGATGGTTTAAAAAATAGAATTGCATATGTATCAGAAGATAGAAAAGGTGATGGATTAATATTAGACTTATCAGTTAAAGAAAATATGGCAATATCATCTTTAAATAGAATGTCATCATTATTTAAAATAGACAAGAAAAAAGAACTTGCAAGAGTTCAGGATTATATCGGCAGAATGAGAATAAAAACTCCAAGTGAAAATCAATTAGTAAGAAATTTAAGTGGAGGAAATCAGCAAAAAATAGCAATAGCTAAAGCACTTATGACTCATCCAGATGTCCTTATATTAGATGAACCTACTCGTGGGGTAGACGTTGGAGCTAAAAAAGAAATATATGATCTTATAAATGAATTTAAGAGTCAAGGTAAAGCAGTAATAATGATATCTTCTGAAATGCCAGAAATATTAGGATTAAGTGATAGAATCTTAGTTTTAAGTCAAGGCAGAATAACAGGAGAATTTGATATAGAATCTGCAACGCAAGAAGCAATATTAAAATGTGCAGTTGAAGCTAAGGAGGCATAAAATTGGATATATCATCAAAAGTAGAAAGCAAATATAAAAAAAATAACAGCTTAAAAGAATTGTTAGTTAAATATAAAAGTTTATTAGGATTAGTATTATTAATAGCAGTAGTATCAATACTTAACCCAGCATTTTTAAGTGCTAAGAATATAATGAATATACTTAGACAAACTTCAGTAAATGCAGTAATAGCAGCAGGTATGACATTCGTTATATTAACAGGCGGAATAGATTTATCAGTGGGTTCAATACTAGGAATAAGTGGTGCTGTATGTGCAAGTCTTTTAGTATCAGGACAAAATGTAGTAGTAGCAGTGATATCAGCTTTAGTAGTGGGAGCAATAGTAGGATTTTTAAATGGATTTATAATTTCAAAAGGAAAACTACAGCCATTTATAGCTACATTAGCAACTATGACAGTTTTAAAAGGTTTAACATTAGTTTATACAAATGGAAATCCTATAACATTAGGTAGTAATGAATTAGCAATGTCATTTGGTAAAATAGGAGGAGGCACAATACTTGGGATACCAACTCCAGCTATGATAATGATAGTAGTATTTATGGTATGTTATTATATACTTCATAATACTAGAATTGGTAGATATACTTATGCATTAGGTTCAAATGAAGAAGCGACTAAATTATCAGGACTTAATACAGATAAAATAAAAATATGGGTATATACAATGAGTGGAATACTTGCATCTGTAGCAGGTATAATAATAACTTCAAGATTATACTCAGCTCAACCAACTGCAGGATCAGGGTACGAATTAGATGCTATAGCAGCAGTTGTGTTAGGTGGTACTAGTTTAAATGGTGGTAAAGGTAAGATTACAGGAACAATAGTAGGTGCATTAATAATAGGTGTATTAAGTAACGCACTTAACATATTAGATGTGTCTTCATACTATCAAACAATGGTAAAAGGTGCAGTTATATTATTAGCAGTACTTTTAGATAGAAAAAGTAACTAAGAAAGGAAATCTAAAATGAAAAAGATTCTTTCTATAATATTAACGGTAATAATGAGTGCAATGACTTTAGTTGGGTGTCAACAAAAAAGTGATAGCAATATAAAGAAAATAGGATTTATAGTATCTACTTTAAATAATCCATTTTTCGTAGATTTAAAAAGTGGAATAGAAGAAAGAGCAAAAGAATTAGGTTATGAAGTTGTAGTATTAGATTCTCAAAATGATCCAGCAAAAGAAGTATCTAATATGGAAGACTTAACGGTTAAAGATGTAGATATAGTTCTTTTAAATCCAGTAGATTCAGACTCGGCTGTAGCTTCAGTAATGATAGCAAATAACTATGAATTACCAGTTGTAACAGTAGATAGAGCTGCAAATGGTGGAAATGTAGTTACGCATATAGCTTCAGATAATGAAGTAGGCGGTGCAATGGCGGCAGAATACCTAATAGAAAAACTAGGTGGAAAAGGTAATATAGTAGAACTAGAAGGGACTGCAGGTTCATCAGCGGCTAGAGATAGAGGTAAAGGATTTGATGATAGAATAGAAGAAAGTGATATGAAAATAATAGCTAAACAAATAGCTGATTTTGATAGAACTCAAGGTCTTACAGTAATGGAAAATATACTTCAATCTAAAAATGATATTGATGCGGTATTTGCTCAAAATGATGAAATGGCTCTAGGTGCTCAAAAAGCATTAGAAGACATGGGAATGAAAGATGTTCTTATAGTTGGATTTGATGCTACAGATGATGCAGTGGAGGCAGTGAAAAAAGGAACTATGGCGGCTACAGTAGCACAGCAGCCATTATTAATAGGTGAAGCTGCCGTAGATGCAGTAAATTCTATCTTAAAAGGAGAAAAAGTAGATAGCTTTATACCTGTGGAATTAAAATTAATAACTAATGAAAAGTAATTAAATTAGAAAATACTAGTTGATTTATATAATTAGCTAGTATTTTTTAGTTACTAGATAATGAGTTATAGTTTAAAAGTGCAAAGATATAATAAAATTTAAATAATTTTTTTATAGATATAGGTTATAATGGTACTAGATTATAACTATAGAAAGAGGGAATTTAATATGAATTTAAATATAGTAGCTGTATGCGAAAATGAACAAAGTGCAAGAGCATTAGAAGTTGCAGGAAAAGAATTAGGATATATAATAAGCTGTGAAATACAAGAATCTAATAAAATAGAAAATAAACTTTCAGAGGAAACTATAAAATCTTCTAATGTAGTATTATTTGTAACGAATAAGAGTATAGAAGAAATAGAAGAAATTGAAAGATTTATAGATAGAGAATACTATGAAGTAGAACCAAAGTTTGTAATTGAAAATCCTATAAATGTATTAAGTGAAATATCATCAGATTTGAATTAGTTAAATTAATAAAGCTAAGCTCAATAAAAGTATATTGAACTTAGCTTTATTTTAATAAAATTATAATTCTCTTCTTGGAATTTTAAACTTAATAGTTTGCTCAATTTCTTCAAGAGTTTTCATGTTTTTAGGATCGATAAACATGCAAGTATATCCACCCTTGCCTGCTCTACCAGTCCTACCTATACGATGGACATAATCTGCTGCAGTTTCTGGTATATCATAATTATATATATTGTCAACTCCTGTTATATCAAGACCTCTAGAGGCAACATCTGTAGCAATTAGATATTGAATATCAGCATTTCTAAAAGACTTCATTATTCTTTCTCGCTTTGACTGTTGAATATCACTATGTAATTTAGCACAGTTGTATCCTTTTTGAGACATAGCTTCTTCAAGCATATCAACTCTTCTCTTAGTTCTACAGAATATTATAGCCATAAAAGGATTATCTTCATCTAAAACTTTAAGTAAAGAATCTTGCTTCCATCTATCAGTAGTTTCAACAACTTCTTGTTTTATAGAATCAAGAGCTATTTCTTTTTCCTTAATAGAAATTTCAATAGGATCTATCATATATCTATAAGCTAACTTTTTCACTTGAGAATTCATCGTAGCAGAGAAACATAGTGTCTGACGGTTCTTAGATGTATTTTTTAATATAGCTTCAACTTCATTTTTAAATCCCATAAGTAACATTTGATCTGCTTCATCTAATACAAAAGTTTTTATTTTACTTAAGTCTATAGTTTTTCTATCTAAATGATCTAAAAGTCTTCCTGGTGTAGCAATTATTAAATGAATATTTTTCTTTAATTTATTTATTTGAGAACCAATATCTTTACCTCCATATGCAGCAAGTATATTTATGTTCTTGGCTTTATTTAATTTATTAGCTTCTTCAGTTATTTGTATAGCAAGTTCTCTAGTTGGAGACAGAATAAGAGCTTGAGTACTGTTTATATCATTTGAAATACTTTCAAATATAGGAAGTAAAAAAGCTAAAGTTTTTCCAGTTCCAGTTTGAGCTTGAGCTATAACATCTTTTCCGTTTTTTATAGGTATTATACTTTCTTCTTGAATTGGAGTTGGAGTAGTTATACCGTTTGTATTTAATATATTTAAAATATCGTCATTAATCCCTAAGTCTTTAAAATTCATTTTATTACCTCTCATTTTGTTTATTTTCTTTCAACTAATTTATAATATCATATAAAAATAATTAATACTATTTATATTATTACTATAAAGCTTAATAAAATTTCAATAATTAAAAATATAAGAATAGTATAAGTAAACAAATAAAAAATTAATATAAACATAAACTTAATCTTACTAAACCTTAAAGGTAGCTAATCTAAACTTTTTAACAAAAATAATAGAATGAAGCCTTTGAAATTACTAAGTTTCAGAAAGGTTTGAAAAAAGAATGAAAAAACTTACAAAAAACACTTGAAAAAAAAAGAAAAGTTTTGTATAATTTTAAGTTTGAAAAAGTGGTGTATACAAAGGCCTTTTTATTCTATATAATTATAATAAATAAAAAAAGAAAGGATATGGATAAAATGGCCAGGCGGCAAGATGTAGAAAGAATTCTACTAATTATATTAGGCTCAGCAATACTTGCATTTGGAGTCTATAATTTTTACTATTTAAATAACATAACAGAAGGTGGAGTGTTAGGACTTTTACTACTGCTAAAAAATTTATTTGATATTCAACCAGAGATTGCAAATATCATAATAGATTTATCTCTATTACTAATAGGATATAAGTATTTTGGAAAAAAATTTTTTATGTATTCTATATTTGCATCAGTTAGCTTCTCAATTTTTTATGAGGTATTTGGAACTATTGGTCCGATTTTACCAAAGTCCAGTAGCATGATTGTATCAACAGTACTGGCAGGATTAAGTGTAGGTTTAGGTGTAGGACTAATCGTTACAACTGGGTGTGCAGCAGGAGGAGATGATGCTTTAGCATTAGTGATTTCTAAGACTACATCTTTAAATATAGGTAGAGTATATATGTTAGGTGATTGTATAGTATTATTATTATCACTGACATATATGCCGATAGAAAAAGTATTATACTCATTAATAGCGGTGGCTATAAGTGGAAATGTGATAGATTATATATATGAATATGTTAAAAATAATAAATCAAATTTAATGATAAAAAGCGAACTTTAATTAAAGTTCGCTTTTTATCATTAAATAAGTATTTGATATACACCAAGTGCAATTATTAGTAGACCGCTTATTAAATCAGAGTATTCTCCTAAAAATTTTGAAGAATATTTAATTCCTATATAAAAGCCTAGACCAATATTAAATAGAGTTAAAATGAAGGTAAATAAAGTGTTTAAGAATATACTTATGCCTGCTATACTTGCAGCAACTCCAACACTTACATTATTTAAAGTAAGAGCTATTGAAAGTGTTATACATTCTTTTAAATCTATATCACCAGAGTTATCAGTATCAGCTTTAACAGGATTATATAGTATATCTGAATATCTAATTTTTTTTTCTCTGGATAAATTTCTAATTTTAATTTTTTTATATTTTTTTATAAAATCAATAACTATTTTTAAGCCTAAAATTAATAATAGTATACCACCTAGTGTAGCTACTATTTTAGGAGAAATAAAATTAGTTATAAATTTACCTAAAATCATAGATAAAAAGGTACCGAAAGATGTTATCAAACTAATTAACAAGGATGCTACAATACTAAGTTTTACTTTCTTCATCCCATAAGATATACATACGGCTAAAGTATCTAAATTAGCAGATAGAGAAAGTAAAAATGCCGTCATATAGTTCATAAAAAATCCTCCTTGAGTTGAATATATTTAAGTCTATATATTTCATAATATAAACTTTTTTTAAAAATGTGATATTTTTGTTACTAAGATAAAAATAAGAATATTGAATTTTATTATATTAATATATTAGGAATTGTTACGAATACTTAGATGTTGTTGAAATATAGAATAATTTTACGTTTTTTAATTATACATAATTACAAGGATTTTATCATTTAGAAAAGAAGTTATTTCATATGTGGATAGAATTCTAATGATATGGAGGTAAATATATGGGGATTTTTAAATTAAAGACTGAAGAGGATTGGAAAATTAATTATATAAAAGAATTTAATGAAATGAGAAATGCATATGAGAAGAAAATACAAAAAAAGCAATTAGAAATAGATAAGCTAAAGGCCGAATTAGAAGAATTAAAAACTAATAGAGGATATTTAAAACCCAAGGAAAAGCAGATTAGAGATTTAGATATAGAAAATATAAAATTACTTAGAGAAAGTGGTTTAAGCTATAGAGAGATATCTAAAAAAACTAATTGGAGCAAGGCTACTATTTGTAGAGTATTAAATGGATTTTATGATTAATAGAAATAAAAGTACCTTAAATAAAAAAGTTTAAGGTACTTTTATTTATTTCTAAGTAGTTTAAATGCGATAATTAATTGAAGCAATACAATTAAAAGAATTACAAAAAATAAAGGTAGAGGATCTATTTTATTTATAATTCCTATAGGACTATGGTAATAGCTAGACATATAAAAATTAAAAAGTCCTAAGCTCATAATCGATATTATTGTAAGAATATATAATAAAAGTTTATAAAGAAAATTATTTTTCATCAATTCTCCTTTCAGAAACATAATTTATTACTAATCAAATACACCTTATAAATTTCTCATTTTTAGGTTTTACAAATTTAAAATACTCAGTTATACTGTGAATATAACTAAAAAGAGGAACATATGTAGGTGATTAAAATTGAAGTCTAGAGCAAATTATATAGAGTACATATTAGATACAATTCTTATGTTAGTTGTAATTCAACTATTTAGGATAGTAGCTAAATTTATACTTATTAGTCAATTAAATTTATCATTAGAAAATTTAATAGTTACAACAATAATATCATTTATGGTAGTTGGAACTATTTTATTACTAATATTTAAAAACAATCCTAAATTCACCCATCATAGTTTAAAACTTGTAAATATGTTTAACCATAGGAACAAGTATATTAAAGTTGTTTTAGGTATAATAGTAGGTATAGCATCAATAATAACTCCATACTTTAATGGTGGATATAGTATGTACAATATTGAATTATTAATATTATCTATAATTATTATTCCTATTTTTGAAGAATTATTATTTAGAGAACATATATGGAATTATTTAACTTATCATATAAAAAATACTACTATTATTTTTATAGCTACAATGATTATGTATTCTGTATATCAAATTGGATATATTGACATAATATCTCAATATATGAAGTTAACTAGCATGTCTGGGTATATGGTGGATATATTAATCTTCAACATTGTTAAAGGACTAATATTAGGTAGTATTTTAAATTTTATAAGGATTAAATTTAAAGATATATATATATGTATTATGATTCATATATTATTTAGCATATTATTATATTAAAATAAAAATTCTGAAAATACAAATTTATAATATTTACAAAAATATAATTAGAATTTATAATTAGTTATAGGGCACATACATGAGGAGACGTAAAGATTATGTTTATTGATAATGATATAAATAAAGAGAATATACATTTACATTTGAATCAAAACGTTACGAGCCACTATGAAATAGAAGATTTTCGTGATCATAAGAGCGTAGATACTTATTTACAAGAACTAATAGCTCACTTTGTAGAAATAGAGGCTGAAGAAAAAGAAAATAATTGTACTTTAGAATCTGTTATGGAAGAGTTATTATCATTTGAAGAAATGTATAATGATACGTTAGAGTCTTTACTATTAGAACTAAGTGAAATATAAAAAAAAGGGGTTACTAATTTAGAAAATTAGTAACCTTTTTATTTTATTAATTTATATCATTAAATTTAAAGTGAAATGAATCTTTTATACTTAGCAACTTATCTTGTTATTATAAAGTAAGTTTATTACGGAACCGCCAACTAAAGCTGGACACAATGATGAAGATAGACAAACTTTTAAATTCACAAGGTTAAAATTACCTTTAAATGTAAGCATATATAAAAATAAAAATATAGCATAAAAAATTAAATAATTAAATATTTTAAATTTTGCTTTCAAAAATAGTTCAATCCCTTCATATAATTTACAATAATTAGTAATATTATTAATTTAATTATAAAATAAAAAAAACATACTTGCAAATGTTTTCAAAAATAGAATAAATTAATATATATAAAAAAAATGTTAATATTGACTGTAAAAAAATATAAACTATAATTATATCAACAATAAATATTAAGATAATAAATTAAGGAGATAAGAGTATGAATAATAATATTGGGAAAATAGCAGAAATACAATTATATAGCTTTTTTAACTTTTTATTCTGGGGCTATTGTTTTGGCGCTAGCTATTTTTTCTGCAAAAATAAATATAACTATTTTTCTAATGAGTTTTCATACTATGAAAATTTTAATTAATTTCTATATAAATAAATTTATAGAAAATATTAAAAAGAGCTCATTTGAGTTCTTTTTTTAATTTTAAGGATTTTATAATTTATCTGGTTTGTGGATAAATTATAAAATCCAACTGCTTAAAGGAGCAACGGACCTGTTTCTCAAGGTCGTTGGCGACATGAGCGGAGCGAATTTTTTATGAAAATACAAGAGGGGTTGATATTATGGATACACTAGAATGCTATAGACTAGAAATAGATGAAATTGATAAGCAGATGACTAGCTTATTTGAAAAGAGAATGAACCTTTCAAAAAAAATATGTGAATATAAAATTAAAAAAAATATGCCAGTGTATCAAAAGGACAGAGAGGATAAAGTTATAAAAAAGAATATATCTTATTTAAAGGATAAAGATTATGAGCTTTTTTTGAAGAACTATTATACTAATATAATGTATCTAAGTAGATTAATTCAAAATAAGATTATAAATAAAAAAGAATTTAAGTTTAAGGATATAGTACCAAAGGTAAAGTATGAAAATTATAGAATTGGTTATCAAGGGGTAAGTGGATCTTTTAGCGAAGAAGCAATGAATATTTATTTTAAAGAAACAATTAGTTCCAAGCATTATTCAAACTTTGAAGATCTTTTTATAGCTTTAAAAGGTAATGAAATTGATTATGCAATTATTCCTGTAGAGAATTCATCAACAGGTGGAATAAGCAAAGTATACGATTTATTAAATAAATATGATTTTTATATTGTTGGGGAAGAGTGTATAAAGATAAATCAAAATTTAGTTGGAATAAAAGGAAGTGAGATAGAAGATATAAAGGAAGTTTATTCTCATCCTCAAGGATTTGAACAAAGTAGTGAATTTTTTACACAATATAATAAATTAAAGTTAATACCATATTCAAATACAGCTATATCAGCAAAACTAGTGAGCGAGTTAAATGATAAATCAAAGGCAGCTATTGCATCTGATAAAGCAGCTAAAATTTATAATTTAGATATTATAAAAGAGAATATAAATGATATTGAAGACAACTATACGAAGTTTGCTATTATAGGTAAAGATTTAGAACTAAATAGTAATTGTAATAAATCAAGTATGATTTTTTCTATAGAGCATGAAGTAGGTAGTTTATATAATATACTAGGTTACTTTGCAAGACATAATATAAATCTAACTAAGATAGAGTCAAGACCGATAAAGAATACTCCATGGAAGTATTTATTTTATGTAGATATTGAAGGTAATATTAATGATTCAAATGTAATAGATTCAATAGAAATAGTAAAAGAAGAATGTGAGTATTTTAAATTTTTAGGTAGCTACCCAAAGTGTAAAATTTAAAAATTTTGAGGAGGTAATATATATGATTGTGGTTATGAATTCAGGATATACAAAACAAGAAATGGATGAGATTGTTGAGCATATTAAAAGTAAAGGTGTAAAAATAGATGTATGTGAAGGAAGTGCTAAGTGTGTAATAGGAATCATAGGGGATACAACTAATATAGATTCAGATGAGATTTTATCTTTTAGATATGTTGATAAGGTACTAAAGGTACAAGAGCCATTTAAAAAAGCGAATAGGTTGTTTAAAGCTGAAAGCACAGTAATAGACGTAGAAGGAAGTAAAATTGGAGGAAATGCTCTTGGTATAATAGCAGGACCTTGTTCAGTTGAATCAGAAGAACAAATTATAGGTATAGCAAGAAGTGTAAAAAAATCAGGTGCTAATTTTTTGAGAGGAGGAGCATTTAAACCTAGAACTTCTCCATATAGTTTTCAGGGAATGGAAATGGAAGGTTTAAAGTTACTAAAGCTTGCAAAGCAAGAGACCGGTTTACCTATAGTAACAGAGCTTATGTCAACTGATTATATTGATAAATTTGTAGATGAGGTTGACGTAATACAAATTGGAGCTAGAAATATGCAAAATTTTGATTTGCTAAAACAAGTAGGGAAAACAGATAAACCTATACTACTAAAAAGAGGTCTATCAGCAACTATAGAAGAGTGGCTTATGAGTGCGGAATATATAATGGCAGGTGGAAATGAAAATGTAATTTTATGTGAAAGAGGAATAAGAACATTTGAAACTTACACAAGGAATACTTTAGACTTAAGTGCAATACCTATTGTAAAGAGGCTTTCTCATTTACCAGTAATAGTAGATCCTAGCCATGCATCAGGCGATTGGAGATTAGTAGAGCCTATGTCAAAAGCTGCAATACTTGCAGGTTGTGATGGTCTTATGATAGAAGTTCATAATAATCCTCAGAATGCACTATGCGATGGTCAACAGTCAATAAAACCTAATAAGTTTGATTCATTGATGGAAAAAGTAAAGATATTGGGAGAAATAGAAGGTAAAACAATATGAAAATAGTCATAGTTGGGTTAGGAGTTATTGGAGGCTCTTTTGCAATGGCACTTAGAGAATCAGGGTATAATGAAATTTATGGCATTGATATAGATGAAAAAACTATAAAAAAGGCTATTGAAATGAATCTTATAAAAGATGGATCAACTAATGGAGAGTATTTATTAAAGAATGCTGATTTAGTTATAATATCTATTTATCCAAAACTTATAAAAAAATTTATAAAAGAAAATAATCATAATTTTAAAGATGGGTCTATAATAACTGACACAACTGGTATTAAGAGACTATTTATAAATGAGATTAGAGATGTAATACCCAAAAATGTAGATTTTATATTTGGTCACCCAATGGCTGGAAGAGAAAAAAAGGGATTAGATTTTGCTAGCAAAGATGTATTTAAAAATGCTAATTATATATTGGTAGATACTGAGTACAATAAGAGTAAGAATATAGATATATTAGAAAATATAATATATTCCATAGGATTTTCTAAAATCAAAAAGGTAAGCTCTCAATTTCATGACGAAATAATTTCTTTTACATCTCAACTTCCCCATGTTTTGTCAGTAGCATTGATAAATAGCGATGAAGAAGGAAGAGAAACTGGAGATTATATTGGAGATAGTTATAGAGACTTAACCAGAATAGCAAACATAAATGAAGATTTGTGGTGTGAACTATTTATGGGAAATAAGGAAAATCTTTTGAATTCTATAGATAGATTTATTAATCAGCTATATTGCTTAAAAGAGTCCATAGAAAATAATAATGATAGTTTTTTAATTGAACAATTTAGAAAAGCATCTAAACGAAGACAAAAATTATAAATTGTATATAATAAAGTTGCTATAAGAAGAGGAGAACTCTAATTGGTATAGAACTAATTAAATAAATTTATAATTTAAATTTTTAGGGGGATTACCATGAGGGAAAAAGTTACAGAAGTACTTGAAAAAGTTAGGCCTGTTCTTCAAAGAGACGGTGGAGATGTTGAATTAGTAGATGTAAATGAAGATGGAATTGTATTAGTTAGATTAAAAGGGGCTTGTCAAGGATGTCCAGGTTCAACAATGACTATAAAAGCTGTAATTGAAAATTTATTAGTTAAAGAAGTTCCAGGTGTAAAACAAGTAATAGGTATATAATTATAAAACTTATAGGACAGTGTATATTTAACTGTCCTTTTTATATATCTAGTAGTGGTAAAATAATAAATTAAGCATATTAATAATTAAGAACATTAAAATTAATTATGATATTAGGAGGAAGCTTATGAATTGGAGAGATTACTCTAAAGATATAGACTTATTTGAAGAATTTAATAAAGATGTAAAGCTTATGTCAAAATTAGAAAAATATAGAGCAGTTAGAGTATTAATTGATTATTTTTCAAGAGCTGGTATTTGGGATATAAATACATTACCGGATACATATGATTTACGAAGAAGAGTTCTTCAAGGGCTTCTAAATGTATATCCGCCACAAAAGATTGATTCTACGTATCTTGAATTACTTGAAAGATTATTATTAACAGAATCTAAAGAGAAAGATATTACGAATGTAGAAGATATTTTAGAAGTAGATAAAGATATTGCTATATTTACAGGAGATATCACTACAATAAAAGCTGATGCAATTGTTAATGCAGCTAATAGTAATCTATTAGGTTGTATACAACCATTACATACATGTATAGATAATGCAATTCATTCATCTGCAGGTCCTAGATTAAGGGAAGATTGCAATAAAATAATAAAAAGGCAAGGTCATCTAGAATATACAGGATCAGCAAAAATTACAAGAGGATACTGTTTACCATCTAAATATATAATTCATACAGTTGGTCCAATTGTTTCTAGTAATGTAGTTACTAAAGAGCAAGAAAAGCAATTAGCTTCTTGTTATAAATCTTGTCTTGATATATCAAAGGACATAGATGATATAAAAAATATAGTTTTCTGTTGTATATCTACAGGAGCTTTTGGGTATCCAAAAGAAGATGCAGCTAAAATAGCTATAAATACAGTTAGACATTGGAAATATAATAATGCAGATAAAGATATAAAGATAATATTTAATGTATTTAGTGATAATGATGAAGAAATATACAGAAAGCTTTTAATGGAATAAACTAAAGATAATAATAGCTAAAGGTATTTAATATCTTTAGCTATTATTATCTTTAGTTGTTTTTAAAAATCACTAATAATTTTACCTGTATCACTTATATCATATCCACCTAGACCTTTAATTTCATTTTTGAACTCAATTGAATTAATAATAGAAAGAATAGACTTATAAGTACAGCTAGATAAATGCTCTTTCTTTATAACTAAATCATATCTCTCTTTTTGAAGTGGAATGAAGTCTATAGAATTAACTTGTAATGCAACTTTTTCATTTCCTACGCCTACATCTGCAGAACCTCTAGAAACTACACTAGAAATACTTAGATGTGAAGATTCTTCATCTGTATATCCATTTATATCAGATGAGCTTATATTTAAAATTCTTAACTTTTCATCAATTAAAATTCTAGTACCAGAACCTTTTTCTCTATTTATAAACTTAACATCATTTTTTGTTAAATCAGACCAGGTATTAATGTTTTTAGGATTACCTTTAGCAACATAGAATCCTTGTATTCTATAAGCTAAATTTATTAAAGTACAAGGTATACCAGGTAGAAGTTTTTTTATAAAGCTTGAGTTATACTCATCAAGATCTCCATCCCATAAATGTGTTGAAGATATAGAAACTCTATCATGATAGAGTTCATACAAACCATTATAACTACCTATATGCGATCTAAGTACTGATATATTTTTTATATTTTTTTCTATATGTTTGGCTAATATATCTAAGATTATATCTTGTCCGGAAATAATTATTGTTTTATTATCTACCTTATCTTGGTGTGCAGGTGTATTATTTATTACAGTATATTTATTCTTTTGAAAATTAATATAATTTTCTACGTCTACTAAATCAACTCGAATTTTTTTTCCAATTTTATAAGATGGAAGTTCTCCTCTTTTTATTAATTCATATACTGTATTTTTAGTGATTTTTAGTAAATCAGCGACTTCAACTGGTGTTAAAGATGATTGTAGTTTCATAGTAATTCCTCCCTTATAAAATATTTTAACATGATTAAATCAATAAGTTAAAATATAAAAATAAAAAAAGCAAAGTTTAATGATTTCTTAGATGAATAGTGAATATAATTTTAAATTAATAAGAATAATTTACAACTATTATCATATGTATTAGAAAATAGTAATTATATTGTCATCTCATATAGAACTAATTATAGTAAAATATAGATATACACTTAAGTATTTAAGAGACTTTTATAAATAAAAAAGAAAGAGGGATGAGATTGAAACTGATATGGTTAGTAGTAGCATTAATATTTGGAGTTGGAGAATTGCTAACAACGAGTTTAACTTTAATATGGTTTAGTATAGGGGCGTTGATAGTATTAGTTTTGAGTAGTTTTATAAAAAGTATACTACTTCAAGTTTTTATATTTTCGATAATATCGATATCTCTTTTAGTAGTAGCTACGAAAAAGATTGTCAAAAAAGATGAAAATTATAAGTATGAAACCAATCTACAAGGTGTTTTATCTAAAAAAGGGGTTGTAAAAGAAGAAATTCTTCCATACCAAACAGGTATAGTAGTTATTGATAGAGAAGAATGGAGCGCTATAAGCATAAATAATGAAAAAATAGATAAAGGTTCTACTGTCGATGTAATCAAAATAGAGGGAGTAAAACTAGTTGTTAAATGTGCAACTAATGAATAAATTTAAATATAAAAGGAGGAGTAAAATAAATTGTTTAAAATATTATTAATAGTAGTATTAGTTTTAGTAGTGGCTTTAATGAGTTTAAAGTATGTTAGAGTAATCAAACAGTCAAAAGTAGGAATAGTAATGAGGCTTGGGAAATTTCTTAAGATAGCAGACACAGGGGTTCATTTTTTAGTTCCATTTTTAGATAATATGGCATACATAATTGATTTAAGAGAAATTGTTATAGATTTTCCACCACAACCAGTTATAACAAAAGATAATGTAACTATGCAAATTGATACAGTGGTTTATTATCAAATAACAGATCCTGCAAGATATGTTTTTGAGATAGCAAATCCAATATCGGCAATAGAGAATTTAACAGCAACAACATTAAGAAATATAATTGGAGAGCTAGACTTAGATGAGACTCTAACATCTAGAGATTTAATAAATACAAAAATGAGATCTATATTAGATGATGCAACTGATAAGTGGGGAATAAAAGTAAATAGAGTTGAACTTAAAAACATAATGCCACCAGAAGATATTCAAGTTGCAATGGAAAAACAGATGAGAGCAGAAAGAGAAAGAAGAGAGTCAATATTACAAGCAGAAGGTAATAAAGCATCTTTGATATTACAAGCAGAAGGTGAAAAACAGTCTGCAATACTTAGAGCAGAAGCCAAAAAAGAAGCTATGATTAGAGAAGCAGAAGGTGAAAAAGAATCAGCTATACTTAGAGCAGAAGGTGAAGCTGAGTCTATTAAAAAAATAGCTGTAGCAAAGGCCGAAGGTGAAGCAGAAGTTATAGTTAGAGTACAAAAAGCTACTGCACAAGGAATGATGGATGTATTTAAGGCTATGAAGGATTCTAATATAGATGATAATATGCTAGCATTAAAATCAATGGAAGCTTTAGAAAAGGTAGCACAAGGAGATTCAACAAAGATAGTATTACCATCAGATGCAGTTAATATATTAGGAACATTTAAAGGAATAAAAGAAGTTTTATCTGATGAAAATAGTAAATAAAGTAAGAAAAATTGAAGTTTAATAAAATATTATAAATAAAAAAGAGGGAACTTATTAGTTTCTTCTTTTTTCTTTATATAAGAAAAATGATATTTTATAAATTAATAGCAAGAAAATTAAAAAAGGATTTTTCTATTAATAGGAGAATTAAAACATAATGCAGATTGGCGATACAAAAAATTATAACATCTAAGAGGGGGGAGATTTCTATCGAGTATGAATCAATTATAAAAAAAGACAATATAGATAAGTTTAAAAGTGGAAAATCAATAAGTAGTTATAAGTTTATGGGAAGTCATGTTACAAAACATAAAGGAAGAAATGGGGTAGCATTTATTGTTTGGGCACCAAATGCGAAATCAGTTTATGTAAGTGGTGAATTTAATGATTGGAGTTTAGATTCTAATCCAATGACTAATTTATACAACAGTGGCATATGGGGTGTATTTATAGAAGGTTTAAAAGAAGGCATTACATATAAGTACAATGTTGTTGGATGTGATGGTGTAAGTAGGTTAAAGTCTGATCCATATGCTACATTTTCAGAGTTAAGGCCAAACACAGCTTCAGTAGTTTATGATATAGAAGGCTATAAATGGTCGGATAATAAATGGCAAGAAGATAAGTCTAATAAAATTTATGATAATGAACCAATAAATATTTATGAAGTAAACTTAGGTTCATGGAAGAGAAAATGGGATGGTGAATTTTTTTTATATGAAGATTTATATGAAATGATTGATTATGCTAAGGACATGGGATATACACATATAGAAATTATGCCAATAACAGAATATCCATTAGATATGTCTTGGGGATATCAGACTGTAGGATATTATAGCCCTACCAGTAGACATGGAAATCCAAATGAATTTAGAAAGTTTATTGAAAAATGTCATGAAAATAATCTAGGTGTAATATTAGATTTTGCATATAGTCATTTTTGTAGAGATGTACATGGGCTATATAAATTTGATGGTTCTCCCCAGTTTGAATATTCAGATCCAACTAAAGCAGATAATCATGGTTGGGGAACTGCCCACTTTGATTTAGGCAAGCCAGAAGTAAATAGCTTTTTATTATCAAATATAATATATTGGTTTAAAGAGTTTCACATAGATGGAATAAGAGTGGATGCAGTATCTAGTATGTTGTATTTAGATTATGATGGTGGAGACTGGAAGCCTAATAAGTATGGTGGAAGGGAAAACTTAGAAGCTATAGATTTTTTAAGAAAATTAAATGAAATTGTATATGAAAATATTAAAAATCCAATTGTAATTGCTGAAGAATCTACTGCGTGGCCAATGGTAACAGGGCCAACTTACAAAGGGGCTTTGGGGTTTACATATAAATGGAATATGGGATGGATGAATGATACTTTAAAATATATGGAGATGGATTCAATATATAGGAAGTATCATCATAATTTAATAACATTTTCTTTTATGTATGCATTCTCAGAAAACTTTGTTTTACCATTATCTCACGATGAAGTTGTTCATGGTAAAAAATCTTTATTAGATAAAATGCCTGGAGATTTGTGGCAAAAATTTGCGGGCCTTAGATTATTGTATGCATACTATATAGTTCATCCAGGTAAAAAATTATTATTTATGGGATCTGAGTTTGGTCAAGATATTGAATGGAGATATGCATATGGGCTTGAATGGGAATTATTAGAAATAGAAGCTCATATGAAAATGAAATATTATGTTAAATCTTTAAATAATATGTATAGAAATGATAAGGCATTATATGAGTTAGATAATATTAATGAAGGCTTTGATTTTATAGATCCTCATAATAGTGAGCAGAGTATAATCACTTTAATGAGAAAAGGAAAAAATGAAAATGATTTTACTATTGCTGTAATTAATTTTACACCAGTAGTTCATTATGATTATAAAATAGGTGTACCATACAGCGGTGTTTATGAAGAAGTATTTAACTCAGACGATGAAAAATATTGGGGATCAAACCAGACAATGACAGGAGTAGAGCTTTTCTCAAACAATGAAAAATGGCATAACAAAGATTATAATATAAAAATAAAAATACCTCCTTTAGGAGCGACGTTTATAAAAATGAAACATAGAAAAGAAGATGTGAATAAAGATACTTCTAAAATATAAAAAATACTTATATAAAAAAAATAAAGATCAATAAAAAATATTAAAGTTGGAATAAAATTACTATAAAGAGATTAAATATTTAAGATAAGAATAGGGAATAGAAAATAAAAACAATATAAAGTTATCTAGGGGGCTTAAAATTAATGAATAAAGAAATGATAGCAATGATATTAGCAGGTGGCCAAGGTTCAAGGTTAGGCGTTTTTACAAAGAGCATAGCAAAGCCAGCAGTATCATTTGGCGGAAAGTATAGAATAATAGATTTCGTGTTAAGTAACTGCTCTAATTCTGGAATTGATACAGTGGGGGTTTTAACTCAATATAGACCTCTAATACTAAATTCTCATATTGGAATGGGGAGCCATTGGGATTTAGATAGAATTAATGGAGGGGTTTATATATTACAACCTTACATGAACGAAAAAGAAGGTAATTGGTATAAAGGTACTGCAGATGCAATATATCAAAATATGAATTTTATTGACACATATAACCCAGAATACATACTTGTATTATCAGGTGACCACATTTATAAAATGGATTATAGCAAGATGTTAAACTATCATAAAGAAAAAAAAGCGAAAGCGACTATAGCTGTAATTGAAGTTCCATGGGATGAAGCTTCTAGATTTGGAATTATGAATACTAAAGATGATGGTCAAATTTATGAATTTGAAGAAAAACCAAATGAACCAAAAAGCAACTTAGCATCAATGGGAGTTTACATATTTAATTGGAGTACATTAAGAGATTATTTTATCAGAGCAGAAGAAAACAATATATGCTTTGATGACTTTGGAAAAAATATAATTCCGATGATGTTAGAAAATAAGGCTGAAATGTATGCATATTCATTTAAAGGATATTGGAGAGATGTAGGAACTATACAAAGTTTATGGGACGCAAATATGGATCTTATAAAATATCCTGATGCAATAGACTTAAATGATTCTAGATGGAGAATTTATACAAATACAATGGCAAGTCCTCCACAATATATAGGAAAAGATGCTGAAATTAGTGAAGCATTAATAGCAGACGGATGTTCAATCTTAGGAAAAGTTAAAAAATCAGTTCTTTCTCATGGCGTTTGTGTAAATGAAAATAGTGTAGTAAAGGATTCAGTAATAATGCCTAATGTGAAAATAGGTAAAAATGTAACTATAGAAAGAGCAATGATAGGTGAAGGTGCAATTATAGAAGATAATGCTGTAATAAGAAATAATAATGATGAAATTAATGTAGTATCTGAGTACGAAATAGTAAAACCGCAAAAAGTTTTACAAGGGGGAAGATAGGTATGAAGAACGAATGTATGGGATTAATAAATTTAGATAAAAAAGGATCACCAAGTGTAAGTAAGCTTAGCTATGCAAGACCAATAGCATCAATTCCAATAGCAGGTAGATATAGAGTAATAGATTTTACATTGTCAAATATGGTAAATTCTGGGATGACTAACATAGGGATATATGCAAAAGAAAAGTACAGATCACTAACGGATCATCTTGGTAGTGGTAAGGATTGGGACTTAAGTAGAAATACTGGAGGATTATGTATTTTAAGTCCAGAAAATACTAAATATCAAAATCAATATAAAGGTAGAAATGGTGATATATATACTATATTAGCAAATATAGATTATATAGAGAGAAGTGAAGAGGAGTATATATTAATAGCTCCAAGTTATATGATTTGTAATATAAATTATTTAGAGGCAATAGAATATCATAAAAAGTCTAATAACGATATAACTGTAATTTACAAAAATATTGATAATGCAAATAAGGACTTCAAAGGATGTTTAACTTTAAACTTAGATAGTAATGATAGAGTAATAAATATAGGAAGCAATTTAGGGGCATTTCCAAGGGCAAATATTTTTATGGAAATGTACATAATGAGACGTAAGGATTTCATATCATGTATATATGAAATAGTAAACTTAGGAACTTATTCTTATTTCCAAGACTACATAACACATGAGATAAATAATATTCAAGTAGGTGCATACGAATTTAAAGGATATTTAAAATGTATAAACTCAATACAAAGTTATTATGAATTAAGCAAAGATTTATTGTTACAAGATGCTTCACAAGAGCTTCTTTATTCAAAGAGAAAAATACTTACTAAGGAAAAGAACCAGGCTCCTACAATATATAAAGAAAATTCAAATGTAAAGAATTCTTTTATAGCTACGGGTTGCGTGATAGATGGAGTAGTAGAGAATAGTATTATATTCAGAAAGGTTCATGTAGGAAAAAACACAGTAATAAAGAATTCTGTGATTATGCAAAACTGTACTATTGAATCTGATGTAATATTAAATAATGTAATATTGGATAAAAACATATCAATATCAGAGGGGAAAGAGTTAAGAGGAGATGAAAATTACCCTATGGTTATAGAGAAAAATCTAAGTATATAAAATAAGGGGGAATTTTTAAATGAAGGTTTTTTATGTGACATCAGAGTGTTGGCCTTTTGTAAAAACAGGTGGATTAGGTGATGTATCTTATGCATTACCTAAAGCTTTAAAAAAAGAAGGCGTTGATGTAAGAGTTATATTACCAAAATATTCAACTATTCCAACATATTTAAAGGATCAACTTAAAGAAATTGCAGTATTCAATGTTCAAGTTGGATGGAGAAATCAATATTGTGGTCTTTTAGAGATAGAATTTGAAGGAATTAAATTTTACTTTATAGATAATGAATATTACTTTAAGAGAGAAGGAGAATATGCATATATTTATGGGTATGAAGATGATGCAGAAAGATTTGCATTTTTTAGCGAGGCAGTTATAAAATCTATGGAAAAAATAGATTTTTATCCTGATGTAGTCCATATAAATGATTGGCATACAGGAATGATCCCTCTAATACTAAAGAGTAAATATAGCCATTTAGAAAGATATAAAAATATTAAGACTATATATACAATACATAATCTTCAATACCAAGGTGTATTTGGTAAAGAAGTATTAGGTGATTTATTAGGTTTATCTGATGATTATTATAATAATGGAGATGTGGAGTACTACGGAGGCGTAAGTTTTATGAAATCAGGTATAGTATTTGCTGATAAAGTAACTACTGTAAGTAAGACTTATGTAGATGAGATACAAACTCCATTCTATGGTGAGAAGTTAGATGGATTATTAAGAGCAAATTCTTATAAATTAGAAGGTATATTAAATGGGATTGATTATGATTTAAACAATCCTACAACTGACCCAAATGTTTTCTTTAAATATGATGTTAATAGTATAGATAATAAAGTTAAAAATAAGTTAGAATTACAAAAAATACTAGGTTTGGAGATTAACCCTGATATCCCTGTTATAGGAATAGTTTCTAGATTAGTATCACAAAAGGGTTTTGATTTAATATCTTATATTATGCCTGAATTAGTTAGAGAAAATGTACAATTAGTAGTTTTAGGAACTGGAGAGCATCAGTATCAGTCTATGTTTAACTACTATGGTTCTAAATATAGTAAAAAAGTTTCGGCGAGAATTACTTTTGATAGTGCACTTGCACAACAAATATACTCTGGAAGCGATATGTTCCTAATGCCTTCATTATTTGAACCTTGTGGTATAGGACAAATGATGGCTATGAGATATGGTACATTGCCTATAGTTAGAGAAACTGGAGGACTTAAGGATACAGTACAACCTTATAATCAATATACAGGAGAGGGTAATGGATTTAGTTTTGCAAACTACAATGCTCATGAAATGTTATATTGTATACAAAAAGGATTAAATCTATATAAGGATAAAGATATATGGCATAAATTAGTTAGAAATGCAATGAGTACTGATAATAGTTGGAAAAATTCAGCTAAAAAGTATATAGAAGTATATCAAGGAATTCTCAATTAAAGGAGAGATTTGATGATCACAATTAGCAAAAGTAAATTTAAGCAATATTTTGAAAGTAAGATGTACAGTTTATACGCTCAGCCTATAAATGAAGCTAGTAATGAACAACTTTTAAATGTTCTTGCTAGCGTACTAAAAGATCTTATTGCCAAAAGATGGGTGGACACAAAGATTGATAAGCAAAAAGAAGTATATTATTTTTCTATAGAATTTTTATTAGGAAGACAATTACAATCTAATTTATTAAATTTAGATGTAGAAAATATTATAAGAGAAGGATTAAAGGATCTTAATATAGATTTAGATGATTTAATAAAATCAGAAGTAGATCCAGCTTTAGGAAACGGGGGGCTAGGTAGGCTAGCCGCTTGTTTCTTAGATTCTATGGC
The DNA here is from genome assembly GCF_012317385.1 of Romboutsia sp. CE17. Taxonomy (GTDB): domain Bacteria; phylum Bacillota; class Clostridia; order Peptostreptococcales; family Peptostreptococcaceae; genus Romboutsia_E. The sequence goes on from NZ_CP051144.1 coordinate 429,340, forward strand.
ATCAGTAGGGATGAGTGGACACGGATATGGAATAAGATATCAATACGGTCTATTCAAACAAAAATTTGTAAATGGTTTTCAAGTTGAAGTACCAGACAATTGGCTAACTCAAGAAAGTTATTTATGGGAAGTTGTTAGACCAAACAAAGCAATACTTGTTAAATTTGAAGGTGATGTTTATTTAGAAGAACATAATGGAAACTTGAAAGTAATTCATAAAAATTATATTCCAGTTATGGCTATGCCTTATGATATACCTATAATTGGTTATGAAAATGACTGCATAAATACATTGCGCTTATGGAAAAGTGAAATACCTAGACGTGATTTTGGGCAAACGACGGCTGATGCAAAAAATTATTCTGGTAGTTATGAAGAAGCTTTAAATTACAGATATTACACAGAAGAAATTTCTCAAGTCTTATATCCTAATGATTCAAATTATGCAGGAAGGTTATTAAGACTAAAACAAGAATACTTTTTTGTAAGCGCAGGAATACAAGATATATATAGAAAATATAAGAAGCACAAACTTAATATACATGAGTTTTCTAATAAAGTTGCAATTCATATAAATGATACTCATCCAGCTCTTTGTGTTCCAGAGCTTATGAGAATATTATTAGACGTAGAAGGTCTTTCATGGGATGATGCATGGGAGATAACTATAAACACCATATCATATACAAATCATACAATAATGGCAGAGGCTATGGAAAAATGGCCAGTAGACATGATCAAAAAATTATTACCACGAATATATATGATAATAGAAGAAATCAACAAAAGATATGTTATCTACTTAAATAATAAGTATAAAGACCAAAGTAAAGTTAATAGAATGAGCATTATAATTGATGGCAATGTAAATATGGCTAATCTATGTATAGCATCAAGTTATAGTGTAAATGGGGTTGCTAAACTTCATACAGAGATCTTAAAGAAAGAGGTACTAAAAGATTTCTATGAAGATACTCCCTATAAATTTAATAATAAAACAAATGGAATTGCACATAGAAGATGGTTAATGAGTGCAAATCCAAATTTAAGTGGACTAATTACAGATTTAATTGGAGATGAATGGAAGAAGGATACATTTAAATTAAAAGAACTTGAAAAGTATAAAGACGATAAGATTATATTAGATAAACTAGATATTATTAAGTACGAAAATAAAGTTAAATTATCCAATTATATTATTGATAAATACAATATAAATGTTGATCCGAATTCTATATTTGATGTTCAGATAAAAAGATTACATGCATATAAGCGTCAACTTTTAAATTTAATAAATATTATGACTTTATATCATAGAATATTAGATTATCCAGACATGGAAATTCAGCCAAGAACATTTATTTTTGGAGCTAAAGCAGCGCCAGGATATTATCTGGCTAAATGTATAATAAAAGTAATAAACTCAGTAGCTGATCTAATTAATAATGACTATAGATTAAAAGATAAATTAAAGGTTGTCTTTATAGAGAACTATGGAGTTTCATTAGCAGAGTTAATAATACCAGCAGCTAATGTAAGTGAACAAATATCTACAACTACAAAAGAAGCATCAGGCACTAGTAATATGAAGTTTATGATGAATGGAGCTTTAACAATGGCAACCTTAGATGGTGCTAATGTTGAAATAAACGAACTAGTAGGAAATAATAATATGTTTTTATTTGGTTTAAGTGCAGAAGAAGTATTAAATTATAATAAAAATGGTGGTTATTCATCAATAGACTTATACCACTCAGATTTGAAACTAAAGCAAGTAGTGGATGATTTAATCAATGGATTTATACCTAATCTAGGGAAAGAAGGAAGAGAAGTTTATGACTCTCTAATAACTTATAATGATGAGTATTTTGTATTAAGAGACGCTAAGAGTTATGAAAAGGCTCAAAGGCGATTAAGTGAACTATATAAGAACAAATATGATTGGAACAAAATGTCCTTAATAAATATAGCTAACTCCGGGGCATTTTCGAGTGATAGAACTATAAAAGAATATGGAAGAGACATTTGGTTTAAAGGGTGTGAGATAAATGGGAAGATTAATAAACTATAATTCTTGGGATGAAAAATTCAAGGCTCCATTTGGGGCCTTGAATATCAAAGATGAAATGACTATAAATGTACTTACTAATAAAAATTATGATATATACAATATATATTTGGTTATTCAAGGTGAAAATGATGATTTAAGTACATTTATATATGAAAAAATAGAATTAAAAGAAATAGGAAATATTGATAATGAAAAAACTTTTACTTGCAAAGTAAATCCATTTAATAAGGTTGGATTATATTTCTATTATTTTGAAATTGAAGCTAATATAAATGGAAACACAGAAAAATTATTTTATGGTAAAAGTAAAGAAGATGGACAGGCATATGGTTATTCTTACGATAATATAAATAAATATCAAATAACAGTACATGATGACTTAAAGGTTCCAGATTGGTATAAAGACGGCATTGTTTATCATATATTTGTAGATAGATTCAATAATGGAAATAGAAATGATAAGCCTCTAAATGCTAAGAAAAATACTTTTATATATTCTAATTGGGATGATGATCCAATGTATATAAAAGATTCAAACGGAGATATAATAAGATGGGATTTTTATGGAGGGAATCTAAAGGGTATAATAAATAAATTAGGTTATCTAAAAAAATTAGGTGTAACTATAATATATTTAAGTCCTATATTTGAAGCTAGTAGTAATCATAAGTATGATACTGGTGACTATAAAAAAATTGATCCCATGTTTGGAGATGAAGAAGTTTTTACAGAATTAATAGAAAAAGCAAGCGAAAGAGGAATATCAATTATATTAGATGGAGTATTTAGTCATACTGGTGCAGACAGTAAATATTTTAATAAATTTGGAAATTATGATTCTATTGGAGCATTTCAATCTAAAGAATCTCCATATTCATCATGGTATAATTTTGAAGAATTTCCTGGAAAATATGAATGTTGGTGGGGAATAAAAGCACTACCGAATGTAAATGAACTAGATCCTTCTTATATGGATTATATAATTAGAAGTAGAGATAGCGTTATAAAAAAATGGACAAGTATGGGAGTTAAAGGCTGGAGACTAGATGTTGCAGATGAGCTACCAACAGAATTTATAAAAGAGTTAAGACGTGAATTAAAGTTAATAGATAAAGATGCAATATTAACTGGAGAAGTTTGGGAAGATGCATCTAATAAAATAAGTTATTCAACAAGAAAAAATTATCTTGTAGGAGATCAGTTAGACTCTGTAATGGGGTATCCTTTTAGAAAAAACATAATATCATTCTTAAGGAATGAATGTACATCCTTAGAACTAAGTAATAATTATATGGAAATTAAAGAAAATTATCCAAAGGAAGCATTTAAGTCAAATCTTAATCTAATTGGATCGCATGATGTAAGTAGAATAAAGACAGAGTTAAATTGTGATAGAGAGTTAGTTAAATTAGCTGTAATAACACAGATGACATTTGAAGGTATACCTTATATTTATTATGGAGATGAGGCAGGTCTTGAAGGTAAAACTGACCCAGATAATAGAAGAACATATCCTTGGAAAAATGAAGATGATGACATGGTAGATTTTTATAAAAATGCTATAAGTACTAGAAAGAAATACAAAGCGTTAACTAATGGAGATACTTTATTTTTAGATATTAAAAATAAAGATGTATTTGGATTTATAAGATTTTATAAAGATAGCGATGAACAAGATGTTTTAGTTTTAATAAATAGATCTAAAGAGTTACAACAAATTAAATTAGATTTAAATGCAGATATATTAGAAGAAATACCTTTAAAATATATACCTAAGAAGTATGGTGAAATAATAGATAAAGAAGATGATGGAGTATTTAATAAAGGTAGATTTAATATAGGCATTAATGAAAAATCATTTAGATTATTTACTTTAAAAACGAATAATATTGAGTAATAAATAATAATGCCGTTTTTTAAGACGGCATTATTATTTGTTTAAAAAGGAATTTCATCCTCAGATATCTCTTCTGTAATTTCAATATTTGAATTATCTGTGAAAATTTGTGAACTACTATAGTATTTTTGTTCATCTGATTTTTTATTATCTAAGAACCTTAAATTATTTGCTCTAATTTTCGTAATATATTTGTTTTCACCTTCTGAAGTTTGATAAGATTCCGTTCTTAGAGATCCACTTACTGCAACTAAGCTTCCCTTTTGCAAATATCTAGAATAAATTTCTGCTTTTTTTCCCCATACTTCAATATTTATAAAGTCAGACTCAACTACTCCGTCTTTTGTTTTGTAGCCTCGGCTTACAGCTAACCTAAAATTAGTAACTGCATTATTGAATTCTCCTACATATTTTAATTCTGGGGTATTTACTAGTCGTCCTACTAAAACAACATTATTCATTATATAATCACCTCATAAAAATTAAAATCTTTTATTATGAGTCTAGACAGAGAATAATAAATATATACCATATATTTACAATTGGATAAAATGCGAAGTTTATATATTAAGAACTTTTTAAATGTTTGAATTAAAAAAACTGTGAATAATAAAAAAATAAAATAAAGCTAAATAAATATAGAGCTTTAAAAATTAAAGAAATGATAATGGTAAAGAGTAAATTACTTAATTTTATTAATGAAAAAAATAGAAAACTAATGTATAATAAAAATATAAATTAAGAAAAAGTTCGAATACGGGGGAATTAAAATGAAAAAGAAATTATCATTAACGACTAAAATATTATTAGGATTGTTTTTAGGTTTTATATTTGGATTAATATTAAAACAAGTTCCTAATGGATTTATTAAAAATACAATACTATTAGATGGAGTTCTAAAAGTTCTAGGAAATGGATTTACATCAGCTATAAAAATGATGGTAGTACCGTTAGTATTTGTATCTTTAGTATGTGGAACATCTTCAATGGGAGATGTAAAAAGATTAGGTAGAATTGGAGGAAAGACAATGATATTCTACCTAGGAACAACGGCTATTGCTGTTATAGTATCATTAGTATTAGGAAGTACATTAAAGCCTGGTGTTGGTCTAGATATGAGTAGTGTTGTTTCAGGAGAAGTAGCTATAGGAGAAAGTAAATCAGTAGTTGATATAATATTAGATATAATACCGAGTAATCCAATAGCATCATTAGCTAATGGGGAAATGTTACAAGTTATATTCTTTGCAATGCTTCTAGGAGTAGCAATGAGTATACTTGGTAAAAAAGCAGATCCAGTTAGAGTAGTGTTTGAAAGTGCAAATGAAATATGTATGAAAATGGTAAATATAATAATGCTTTTTGCTCCATATGGAGTTTTTGCATTGGTATCAAATACTTTTGCAACAGTTGGAACTGATGCTATATTTGCTTTATTAAAATATGTATCAATAGTACTGCTAGGTTTATTAATTCATGTAACTATTGTATATGGAGGTATGTTTAAATTATTTACAAAACAAAAAATAAAGCCATTTATAAGCAAGTTTAGTAGGGTTGCAGCAATAACATTCTCTACAGCATCAAGTAATGCTTCTGTTCCAGCAAGTTTAGAAATTATGGAAGAGTTAGGAGTAAATAAAAGTGTTAGATCATTTACAATACCAATGGGTGCAACAATAAATATGGACGGAACGGCTATAATGCAAGGAATTGCAGCATTGTTTATTGCTCAAATATATAATATAGATTTAGGTATAAATGACATGATAACTATAGTTCTTACAGCTACATTAGCATCTATAGGAACAGCAGGAGTACCTGGTGTTGGTATGATAATGCTATCGATGGTTCTACAATCTGTAGGTTTACCACTTGAAGGAATTGGACTTATAATGGGCGTAGAAAGAATAATAGATATGTTTAGAACTACAGTAAATGTAATGGGAGATAATATTTGTACATTAATTATAGCAAATAGCGAAAAAGAATTAGAATTAAATAAATATAATTGTTAGATTATTGAAAGTTTAGTATAAAAATATGGTAAAATACAATAAATCGGATAAAATAAACAGGATATCTTAAATCAGATATCCTGTTTTTATATAAAAATCTATATATTTAACATTAAACATAGAATATTTAATAGTATTATAATTGAAAAATTTAATTTTAAGTGTAGGAGAAGAAATATGAGTACGTATTTTACTATAGGAGAAGTATCTAAACTTTTTAATTTACCAATAAAAACTCTTAGATACTATGATGAAAAAGGTGTTTTAAAGCCAGCATACATAAATCAAAAGACCAAATACAGATATTATTCAAGAGAACAATTTATGAGTATAGACATTATAAAATATTGTAAGCTAATAGGTATGTCACTAGAAGAGATAAAAAGATTTATAAACTCAGACAGTTCTATAGAAGTTATGATAGATAATATGAATAAACAAAGTGAATTAATATCGAGGAAAATAGAGGAGCTTGCAAAAGTAAAATCTTATGTAGATGGTATAAAAGATAGTATCATAGATATAATTAACTATGATTTAGGAGAAATCTATATTAGAAAAAATGAAGATCGAATATATACACAATATGATTATAATGATAATGAAAATACAGAATTAGACCTTAAGCTAAGAGAGGTTATTTTGTATTTAGAAGAAAAGTATAATGATGTATATCCTTTACTTGGAGTTACATCTTCTTATATCAGTATTGCAAATGAAGGAAAGATTAAGTATAAATCTATCTGTGATTTTACAACTAGAGATAGTAATAGATCAGATAGTAATAAGCTAAATGGAAAAAAATAGTTATCCCTAAAGGAGACTATATAACAATATTTTTTGATGATAATTGGTCAAACATGAAAAAATATTATGATAAAATGATAGAATATATAAATAAAAATAATTTGAGGGTTGAAGGTGATTTTTACGAAGTATGGGCTATGCCTAGAGTAGACTCTAATGGCAAAGAAAAAACTTTTGGATATATTGAAATACTTACAAGATAGATTAAACAATTAGAAGAGTGTATTATAGTAATTATAAATTACTATAATACACTCTTCTTGCATATAGATAACTATGGACAAAGTTATTTATTAGGAGGGAAAGTATGTCTAAAAAAAATAGTATTAAAGAAATTATGATGTTTGCAGGAACGTATATATCAGTATGCATAGGTTCAGGGTTTGCAACAGGACAAGAAATAATGCAATTTTTCTCATCTCATGGAATTAGAAAAAGTATATTTTCATCTATAATATGTATGATTATTATGTCCTATTGTGGAGCAAAATTACTATCAATAGGTAAAAGTGTAAAATTAAAATCTTCTAACGATATTTTTACATATTTATTGGGAGAACGCATTGGAGATATATTTAAAATATTTATGCCTATATTTTTTTTAAGCAGCTTTGTTGTAATGGTATCTGGTTCAGGTGCATCAATTAATCAATACTATGGCATAAGCAGGAATGCAGGAAGTATAATTATGATAGTATTATCTTTAATATCCGTATTAATGGGAATGACAAGATTAATAGATATATTAGGTAATATTGGACCGGTTATTATAGTTGTATCATTAAGTATAGGTATAATTACAATAGCTAGAAACTATGAAGGTTTAATAAATTCAGAAAGTATAGTTATGGCCTTAAATGTTACTAAAGCTGTAGAAAACTGGCATTTTACAGGCATTATTTATAGCGGACTTAATATAATCATAGTAGCGCCTTTTTTAGTTGGAGTAGGAGAAACATCAAGTAATAAGAGAAACTGTATAATAGGAGGAGTATTAGGAGGAATAGCTTTTATGACAGCTTGCTTATTTATAAACCTAGGAATATTATCTGATATTGAAAATATTTGTATAAATGAAATTCCAACACTGTATATGGCAGATAAGATAGGTCCCATAGTAGGAATTATGTTTTCTTTTATTCTTATGGCAGGAATTTATACTACCGCAGTTCCTTTATTATGGAGCGTATGCAATAGTTTTGCAAAAGAAGGAACTTTAAAGTTTAAGGCTATAGCTATTATTTGTTCTATAGTAGCTCTAATAGGAGGTAAGATACCTTTTTCATCATTAGTTAATTTTATATATCCTATATCTGGTGTATTGGGAGTAATAATTATAATAGGAATAATTACTAAAGGTATAAGAGTTAAATTCTAAAAGTACATATATTATTTTAAAGCTATATAAAAAAAATAAAATAAACAAATAAAAGAATATTCTGAAAATTAATGCATTAAACTCATAAAAAGAGTATAATGATAAATAAATTAATTTACAGGGGGTTTGTATATGGGAAAATATAGTTTTAAATATGGGGATACTGAGTTAAGTACAGATATAAATGAGCAGAATATAATATATAAGTTAAAACCTAATAGTGCAAAAAAATTAGATGATATTGAATCGGAGATTAATAAAGTTTTAAATAATCCAACTGGTACTAAACCATTAAATGAAATAGTTAATCCTGGAGAAAAAATAGCAATTATAGTAAGTGATATAACTAGAGCGTGGATGAAAAGTGATAAATTTATTATTCATATAGTTAATTATCTTTCAGCACTAGGTGTTAAAGATGATGATATGTTTATAGTAATAGCTCTTGGCGGTCATAGAAAAAGTACTAAAGAAGAGATGATGGCCATAGTAGGTGAGGAGGTATTTAATAGAATAAAAGTATATGATCATGAATGTGAAGATAAAAATGAGTTAGTTTATGTAGGAGAATCTAGTAGAAAAACACCTATATATTTAAATAAAAGAGTTCATGATGCTGATAGAATAATTTTAACTGGTGGAATAGTATTCCATATATTTGCAGGATTTGGAGGCGGAGCAAAAAGTATACTACCGGGTGTTGTTGGATTAGATACTATTCAAGCTAATCATAGACTTAGTTTTAATCCAGGTAAATCAAGTGGATTAAACTTGGATGCTGGTCCAAATATTGTAGAGGGGAATCCTTTAAGAGAAGATATGAATGAGGTTTGTAAAATTGTAAATCCAGACTTCTTATTTAATGTTATTTTAGATACGGATGGAGACTTTATAAAATTTGTAGCTGGAGATTTTTATGAGGCATGGTATGAGGGTGGTATGTTTATAAGAAGTCTTTATGGAGTACCAATACAAAGTGAAGCTGATATAATAGTTGCTTCAGCAGGAGGATATCCTAAAGATATAAATTTATACCAAAGTATAAAAACAATGGATAATGCATTATATGGTGGAAAAGAAGATAGTGTATTAGTACTTTTAAGTGAGTGTAGAGATGGATTAGGAGCCGAAGAATTTGCAAGTTGGTTTAATTATAAAACTTTAGAAGATATGGAAAATGGATTAAAAGAAAATTTTACAGTACCAGGTTATGCAGCATATAAGACTGCGTATACAGCTAAATACAGAAAAGTGATACTAATATCAAGCTTAGATGATGATACAGTTAGAGATTTTAATATGATTCCATGTCATAATCTGAATGAAGCTATGAGTATGGCATATGAAATTTGTAAGGAAGAAAATCCAAAGATAACACTAATGCCATATGGTGGAAATACATTACCGATATCTATATAAGTAAAAAAGTTTACTTAAGAATATGCACTCAAATTAAGAGATTAAGCTATATTCTAAGTAAACTTTTTTCATTAGAGTATTATTAACAATTTTAAAATTAAGTAATTATTTTAATTTCGGATTATTAATAACTAGTTTCATTAAGAAGAACACAGGGATAGTTGAAATTACAGGAGCTAACATTGGAGCAAATACTTCACTTATTCCTAAAAATTCAACTATAAATAATATGACGCCCATATTTAAAGCATATTCAAATATATAAACTAAAAAAGTAAGTAGAAATTTTTTTAATGAAAGTTGGTTATTTTTAAATGTAAATTTAGAGTTTAAAAAGTAAGAAGCTGTGATGCTGATAACGCTAACTACCGTATATGAAATTAAGTAATTCATCTTAAATCCAAGGTAAAGTATAAAGTAAAACATTTGAGATACCAAAAAATTGCTTATACCAACTATATTAAATCTTATATATTCAATAAACTTTGATTTTAAATTCTTCAATTTAAAACAAAGATTTTTATTCATGTCAATAGCCTCCTTATAAGTTCTAGCAATATTCATTATATAATAATAAAAATAACTTGTATATATAACTTATTATGCCAAGTACATTAAAAATAAATTATAATAATTATCTTTGACATAAATAAAAAAAAGTCATACTATTTAGATAAAAGTATAAGAGAACTTTAAGAGGAGGATAAACAAATGTCAAACTGTAGTTCTTGTCCATCAAGTAAGTCGTGTAATAAAGAAAAATCAACTTGTGGAGTAAAAAATAATCCTAAAAATAAAATTAGTAAAATTATAGGAGTAATGAGTGGAAAAGGTGGAGTTGGAAAGTCAACAACTTCAGCGCTAATAGCAAAAAATTTAAGAAAGCAAGGATATAAGGTTGGTATATTAGATGCAGATATAACAGGGCCAAGTATACCTAGGCTTCTAGGTGTTAGTAATTCTAGAGCAAAAACAATAAATGGAGAATTACATCCTGTTATAAGTGAAGATAATATAAAAGTAATGTCTTTAAATTTATTAATAGAAAGTGAAGATCAACCAGTAATTTGGAGAGGGGCAATGATTTCAAATGCTGTAAAACAGTTCTATACAGATGTAATTTGGGGAGAATTAGACTACCTTGTTATAGATATGCCACCAGGAACAGGTGATGTAGCATTAACAGTAATGCAATCAATACCTATAAATGGAATAGTAATGATTTCTGTACCACAAGATATGGTTTCAATGATTGTTTCAAAAGCTGTAAATATGGTCAGAAAAATGAATATAGATATAATAGGCGTAGTTGAAAATATGAGCTATATAATATGTCCAGATTGTGGTAAGAAAATTCAAATTTTTAATGGTCAAAATAGCAGAGATTTCTTAGATGAATTAAGCTTAAATTTACTAGGATCATTACCTATGAATTCTGAAATAGGTAATGTAACTTTAGGAATATATGAAGAAAATAGTGATAATGTAGAAGGTTTATTTAATCCTATAGTAAAGAATATGCTAGATTCTTTAAATGAAATCGAAAATAAAAAATGTATAGTTACAACACTATAAAATTTTTGAATTGAATTATCCTTAAATCTTATTCTGGAAAATATAAAGTTTAGGAGGTTTAATTATGAAACAACCTAGAGGTTATAGTGATATAAGACTTTTTCCAGATAAAAAATACTCAAATTATTTAATAAGAGGAAATGATAGTTTAAATGAAGTAGAATTAAGTAAAGATGAAATAGAAGCCATAAATTTAATGGATGCTCAAGGTTTTAGCAAAAAAAAAGCTTCAAAAAAGATGGGGATTTCACAAAAAGATTTTGAAAAAATAATAAATGAAGCGAGAAAAAAGGTGGCTAAATTTTTATCCGAAGGAAATACTATAAAAGTAACTGTAAAAGAAGAAAATATTACTGTAGAAGAAGATTTATCTGAAATAAAAGCTTGTAAGTTTAGATGTGCTACATGTGGATATATTTATTATGTTAAATATGAGTTTCAAGATATTATATGTCCGAAATGTAATTCAAAAAAAGTTATGACCAGTGAGGATGCAGGATTTTGTAAAAATTGGTCGTTAAAGAAGTAGATTATAATTGACTTCATAAATTTAGTCTGATATTATAACCTTAATGAAATCGTATAACTTGAATCTTTTATTCAAGATTTTGGAATAGAGGAGATGACAAGGTGAAAATATTAGATACAGTAATAATAGGAATAGATATAATGCTATTTGTGTATTTCTATAATATTGGAGTAAACGCAACGGACATGACAACTAGGTTAATAGCTTGTGCGGCCATGACATTTGAAGTTTATTTTATTAGAAAACATATAAAGATAATGAAAAAATTAAATGTAGCTAAAAATAAAAATATAACTAAAGATAAATAATAGTTAATTATAAAGGTGCCTATATTATTATAGGTACTTTTTTAATTAGTTATTATTATAGGCTACTAATTTTGTATAAATTATATGATAATTAGATTTAGAAATATAAAAATAGGAGGGCAATATGAAAAGACAACTTGAAATAAGCTATTCTTTTGGATATGTATATGATAAAAGTAAATTAATAGCAATGTATCCAGCAGGAACAAATGTAATAAGTGAAGATGAATATGAAATGGAAGTAGAAGTAGCATTTTTAGAAGATGGAATAGATGCAGCGTTTGAATATGAAGATATAAAAACTGCTAACGATGTAATGAAGCCTTTAGAAATGTTTTTAATGAAACCTAATAAAATAATACCATTTGTGGATTCAATAAAAGATTTTGACACCAAAGAAGAATTACCAAAATTATTAAATGATTTTGATGCAGAATATGAACTAAAAAAGGATTATGAAGAAAAAGGATATGAATTTAATAATTATTATGAAGTATTTAAAAATGTAACGAACTATATACCTAAAGAAAATTTAGAAAACTTAAATATATTAAAAATTGAAGCAGATAAATTTGATATGGATAAGTTTATAAATGATATAAAAATAAATCTAGATGAAGTTATGAATCCTAATATAATACCAGTATTTATGGAAAAGAGCAATTTAACACCAAGATTATTTATAAAATCTAAAAAAGAAGATAGTAATAGTTTTTATGTACCTTTTGCAGTAGATGCAAGCTCATATGAGAGATGTGTATATTGTGCAAATGGACAAAAAATAGAAGATGAGAATATTGATATGGGGGATTTAGAAATATCGATTACTAAAGATGCTGGATATATAATTGAGAATATTGATAATATATTGAATTTCAAAATAAGTAATTTCAACTCAAAGACAGAAAATAATAACCAAATAACACAAGTTGTAGATTATGGTGGTAAAATAAAGCCTATGATGATTGAATTTGTAAATTCTTATATCAAAAAAATTTAATAATTAAATAATTTACATAATATATAGTAAGTAGGATATCTTTTGATAGACTACTTATTTTTTTATGCTTAAGAGAATTATATTAGATAAATTTTTTGTTTTATAGCAAATATAACTAAATGAACTGATTTAATAATAATAAAAGATAGGAGATATTATGAAAATAAATATAGATGGTATAAGGGAAAAGAGCAATAATATAAAAGAATGGCTTATAGATGTCAGACGAGATTTACATAAAACACCTGAATTAGCAATGAGTGAATATGAGACTAAAGAAAAAATAAAGAAATATTTAAATGAAATTGGAATTAATTATAATGAGTTTAATGATAATTGTGGAATAGTAGCACATATAATAAAGCCAAAATCAAAGTTAACTATAGCTATAAGAGCTGATATGGATGCGCTTCCAATAGAAGAAAAAAATAATATTTCATATAAATCTATAAATAAAGGTATTATGCATGCTTGTGGACATGATGCACATACGGCTATTTTATTGGGAGCATGTAAATTACTATATGAAATTAAAGATAAATTAAATATAAATATAAAATTTATATTTCAGCCGGCAGAAGAGACCATAGGTGGAGCTAGATTTTTAATAAAAGAAAACTGTTTGGAAAATCCTAAGGTTGATTATATTTTTGGTCTTCACGTACAGTCATATTTAAAAACATCTTTTATAGAATGTAGATATAATACTATAAATGCAAGTGCGAATAGTATAAAAATTAAGGTTAAAGGTAAAAAATCACATGGAGCATATCCTGAAAAAGGTGTAGATGCATTGGTTGCATCTGCGCAAATTATAACAAGTTTACAAAGTATTATAAGTAGAGATTTATCACCTTCAAATTTAGCTGTGATTACATTAGGAAAAATAACTGGAGGAGAAGCTCAAAATATTATATGTGAAGACGTTGAAATAGAAGGTACTATAAGAGCAATAACTATGAAAGATAGAGACTTTGTGATTAAGAGAGTTAAAGAAATAGTAGAAAATACAGCAAAAGCTTATCGTTGTGAAGGAATATTTGAAGTCGATGAAAATTGGTATCCCCCTGTAATTAATGATAAAGAATTGGTTAATGTAGTTAAAGAAAATGCAGAGAATTTATTAGGAAAAGATAATTTTATAATTAAAGAGTTACCATCTATGGGAGGAGAAGATTTTTCTTTTTATACTCAAAGTTGTAAAGGTGTATTCTTTCATTTAGGTTGTGGAAATAAAGAAAAGAAAATTACAAGTCCACTTCATACATCATATTTTGATATAGATGAAGATTGCTTAACTATAGGCGTAATGATGCATTTAATGAATGTTATGTATTTTAACTAATAAAAAGCGAAGTTTAAATATAAACTTCGCTTTTTATTAGTTAATAGAATTATTGAACGTTATACATTCCATGGCTATACATGTAATCAAATATTTTTTTGCCATGCTCTTGCTCTTCTTTTTGAATATGATTTAAGACATTTCTAATATTTTCATCTCTAAACTCAAAAATAGCGGTATTATATGTAGAAGAAACAAACTTCTCTGTTGATAATAAATCGCTACAAAGAATTTTATCATCTTGATTATAAGACTGAATTTGAGGATTAGATTGGAACATATTTTTTTGCATATTAACACCTTGTTGAGCTTGAGTGTTTTGTTGAGATTGATTTTGACTTTGCTGACCACCAGTACTTGGAATTGTACCACTTAACAATTGATTTATACTGTTTAAATGTTGTTGTTCTTGTCCTGCTAATTCGTTAAAAAGTGATTTTAAGTTAGGGCAACTAGCTTTTTGTGCAGCTTGTTTATATTTGTTAACACAAAGTTCTTCTTGTTCTTTTTCGTCTTGAAGTAACATTCTTTCTTTAGTACTTAAATTTATCATTAAAAACACCTCCACTCTTATTTTGTATAAATATCTATATATTATTCTTAAATAAACATAGATTTTAATATATTGTAAAAAATAAAAAGAAATATTAAATAAAGTTATTAAGGAGAAGTTGTCATGAATAAAAGAAGTGTAAAAATAATACCCCTTGGAGGTTTAGGAGAAATTGGTAAAAATATAACTGCCATAGAGTACAATGATGAAATAATTGTTATAGATTGCGGAGTGTCTTTTCCTGATGAGCAGATGTATGGAGTTGATTTAGTAATACCGGAGATAAGCTATTTGATCGAGAGAAAAGAAAATGTAAAAGGATTATTTTTAACACATGGACATGAAGATCATATAGGTGCAATTCCTTATATTATACAGCAACTAAATATGCCTATATATGCTACAAAATTAACTCTAGGATTAGTAAAGAGTAAACTAAAAGAACATAATCTTTTAGATAAAACTATATTAAATCCTGTGAATTCAGGCGATACAATAAAATTAAATGAAATTAGTGTAGAGTTTATAAGATCAACTCATAGTATAGCAGACTCATGTTCATTAGCTATATTTACGCCTATGGGAACTATAATCCATACTGGAGATTTTAAAATAGATTATACTCCTATTGATGGTTTAGTAATGGATTTAAATAGATTTTCTACTCTTGGAAATGAAGGTGTATTATTACTTTTGGCAGATAGTACAAATGTAGAAAGAGAGGGTCATTCTATTTCTGAGAAAGTAATAGGTGAGACATTAAATAGGATATTTGCAAATAAAAAAGGAAGGATCATTGTAGCTACATTTGCTTCTAATATACACAGAATGCAACAAATAGCTAATGCATCAATAAAAGAAAATAGAAAAATAGCATTTAGTGGTAGAAGTATGGAGAATGTATCACAGGTAGCTATGGAGTTAGGATATCTTCATATACCTGAAGAATCAGTAATAAGTATAGATGATATTAAGAATTATCCGAATGAAAATATAACTATAATTACTACTGGAAGTCAAGGTGAAGCAATGGCAGGTATTTCTAGAATTGCTCATGGTACTCATAAAAAAATAGAGATAGATAAGGATGATTTATTTATAATATCAGCATCACCAATACCTGGAAATGATAAAATAATATCTAAAGTTATAAATCAATTATTTAGACAAGGTGTAGATGTAATATATGAAGACTTAGAAGATATACATGTATCAGGACATGCATATAAAGAAGAATTAAAGTTAATTCATACTCTAGTAAAACCAAAGTATTTTATGCCTGTACATGGAGAGTATAGACATTTGAAGCATCATAGTGATTTGGCTATTAAATTAGGAATGGATCCTAAGAATGTTTTTACACTAGAAACCGGACAAGTCTTAGAAATATCAAAGGATGGTGCTAATTCAAGTCAAAAAGTTCATACGGGTGTTTTATATGTAGATGGTATTGGAGTTGGCGATGTAGGAAATATAGTTTTAAGGGATAGAAGATACTTAGCTAATGATGGAATGGTTATAATTGTTTTAGCAATAGATAGAGATACTTATGGAATAGTTGCAGGTCCAGATGTAATAACTAGGGGGTTTATTTATGCTAGAGAATCTGAAGATTTAATAAATGATATAAAAGAGATTTCAAAAATAGAAGTGGAAAAATGCTTAGAAGATAAAGTTTTAGAATGGCCAGTACTTAAAAATAGCGTAAAAAAATCAGTAGAAAACCATCTTTATCATAAAACAAAACGAAGACCAAGTGTATTTCCTATTATAATGGAAGTATAAAATATAATGATTTTAAATAAAACACTATGTTATAATAAAGGTTATAAACTTTAGTAGAATAGAGGGGAGTTTAATTGAGTAAATATATCGAATTTAAGAATGTAAAGAAAATCTATAAAATGGGGGAAGTTGAAATAGAAGCCCTTAGTGGAGTAGAATTTTCAGTTAATAAAGGTGAATTTGTAGTAGTAGCAGGAGCTAGTGGAGCTGGAAAGAGTACTATACTAAATATACTAGGAGGTATGGATAGTCCATCTAGCGGAGAAGTAATAGTAGATAATAGAAAAATTAACAATTATTCAAATAAAGAGTTAATAACATACAGAAGGTATGATATAGGATTTGTATTTCAATTCTATAATTTAGTTCAAAATTTAACTGCTAGAGAAAATGTAGAATTAGCTACTCAAATATCTAAAAACCCTTTAGATATAGATGAGATTATGGATGCAGTAGGTCTTTCTCATAGGAAAAATAATTTTCCAGCACAGCTTTCTGGAGGAGAACAACAAAGAGTATCTATAGCAAGAGCTTTGGCTAAAAATCCAAAACTATTGCTGTGTGATGAACCTACGGGTGCATTAGATTACAATACAGGTAAATCAATATTAAAGCTTTTACAGGATACGTGTAGAAATATGGGTATGACAGTTATAATAATAACTCATAACCTAGCATTAACACCTATGGGAGATAAAGTTATAGAAGTAAAGAATGGAAAAATACAACGAGTTACTATAAATGATAATCCTACTCCAGTGGAAAGGATTGAGTGGTAGTAATGAAAAGTGCTTTAAATAAAGATATCATAAGAGATATAAAAAAATCTAAAGGAAGATTCTTATCTATATTATTTATAGTAGCTTTAGGAGTTGCATTTTTTACAGGGATAAAAGCATCTCCTATAGTAATGAAATATACCGCGGATAAATACTACGATGATTATAATTTAATGGACATTAGGGTGCTTTCGACACTTGGATTAACAGATTCAGATGTCGAAGAAATAAAAAAAATAGATGGAGTTAAAGGTGTATTTCCCACTTATTCAATGGATGTTTTGACAAACTATAATTCTATTGAAAGTGTTTTAAAAGTGCACGCATTAGATTTACAAAGGATAAAAAATAATGATGAAAATTATATAAATCAAGTAAAATTAGTTGAAGGAAGATTACCAGAAAAATCAGGAGAGTGCGTATTAGAGAAGGAGAAAATTAAAAGCTTAGATATAAAAATTGGAGAAAAAATAAAACTTACTTCTGGAACAGAAGATGACCTTAGTAATAATCTTAAGACTACTGAATATGAAGTGGTAGGCTATATAGAGACTCCGTATTATTTATCGTATGAAAAAGGTAGTAGTTCTATAGGCGGTGGAACTGTAAATGGAATTATAATGATACCTCAAGATGATTTTAATTTGGAAGCTTATACAGAATTATTTTTGACAGTTGATAATGCAAAAGAAATTAATTCTTATAGTGATGAATACTTTGATTTAATAGATGATGTAACTAAAAAAATAGAAGATATATCAGGTTTAAGAATAGAAGCTAGGTATAATGAAGTTGTTGAAGAAGCAACAAATAAGTTAAATGAAAGTAAATCTGAATTCGAGAGTAAGAAAAAAGAAGTAAATGATAAGCTAAAGGAAGCACAAGAAGAAATCGATAAATATAAAAAACAAATAGAAGATGGTGAAACTGAGTTAAATAATAAGAAGTCTCAGGTATATAATCAAATAGAAAATGGTAAAAAGGAGCTTCTAGAAGCGGAAGAATTATTAAAACAAGGTGAAAAGGATTATGAATCTGGGTTAACTGAATTTAATAATAATAAAAAATTAGCTGAAGTTGAGTTTGAAAAAGCAGAAGAATCCTTAAACAATGCTGATTCACAAATTAATGAATTGCAAAGTAAAATCTCTTTAATAGAAGAAACCTTAAAAAATGATGATTTAACTGACGAAGAAAAAATAGAACTACAGGCAACGTTAGGACAAAATAAATACATATTAAATTTAGCTATAAGTGAATATGAAAAAGGAATAAGCGAATTAAATTCAAAAAAGTCTGAGCTTAAGAAAGCCGAAGATTCTTTATCACAAGCGAAGTCTGAATTAGATAGCAACAAAATAAAAATAGAAAAAGAAAAAAGTAACCTATATGAAAAAGAAGCACAGGCTAATAATGAATTTGAAAAAGCTGAAAAACAATTATTAAGTTCAAAGTCAAAGATAAAAAATTCAGAAATTGAATTGGAAGATTATAAGGTAAAATCTAATGATGAATTTAAAAAAGCTGAGAAAAAAATAAAAGATGCAGAAGATGAAATATCTAAAATAGAAAGCTCTGAGTGGTATGTATTAGATAGAAATAGCCATTATTCTTATGTAGATTATGGTGGATGTGCAGACAGTATAGATGCTTTAGCTAAGGTATTCCCAGTATTTTTCTTCTTAGTAGCTGCTTTAGTATGTTTGACTACAATGACTAGAATGGTAGATGAGCAAAGAATAAATATAGGAACACTTAAAGCACTTGGATATACTACTAGTAAAATTGCAAAAAAATATATTCTTTATGCGTTGAGTGCAACAATACTAGGGTGTGTCTTAGGATTAGCAATTGGATTTACAGTATTCCCTGTGGTTATATTCAATTCATATGGGATGATGTATACATTACCAAAAATGAGTTTTTTATTTGACTATAAAATAGCAATAGGAATAAGTTTAATATCAATAGCTGTAACAACATTATCGGCGTATTTTGCATGTAATAAGGAATTAAAAGAAACACCATCTATGTTAATGAGACCAAAAGCTCCTAAAGAAGGAAAAAGAATACTTTTAGAAAGAATTCCTTTTATATGGAATAAAATAGGATTCATAGGTAAAGTTACAATAAGAAATATATTTAGATATAAAAAGAGATTCTTAATGACCGTACTTGGAATAGCAGGTTCAACAGCCTTAATAGTAACTGGATTTGGGATACAGGACTCTATAGAAATTATTGTAGATGATCAATATGGAAGCTTATTTAAATATGATATGATGGCAACTATTGATAATAATGCAAATACAAGTGAAATAAATAGTTTAGAAGAAGTATTAAATAAAGATAAAAGAATATCACAATATCAATTTGCTAATAACCAAAATGGAAAAATATACAATGATGGAAAAAGCAAAGAAATAACTTTAACTATACCAAAAGATATTAATGAAATAGATAAATTTATATATTTGAGAGAAAGAAAATCTAAAAAGCATATAGATTTATATGATAAAGGAATAGTATTAACTGAAAAGGCCGCTAGAGACCTTAATATTAGCGTTGGAGATGAAATTGAAATAGCTAACTCTAATGACAAAAAAGCGAAAGTTACAGTAATTGGAATTACAGAAAATTATATATCACATTATGTATATATGTCTGAAGGCCTATATAAAAAGTTATATAATAGAGATGTAGATTATAATAGAGTTCTAGGTATATTAAGTAATGATGATGAAGAAATAGAAAACTCTTTATCTAAAGATCTTATAGAAAACAATATTGTAACAGGTGTAAGTTTTAATAGTGGAATAAAAGAAAACTTTACGAGTACAATAGAGAACTTAAATTATGTTGTTTTAATTATGATAGCTTCAGCAGGGTCATTAGCATTTGTAGTATTATATAATTTAACAAATGTTAATATATCTGAGAGGATAAGAGAAATAGCAACTATAAAAGTTTTAGGATTTTATGATAATGAAGTATCATCATATATATATAGAGAAAATATAATACTAACAATAATAGGTGCAATTGTTGGATTAGGGCTAGGCCGTATATTACATCAATTTATTATGGTTACAGTTGAGGTAGAGTCTACTATGTTTGGTAGAGTGATATCTACAAGTAGTTATATAATAGCAGCTATACTAACAATAATATTAGGTATAATAGTTAACTTATCTATGTACTATAAATTAAAAAATGTTCAAATGGTAGAATCTTTAAAATCTGTTGATTAAAAACAAAAAAGTAATGTCAAAAAACCAAGTTGTCTCATAGTATAAGCTAGGAAGTTAAAAAAATACTTCAAAAAAATTTAGGGGGGCAACACAATGTTAGACAGATTTTTTGGTGAAGGTGGATTCTTTGGAGGCTGTGGATGGTGGATAATAGTATTATTCTTCTTATTCTTAGCATTCCAAGATGTATGGGCAGACTTTGATATATGTGCTTGGATACCATTCTTAATATTATTATTAATAGTTTGTGGAATGGGAGATTGTTTTGACGATGGCTGTGGCTGCTAATTAATATTATGTATTATAAAAGCGCTGATAAATTCAGCGCTTATTTATTTTTAAGATAAAACTAAATAAAACATAGTTTTAAGAATTACACTAGTAAACTTATAAAAATACTAGCATACTTAAAGCTTGAAGAAGAGTTAAAACAATAATATAATTTAATATATAATAAATAATTTATAAGGAGGGGTAATATATGATATATGGAAATTTAAATAATGATAAAGTATTAATAGAATTTTTACCAGAAGCATTACAAAAAGGTATTGCTTTTTTGAAAGAAATGGATTTATTAAACTGTAAAGCTGGAGAATATGAAATACAAGGTAGGGAAATATATGCTAATGTAATAGATACACAAACTAAAAGTAAGGAAGAAATAAGACCGGAAGTTCATAGAAAATACATAGATATACAATGTTTATGTAAGGGGAGTGAACTAATAGGATATGCACAGGATTCTGATAAAAATATAGTGGGAGAAGAATTATTAGATAAAGATGTTATATTCTATTCAAAGGTAGAAAATGAATCAGAGCTAGTATTAGCTCCAAATGATTATGTAATATTATTTCCAGAAGATGTTCATAGACCTGCATATACAAATGGCAAAAGTGAAGATATAAGAAAAGTTGTAGTTAAAATTAGTGTTGATCTAATTAAATAATATAAAACCTGTACAAGCATAAGCTTAGTACAGGTTTTATTATGTATGAAAATCAAAAATAATGAGTAAAAATCATCTTGAAAAATTTTGTCTTAAATTGTATAATATAAACTTAGTTGAAAGATAAAACACAAATTTTTCAATAAAATACAAATAAAAATATATATAAAGAAACGGTTATCAATTAAGAGAAAAATTAAATATTTAGTGAGGTGTAAAATGAAGATAGGATTCGATCATAAGAAATATCTAGAAGAGCAATCAAAGTATATATTAGAAAGAGTTAATAACTTTGACAAATTATACTTAGAGTTTGGTGGAAAGTTAATAGGAGACTTACATGCCAAAAGAATATTACCAGGATTCGATGAAAATGCGAAAATAAAAGTTTTACAACAAATGAAAGATCAATTAGAAGTTGTAATATGTGTTTATGCAGGTGATATTGAAAGAAATAAGGTAAGAGGCGATTATGGAATAACTTATGACATGGAAGTTCTAAGATTAATAGATGATTTTAGATCTTACGATTTAGATGTAAATAGTATTGTTATAACAAGATATGAAGGACAACCTGCTACAACAGTATTTATAAATAAGTTAGAGAGAATGGGTATAAAGGTTTATAAGCATGCTCCTACAAAAGGTTATCCAACTGATGTTGATACAATAGTTAGTGATGAAGGGTATGGAGCAAACCCATATATAGAAACAACAAAGCCAATAGTTGTTGTAACAGCTCCAGGACCAAATAGTGGAAAGTTAGGTACTTGCCTAAGCCAGTTATATCATGAAAATAAAAGAGGTAATAGTGTAGGATACTCTAAGTTTGAAACATTCCCAGTTTGGAATTTACCACTTAAGCATCCTGTTAATATAGCTTATGAAGCTGCAACTGTTGATTTAAAAGATGTAAATATGATAGATTCATTCCATCTTGAAAGATACGGAGAAACTTCAGTAAACTATAATAGAGACTTAGAATTATTCCCAGTGCTTAAAAAGATAATAGAAAAAATAACAGGAGAAGAATCTATATTCCAATCACCAACAGATATGGGAGTTAATAGAGTCGGATTTGGTATAATAGATGATGAAGTAGTTAGAGAAGCTTCTAAGCAAGAAATAATAAGAAGATACTTCAAAACTGCATGTGAATATAAAAAAGGGCAATTTGATAAAAGTGCTTATGATACTATAAAATTAATAATGGAACAAGTTGGTTTAAAACCAGAAGATAGAAAGGTTGTTATGCCAGCTAGAGATTATAGTACTAAATTAAAAGAAACTGCTAACAAAAATGATGCTTGTTCAGTAGTTGCATTAGAATTAGTTGATGGAACTATTCTTACTGGAAGAGGCTCAAATCTAATGAATGCAAGTGCTGCAGCAATATTAAATGGAATAAAACATTTAGCAAATATAGCAGATGATATGCATTTATTATCTCCAGCAATATTAGAGCCAATTGTAAGTTTAAAAACTAAAACTTTGGCAAGTAGAACTCCAGAATTAAGTTGTGAGGAAATATTAATGGCATTAAGTGTAAGTGCTGTTACTAATCCAACGGCACAAGCAGCTATGGAAAAACTTCCAATGTTAAAAGGGTCTCAAGCACACTCAACAACTATATTAAGCAAAACAGATGAGCAAACATTTAGAGAACTTGGAATAGATGTGACATGTGATCCAGAGTATCCATCACAAAATCTATACTACGCTAATTAATAAAAAATACAAATTTAGACCATTCTACAATAGTAGGATGGTCTTTTAAATATAAAATACAAATAAAAATATACATAAAAATAAATTTACGGTTATCAATAAGGAATAAATATTTAGTTCCTTGGAATAACTATTTTAAATGTTTTTAACATATTTTGCAATAAAAAATTTAAAAAAACATAAAAAATATTAATTTTACAAGTGGGGGTGGTATATTGAATGATAATAGAAAAATTATTCATATAGACATGGATGCATTTTATGCATCAGTTGAACAGAGGGATAAACCTTATTTAAGGGGAAAACCTGTTGTAGTTGGTGGACCTCCAGAGAGTAGAGGAGTAGTTACTACTTGTTCATACGAAGCTAGAAAATTTGGTATACATTCTGCTATGCCATCAAAAAATGCATATAAAAGATGCCCCTATGCAATATTTGTTCCACCAAGATTTGATGAATATCGTAAAGTATCAAACCAAATAAGAGAAATATTTCATCGTTATACAGATTTAGTAGAACCATTATCATTAGATGAAGCATTTTTAGATGTTACTAACAATAAATTAAATATAGAATATGCTACAACTATAGCTAAGATGATAAAGCAGGATATCTTAGAAGAAACAAACTTAACTGCTTCAGCAGGTGTATCATATAATAAATTTTTAGCAAAATTAGCATCTGACTATAAAAAACCAAATGGATTAACTATAATAACTCCATCTAGTTCTCAAGAATTCTTGGATAATCTACCAATAGACAAATTCTTTGGAGTAGGAAAAGTAACTTCGAAGATATTAAAAAATATGGGAATAAAAACAGGTTATGATTTAAGAAAATTAAGTTTGCATGAATTAGAACAAATTTTTAAGAATAGGGGATATTCTTTTTATCAATTTGCTAGGGGGATTGATTATAGACCTGTAGAGCCTTTTAGAGAAAGAAAGTCCATTGGTGCAGAAACTACATTAAGTCATAACCTAAGCATAGAAGAAGAAGAAGTTGTAGATATATTAAGTGATCTTTGTGAAGAGGTTTCAGATAGAGCTAGAACTTCAGAAAAATTAGGAAAAACAATAACCTTGAAAATAAAATATGAAGATTTTACTCAAATAACCAGAAGTTTGAGTGTAGAACATCCAATAAATTCGCAAGAAGATATAAGAACAAATGTATATAACTTACTTAAAAATGTTAATACCGAAAATAAGCAAATAAGACTATTGGGTGTAACCTTATCTAACTTGACAGATTATAGAAATGAATATGCTAATATTACAATTTTTGAGTATATAGATAATATAAACAAAGATAAATTATAATTATTAAAATTTTAAATATAAATACCATTATAGTATATAAATAATATAATAAAAGTGTATTTTTATTTATATTCAATTATAAAACAAAAATATCTACCGTACTATTAGTGTGGTAGATATTTTTTTACTTTATAATAATATTAGATTATAAATATTGATATTATAGTATTAATCCATTAATATGCTTTCCAAAGCTTCTTTATCTAAAATTTTTATTATATCCCTTGTATAGTCTATTAGACCTAAATCTTTCATATTTATAAGTTCTCTAGATAGAGAAGGTCTTGGTACTCCAAGATATTCAGATAGTTTTTGTTTTGTCATGTTTAATTTTATGAAATTACTACCTTGAGTATTTGATTCTTGAATTAAGAAGTTACATATTTTTTGTTTTATACTACTAAATGATAAACCAGTAATAGATTTGTTTAATGTTATTATTTTATTTGTCAAATCATTTAAAAATAATTTTAAAAAATCAGGATGATTAGTACAAAAATGAATAAAATCATCTTTATCAATAAACATTATTTCGCTTTCAGATGAAGAAATTACAGTTGCAGGATATAACTTTTCATCAGAAAATGCTATAATCTCACCGAATAAACATCCTCTGCTAAAAGACGAAAGGTGCACTACTTTATTACTAGTTAATATTCTTTTTATATCAACATTGCCATCCAAAACTAAACCAATTTTGTTGCAAGGAGACTTTTCTAGAGCAATAATATCATTTTTAGAGTATTTATATATATTAAATTTTACATCCTTAAAAAAGTCTAAAAGTTCTTTTTTAGTTTTATTTCTTAGCATTTTATCACCTATATAAATTAAGATTACATTTTTTATACCTAATATATATATTATCCTAGAAATTAAAATGAAGAAAGTATTTAGTTTTATAATTTACTAAAATATAAATGTAAATAGTGATTAATTTTTGTGATATATATTCAACTAAGGGTATAAAATATATATAAATTAAATTGCTAGAATAAGGAGTGAATAATGGAGTATAGTAAGGTTATAAAAGCGACATTTATAGAAAGACCTAATAGATTTGTTTCATATTGTGAAGTCAATGGAAAAAGAGAAAAGGTTCATGTTAAAAATACAGGAAGGTGTAAAGAACTTTTAATACAAAACTGTACCGTATATTTAGAAGAAAGTGATAATCCAAATAGAAAAACTAAATATTCACTAATAGCAGTAGAAAAAGGTGATAGGTTAATAAATATGGACTCTCAAGTTCCGAATAAAGTAATATATGAAGCTTTAAAAAGTAAAAAGATTAATTTACCTGGAATAGATGAAGAAATAACTCTAATAAAACCAGAGAAAACTTATGGAAATTCTAGATTTGATATATACTTAGAATCTAAGAATAAAAAAGCCTTTATTGAAATAAAAGGAGTTACATTAGAAGAACAAAATATAGTTAAATTTCCAGATGCTAAAACAGAAAGAGGAGTAAAACATATAAAAGAGTTAATAGAAGCTAAGAAAGATGGATATAATTGTTATATTATATTTTTAGTTCAGATGAATAATGTTCTTTACTTTACACCAAATAATGAGATGCATAAAGAATTAGGTGATTCATTAATAGAGGCGAGAAATAATGGTGTACAAGTATTAGCTTATGATAGCTTAGTGACAGCAAATTCTATAAGTATAAACAAAGAAATTGACGTTATATTATAAAATATGTTGCAGATAATTATAGTATTAGATACTATTTAAGTATACATATAGTATAATTTTATTATTAAGAAGGAGAGCTCTTGCCCCTTCTTATTTTTTTAGAAATTAAAGATATAAAATTTTGGATAATAATTCAAGATATTAAAATAAATATGTAAGTATTTATAAAATATTAATGGTATAATATTTATTAAGAATATATATTTATAGGATTAATATACGAAAGGATGCATAAATATGACAAACGAATTATCGATGAAAGACTTACTAGAGCAACAAGAACAAGCTTTTAGTGAGGTAAAAATAGGAAAAACTATAACTGCTAAAATAACTAAAGTAAACCATGATGAAGTTGTATTAGACTTAGAATATGGTTTCGATGGTATAATTCCAGTAGAAGAATTAAATATAGAAGGTAACAAAAGTATAGAAGATGTATATAAAGTGGGAGATGAAATAACTGCAATAATACAAAGAGTTTCTGAAAAAGATGGAACTATAAAATTATCTAAGTTACAAGCCGATAGAAAAAATGACTTAGCTGAAATAACTAAAGCTTATGACGAGCACAGAATTATAACTGTAAGTGTTGGGAAATCGATTGAAAGAGGCGTATTTGCAAAATATAAGTCAATAGAAGTATTTATACCAATATCTCAGATAGATACTAAGTTTGTAAAAGACACTAAAGAATATGTAGGAGCTAATTTAGAGGTATATGTAATAGAATTAGATCCTAAGAGAAATAGATTTGTAGTAAGTCATAGAGAAGTATTACAAGAAAGAATAAACATAGAGAGAGAAGAGAGAAGAGCTAGAATAAAAGCAGAAAAAGAAGCTGAAAGAGCCAGAATAAAAGCAGAAAAGGAAGCTGAAAGAGCTAGAATAAAGCAAGAAAAAGAAGATTTATTTAACTCTTTAGAAGTTGGACAAAAAAGACATGGTAAGGTTACTAAAATAATGTCTTATGGAGCTTTTGTTGACTTAGGAGGGTTAGAAGGATTAGTTCATTTAAATAACTTATCTTGGAAGAGAGTAGAATCTGTTGAAGAAATGTTACATGAAGGTCAAGAAGTGGATGTTTATGTACTAGATGTAGATGCTGAAACTAGAAGAATAGCTTTAGCATTAAAAGACATAAATAATGATCCATGGCAATTAATAGCTGAAGAAGTATATGTTGATGACATAATAACTGGTAAGGTTGTTAGAATAATAGATAGAGGAGCATTCCTTGAAATAAGAGAAGGTGTAGAAGCTTTCTTACCAATATCTGAATTAAGTGATGATAGAATTTTAAAAGTAACAAATGTAGTTAATGTTGATGATGAGGTTAAGGTAAAAGTTCTTAACTTTAATCCAGAAAATAGAAGAATGCTAGTATCTAAGAAAGAAGCTGAAAGAGAACCAGAAGAAGATTACAGTGAATACTTAGAAATAGAAGAATCTTTAGGTACTCTTGGAGATTTATTCAAAGATAAATTTAAGAACATACAAAAATAATAATACAGGATACCTCAAGTTGAGGTATCCTATATTTGTATAATTCAATGAAGGAGGATAATATGAAAGCAATATTAGACTTACATACGCATACCATAGTCAGTGGACATGCATTTAGTACGGTAAAGGAAAATATAGAATTTGCATCAAAAAGAGATATAAAATACTTAGGAATATCAGATCACGCACCTAACATGCCTGGTGGACCACATAAATTTTATTTTCAAAATTTAAAGGTAATACCAAGAGAGGTGGAAGATGTTAAAGTACTTAGAGGTATAGAAGGTAATATAATAGATTTAGAGGGAAATTTAGATATAGATGAAGACTTATATTCTGGAGTAGATTATGTAATTGCAAGTTTACACCCACCCTGTGTAGAAGCAGGTACAAAGGAAGAAAATACAAATGCAATAATTAAAGCAATGGATATAGAAAAAGTTAAAATAATAGGTCATCCAGATGATAGTAGATATCCTCTTGACTATGAGGCTATAGTATTAAAAGCAAAAGAAAAAAATATATTATTAGAAATTAATAACTCTTCACTAAATCCAAACTCTTTCAGAGAAGGAGCGAAGGAAAATTTAATAGAAATGTTAAAACTTTGTAAGGAGCATAATGTAAGAGTAATAATGGGAACGGATTCTCATATTTGCTATGATATAGGCAAATTTGATAATTGTGAGAATTTAATAGAATTAATTAATTTTCCAAAAGAATTAGTTATAAACTATCACGAGAATCAAGTAATAGATTTTTTTGATTTAGATTTTATGAAGAAGTAATAGAAGAAATATATATAAATTTAACTATATAATTGACAATTAAAAAGTAAAATAATACTATAACTAATAAACAATTTAAAATAAAAGGTGTTGATTAGGAGTAGTAGAAATAATGAAGCTTACAGAGAGCCAAAGGGTGGTGTGATTTGGCAGTGGATAATTTCGAACTTGTCTATGAGCTGTTGCAATTTGCAAACCGATTAATCTAGGTTATAGGATATATAATGATTTATCATTATTATAAAGTGGGCTTTATAGCCAAATAGAGTGGTACCGCGATCTAAACTCGTCTCTAATTTTTTAGAGGCGAGTTTTTTATTGTAAAAAAGATTTTAAATATATGGGGGGACTATTATGAACCATGAGAAATATTCTAGATTTAAAAAGATTACTATGAAAAATAGAAAATGGCCAGATAATGAGATTATAAAATCACCTATATGGTGTAGTGTAGATCTAAGAGATGGTAATCAAGCCTTACCAAATCCTATGAATGTAGATGAGAAAATTAAGATGTTTAATATGTTGGTAAGCATTGGATTTAAGGAAATAGAGGTAGGATTTCCATCTGCATCAGATACAGAGTAT
Organism: Romboutsia sp. CE17; assembly: GCF_012317385.1. Taxonomy (GTDB): domain Bacteria; phylum Bacillota; class Clostridia; order Peptostreptococcales; family Peptostreptococcaceae; genus Romboutsia_E. The sequence goes on from NZ_CP051144.1 coordinate 458,640, forward strand.
AAGTTTTTAAGAAAATTAATTGATGAAAATCTAATACCGCAAGATGTTACTATTCAGGTATTAACTCAAGCAAGAGAACATTTGATATTAAAAACTTTTGAAGCATTAAAAGGATGCAAGAAAGCAATTGTCCATATTTATAATTCAACATCAACACTTCAAAGAAATATTGTATTTGATAAAACCAAAGAAGAAATAATTGAAATAGCTGTAAAAGGAGCAAGGCTTGTAAAAGATGAAGCTGAAAAATATCCAGAAACTAAATTTATATTTGAATATTCTCCAGAAAGTTTTACTGGTACAGAGCTAGATTATGCAGTAGAAATATGTGAAAAAGTATTAGATGTATGGAATCCAACACCAAATAATAAAGTTATATTAAATTTACCATCAACTGTAGAAATGGCTACTCCTAATATATATGCAGATCAAATAGAATGGTTTTGTGAAAATCTTACGAAAAGAGATAGTGTAATAATAAGTCTTCATACTCATAATGATAGAGGAACATCAACAGCTTCAAGTGAACTAGGATTATTAGCAGGTGCGGATAGATTAGAGGGGACATTATTTGGTAATGGTGAAAGAACTGGAAATATGGATATAGTAAATGTCGCTATGAATTTATATTCTCAAGGAATTGACCCAAAACTAGACTTTAGTCAGATAAACTCTATTATAAAAACATATGAAGAATGTACTAAACTTAGAGTTCATGAAAGGCATCCATATGCAGGAGAATTAGTTTATTGTGCATTTTCAGGATCACATCAAGATGCAATTAGAAAAGGTATGATAGCCAGAAATAAATCAAATGCTAAGAATTGGGAAGTTCCTTACTTACCGATAGATCCTCATGATTTAGGTAGAGAGTATAAGGAAATTATAAGAATTAATAGTCAATCTGGAAAAGGCGGATCTATATATATAATGGAAAATGATTTTGGATATATGATACCAAAAAATATGCATAAAAATTTTGGGAATGTAATAAAAAGAGAATCAGATTTATTAGGAAGAGAATTAACTAGTGAAGAAATATTCAATATATTTGAAGAGGAATATATGAATTTAAATCAACCATATAAAATTAAAAAGTATAGAGTTGATTCTTGTGATGATAACGAGAAAGTTTCTATTAGTGCAATAATTTCTTATAAGGGAATAGATGAGCATATAAGAGGTGTAGGTAATGGACCGATAGATTCATTTAGTAATGCTATTAGGAGATATAAAAATAATGATTATAAGTTTGTATCTTATTGGGAGCATGCTTTAGATGAAGGATCTCATTCAAGTGGAGTAGCATATGTTCAAATACAGGTAAATGGAAATGATTATTTTGGCGTTAGTGTATCTGAAAATATTAATACGGCAGCTATAAATGCTTTATTAAACGCTATAAATAAAAGTTATGAAATAGAAAACAAGGGGGAAAATGAATATGGGAATGACTATGACTCAAAAGATATTATCGAAACATACTAATTTAGATAAGGTTAAAAAGGGGCAGTTAATTCAAATAGAATTAGACTTAGTGTTGGGAAATGATATAACTTCACCAGTTGCAATAAATGAATTTAACAAACTAGGGATTGATAATGTATTTGATAAACATAAAATTGCAATGGTACTAGATCACTTTACTCCTAATAAGGATATAAAAAGTGCAGAACAATGTAAGATAACAAGAGATTTTGTAAATGAAAAAGGTATAGTTAATTTTTTTGATGTTGGACAAATGGGAATAGAGCATGTTTTAATTCCTGAAAAAGGCCTTGTAGTTGCAGGAGATACAGTTATAGGCGCTGATTCACATACTTGCACTTATGGAGCATTAGGTGCATTTTCAACAGGGATAGGTTCAACAGATATGGCAGCTGGAATGGCTACAGGGGAATGTTGGGTAAAGGTTCCGGGTGCTATAAAATTTATTTTAAAGAATAAGCCATCAAAATGGATTAGTGGTAAAGATATAATCTTATATATTATAGGTAAAATTGGAGTAGATGGAGCTTTATATAAATCTATGGAGTTTACTGGTGATGGAGTATCTCATTTAACTATGGACGATAGATTTACGATTTGCAATATGGCTATAGAAGCTGGAGCAAAAAATGGAATATTTGAAGTAGATGAAAAAACCATAGAATATATGAATAAGCATAAATATAGTGCTTTTAATAAAGAATTTAAAGTTTATAAAGCTGATGAAGATGCAATATATGATGAAGTATATGAGATAGACTTAAGTTTATTAAAGCCGATAGTAGCATTTCCACATTTGCCTGAGAATACAAAATACGTTGATGATATAAATGAAGATATAAAAATAGATCAAGTTGTTATTGGTTCATGTACAAATGGTAGGATAAATGATTTAAAGATAGCTGCTGAGATAATGAGGGATAAAAAAGTTAAGCAAGATGTAAGAGTAATAATACTTCCTGGATCTCAAAAGGTTTATTTAGAAGCCATTGAAAAAGGATATATAAAGACATTCATAGAAGCAGGCGCAATAGTATCTACACCGACATGTGGACCGTGTTTAGGTGGTCATATGGGAATACTTGCATCAGGAGAAAGGGCTATATCTACGACAAATAGAAATTTTTTAGGTAGAATGGGTCATACTGAGTCAGAAGTATATTTAGCAAGCCCAGCTATAGCAGCAGCATCTGCTATAACTGGCAAAATATCATCACCAAAAGAAGTTATAAGGGAGGAAGAATTATTATGTTAGTGACTGGGAGTGTTTTTAAATATGGAGATAATGTAGATACAGATGTAATTATACCTGCAAGATATTTAAATACATCAGATGTAAAAGAATTAGCATCACATTGTATGGAAGATATAGATAAAGATTTTTCAAAGAAAGTTAAAAAAGGAGATATAATAGTTGCAAATAAAAATTTTGGGTGTGGTTCATCAAGAGAACATGCACCAATAGCAATAAAAGAAAGTGGAGTATCTTGTGTTATAGCATCAACATTTGCGAGAATATTTTATAGAAATGCTATAAATATAGGCTTACCTATAATAGAGTGCGATGAAGCATCTAAAGATATAAAATCGGGAGATAAACTAGAGATAAATTTTAGTACTGGTATTATAAAAAATTTAACGACTAATAAGAATTATCAAGGAGAGCCGTTCCCTGAATTTATGCAAAAAATTATTAGTAATGGTGGTTTGATGAATTCTATAAAAGTTGGGGGCGAGAATTAAGATGGATTTTAAAATAGCAGTCATAAAAGGTGATGGTGTAGGACCTGAAATAATAGATGAGGGAATAAAAGTATTAAAAAAAATAGGAGAAGTATATAATCATAAATTTGAATTCAGATATGCACTAGGGGGAGGAGATGCAATAGATAAAATGGGAACTCCTCTACCTGAGGAAAGTCTAGATATATGCAGAGATAGTCAAGCTGTACTATTAGGTGCTGTTGGTGGTCCTAAATGGGATAATGTAAATGGAGATATTAGACCTGAAAAGGGATTATTAAGATTGAGAGAAGAATTAGGATTATTTGCCAACTTAAGACCTGTAAATGTATATGAAAGTATAAAAGAAATATCTCCTTTAAAAATTGATAGATTAAAAAGTAAAGTAGATTTTGTTGTAGTAAGAGAACTAACTGGTGGAATTTACTTCGGAGAGAGGGGTACTTCTATAATAGATGGAGTAAGTGAAGCATATGATGTTGAAAAATATACTGAAAAAGAAATAAGAAGGATAGGAAAAATGGCTCTTGATATAGCTTCAAGAAGACGTAAGAAGCTGATAAGTGTAGATAAAGCAAATGTACTTGAAAGTTCTAGACTTTGGAGAAGTATAATTGATGATTTATCTAAAGAATATAAAGATGTAGAAGTACGTCATATGTATGTAGATAATGCTGCGATGCAATTAATAAAAGACCCTAGTCAATTTGATGTAATTTTAACTAATAATATATTTGGAGATATAATTTCTGATGAGGCATCTATGATAACAGGATCTATAGGCATGTTACCTTCAGCATCTTTAAGAAATGATAATTTTGGAATGTATGAACCTATACATGGAAGTGCACCAGATATAGCTGGGAAAGGAATTGTTAATCCAATAGCAACAATATTATCAGCATCTATGTTGCTAAGACATAGTTTAAATTTAAATAGAGAATCTGATAGCATAGATAAAGCTGTTCAAGAAGTACTGATTAAAGGATATAGGACAGAGGATATTTATGAAGGTTATGGCATAAAAGTTAGCACGAAGGAAATGGGAGATTTAATTTCTAATCATATAAAATAAATAAAAAAGGTTAATTTATCTAAATTATAAATAATAGGATAAGTTAACCTTTTTATTTATAATTATAAATCTTATAAATATATTTTAATAAAAAGTATTAAAAAACAAATTTCGAAATAACATTATAAAGTAAATGATTAAGACAAAAGCAATAAATTCTATTTTAAAATGCAAAACTTAAATAAAATATAATTATTATATAATAAATAAACTATAACATTGACACTTCCCATAAATAAACATACTATAAATATTAAAATATCAAAATGATAAATTTAAAATTAATTTTAAAGAAAGGAGGCTTATTATGAGTAAAAAGTTATTTATACCTGGACCAATAGATGTTAGCCAAGATGTTTTAAATTGCATGGCTACTCAAGTAATAGGTCATAGAAGTGAAGAGTCATCAAAATTACAAGAAGAGATAAGCTTAAAGCTACAAAAAGTATTATATACAAAAAATACTATACTTTTATCAACATCATCCGGAACTGGACTAATGGAAGGCTCCATACGATCCTGTACATCCAAAAGGGCTGCTGTATTCTCCTGTGGTTCATTTGGTGATAGATGGTATAAAATAGGAGTATCTAATATGGTACCAGTTGATTTGTTTAAAGTAGAATTAGGGCAGGCTATAAGTCCTGAAATGGTTGATAAGGTGCTTTCTACCGGAAAATATGATTTAATAACTATAACTCATAATGAGACTTCTACAGGAATAAGAAATCCAATTGAAGCTATTGGAGAAGTTATTAAAAAATATGATGATGTAATTTACTGTGTAGATGCAGTAAGCTCAGCAGGTGGAATGAAAATAGAAGTTGATAAAATAGGAATAGATATATGTATAACCTCAGTTCAAAAGGCATTAGGTTTACCGCCAGGAATGGCTATATGTACATTTTCTAAAAAGGCAGTTCAACGAGCTAAAACAGTACCTTATAGAGGAACTTATTTTGATTTATTATCAATTTATAAGTACATTGTAGATAAAAATTATCAATACCCCTCAACACCATCCCTTTCGCATATGTTTGCTTTAAATTTCCAATTAGACCAAATCTTAAAAGAAGGCTTAGATAACAGATTTTTAAGACATGAAAATATGGCTAAAACAGTTAGAAATTGGGCCGAAGATCACTTCCAAATTTTTACCAATAAAAATTATTTGTCAAATACACTTACCGTAATAGAAAATACCAAGAAAATAAGTATATCTAAATTAAATGAAAAATTAATAGACAGAGGATTTGAAATTGCAAATGGATACGGAGAACTTAAGGAAAAGACATTTAGAATATCACACATGGGTGATTATACAGTAGAAGATGTAGTTGATTTACTGAATAATATAAATGAAATTTTAGAGTTGTAGAGAAACATAGGCAAATTTTAGAATATAAAAAATAATTTTAAATAGAGAATATATATGGTAAAAGGTTAATTTTGGAGGTAAAAATGTTTAATATATTAATTACAGATGGTGTAAATAGGGATGAAATAAATGAATTAAGAAAATTAAATTTTAATGTTATAGATAAGTATTATGATGATGAAAATTTAGGCAAACAGCTTAAAGATATAGATGTGTTAGTTATAAGATCTAAAAATACAATAACCAAAGAAATTATAGATCAGGCTTGTGAGGGAAATAGACTAAAATTAATAATAAGGTCAGGTGTTGGTTTAGATAATATAGACGCCAATTATGCAGAAGCTAAAGGTATAAAAGTAAAGAATACGCCATGTGGTAGTACAGTATCTGTTGCTGAACTTACTATAGGTCAAATAATCACAATAGCTAGATTTGTCAATATTTCAAATGTGAGAATGAGAGAAGGAAAATGGGAAAAGAAAAAATATATAGGTACAGAAATCTATGGAAAAACACTTGGAATAATAGGAATGGGTAGAATTGGAAGAGAAGTAGCAAAAAGAGCGTATACAATGGGCATGAATATAATATATTATGATATATTAGGCAAAATGGATGTTTCAGATAAATATAAATTCTGTGAATTTGAAGAAGTATTAAGTAATTCGGATTTTTTAACGATACACATTCCATATGATAAAGAAAAAGGATATCTAATAACTGAAAATGAGATTAATAAAATGAAGGATGGAGTATACTTAATAAATCATGCCAGGGGAGGTTTGATTTGTGAGGAAAATTTAATCAAGGCTTTAGATATAGGAAAAATAGAAGCAGTAGCTTTAGATGTGTATGAGAATGAGCCTATAATTAATCTAGAGTTAGTAAATCATCCAATGGTATCTCCTACGCCACATATTGGGGCATCAACAATAGAGGCTCAAAAAAGAATAAGTTCAGAAATTGTTAATATAATAAATGAACATTATGAATATATAAAAAAGATAGAAAAAGAACAAGGTAACAGTAGCACAAAGTTAGCTCTATAATAAAAAGGGGGATATATGGCATTAATAAAACCGTTTAAGGCAATAAGGCCTGATAAAAAGTATGTAGATATGGTTGCTGAATTACCATATGATGTTATGGATAGAGATGAAGCCATAGAAATAGCAAAAAATAATAATCTATCATTTTTACACATTGATAGGTCTGAAATAGATTTGCCAAAAGAAGTAGATGCATATGATGAAAAAGTATATTTAAAAGCAAAAGAAAATTTAGATAAATTTATAAGTAATAAAATTTTTTTAAAAGAAGAAAAAGATTGTTTATATATTTATAGAGAAATTATGGATGATAGAATTCAAACTGGTATAGTAGCTTGTGTATCAGTAGAAGAAAGTCTTAATGGCAAAATAAAAAAGCATGAATATACTAAACCAGATAAAGAAAAAGATAGGACTAATCATATAAAATACTGTAATGCTAATACAGGGACAATACTTCTTACTTATAAAAATAAAGCTATTATAAATAAAATTATTGATGAGTATACATCTAAAGAAAATCCATTATATGATTTTTATAGTAAAGATAAGGTAAAGCACACTGTTTGGAGAATTGAGAACATAGATATTATTAATAAATTAGTAGAGTCATTCAAAAGTGTACCATATCTTTATATAGCAGATGGTCATCATAGAGCAGCATCTGCAGAAAATGTGTATAAAAAAATGAAAAATAAATGCTTAAATTATACTGGCAATGAAGAATTTAATTATTATTTAGCTATGATAGTACCAGATAATGAATTAAATATTCTTGATTACAATAGAGTTATAAAAGATTTAAATAATCTAAGTGAAATAGAATTTATAGAAAAAATAAAGAAAAACTTCAGTATAGAAGAAATAAAAGAAAATTTATATAAGCCAGAAGAAAAAGGATGCTTTGGTATGTATTTAAAGGATAAGTGTTATAAGCTTAAAGTTAATGAAAATATATTAAATCAAAAAGATATAATTAAAACTTTAGATGTTAATATACTTCATGAATATATAATAAATCCTATTTTAGGAATACAAAACCCTAGAAGTGATAATAGAATAGATTTTGTAGGTGGTATAAGAGGAAATGATGAATTAAAGAAGAGAGTGAATAAAGATATGGCAGTTGCATTTTCACTATATCCAACAAGTATGGAAGAATTAATGACTGTAGCAGATGAAAATAAAATGATGCCAGCTAAATCAACTTGGTTTGAACCAAAGGTAAGATGCGGATTATTTTTGCATGAATTATAGATAAAAACTCACTATTATTTAGTAATTAATGTGCTAAATAATAGTGAGTTTTTTATTAAGAAAAGTATATTATGGTTTATAAATTTACTCTATGCTAAGTAAGAAAATGATAGTATACTAATACTAGTTTGCATATTAAACTTAATAACTAGAAATAGGGGGTACTATGGATCAAATTTTATCTCAATTAAATTATATCACCATGGTTATATCAAATATAATATGGCCAATATTTATACCGTTTTTACTGCTTATAGGTATATACATATGTGCTCAAGTTTTATTGAATATAAAATCTTTAACTACAGAAAAATGTAAGTTTAATATAATACATTTAATACCACAGGCATCGGTATCATTAGGTGCAATGATGGGAACTGGAATTATAATAGGATTTTTAAGTGCATTAAGTAATCTGTATATAAGTGGTCAATTATATGTAGAATCAGTGGCATTATGGGCACTGCTAGGATCTTTAGTACTTATACCAATATCGTATTGTGAGACATTAGTAGCCAAAATTGTTAATATGGCTCCAAGAGACTATATATCAAAATTTGTATCTAATAAAGCTGCTAAAATATATGTAGCTACATTGATACTTTTATATGTATTTGCTATAGGAGGAGTTCAATTTAGTGGTATGGATGCTATTATAATAACTACTTTAAATAAAGTTTCAGGAATTGAGCTTACTCAACTACAGAGATACTTATTTATAATAATACCTATAATCGGAATAATAACATTAATAATACTTAGAAATAGACAGGATAGTTTTATAAAATCAATGATAAGTATGATATTAGTAGCGGCAGGAGCTTATTTTATATTTTTTGGAATATTTTTGAGTAAAACTTACTCTTATATACCATTATTTATAGAAAGAATGATATTGGGATTTACTAATCCAGTAAGTATGCTATTTGGGATACCTTTAGGACTTATATTTGGTATGCAAAGAGTTATACAAATTGCAGAACCAGGTCTTGGAACATTGCCACTAGCTGCAGTAAAAACCAGCTTAAATCCAAGAGTTGCAGCGGCTATATCAGCAACAATGACAACCTTTTTAGTAGTAATTTCTGTGCTGGTTACATCATATATAGCTTCTTATGGATTAAATTCAAATATTATTTCTTTTACTGAAGATACTTCTAAAAGATTAGCATCATATTTTGAAACTGTAGTTAATGTAACTGGTTGGTTTGGTTTAGTAATATTACTTATATTTATATTATTATCTGGTATGACAACATTATTAGGATCATATTACCTTTTAAGTTTATCTAGCAGAAATAAAGAAAAAAATAAGAATATAATATATTTATCATTATTGCTATTAGCTGGAATATTAGCTATATTTAAATTTGAAATATTATTTCACTTATTAAATATATTATTATTTGTTTCTACATCTCTAAATATAGGAGCATTAGCTATGTTTACAGAATTCGAATGGAATAAATATAAATTGAAGAAAAGTGATATTAGAAAAGCGGCATAAATATTTGGATAAGTTATTATTAAATTTTATATGTACATAAAAAATCGAGATACCAATCTCGATTTTTTTTATGTACATATTTTCTACACAATTATATGATAAAATTCAAATAGTTACAAAAAAGTAACAAAATGTATTAGGAGGAATATAAATATGTTAAAAAGAAAAATTTTAATACCAGCAGCTGCAATTATGGCTATGTCTAGTAGTATGAATGTACTTGCTGATGAAAATGAAGTAGATAATAAGTACGAAGAAATTACATATAAAGTAGCAACAGTAACACCAAAGATTGGTTTAAATGTAAGAAGCACGCCAGAAGTAAATGATAAAAATAAAATATTTGCAGTATCTAAAGGTACAAAGTTAGATATCGTAGGAGAGCAAAATGGTTGGCATAAGGTTGAGTTAGAAAATAATAAGTTTGGTTGGGTAAATTCAAGATACATAGAATTAACAAATGAAGATATATATGTAAATGTAGACAGACTTAACTTTAGAAGTGATAAAAGTTTGAAGTCAAATATATATGAGGTCTTAGAAAAAGGAACTAAAATAGAGTTAATAGATCAAGCTGAAGATTGGTTAAAGGTTAAATATAATGGAAAAGAAGGTTATGTATACTCAAAATATATAACCAATAAAAAGCCAGAGATTGAAGTTGAATCAGATGAAACAACATCAAATAAAGAAATTGATAATAGAATACAAAGTAGTACAACATCAAGTTCAAAACCTTCGAGCAGTGATCAGATAAATACATCAAATAATAATAAAACTAATTATAATCAAAGTCAAAGTAATAGTACTGTAAAAGAAGAAAGTACATCTAGTAATATAAGTAGTAGCAACAAACAATCTGCTATAGTAAGTTTAGCTAAGGCACAAATAGGAAAACCATATGTTTGGGGTGCAGAAGGTCCAAGTTCTTTTGATTGTTCAGGGTTAACAAGTTATGTATACAAAAATGCAGCTGGAATTAGTATACCAAGAACTTCTACAGCTCAATCTACATATGGAACTACAGTAAGTCGTTCAAATTTAAAGCCAGGAGATCTAATATTCTCTAGTACAAATGGAACTGGAAAAGTAAGTCATGTTGGTATATATATTGGTAATGGAGAAATGATACACGCTCCTAAACCGGGAGATGTAGTTAAGAAGACTAATATAAATAGTGACTACTGGAATGATGTATATCTATGGGCTAAAAGAGTGTTATAAAATTATATATACTAAATAAAAAACTTCCTAATTTAATAGGAGGTTTTTTATTATTAAAAATAATATAAGGGTATCATAAAATAAAAGGAGGTATATTATGATTACTATACTAATAATTGATGACGAAGAAATGATATGTGAATTTATAGAAGCATATTTAAATAGAGAGGGCTATAAAACTATAAGTGTACATGATGGTAATAAGGCTATAGATATTATCGATAATAATAAAATTGATTTAATTATATTAGATAGAATGCTGCCAGATATTAGTGGAGAACACATTTGTGAATATGTAAGAAAATCATATGAGATCCCTGTTATAATTATTACATCTAAAACTGAGGAAGAAGATAGAATTGAAGGTTTTAACTTAGGATGTGATGATTATATATGTAAACCTTTTAATCCAATGGAAATGGTACTCAGAGTGAAGGCTTTGATAAGAAGGTGTGGGATAAACAAACATGATACTGTAAACTTTAAGAATGGATTGCAAATAGATAAATTAAAACGTATTGTAAAAGTAAATGGTTGTAAGGTTGAACTTACAAAAACAGAATATGAAATTATCTTGTTACTAGCATCCAATCCAGGAAAAATTTATACTCGTGATCAAATACTTAAGCTTGCAATTAAAGAGTCCTATGAAAAGCTAGATAGAGCTGTAGATAATCATATAAAAAATATACGAAAAAAAATAGAAAAAGAATTAGGAGATTCGAAAATTATAAAGACTGTATATGGAGTTGGTTATAAATTTGAAGAATAAAAAGAAGCATATTTCTATAAATAAAAAGTTAATATTAAATTTTAGTTTACCAATGATACTATTTATATTAATTTTTTCAATAATAGTCAATATGAGCTTTAAATCAGAATTTGATTCCTATGTATTTTTGAAAAATAAAACAATAATAAATGAAATAAATAATGATATTCATAAAGCTTATATAAATGATGAGTGGGATATGGAAATTTTAAATAACATAGGTGAAAACTTATTTAAGAATGGAATTATATTAAAAGTCTTAGATAAGGATAAAAATAATATATGGAATGTGTCAAAAAGATTTAAAGCAGATCATAGTGATGATTATAATTATGTAAAAAATAATATAAAAAAAGTAAATAAAAACTTGAAGAAGAGAATAGTGAAAGATGAATCACCTATATATGACGATAAAAATGAAGTAATTGGATATAGAGTTTTAATGTATGATAAAAATATTTACTATCTATCGGATGATATAACATTTTTAAATGAAATAAACAATACTCTAATAGCGCTATCTGTATTACTTATATTAAATATATTAATAGTATCATTATTTGTTGCTAGAAAAATTTCAAATCCTATAAAAAAAGTTTCATATGTAACAAAGTCAATGAAAAGAGGGGAGTATAAAAATTTAGATTATACAGGAGAGATAGAAGAAGTTAATGATTTAATATTATCAATAAATAATTTATCAGAATCATTAAAATCTCAAGAACATATAAGAAAGAGATTAATAACAGATTTATCTCACGAATTAAAAACACCACTAACCAGTATGCATGGACATTTACAAGCTATGATTGATGGGATATGGGAAGCTACACCAATTCGTTTAGCTAGTATTGATAAAGAACTTATGAGAATAACATCTTTAATAGATGAACTTAAAAAATTAAATAAATTAGAAAATGAACCTATAAATAAATCGAAAGTAAATTTAAGAAATATAATATCTTCAATAGTAATTAATTTTCAAGCTATTGCATTGCAAAAAGGTGTAAAGATAAGCACAAAATTAGATGATGTAGAGATTTATGCAGATGAGGATAAGTTATCTCAAGTAATAACTAATATTATATCAAACTCTATAAAATATAATAAGGTTGATGGAAATGTATATTTGAGTTTATACAAAAATGATAATAAGGTTTATATAAGAGTAAAAGATACTGGTATTGGAATAAAGGATGAAGATATACAATATATATTTGAGCGATTTTATAGAGGGGACAAGTCAAGGAGTAAAAGCAATGAAGGATTAGGAGTAGGATTAACTATAAGTAAAATGATAATAAAAGAGCATGGTGGTGAAATATTGGTAAATACAAGTTTAGGAGAAGGAAGTGAATTTATAATAATATTACCTTTATGAATGAAATTTTTATAAAGTGAGATATTTCTATAAATTACTTATTTAACCATGATTATTCCTATGATATATACTAAATTTTATGATATAATTATAGGTCAGTATTAAAAATAAGTTTCACAGTTGAATGAAAAGGATATAATAAAATTTAGTATAAATTAAGCAGGTGATTATATGGAAAATAAATTCTTACCAATATGCAAGCAAGATATGATAGATAGAGGTTGGGAACAGCTAGACTTTGTATTAGTTACAGGTGATGCTTACGTTGACCACCATAGTTTTGGTACGGCTATAATTTCTAGAGTATTAGAGAATGCAGGATATAAGGTTGGGATAATAGCTCAACCAAATTGGAAATCTACAGAAGATTTTATGAAATTAGGAAGACCTAGATTAGGATTTTTAGTAAATTCAGGTAATATGGACTCGATGGTTAACCATTATTCCGTAAGTAAAAAACAAAGAGAAAAAGATCTTTATTCTCCTGGTGGGAAGATGGGATGTAGACCAGATAGAGCGGTAATCGTATATTGTAATAAAATAAGAGAAGCTTATAAAGATATTCCGGTAATAATAGGGGGTATAGAAGCGAGCTTAAGAAGATTTGCTCACTATGATTATTGGGCTAATAAAGTTAGAAAATCAATATTAGTTGATAGTGGCGCAGATTTATTAGTTTATGGAATGAGTGAAAAACAAATAGTTGAAGTTGCAGATGCTCTTAATAATGGATTTGATCCAAAATATATAAGACACATAAATGGAACGTGTTATATGGTAGATAGCTTAGAGGAAGTATATGATGATTATGTAATTCTTCCATCTTATAAAGAAATTTGCGAAGATAAAATTAAATATGCTCAATCATTTAAGTTACAATATGACGAGCAAGATCCATATAGAGGAAAGGTAATAGTTGAGCCATATGGAGATAAATATTTAGTTCAAAATAAACCTGAGAAGCCTTTAAATAGAGAAGAGTTAGATGCAGTTTATGCACTGCCATATCAAAAAACTTACCACCCTATTTATAAAGAAATGGGAGGAATACCAGCTATAGAAGAAGTTAAGTTTAGTATTGTAAGTTCTAGAGGTTGTTTTGGAAGTTGTTCATTCTGTGCAATAACATTCCACCAAGGTAGAGCTGTACAAAGTAGAAGTCATGAATCTATAGTAGATGAAGCAAAATATATAACTACTTTACCTGATTTTAAAGGATATATACATGACGTTGGTGGCCCAACAGCAAACTTTAGGCAAGAAGCTTGTAAAAAGCAAATAACTAAAGGGGCTTGTAAGCATAGACAGTGTTTACATCCAGACCCATGTAAAAATTTAACGGTAGATCATACAGATTTTATAAATTTATTAAGAAAAGTAAGAAGCTTACCTGGAATTAAAAAGGTCTTTGTACGTTCTGGTATAAGATATGATTATGTTATGGCCGATAAAGACAATAAATTCTTAAAAGAGTTGATTAAACATCATGTAAGTGGTCAATTAAAAGTTGCGCCAGAACATGTTGCGAGCGAAGTTTTAGAATACATGCAAAAACCAGCAGGAAACACTTATGATAGATTTAGACAAAAGTTCTTTGCTATAAATGAGCAGTTAGGCATGAAGCAATACTTAATACCTTATTTAATGTCTAGTCACCCAGGTTCAGATTTAAATTCGGCTATAGAACTAGCTGAATATTTAAGAGATACAAATTATCAACCTGAGCAGGTACAAGATTTTTATCCTACACCAGGAACATTATCTACAACAATGTTCTATACAGGAATTGATCCTCTTACTATGAAGGAAGTATATATACCTAAGACAAAGCACGAAAAAGCAATGCAAAGGGCATTATTACAATATAGAGCACCTAGAAACTATGAATTAGTTCACGCTGCTCTTATGGAAGCTGATAGAGAAGATTTAATAGGATATGGTCCAAAATGTTTAATAAAGCCGAGAGAATCTAGAGGTTATTCTCATAAGCCTAATTCTAGCAATAGAAAAATGAATAACAAAAATGGTAAAAGAGATAATTCGCATAAAAATTCAAAGAATAATAAAAGCGATAGAAATAGTAAAAACTCAAAAAATAATGAGAAAAGGTCAAATAAGTCTAAAGATAATAGAAATACTAATAATTCTAGTAGAAGGAAAAAAAGGTAATAATAAAAATCTAAGAAGATAATAATAAAGGATATGAATGTAGTTCATGTCCTTTATTTAGTTATAACTTATTAATTATAAAATATAAAGTATACAGTAACTTAAAATACAATTGTATATATAAGGATGGTAAGTATATTTATAGAAAAAATCGACTTATATTGACATTTATTTTGATTACATTTATACTAAAATTTGCGTGAATTTTAATCGTTAGTAGAAAACATAAATTAAATAAAATAGAGAGGATAATGTAGATGAATAAAAAGTTATCAATAAAAACTATAGTTGCTATAGGTATAGGTGCTGCAGTTTTTATGATATTAGGAAGATTTGGTTCTATACCAACTTTCATTCCAAATACTAATATAGAAACATCATATGCTTATTTAGCATTAATGTCAGTAGTATATGGACCTATGGCAGGATTTTTAATAGGACTTATAGGGCATGGATTGAAAGATTTAGTATTTTATGGATCACCATGGT
Source organism: Romboutsia sp. CE17 (assembly GCF_012317385.1). Classification (GTDB taxonomy): domain Bacteria; phylum Bacillota; class Clostridia; order Peptostreptococcales; family Peptostreptococcaceae; genus Romboutsia_E. Next base: position 474,172 of record NZ_CP051144.1, read on the forward strand.
TTAGCTGGGTAATAGCATCTGGAATAGTTGGCTTAGTAATAGGACTTGTATCAAGAAAATTAGACTTAGAGGATGATTTTGGAAAAAAGCAGATAATAATATTTAATGTAACTCAAGTTATAGCTAATATAATAGCATGGTTTGTAGTTGCACCAAGTCTAGATATTATTATATATCTAGAACCTGCAAACAAGGTATTTTTACAAGGAATGATAGGTGGTATCTCTAATATGATAACTGTTGGAGTTCTTGGAACACTAATATTATCAGCTTATTCTAACACAAAAATAAAGAGCGGAAGTTTAAGAATAGAAGAGTAATATTTTAAAAAGGAGATAGGAATGAAAAGAAAGATAATAGAGTTTAAAGACTACAGTTTTCGATATAGGGTACAAGCAGAGCCTACTCTTAAAAATATAAATCTAACTATATATGAAGGAGAAAAAGTACTTATAGTAGGACCTTCTGGATCTGGTAAAAGTACTTTAGCTCATTGTCTTAACGGATTAATTCCATTTTATTATAGTGGAAAGGTATCTGGGGAGCTATTAATAGATGGTGAGAATGTAAATGATAAAAATATATTTGAATTATCAAAAATAATTGGAACGGTATTACAAGACCCAGATAGCCAATTTATAGGTTTAACAGTAGGTGAAGATATAGCTTTTAAGCTTGAAAATGATTGTGTAGAGCAAAATAAAATGAAATCTATAGTAAAAGGTTGTGCAGAGCTAGTAGATATAGATAGCGAATTAGAATCATCTCCATATAAGCTATCTGGAGGTCAAAAGCAAAGAGTTACTCTAGCTGGCGTTACGGTAGATGATGTAAAAATACTTTTATTTGATGAGCCTTTAGCTAGCTTAGATCCTCTAACAGGAAAAAGTGCTATAGAGTTAATAGATGATATAAAAAATAAAAACAATAAGACTATGATAATAGTAGAACATAGATTAGAAGATGTTCTTCATAAAGATATAGATAGAATTATAGTTATGAATAATGGAGAAATAGTAGCTGATACTACTCCTAATGAAGTTTTATCAACTAATATATTAAAAAACATTGGAGTTAGAGAGCCTTTATATATATCAGCTTTAAAATATGCAAATTGTAATATAACTCCGAATATGAACCCTAAAAGCGTAGAAAGTATAGATTTAGATAAATGTAAAGAAGAAGTAAATACTTGGTATTCGAGTATAGATGAAGATGTTATTAAAAGTAGCAATAAAACAATATTAGAATTAGAAAATATAAGTTTTTCATATAATGAAGAAAAGCAGATATTAAAAAATGTATCATTTAAAGTTAATAAAGGAGATATGGTAAGTATTGTTGGTAAAAACGGAGCTGGTAAATCTACTATATCAAAATTAATATGCGGATTTTATAAACCGACTTCAGGAAAGATACTATTTAATGGAGAAGATATTGCCAATAAAACTATAAAAGAACGTTCAGAAAAAATTGGGTTTGTAATGCAAAATCCGAATCAAATGATATCTAAATCAATGATATTTGATGAAGTAGCTTTTGGTCTTAGAGTTAGAGGATACTCTGAAGATGAAGTAAAAGAGAGGGTATATAAGACGCTTAGAATATGTGGACTTTATCCATTTAGAAATTGGCCAATATCTGCATTAAGTTTTGGACAAAAGAAAAGAGTAACCATTGCGTCAATACTTGTTTTAAATCCTGAAGTTATAATATTAGATGAACCTACAGCAGGGCAAGACTTCAAACATTATTCGGAAATAATGGAGTTTTTAGTAGAACTTAATAAACAAGATATCACTATAATAATGATTACTCATGATATGCACTTAATGTTAGAGTATACTAATAACGTAGTTGTATTATCAAATGGAGAGAAAATAGCAGATGATACAGCTATAAATATACTAACAAATAATGAAGTTATAGAAAAAGCAAATCTAAAAGAAACTTCATTATATGAGTTAGCTAAAAAATGTGGGATAAAAGATGAAAAAAACTTTATAAAAAGGTTTATAGACTATGATAGGAGGGTTAGATAAATATGACTTCTGAGATGTTATCATATATAAAGAAAGATTCTCCTATACATAAGTTAACAGGAGCGACTAAGCTTATAGTATTTTTATTATGGGCAATAGCAGCGATGATAACTTATGATACTAGATTATTAATAGGAATGCTTATAATTGGTTTAATTGCTTTTAAAATGTCTAAAATAAAGTTTAAAGAGGTAGCATTTGTTCTCTATTTTATACTATTGTTTTTACTTTTAAATGCAGTTATGATATTTATATTTTCTCCAGAGCAAGGAGTTCAGATTTACGGTAGCAGAACCGTTTTGTTTAAGTTATTTGGACCATATACAGTAACTTCTGAGCAATTGTTTTATGAATTTAATGTCATATTAAAATATTTTGCAACAATACCAATGGCATTATTATTTATATTAACAACAGATCCAAGTGAATTTGCAGCATCTTTAAATAAAATAGGAGTAAGCTATAAGGCTGCATATGCAGTATCTATAGCTTTAAGATATATACCAGATATACAAAGAGATTATAAAGATATCGCATTTGCACAACAAGCTAGAGGAGTTGATTTATCTAGCAAAGAAAAACTATTTATAAGAATAAAGAATGCGGCATCAATACTTACTCCGCTCATATTTTCTAGCTTAGATAGGATTGATAAGATAAGTATAGCAATGGAATTAAGAGCTTTTGGAAATGGCAAAAAACGAACTTGGTATAAGAAAAAAGATTTTACAAAGAATGATTATATATCAATACTATTATTTATTTTAATAGTATTAATATCAGTATTATTAGTGAGAGTAAATGGAGGAAGATTTTATAATCCATTTATATAGATAAATAAAAAAGTCCTAAAATACACTTTTTATTAAATGTATTTTAGGACTTTTTTATACAATTTATATATATATTTTATATTAAAGATGATAAATTAGATTATTTTTCTAAAAAAGAATAGTAGTAAAAATAAAATATAGTGGAAAAATAAAAATAAAAAGGAGATTTAATATGAAAAAAGTTAATCAAAGTAAAAGAGTTTTAGATGAGAATCCACAATTAACTGATCTAGTTAATCATGGACAGACTTACACAGAAATAACTAATATAATACAGGATGAAAATGAAGAGGTTAGAGGTAAATCTAATAAAAAGAAAGATGTAAAAGCGCCATCATACAAAGATACACATCCTTATAATAATAAATTCTAATAAAAAAATAAGCCACTTAAAATATATTTAAGATGGCTTATTTTTTTATTTATTAATTCATTAAGCTATATCATCTAATCTATTGTCAAAACCTTCTTTTTTAGACATATAGTTATATACAGGTACTCCAATTAAAGTGACTATAACTCCACCTAATGACATTAAAGTGTTTGTCATTCCAGCGAAGAATAATTGGTTTAATACAACGAATAATCCACCACATATAGCTACTAATGGTATAAATGGATATAAAGGTACTTTGTAAGGTCTATTCATATTTGGATGAGTTTTTCTTAATTTTATAACTCCTGCAAAAGTTAATACATAGAATGACCATACAGCAAACATAGATAAGTCACTTAGTAAGTTGAATTGTCCAGATAATGCATATAATGCAGATATAACAGCCATTATCATTGTAGCATTAGCAGGAACATCATTCTTATTTAATGCACCTATAAATTTATAACCTGGTAAAGTTTTTTGTTGAGCTAATGTATAAAGTATTCTTGGCCCAGTTAATAAGTAACCATTTATACAACCAAATACTGATATTAATATACCTATAGTTATTATTTGACCACCAACTCTACCAAATAAAACTTCTGCAACAGCTGAAGCTGGTGAAGCAAATTGAGCAAGTTGATCTGCTGGTAATACGAATAAGTAAGCTATGTTTATAACAACATAAACAGCCATAACTAAAGATAAACCACCAACTATAGCTTTTGGTAAGTCTTTTCCTGGATCTTTCATTTCTCCAGCTATTGCACCAACATTTATCCATCCATCATATGCAAATAATATTGCTATTAATAATTGACCGAAAACTCCTCCAGCACTAACACCTTCACCTACAAGTGGAGTGAATATTGGGCTAGAGCTGTTTCCTTTAAATAATCCAAATCCTATTATTAAAACAAGCGGAATTAATTTACATATAGTAGATACTGTTTGTATAGTACCACTTGTTTTAGATCCAAATGAATTTATAAATCCTATAAATAATATAACACCCACAGTTAAAGCTATAACTAATACTTTATTATCTGTTTGTCCAAGTAATATTGCTGATTGTTGTCCAAACATAACTGATATTGCAGCTATAGTTGCAGGGAAGAATAAAACAGATTGCATCCAACCTGTTAAGAAACCTAATTTTTTACCATAGATTTCTTCTATATATACCATCATACCTCCTGTTTTAGGTATTGCAGCAGAAACTTCTGCAGCTGTTAAACCAGCAGTTATAGTAACTATACCTGCTACTATCCAAGCGATCATTCCAAGTCCAGGTGCTCCACCTGTTAATGTAAATACAGCTTGTGGTTTAAAGAATACACCACCACCTATAACCATACCAACAACAGTTGATAAAGCAGCAGCGAATCCAAGATTTTTTTGTAAGCTCTTGTTTTCCATTTTATAATTCCTTTCTGTTAAAAAATATTGTATGATTTATTACCTTTTTTAGGAACAAATATAATTATAATACTTTTAAAAATAAAAACAATGTTTTCCTTAAATTTTCCTTGCAAATTTCGACAAAAAATATGGAATTATATCTAAAATATAGCAAAAAATGATTTTTATGGTGCAAATCAAGTATATTTATACTTGCTAAGTAACTTATTGTTATAGTTTTATCTAATATAGTAAAATATATAACTTAATTTATTTGGAAAAATTATTAAATTTAGATGCAAAACTGTATTATATATGATAAAAAGAAATTATAGAATAATAAAATATAGAAAAATCCACAATATAAGTATATAAATACTACGGTGAGGAGAAATGTTATGGTTTATAAAAGAACATATGAAGATGTAATTAACAATTTAGACTCAAGTAAGCAAGGTCTGAAAAGTGATCAAGTAAGTAAATTATTGGAGTCACAAGGATACAATGAACTAAAAGAAAAAGATAAAATTCCAACTTATAAGCTATTTTTAGAATCATTTAAAGATCCTTTAGTTATAATACTTCTTATTGCAGCTATAGTACAAGTTATATTAGGAGAAGTAGTAGAATCTGCAATCATATTTGCTGTAATAATAATAAATTCAGTTCTTGGTGTTGTACAAACTAAGAAAGCGGAAGGATCTCTTGATAGTTTGAAAAAATTATCGGCTCCTCAGGCTAAGGTTATAAGAGATAATCAAAAGCTTACATTACCTTCAAGAGAATTAGTACCAGGTGATATAGTAATACTAGAGGCTGGAGATTATGTTCCAGCAGATGGTAGGTTAATAGAAGCTCAAACACTAAAGGTAGTAGAAGGTATGTTAACTGGTGAATCTGAACCAGTATTAAAAAATACAGATGTTATAAATGAGGATGTTGGATTAGGTGATCAAAAGAATATGGTATTTAGTGGTTCTATAGTTGTTTATGGTAGAGGTGTATTTATAGTTACAGAAACAGGTATGAACACAGAGATGGGTAAAATAGCAGGATTATTAGAAACATCTGAAAGTAAACTTACCCCACTTCAACAAAAGCTAGAAGATTTCAGTAAAAAGTTAGGTATAGGAATAACTATATTAGCTTTATTAATTTTTATTATAGAAGTAGCTAGAGCTTATTTTGTTGGGAACACAGCTAATATGGGAACTGTTGTTTTAGATAGCTTTATGTTTGCTGTAGCTGTAGCTGTAGCAGCAATACCAGAAGCATTATCTTCTATTGTAACAATTGTATTAGCTGTTGGAACTAATAATATGGCAAAAAAACAGGTTATAATAAGAAAATTGCCAGCAGTAGAAACATTAGGTTCTACAAGTATAATATGTACAGATAAAACGGGAACATTAACACAAAATAAAATGACAGTCGTAGATTATTATATGTATGGAACTGAAAAAGGGGTATTTGAGAAGGGCAGTGTTAACTATAATTATCAAGCTAAGCTATTAACATTAATATCTACACTATGTAATGATTCTCATATTACAGAAGAAGGAAATGAAATTGGAGACCCTACAGAGGTTGCATTAATAACATATTCAAATAAAAATGAATTAAATTATAGTACATTGAGAGGAAAATATGTAAGAAAAGGTGAAATACCATTTGATTCAGATAGAAAGTTAATGTCAACCGTAAATGATATGTATGGTGATGCTGTAATGTACACAAAAGGTGCTCCAGATGTATTGTTTAGTAGATGTAAATATGCATTAAAAGATGGAGAAGTAGTTGAAATAAATGATGAAATATTGAATGAGTATAGAAAAGTAAATGAAGACTTTTCAAATAGAGCTCTTAGAGTATTAGCTTTTGCAATGAAAGATGTTCCAGATAAAGATTTTGTTCCAAGTATAGAAGATGAAAATGACATGATACTTGTAGGTCTTATGGCAATGATAGATCCTCCTAGAGAATCTGTATTTAGTGCAGTAAAAGAAGCAAAAGAAGCAGGAATAAAAACTATAATGATAACAGGAGATCATAAAACTACTGCAAAAGCTATTGCTAAACAAATAGGCATAATGGAAGAAGGGGAACTTGCACTTACAGGTCAAGAATTGGATGCATTAACAGATGATCAATTAGATAAAAATTTATCTAAAATAAGTGTATACGCAAGAGTTTCTCCTGAGAATAAAATACGTATAGTAAAAGCATGGCAAAGAAAAGGTAAAGTTACAGCTATGACTGGAGATGGAGTAAATGATGCACCATCATTAAAGCAAGCTGATATAGGTATAGGTATGGGAAGTGGTACAGATGTATCAAAAGATGCATCTGCAATGATATTAGTAGATGATAATTTCTCTAGCATAGTAAGTGCAGTGGAAGTTGGTAGGAGTGTATATGACAATATAAAGAAAGCTATAACATATTTATTTGCAGGAAATCTTGGTGCAATAATAGCTATATTATTTGCAGTATTTGCTGATTGGGCTAATCCATTTACGGCATTACAATTATTGTTTATAAATTTAGTAAACGATTCATTGCCAGCAATTGCTTTAGGTCTTGAACCACCAGAAAAAAATATAATGAAACATAAACCTAGAGATCCTAATGAAAGTATTTTAGCTGGTGGAACATTACAACAAGTATTATTTAGAGGAATAGCAATAGGTATCGTTACTATAATTGCTCAATATGTAGGAAGACTTAATTCAGAAGAATTAGGAGTAGCTATGGCATTTTCTACATTAATAATATCAAGAATACTTCAAACATTGCCAGCAAGATCTAATGGATATACTTTACTTCAGTTAGGAATTTTTTCAAATAAATATGTAATAGGTTCTATCGTTGTATGTTTCTTACTTTATGGAGTAACATTGATACCAGGTGTTAGAACTTTATTTTCAATACCTATGTACTTTGGAATAAAGCAGTTTGTTATATGTTTAGGACTTGCATTAATATCAACTATATTTATGGAGTTAATAAAATTGTTTAAAAAAAATTAGTATAAAAGATAGTGAATCTATATTTGATTCACTATCTTTTTTATTTATGATAATTATAAAAATGATTTATAATAAGTCAAAAAAGACTTATAATATAATAAAACAAATTAGGAGATGTGAGATGACAAAAATAATAGATGCAATTGAGATGTGCGAAAATAAAATTGAAAAATTTAAAGAAGAAATTAATAAAATTGAAGAGGTAATAAAAAGAAAACCTGAATTTATAATAATAAATGCTTCTGATGATGAAGGAAATGCAAGATATATTAAGGGAAAAATAACTGAAGGTGAAAAGTCTGGATTAAAAGTAAATGCTATAAAACTAGAAAAAGATTGTACAAACTGTGATGTAATGGAGATAATAAACAAGTGTAATGAAGAAAAGATACCAGTAATACTTCAGCTACCTACATTTGAACATTTAGATACAGATACTCTTATGAAATCTATAGATTATAGAGTTGATGCAGATGGATTTGCTAAGGAGTGGATAGGAGAAATAAACTTAGGTAATGATAAGTTATTATCACCAGCAACCCCTAAAGGTGTTATATCTTTACTAGAATATCATGATGTAGATATAGAAGGAAAAGTAGTGTTAGTTATAGGTAAATCTAATCATGTTGGAAAGCCACTATGTTCTATGCTTATGAACAGAGGAGCTACATTAATAAATGCAAATAGTAAGACAAAAGATTTATCATCATTAGTAAAAATGGCTGATATAGTTATATCTTGTGTAGGAAGACAAAATTTAATTAAGGCATCAGATGTAAAAAAAGATTCGGTTATAATTGGAGTAGGTTTTACTTATGTTGGAAGAAAACAAATATTAGATTTTGATGTAGATGAAATTGTTAATCAAGGGAAAGCAAGACTTGTATCTAATAGAATAAATTGTACAGGAAAAGCTACTATAAATTCTTTAATAGAGAACGTTATAGAATTATATAAAATGAATTTTAATATATAATAAAATAAAATGACTACCTAAAAAATTAGAGTAGTCATTTTATTTTATTTATATAGATTCTTCATAAATAACTTAAATAAAATAATAAATAAAATAGTTTTTATGTTTTTTTATCTATTATAATGTCTATTGTTGTAAAAATATGGAACTAATAATATAATAAAAAGATAAAATAGAGATTAAAGTTAGCTGCAGAATAGGAGAATCTTTTAAAATGAGCCAAATTAAATTAGTAGAGATGTATAAACTATTTTTAGAATACATACCTTTTCCGTCTTGGATTGAAACTGTGGATTATAAGATAGTTTTTTTAAATAAAGCATGTGAAAACATGCTTGGAATAGAGTTATCTAAAGTAAAAGATCAAACTAATAAAGAAATATTTAATAAAAAAATATCACAGGAATATAATAGGCAAGTTAATAATTGTATAAATAGTAAAAAAACTATATGGAGTGAATACATAATTAATGGAAACTATATACATTATTGTATGTTTCCAATATTAAATGAAGTAAATCAAGTAATTGCTGTTGCAGGAATATTAATTGATATAGATCAAGATAAAGAGATAATGAACAAAAGAGAAGAATATTTTGGATGTAGATTTAAAGATGAAGAAATTTCAAAATATACAATAATTGAAAATATTTGTGACTGTATAAAAAATATTGAAGTTAAAGCACATAGACAAAATCTTTTAGAAGATAGGAGTATAAGCAGTTTAATATTAGAATTATATAGAAAATTACTAAAAGTTAAAAATATTGAGACAAATATGCATACTGATAGGGTTGTGAAATATGTAACTAAAATAGGTGAAAAATTAAATTTAGAATTATCTGATTTAAATGAATTAATTTTATCTGCAGAATTGCATGATATAGGTAAGATTGGGATACCAGATAATATATTATCAAAACCTGATAAGCTTACTGATGAAGAGTTTAAAATAATGAAAACTCATACAGAAAAAGGATATAGAATAATCAATTCACTAGGAGAATTAGATAATGTAGCAAAATCTGTTCTAACTCATCATGAAAAATGGGATGGAAGTGGATATCCATTAGGATTAAAGCAAACCGACATACCTTTATTTGCAAGAATAATAGCTGTTGCTGATTCATATGATGCTATGGTAAATGAAAGAATCTATAAAAAGGCAATGAAAGAAGAAGATGCTATAAATGAACTTATAAGATGTTCCGGAACTCAATTTGATCCTACGATTGTAAAAGTATTCGTTGATAATATTGAAGAAATTAGGAGGCTTTAGATTTAAGGCTTCTATTTTTGTATCAATTTAGATTTGTCTAACATATTATATTTAATAAAGAGACAACAATAGGTAGGTGAAGCTATTGTGAGCATAAAAAGTATACAGTTAGGTATTTTATCAATAATATTGTGCATAGGAATATATTATATTCCTATAGGTAGCCAAATTTATTTAAATTTTTTTTCTATCTTAAGTATTATTCCTATTTATATAATAACTAGAAAAAATCCAAGTATAGGATTAATCTCATATGTAGTATCATTCTTATCAATTGGTGCAATTAATTCTTATGATAATAGTATGATATTTTTACTTTTTCATGGATTACTAGGTATTTTTTTAGGACTTTTCAGTCATTATAGAAAAAATCATATTATTACTAGTTTAATAACTGGTGGAATCTTATACATTTCTATAAATGGATATAACTATATAAATACAAGTTATAATATGTGTAACTTTAATGAGAGATATATACTAACTCAACTCATAATATTAATATTTAGCATATTTTTTAGTTTGTTGACTTTAAGTATATGTGAATATGTTTATAATAAAATTATTAAAATAAATTTTATTTCAAATTTAATAAAATAATCTAAATATAGAGCTTACCATTTAGACTCTATATTTTTTGTGTAAAAAAGTTAGAAAACTAAAGAAAAATACAAGTTAATTGTCGAAAAATGTTGAAAAAAATAAACGCAATGCAGTTATAATAGAAAAGTATAAAATAAGAAATATAAATACAGAAGAGGAATGAGTAAACAAATGAAAATATTATTAAACATAATTGGTATAGTTGTTTTAATAAGCATATTATTTTTATTTTCATCAAATAAAAAAGCAATTGATAAAAAAATGATAATTAAAGCACTAATAATACAGTTTATACTAGCATTTTTATTAGTAAAATTTCCTTTAGGTCAAATAGCGTTACAAAAAGTCTCTGACATTGTAACTGAAGTGTTAAGTTATGGCTCTGAAGGTCTATCATTTATGTTCGGTTCATTAGCAGATGCTTCAGCACCAACAGGACATATATTTGCTATTAAGGTTTTAGGAAACATAATATTTGTATCTGCCTTAGTTGCAGCTTTATACTACCTAGGTGTTATAGGAGCTATAGTTTCAATAATAGGTGGTATTGTTGGTAAAGTGTTAGGAACTTCTAAGGTTGAAAGTTTTGTTGCAGTTGCTAATATGTTTTTAGGGCAAACAGAGTCACCGATATTAGTGAGTAAGTACTTAAAGTCAATGACTGAGAGTGAAATAATGTTAGTTCTAATATCTGGGATGGGAAGTATGTCAGCAACTGTACTTATGGGATACGCTGACATGGGAATACCGATGCAATATTTATTATTAGGTGGGGCATTAGTTCCATTCGGTAGTATATTAGTTTCTAAGATTTTATTACCAGAAGATGAAAGTTTGGTTGATAAAGTCGAGGTTAAAGAACTAAAAATAGACAATAAAGGAGATAATACAAACCTTATATCAGCAATATCTCAAGGAGCTTCAGATGGGCTTAATATGGTATTAGGTATAGGAGCATCATTAATAGCGATAACAGCTTTAGTAGCGTTAGTTAATGGTGGATTAGGAATAATAGGCCTATCTTTAGAAAAGGTATTATCATTTATATTTGCACCAATAGGATTCTTAATGGGAATCAATCCAGATGATATAGCTTTAGCAGGACAATTATTAGGTAGTAAATTAGTCCTTAATGAGTTTGTTGCATTTGGTCAATTAGGTGAGGTTATAAAAACACTAGATCTAAGAACAGGAATGATGTTAGCTATATCACTATGTGGTTTTGCAAATATATCTAGTATGGGTATATGTATATCGGGTATATCTGTATTTTGTCCAGAAAAAAGGAGTCAATTATCACAGCTTGCTTTTAGAGGTATGATAGGAGGATTTACAGTTAGTATATTAAATGCGCTAGTAGTTGGTTTAATAGCTGCATTATAAAAATAAATATAAAATAAAAGTGTTACTAAAGTTTATAATCAAAGCTTAAGTAACACTTTTTTTATTGTTAAGAAGGATAAATACATAAATCTACAGAATTATTAGTTAATATGCAGAATATTTAAAGGAGGAATTTAATTATGAAGAAAATTATAACTTTACTATTAACAATTGTTATAGGCGCAACTTTAATGGTAGGCTGTAATGAGAGCAAAGAGAATGGAGAACTAGAGGAAAATAAGTCAGAAGTTACGAACAAAGATGTAAAAGTAGTGGTACCAGATGGACTACCAGCAATATCATTAGCTAAATTAGCAAAAGAAAATCCTGAAATTAAATCTGGGTATAATATAAATTATAGTATCGAATCAACAAGTGATGCATTATCAACTGTTGTAATGAAAGAAGAAGCAGATATAGCTATAGTACCATCTAATATGGCAGCCATAGCATATAATAAGACTTCAAATTATAAAATATTAGGGACAGTAGGTATGGGGTCTTTTTATTTAGTATCAACTGAAAATATGAGTAGTATGGATGATTTAATAGGAAAAGAAGTTGGAAATACAGGAAAAGGATTAACTCCAGATATAACAGTAAAAACTATTTTAAAAGAAAAAAATATAAATTTAGACGATATAAATTTTAATTATGTAAATTCAATGAGTGAATTAGTTCCAATGATGGCTAGTGGAAAATTAAATACAGGGTTTGTATCAGAACCTGCTTTAACAGGTCTTATGAATAAGAATGATAATATAAAAATTATTACAAGTTTAAATGATGAATGGAAGTCTATAAGTGGATCTAAAAATGGATATCCTCAATCAACTCTAATAGTAAAAGCTGATTTCGCTAAAGAAAACCCTGAATTCATAGAAAAATTTGTTGAACAAATTTCAGATAGTATAAAGTGGGCTAATGATAATCCAACTGAAGCTGGAAGCTATTCTAAAGATTTTGGTGTAAGCACAGAAGCTTCTGTTATAGAGAAAGCTATGGAAAGAGCTAATTTAAACTTTATTAATATATCAGATATGAAAGAGGAGTATGAAAATTACTACAAGATATTATTTGACTTTGAGGCAAAGACAGTAGGAGGAAAACTACCAGATGAAGGAATTTTCTACAAAGGAGAATAAAGCTTGCTTTAGAGATAAAATCGAGGTAATGATATCATGCGTTATGCTCTTATTTTTATGGCAAATTATTGCCTTGAAAATAAATAATGATATTTACTTACCAACGATAACCCAAGTTTTAATTAGTATGAAAGAAATTGTTTTATCTGATAGGTTTTATCTAGATATAATCTTTTCAATGAGTCGTTGTATATTAAGCTTTATAAGTGCTATTTTAATAGCCTTAATTTTATCTACTTTATCTTATATTAGTAGGTTTATTAGGAATTTATTAAAACCAATAACAGTTATAACAAAATCAATACCAACAATGATAGTAATAGTTCTAGTACTAATATGGTTTGATAAAAATAGTTCACCTTTTATAATTGGATTTATAATAGTATTTCCTATTTTATATGATAGTATCTTAGATTCCATTTTGAACATAGATAAAGGTATATTAGAAATGGCTAATTTATATAATATAGGTTTAAGAAATAAGGCTCTAAAAATCTATTTACCTTCAATTAAATTTAGGATAATTTCAATAATAGGTTCTACTTTTTCATTGGCGTTAAAAGTTATTATAGCTGGAGAGGTATATGGCCAGCCAAAGTATGGTATGGGAACACAAATACAGTTGGAGAAAATAAATTTTAACACATCAGGAATATTTGCATGGATAATAATAATAATTATAATTTCATTTGTATTAGAAAATTTTCAAAAGCCATCACTTAGGAGGTCACTAGTATGGAAGAGATGACTTTAAGTATAAAAAACATAAATAAATCTTATAATGGAAGAGTTATCTATAACAATTTTAATATTGAATTTTATACAAATAAAGTGAATTGTATTCTAGGTAAATCTGGATGTGGGAAAAGTACGATTTTGAATATTATCAGTGGTATAATACCGAGTGATAATCATGATTTTAAAAGTTTAGAAAGTCTAGGTATTAGCTATATATTCCAAGAGGATAGACTAATAGATTGGATCACGGTTGGAGAAAATATAAAAATAGTTGTAAAAAAATACTACAATAATAAAGAATTAGAAAAGTTAATTGATAAATACTTAGAATTAGTAGGAATAAAGGAATATAAAAATTATTATCCTCAAATGCTAAGTGGTGGAATTAGACAAAGGGTTAATATAGCTAGAGCATTAATATACCCATCTAAAATTATTATTATGGATGAACCTTTTAAGTCCATAGATATTAAAAATAAAAAAGAAATAATAGATAGGTTTAAAGAAATACTAAAAGAAGATGAGCGTACTGTTTTGTTTGTTACTCATGATATAGAGGAAGCATTAGATTTATCAGATTATATTTTTGTACTTGGAGATTCTCCTGTGAATATTAAAAATATTTTTAGGAATGATGAAATGTTGGATAAAAATTTAATATGTGATTTAATATAGCAGATACTTAATGCATAAGGTATGTTAATTATTAGAAATAAGGTATATAATATATAAAAAGTAAAATAAAATTATCATTATAAGGGAGTATGCATATGATAAAAAATAGAATTGAAGAGTTAAGAAAAATTATGAATCAAAAAAGTATTTATGCGTATATAATACCATCTTCGGATTTTCATCAAAGTGAATATGTAGGAGAGTATTTTAAAAGTAGAGAATTTATATCAGGATTTACAGGATCAGCAGGAACTGTGGTAGTAACAATGGATGAAGCTGGATTGTGGACAGATGGAAGATATTTTTTACAGGCAGAAAAAGAACTTGAAGGTAGTGGAATAAAATTATTTAAATCTGGAGTAAATGGAGTTCCTGAAATTGAAGACTACTTATTAGAAGTTATGCCAGAGAATTCTGTATTAGGTTTTGATGGTAGAGTAATTTCTGTTGGTGAAGGAGAAAAATTAAGAGAAAAATTAAAATCTAAAAATATAACGATTACATATGAAGAAGATTTAATAAATGATATATGGACAGATAGAACTACTATGTCAGAATCAAAAGGATTTTTATTAGATATAAAATACTCAGGAGAGGATTTTGTTAGCAAGTTAAATAGAGTAAGAGATGTTATGAAAGAAAAAAGCACAACAATGCATATAATATCATCTCTTGATGATATTGCTTGGTTGTTTAATATAAGAGGAAGAGATGTTAAGTATAATCCTGTAATACTTTCATACGCAGTAGTAACATTAGATGAGGTTTATTTATTCGTAGATGAAAATAAATTAACTGATGAAATAAAAGCTGAGCTTAATAAAGGGAATACTATAATAAAACCTTACTTTGAAATATATGAATTTGTAAAAAGTATAAATGAAGATGAAAAAGTATTATTAGATAAATCTAAGATAAATTTTGCAATCTATAATAATATACCATCTAATGTGGAAAAAATAAATTCAATTAATCCAACTATATTATTTAAAGCAATTAAAAATGAAATAGAATTAGAAAATATAAGAAAATGCCATATTAGAGATGGTGTTGCTATGACTAAATTCATGTATTGGATAAAAAATAATGTTGGAAAAATAGAAATGGATGAATTAAGCATAGATGAAAAATTATTAAGTTTTAGACAAGAGCAAGATAAATTTATAGAATTAAGCTTTAATACTATAGCAGGGTATAAAGATCATGGGGCTATAATACACTATAGTGCATCAAAAGAAAGTGCATATAAATTACAGCCAGAAGGGTTATTATTAGTTGACTCGGGAGGTCAATATTATGATGGAACTACAGATATTACAAGAATGTATGTACTAGGAGATATACCAAAGGTTCAAAAAGAACATTACACAGCTGTAGTTAAAGGAATGATTAGATTATCTATGGCTAAATTCCTTTATGGTTGCAGAGGTTATAACTTAGACATACTTGCAAGAGGCCCTATTTGGGATTTAGATTTAGACTATAGATGTGGAACAGGACATGGTATAGGATTTGTACTAAATGTACATGAAGCACCAAATGGATTTAGATGGAAAGTGGTTCCAGAAAGAAATGATAGTTGTATATTAGAAGCTGGTATGGTAACTACTAATGAACCAGGAATTTATATAGAAGGATCTCATGGTATAAGAATAGAGAATGAACTTATAACTATAAAAGGTGAGGAAAATGAATATGGTCAGTTTATGGAATTTGAAGCTGTAACCTTAGTTCCTATAGATTTAGATGGAATAGATCCAGAGTTAATGGATAGAAAAGAAAAAGAATACTTAAATAGTTATCATAAAAAAGTCTATGATGAAATATCTCCATTCTTAAATGAGGATGAAAAAGTATGGCTAAAGAAATATACTAGAGCTATATAATTAAAAAAAGAAAGGGAGATAATATGTCAAAGGCAAAAATAAAAACAAATGCAATGAGAATACTTGACTCTAATAAAATTAGTTATAATATTCATTCTTATGATACTGGCAAGGATCATGTAGATGGTATTGAAGTGGCGAAAAAAATTGGCAGAGATGTAAGTGAAGTTTATAAGACTTTAGTTGCTCAGGGAGCAAGTAAAGAGTTTTATGTATATGTAATACCTGTAAATGAAAGCCTAGATTTAAAAAAAGCAGCAAGGGCGGCTAAAGAAAAGAATATAGAAATGATTCATGTAAAAGACATTAATAAAGTTACAGGTTATATAAGAGGTGGGTGCTCTCCAATTGGTATGAAGAAACAATATAAAACATTTTTAAGTGTAAGTGCAGAAAAATTAGAAAATATAATAGTGAGTGCTGGTAAAGTAGGATATCAAATAGAAATTTCTCCAACTGATTTAAAAAATGTAATAAATTTTGAATCTGTAGATATAATAAAATAGACTGAGTCATTGACTCAGTCTATTTTATTTTCTGGATACCTCTTCTAGGATTTTATCATTAACTATTTCATCAAGTAATCTATGATAAAGTATTTCTGAATAAGAATTTACTATCTTCATGAGAAAATTTATATTAGATTAACTTAAGTTCATCGTTTGATATTAAAATATAGAAATTATTTAAGATAAGTTCCTTCTGAGTTTTGAATAATAAGATTTTTTTTCATAAGTACACCTAAAGCGCGTTTAAAGTTTTTCTTACTAGAGTTAAATACAGTATATATTTCTTCTGGTGTAGACTTATCATTAAATCTCATAAAACCATCATTACCTTCTAAGTAACTCATTATAGATGATTCTAAGACATCTAATTCTTCTTTTCTATTTTGTCTAGGAGAGAGTCCTAGTTTACCATCTTCATAAATTTTTATAACTTTTAAATTTAATTCTTGCCCAGGTTTTAATTCTGTAAAATACTCATTGTGAAGTATTACTCCTGCATACTTATTATTTACTACAATCATAGCTGAATTATTAGTCTGGAATCCATAAACTACGCCTGTTACGGTATCACCAACATTATATTCATGATCTGTAGTTAAATAAGTATCTATATCAGTAGTAGCAGCTAATCTATTGCTTTTATCAACATATATATAGAATGGATACTTTTCACCCTTTTCTAAATCATAAGTTCTAGCCTTGAAAGGAACTAATATATCTTTTGGTAGACCTATATCTATAAAGCTTCCTATTTTAGTGTGAGCAACAACTTTAAGCATTGCAATTTCGCCGACTTTAGCTTTAGGCTCTATTAAAGTTGCGGCAATTCTATCCTCTGAATCTTTGAATATAAAAGCTTTAACCTCATCTCCAATATTTATATTGTTTTTTCCAAGTAATCTATTATGTAGTAATATATCATCTTTAGTATTATTTGTTTTTCCATCTAAGAAATAGCCAAAATCAGCTTTTCTTTTAACTTTTAATTTATTAAAATCACCTATTTTTATCAAGTTAAGCATCTCCTTATTGAAATATTATATAAAAATCTACATTTAAATATAATACCATATATTATGTATATTATATTAAATATTTTTTACAAAAATAGAATAAATTATTGAAAGATATAGAAAAAAGCAATACAATAGTGGTATATACCAAAATTGGTATATACCACATAAATATAAGCGGTGATTTAATGAAGTTAGTAAATAAAGAAAGTAATATACCTTTGCATATACAACTATCATCAATAATAAAAGATATGATAGATAGTAAAGATCTAAAAGAAGGGGATTCTATAATATCAGAAAGAGAGCTTTGTAATATACAAAATGTAAGTAGAATGACTGTAAACAAAGCTATAGTTAGTCTTGTATCAGAAGGTATATTGTATAGAGTTCAAGGTAGAGGTACTTTTGTAGCTAAGAGAAAAGAAAAATATCAGTTTTCAAATTTAAAAGGATTTACACAGGTTATGAGAGAAAAAGGTGTAAAAATAAAAACTGATCTTTTATCTTTTCAAAAAGAGTTTCCAAGTGAACTTGTAAAAGAAAAGCTACATATAGCTGATAATTACACTCAAGTTTATAAAGTCGAAAGACTTAGATACATTGAAGAAGAACCATTTGGTATTGAAATTGCTTATATATCTGAAGATATGTGCGAAAATTTAGGAAAAAGTATGTTGGAGAATAACTCTCTTTATGATGTTTTACAAAATAATTATAAGTATAAGATAAAAAAAGCAAATCAAATGATAGAGCCAATAATCTTGTCAAAAGAAGAATCAATGAAGTTAAAGGTTGAAGAAAATAGCCTTGCATTAAAAATTCATAGAAATTCTTATGAGGAAAGTGGAAATCCATTGGAATATACAATTTCAATATTTAGAAGTGATAAATATCAGTATGAAATAGTTTTAAATGATTAAAAATATATTTTAATTTAATATTTGGGGGGTATTATGAGAATATTAGTATGTAAAGATTATGAATCAATGAGTAAAAAAGCAGCACAAATAATATTAAGTCAAGTTACATTAAAACCTAATTCTGTGCTAGGATTAGCTACGGGTAGTACGCCAATAGGTATGTATAAAAATCTAGTTGACATGTATAAAAATGGAGTTGTTGATTTTTCTGATATTATTACATTTAATTTAGATGAATATTATAAACTGCCAATAACTAATGATCAAAGTTATCACTACTTTATGCAAGAGAACTTATTTAATCATATAAATATAAATCCAGCCAATATACATATACCAAATGGTATGGCTGATAATATAGAGAAAGAATGTGAGGAATATGAAAATTCTATAAAAGATGCAGGTGGTATAGATATACAAATACTTGGAATTGGTAGAAATGCACATATAGGATTTAATGAGCCTACAACAAGTTTTGAAAAAGGTACTCATTTAGTAGATTTAACACCTTCTACAATAGAAGCTAATGCAAGATTTTTTAAATCAGAAGATGAAGTTCCTAAAAAAGCAATTACGATGGGGACAGGGTCTATATTTAAAGCTAGAAAAATAGTAATGTTAGCTTGTGGAGAAGATAAAGCTGATGCTATATATAACACTGTTTATGGAAAAATAACTCCCAAAATACCTGCTTCCATACTTCAACTACATGATGATGTAGTTCTTATATTAGATGAAGCTGCAGCAAGTAAACTTAGTCCAAGTGACTACTTAAATTAAATTGAAATAAAATTTTAATTTAGATACCTCTAATTTATTAATTATATTATTTGATTATAAATTAGAGGTATTTCTTTGAAAAACTAACTAGAAAATCCGATGAGTTAAATTAAATAATAAAAATAGAGGATATAATGATATATACTTACATTTATATATAAAATCATATATTATTTTACTTACTTAGCTAGATTAATGCATTTTTATATAAAATGTAATTATAGAAAAATGGATTATTTTGTAAAGAAAACACTTGTTATATAATATAAAAAGAATGTATAATTAAGGAAAAAATAAGAGGGATTAAAATTATGGAGTTAGATATCTTAATACAAAATTTTATAGAACAATATGGAATTATAAGTATATTTATTATTGTTATGTTAGAGTATGCAAACTTACCGCTACCAAGTGAAATAGTATTACCTTTTGCAGGTATTATGGTGGTAAAAAGTAATATGAATTTTTTTATAGTGCTTATAGTATCTATATTAGCTGGGGTAGTAGGAAGTATAACTAATTATATTATAGGAGCTAAATTTGGAAATCCACTTATAAAATATTTGTTAAAGAAGTATCCAAAAACTAAAAAATCAGTGGAAGCATCTATATGGTGGATGAATAAATATGGAAAAATATCAGTTATGATTTCAAGAGTAGTACCTATAGCTAGGACATTTATATCTATTCCTGCAGGAATAAATAAGATGAACATTTTATCTTTTACATTTTATTCTACAATAGGAATAGGGATATGGAATACAATACTTATAACTTTAGGATATTTGTTGGGAGATAATTTATCTAAAATAGAGCATATAATGAAAAATTATTCTTTAGTGGTAGCAGTTTTAATACTAATAATATTCTTTATCGTAATTTTAAAGATGAAAAGAAAAAGAGTTCTCAAGTAAATGAGAACTCTTTTTTATTTTATTAAAAATAAACTAAAAATATATAAATGTAATATTGATAAGATATAAGGATAGAATATAAAATATATAATTTTCATTATGCAGGTATAAAACTATTAAAAAAACTATAAAAATAACTATAATAAAAAAATTAGAGATACTAAACTTTATAAATATTAATATAAACACAATGAAGAGCAATAAACTATAAACTCATTAGAAATACTGCATTACGCTGCAAAATAAAAAATGAAAAAAATATTTAAAAAGTATTGAATAAAATTGAGAAATTTTATATAATAACTTTTGTTGTTTAGAAATTTTAAACTGAATGTTTAGTGATTATAATGAAATGAGGAGGTGTAAATATGGATATCGGTGAGAAAATTAAACGTATGAGAATAGGAAAACAGCTGACCCAAGAGGAATTGGCTAACAGGTGTGAGCTATCTAAAGGTTTTATATCTCAAGTTGAAAATAACTTAACTTCACCATCCATAGCTACTCTAATAGATATACTAGAAATACTAGGAACAAATTTAAGAGAGTTTTTTAATGAAATAGATGATGAAAGAATATCTTTTACGAAAGATGATATGTTTGAGACAGAAGATGAAGAGTTGAAATATAAATTAAAATGGCTAATTCCTAACTCTCAAAAAAATCAAATGGAGCCTATAATTCTAACCTTATATCCAGGTGGAAAATATAAAGAGGAAAAACCTCACGAAGGTGAAGAGTTTGGATATGTACTTTCAGGCTATATATACGTACATATAGGAGATAAAAAAAGCAAGGTTAAAAAAGGGGAGAGTTTCTACTTTAAGCCAAGAGCTAATCACTACATATCTAATGTAGGTAAAAAAGAAGCTAGAGTGGTTTGGGTTAGTACTCCGCCATCATTTTAGAAAAGAGGTGCTATTATAATTGACAGATAACATAATAAGTTTACAAGGGATATCTAAAACATATGAAGATAACAAAGTTTTAGATGGCTTAAATTTAGATATAAAGAAAAATGAATTTTTAACATTACTAGGACCGAGTGGATGTGGTAAAACTACTACGTTAAAAATAATTGCTGGATTTGAATATGCAGATGATGGAAAAGTATTATTTGAAAATGAAGATATGAATAATATTCCACCTTATGAGAGAGCAGTAAATACTGTATTTCAAAAATATGCATTATTTCCACATATGAATATTTATGAGAATATAGCATTTGGGCTAAAAATAAAAAAATTGCCTAAAAATATAATAGATCAAAAAGTAAAAGAAATGTTAAAGCTAGTAGCACTTGAAGGATTTGAAAATAGAAGCATAGAGTCTTTAAGTGGTGGGCAGCAACAAAGAATAGCTATAGCAAGAGCTTTAGTAAATGAACCTAAGGTACTATTATTAGATGAACCACTAGGTGCATTAGATCTAAAGTTAAGACAAGAGATGCAAACAGAGTTAAAAAAAATACAACAAAAGCTTGGCATAACATTTATATTTGTAACTCATGATCAAGAGGAAGCTTTAACAATGTCAGATACAATAGTTGTTATGAATAAAGGTAAAATACAACAAATGGGTACTCCTGAAGATATATATAATGAACCTGAAAATGCATTTGTTGCTAGATTTATAGGTGAAAGTAATATATTTGATGGAATAATGCATGATGATTATAAAGTTGAATTCTGTGATAAACATTTTGAATGTGTTGATAAAGGATTTGAGAAGGATGAAATTATAGATGTTGTAATAAGACCTGAAGATATAAAAATGACTACAGCAAGTGAAGGAATGTTAAAAGGAGTTGTTACATCAGTAGTATTTAAAGGTGTACACTACGAAATTGAGGTTGAAGAGAACGGAAGAAAATGGATAATACATAACACTAAAAATGCCAAGGTAGGAGAAGAGCTTGGTATGGATATATATCCAGAAGATATTCATATAATGAAAAAGGTAAGTGAAGCATAATGAAAAGAAAGTCAAACTCATACTTAGCTTCTCCTTATGTTGTATGGAGTGTTATATTCATAGTAATTCCTTTACTGTTAATAGTATTTTTTGGGTTTACTAAAGAAGTTGAAGGTCGTTTTGTATTTTCTTTAGAAAACTTTGAAAGATTAATGCATCCAATATACTTTAAAGTGTTTGGACGTTCATTATGGCTAGCATTCTTATCAACAATTGCATGTATATTAGTAGGTTATCCTACAGCATATATAATTTCTAAAGCAAAGGTAAGTAGACAAGGTATTTTGATTTTACTTTTTATACTTCCGATGTGGATGAATTTCTTATTAAGAACTTATGCATGGATGGCTATACTAGGTAAAAATGGATTTATAAATAATGTTCTGACTTCATTAGGATTTAATCCTGTAAATATTTTATATACAGATGCAGCAGTATTATTGGGTATGGTATATAACTTTTTACCTTTTATGGTTCTTCCGATATACACAATACTTTCAAAAATGGATCAAGATTTAGTAAATGCAGCAAAAGATTTAGGTGCCAATAGTTTTCAAGTGTTTACGAAGGTTATTTTTCCTTTGAGTATACCGGGAGTTGCATCAGGTATAACAATGGTATTTATGCCAGCAGTATCTACTTTCGTAATATCTAAATTGCTAGGTGGAGGAAAAATAATGCTTGTTGGTAACTTAATAGAGCAGCAATTTATGTCAGTTGGTGATTGGCACTTTGGATCGGCAGTGTCAATATTTATGATGATAATGATATTGATTTCAATGGCATTTATGAATAGATTTGGAAATGAATCAAGCAAGGAAGGCGGTGGATTACTATTTTAAAGAGAATAACATCTAATATATACTTGACATTAGTTTTTATATTCCTATATGCCCCTATATTTGCCTTAGCAGTTTTCTCGTTTAATGACTCTAAGTCAATGGGAAAATGGGAAGGGTTTACTTTTAAGTGGTATGAAGCTTTATTCCAAGATGAAAGAATAATGACAGCTTTATTTTACACTATTGTTATAGCGATTGTAGCTTCTTTAATAGCTACAGTAATAGGAACGATTACAGCTATTGGAATACATAATATGAGAACAGGTAGGCTTAAAAAAATATTATTAGGAATAAATAATCTACCTATATTAAATCCAGATGTTGTAACAGGAGTATCTTTAATGACGCTATTTGTGTTCATAAATATGGAGTTTGGTTTTAGTACTATGTTACTTTCGCATATAGTATTCAATATTCCGTATGTAATACTTTCTGTTTTACCAAAATTAAAACAATTGCCTGCAAATATTGAGGAAGCTGCGATGGACTTAGGAGCTACTCCTATGTATGCTCTTCAAAAAGTAATAATACCTCAAATAAAACCAGGAATAATTTCAGGTATGTTAATAGCATTTACTATGTCTATAGATGATTTTGTAATAAGCTTCTTTACTGCTGGTAACGGGGTTAGTAATTTATCTATAGAGATATACTCAATGACTAGAAGAGGTATAAGTCCTGAAATAAATGCTTTATCTACAATAATGTTTATCGTTGTTTTAGTATTACTAATATTATCCAATTTGAGTGGGAAAAAAGAAGATTTACAAATAAAAAATAACTAAACTGTGATAAGTGATTTTGAGGAGGGTAAATATGAAGTCTAAAAAATTTATATGTTTAGCTACTATATTTGCACTAACCTCTACATTATTAGTTGGATGTGGTCAATCAAAACCATCTAATGAAGTTCTCAATATATATAACGTAGGTGATTATATAGATGAAGACTTAATAACTAAGTTTGAAGAGGAAACAGGAATAAAAGTAGTTTATGAAACTTACGATACTAATGAGTCTATGTATCAAAAAGTCAAAAGTGGAAGCTCTAAGTATGACTTAGTATTTCCATCGGATTATATGGTAGAAAAAATGATTAATGAAGATATGTTAGAAGAAATTGATTATAGCAATATACCTAATTATAAATATATAGATGAAACCTTTAGAAATGCACCATATGATAAGGGAGATAAGCATAGTGTGCCTTATCTATGGGGAACATTTGGGATTGTATATAACAAAAACATGGTTGATGAAAGTGATGTAACAAGTTGGGATGTACTATGGAATGAAAAGTATGCAGGAGAAATACAAATGCTAGACTCTGTTAGAGATAGTATAGGGATATCATTAAAACGATTAGGATACTCTATGAACTCAACAAATCCTAATGAAATTAATGAAGCTAAGGACCAACTTATAAAACAAAAATCTATAGTTCAATCATATGTTAATGATGACGGGAAAGACAGGCTAGTAGCAGAAGAGGCAGCTATGGGAATTGTTTATTCTGGAGATGCAATAACATTAATAGAAAGCAATGAGAATCTAGCGTATTCAGTTCCTGAGGAAGGAACTAACCGATGGGTTGATGCAATGTGCATACCTAAAACAGCTCAAAATAAAGATTATGCAGAAAAATTTATAAACTTCATGTTAGATCCAGAAAATGCAGCACAAAATGTTGAGTATATATGGTATTCTACTCCTAATACAGGTGCCATAGATATACTAGGTGAGGATTATATAAATGATCCTATATTAAATCCATCTGATGAAATAATAGAAAAAAGTGAAGTATTTTTAGATTTAAATATGGATGTTTTAAAATTATATGATAATGCTTGGATAGAAGTAAAGTGTGAATAAATATAAAAGCTATAAGTTTAGAAAAAATCTAGGCTTATAGCTTTTTATATTTATAAAATAAGTAATAATAAATAATATAAGTTAAAGAATCAATTTATTTTAATACAGTTATTACTATATTGAATGTTATAATTATTATAATATTTATTAATCAATAATATAAAAAGTATATTTAATGTATCATTATAAGGAATATTATGATTAGTATAAATAAAGATTTACTTTAAATATAAGAAATTGCATGTTAAAAATAAAGGATATTTTAATAAATTATAGTATAATTATTATTGCTATAAATTGATTGCTACGGAGGGGTTATGGGGAAGAAAAGAATTAAGCATTTAAAGGGTAAAAAAAATACAAAAGATAAAGTAAAAAAGCTTTTTTTGATAATATTAAGTTTTACATTTTTGATTTTATTAATTATAGGTTTGTTTTACATAAAAGATATGTATGTATCTAAAAATATAGAAGATTCTAAGATTGAATTTTATATGGATATAGCTGATGAAGCTGGAAAAGAAGAGGTGCAGCTTAATTGGAAAATGCTTCTAGCCATAGATATGGTTATATATAATAATGATTTAAGTAAAGTAAAGAAAGGTGATGCATTAAATAGAGCAGAGAAGTTTTTAAATTATTCTAAAAATCAAAATGGAGAGCGAATTTACACCATAAATACAATAGAGGATGTGTTAAAAAAATTAAATTTTAATGACAGTGAAAAGTCAAAAGTATATAAAAATTTGAAAAAATTAGAATATGTTTTTTTAGGTAATAATAATTTAAATGAGAAAAGTCCTGAAATAGTTTTTATAAATAAAGTAAAGGATATGGCTATAGAAAATTACAATAATCATAAAATACTTCCTTCTATAACTATAGCGCAATGTATACTAGAATCTGGATGGGGGAATTCAGAATTAGCTGAAAAAGGTAATAATTTATTTGGAATAAAAGCAGATTCATCGTGGGATGGGAAGGTACTTTCTATGGAAACATCGGAAAATTACGATGATAAGATAGTAGCTTCATTTAGGGCCTATACATCTATAAAAGAATCTATAGATGATTATGGAAAATTTTTAACTATGAATCCAAGATATGAAAAAAATGGGCTTTTTAAAGCTAAGCACTATAAAACGCAAGCGCAAGCACTTGAAGATGCAGGATATAGTACAAAAGAAAATGAATATGGTGAAAAAATATATGCAGATATGTTAATTAGTTTAGTAAGGAAATATAACCTTCAGCTAATAGATTGTGAAATATATAAAGAATAAAATTGATTATTATAAAATTTAGAGATAAAATAAGCCTGAGTTTATACTTAGGTTTATTTTATGTATAGTTTCATTATTTTTTATAATATGTGATTAAATGAATAAAAAATAATGAAACTATACATACTATTGAGGTAATAAAAATAGTTAATAAATAAATCTAAATTTGTTGTAAAAAATAATAAAAAAATGTTGACATAAAAAAATAAAGATGATAAAGTAATAAATGTCTAAAAGAGACAAAAAGAACTTTGAAAATTAAACAGTAGGTTAATTTATAAATTTAAATTCTTTATTTGAGCAACGGGATATTCTCCTAGAGAATAGACGTTGGCGAATGATTTTAAGAATTAAACACAAACAACCAAGCCAGATATTCAGATAATGATTAGCTGAGCGATGGACAACTTTTATTTGAGAGTTTGATCCTGGCTCAGGATGAACGCTGGCGGCGTGCCTAACACATGCAAGTCGAGCGAACCCTTCGGGGTGAGCGGCGGACGGGTGAGTAACGCGTGGGTAACCTGCCCTATACACACGGATAACGTACCGAAAGGTACGCTAATACGAGATGATATAAGAAATTCGCATGGATTTCTTATCAAAGCTTTTGCGGTATAGGATGGACCCGCGTCTGATTAGCTAGTTGGTAAGGTAACGGCTTACCAAGGCGACGATCAGTAGCCGACCTGAGAGGGTGATCGGCCACATTGGAACTGAGACACGGTCCAAACTCCTACGGGAGGCAGCAGTGGGGAATATTGCACAATGGGCGAAAGCCTGATGCAGCAACGCCGCGTGAGCGATGAAGGCCTTCGGGTCGTAAAGCTCTGTCCTCAAGGAAGATAATGACGGTACTTGAGGAGGAAGCCCCGGCTAACTACGTGCCAGCAGCCGCGGTAATACGTAGGGGGCTAGCGTTATCCGGAATTACTGGGCGTAAAGGGTGCGTAGGTGGTTTCTTAAGTCAGAGGTGAAAGGCTACGGCTCAACCGTAGTAAGCCTTTGAAACTGGGAAACTTGAGTGCAGGAGAGGAGAGTGGAATTCCTAGTGTAGCGGTGAAATGCGTAGATATTAGGAGGAACACCAGTTGCGAAGGCGGCTCTCTGGACTGTAACTGACACTGAGGCACGAAAGCGTGGGGAGCAAACAGGATTAGATACCCTGGTAGTCCACGCCGTAAACGATGAGTACTAGCTGTCGGAGGTTACCCCCTTCGGTGGCGCAGCTAACGCATTAAGTACTCCGCCTGGGAAGTACGCTCGCAAGAGTGAAACTCAAAGGAATTGACGGGGACCCGCACAAGTAGCGGAGCATGTGGTTTAATTCGAAGCAACGCGAAGAACCTTACCTAAGCTTGACATCCTTTTGACCTCTCCCTAATCGGAGATTTCCCTTCGGGGACAGAAGTGACAGGTGGTGCATGGTTGTCGTCAGCTCGTGTCGTGAGATGTTGGGTTAAGTCCCGCAACGAGCGCAACCCTTGCCTTTAGTTGCCAGCATTAAGTTGGGCACTCTAGAGGGACTGCCAGGGATAACCTGGAGGAAGGTGGGGATGACGTCAAATCATCATGCCCCTTATGCTTAGGGCTACACACGTGCTACAATGGGTGGTACAGAGGGCAGCCAAGTCGTGAGGCGGAGCTAATCCCTTAAAGCCATTCTCAGTTCGGATTGTAGGCTGAAACTCGCCTACATGAAGCTGGAGTTACTAGTAATCGCAGATCAGAATGCTGCGGTGAATGCGTTCTCGGGTCTTGTACACACCGCCCGTCACACCATGGGAGTTGGGGGCGCCCGAAGCCGGTTAGCTAACCTTTTGGAAGCGGCCGTCGAAGGTGAAACCAATAACTGGGGTGAAGTCGTAACAAGGTAGCCGTATCGGAAGGTGCGGCTGGATCACCTCCTTTCTAAGGAGAATTGCCTACTGTTTAATTTTGAGGGTTCTTAAAAATCCTTAAAAAAAATATTGACAAGAATCGACAAAGTTATTATAATATAACCTGTTGAAAAAATAATATGGGGGTGTAGCTCAGCTGGGAGAGCACTTGCCTTGCACGCAAGGGGTCAGGAGTTCGATCCTCCTCATCTCCACCATTAACATGCTTTTTAGCATGTATTAGTACTTTGAGCAACGGGATATTCTCAGAGAGAATAGACGTTGGCGATGTACGTTAGTACTTTGAAAACTGCATAACATTTAGTGATATGACATCATTTGATTATAAATAGACAAGACAAGTCTTTAAAATTACAAATTTTGAGCAATGGGATTTACCTGAATGAATATGAAGGTAAAGACATTGGCGAAGCATTTTAATAACTGGTCAAGTTATTAAGGGTGCAGGGCGGATGCCTTGGCACTAGGAGCCGATGAAGGACGTGATAAGCTGCGATAAGCTTCGGGGAGTTGCACGTAAACTTTGATCCGAAGATTTCCGAATGAGGAAACTCACTTAGAGTAATGTCTAAGTATCGTTAAGTGAATACATAGCTTAGCGAGGGGAACCCGGGGAACTGAAACATCTAAGTACCTGGAGGAAGAGAAAGAAAAATCGATTCCGTAAGTAGCGGCGAGCGAACGCGGAACAGGCCAAACCAATGAAGTTTACTTCGTTGGGGTTGCGGACACATCATTAACGAAGAGGTCATCGTAAATGAAGAGAGTTGGAAAGCTCCGCTATAAAAGGTAATAGCCCTGTAGTTGAAACGATAATTCTTCAGATGTGATCCAGAGTACCACGGGACACGTGAAACCCTGTGGGAAGCAGGAGGGACCATCCTCCAAGCCTAAATACTACCTAGTGACCGATAGCGCATAGTACCGTGAGGGAAAGGTGAAAAGAACCCCGGGAGGGGAGTGAAATAGAACCTGAAACCCTGTACTTACAAGCTGTGGGAGCACATTTCTTGTGTGACCGCGTACTTTTTGTAGAACGGGCCAACGAGTTACGTTAAGTAGCAAGGTTAAGCACTTAAGGTGTGGAGCCGTAGCGAAAGCGAGTCTTAAATGGGCGATTTAAGTTACTTGGCGTAGACCCGAAACCGGGCGACCTATCCATGAGCAGGTTGAAGCGAAAGTAAAATTTCGTGGAGGACCGAACCCACGAGCGTTGAAAAGCTCGGGGATGACTTGTGGATAGCGGTGAAATTCCAATCGAGCCCGGAGATAGCTGGTTCTCCCCGAAATAGCTTTAGGGCTAGCCTCAAGGTTGAGAGAAGCGGAGGTAGAGCACTGAATGTCCTAGGGGGTATTGCACTTACCGAAGACTATCAAACTCCGAATGCCGTATTCTTATACTTGGGAGTCAGACTGTGGGTGATAAGATTCATAGTCAAGAGGGCAACAGCCCAGATCGTCAGCTAAGGTCCCTAAATGTACGTTAAGTGGTAAAGGATGTGGGATTGCACAGACAACCAGGATGTTGGCTTAGAAGCAGCCACTCATTTAAAGAGTGCGTAATAGCTCACTGGTCGAGTGATCCTGCGCCGAAAATTTCCGGGGCTAAAACGTACTACCGAAGCTACGGCATCATTATGATGGGTAGGGGAGCTTCGTATGCAGGTTGAAGCATGACCGTAAGGACATGTGGACAGTATACGAGTGAGAATGTTGGCATGAGTAGCGAGATGTGGGTGAGAATCCCACAGGCCGTAAACCCAAGGTTTCCAGGGGAAGGTTCGTCCGCCCTGGGTTAGTCAGGACCTAAGCCGAGGCCGAAAGGCGTAGGTGATGGACAACAGGTTGATATTCCTGTACCACCAATAACCGTTTGAGAGATGGGATGACACAGTAGGATAAGCTAACCGTACTGTTGGTTATGTACGGGCAAGCATTGAGGCAGTTCCTATAGGCAAATCCGTAGGAATAATGCTAGGATGTGATGCGGAGCGAAATTTAGTAGCGAAGTAGCTGATTTCACACTGTCGAGAAAAGTCTCTATCGAGGTTAAAGGTGCCTGTACCGCAAACCGACACAGGTGGGTGAGGAGAGTATCCTAAGGCCAGCCAGAGAACTGTTGTTAAGGAACTCGGCAAAATGACCCCGTAACTTCGGGAGAAGGGGTGCCTGCATTTGCAGGCCGCAGAGAATAGGCCCAAGCGACTGTTTACCAAAAACACAGGTTTCTGCTAAGTCGCAAGACGATGTATAGGAGCTGACGCCTGCCCGGTGCTGGAAGGTTAAGGGGATCTGTTAGAGCAATCGAAGCAGTGAACTTAAGCCCCAGTAAACGGCGGCCGTAACTATAACGGTCCTAAGGTAGCGAAATTCCTTGTCGGGTAAGTTCCGACCCGCACGAAAGGCGTAACGATTTGGGCACTGTCTCAACAACAGACTGGGTGAAATTGTAATACCGGTGAAGATGCCGGTTACCTGCGACAGGACGGAAAGACCCCATGGAGCTTTACTGTAGCTTGACATTGGGTCTTGGTACTACATGTACAGGATAGGTGGGAGACTATGAAGCGTGAACGCCAGTTTGCGTGGAGTCACCCTTGGGATACCACCCTTGTAGTACTGGGACTCTAACCATAGGCCATGAATCTGGTCTTGGGACACTGTCAGGTGGGCAGTTTGACTGGGGCGGTCGCCTCCCAAAAAGTAACGGAGGCGCTCAAAGGTTCTCTCAGTACGGTCGGAAATCGTACGTAGAGTGTAAAGGCACAAGAGAGCTTGATTGCAAGACATACAGGTCGAGCAAGGACGAAAGTCGGACTTAGTGATCCGGTGGTTCCGCATGGAAGGGCCATCGCTCAACGGATAAAAGCTACCCTGGGGATAACAGGCTTATCTCCCCCAAGAGTCCACATCGACGGGGAGGTTTGGCACCTCGATGTCGGCTCATCACATCCTGGGGCTGTAGTAGGTCCCAAGGGTTGGGCTGTTCGCCCATTAAAGTGGTACGCGAGCTGGGTTCAGAACGTCGTGAGACAGTTCGGTCCCTATCCGTCGCAGGCGTAGGAAATTTGAGGAGACCTGTCCTTAGTACGAGAGGACCGGGATGGACGCACCTCTGGTGTACCAGTTGTTCTGCCAAGGGCATAGCTGGGTAGCTAAGTGCGGAATGGATAAGCGCTGAAAGCATCTAAGCGCGAAGCCGACTTCAAGATAAGATTTCCCACCGTAAGGGTAAGACCCCAGGAAGGCTACCTGGTTGATAGGTCGAAGGTGTAAGTGCAGTAATGTATTTAGCTTATCGATACTAATAGGTCGAGGACTTGACCAAAATTTAAATGATAAATTCTAAATGATATGCAGTTTTCAAAGTATTAACTCTAAATATGCGGGTGTAGCTCAATGGTAGAGTTCCGGCCTTCCAAGCCGGCTGTGAGGGTTCGATCCCCTTCACCCGCTCCAAATAAGATTATGTGGTTATTATAGCAAAGAGGATACACCTGTTCCCATTCCGAACACAGAAGTTAAGCTCTTTAGCGCTGATGGTACTTGGGGGGCAACCTCCTGGGAGAGTAAGACATAGCCACGTAATCTTTTTTTATTTTATACAAAATAATATATATTAATTAAACATAATTAATCACCTTTTCATTAATTTTTAAATATAATAGAATAAATTAAATTTGAGGTGATAGTATGGACAAAACACTTCAAACGGGAGAAAAAATATTTTTTACAAATCTAATTCTATGTATAGTCTCATATATATATTTTACCATACTGCCTTTAAATGAGATTACACTATCTATAGGATATATTTTTTTTATAGCATACTTTGGAATTAATTTTTATGTTGGAAATACATCAGATCTTAATATATTAGAATCTTTAATAGTTGGTACAATAGGATGTGCTATAGGTTTATTTTTATTATTTTTTGCACTATATGCAGAAATAATTATGAAAAATTCTGAAGTAGCACTTTGGTTAATCAGACCATATTTCATGCCAACCATGTCTTTAGTAAAAATACTATTTGATGATATAACAATTATATACCCCATATTATTAATTGTAATTAACATTTCATTGGTATTGATGGGTAGTATTACTAGAAAAATAATGAATAAATTTAAGGTTTAAATTTAATAATTATAATATAGACTAAAAAATATAGGACGTGGTGATTATATGTATGAAGTACAGATGAAATATTTAGATAAATATGATGATTGTTTACCTGTAATGTTTACTTGTGAAAATTTTGATATTTATGACTTTGGATATAGATTTGAAAATATACAAATGGACAACTTTATTCTAGCAAATTTAGAAGTTAATAAAGATGATATAGCGTTAATGAAAATAAAATAAAACTTATTATACTATCAAATGCTCCTCATAATAATTTGATAGTATTTTTTTGTAAAAAAATTATATGTTATAATTAATAATATAAATGATTTTATAAAATAATAAATAATTATAATAACGAAAAGGTGATAGATTGAAGCTCTTATATAGCATAAATGTTCAAGAAGAAAAAATTAAGCAAGCATTAGAAAAGTATAGACATTTATTAAACTTAAATAATAATCAATCAAGTAAAATACTTTTTTTAGTTCCAAATAGTATTACTAAATTAATGTATGAAAGAAATATAAATTTAAAATATAGTGAGGAATTAAATATAATAACATATATAAGTTTTGTGAAAAAAGAAATAATTAAATATTGGCCTATTATAGTAGAAAAATGTAAGACTATTAGAGGAAATAATATAGTTCCTATATTTATATCAAGCAATTTAAGTGACTATATAATAAATAATGAAGTTTCAAAGAAAAGAAATTTGGAAGGATATTTTGATGACCTTACAAGTACAAATAGAGGGATATCAAATAGTATTAAAAATAATATAAATAAATCTGCATTAAGTTTAATTGAGTTTGATACTATTGGAGAAAGGTTATATTTATCTAAAAAAAATAAGGATAAGCTACTACGATTTTCATATACTCAAATGGATGAAATTATAAATAATTATATAGAAACTTTATTATCTAAAGGGATGCTTGACAACCATCTCAGTATATATGTATATAATAACTTTTTACTAAATAATGAAGATTACCTAAAAGCATTGAAAAAAAGGATAAACTATATTATTGTTGATAGTTTAGAAAGTTGTAGTAATGCAGAGGTAGATTTTATTGATACAGTATCAAATTTTTTAAATGAAAGTCATGTTTATTATAATAGTACAAGAGATTACTCATCTTTTAATAATGTTGATATAAATTACATAGAAAAGAATATAATAAAAAAATTTAATATAGTTGGAAATAACGAAAATAAAATGATAAACAATAATTTAAATATTAATGATTTATATAGTCAAGATGTAGAAATTGAGTTGAACCAATCAAGTCAATTATACAGTGAGATGATTACTGAAGTTACAAATAAGGTTTTAGATTTAATCAATAATAATGTTAATCCTAGAGATATAGCTATAATATCTCCTGTAAACAATACTATATTAGATTATAATTTAGCTAATATGCTTAAAAATTATAATATAGAAGCAGTAAATACAAAAATAGATAATAAAATAATAGATTATCCTTTTGCAAATGCACTTATTGTAGCGGCATGCTTATTTTATGAATATGAGGAATTAATAAAAGAAGAAGAGTATATAAGTTTTATAGAAACTATATTTAATGTAAATAGAATAAAAGCATTAAGTATATATAGAAATAGAGATGAAAATGAAGAGTATAAAGATTTAATTAATTATATAAATAGATATAAATCGGATAGTATTAAAATTTATGAGTTTTTGATGAGATTTTATATAGATAAGCTTTTAGTATTGAAAACCGGAAGAGATAATATCAAAATTTGTAAGCAAATTATCCAAGAAAGTGAAATATTTACGGAAAATATAAGTATTTTAAGTTTAGATAATAAAAAAATAAAAGAAAAAATATTTATAGATGTACTTAAAACTACAATAAAAGATTATTACTTACCAAAAGAGATACAAGATATGAAAGAGAGTAATAAAGTTATAATAACAACACCATACTCTTATATATCATCAAATATTAGTAGACCTATACAATTATGGGTAGATATAGGTAGTAATAGCTGGAATATGAAGATAGAAAAAGATATAAGTAATGCTATAGTTCTTAGAAAGTCATATGATAAAAATAAAATTTACAGTGATGATATGGAGGAATATTATAAAAAATATTATTTATACAATATGATATACAACTTACTTGAAAGTGCAGACAAGGTTTATGCTTTTAAAAGTGATTACACAGTGAATGGATATATGCAAGAGAGTATATTATATAGCCTCCTACTAAAGTTACTAGATAAAGGAGGTAAATAATATGAGCAAGATAAATTATAGAGAAGATCAGATTCCTATAATAAATTATACTTCGGGAACTATGGCAGTACCAGCAGTGCCTGGAGCAGGTAAAACCTTTATAGTTACGAATTTAGTAGCGAAACTTTTAGAAGAAAATTATAATAAAAAAGGAAAAATTTTAATTCTTACTTATATGAATAGTGCGGTTAATAACTTTAAAGGCAGAATAAAAAAAATATTGGAAGAAAAGAACATACAAAATTCTAATGCATATGAAGTAATGACTATACATAGTTTGGCAGTTAAGATTATTAAAGAAAAGCCGGAAATAATAATGTTAAATGAGGAATTCAGCATAGCTGATGATTTGCAAAAAAATATAATATTAACTGATTGTATAAATAGATATAGGTCTAGTGGAGGAGAGAAAATATTTAACTTCTTTCTTAAGGAGCAAAAAAGTGAACGATGGAGAGATATAAGTCTTGAAAACTGGGATAGAGGTTTTTATGATTTAATTGGAAACTCTATTAGTGAACTTAAATATAAAGATATTACTCCAGATAAATTAGAAGATAATATATCAAGTGATTATAAAGGAATGCTTAGAATAGTATTGCCTATATATAAAGAATATGATAGGAGACTAAAGCAACAAGGGTTGTTAGACTATGATGATATTTTAATACTAGGATATAAAGCATTGATTATAGATGAAGGACTAAGAACTAAATTTCAAAATAGATATACGTATGTATTTGAAGATGAGTGTCAAGATTCTAATGAAATACAAGGTAAAATAATCAAGGTTATATGTGAAAAAAATAGTAACTTGGTTAGAGTTGGAGATATAAATCAAAGCATAACGGGTACATTTTCATCAGCGGATCCAAAATACTTCAAGGAGTTTATAGAAACAGCTGATTATTGTTACAGAATGGATATGTCAAATAGAAGTTCTAAAGATATACTAGATTTAGCAAATGAACTAGTTAGGTATGTAACTAAAGATTTTAATCAAGTTGAATGCAAAGACGCATTAGAAGATATGAAGGTAAGGACTGTACCTAAGAATAAGGGTTATAAAGAAAACCCAGAACCAACTAATTATAATATAAATACGAAATTATATAATTGCTGGAAAGATGAAATAAATGAAACAATAAGATTTACAAAAGGTATTAAGAAAAAGTATCCAGATAAAAGTATAGGAATACTAGTTCCATATAACGATCATGTAAATCAAGTAGGTAGAGAACTAGAAAAAGCTGGATTAGAGTTTGAAGAGTTAGGTCCAAATTCTAGTAATAAGAGAAATGTATTAAATAATATTGCTTTTATAATAGATTTTATTTTAAACTGTGATAATATAAATAAGTTTATAACTGTATTAGATAGGGTATTTATACATACCGAAAATGAACAAGGTAAGAAGGATTTTATAGAAATACTAAAAAATTATAAAATAGAAGAGCTTATTTATGATGAAAATATTCAAGAAAATCTAATTATAGATATAGATAGTGAGGTATATAAAGGATTTAATAAAGGTGTAAAAACCTTGAAGAAAATTTTAGAGTATCCTATTGTAAGATTAGATACACTTATTTTATTTATCGGAGAAAAATTAAATTTGGAAAATGAAGATAGAGCAGTAGTAGATTATATAGCTTTTTACGTAAAATTTTTACTATTTGAAAATGTAAATATGAGTTTAAAAGATGTATATGAAATATTAGCTAATACTAGAAATAAAGTGTTTTCACATATAGTAGAAGTTGTATATGAAATAAATGGATATGAGCCTATGCCAGGTAGTATAACTGTGTGTAATTATCATAAGTCCAAAGGTTTAGAGTGGGATTGTGTATTTTTACTAGGTTTAAGCGAATTTAATTTCCCAGACAATGTCAATCAAAAATTCCAATGTGATAAATGGTATCTAAAGGATAAGTATAAAAACCCAGAAGCTATTATAAAAAAAGAAATAGACGCTATCGTAGAGGGATACAATGGAGTTGATTATGAACAACAAACTAAAATTGATATAATAAAAGAAAAAATAAGATTATTATATGTAGGAATAACAAGAGCAAAAGAGATGTTAATTATATCTACATGTTTATATAAAGATGAAAATGATATTAATAATGATAGAAAAAAACAAAATCCATCTATATATTGGTATAAATTGAATGATTATATTAAATTAAAAAGAGAGAGGTGATTTAAGTGAATAAAAATTTGAATTACTTTAGATATAGCCAAAACTCAATAAACACTTATAAGTCATGCCCTCTTAAATTTAAGTTTAAGTACATAGATAATATAAATTGGAAGTATGATGACTTTTCATCAGAAGAATATTATACAAGTTTGAAATTAGGTAGAGAGTTTCATTTATTATGTGAAAGGTACTTTAGCAATATTCCATTAGGAAATATTGAAAATAATAAGTTTAATAAATGGATAGAAAAAATAAAAACTTTATTACCGAAGAATGATAAAAATTTATATTTACCAGAGTATGAAATAAGATATACATTAAACGGAAATGAAATACTAGCAAAGTATGATTTAGTTGTGATAGGAAAAAATAATATAGATATATGGGACTGGAAAACAGAAGCAAAACAAATTAATTATAAGAATGTAGAGTCAAGAATTCAGACAATAGTATATCTTGCTTTAGCTAAGGAAGTAATTCCTAAGATATTTAAATTAAATATAAAAACAGAAGATATAAAAATGAAGTACTATCAGCCAGAATTTGATGAAGAGCCAATAGTTATAACATATGACGATGAAAAGCATGAAAAGTACATAAAAAAATTATCAGAATATATAGATTTAATCAAAAGAACAAACTATCAAGATAATGATGGTGATATACCTATAGAAAAAAATGAAAAACATTGTAACTATTGTGAATTTAATAAGCTTTGCAATAATTAATAAAGGAGGTACATATGGGACTTAGGTTTGTGATAGGTAGAAGTGGAAGCGGAAAGTCTACCTATATGTTAGATGAAATAAAGAAGAAAGCTCAAGAAAATGAAACAACTCCAATAATAATGCTAGTTCCAGAACAGTATACCTTTGAAATGGAAAAAAGAATGAGTAATTTATTCTCAGGAAATGAAAAAGATAAATTTTTAAGATCTAGAGTATTAAGTTTTAAGACTATGAGTAATATAGTCTTTTCTCATGTTGGTGGATTAACAAATGTTAATATAAATTCTAGTGGAAAGGCAATTATTACTAGTAGTGCAATAGAAAGTGTTGCTAAAGAATTAAATATATTTTCAAAATCAGCAACACAATCAGGATTTATAACATCAGTTTCAGATATGATTTCTGAATTTAAACAATACAATATAACTCCAGAGTTATTACAGCATTTGAGTGCAGAAGTAGAAAATGAAACTTTAAGTTTAAAGTTAAAAGATATAAGCAAAATATATGATGCTTTTGAACATAAGCTTCATGAAAAGTATGTTGATTCTCAAGATTTACTTAACTTATTAGCAGATAAAATAGAAGCATGCGATTATTTTGATGGATGTTATATTTATATAGATGAATTTACAGGATTTACACCAAATCAGTATAGGGTTATAAAAAGCTTAATGAATAAAGCAAAAGAAGTTAATATATCTCTTACTATAGATAGCATAGCAAACTTTTCGTACAATAAGACGGATGCTTTTTCAAGAACAAAATTTACATATGAAAAATTAAATAGAATTGCATTAGAAGAAGGTATAAAAATAGAGAAGCCTTTGAATCTTAATAATGGAACAATACACAGATTCAAAGGAAATAAAGAGTTGAGTCATTTAGAACGATATTATAATGCTTATCCATATAAGGTATATGATGAAGAAACTCAAAATATACAGATAAAGGAATTTAACAATTTATATTCTGAAGTAGAAGAAATTGCTAAAGAAATAATATATTTAGTGAGGGATAAAAAAATTAGATATAAAGATATTACGGTAGTAACTAGAGATTTAAATAGATATGATTTTTTAGTACATTCTATATTTAATGAATACCAAATACCTAATTTTATAGATAAAAAAAGAGAAGCTAAAAGCAATCCCATAATAGTTCTAATAATCTCTGCTTTAGAAATGAAAAACAGAAGATATAGCTATGAAGCTATGTTTAGATACTTAAAAAGTGGACTATTAGAAATAGATAATGAAGATATAAGTTTACTTGAAAACTATGTACTTGCTAATGGTATAAGAGGTAAGAAGTGGTTTGAAGAGAAATGGAATTATAGAGTAAATGCTAATTATAGTATGGAAGAAAGCGATTATGAAATATCTTTAAAAGAGAGAGTTAATGAAATAAAGGAAAGAGTTATTTCTCCAATTATTAAACTACAAAATAAGCTAAATGGAAAGAAAACTGTACAAGAGCTATGTCAATATGTATATGAATTTTTACTAGATATAAATATTCCAACAACTATAGAAAAATTAATTTGCAATTTTAAAGATAAAGGAGAACTAGATGTAGCAAATCAATATTCTCAAGTTTGGGATATAGTAATAGATATACTTGATCAAATAGTTGAAATTATGGGGGATGAAAAAAAATCCTTAGATGAATTTATAAGACTTATAAGTTTAGGATTTGATGAGTATGAATTAGGGTTAGTACCACCAAGTATAGACCAGGTACTTGTTAGTAGTGTAGATAGAATGAAAAATCCTAATACAAAGTATCTTTATTTAATAGGTACTACTGATGGAATATTCCCTTTAATATCAAAAGATAGTGGTTTATTAAGTGACAATGATAGAGAAAGCTTAGGGGATAAGGGTGTAGAAGTAGACTTAGATAGCAAAACAAAGACTTTTGAAGAACAATTCTTAGTGTATAAGGCACTAACTTCAACTTGTGAAAACCTAATTGTAACTTATCCTATATCAGACCATGAAGGTAAAACATTAAGACCATCAGTTATAGTGTCTAGGTTAAAAAAAATATTTCCTAAAATAAAAAATATAAGTTATTTGTTAGAAGCCGAAGAATCTACAGACGAAGATGTATTAAATAAAATAACTGTTAAAGCACCTACTTTTAATAAACTTATAAACGAAATAAAAGAGTATGATGATAAAAAAGAAATAAAGGAAATTTGGCTTGATATATATAGATATTTTATACAGGATGATGAATATAGTAATATATCTAAAAAAGTTATTTCTGGGCTTAATTATACAAATCAAGTAAGGAATGTAGAAGAAGATAAAATGAAAAAACTTTATCAAAATAGTATATTAAGCGTATCTAGAGTAGAGAAATATGCTCAATGTCCATTTGCTTACTTTATTCAGTATGGACTTAAAGCAAAAGAAAGAAAAGAGTATTCGTTTACAGCACCTGATTTAGGAAACTTTATACATAATATATTGGAGAACTTTTCGAAATCTCTTTCAAAAGATAACTTACAATGGAAAGATATAGATATTAATTATATAAAAGATAAAGTTTCAATATTAGTTGATGATATAGTAGGTAAAATACCTGGATATATACTAAATAGTTCAGAAAGATATAAATACTTAGCTTTTAGATTAAAAAATATGTTAGTAGCGGCATTAAATGTTATAGCAGAGCAAATAAAGCAAGGATCATTTGAACCTAGTGATTACGAAGTTGAATTTGGATTTAATGGAAAGTATCCTCCTATAAAGTTAGTGTTAGATAATGGAGAAGAAATAAATCTAATAGGTAAAATAGATAGAGTTGATGAATTTGAAGAGAATGATGGAAAATATATAAGAATAGTTGATTATAAATCAGGAAATAAATCTATAAGTTTGAGCGATGTGTACTATGGTCTTCAATTACAACTATTAGTATACTTAGATGCTATACTTGAAAGCGCAAGTAAAGGCGATGGAAATTTAAGTCCAGCAGCAATTTTATATTGTAGAATAGACAATCCTATTGCTAAATTTAATGAAGATAAAGATGATGAAGAAGTCAGAGAGGCTATACTTAAAGATATGAGAATGAAAGGTTTAATAATAAAGGACGCCCATATTATAAAAGAAATGGACAAGTCTTTAGCAGATGGTGCTAGGAAGTCTTCTCTAGTAATACCTGCAAATCTAACTAAAGATGGAAACATAGGAAAAAGTACAAATGGGGTAACCTATGA
Organism: Romboutsia sp. CE17; assembly: GCF_012317385.1. Taxonomy (GTDB): domain Bacteria; phylum Bacillota; class Clostridia; order Peptostreptococcales; family Peptostreptococcaceae; genus Romboutsia_E. The sequence goes on from NZ_CP051144.1 coordinate 515,124, forward strand.
AGAGTTTGAGATTCTTAGAAGTTATGTGAAGAAAACTGTTAAAGATTTATGTAAGGAAATGGTAAGTGGGAATATAGGTATAGATCCATATAAAAATAAAAATGGAACTTCTTGCGATTTCTGTAGTTATTCAGCTATTTGTCAATTTGATACTACTATGAAAGATAATAAGTATAGAATTTTAAATAATAAAGATAATGAAGAAGTTATTAAACTAATGAAGGGAGAGATATAGTAATGAGTTCTCCTAAATGGACAGTAGAACAACAGTCAGTTATAGACAGTAGAAATTCCAACTTATTAGTAGCTGCAGCAGCAGGTTCGGGAAAAACAGCAGTACTAGTTGAACGTATAATAAAGATGATAACTGATGAAAATAATCCAATTGATATAGACAAATTACTTGTGGTTACATTTACTAATGCAGCAGCATCGGAAATGAGAGAAAGGGTAGGCGATGCTATAGGTAAAGCTTTAGATGATAATCCTGAAAATACTCATTTACAGAATCAGCTTGTATTATTAAACAAAGCAAGTATAACAACTATACACTCTTTTTGTTTAGAAGTAATAAAATCTAACTTTCATAAAATTAACTTAGATCCTAATTTTAGAATAGGAGATACAACTGAATGTAATATATTAAAAAGTGAAGCTTTAGAAGATGTATTTGAAGAACTTTATAAAGAAAGAGATCAAGGTTTTCTAAATTTAGTTGAAAGTTATGCAGAAAAAAGAGGAGATAATGAGCTTCAAAATATTATTTTAAGTATATATTCTTTTGCTATGGCGTCTCCATATCCTAATGAGTGGCTAATTAAATCAGCAGAAGACTTTAATATAGATGATGATTTTAGATTTGAAAATTCAGCTTGGGCGAAATCTATACTTGATACCGTAAGAATTGAAATTAGCGGGATAGAAGTAAGTATGAAAAAAGCACTTGAAGAGGTTGAAGGCATAGAAGAATTAGAAACTTTTACAGAAAGATTAAAAATAGAATATTTAAAAGTAAAGGACTTACTAAAAGCATGCAATACTTCATGGGATGAAGCGTACTCTAAAATGTCTTCAATGTCTTTTGAAAACTATGTTAAAGGTGTTAAAAGAATACCAAAGGATGCACCAGAGTATATAAAAGAAGCTAAGGATAAAGCTAAGTCAATTAGAGATAAAGCTAAAAAATCATTAGAAGATATAATACAAAGTAGTTTCTATAAGAATAGTGAAAGTATAAAGGAAGAGATACAATATTTGTATCCTATAGTGAAATCTATATCAGAAACTATAATAAAATTTGAAAAAGAATATTCTAAAAGAAAACGAGAAAAAGGAATAATAGACTTTGGAGATATAGAACATTTCGCATTAAGTATTCTTACAGAAAAAGATGAAGATGGAAATATCTTAACTGATGAATATGGAAATGCAATTCCGTCAGATGTAGCATTAATGTATAGAGATAAATTCTATGAGATATTTATAGATGAATATCAGGATAGTAACTTAGTTCAGGAGGTATTATTAAGTACTATCGCTAAAATAAAAACTCCAAATAGATTTATGGTTGGCGATGTTAAGCAAAGTATATATAGATTTAGACAAGCAAAGCCTGAAATATTCCAAGAAAAGTATGAAACTTATGGAACTACAGAAGGTAGTTTATATAGAAAAATAATGCTATATAAAAACTTTAGAAGTCGTGCTGAAGTTTTAGATTCAGCTAATTACATTTTTGAAAATATAATGAGTAAAAATATAGGTGAAATTGAATATACCGAAAAAGAAAGATTAAATCTAGGTGCTAGCTTTAAAGAAAATGATAATGAAAATGTTATAGTAGGAGGACCTACAGAAATACATCTAATTCAAAAAAATAAAGCTGAAGGTTTAGATGAAAATATTGAAGAAGTTCAAGGTGAGGAAGAAATAGATAATATTCAGCTTGAAGCTAGAATGGTTGGAAAAATAATACAAGATTTAATGAAACCTAAAGAAGACGGAAAAATTCAAATGGTATACGATAAAAAAATAGATGCTTATAGAGAAGTCCAATTTAAAGATATAGTAATCTTACTTAGAGCAACATCAGCTTGGGCACCAGTTTTTGCAGATGAACTTATGAATATGGATATACCTACATATGCAGATATTGGAGTTGGGTATTTTGATACGATAGAAATAAAAACTGTAATGTCATTATTACAAGTAATAGACAATCCTCTACAAGATATACCATTATTAGCTGTATTAAAATCTCCTATGTTTGCTTTTACTCCGGAAGAATTAATAGATATTAGGTTAGAAGATAAAGAAAAAAGCTTTTATGAAGCATTAGAAGAATTTGCATATGATAAAGTTTTTGAAGTAAATGAAAATAAATTTATAGAAGAGAATAAAAACAATGAAATTATAAACTTAGGAAAAATTTATTCAGAACTAGAAGAAATACATAGTGTAGATGACCTTAGTTCATTCAGCTCATTTGAAGATTTTGATGAATTTGGCAATATAGATATTATATCGCAGTCAAAAATAAAAGAAACAGAAGATGAAAAAGTACAAAAGGAAAATATAAGTTTATCTGAAGACCCTAAGATAAGAAAAGCTCAAGAATTTTTAATAAAGCTAAAAGACTTTAAAGAAAAATCTTTATATATGAGTACATATGAGTTTTTATGGTATTTATATACTAAAACAGGATACTATGCATATGTAGGTGCATTACCGGGAGGTAGTCAAAGACAAGCTAATTTAAAAATTTTATTTGAAAGAGCGAAACAGTTTGAAGAGACTAGTTTTAAAGGAATATTTAATTTTATAAACTTTATAAGTAAGTTGAAAAAATCAAGTACAGATATGGGAAGTGCTAAAACACTTGGAGAAAATGCAGATGTAGTTAGGATAATGAGTATACATAAAAGTAAAGGATTAGAATTCCCAATAGTTATATGTAGTGGAATGGGAAAAAACTTTAATACTCAAGATTTTAAGAAAAATATACTGTATCATCACTCTCTAGGCTATGGTCCTCAGTTAGTAGATTTTGAAAGAAGAATATCTTTTCCTAGTATAGCCAAGGAAGCATTAAAAAATAAAATCAATATAGAAAATTTATCAGAAGAAATGAGAGTATTGTATGTTGCTTTCACTAGGCCAAAGGAAAAATTAATAATAACTGGATCTACTAAAAAAATAGAAGATAGTATAAAAAAGTGGTCTAGCAATTTAGATAGTTCACCGACAATTTCACAGTATTCAATTTTAAAAGGAAAGAACTTTTTAGATTGGATAATGCCATGCGTTCTAAAGCATAGGGACTTAGAGGATATTAGAGAAAAAATAAATATAAATGTAGAGAATATAGAAGATCATCCATCAAAATGGAATACTAAGTTATGGTATAAAGAAGATATTCTTTTAGAAAAAAAAGAAGAGGAAGAAGATAGTATAGAAGAAATACTTAAAAATATAAATTTAGATGAACCTAGCACTGATTATTATAATGAGATAAAAAATAAATTAAATTATGAATATCCTTATAGTTTTAGTGTAACTAAACCGGCAAGTATATCAGTTACAGAAATAAAAAAGATACAAAATACATATGAGGAAGATTTATCTCAAAGTTTCTTTAATCAAAAAATAGTCTTAAAAAGACCATTATTTATACAAGAAAATGAAGAAAAAGAAAAAATAGGTGGTGCCGAAAGAGGCACTATAGTTCACTTAGTTATGCAAGTATTGGATCTAAATAAAGTAAATACTGTTTATGAAATTAAAGAACAGATAGAATTACTTATTAAAAAAGGAATAATAACTAAAAAGCAATCATCAGTTATAAATTCATTTAAAATATATAATTTCTTCAAATCTAGTATAGGTAAAAGAATGCTAAATTCAGATTTTCTAAAAAGAGAGCAAGCTATATACACTCAGGTAAAGATGAAAGATGTATATATTTATGATGACTTATTACAAGGTGAGAATAATACTTATGACGAAGAAACTTTAATGGTAAGAGGTATAATAGATGCTTATTTTGAAGAAAATGGAGAAATAGTATTACTAGATTATAAAACTGATTTTGTAAATGATGAAAACAAAGAGAAGGTAATAAGTCGATATGAAAAGCAATTAGAACTCTATTCTGAAGCTTTAGAAAAGCTTACAGGTAAAAGAGTTAAGGAAAAGTGTATTTATTTATTTGGTATAGATGAAGCTATATCATATTAAGATATAGCTAAGGGAGGATACATATGAAATTTATTCATACATCAGATTGGCATCTAGGCAAAAGCCTAGAGGGTCATTCTAGACTTGAAGAACAAGAAAAATTTTGCGATGATTTTGTAAAGCTTGTAGACGATAATGATATAGATATGGTTATTATAGCAGGGGATGTATATGACACATCAAACCCTCCTGCTAAAGCAGAAAAATTATTTTATAAAACGGTATCAAGATTAGCTAATAATGGAGAAAGATGTGTATTAGTTATTTCAGGAAATCATGATAATCCAGAAAGATTAGCAGCTATAACACCACTTACTCATGAGCAAGGAATAATAATTTTAGGTTATCCTTTGAGTTTTACAGAAAAAGCAAAATACAAAGGATTTGAAATCATAGAAGCTAAAGAAGGTTGTTTAAAAATAGATATTGATGGAGAAAGGGCAACTATAATCACCCTTCCTTATCCAAGTGAAAAAAGACTAAATGAAGCTATTGGAAATCCTTCTAACGATGAGGAAGCTCAGCAAACATATTCTCAGAGGGTGGGGGAAATATTTAGAGAATTAGAATCAAATTTTGAGGATGATACTATAAATATTGCTGTATCACATATTTTTGTAGTTGGTGGTGAAGAAACTGATTCTGAAAGACCTATACAGCTTGGAGGTAGTTTATTAGTAGAAAAAAAAGATCTACCGACTAAAGCTCAATATATAGCATTAGGTCATTTACATAAACCACAAAAGGCATCCCATAGATTAAATGCATATTATTCTGGTTCACCACTTCAGTATAGTAAGGATGAAAGAAGTTATGCAAAAGGTGCAAACATAGTAGATATTAAAGCAGGAGAAACACCTATTATACAAAGTATATACTTTAAAAATTATAAGCCAATAGAAGTATTTAAATGTAATGGAGTTGAAGAAGCTATAAAAATATGTGAAGACAATAAAGATAGGGACATATGGTCTTACTTTGAGATAAAGACAGAGCATGTAATAAATCAATCAGAGATAAAACAAATGAAAGATTTATTAGATGATATCATTGAAATAAGACCAATAATAACTTCAGAATATGAAGAAGAAGAAATTGATGTTAAAGAAAAATCTATGGGTGAATTGTTTAAGGAGTTTTATCAATTTAGTACAGGACTTGAACCAAGAGGTGAACTTATGGATTTATTCTTAGACATAATCAGTGAAGAAGGTGATTTGGAAAATGAGACCAATTAAATTAACATTAAGTGGATTAAATAGTTATACTGATGAACAAGTGATAAATTTTGAGGAACTTATAGATAGAGGTTTATTTGGTATATTTGGAAATACTGGAAGTGGTAAATCTACTATACTTGATGCAATAACTATAGCTATGTATGGAAATATATCTAGAAATACAAAAGAGTTTATAAATAGTTCTTGTAAAGAAGCTGTAGTAACTTATGAGTTTGAAATAGGGGGTAAAAATACTAAAAGAAGGTATGAAGTAACTAGAATTATAGGAAGAAGTAAAGCTGGTGGAACTAAAACCACTTATGCAAGACTAATAGAAAAACAAAATGATGGTACAGAAATAATACTTGCAGATAAAGCAAAGGATGTAAATGACAAGATAACTCAAGTTGTAGGGTTAACAGCAAATGATTTTACAAGATCTGTAGTTTTACCACAAGGAAAATTTAATGAATTTTTAAAGCTAACAGGATCAGATAGAAGAGATATGCTTGAAAGGATATTTAATCTTGAAAAGTATGGGAGAGGGCTTATTGATAAAGTAAGAAAAAGAAAAAATGAAGCCAATTTAGATCTAAGAGATTTAAATACAAAAATGAGTCAATTTGAAGGTATCAGCCCCGAACTATATGATAATACCTTAAAAGAGTTAGAAGACTTAAAGAAAAATGAAAAAAATAAACATGAAAAATTAGATGAAACTCAAAAATTATATGAAGAGAGTAAAGAAATTTATGAAGAACAAACAAAATTAGAAAGCTATGAGGTAAGAAAAAAAGAATTAGACCTAAAGCAAAATGATATTAAGGATAAAAAAGTTCAGTTAGAAAATGCTGAAAATGCAGAGAGAGTTAATCCTAGCATATATATAGTTCAAGAATTAGAAAAGAAAATAAATGATGATTCATTAAAGATTGAAGAAATAGAAAGAAACTTAGGTATTTTAAATCAAGAACTTACAATAACTAAAAATAGATATGAAGAAGCTTATAAAACAAAAGATGAAAAAATGCCAAGATTAATGGAACATAAAGAAAAATTAAATAATGCTCTAAAAATAGAGGAAGAACTAAATATTATAAATGAAGAAATAAAGGAAATGAAAGAAAGAGGTATTGGCCTAAGTAAAGAAAAGAAAATCTCTGAAATACAGAAAAAAGATGTCGAAGCAAAAAGAGATGTAATAGTTAAAAATATTAAAGAAAAAGAAGATAAAATTAATAAATTAAAAATAAGTGCAGACTTAAAGCAAAAAATATTTTTAGCATATGATTATGAAAAAGAATATTTAAAATTAGGAGAAGAAAAATCTCAAAAGCAAGATAGATTGAATAATTTAACCAAAGAAGTTGAGGAGTTAAATTTAAAGAGTAAGTATATAGAAAAAGATAGGATTAGTACAAATTCTAAGTTAGATGATTTAGTTATATCTCAAGCTGCTTTGATAAAAAAATGTCCTGGAACAAATGAAGAAATCTTGTCTAAAACTGAGTATATAAGTGAATTGAAAAATACATATAATACAGTAAAAGAAAATGAACAAAAAATAAATATACTTCAGGATGAAATAAATATCATTTTAGAAAAAAAATATAATAATAATAGAGAAATTGATGTTATAAGCGAAAGAGTAGAGGTAAACAGAAAAGAAATTCAAGATTTAGAAAAAGAAATTGAAAGATTAAAATATTTAAACTTAGCATCAGAACTTAGAAAAGATTTAAAGCCTGATATGCCATGTCCAGTATGTGGATCAAAACATCATGAAAATATAGAATTTATAAATAAAAATGAGGAAATTAATTTTGTTAAAAGTAAACTAGAACATTACGAAGAAATTGATAGAACACTTAGAACAAACTTAGAAGAGTTAAATTTAAAAAATAGTGAGTATATATCAGGGGAGAAAATTAAATCAAAAGAGCTAAAAGAGTTAAAAGGAAAAGTAGGAGAGCTAAAGTCTATAGATCTTTCTAGTAAATTAGAATCAGAAAACAGAATTCTTGAGTTATTAAAGAATAGTGTTCAAAATTGGAATGAGGAAAAAGAATCTATAGAGGAAAGAATAAGTAAACTTAAAGAAGAAAAAAGTAAGATAGAAAAAGATGAAGTTAAAATATTAGAAGAAATAAATAGTTATAGAAAATCTATTAAAGAGATAAAGTCAGATTTAGAAGAAATAGAATTGAAATATCAAAATGTTAAAAATGAATATTTAAGTTTAAAGGCAATTGTTAAAGTATCTAATTTAAGTTCTAAAGTAGAAGAAATTAACTTAAATGAAAAGGAAATAGAAAGTATTAATTCAGAATATACTGTTTTAGTTTCATCTAAAGATAATGCAGAAAATGAAATTAAATCTTTAGATAATAAGATACATAAAACAGAACTAGAGCTTATAAAGGCTAGAGAGTTATACGCTGAAAAATGTAGATTTAGAGATGAAAAATATAGAGATTTTATTTCTATAACAAAAGGTGAATCAGCAAAAGAATTACTACAAAAACTTGAAGATTATGTAGAAAATATAAATAAATTAGAGGTTGAATTAAAAAATAAATTAGAAATCCAAAGAATTGAGTATGAAACATGCTTAGGAGATAAAAAAAATATAGAGGGTAGATTAAAAACTGCCAAAGACCATCATAAGATACAAGAACAGACACTTAATCAATTACTAAGTGATAATAAGTTTGAAAATATATATGCAGTTAAAAGAGCTTTACTCGAATATGACCATAAAAAAAGATTATTAGAAGAAATTTTAGAATATGAAGAAGAGCAAAGAATATTAATATCTAAAATCGAAGATTTGAAACATAAATTAGCAGGTAGACTAATTAAAAAAGAAGAGTTTGAAGAGTTAAAAAATAATATATATATACTTAAGATAGAAATAAACAGTATATCTAAAGAGATTGGTGCAAAAGAAAATATATTAAATAGCTTAAAAGATTCCTTAGATAAAATAAAAGAAATTACTAAGTTATTGAAAAAAGTACAACATAAGGTAGACTTACTTGAAGATTTAGACAAGATTATTCAAGGTAATAGATTTGTGGAATATGTAGCAACAAATCAATTAAAATATATAGCATTAGAAGCATCGAAAAGATTAGAATCAATTACAAAAGGAAGATATGCTCTAGAGATTGACCAAAAGCTAAACTTTGTAATGAGAGATAATTTCAATGGAGGAGAAAGAAGAAGTGTTGATACGCTTTCTGGTGGTGAAACATTCTTAACTTCTTTATCATTAGCATTAGCGCTATCATCTCAAATACAATTAAAGGGAAGTGCACCATTAGAATTTTTCTTCTTAGATGAGGGATTTGGGTCTTTAGATAGTGATCTACTAGATATTGTAATGCAATCTTTAGAAAGATTACACAGTGATAAATTAAGTGTAGGTATAATAAGTCATGTTGAAGAGTTAAAAAATAGAGTTCCAGTAAAATTAGTAGTTACATCTAGCGAAGCAGGATCTGGTTCAAAAGTAAAAATTGAATATAGTTAATATAAAAAAAGTGGCATCTACAAGGGGGAAGTTGTAGATGCCTATATATACTTATTAGGGGGAGAGATATATAATTTCCGCTCTCATATATAATTATTTACAAATAAGATAATATTATACATTATTAAATAAAAAAGTCACCTAAACAAGGGGGGAAGAATAGGTGACTTAAGTTTAAGGGAAAGAAATTATTATATTTTTTTATCCGCTCATTTTAGAATATTAACAGGAGTTTTGATATCATGCTATTTAGTTTTATTTAAGAGAAACCTTATTAAGTTTCTCTTGATATATTATATGCATAAACTGAAAAATGTGACATAAAATGCAAAGAAAAATTACTTATTGTAGAAAATGGTCTAAATTAACAATAGATTTAAATTCATCAAGTCCAATTCTATCAATATAAGATCCTAATCTCTCTTTACCTTTGGCATTTTCTGAATAAACTCTAACGATTTTATCAACTATGTCTAAAACTTTATCATCAGGTACATTCATTATGAGCCTATTTCCAAGTCTAGGTATTGTACCTCCTTTACCACCGACAAATACTGTCCAACCTTTAGGCATACCCATTAAACCAATATCACGAGTGTGATTATCAGCGCAACTATTAGGACAACCACTTACACCAATTTTAAGTTTATTAGGCAAGTTCATTCCATGATATCTATCATCTAATTCCAATCCTAGTTTAACAGAATCCCTAAATCCTCTTTTGCAAAAAGTAGTACCAGGACAAGTTTTAATGCTTCTAACGCATAATCCTATTGCAGCACCAGGCTTCATTCCTAAATCATTCCAGGCATTATCGATATCTTCTTCTTTTAAACCAACTAAAGCTATACGTTGAGCAGCAGTAACTTTAATTGCACTTACTTTATATTTATCTGCAACATCAGCTAGCTTTCTAAGTTGGTCAGATGAAATTAAACCAGCTGGAATATGAGGTGCAATAGCATAAGTTTCTTTGTCCCTTTGCAATACAGCACCCTTATCTAATAAATCTTTCATATTTTACCTCCATATAAAATTAAAGCTCTTATTCAATATTATTAGTAAAAAATATTATTTTATAAATAAAATAGCATTTTATTTATAAAATAATATTGAAGATTTATTGATAAAGTTAATTTTGATAAATATTTATAATTATTATAAGGGTATAATATTATGGAATAATCTTATAAGAATTGTGCTGTTTTCAAAAGATAGACTATTGTGTTATAATTAATACTAACATTATACTAAATATTAAAAAACAGAAATTAGGAGTGTGGTAAAGGTTGGATTCGACCAGTAGTAATTTGATTCAAATAGTATTATTAGCGATATTATTAGTAGCATCAGGTTTTTTCTCTGCATCAGAGACTGCTTTAATGTCTTTAAGCAAAATAAGGATAAGATACATGAAAGAAGAAGGTATTAAAGGTGCTAAACTAGTAGGCTCTTTAATTGAAGATTCTAATAATCTTTTAACATCTATATTAGTAGGTAACAATGTTGTAAATATAGCTGCAACGTCTATATCAACATCATTATTTTTATCTATATTCCAAGAAAAGGGTGTACCTATAGCAACTGCAGTTATGACTATATTAGTGCTAATATTTGGTGAGATTACTCCTAAAACTATAGCTGTTAATAACACTGAAAAAGTGGCTTTATTAGTTTCAAGACCAATAAAAATTATAATAACTATATTAAAACCAGTAGTATGGATATTTAATATAATAACAAAGGTAATTTTTAAGATTTTAGGAGTTCAAGATAAAGGTATTCAACCTTATATAACAGAGGAAGAGCTAAAGACTATGGTAAATGTTAGCCATGAAGAAGGAGTACTAGAAATTGAAGAAAGAGAAATAATAAATAATGTATTCCAGTTTGGTGACATGCAAGCTAAAGAAGCTATGGTTCAAAGATTAGATATTATAGCTATAAATGTAGAGGATACTTATGATGAAATAATGGATTTATTTAAAAATGAAAAGTTAAGTAGGTTACCTGTATATGAAGAATCAATAGACAATATAATAGGAATTCTTAATATAAAGGATGTAGTCTTCTTAGAAGATGATGAAATTGATAACTTTAATATAAAAGATTATGTAAGAGAAGCTTTTTTCACATATGAGTTTAAGAAAATCACTCAACTTTTAGAAGAGATGAAAAAAGATAAAAGTCAAATGGCAATAGTTGTAGATGAGTATGGGGCAACGGCTGGATTAATAACAATAGAAGACTTAGTTGAAGTAATTGTTGGTGATATAGATGATGAGTATGATGAAGAAGATGAAGAGATACAAGTAATAAAAGAAGATGAATATATAGTTGAAGGAAGCACCAGAATAAGTGATGTTAATGAAATGATAGGAATTAGATTAGAGTCCGAAGAATTTGATTCTATTGGAGGATTTATAATTGGTCACATAGGTCGCATACCTGATGAAAATGAAGTTATTGAATTTGACAATATAAGATTTTGTATAGAAAGTCTTGAAAAGAACAGAATAATGAAGATAAGAATATTCACATAAATAGAATAAAACACTGCATTTAGCAGTGTTTTATTTGTATACTATACTATTAAAAAGTATATAATTTTAAATAAAGGAGATGAGGATATGGAAGTATTAAACAGATATTTTTTGAAAAAATTAAAAAGTAATGCTATTTTTTTTATTATATATAGCTTGTGTTTTATATTTATTTATAAAACATTTCCATATATAGCCCCATTTTTTATTGGACTAGTTATAGCATTAATTATAAATCCAATCTCTCAAAAGCTAAAAGATAAATTACATATTAATAAAGGGATATCGACATTAGTGCTAAGTTTTGTAGGTGTAGCAATTGCAATAGGTATTACTACTATATTAGTTATGTCAGGAACAAGGCAGCTAATAACATTTTTAAATCATATTGATGCAAATTATAATGATATAAACAATATGGTTTCAGCTTTGATTAATCAAGCAAGCGAGTATTTAGAAAGCTTTATGGAAATATCTAACTTTAATTTAGAGGAGGTTATAGGAAAGTATAGCTCTGAGTTAGTTAATATATCTAAAAGTTTCTTGAGTAATATTATTAATTTTGCAAGTTCAATACCGTATATTATCATACTAATTATAACATTATTTATATCAACATATTTTATTGCAAAAGATATAGATAAAATAGAATATTGGTTTTATGATATGTTTACAGATAGTGCTAGAGTTAAAGTTAAGAATATAAAAAAAGAAATTAGATTTTCAATTTTAGGGTATATAAAAGCATATGCAATACTTATGAGTATAACATTTTTAGTTATATGGGGAAGTTTTAGTATATTTGGAGTGCCATATGGATTTATATTAGGTATAATTGGAGGTCTTTTAGATTTGATACCATTCTTAGGTATAGTAGTAATCTTTGTACCTATAATAATTTACAATCTAATAGTGGATAATTATTTTGTAGCAATATCTATAAGTATTGTATTCTTTGTATTATCTATAATAAGACAGATACTCGAACCTAAATTAGTATCTACCCATATAGGTTTAAACCCTTTAGCTACAGTTATTGCTATATTTGTAGGTATTCAGATTAAAGGTATAATAGGTATAATTTTTTGTTTAGGTCTAGTAGCAATGCATGATATATTAAAAAAAGTTGAAATTTTGTAGATAATAGTAAATAATAAATATAAAATTATTAAACATAAGAAAGAAGGCGTTTAGATGAGGGAAAAAGTAACAGAGAGATTTTTAAAATATGTCAAGTTTGATACTACAGCAGATCCTAAAAATCATGCTTGTCCATCAACAGAGGGTCAAAGAGTATTTGCTAAGCATTTAGTTGAAGAATTAAAAGCATTAGGGTTAGAGGATGCTAATGTAGATGAAAATAGTTATGTAATGGCAACATTAAAAGGAAATATAGATAGTGTAGATACAATTGGATTTATATCACATTTAGATACAGCTCCAGATATTACAGGAAAAAATGTTAAGCCAAGAGTTATAAAAAATTATGATGGCAAGGATATAGTTCTAAATGAAGAAAAAAATATAATTACATATGTAAAAGACTATCCAGAATTAAGCAAATTAAAAGGACAGGATATAATTGTAACTGATGGAACAACTTTGTTAGGAGCAGACGACAAGGCTGGTATTACAGCAATTATGACGGCAGTAGAATACTTAATAGATCATCCAGAAGTTAAACATGGAGATATAAAAATAGGATTTACTCCTGATGAGGAAGTTGGTAGAGGTGCAGATTTCTTTGATGTAGAAAAATTTGGTGCAAAATATGCATATACAATAGATGGAGGAATGGAAGGAGAGCTTGAATACGAAAACTTTAATGCAGCAGGTGCAACAATAACTATTCAAGGAAGAAACGTTCATCCAGGATCAGCAAAAAATAAAATGATAAATGCTCTTCATATAGCATGTGAGATAGCAGATTCTTTTCCAAGTAACGAAAGACCAGAAACTACAGAAAATTATGAAGGATTTTACCATTTAAATGATATAAATGGAAGTGTAGAAGAAGCTAGTATGATTTATATAATAAGAGATCATGATAAAGAAAAATTTGAATCTAGAAAAGCTTATATGGTAGATGTTATAGAGAAATTAAATATAAAATACGATAATAGAATAAATTTAGATTTAAAAGATCAATACTATAACATGAAAGAAAAGGTAGAACCAGTTAAGTTTATAGTTGATATTGCAAAAGAATCAATGCAAGAGTTAGGCATAACACCAAATATAGTTCCTATAAGAGGTGGTACGGATGGTGCAAGATTATCATATGAAGGATTGCCTTGTCCTAATATATTTACAGGAGGATTAAACTTCCACAGTAAAAATGAATGTGTTTCTATTGATGCCATAGAGAAATGCTCAAAATTAATAATTAAAATAGCAGAAAATTTTGCAAGTAGATAATAAAGAAAAGGTAGCATATTTTAAGCTACCTTTTTATAATAAACAAATTTAACTATAATTCTATAAATTTACCTGTATTTAAATCTATAAATTTAAAATCTAATTCTAACTCATCTTCACCAGATTCTATTATTTCAATTGTAGCAACTGAATGAGTACCATCTTTTGGAATAGAGGTACTTCCAGGATTTAAAACCATTAGAGACTCATCAAAGTATAATTCTTTAACATGAGTGTGTCCAAGGATTAATATATCTGCGCCCATACTTTTAGCTTTTTTTATAGTTTCTTCTTTAGAGTCAGTATAGCCATGAGTTAATAAGATTCTTAATTCTCCAAATTGACTTATTACATAAGGGCTTTGAATAGGATGGTTAATAACCATTTGATCAACATCAGCTTCACAATTTCCTTTTGTTATAAGTATATTATTCAAGTTATTTAACTTTTCTATTACTCCTTTAGGGTTATAGTCTTTAGGTAAATCATTTCTTGGTCCATGGTAAAGAATATCACCACCATGAAGTAATACATCACAGTCAGATAACGTTTTTATAGACTTCTCAAAATATTCTAAACTTCCATGAGTATCACTCATTACGCCTATTTTCATTGTAATTCCTCCTATGTATATTTAGTAAATTTATAAGAACTTTTCAGATACTCTACTCCAAAATTCATAATTAGACATTCTAAGCAAACTAATTTTAATATCTGATGCAAAAATTTTGATATCTGAAATTTGATTAAATCTATATTCAACTCCATCAACCACTATTAATATAGAATCTTCAAATCTATATTCAGGTGCAATTTTTATAATAGAGTCGATTGAAAAAATTATACTAGATGTAAAACATCTATATGCATTAGTGTTTATTGGATAAAGTGGAGTTAACTGCATTAACTCTATACTAGTATCAACTATACTTCCACCAGCAGCATAATTGTAAGCAGTGGATCCTGTAGGAGTTGAAACTATCATTCCATCGCCACTAAAATTTTGTATATGTCTATCATTAACCTTTAGGTTAAGATGTATAGTCCTTGACTTATCCCCTTTTACAACTACCTCATTAATAGCAAAAACATCACAGCAACTTTTATTGCTACAGACACTAGCCTGAAGAACAGGAACATCTTCTATAACATAATCATGATTTAAATAAGCTTCTATAAACTTGTCTATCTCATTAGGAGATATTTCTGGAAAGAAGCCAAGATGACCAGTATTAATTCCTACAATAGGTACTTCTGGAAAATCAAAATCATGAACTGTCTTTAAGAAAGAACCGTCGCCACCTATTGATATAATAAGTTCTGTGTTGGGATGAAAATCGTAGCATACATCAAATCCTGCATTGATAAGTTTTTCTTTTAATAAACCTCTAGTCTCAATAGATTTATGCACTTGGTTTGAGTTTATAGTTATAATTCTTTTCATCTTTCCACCTCTTTATACTTTGTATTATAACATAATTTAGATATTTCATAGAAAAGATAATAAATTAACATAGTTTTATGCTTTACTCTAATTATCAGAGATGCTTATTATGATAATTAAAACTTAGAAGGAGGATCAAATAGATTATAATCGTAGAAATAGTAGTAGGATTTATAGGTATAACCTTTTATATAATGATTCTAGTTATAAAATTATTATAGTTATATATTAAGTAGTTGAAATATTGTATAAATTTTTATAAAATTAAGAATAATTAGTATATTACAATTGGTTTTATAAAGGAGATGTTAGATTTGGCAATAGAAGAAGTAAGAGAATATTTTAAGCAATTTAATAAAGAAAATGATGTGGTGGAGCATGAAGTATCTAGTGCAACAGTTGAATTAGCAGCGAAGGCTCTTAACGTTATACCTGCAAGAATTGCAAAAACACTTTCTTTTAAAATTAATGATAGTGCGATACTAGTAGTAGCAGCAGGAGATACAAAAATTGATAACAAAAAATTTAAAGCTGAATTTGGATGTAAAGCTAAGATGTTAACTCCAGAAGAAGCATTAGAATTCACGGGACATGCAGTTGGAGGTATTTGTCCATTTGCATTAAAAAATAACATAAGCGTATATTTAGATGAATCAATGAAAAGATTTGAAACGGTGTTTCCAGCAGCAGGAAGTAGTAATTCATCAATAGAGCTTACTTGTGAAGAACTTAGCAAATACTCAAATTGTGCTAAATGGGTTGATGTATGTAAGGGGTATGAAATGAATAGTATGGAATATTAGGTACTTTTTAGAATATGTAGCAAATGTTCCAACTATAAAATTAAAAACTATAATGAAATTTTATTATAAAAGTAGCCTATATAGAAATTTAGATGGGCTACTTTTTTATATCTATTATTTATACATTGTGATTTTTACTACATTAATTATAAACTATATAAAGAAATCTTAAAATGTATTATCTAATATTTAAAAATAGTGTAAAATATATAATGTTATAAAATTTGAGAGTAGGTGTAGACTTGTTTAATAAAAAAGATCAAAAGTATAATTTAATATCATATATAAATGAAGAAGATTTAACCTTAAAAGAGATATTATTAGATAAATTAAATTTCTCAGTAAGATCCCTATCAAAAATGAAAAGAGAAAAATCGGTATTAGTAAATGGAGAATTTAAAAAGCTAAGCTCGAATATAGTAAAGGGAGATTTAATAGAAGTTAGAATAGATGAAGATATGGCTAATTTTGAGCCTCAAGATTTAAATTTAAACATAATATATGATGATTTTGATATAATTATGGTAAATAAGCCGCCTTTTATGGTGGTTCACCCGACTAAAAGTCATTTTGATAAAACTATTGCAAATGGTGTAACTGATTACATAATAAAAAAGAATGAAAAAGTAAAGGTAAGATTTGTAAATAGATTAGATATGAATACCTCTGGTCTTGTTATAGTTGCAAAGAATGCTTATGCTCACCATGTACTATCAAAAGATATGAGTGATGATAAGGTTATTAAAAGATATATAACAGTTGTAAATGGTGTAGTTGAAAATGATGAAGGAACTATAAATCAGCCAATATATAGACCTACTGAAGATAGTATAAAAAGAGTTGTTGATGAAAGAGGTCAAGCATCTGTAACTCATTATAAAGTATTGGAAAGATTAAATAATGCTACAGTTTTAGAGGTAAAACTAGAAACTGGTAGAACACATCAAATAAGAGTTCATATGAATTTTATTGGACATGGTATAATAGGAGATGAGCTATACGGTTATGTGAATGAAGACCTAATAAATAGACAAGCACTTCATGCATATAGCTTAGAATTTATGCAACCAAGAACTAAGGAGATTTTAGAGTTTAAGGCAGAAATTCCAAATGATATGAAGGATTTAATAGAAAAATTAAGATAGAGGTGAGATTATGGTAATACATAAGTTTATAATACATGTACTGGACAAAAATAATGATACTCCAATATTAAATGATTATGAAGGAAGAATAAGTCCTGAAGTAGATAAGTTTTTCCAAAAAGTAATGAATAGAGTAGCTAAGGATGATGACCTAAGAAAAGCAGTTTTCAAAAATTATAATGATAACTTAATAAAAAACTGTTGTGAGCAAATAATATATGATGAAAATACATTTTTACAAAACTCAAAAGAAATAGCAGCATATCTTTTTGATGTAATGAAAATAAATGCAGAAATAGAGTCTTGCGATTTAGCTATATGTTTATATACAGTAAAAGATGAGAAGTATGTTGGAATAGTAAAACTAGACTATAAAAGATTATATACACATTCTATAGAATTACTAGATGAGAAGTTTAATATACAGATGGTAAGTAATGAGATAGGTATACCTGAAACGGGAAGACAAAAACAAGCGGCTATAGTTGGAACAAATGGTATAAATGATGAATATCACTTAAGAGTTTTGGATAAAGATGCTGAAAAAGAAGGAAGTGAATCTAAATTTGTTTCTGAATTTTTAAATGCAAAAAAAGTTGATGATGATAAATATAAAACTAAAGTATTTAAGAATACAGCAGAAAGCTGGATAACTAATGCTTTAAGTAATGATATAAAAAAAGCAGAAGATATAAGAAGTGTACTTAATTATACTTTAAAAGAAAAGCAAGAAATAAATGTTCAAGATTTTATTGAAAGCAATTTAAATGATGATGAGTTAAAAGAAAGTTTTAAAGAGCACTTAGAAGATAAAGGATTAGATGAAAGTTTTAATATAGATAAAAAATGGGTTGAAAAAAAGCTTAAGAAAAGAAGTATAAGAACAGATAATGGATTTGATATAAAAGGTAATTTATCTGATTTTGAAGATCCAATGAAATATAGTGTTAGACAAAATGAAAATGGAACTATAGATATAGTTATAAAAAACGTTAATTTTTATGAAGAAAAATAATAATAAAAAATGCTGGTTCAATTTTGAATCAGCATTTTTTTATTTATAAAACTCTTTTTGCATGTAAGTACACATTATTCCAATAAGTAGTATTTATTTTTACAATTTGAACATTTTGTCCAGGTTTTGGAGAATGAATCATTTCATTATTTCCTATATAAATACCAACATGGCTAACATTACCAGTTCCATTGGTACTTGAGAATATTAAATCTCCAGGCATTAAATCACTTTTACTTATAGTATCGCCAACTTTAGCTTGTTCACTAGAAGTTCTAGGTAATGAAATATTTGCAGCATTCTTATAAACATAGCTAGTAAGACCAGAACAATCAAACGAATCAGGCCCAGTTGCACCCCAAACATAAGGTTTACCTATTTGTTTTTTAGCTAAATCTATAACAGCATCAATCTTATTTGGATTTGTACTGTTTGTAGAATCATTATTTGTATCATCAGAAGGAAGCGTTCCTAAAGTAATATATTGAGAGCTAACCCAACCTGTAGATCCATTAGATAATTCAATCTTATACCACCCATTAGAGGAGCTTAAAATATTAACAACATCGCCTTTGTAAAGTTTACCAATAATAGAGTAGTTTGTACCAGCGCCTTGTCTAACATTTAGAGCAGAAGTATTAACCGTACCTTTTTTATTAATTTCTGTACTATCTTCAGAATCAGAAGGGGTATTAGCAGAATCAGAAGATGAATCATTTAAAGTAATATATTGAGAGCTAACCCAACCTGTAGACCCATTAGATAATTTAATCTTATACCACCCATTAGAGGAGCTTAAAATATTAACAACATCGCCTTTGTAAAGTTTACCAATAATAGAGTAGTTTGTACTAGCACCTTGTCTAACATTAAGTGCAGAAGTATTAACCGTACCTTTTTTATTAGTTACTGTACTATCTTCAGAATCAGAAGGAGTATTAGCAGAATCAGAAGATGAATC
Source organism: Romboutsia sp. CE17 (assembly GCF_012317385.1). GTDB lineage: Bacteria > Bacillota > Clostridia > Peptostreptococcales > Peptostreptococcaceae > Romboutsia_E. The sequence continues at coordinate 534,444 of NZ_CP051144.1, forward strand.
ATTTAAAGTAATATATTGAGAGCTAACCCAACCTGTAGATCCATTAGATAATTTAATCTTATACCACCCATTAGAGGAACTTAAAATATTAACAACATCGCCTTTGTAAAGTTTACCAATAATAGAGTAGTTTGTACTAGCACCTTGTCTAATATTAAGTGCAGAAGTATTAACCGTACCTTTTTTATTAGTTACTGTACTATCTTCAGAATCAGAAGGAGTATTAGCAGAATCAGAAGATGAATCATTTAAAGTAATATATTGAGAGCTAACCCAACCTGTAGATCCATTAGATAATTCAATCTTATACCATCCATTAGAGGAGCTTAGAATATTAACAACATCGCCTTTGTAAAGTTTACCAATAATAGAATAGTTTGTGCCAGCGCCTTGTCTAATATTAAGTGCAGAAGTATTAACCGTACCATTATTTTGAGAGTTTGCGCTATGATTCGTATCTATATATTGAGAACTAGACCAACCAATTGTACCATTAGAAAGTTTAACTTTATACCAATCATTAGAACTATCTAAAATATCAACTTTATCGCCCTTATAAAGTTTGCCTATAATAGAATGATTTGTACCAGCACCACTTCTAACATTTAAAGCACTGGTGTTAACCACACCTATCTGGGCTGCACTTGCTTCAGAGCTATTTATAGCTAGAACAGCAGAAGTTACAGCTATAGACATAAATAAATTCTTTTTTATCATTTATTATCCTCCTATAAATTATCCAAACATATAATGTAAAAAAATAGAAAATATATTATAAATATAACATTAAAATAATACTGATGTAAATATAGGTAAGTATAAGGCATGTAAATCTTAGTATAAAACTTTAGAATAATTAAGTACAAGCACAGAGTATAAAATATAAGCATATATTATATCATGGAGGAAATATAATAATACATATATAAGGAGGGTATATATGAGCCAAATAAGTGATTTAGTAAGAGGTTTTGATTTTATAGACGATAATCCTATGATAGTTTTTCTGATTTTTGGTGTAATTATATTTTTTGCTCTTTCAAGTAATAATTGTGGTGGATTTTTAGAACAAAATAATGCTTTAATTTGGATTATACTTATAATATTTATTTTATTTTTACTGAATAACAATTGCGATAATGATTATGATTGTTGTTGCGAATAAATAAATTTAAAAATAAGGGATATACTACCTTATTTTTTTTATTATTTTCCAATTATACTACGTAAAAATATTGATAAATGAAAATATATATGATAACATACTAGTATGTTAAAAAAATAATTATCTTATTTTAAGGGGAGATATAGAGTTTTATGCTAATATAAAAAGTTATATTAATATCAAATAAAGCATTAATATAACTTTTATGGTATAATAAAAGTATTGTGCAATAAAACGTTTATAGGATAGAATCCTAAATATATAGGTATGGAGAGATTATAGTGAAACTATACGAAAAAAAACATAAAGAAACGGGAAAAGATTATGCATATAGGGTATTAAAAGACAATATAATGTCTATTGAGTTAAAACCGGGGGATTTACTAAGCGAATCAGATTTATCGCAAAAATTAAATATATCAAGAACTCCAATAAGGGAAGTTTTAATGAGATTAAAATCAGAGCATCTTATAGAAGTTAAGCCTCAGTCAGGAACGTATATATCTTTAATGGATTGGAATTTAATCGAAGAAGCGGTATTTATGAGATATACTTTAGAAAAAGAAGTATTAAGAGAGGCTTGTATAAATTTTCCAGAAAATTTATTGATTGAATTAGAAAAAAATATATTTGCTCAAAGTTTAATTATAAATCAAGAAGATAATGATATAGAATTTCATAAATTAGACAAAGAGTTCCATAAGTTATTATTTTTAGGAACAAATAAAGTTCATATTTGGGATAGTATAACAAGTTTAAGTACTCATTACAATAGAATGAGATTATTATCAGAGATGAACTCTAATAAACAACAAATAGTAGAGCAACATAAAGTATATTTAGAAATGATAAAAAATAAATCTTTAGAAGACTTAGATAAAGTTATAGAATGTCATATAAAATCACCAGTAAAAGATTGGGATTTAATGATAGAAGAAAGAGAAGATCTTAAATCATATATAAAAAACAAAAAGTAGACTGAAAAACTCTTTATCTTAAAATCTATACTTTAAGGTAAAGAGTTTTTGTATATAAAATAAAAAGTTATTTTATTAATATTCATGCAAAAATGAAAAAGATTTCCTAAAAAAATGTTGAATTATTTCTTTTTGTGTGCTAGTATACAAGTATAATAAAAAGTTCTTAGGAGGAGTAAAAATGAAATTACCATTTAGTATTGATTTAAAAGATAAAGTTTGTGTAGTAACAGGTGGAGCAGGAGTGCTTTGCGGTGCTATGGTAGATGCTTTAGCAGCTTGTGGTGCAAAAGTAGCTATACTTTCATTAGGACAAGAGTCTTGCGATAGAAAAGCAGAAGAAGTAAGAGCTAATGGAGGACAAGCAATAGGAATAGATTGTAATGTTTTAGATAAAGAAAGCTTAAAGAGAGCTCATGAAATAATATTAAAAGAATTTGGTCCATGTGACATACTAATAAATGGAGCTGGTGGAAACCATCCTAAAGGAACAACAACTAACGAATACTTATTAGAAGAAGATTTAGCAAATGATGAATTAACAACATTCTTTGACTTAGATCAAAAAGGTGTTGAATTCGTATTCAATTTAAACTACTTAGGAACATTACTTCCATCTCAAGAGTTTGCTAAAGATATGATAAATAGAAAAGGGTGTACAATAATAAATATATCTTCAATGAACGCTTTCACACCATTAACTAAGATACCAGCTTACTCAGGTGCAAAAGCAGCAGTAAGTAACTTTACTCAATGGTTAGCAGTTCATATGTCTAAAGTAGGAATAAGAGTTAATGCAATAGCACCAGGATTCTTTGTAACTGCTCAAAATCAAAAGTTATTATTTAACGAAGATGGAACACCTACTGCAAGAACAGCTAAAATATTAAACAGCACTCCAATGGATAGATTTGGTGAAGCTGATGAATTATTAGGAACTTTACTATACTTAGTAAGTGAAGAAGCTTCAGGATTTGTAAATGGTGTTGTTATACCAGTAGACGGAGCATTCTCAGCTTATTCAGGTGTATAAAAAATAGGGGGATAAAAGGCAATGTTAGAAACTATAAAAAAAGAAGGTATAGTAGCCGTATTAAGAGCTAAAAGTCATGAAGAAGCAAGAGGATATATAGAGGCTTGCTTAAAAGGTGGAGTGAAAGCATTAGAACTTACTTACTCAATACCTAATGTAAATGAACTTATAGCAGAATACAAAGACCACGAAGAAGCAATAATCGGAGTTGGTAGTGTATTAAATGGACAAATGGCAAAAGATTCAATACTTGCTGGAGCAAAATATGTAGTAAGTCCAGGATACAATGAAGAAGTAAATACAGTTTGTCATGAAATGGGTGTTACTTATTTCCCAGGATGTATGACAGTTACAGAAATAATGAATGCCTTAGAAAAAGGTAATAAAATGGTGAAAGTTTTCCCTGGAGATGTATTTGGACCTAAATATGTAAAAGCAGTAAAAGCACCTATACCACATGTTGAAATAATGCCTACTGGTGGTGTTAATATAGACAATGTTGAAGAGTGGTTTAAAATGGGAGTTTCTTGCGTAGGAGTAGGAAGTTCTCTAATAAAAGGTAGCTTAGAAGATATTGAAAAATTAGCTGCTGAATTTGTAGAAAAAATAGCTAAAATAAGAAACTGCTAATAAAATGTTAAAGCTAAATAATAAAAAAATATTAGGTTTTGGCGAAATAATGTTAAGGCTGACTCCTCCTAATAATCAAAAGATATTACAATCAAATTCTTTTGAAGCCGTGTATTCAGGAGGAGAGGCTAATGTAATAGCAAGCCTTTCAATGTTTGGTCATGATACTAAATTTGTTACTAAGCTTCCAGATAATCATTTAGGCCAAAAAGTTTTAAGTAAATTTAGGGGTTACAATGTAGATATAAGTGATATAGTTACTGGAGAAGGTAGATTAGGGATATACTTTTCAGAAATTGGTCACGGATTAAGAAGTACAGAAGTAATATATGATAGAAAATATTCTGCTATATCAATGGCAGATAAAAGTGAGTTTGACATAGATAAAATACTTGATGGTGTTGGTTTTGTACATATGTCTGGAATAACACCTGCATTAAGCAAGAGTTTACGTGAATTCACTATAGATTTTATAAAGGCTTGTAAACAAAGAGGTATACTAGTATCTTATGATTCTAATTTCAGAGCAAAATTATGGTCTTTAGAAGAAGCTAGAGAAGTACTAGAAGAAGTAATGCCTCTTATAGATATAGCATTTTTAGGTCACTTGGATATGATAAATATACTACAATTTGAAGATAAAGGTTTAGAATTTGACGAAAATCTAAATGATCTTTACAGTAGATTATTTGAAAAATATCCAAATCTAAAATATGCAGCATGTACTAAAAGAACAGTAAACTCAATTAATAATAATAGCTTAAAAGGTTATTTATTTGATGGAGAAAGACTTATAGTATCAAATGAGTATAATTTTGATATCTTAGATAGAGTTGGTGGAGGAGATGCCTTCACTGCTGGAGTAATACACGGAATATTAAAAGATATGAATCATGAGGAAATTATTGAATTTGGGATTTGTGCAAGTTCACTAAAACATTCGATATTAGGGGATATAAATATAGTAGACGAACAGACTGTTACTTCATTAATGAAGAATGGTCTACAAAATATAAAAAGATAAAATTTATAATTTGGAGGAAACAGTTATGGAAATGACATTTAGATGGTATGGAAAAGACGATCCTGTTAAAATAGAATACATTCGTCAAATACCAGGAATGAAAGGTATAGTAACAGCAATATACGATATACCAGTAGGAGAGGTTTGGCCTTTAGATAGAATATTAGAGTTAAAGAAAACTGTAGAAGATGCTGGTTTAGAACTTAGCGTTATAGAAAGTGTACCAGTACATGAAGATATAAAATTAGGTTTACCAACTAGAGATAAATATATAGAAAACTACAAGCAAACAATAAGAAACTTAAGTAAAGCTGGAATAAAAACTATATGTTATAACTTTATGCCAGTATTTGACTGGACTCGTTCTGATTTAGAATATGAATTAGAAGATGGATCAACTTGTTTAATATATGACGAAGCTGATGTAGCTAAGATGGATCCAAACTTAGGTGAATTAGAATTACCAGGTTGGGATACTTCATATGGTGAAGGTGGATTAGGTGCATTACTTGATAAATATAAAGATGTAGATGAAGAAAAATTATGGGAAAACTTAGAGTACTTCATAAAGGCTATAATGCCAGTTGCTGAAGAAGAAGAAGTTAAAATGGCTATACATCCAGATGATCCACCATGGGGAATATTTGGATTACCAAGAATAATAACTAATTCTGAGAACTTAGATAGATTCTTAAATTTATATGATAGTTACTACAATGGTGTTACATTATGTACAGGATCATTTGGTGCTAGCAAAACTAATGATGTAGTTGAAATGATAAAACACTTTGGTCAAGAAAGAAATAGAATACATTTCGCACACTTAAGAAATGTTAAAATAACTGGAGACAGTAGTTTCAATGAAGTTGCTCACTTATCAGAAGCTGGATCATTAGATTTCTATGAAATAGTAAAAGCTTACTGTGATTATGACTTTGATGGACCTTTCAGACCAGACCATGGTAGAATGATATGGGGAGAAACTGGAAGACCAGGATACGGATTATATGATAGAGCTTTAGGAGCTGTATATATAAACGGAATACAAGAAGCTATACAAAAAAATAAGAAAAATAAATAATTAAAATTTAAAATATAAATATTGCCAAAATAAAAGCCATTGTTGTAGATAATTCATATCTACAACAATGGCTAGATGCAAATGGAGGGTATTATGAAAAAATTCATGGATAAAGATTTTTTATTACAAACTGAAACTGCAAAAACTTTATATCATAATCACGCAGCTAAAATGCCAATATGTGATTATCACTGTCATTTAAACCCTAAGGAAATAGCAGAGAATAAAAGATACAATAACATAACTGAAATATGGTTAGGTGGAGACCACTACAAGTGGAGAGCAATGAGAAGTTTTGGTATAGAAGAAGAGTATATAACTGGAAATGCAAGCGATTTCGAGAAATTTAAAGCGTTTGCAAAAGCTATGCCATATTTAATAGGAAATCCTATATATCATTGGTCTCACTTAGAATTAAAAGAATACTTTGGAATAGAAGAAACTTTAAGTGAAAAAAATGCTGAAGAAATATGGAATAGATGTAATGCTATAATACAAAGTCCTGATTTTAGTGCAAGAACTATGATAGAAAGATCAAATGTAAAATATATAGGTACAACTGATGATCCAGCTGATAATTTAGAATGGCATATAGCTATTGCTAAGGATGAAAGCTTTGACTGTAAGGTTAGACCAAGCTTTAGACCTGATAAAGCTGTAAAAATAGGTAACGAAGGCTTTGCAGAGTATATAAAAGTATTAGGGGCAACTGAAAATACAGAAATAAAGAATTATGATGATCTTTTAAATGTATTAGAAAAAAGAGTTGAGTTCTTTGTTGAAAATGGATGTTCAATAACTGACCATGGTTTAGATAGAATTTATTTTAGAGATGCAAGCAAAGAAGAAGTAAACGAAATACTTATAAAAGCTTTAAATGGTGAAACTTTAACTCAAGAAGAAATTGAAAAATACTCTACATTAACAATGGTTAACTTAGGTAAGATGTATCACAAGCATGATATGGTTATGCAATTACACGTAGGAGCTCTAAGAAATAACAATACTAGAATGTTTAAAAAACTAGGCGTAGATGTAGGATTTGATAGTATAGATGACGCTGAAGTTGCTATGCCAATGTCTAGATTACTAGATGCTTTAGATTCAGAAGATAAGTTACCAAAAACTATATTATACTGCCTAAATCCAAAAGACAATGAAGTTTTAGGAACAATGATAGGTAACTTCCAAGGTGGAGGAATAGCTGGAAAAATACAATTTGGATCTGGATGGTGGTTTAACGATCAAAAGGATGGAATGGAAAGACAAATGATGGCTTTATCTCAATTAGGGTTAATCAGTCAATTTGTTGGAATGCTTACAGACTCTCGTAGTTTCTTATCATACACTAGACACGAGTATTTTAGAAGAATATTATGTAACTACATAGGTGGACTAGTTGAAAATGGAGAATACCCAGCTGATATGGATTTCTTAGGTGAGATAATAGAAAATATTTGTTATAATAATGCAGTTAAATACTTTAATGTATAAAATAAACTGTTAGAAAAAATATAATAAATAAAAATACTCAAAAAAATACTATTATATTAAATATAGTACAATAGATATGTAAAGAGGAAATATAATCCTTTGTATATATCTATTGTACTTTTTATTTTTTATCCGAAATCATGTATGTAAATATTTTAGAATATTTTCGAAGTTTTATTATTAAATGTTAAAAATTAAACAAAATATTATTTAATAACTAAATCTAAATATACTTTATGATTAGTAATAAATTTATATATAAATAAAATAATAAACTTGTTAATTAGAGTTAAAGTAAATATAATCATATTAATAAAAAATAAATAATAGAGAAAGTCTTTTATTAAGAATGGTGGAGGGACTGGCCCTATGAAACCTGGCAACAGCTGACATAAAGTCAGAATTGTGCTAAATCCTGCAGGATATATTTCCTGAAAGATAAAAGAGCATGCAGTACAAATTTTTGTTGCAATTAATAAAAGGCTTCCTAAAAATAAGGAGGCTTTTTTATGGTTAAAAATTATAATAAAGAAACGATTTGTATAAGAGGAGGATATACTCCTAATGATGGAGATCCAATTTCAGCTCCATTAATACAAAGTACTACATATAAATATGCTGATCCAGATTTATTGGCAGATTTATTTAATTTAAAAGCAGAAGGTCATATATATACTAGAATTAGTAATCCTACAAATGAATATTTTGAAAAAAAACTTTCTAAACTAGAAGGGGGAGTAGGGGCGGTAGCGACTTCATCTGGTCAGTCAGCTATATTATTAGCAGTGTTAAATATTTGTAAAGCTGGAGATAACATAATATCTAGTTCTTCTCTGTATGGGGGAACATTCAATTTATTTAATGTAACTCTAAGGAATTTAGGTATAAATACAACATTTATATCAAAGGATGCTAGCGAAGAAGAAATATTATCATTAATAGATGATAAAACGAAGCTTATATATGGAGAAACTATTGGTAATCCAGGTTTAGATATATTAGATTTTGAAAAATACTCAAGAATTTGTAAAAAATCAGGTATTGCATTTGTAGTTGATAATACACTTCCAAGTCCATATCTATGCAATCCATTCCAATTTGGAGCTAATATTGTAGTACATTCAACATCAAAATATATAGATGGTCACGCAGTTGCACTTGGCGGAGCAATAGTAGATGGAGGTAATTTTAACTGGAACAATGGCAGATATAGTGAGTTAGTAGAACCAGATCCAAGCTATCACGGAATAAGATACTATGACACATTTAAAGAGTTAGCATATATAACTAAGCTTAGAGTATCAATGTTGAGAGATTTAGGAAATACAATGAGTCCGTTCAATGCATTCTTAAGTGACTTAGGCTTAGAAACATTACATTTGAGAATGGCAAAACATAGTGAAAATGCTTTAGCTATAGCTAAGTTTCTACAAAATCATGAAAAAGTAAACTGGGTAAGTTATCCATATTTAGAATCCCAAGGGGACTTTGAGAATGCGAAAAAATATCTTTCTAAAGGAGCAGGAGGGGTACTTACATTTGGAATTAAAGGTGGTATTAAGGAAGCTAAGAAATTTATAAAAGCTTTAAAACTAGTTGATTTAGCAACACATTTAGGTTTCACAAAAACATCTGTACTTCATCCTGGAAGTACTACACATAGTCAATTAACAGAAAAAGAGCAAATTGAATGTGGTGTTAGACCTGATTTGATTAGAGTGTCAGTAGGTATAGAAAATGTTGAGGATTTGATAAGTGATTTTGATCAGGCTTTAGGAAAAAGTAATTAGTATGTCAATTTATCTATCTAATTTTGTTGAAGGTGCAATGGATTTAAAAGATAAAATTATTTTTACAAAGGACAATATAAATTTTGATAAAAATAAAATTAAAATAATTGGTATATTAAATCTAATGCCTAATAAAATAGATACAGAAAATCAATTGTTAAAAATATTAAATGACACTGATGAGAGATTATTCATTAAATTTATTAGATTAAAGACTTATCAACCTAAAAATATAAGTATAGAATATTTGAAAGAAAATTATTACTTATTTGAAGATATAAAAAATGAGTTAGATGGTGTAATCATAACTGGGGCTCCAGTAGAAAAGCTTGAATTTAATGAAGTAGAGTATATAAAAGAATTAAAAGAAATTCTAGACTATATAAGATATAAAGGTATTAGTTCAATATGTATATGTTGGGCTGCACAAGCGGCTTTAAATCACTTTTATGGTATAAGAAAGGTAGTTAACTCTAAGAAGATATTCGGTGTATATAAACATAAAATATTAAATGAAGATAAAATATTAAATGGAATAAAAGATGGATTTAAATCACCTCATTCTAGATATACATCTTTAATTAAAGAAGACTTATATAAATGCACTGATATAAAAATAATCAGTACTACAGAAGACAGTAATGAACATATAGTAAAGGGAAGTTTCAATGACTATTATATATTTGGTCATAGTGAATACGATAAATACACTCTAAAGAAAGAATATTTAAGGGATATAAATTCTAAATTAGAAATACAAATACCATATAATTATTTTATTAATGATGATCCTAATAAAGATGTGATTTTAAGTTGGAAGGAGACTTCTATAAAATTATATAAAAACTGGGTAAAAAATATAGTAAATATTTAATTGCTATGTAAAGTTACATAAAAAAATCTCTTCTAGTATTTAGAAGGGATTTTTTTATAATTTATTTATTTTCTTCTATATATTGGCAAATGTCACCTATAGTTTTCATGTTTTCAGCATCTTCATCAGGTATTTCTAGAGCAAATTCATCTTCAAGTGCCATTATTACCTCAACAGCATCTAGAGAATCTGCGTCTAGATCTTCTTTTAGAGATGTTTCTAAAGTTAAGTCATCAACATTATCTATACCTAATTGATCTGCAATTATTGTTCTTATTTTTTCAAACATGATTAGACCTCCTAAACGGTTTCTTAATTTTAATTGTAGTTTAATATAATATCAAAAATTTTTCAATATGCAATTAATAAAAAGTAATAAAGTTTAGAAATTTGAATATAAATTATACAAATATAACATAGGAGGAGTTGTTATGAAGTATATAGGATTAGTATTATCATCTATATGTGTTTTTATTATCGTATTAGCAAATTTATACTATAACTCTATAACGTTAGATATGCAAAGGATGAGAGATTACATAGTTGAAAGTAATAGAATATTATCTGATGTGATTGAAAAGGAAGAGGTTGTAGAAGAAAAAAAAGAGGAGTACATATCAAGACTAATTAGTTTAAAAAAAGGAATGAAAAACTCAAAAACATCCTTTTTAATAAAAAATTATAAAGAATATAGAATAAAATCAATAGATAATCTAATATATAGTATTTCATATTCAAAAGATAAGGAGCAGTATTTAAATGAGGTTGAAAAATATAATAAACTAAGTGAGGAAGAACTAAATAAATTGATAAATAAGAATATGGTTGAAGTAACTTATTTATCAGCTAAAACATATATTTAGTTATGTAGAGATTTTACCTTTTACTTATGTAAGGAGGGAAAGGTCATGGCAAAACTAGAAGATACTTTAGCCCGCTTTTTGGGAGGCGATGATGGCCTTTTTAGTGGAGGGGTATTGTTAATAGTAGTTATAGTATTTTTACTAATCGGAACTGATTTGTTAGATGATTTTTTTGATGACGATAGCGTTTGGATTTGGATTATTTTAATAATACTATTGTTATTCAATTTTGATGATAGCTGTTGCTAACTAAATATCTAATTAAAAGAAATCGTTAATGATTTCTTTTTTATTGGAAAAATAAAAATAATTTTAGACATTATGTAACAAATTTGCCTTTTAGAACATATTATTCAGTAAATAGGCAATGAAAAACCTATTAAAATCATCATAGGGGGTATAAATATGTCTGATAATCAAAATCTATCTCGTTTATTTGGAGGATGCTTTGGCAAAGGATTATTTGGAGGAACAGGAATAATATTAATAATTTTATTAGTTATAATATTATTAGGAGATGACTTTTTAGAATTTATATTCTGTGAAGATAATGCTTTAATTTGGATAGTATTAATAGTTTTACTTTTAACAAATCTTGATTTCGATGGCGGATGTGGATGTTGCTAAATAAAAAAGGGTCTTATAAAAAGACCCTTTTTTATTTTTTAAATAAATTATAATTTAGAAAAATAATAACACTTTTTTATTTAAAGCATAGTATATAAAAGAAGTTATATTATAACGACATCTAAGTACATACATAACTAAAAAGATTTATAGTTAAGGAGGAGAGATTATGACAAGTAAACTAAGTAGAATGTTTGATACATTTGGAGGTGGAGGATGGTGGATAATAATACTATTCTTCTTATTTTTAGCATTTCAAGATACTTGGACTGAAATATGTATTACTGACTGGATTCCATTCCTAATATTATTATTAATTGTTTGTTCATGCTCTATGTTTGACGATGATGGATGTGGATGCTTAGATAATAGTAATTTTGACTGTGGATGTTAAAACATAAATTAAAATAACTAGATATATTTAATAAATAGGGCTAAATTTAGCCCTATTTATTTTTATAACAATATTCGAATGTAAAAAATATTTATTTTTATATTCTAGAAAAATAGCTTTAAATATTATCACAAATAAAACAACTTGCATATTATATGTTAAGAGCGCAAGCTCAATAATATCAACAGGAGGTAACATAAAATGTTAGATAGATTTTTCGGTAATGATGGATTTTTCGGAGGAGGAGCTTGGTGGATAATAGTATTATTCTTCTTATTCTTAGCATTTGGTGATTGTTGGGAAGATCTGGATATAATGGCTTGGATACCATTCTTAATAGTTCTATTAATTCTTTGCAGCTGCGGAGGTATGTTCGATTAGAGTAACAAAAACAAATTAAGATTCATATAATAAAATATAGATATGGTAAAGCAAATAATATATTGCTTACCATCAATTAAACTTTTTAGTTTAATAAAAATATAATTAATGGGAGGATTTTATTATGTTAGATAGATTCTTTGGTGATGGTGGATGTTTTGCAGGAGCTTGGTGGATAATAGTATTATTCTTCTTATTCTTAGCATTTGGTGATTGTTGGGCAGATATAGATATAATAGCTTGGATACCATTCTTAATATTATTATTAATAACTTGCTCATGCGGCGGATTCTTCGATGATGGATGCGGATGCTAGTTAGAATTTGTTAATCAAGGGGGTGTTGGTATATTATACCAACACTTTTATTTTGAAATTTTATATTGAAAATATTACATAAACAAACTTATTATAAGGGAAAATATGAATGAAAACATATTTATTAAAGAAAAAAAATATGGTACAATTAATAGTTAACTAGTGGAAATTTAATTTTGAATATTTATATTTAATTTAAATAAATTTAAGACAGGAGGTTTATATGAAGAGTAATATAACAATAAAAGATGTAGCCAAAAAAGCGGGCGTTTCTATTTCAACTGTGTCAAGAGTTATAAATGATTCAAAGCCAGTTACAGATGAAGTTAAACAAAAAGTACTAGATGTAATAAAAGAAACTGGCTATATACCAAATCCATTAGCAAGGAGTCTAGTAACGAAGAAAAGTCAATTAATAGGGGTAATAGTTCCTGAAGTTTCAGATTCTTTTGTAAATGAAATATTAAATGGTATAGAAGAAATTGCAAAGATGTATGACTATGAAATTCTTTTAGCTAATACATATTCTGATAAGGATCAAGAACTAAAAAGTATAAACTTACTTAGAGCTAAGCAAGTAGAAGGTATAGTTATGATTTCTTGGAAAGTAGAAGAAGAACATGTAGACTATATGCAAAAATGTGGGATACCGGCATCATATATAAGTAAAACGGCTAGAGATTACGATATATACACTGTAAGTACAAGTAATACTGATGCAACATATGATATGACTAAGTACTTATTAGATAAAGGTCATGAAAAAATTGCCTTTATAATGACTAGTAAAGATGATACAGTTTTAGAAAGAGAAAGACTATCAGGATATGAAAAAGCATTAAATGAAAGAAATATAAGTCTAGATCAAAGCCTAATTAAGCATGGTACAACTACTTTTGAAGGCGGATATAATAGTATGAAAGAAATACTTGATGAGGGGACTATACCTCATGCAGCATTTGTAACAGGAGATGAGGCTGCTATAGGGGCTATAAATGCTATTTGTGATGCAGGCTATAGAGTTCCAGAAGATATATCAGTAGCAGGATTTAATGATGTAAAAATTGCTAAGATGTATAGACCAAAATTAACAACAGTTCATCAACCATTATATGATATGGGAGCTGTGGCCATAAGAATGGTAATAAAAATGATAAATAATGAAGAATTAAGTGAAAAGAAAATAGAATTACCTTACAAAATAGAAGAACGTGAAAGCGTAATAGAAAGAAGATAAGGATATTTATAAAATATAAAACAACATGGTTTAAAGTAATTGTAAATTTACAAAAACCATGTTGTTATTTTTTTATTAAGATTTTTTAGTTTTTTTAACTACCTTTTTAACTTTCTTAACTTTTTTAGTTTTAGATGGATTGCTATCTGATGAAGTTAGTTCTTTTGGTGAACTAGTATTAACAGATTTTTTATTTTTAGATTTTTTACTTTCTAACTTATCTTTAAGCTCTGACTCAGAAATTTTGTTCATAATTGAATCTAGTTTCTTGCGTTGATTTTCATCTAGAAATGTTTTAAATTTAGATATAACCTCTTCCTTCCCTTCTAATGTCTTTCCTATTTTAACAAGTTCATCAATAAGCTCACTTTCTGATTTACCTTTATAGCTATCTGCTATTTTTTCAATTTTATCTTTATCTATATTTTTGTCTTTTGCCATTTTTTCTAGAGCTTTAGGATCTACTTTTTTCATAAATATGCTCCTTTCAATAATATATATAGTCTAGCATTCATATTATTTATATATAGAAATAATATTAAGATTGTGATTGATTTATGTTATCTATAATAAATAAATTTTCTTATAAATAATATATATGCAAATCATATAAAAAAAGTAACAATAAGAGCAAATAAAACATAACTTATATATGAGGTAGTAGTATAGTTTAAGGGGTGACTTGTATTGAATAATCTACTGTTAATAATTGGAATGCTGGCATTAAGTAATGGTAACATATCATTATTTGATAATAAAAATAAATCAAAAAAAACTGATCAAGCTAATACAGCTAATAGAGAGTTGAAAAGAGTAAAGAAAAAAAATGATAAAAATTCTAGAAATAAAATTAAGAAAAGAAAAAAAACTAAAGATATTAATTCCACCAATAATGATGATATATTTAAGTTTAATATGAATGATATAAATAAGGGACTAAAATTAATGGAATTAAGTGATGAGGATATAGATAGAGGTATGGAAATTATAACTAGAACTAAAAAATATATGTCCAAAGACGAAAAAAAAGTTCTTATAAAAATTGAAAGTGTATTAGACTTAGTAAAAGGGATTAAAAAGCTAGGTACGATAGATTTATCAGATGATCTAGAGGAAAGTAACTTTTTTAGAAGCATGGATGAAGAAGATAAGAAAAATATGATGATAAAAGAAATTATAGATGTGTTCCCAGAAAAAAGAAAAGAATCAGTAGAAAAAGCAATTGACATAAAGAAAAAAATAGATTTATTTGCGGAATTATTTTTACCTGATGATTTCGGAGAAGGTGGATTTAGTTTAAGTTCATTAGTAGATATAAATAATTTGGGTAGTATTAATAACTTAAAATTACTAGGAAGCTTATTAAGGGGAGATGATGATTCATCATATAGCGATGATGAATATGAATACGAATATATAGATACAGAAGAAGATGATTATGAAGAATTTGATGAATATGAGTATATAGATACAGAAGAAGATGATAAAAGTTAAATAAAATACATAAGATAATGTCTCGAAATTACATAACAATAGTAAAAAAGGAAAAAAATATAATAAATTCATAATATTATTTATATTGCTATATAAAACCTCTTTTAAAATACTCACTTTTATTATATAATAAATATATAAATCCTGAAGCATACGATACGGCTTACTTAAATTCAACCGACAAATGTTAAACGGGAGATCGAGTCTAATTACAGATAATAGGCCTTAAACTTTTAAGGAAATTAGAAGTAATTAGCAGATCACCCACCTGGGAGTATCTCGGGTCTGAATTTATGGAGCCACCGATGTTTTGGGTTTATAAAAAAGTGTTGCTAGTATAGCAACACTTTTTTATTATTTCATTTCTAAAAACCAATTATCCCTACATCATCCATAGTGGTAAAAATAGAATTTACATTATAAGAACTATCATCTTTATAATTTGAAAAGAAATTAGCCCTTATGAAATCATCTTCAACGCTGTATGGATCTATTTTATGTTCACTCCAAGTTTTACCTAGGTCACTAGAGGATGAAGTGTATAATCTTCCAAAATTAACCCACATTAAGTATAGAATAGAATCTTTTTTTAAAAGACAAGGATACATACAAGTTGATGGATCTGTAATATAACTAGAATTATCTATCTCAAAAAGATTATCATTTAAATAACCATTTATATATTTAACTGAATACCCACTTTCAATTCTTTCGCAAAAAGTTATATGATAGAAGTTCATACTATCTTTTAATACATTTAAATATATTTTATTCTTTTTTGAATTTGTAATTTGAATAGGATTAGACCAAGTCAAGGTACTTAGATTAAATTTAGATAAGAATATTTCTTCAAATCCATTAACTAAGTTGAAATAAAATATGATTGGTGTATCTTGGCTCCAAATTACTATATAATTATCTAAAACAATATGATTTATAAAATCTATCTTATTCTCAGTCCAAACATCTTTATGTTTAAAGTGATGGAAAAGAGCGCAAGTATTATTAGAATTATGATTATAGACATAATAAAATATATGAATATCATCATTTATAATATTTAAATAAGGAAAGCTAATACCAAACTTTGAAGAATCATAACCTAGAATTTCTTTTTCATAGAATGTAGAAGATTCACTAGTTATATTGAACATTCTTAGACCATTGTCACAGTATACTCCATATATTTCATCAAATCTATTTAGAGAAAAATAACAATTTGAAAAGTCTATAGAGTTATTAGCTATTAATTTTTTTTCAAATACAAAATTATTATCCTTATTATAGTATTTATAAGAAATCTCTTTATCATAATTTATAAAAAATAAATCTTTAGAGGAACGTCTAATTATTGTTGAATGTTTATTTATAAAACTCATAATTACCTCCTATATGAAATTAGAACACATTTACATTATATATATTTATTAAAGAAAATATATATTCTTCTATTTACTTAAGTTTGGACATTCTAAGTCACAAATAATCAGTAATCTGCATAGTATTAATTAGGCAAACAAAGCCAAAGCATTTTAATAAATCAGTCAAGGGGAGGACAATAATAATGCAAGACCTTAAAAAAAATAAAAGAAAAATGATGAATAAACATGCAAATGCTACATCAAATATATCAGAAGTAGAAGAATACAGTGGTGGATTAAGTAGAGCTTATAGACCAAAAGGAAATAATGATTGTGGACAACATAAACATGATTGCAATTCATGTGAACCACAATGTTGCCCACCATGTGATCCATGCGAACCACAGTGTTGCCCACATCCATGCAAGCCATGTGAGCCATGTGAATCATGCGAGCCATGTAGTGAAGAAAGACCAAATGAGACATGTGTTGAAAATCCTTGTGCAGACAATTCATGTTGTAATGCTGTATCTCCTGCTAGATTTTCACCAGCAAATAGCGTACCTGTAGCAATAGAAGCAAATAGAATATTTGATACACTTGCTTTCCAAACATTTACAGATGCTACTGCACCTAATGGAGCTCCATTAAGTTTTGATATAGATGTTGTAGATGTAGACGGTAATGTTCCAACAACTGGCCAAGTAAATGTAACAATAGATAAAGTATGTTTAAGCTATAGTAGTATAGACGTTCATTCACCTACACCAAAACTAGAAGACTTCAATGTAATACCTAAGAATTGTACAAAATCTAATAGCCATCATGATGACTCAAATACTTGTGACACTGTAGATGAATTCATAGTTTGTGGAAGTAGAAATGCTAGATGTTGTGCTGAAGGCAAAGGTCAACCAGTAGCATTTAAACAAAGAGGATTAGTAATAACTGTTAATGATTTAGTACTTGAATTAAGAGGTAGATATGGATGCACTAAATTTGTTGCATTAGCACATCCAGCTGTAGTAACAAATGGAGGTTGCTTAACAAGAATAAATTGTGCACAATTCTCTTTTAACACTTTATCTGCGAGTTTATGTTTACCATCAAGTGGTCAACAAGTAACTTTAAGACAAAGCTATCAAGTAAACTTAACTGTTGATTGTATAGGAAAAGGTATATTAAGTGTAGAAGAAGATCCTAAGTGTGAATGCGAATGTTTCTTCAACTTATTTATACCAAATGGTATAGATGTAATTCTTTGTCTAAGAGAAGTAGTTAGTATATTAGTAGGGGAACAACTTGTTGTTTTAGCATCTCCAAATGGAATAACTCCTAGAGTAGTAGATACTTTTGCATCAGTATGTGACTTTGAACAATGTGGAGATACTGCTACAGGAACAAATACTATGACAGGAACAAATACAATAAATAACA
Source organism: Romboutsia sp. CE17 (assembly GCF_012317385.1). Classification (GTDB taxonomy): domain Bacteria; phylum Bacillota; class Clostridia; order Peptostreptococcales; family Peptostreptococcaceae; genus Romboutsia_E. The sequence goes on from NZ_CP051144.1 coordinate 552,622, forward strand.
CAAACTCTAATTCATGCAATACAGGATGTGGGTGCCGTTAGTAAATAACCATTCAAATGAAGATTAGTATTTAATAAAAAGGCTACAAATATGACTATTACAGGTTATATTCGTAGCCTTTTAAATTAACAATAAAAATTATTATAGTTTATAGTCTAAGCTGTAACAGAATTCAAAGATATCACTTTTTATATTTGTTTCTTCGCAAATAGTATCTAAGCTATTATAGTTTTTGATTCTCAATAAAGTGTTAGGGCTTAACCATGTTCTGGAATTGCTATTAAAAACTATTCTTACATTTTCAGACTCATTACGATTATTAAACTGAACAGGTTTATATTCAAAGATTATATTTGATAAATCATCTATATTTATTTTATAAATCTGCTCTTTATCTTTTACAACATTATTTATATAAAACTTATTAACTTTATAATTGTTAAAAGAAAAATTAAAATGTGATATCCTATACAGGTCTTCATCAATAGAGCATTCTTCGACAACAAAAATATTTAGAAAATTATTTATAATGAAAAGTCTCATTTCTTTAATGTTCTTTATATTATTGAATGCTTTGCATACAGAACATTTTTTCCAAAACCCTTTATTATTAGAAAAGTGAATTAATTTGCCTAAATAGTCTATTGCGCAAATATGAATTTTTTTTTGGTTGTCTATATTAGCACAATAAGCATAAATATTGTTCGATAATTTTTCTGTGTTTTCATTTATATTTTTTATATAAAGTCTATTTTTATTAGTGTAAATATAGAATGGTTTAATATCTTTAGTATTTTTACTCATTTTAGCCTCCTAACTTTTAGTTTCTTTATAGCATTTACTAAAACTAAAATATGCAATAAACAGGTGAACATAGATGTAAATGTCATTGTATGTATATAAGCATAAATATTTAGACTAGGGACTGGAAGCAAGAAATAAAGTAATATTAGCTGTAAAATCATTCCTAAAATAGTATTTACGCTAGATTCAAACTCTTTTCTTATAGCATGCAGTATACCTGATAAAGTTTGATTTAATGATAAAAACAAAGGAGCTAGAAATATTGCCTTTAAATAATTACCTGCTAGTTCATTTTTAAATACAATGATACATATTTCTTTTCCAAAAAAATAGAAAATTAAGGATGATAAAACTCCAACGACAGTAGTAAGCAATAATGAGTAATTTATTTTTTTTAATACATTGTTATACTTATTTAAAGCCATTTCTTGTGAAATACTTGGAATTAAATTTACCACTAAAGCAGAACCTACAGTAAATGGAAGATAAACAAATGGCATGACCATACCGCTTATAATACCATACATACTTAGAGACTTAGGATAAGTAATTCCAGACAAAACTAACCTTGAAGGAATCATCATAGAGCTTATAGATTGCAAAAGGACATTAGACATTCTATTACATGTTATAGGCAATGACATTTTTAATGTTTCAATAGATGAATTAATGAAATCTTTAATATTTATAGTATATCTCTTTGATAAATAATTGTTTTTATAAATATATATAGTCATATATAATATATTTGTAGCTTCACCTATTGATATACCTAATAAAGCTATATAACAACTAAAGGCTTTGTCTTTCACATATATACACAATAAAAATACAAATAATATTTTACTTAGCTGTTCTAAAACTTGACCGATAGCAGGTATTGTGACTTTTTTTATTCCATAATAATAGCCTCTTAATATATTAGATATAGTTATTGTTACTACCGCAGGACATATAGAAAGAACAAATAAATTTAAATCTTCATTTTTTAAAAGTTTTAAAGATATAAATTTACTATTAAATGCTATACCTAAAGAAATAAGAAAAGATACAGCAAACGTAATATATAATGTTGATATAAATAAAGTATTAGTTTGATTTTCATCTTTTAAAGCCTTTCTATTTGCTATAAGACAGCTAAGGGCTGTGGGTATACCTGTTGTTGTAAGTGCAAGACAAATCATTAAGAAGTTAAAAATCATATGGTATATACCTAATCCAGTCTCACCTATAGTATTAGATAAAAATATTTTATATAAAAAACCAAGACCTCTTACTATAACGTTAGATATAAATAATATAATTGTTGATAATAAAAGGTTAGGTATCTTCAATAAATCACCTCCCATATATTTAAATATATTCAGTTAAGATTAAAAAAATAATTAATCTTTATAAAATTTACTTTTACCATTCTTTTATAATATTTGGTATGATATATACATACTATATAAATGTAAAATAGATGGTGATGACATGGATAAATATATTTTAGAAATTAATAATTCTTCTAGTAAATACCTACAAATTTATAACCATATAAAGAAACTTATAGTGGATAAAAAGATAAAAGAGTATGAAAAGCTACCACCAATAAGGAAACTAGCAGAGGCAATATGTGTAAACAATGCAACTATAGTAAAGGTTTATGAACTTTTAGAAAAAGAAGGATACATATATAAGATTGTTGGGAGCGGGACCTTTGCTTCTGATCTAAGATGTAAAAAAAATAAAAAACTAAGAAAAAATATAATACATTTTGATAGTGGTAATCCATCAACTGAAATTTTTCCTATAGATGATTTTAAAAAAGCTATAAATATGGCACTATCTAATGAAGGTTCATCTATATTTGAGTATGATGAGGGATTAGGTTCAGAAGAGTTGAGAGAAAATATATCCAAATACTTAAATGATAGATTTATAAAAACTAATAAAGATAATATACAAATAATATCTGGTGCTCAGCAAGGAATAGATATAGTGTGTAAAGGACTAATAAATTACTCTGATGTAGTTTTTGTAGAAGAACCAACATATAATGGTGCAATAGAAGTATTTAAAAGTAGGGGTGCAAAAATAATACCAATTCCTATGTTAGACGATGGAATCGATATTGGTATATTAAAATTAAAACTGGAAAAAATTAAGCCAAAATTAATTTATACGATGCCAAATTTTCAAAATCCAACAGGGATATCTTATTCAACTTATAAGAAGAAAAAATTAATAGAACTATCTGAAGAATACGATTTTTATATATTAGAAGACGACTTTATAAGTGACTTTACCTTTGAATCAGAGGACAATAGAACGCTTAGAAGCTATGATAATAAAAATAGAGTTATATATATAAAAAGTTTTTCTAAAATACTTATGCCCGGTCTTAGAATAGGTATAGTTGAAATTCCTTGTGAATTACAAAAACAAATTCTTTGGGCAAAATATTCATCTGATATATCAACTCCAGGACTTATACAAAAATCAATGTTTTATTATATGAAATACTTTAATTGGGATGAGTATTTAAATTCAATAGATAAGATATATAGTGAAAAATTTAAAGTAGCAAAATGCTTGATTTTAGAAAAGTTAAGTGATAAATTAAAGATTAGGAATTCTAATGGAGGTATAAATTTTTTCTTAGAACTTCCAAGAGGCTATCTATCTCAAGACTTTTATGAATTTATTTTAGAGAAAGGAGTTTCTATAACTCCAGGAACTTACTTTTTTGATAATATAATAGATGATAGATTTTTTAGGATTAACATAGCAAATGCAAGTATAGGAGATTTAGAAAAGGGAATATCTATAATAAGTGATAATTTACAAGAATTCTTTGATAAAAATAAAAGCAAAACAGAATTAAGAAGCAATAAAGTGTTTTATTAAAACAGATAAATTTAGGAGGCAATTATGTTTGATCAAAAGAAATTAGATAGAATAAACGAATTAGCAAAGAAAAATAAGGCTGAAGGATTAACAGAAGAAGAAAAAAAAGAAAGAGAAATTTTAAGACAAGAATACTTAACTAATTTTAGAGCTCATTTTAGATCAAGATTAGATAATGTTAAAGTAGTTTCACCAGAAGAATACGAAGAATATATGAAAAATAATAAAAATTAATATATTAATTTTAACTTATAAATAGGAGGGGTAAAATGGAGATAAAATATGAAGCAAAAAATGCATGGGAATTACATATAAAAAATAATTCTCTAAAAGATGTTATGACCTATTCAAAAGGATATAAAGATTTTTTAAATAAGTCAAAAACTGAAAGAAGTTGTGCTAAAGAAATAATAAAACAAGCTAAAGAGAATGGATATATATCTATTGAAGAGGCTATGTCTAAAGGAAGTATAAAAGCTGGAGATAAAATTTATGCTAATAACAAAGATAAAGGTGTATGTTTATTCTTAATAGGAAAAAATTCTATAGAAAGAGGAATGAGAATAATAGGTAGTCATATAGACTCACCGAGACTTGATTTAAAGGCAAACCCTCTTTATCAAGAGGCAAACTTAGGACTGCTTAAAACTCATTACTATGGAGGAATAAAAAAATATCAATGGCTAGCTCAACCACTATCTTTACATGGAGTAGTAATTTTAAAAGATGGAAAAAAAGTTGAAATCTGTATAGGTGAAGATGATTCAGATCCTGTATTTTGCATAACTGATATTCTTCCTCACTTATCATCAGATCAAAATCAAAAGAAAATGGCTGAAGCAGTGAAAGGTGAAGATTTAAACTTATTAATAGGTAGTATACCTACTGAAGAACAAGAAGGTGTTGTTTGTAATATACTAAGAATATTAAATGAAAAATATAACATGATTGAAGAAGATTTTTTAACTGCTGAACTTGAAATAGTTCCGGCAGGTAAAGCTAGAGATTTAGGTCTTGATAAGTCTATGATTCTTTCTTATGGTCATGATGATAGAGTGTGTACTTATGCTGCTATGACATCTATATTTGACATTGAGGAATCTGATTATACATTAGTTACCTTGTGTGCAGATAAAGAAGAAGTAGGATCGAATGGTAATACTGGTATGCAGTCTAGATTTTTTGAAAATTTAGTTGCAGAACTTATTGAGCTAGAAGGAAGTTATTCTGATTTAAAAATAAAAAGAGCTCTAGCTAGATCAAAAGTGTTATCTGCAGATGTTTCTGCTGCTTATGATCCAAACTTCCCTAGTGCATATGATAAGAGAAATTCTGCATATGCAGGAAACGGTGTAGTTTTAATTAAATATACTGGTTCAAGAGGAAAAGGTGGATGTAATGATGCTAATGCAGAATTTTTAGCTGAAGTAAGAAATGTATTTAATTCTGAAAATGTAGTTTGGCAAACAGGAGAACTTGGTAAAGTTGACCAAGGTGGAGGTGGAACAATAGCCTATATGTTAGCAAATTACGGGGCAGAAGTTGTTGACTGTGGAGTTGGTGTGCTTAGTATGCATGCTCCATATGAGGCTATATCTAAAGTAGATTTATATGAGACTTATAAAGGATATAAGGCATTTTTTAATAAAATAAGCTTATAATAAAAAGACGTACTATAAAATGAAGTTATATTCATTTTAGGTACGTCTTATTTTCAATATTAAAATAATCATATAGCTTATTTATAAACATATCCTCAAGAGGTGTTAACACTTTTTGTTTAGAATATATAAAGTAAAAGTTCCTATTAAAATCTAAGTTCTTAATTTTATAAAATTTAATTTTATTATCATTTATGTAATCAATAGCTGACATATATGATATAAATGAAGCTCCAAGCCCAAGTTTAACCATTTCTTTTATAGATTCATTAGATTCTACATGAGCAACTATATTTAACTTATTAGGAGAAAAATGGTTTTTATGTAGAGTATCAAAAATAAGACTTCTAGTTCCAGAACCTTGCTTTCTCATAATAAAATTAAGGTTAAATAGCTCATCAATATTTATATATCCATTTTCGTTAGGAATATAGTGGTTACTAGATGTTATTAGAACTAATTCATCTGTTGCTATTTTTATATTTTTAATTTGATTATTATGAGGTTTTACACCAACAAATCCAAAGCTAATTCTCTCATTTAAAATTTCAGAAACTGCATATTGAGAATCATAATGATTAATACTAAATTTTACATGAGGAAATTCATGGCAAAAATCTTGTAAAAATCCAGGTAATATATACGTCTCAGGGATTGAGCTACAAGCAATATCAATTAATCCTTCTATTTTTCCAGAATAATCTTTAATATCACAAATTGCTTTTTTGCAATTATTTAAAATACATACAGCATGTTTATAAAGTATCTCACCTGATTCAGTTAGCTTTATAGTTTTATTGCTTCTATTTAAAAGCACGGTATTTAACTCTTTTTCTAAATTTTGAATATGAGAACTAATTGTAGGTTGTGTTAAAAATAATTCTCTGGCAGCTTTTGAAAAACTTTCATGTTTTACAACAGATACAAATACTTCAAGTTGTTTAAAATCCATGTGAAACCTCCTTGATATATATAAATATATTATACATCATCTTATTACAAAAAAATTACAAATTGTCAATAAATATTATTAAATCGTGAGAAATATTATATAATTAAATCAGAAAAAATAATTTTTATAAAAAAAGGAGGTCTATAAGATGCATTTAAAGAAATTACTAGCTAGTTTCATTATTTTTAGTGTTTTTATTACAGGATGCAATAATTTTGAAAAGAAAGATACTGTATCAAGTAGAGCTAAGCAGCAACAAACTATGACTAAAGTTCAAAATGATGTAAATGAAATAATGAATAAAGACTATGATTATGTTTTAAGTAATATGGGAACTCCTTATAGCACTACTTATTGGATAGACAAAGAAAAGATGAATGAAGCTAAAACGATAGATGATATTAACAAAACAGGAACTATTGCTATGATTTATCCTAAATATACATCGGATAATGAATTAGATGGAAGTGCATTATATATAGAATTATATAATAATAAGGTTATTGAAGTTCAAACTTATGATTTTAATATTGATATCATAGAAGAAGAAACTGAAAAAGATAATAGTGTACTTGTAATAGACAAGTATTCTGAAACTGGAGAATTAGAATTAAAAGATATAGAAAATATCAACTTAGAACTTTATAAAAATAAAGACTTAAAAGAATTATATAATAAGTTGAATGGTATAAAACCAACTTTAGATGTATATGAAATGATAGGAAAAACTAAGTCAGTAGAGATATATATGCTTAATAAAAATGAGAAAGATAGTAAAAAAGTATTAATAGTTTTTGCAAATAATGGGAAGATAGAAGATATAAAAATAACAAATAGTGACTTAATAATTGATCAAACTAAGGGATATTTATTAAATTAAAAAAGATTATAGCAATCTAAGTATAGATTAGCTATAATCTTTTTTGTATCAGTGAAAAAATAAAGGAGATTGGTGAGGAAATGATAGATATAAAAGAAGCTGTAAATATTATAAAAAATAATTTAAAACCTAAAGAAGATGTAAGAAAAGTTAGTATTATAAATTCTATAAATAAAGTATGCGCACAAGATATATATTCACCTATGGATAGCCCACCGTTTGATAGGTCTCCTTATGATGGTTATGCCTATAGTGCGAATATTACCAAGAAGGAACTAACTATAGTAGGAGAGGTTTATGCAGGAGATGTCTTTAAAGATAAACTAGGAAAAAATGAAGCTATAAAAATAATGACAGGTGGAAAAATTCCGGATGGAGCGAACTGCGTTATTAAAAAGGAAGATGTAACGGTATTAGCAAATACCATAATTTTAAATAAAGACTTGAAGGAGTATGAAAATTATATATTTAAAGGTGAGGATATTCAAAAAAATCAACTCATTATAAAACAAGGGGATATAATAACTTATGAAAGTATAGGTATACTTGCTAGCTTAGGTATTGATGAAATCTTAGTTTATGAAGATTTAAAAATAGGTATATTGACTACAGGTACGGAAATACAGGAACTAAATGAAGCTTTAGAAGATGGAAAAATTTATAATAGCAATAAATACATATTATACTCAAAACTTTTGAAAAGAGGTATAGAACCTATTATAGTTGAAAAATCAAAGGATTGTATTATGGAATTAGAATCAAAAATAAAATCTATACTAAAAGATGTAGATATATTGATAACGACAGGTGGTGTTTCTGTTGGAGATAAGGATTTAATTCCTAAGGCATTTAAGAATATTGGAGGAAGAGAATTATTCTGGAAGGTTAAGGCAAAGCCAGGTGGAGCTTGCTATGCATCTATAATTGACAATAAATTAATGTTTGGACTATCTGGAAACCCACATGCATTAATTGTAGCTTATGAGAATATATTAGTTCCAACAATAGACTTCTTAAGTAATAAAACTTATAACAGTAAAATACAAGCTATATTTAAAGGTAGCTTTACAAAAAAATCATCTGTAGATAGATATCTAAATGGTAGAATGTATACATCAGGTGGAAGAATTTATGTAAGTATGACTGATAATAAGGACTCTAAGGCTAGATTGTGGGGAACTCTAAATAGCAACTGTATGATAAAGGTCAATAAAGAAAGTATATTAGAAGATGGTCAACTTGTAGATGTTGTAATTATATAAGCTTAGAGAGGAATTAAAATGTATAATATATTATCAGTAACATCATATTCTGGAGTAGGTAAGACTACACTGATTGAGAATATAGTAAAAAGGCTAACTGATAGAGGATATAAGGTTGGTACTATAAAACATACATGTCATGATTTTGATTTAGATACAGAAGGAAAAGATAGTTACAGACATAGAAAAGCTGGAGCAAGTAAAGTATGTATTGTTTCTAGAAATAGATTAAGTTTTATAGAAGAACTAGATAAAGAAAAGAAACTAAATGAGATAATTGAATTTTATAGAGATATGGATTTAATTATAATAGAGGGATATAAGAAATATTCATTTAAAAAATTAGAGATAATTAGAAAGGATAAATATGAAGAAATTATTTCTGATAAAAAAGATCTAGTTGGAATTGTTAGTGATATGAATTACAAATTTGGAATAACTCAATTTAAATTAAATGAATATGATGAAATAGTAGACTATATAGAAGAATGTTTACATAAAAAAATATTTTATTTAAGTGAAGAAGATATAATAAAAATAATAGAACTGAAAAATTAAATTAGTATGATTATTAAAATAAGATATTAAATTTTATAAGGTATTTAACTTTATATTTAATATCTTATTTTGTTTATAATTAATAATTTAGGGTATATAAAATAATAATTGAATATTAAGAAAAAAATGTAAATATTTTATAAAAAATAAATATGATTAAAGTTGGGAAAAATTACAAAATACATTGACAATGAGAAACGTTATTGATATTATATCAATAAGTGATGATAATAATTATCAATATATATTGGGTATAATATTCAAATATAAATACTTTTAAGCGGAGGGAAAATGAAAAAAAGATATTTAATTTTAGCTTTAATTGTTTTATCATATATATCTCTATTTTTAGGGGCTAAGGATATAACATTAATAGATATATTTACTAAAGACCAAGATAAATTAATGGTATTCATGTTAAGTAGGGTACCTAGACTAATTAGTATATTAGTTGCTGGTATGGGGATGAGTATAGCAGGTCTTATAATGCAACAGATAAGTAAGAATAAATTTGTGTCTCCTACGACAGGAGCTACAATAGATGCAGCTCAACTTGGAATAGTGGTATGCATGTTATTTTTACCAAAAGCATCAATTTTTTCTAAGACAATAGTGGCGTTTATATTTTCATTAATAGGAACATTTATGTTTATGAAAATACTTGGAAAGATTCAATTTAAAAATGTAATATTTGTTCCATTAGTAGGGATTATGTTTGGAAATATAATTGGATCTATGACAGACTTTATAGCATATAAATATGACCTTACACAAAACGTTGGTGCATGGATGCAAGGTGACTTTTCTATGATATTAAAAGGTAATTATGAGATTTTATACATAACAATACCGATGATAATAGTAGCCTATATATATGCGAATAGATTTACTATTGCTGGTATGGGTGAAGATTTTGCTACAAACTTAGGCCTTAATTATAAAAAAGTAGTAAATTTAGGATTAGTAATAGTAGCGCTAGTAACAGTGTGTGTAGTAGTTACAGCAGGAAGTATTCCATATATAGGTCTTATAGTTCCTAATATAGTTTCTTTATATAGAGGAGATAATATAAAAGAAAATATATGGCATACAGGTCTATTTGGCGCAATTTTTGTTTTAGCATGTGATATATTTGGAAGATTAATTATATATCCATATGAAATAACAATAGGATTAACAGTAGGTGTTATGGGAAGTATAATATTCCTTTACCTTTTATTAAGGAGGAATGTAAGTGCAGCTTAATAGTGTAAATAAAAAAATGAATAAAAAGAAAATTAGCAAAGTTGATATGAATATAAATAAAAACTTATACATAATGGGAGCATTAGTAGTAGTATTTATAACACTGTTTTTATTTTATGGGATAGACATGAATCATTTTGATTATGCAATATCTCAAAGAATACCTAAAATTTTAGCTATGATTTTAGGGGGAGGTTGTATAGCATTTACAACTGTTATTTTTCAAACTATAACAAATAATCAAATACTAACACCTAGTGTCCTAGGTTTAGACTCACTATATGTGTTAGTTCAAACTGTAATAGTATTTGCATTTGGATCAACAAATATATTTATAGTTAATGCAAGTTACAATTTTATAATAAATGTAGGCATAATGATTGGAGCATCTATACTTTTATATAAAGTGTTATTTGAAAAGGGACAAAATGATATATTTTTCTTATTATTAGTGGGAATGATATTTGGAACATTATTTAAAAGTGGATCATCATTTATGCAAATGGTAATTGATCCGAATGAGTTTTTAGCTTTACAAAGTAGCATGATAGCTAGTTTAAATAATATTAATACAGATGTTCTTATGATAGCTATAATAATGATTATTGCGATAATACCTTTTATATATGATGATATAAAATATCTAGATGTATTATCTCTAGGTAGAGAGCAGGCCATAAATTTAGGTGTTGATTATGATGCATTAGTTAAGAAGATGATAATAGTAATATCAGTATTAGTATCTATATCAACAGCACTTATAGGACCAATGACGTTCTTAGGATTAATAGTAGCTAATGTTGCAAGAGAAGGTCTTAAGACATATAAGCATAAGTATTTAATTACAGGAGCTACTTTAATAGGTATTTTAACTCTTGTTGGAGGTCAATTCTTTGTGCAGCACATATTTAGTTTTAATACAACTTTAAGTGTAATAATAAACTTTATAGGTGGTATTTACTTTATACAGCTTTTATTAAAGGAGAGTAAATAAATGATAGAAATAAAAAATATTTTTAAAAAATATAGAGATAAGCATGTTGTAAATGATGTTTCTTTCAATATAGAAAAAGGTAAAATAACTTCATTTATAGGTCCTAATGGAGCTGGTAAAAGTACAGTTTTAGGAATAGTTACTAGGCTTATAAATGGTGATGGTGGAGATGTAATTATTGAAGGAAAAAATCTAAGTGATTATCACACTAAGGATTTAGCAAAAAAAATAGCAATACTTAAACAATCAAACAATATAAGTTTAAAGCTTACAATAAGGGAGTTAGTAGGATTTGGTAGATTTCCACATAGTGAAGGAAATTTAAATGCCGAAGATGAAAAGCATATTGATGAAGCTATAGAATATATGAAATTAACAGATATTCAAGATAAGTATTTAGATGAATTAAGTGGAGGTCAAAGACAAAGGGCTTATATAGCCATGGTTATAGCTCAAAATACAGAGTATATACTACTTGATGAACCACTAAATAATTTAGATATGTCTCACTCAGTTCAGATGATGAAGGTTCTTAGAAACCTTTGTGATGACTTAGGTAAGACTATAGTATTAGTTATGCACGATATAAATTTTGCATCTTGCTATTCTGATAATATTGTTGCACTTAAAAATGGTAAGATAGAAAAAGTAGGAACAACAGAAGAAATAGTTCAAAAGGAAGTTCTTGAAGATATATATGAAATGGACTTTGATATAAAAGAAATAAATGGAAATAAAATATGTGTTTATTTTTAATGAACAGGGCAATCTCAAATAGATTGTCCTATAAAAAATAAATTAATTGAGAATGATTTTAAATATTGAATTATAATTAAATTCAATATAAATATAAATTTAAATCTTATAAAAGAGAGGGAGATATTATGAATAAAAAAGCAGCGATAATTGCAGGAGTTGCAATAGTAGGACTAGTAGGAGCATTTGCTCTAACTAACAAAAAGGATGTTACACCGGATACAAATGTAGCAGCAGAAAGTAGTATGACAATAACTCATAGTTTAGGAGAAACTACAGTAGAAAAAAATCCTGAAAGAGTAGTAGTATTTGATATACCAACATTAGATACAATGGAAGCTTTAGGTATAGATAATGTAGTTGGAGTTCCAACATCTACATATCCAGAAAACTTATCAAAATTTGATTCAGATGAATATACAAAAGTAGGTACAGTTAAGGAAGTTGATTTAGAAGCTATAAAATCAGCAGATCCAGATTTAATAATAATAGGTGGAAGACAAGCAGATTATTATGATCAATTAAAAGAAATAGCACCAACTATATCAGTATCAAAAGATAATACTGATTATGTAGGTAGTGTAAAAGAAAATATAAACCTTATAGGTGAATTATTTGAGGTAGAAGAAAAAGCTACAGAAGCATTTGCTAAAGTTGAAGAAAGATTAAATGAAGTTAAAGAATTAGTTGATGGTAAGGAAGCTTTAACAGTTATGGTAAATGAAGGTAATTTAAGTGTTTATAGTGATAAATCAAGATTTGCATTAATAAATCAAGGTCTTGGATTCGTAAATGCAGATGAAACTATAGAAGATTCAACTCATGGACAAAAAGTTACTTTTGAATATTTAGCAGAGCAAAATCCAGAATACTTAATAGTTTTAGACAGAGGTGCTGCTACTGGTGGAGAATCAACAGCAGAATCTGTATTAGACAATGATTTAGTTAAGTCTATGGATGCTTACAAAAATGGAAAGATAATATATTTAGATGCTTATACTTGGTATATAAATGATGGGGGTCTTAACTCTATAAATATAATGATAGATGATATAGCTAATGGAATAAAGTAATAAATTTAATTAAAAAGTCAGTTTTAAGATAAATCTTAAAGCTGACTTTATTCATACAAAGAGCAGGAGGTAAAATATGTTTATAGAAACTAAAAAATTTACAGTAAAAAAAGGGTATGCAGAAAATATAATAAATAAGTTTTCAAGGCCAAGAAATGAAGAGTCTACAACTGAGAGAAAAAAACCTCAAGGTCTTATTGATGTTACTATAATGCAAAAACTTAGAAAAGAAGAAAATGAAGAAGTTATAGTTATGTTTAGATGGGAAAGTCAAGAAGATCATAAAAACTTCAAACTTAGTGATGCTCATAAAGAAGGTCATAAAAATAAAGGTGAAAAACCAGATTTTATAATAAATGTAAGTGTAGACATGTATGATGTTAAGCATATAAATATGTAATTAAGAAGAGATGATTATTAAAGTTCATCTCTTTTATTTTGTGTATATTCTTTTTAACTGGGTAATAAGTATATGGTATACTATTTTTATAACAAAATATATAGTCGTAAATAGGAGGAGTTTGTATGATAAAAGATTTTATAAAATACTATGCACCGTACAAAAAGCTTTTTTTCTTAGATCTTTTAGCTGCTTTTTTATTTTCAGTGTGCAATCTAGTTTATCCAATGATAACTAGAAATATTATGAATGATGTTGTGCCTAATAAAGATTTAAGAATGTTGATAGTATTTGGTATAATACTTTTAGTTATATTTATTTTCAAGGCAGTACTAAATCATTTTATGCAGTATTGGGGACATGTTGTTGGAGTTAGAATGCAGGGAGACATGAGAAGCTATGTATTTACTCATTTACAAAAGTTACCTAACTCTTACTTTGATAATAATAAGACTGGTGTTACTATGTCTAGAATAATCAATGATTTAATGGAAGTATCAGAGCTTGCTCATCATGGACCGGAAGATTTATTTATTTCAGCAGTTATGCTTATTGGTTCTTTCTTTATACTTTTAAATATAAATATCAGCTTAACACTTATTATATTTGCAATACTGCCATTATTAATATGGTTTGCTATTAATCAAAGAAAAAGAATGAACAAAGCGTTCATGGAAACAAGAGTAAAGACTGGGGATGTTAATGCTACTTTAGAAAATAGTATAGCGGGTATGAAAGTAACAAAGTCTTTTTGTAATGAAAGTGAAGAATTAAAGAAATTTAATAAAAGTAATAATATATTTAAATTTGCTAGAGAGTCTGCCTATAAAGTGATGGCGGATTATTTTTCGGGTATGAATTTATTTATGGATATATTAGAGCTAATTGCTTTAATTGCTGGAGGATATTTCACTTATTTAGGTAAGATAAATTTAGGTGATTTTACAGCTTATTTATTATATGTAAAAATGTTTATAGAACCAATTAAAAAACTTATAAACTTTACAGAGCAATATCAAAGTGGAATGACTGGATTTGAAAGATTCATGGAAATAATACATGAAGACACAGAAAAGGAAATTGAAGATCCAATTGAATTAAAAGATGTAAAAGGTAATATTAATATAGAGAATATATCATTTACTTATGAAGATAAAAAAGAAGTACTAAAAGGATTAAATTTATCTATAGAGGCAGGAAAAACTGTTGCTTTAGTTGGACCTTCAGGTGGAGGAAAAACAACATTATGTAGTTTAATACCAAGATTCTATGACTTTGACCAAGGTGATATAAAAATAGATGGTATAAGTGTTAAAGATGTTAGTTTGAAGTCTCTTAGAAAAAATATAGGTGTGGTACAACAAGATGTATTTTTATTTACAGGAACGATAAGAGATAATATAATATGTGCTAAACCAGATGCAACAAATGAAGAAATTGTTGAAGCAGCTAAAAAAGCTAGAATTCATGATTTTATAGAAAGTTTACCAGAAGGGTACGATACTTATATAGGTGAAAGAGGAGTTAAATTATCTGGAGGTCAGAAACAAAGGATATCTATATCTAGAATATTTTTAAAAAATCCACCTATAATTATACTTGATGAAGCTACTTCAGCTCTTGATAATGTAACCGAAAGAGAAATTCAAGCTTCTTTAGAAGAATTAAGCAAAGATAGAACTAACTTAGTTGTAGCGCATAGACTTTCGACTATAAAAAATGCAGATCAAATAGTAGTTTTAACTAAAGAAGGAATAGCTGAGAGTGGAACTCATGATGAATTAATAAATAAAGGTGGAGTATATAGTAAACTTCATAAATAGTTAAAATAAGCCGTCAAAATTTTGACGGCTCTATTTGTGTTAATATAAAAATAGTAAGTTAAATGAATAAAGTGATATAAGAATATTAAGCTAAGAAAATGGATAAATTAAATTTGTCAGTATCATTCAAGTTTCAGGAGGCAGGTATGAACAATAATAAAAATAGAATGAAGGACAGACCAAAATCTAATGCAGAACTAAGAAAAATGTATTTTGAGCATGGATCTGAAATAGGAATTAAAGATGGAGAAAAAATAGGGGCAAGAAATTGCGGCACTAACAAAACAAAAAGTGAAAAACTATATCACAAAGTTAAAAAGGATGATTAATAAAAAATAAGAAGTATGCTTATAATAGCTACTTCTTATTTTTATGTTTAATAAGATAAGGAGTAGATTAGAATAAAATGATTATGGTAATAGTCGCTTAAATACTTTAAAAGTAAAAAAATATAGAAAATAAAAGTTTTTTAATTAAAAGAAGTTAAGTTGATTATATTTAGTTAATAATATAATATTAATTAATAGAATTTAAATTATATTATACTATTTAATTAAAGAGAGGTTATTGAGATGATTGAAGAATTACTAATAGGAAGTACTCTACTATTAGGAGGATATTCTTTTTATAAATATGAAAATAAACATATTGAAAAAGCGTTATACACAATAGAAAGTGAGAAAATACCTAAAGATTTTGATGATTTTAAAATTGTTCAAATAAGTGATTTACATAATGCAACATTTGGAGATTCTAATTATAGATTATTAGAAGTTATAGATGATTTAGAACCTGATATAGTTGTTATAACAGGAGACTTAGTAGATGGAGAAAATAATAATTATAAAATAGCTTTAGATTTAGTGAATACTTTATGTGATAAATATGATGTTTATTATATTGTTGGGAATCATGAACAAAAAGCATTGCTAAAAAGATATAAAGATAAGTATAAAGAGTATTTTAATAAATTAAATAAAACTAAAATTATTAACTTAAATAATGAATGTATAGAGCTTAAAAGAAAAAATAGTAGTATTAATTTATATGGAATAGTAATTCCATTCGAATGCTATAAGTATTTTTTTAATAATAAAAATAAAGAAAAAATTGATATAGATGAGATTTATCTAAAAGATAAGTTAGGTAGCATCAACAAAAATAAGTACAATATTCTTTTATCGCACACTCCATTTTACTTTGAAGAATATGTAAAATGGGGAGTAGATTTAGTATTATCAGGTCATGTACATGGTGGTATAATAAGAATACCTTTTTTAGGAGGATTATTATCTCCAAATAGAGAGTTTTTTCCAAAATATGATTTAGGTAAATATGATGATAATGAATCATCTATGATACTTACAAAAGGTTTAGGAGGATCTAAGATTATACCTAGATTTAATTGTAAGCCAGAGGTTGTAAGAGTAGAACTAAAAAGTAAGAAAACTTTATAATTATATTTATATATCAAGCTATACCAATTATAGTAAATACAATGCTACTAATAGTGTATATGATGATAGATATAAATTAGATAAAAATAGTGAAATTTAAATAGATGTTAAAGGATTAGGTAAATTATATAGCCTGGGAAATAAAATTAATATAAATAAACTTGATACTAGAAGCCAAGTATAAAATAATAGATATATTAGATGATTATAATAACTACGATAGATTTAGAAATTGGGCAAAGAATTTATTTAACTAAGATTAAATAAAATAATATTGGAGACTCTTATATTGAGGTGATATTTTGATAAAATTAAGAGTTTTCATAAAGGGTTTTGGATTAGATTGTATATTATATTGTTTATTATATGTATTAAAAAAAGTTTGTTTTAGTTTGAAGGAGGATAGTAATTAAGAAGTTTTGATTATTATCTTCTTTTTTTATTAGATTAATAAAAATAAATGAAAATGATTATCAAAAACATTGACAGAGTATGAATATAATACTACAATTGAAGTAAATGATATTTATTATCAGTAAACGTTAAAAATATGTTTTAATATATATAGATTAATTTAGAAGGAGAGGTTTAAATTGAGTTTAGTCATAGTAGGCGGGAATGAAAAAATGAAAAAAGATTATTTATCACTGGCAAAAGAAAAAGGGTATAAGGCTAAATTATTTTTTAAGATGTCACCTAAGGTTAAACAAGGGATAGGGAATCCAGAGGCTATTGTCATATTTACATCAACTATATCTCATAAGGCTGTTATATCAGTAGAAAAGCAGGCTAAAAAGAAAAATATACCTATAATAAGACATAAGAATAATAGCAAAGTTGCTTTTGCAGAATGTTTAGAGATGGTAGAAAAGTGTAGTGGGAATTGTAGTGGATGTAAATTAAATAAAGATATAAATAAATTTTATAAAAGTGTTTAAAAATAAAAAATAATAGTTAAATTTAAAGTTTAGCTATTATTTATTATTTAGTATTGTTAGGTATAAAATTTATGGGGTAAAATATTAAATATAAATTACTGTGAAAGGAAAGACAACAATGGAAGAGATGAGCATACTAATAACATCAGAAGCAAAAAAAGAGTTAGATAAATTATTAGAAAATAGTGATAAGAAGTGTATAAGAATACTTACTAGATGCATCACTATGACAAGTAATGCAAAGATTGATATTGAGTTAGATAATCCAAATGAAAATGATAACTTATATGATGTGGATGGATATAAAATAATAATAAATAAATCCTTAGATTCACAAATGAATTATATAACGATATCTTATGGAGGTCTTTTAAGTAGAAATGAGTTTTGTGTAGAAGCAGATTTCTGTTTTTATTATTAGACTTAAATGAAAAGGATAAACTTAAATTATTAAGTTTATCCTTTTACTATATAGTTTTAATAATTTACTTTATGTCTTTACCAGTAAAGGCTAATGGTAAAAGTTCTCCTAATGTGTATTCAAGATATTCATCTCTACTTTTAGCAATATAGACTTTAAATGTATCAAGATCACAAAATTCTGCCATAACCTGTCTGCATACAGCACAAGGGGCACAAAAATCTCCTTCACCTGGCTTAAGTCCATTTTTGTTACCAACAATAGCTATTGCAGTAAATTTATTATCTCCTTCTGAGATAGCTTTAAAGAATGCTGTTCTTTCAGCACAATTTGTAGGTGTGAAAGCAGCGTTTTCAATATTACAACCTTTATATATATTTCCATTATCGCAAAGTAGTGCAGCTCCTACGTTAAATCCTGAATATGGAGTATAACAAAATTGTTGAGCTTCAAATGCTTTATCAATTAATACTTTTACATCAATCATAAATTTTCACCTAGTCCTTTATACCTTATAGTAAAGTTATATATATAATACCCTTATCAAGGGATTATTATTGTATCACCAATAATCAGAATTGTAAATATAAAATATGTTATATTTACTAGATTATTAGTAGAAGAAGCTTATAAACTACTGATATTTATAAAAAGTGAATATTGTTATATTTTATGAAATTATTTTAATAGAAAACGGTACTATATATATATACAATCAAGTTATATAAATAACAAACTAAAGGGGAGAATGTAATGGTAAATAGAATAGTATTAAATGAAACTTCTTATCATGGATCAGGAGCGATAAAAGAAATAGTTACTGAAGTAAAATCTAGAGGATTCAAGAAAGCTTTTTTATGTTCGGATCCTGATTTAATAAAATTTGGAGTAACAGGTAAGGTTACGTCTTTATTAGATGAAGCAGGGCTTAACTATGAAGTTTACTCTAATATAAAACCAAACCCAACAATTGAAAATGTACAAACTGGTGTATCAGCATTTAAATCATCAGAAGCTGATTATATAATAGCTGTAGGAGGAGGATCATCAATGGATACTGCTAAGGCTATTGGTATAATAATAAATAACCCTGAATTTGAAGATGTCAAAAGTTTAGAAGGGGCAGCGTCAACTAAAAATAAATCTGTACCAATTATTGCGGTACCAACTACGGCAGGAACTGCAGCAGAGGTAACTATAAACTATGTTATAACAGATGTTGATAAAAATAGAAAATTTGTATGCGTAGATATACATGATATACCTGTTGTTGCAATAATAGATCCAGATATGATGTCGAGTATGCCAAAAGGGCTTACAGCAGCTACAGGTATGGATGCATTAACTCATGCAATTGAAGGATTTACAACTAAAGCAGCTTGGGATATGACGGACATGTTCCATTTAAAAGCTATAGAATTAATATCAAATAGTTTAAGAGGGGCAGTTGAAAACACTAAAGAAGGTAGAGAAGGCATGGCTCTAGGGCAATATATAGCTGGTATGGGATTTAGTAACGTTGGACTTGGTATAGTTCACTCAATGGCACACTCATTAGGAGCATTATATGATACTCCACATGGAGTAGCAAATGCTATAATACTTCCTACAGTAATGGAATATAATTCTGAATCAACAGGAGATAAATATAAGCATATAGCTATGGCGATGGGCGTTGAGGGTGCAGAAAATATGAGTGTTGAAGAATATAGAAAAGCAGCTATAGATGCAGTTAAGAAACTTTCTAATGATGTAGGCATACCATCAAATTTAAAAGAAATAGTTAAAGAGGAAGATATTGAGTTCTTATCAGAATCAGCATTTGCTGATGTTTGTACGGGTGGTAATCCGAAGAATACATCAGTTGAAGATATAATTAAGTTATATAAATCATTAATGCAATAAATATTAACTATATTATACAAATAAGAAAGCAAGTACAAGTTAAATAACGACTTATACTTGCTTTTTTATTTGTAGATTAAAACATAAAAATCTTTGAATTATAGTTACTTATTTAATTAGGTGGAGATGAATAGATTTGCTACAGAGATCCCGATAATGATGCTTTTAAGTATTGTTTTGGAGTTAGGCCTTTATATTTTTTAAATGTTTTAATAAAATAACTAACATCATTAAATCCACAGTTTAAGGCAACTTCTGTAATTGGAAAATCAGTGGTCAATAATTGCTCGCAAGCGCTTTCTATACGATAATAATTTAAGTACTCAATAGGAGTTTTATTTGTCATTTCAAAGAAAAATCTACAAAAATATTTTGGTGTCATACAACATGCTTTTGATAAATCATCAAGAGTAAGAGGATTAGCATATTCATTTTCAATTAAGGAAATAACATTTTTAAATTGCAAAATTCTTTCTTTGCTTTTTTTAGTTACTCTTTTTTGAGTATTATAAAGTTCTTTTTCAAATATAATACCTAGCATATGATATAAAGAACCTTGAGTGATAAATTCATATCCAGTTTTCTTTGATTTCATAGATTCAAATAAATAATTGCAACATGTATTTAGTTTATCATTATTATTTGGAAGTTTATTCATTATCAATTTTTTATGATTTATAATATCTTGGATTTGTTTTGTACAAATGTTATTTTCATTTAGTAGTAGCTTCATATCAAACACAATACATTCATAGATGCAATCATTTGGAGTGCCTCCATGGAAAACACCATCATGCAAAAAAATGATATCTCCTTGATTGGCTAGTACTTTTTCATCATCAATAACTAATAAAAACTCACCTTTTAATATACGTATAATTTCATATTCTGTATGCCAATGATAAGGCATATTGTACCTAGAATGATCTGGGGTAACATGATAAAACTCAATAGGAAAATCAAATGTACCATGTTGTTTATCTTCTTTGTACTCAAAAAATCTCATAACTTTACTCCTTTACTATTAAAAATATAAAAAATTGTACAAAAAATTATTAAACTATAGATATTAAAACATAGTAGCTATATTTGTAGTTTCTAAGTTTTATAAAAACATCTTATTAAATTTTTATAGATAATATGTTTTTTATATTTAATTATTTTATATTAATAAAATGTAAATCCAAAGATAATCTCTTTGTGAAAAGAATAGTATACTTTGATTGAGAAGTCACTAAATTTATTATTTTATCAAAAATGTTAAGAAAATTAAAAATAATTGACAAATAAGAAATATTCATATATTATAGTGATATAAATTAACAATAAACGCAATGAAAAGGAAAGTAACTTTAAGAATACTTTTACAGAGAGCTTCTAATGGTGAGAAGAAGCAAAGAATATTAAAGAGAAAATGGCCTTGGAGCGGTGTACCGAGATCTAAGAGATTTAGGCTACAACGGGTTCACCCGTTACAGTGATAAAGTATAACCATATTTTGGAGTACTTGATGAGGTTTGTATTGTGAGATGCAAATAAATTAGGATGGTAACACGAAGTTTTTACTCTCGTTCCTAAGACTTAGTTCTTAGGGGCGGGAGTTTTTTAATGTATTTAGAAACTATCTTAATGAAATCTTGGAAGCTTCTTATTTAGTAAAGAATAGGTTACACATGGACTTATAAGTCATTAAATAAAATTAATGTGATATTTTATAAAGTAAAGAAAATTATAGCACATCATATTATTATGAGTTATTTGAAAAGGAGAGATTGATTATGAAGAATGAAACCCAAAAAGGCAATCCATTAGCCTTATTGCCGCTAGGTGTATTTTTAGTATTATTTATAGGGAGTGGAGTTATTACAGGTGATTTTTATAAAATGCCAGCTTTAGTTGCATTTATAATAGCTTCTGGTGTGGCTTTACTATTTAATTCAAAAATTAGCTTAGAAGAAAAAATGCATGTATTTTGTAAGGGTGCAGGAGATCCAGGTATTATATTAATGGTTATTATATTTTTACTTGCAGGTGCATTTTCTGGTGTAGCTAAAGCAATGGGCGGTGTAGATTCTACTGTTAATTTAAGTTTATCTATACTTCCGTCAAATTTACTAGTAACAGGTTTATTTGTAATAGGTTGCTTTATATCAGTTTCAATGGGAACATCAGTAGGTACAATAGCAGCATTAGCACCAATAGGACTTGGTATAGCACAAAAAACATCTATACCGATAGCTTTAATTATGGGAGTAGTTGTTGGAGGTGCAATGTTTGGAGATAACTTGTCGATGATATCTGATACAACAATTGCAGCGGTTAGAACTCAAGGGTGTGAATTAAAGGATAAATTTAAGGTTAATTTTTTAATAGTTTTACCTGCTGCTATAGTAACAATAGTATTATTAACAGTAGTAACTTCAGGGTATAGTGTTAATTTAAATGGAAATTATGATTATGAGTTAATAAAAGTTGTACCATACTTACTAGTTTTAGTTGGAGCATTATGTGGAGTAAATGTATTTTTATTATTAGGAAGTGGAATTATATTTGCTGGGATAGTAGGCTTAGTTACAAACGCATTTGATATATTTGGCCTTATAGAAGCTATATCTGGAGGAATTTCAGGTATGTATGAATTAAGTTTACTAGCGATAGTTATAGGAGGAGTTGTAGCCCTTATAAAGTTTAATGGTGGTATAGATTACGTACTTTACTTTATAACTAGCAAAATAAATAGCAAAAGAGGTGCTGAATTTGGTATAGCAGCTTTAGTAAGTGTAATAGATTTATGCACAGCTAATAACACAATCGCGATAGTTGCTGCAGGACCTTTAGCTAAGAATATATCAGATGAATATGGTATAGATAAAAGAAAATCAGCAAGTATATTAGATATATTTTCATCTTGCTGGCAAGGATTTATACCTTATGGAGCACAGCTTTTAACAGCTGCAGGAGTTGCAGGAATATCTCCAGTAGAAATAATACCATATCTATATTATCCTGGATTAATGTTTGTCTGTGGGATACTATCAATTATATTTTCAAATGAAGTTACAAAAAGAATTAAAAGTAATAAAGTAGCATAATTATATTATATAAAACTATTACTTAAAATGATAACTATAAGTTAAACTATCTTCAAATTAAATATATAAGAAACTTCTTTTAGAAGTTTATAAAAATAATAAAAAAAGCAGTATATATATTAGTACTGTTTTTTTTTATTATAAAAAGATATATAATTGGTATTATATGTTTATTTAATATGCTATTTTTCATTTACATATATAATTACATAAAGGGGGAGATTCTAATAAAACAGAACAATCGTATTTATAATAAGTTATTTTTATCTACATTTTACTTAAGCGCTTTTACTTTTGGAGGTGGATATGTAATAGTTCCTCTTATGAAAAATAAGTTTGTAGATGAATTAAAATATTTAGAGGAAGAAGAAATGCTAAACCTTATAGCTATAGCTCAGTCATCTCCAGGTCCGGTAGCTGTAAATGCATCTATTCTAGTTGGTTACAAGGTAGCAGGTATATTGGGTGCTATTGTAACAATTTTAGGTACAATTTTGCCACCACTTATAATATTATCTATAGTTTCTTTATTTTATTCTGCATTTAGAGATAATCAAATTATAAATGCAGTTTTGAAGGGGATGCAATCTGGTGTAGCAGCAGTTATTTGTGATGTTGTTATTAATCTAGGAAAAAACGTAGTAGATGAAAAAGAATTTACATCAATTATTGTTATGATAGGAGCTTTTATTGCAACGTATTTCTTTGAAGTTAATGTTGTATATATAATAATCATCTGTGGAGTAATAGGTGGAGCTAGGGTTTATTTAAAATGTAAGGATAGTGAGGGAGATATAAAGTAATGATTTATTTGAAATTATTTTTTAGTTTTTTTCAGATTGGGTTATTTAGTATTGGCGGAGGATTAGCATCTTTACCCTTTATCCAAGATCAAGTTGTAGAAATAAACAAATGGCTTACATTAACTGAATTTACTGATTTAATAACAATTTCACAGATGACCCCAGGACCTATAGCTATAAATGCAGCTACTTTTGTAGGAACTAGAATTGGAGGTTTTTATGGAGCTATAGTTTCAACTCTTGGATGTATATTTCCATCTTGTATAATTGTATCAGTTTTAGGATGGATATATTTTAAGTATAAAAATTTAAAGGTAATACAAGGTGTTTTAAGCGGTTTAAGACCGGCAGTAGTTTCTCTTATTGCATCAGCCGGAGTTTCAATAATTATTCTTTCTTTTTGGGGAAATTCTGGATTTTCATTAAATATAAGGGATATTGATTTTATTTCAATAATTTTATTTTCAGTATCATTATACATTCTTAGAAAATATAAACTAAATCCTACATATGTTATGTTAGGATCTGGAGTCATTGGTGGTATCGCTTATTTATTTTTATAAAATTATAAAATTTTGTTTATTGATTGATAAATATTGGAATAAATAAAAAGATGAGCTAAGTAGCTCATCTTTTTATTTATTATTGGTGCCGGATATGGGACTTGAACCCATACGGTATTGCTACCAACGGATTTTGAGTCCGTCGCGTCTGCCATTCCACCAATCCGGCGTATAAAACTAAGAAATATCAAATTTATATATAAATTATAGCAATAAAGTTTGACAGTTGCAACATATTTAATCTTAATATACATTAAATCTTATGGTATTATTAAATAATAGCATAATTGTTTATAATAACAATAATAAAAAGCTAAAATACATAGAAATTTAGGAGTGATAACTTTGGATAAAAGATTGATTATAATAGATGGAAACTCAATTATAAATAGAGCTTTCTACGCACTGCCAGAAATGAGTAGTAAGGATGGATTAAAAACAAATGCAATTTATGGTTTTACAACAATGCTATTTAAAATAATAGATACATATAAACCAACTCATATAAGTGTAGCTTTTGATAGAAAGGCACCTACATTTAGACATTTAGAGTATAAAGAATATAAAGCTGGAAGAAAAAAGATGCCAGACGAACTAAGAGAACAGTTTGAGCCATTAAAAGAACTTCTAGATAAGTTTAATATACATAGATTAGAACTAGATGGTTATGAAGCTGATGATATAATAGGAACAGTTTCAAAGCTAGGTGAAGAGAATGATTATAAGGTTTACATAGTAACAGGAGATAAGGATGCTATTCAGCTTGCTTCTGATAAAACAACAACTTTAATAACTAAAAAGGGTGTTGGAGAAGTTGAAGAATATAATTTTGATTCAGTAATGGAAAGATACGAAATGACTCCTACTCAATTTATAGATTTAAAAGGTCTTATGGGAGATAAGTCAGATAATATACCAGGCGTACCAGGTATAGGAGAAAAAACTGGAATCAAACTTATAAAAGAATTTTCAAGCATAGAAAATTTAGTTGAACATACTGAAGAACTAAAAGGTAGTGTTAAGAAAAAAATAGAAGAACATAAAGACTTAGCTATAATGAGTAAAAGATTAGCTACTATAATGAGAGATGTTCCAATAGAAGTTAAATTAGAAGAACTTGAATATGGTGATTATGATAAAGAGGCTGTAGTAGAAGAATTTAAAAAGTTTGGATTCACAAGCCTTATATCAAGACTTTTAGATTTAAATGGAGGTAGTGAAGTATCTCAAGAAAATGAATCTGTGAATATAAATGTAAAACCACTTGAAGATGTACAAGCTTTAATAAAGGAAATAAACGATAAAAAATCAATAATAATGAAAACAGTAAGTAAAGTAGGTAATATACTTGAAAAAAATATACTATATGTATTCATAAGTATTGATGGTGAAAACATATATTACATAAAAGAAGGACAAATAGAAGAGTTTAGGGAAATTTTCTCAAGCAATGAGATTAAGAAGTTTGGATATAATTTAAAGGATGATTATATAGCTCTTAGGTCTTATGATATAGATCTTGAGAATATGTACTTTGATATAACAATTGCCGAATACCTAATAGATTCAGCATCATCAACTTCTTATGAATGTAGCGCTATTGCGATGAAATACCTAACTAGAAAAATGAAATCTAAGGAAGACTTATTAGGCAAAGGAGCTAAGGCTAAGAAGTTTGAAGATATAGAAATAAACGAGTTATCAGAATATATAGGACAGATAATAAATGTCGTAAAATGGTCTTCAGAGATAATGGAAAAGTATTTAAGTGAAAGTGATATGGATAGTTTATTCCATGAGGTAGAAATGCCGCTAGTTGAAGTTTTGGGAGAAATGGAATATGTAGGTATAGAAGTAGATAAATCTATGCTTAATGAATTAGGGGCTCAATTTAAAGAAATTATAAGTAAATTAGAAGCAGAGATTTATGAAATGGCTGGAGAATCATTTAATATAAATTCTCCAAAACAATTAGGAGTGATTTTATTTGAAAAGTTAGAACTACCTGTAATAAAGAAAACAAAAACAGGTTATTCAACTAATGCTGAAGTTTTAGAAAAATTAAGAGATAAACATGAAATAATAGATAAAATTACAGAGTATAGACAAATTGTAAAATTAAATTCAACTTATGTTGAAGGGCTTCTAGGAATAATAAATCCTATAAGTAATAGAATACATTCATCATTTAACCAAACTATAACTACAACAGGTAGAATTTCATCAACAGAACCGAATCTTCAAAATATACCGGTAAAAATGGAGATGGGAAGAAATATAAGAAAAGTATTTATAGCAGGAAAAGACCATAAGCTAGTTGATGCCGATTATTCACAAGTAGAATTAAGAGTACTTGCAAATATGAGTGGAGATCCTAATATGATAGATGCCTTTAAACACGGAGAAGATATACACTCTAAAACTGCATCTCAAATTTTTGATGTAGATATAAATGAAGTAACATCTAGACAAAGAAGTGAAGCAAAGGCTATAAATTTTGGTATAGTTTATGGTAAAAGTGATTTTGGTCTATCTGAAGATTTACATATACCTGTAAAACAAGCTAAAGAATATATAAATAGTTATTTTGAAAAATATAGTAAAATAAAAGAGTTTATGGATAATACTATAGAGGATGCTACACAAAATGGATACATAACAACATTATTAAATAGAAGAAGGTATATACCTGAGCTAAAATCAAGTAACTTTATGCTAAGAAATGCAGGAAAAAGGGCTGCTATGAATGCACCTATACAAGGTAGTGCAGCAGATATAATAAAAATAGCTATGGTAAACGTATATAAAAAATTAGAAGAAAAAAATCTTAAGTCAAAGCTTATATTACAAGTACACGATGAACTTATAGTAGAAGCGTATGATGATGAATTAGAAATAGTTGAAAAAATAGTAAAAGAAGAAATGGAAAATGCATTTAGTATGGATGTTCATTTAGATGTAGACCTTAACATAGGGTACTCTTGGTATGAAACAAAGTAGGTGAGTAGATGTTAGTGTTAGGGTTAACTGGAAATATAGGCTGTGGAAAAAGCAGCCTATCCAGAATTTTTAATAATGATTTTAATATAGATATAATAGATGCTGATATTATATCTAGAAATATATTTGAAGATATTGATTTGTTAGAAAATGTTTTTAAAACATTTGGACCAAAAATAAAAAATAAAGATGGAAGTCTAAATCGCAAGGCTTTAGGAAATATTGTTTTTAATGATGATAATGAACTTATAAAGCTTAATAATCTAACTCATCCTAGGATAAAAGATCAAATAATAAATAAGATTGAGTTAGTTAGAAAATCAGGAAAAAAGATAGTGGTTATAGATGCAGCCCTTTTAATAGAAGGGAGCTACTTGGATATTTTAGATAAGCTTTTAGTTGTTTATTGTGATAAAGATATACAAATACAGAGAATAATAGAAAGAGATTCTTGTAGCAAAGAAGAAGCCTTAAGTAGAATAAATTCTCAGATGAACCAAGAAGAGAAAATAAGTTATGGAGACTATATAATAGATAACTCTGGAACTTATTATGAACTAAAAAAAAGAGCCTATGAGTTTATAGACTATGTAAAGGAGAAGTGGTGTGAGTAAAAAAATATTAATTTTTATATCTATTTTATTAATTCTATTTTCAATACTTTTTGTTGAAAGTAAGGGTATTAAAAAATTAATATATCCTAAAAAATACTCTTTCTATGTAGAAAAATATTCTAATGAATATGACATAGATGAAAACTTAGTTTATAGTGTTATGAAGGCTGAGAGTAAATTTGAAAAAGATGTAGTGTCTCAGAAAGGTGCAAAAGGCTTAATGCAAATAAGTGATATTACTAGAAATTGGGCAATTGAAGAATTAGATTTAGGAAATATAGATATCTTTGATCCAGAAACTAATATAAAAATAGGTTGCTGGTATTTAAATAAACTATATAAACAGTTTGGAGATTTAGATTTAGTAATAGCAGCTTATAATGGTGGATCTGGAAATGTAAGACAATGGCTTAATAATGATGATTATAGTGAGAATGGAAGGTTGTTAAATATACCTTTCCCGGAAACTTCAAACTATGTAGTTAAAGTAAAAAAATATTATGAAAAGTACAATATGTTATATAATGAGGATGGTAAGACTAATGAAGATAAAAAAACTTCTAGCTATAGTTCTAGCAATGTCTATGATTTTAGTTGGATGTAGTTCAGAAAAATCAGAAACTACTAAAGATAAAGAAGAAAATAAGAGTGGTGTTAACTCTGAATACATAAATTTAACTATGGTAAAACCAACAACTATAAATCCAGTTTTAAATAAAGATAAGTCAGTAGGTTATATAATGAATTTAATCTATGATGGATTGTTTACAATAGATCAAAATTATAATGTGGTACCGCAGTTAGTTAAAGAATATTCTATGTCATCAGATGGTAAGAATATGACTATAAAATTAAAGGATGCTAATTGGCATAATGGTAATGCAATAACATCGAATGATATTAAATTTACTATAGATTTAATTCAAGATAATACAGATAGTCCATATAATATATTCACTAAAAATATATCATCTGTAAGCATTATAAATAATAAAGAATTTACCATAAACTTTAAAGAAGCATATGCTTTTTCAAAAGATACACTAATATTCCCGATAGTGTCACAAAGTCAATTAAGTGGAAAATCATCGACTGAAATTTTAGAGAATAGTAAAAATTTAATTGGAAATGGTCCTTACAAAATTGAAAAAATGAAAGATAGAGAGGGAATGACACTAGTTGTAAATGAAGATTATTATGAGGAACTTCCTGAAACTATGAAAAATATAAAAGTAGGTATAGTTCCGAATGAAGAAGATCAAGTATCGATGGTGATGGCATTAGAAAGTGATATAGCAAGTATTTCATTAGGTGATTTGAGTAAATTTTATGAAGATGAATTTAATATAACTAACTATGAAGGAAGAGACTATGAATCAATAATATTCAATTATGATAATGAATATTTAAAAGATGAAAACTTTAGAAAAGCAATAGCTCATGCAATAGATAGAAAGTTAATTAAAGAAGAAGCTTATATAGGAAATGCTAGATTAGTTAACTTTCCTTTAAATACTAAGTCTAAATATTATGATAGCGATCTTGAAGCTTTATCTTATGATAAGGAAAAAGCAGAATCTTATTTAAATATGATAAACCTTGAAAACAGAGATGCACAGGAAGATATAGATGAAAGTAATGAGTTTAATATACAAGAAAATCAAGCAGAAAGCTCTGAAGATAGTAAAGATACAGATATTACAAATAAAGATTCAGAAACTAAAAATACTAAAAAGGAATTAGCATTAAATGAAATAAAAGATCTAATAAATAAAATTAATTTAAAAATAATAGTAAATAAAAATAATGAAGAGAGAGTAAAAGCGGCTAATATAGTAAGTGAAAATTTAAATGCAATTGGAATTAAGTCAACCATTGAGGCACTTGAAGATGATGATATGTCTAAAGCATTAAGTAATAAACAATATGATTTAGCATTTGTAGGATGGGAATTATCAAGTGTACCAGATGCAAGGGATATAATAAAAGCAAGTGGATATTCTGATGCTAAACTAACTGGATATATGGACTCGATAGCCGTTGCAACATCTGATAGTCAAATATCTGCAATTTATTCTAATATGCAAAAGTATATTAGAGATAAAGTTGCATTTATAAGTTTGGTAATAAGAGATGAGTATATAGTTAAGAATATAAGGCTAGAAGGTAATAGCGAACCAAATGACTTTGATGTATACGAAGGTATATCTAACTTAACAATAAAAAGTAAATAAATTTATAATTTCATTTTACTATACCTATTGGGGGTATAATTATGATATAATACCTACATAGTGTATATATGGAGGTGAAATTATGAAGAAAAAACTATTAGTTGAAGGAATGAGTTGTGGTCACTGCGTAAATCATCTAAAAACAGCTCTAACAGAGGATATTGAAGGTGTAGAAGTTTTAGAAGTTAGACTTGATGAAAAATATGCAATAGTAGAAATTCAAGATAATGTAACTGATGCAGATATCAAAGCTGTAATAGATGATTTAGGATATGAGCTAAAAGGAATTGAATAAAGAATAACATTATTTTGTACATAAAAAGGTATTGCTGGGAAATGATGCAATACCTTTTTATATTTAATAAACTTAATATATTTTTAGAAAAATAAATAACTTAAATAAATAGAAATAGAAGAAGATGAGATTTAAATTATCTCATCTTCTTCTATTTCTATTAAACCTTTAGAGTCTAAAAATTCTTCTTGTAGGTTTAGGATCATTTTTATAGTATTTTTAGATAGCGATTCATTACAATTTTTATAAATAAAATCAATCATTTCATCTAATGAGATAGTTATATCTTCCATGTTAGCATCCTCCATTAAAAGTAAGATAATCTATATATATTATAATAAAAGAAAATTAATATCAATAATAATTGTTTAAAAAATTTTGAACAAAAAAAGACTTCTATTGGGGGAAATAATAGAAGTCTAAAATGGGGGAGATTGAGTATGTTTGATTTTACATTTATAGTATGTCCATACTCAATAATTATATACATTAAAAATTTTTTTATTATAAATTTAATGTATATAATTATATTATGAAAAAATGATACTATGGCAACTCACATTTTGAAAAAATAATGAATATAATAAAAGTAAATTAAGGGGGGAGTATCATGGAATCTAGAGAATATAAAGATGATTTAAGAAAATTGATACTTGATATGGCCCACAAAGAAATTGAAAATCATGCTTCTACTAAAGGAGCACAAAAATACTTTGAGGGAAATGTTGATAAAGTTATAGATAATAATATAAAAAATATGATCAAAGGAAGAAGTTATGATTCTATGTATCCTATGATAATAAAAAAAGGAACTTATCAGGATAATGTTATGGCTATTGCTAAAATCATAAAGAGAGAAGATATATTTAAGTCTAAAAATGAGCTTGTGAAATTTGCTAGATATTTAGATATAAATGTTAATTTAAAAAATTCATATAGTCAAATACTGAAAAAGATATCTAAGCATATATATATCAATAGAAATATATACTCTAAAAAATATATTTTATATAAAAGAGGCGGCAATGAGTATGTATTAGAACCAGAAAAATTAAAAAATGAATTAATTGAAAGTTATAGATCAAAAACTAGAGAAGATATGAAATCTATAGCCAAGCTTTTAAATTTAAATGTAGATGAAGGGGAAGGTGCAGAGGATATAAGGAAAAAGGTAATAAACTATATTATAAAAGAGAAATTAGGAAAGAAAGGGAAATAATAATTGATTAAAGGCGCAAACAATGCGTCTTTAATTTTTGTATTGGCATATACTATAAAAGATAATAAATGAGGAGATGATAATAGTATGAATATAAAAAAGATAATCATAACATTTATTATACTAAGTTTTATAATAATAAGTTCTATTTCAGAAAAGAGTTTTTTTCCTGAATCAAGGGAAATTAAGATAATTAGCTACAACATACATAGTGGACTAGATAAAAATATGTATCCAACTTTATTTGATATAATTGACTTTTTAAAGATGTCTGATGCAGATATAATATGTTTGCAAGAGGTAAATGAATCTGCGAAAGTAGGATTTCAAGTTAGTAGTTTAAAGGAAGAGCTAAAAATGTATTCTCATTTTGGTGCTAATGTAGTTAATTTTGGATCTAATTATGGTTTAGTAACTTATTCAAAATACCCAATCAAATCAGAAAAACATATATATTTAAGTAGTGAGAGAGAGCAAAGAGGTTTGTTACATACAGTAATTGATGTAAATGGAAAAAAGCTAAACGTTATAAATGTCCATTTAGGTGTAAAAAAAGAAGAAAGAGAAATACAAATAAAAGAAGTATTAGATTATGCAAAATCTTTAGGGTCAGAGCCTTATATTGTATTGGGAGATTTTAATGAAGGAAGTATATCTTTAGAAGGAACAAACTTAAAAGATGCTGCCGAAGAAACTGGTAACTCTAATATATTAACTTTTGCCTTAGGTTTATATAGAATTGATTATATATTAGTATCATCAAATATAGAAGTTATAGATTATAATGTGCAAATAAAAAATATGTCAGATCATTATCCAATATTGGCAAAGTTAAAAATATAGCTTTTAAAATTAAAAAAGTTGCAAAAAAATTATAATAAATATAAAATTAAGAAAATAGTAGTAATAAACTTAGGAGGTTAGGTATGAAATTTACTTTTTGTCATAATAATTTTAATGTGTTAAATTTAGAAAAAAGCTTAGAATTCTATGAAAAGGCATTAGGATTAAAAGAAGTTAGACGTAAGGTTGCAGAAGATGGAAGCTTCATATTAGTATATTTAGGAGATGGTTCAACTAGTCATACGTTAGAATTAACATGGCTAAGAGATTGGGATAGACCATACAATTTAGGTGATAATGAATTCCATCTAGCATTAAGAGTGGATGACTTTGATGCTGCATATAATTTACATAAAGAAATGGATTGTATTTGTTTTGAAAATAAAGCTATGGGAATATACTTTATAGCAGATCCAGACAATTATTGGATAGAAATATTACCACCAGTTAACAAATAATTATAATAATTTAAATCATTTATTAAACTTTATATAAAATAATAGAGCTATAGCAATAAATCATTGTTGTAGCTCTATTATTTTATATAAAGTTAAATTTAGTGGTTATAAATTAGGACATACTTAAATATATATTAATAATAATATTATTATTAAGGGGGCAAAACAAATGAATAAAAGGAGAAGATACAAAGGCTTTAATAAAAGAAGTAAAACTATTCATATAAGAGTATTAACTTTGATTTTCTGTCTATCTCTAATTGGAGTATATGGATATACACAGCTTAAAGACAGTAAGTTATTTAAAGAAAGTATATTTCCTAACTTTAGTTTTACAGAAGCTATAAGTAGTAAATTTAAAAATATATCTATTTCTAATATATTTAAGTTTGATGAAGATAAAGAAAATGAAAAATTTGTATATGAAGATATTTCTGATGAATTGGACAAGATTAAAGAAGATGGAAGTTCTACAAGTGAAAGTTCTGATATTAAAGTGGCAACTATCGAAGGAGTAACTGTATATACAATCCAAGTTGCGTCTATAGGAGAAGGTCAGGATTTAGACACTGTAGAAGAAAAATTAAAGTCAAATAAAATACCATATTCAGTAGTAGAGGTAGATGGTATAAAAAAGGTACAATCATATTCTTCATTTGATGAAGATACAACAAGATCAAATTTAGATAGTGTCAGAAAAATATTTGATGATGCATTTATATCTGAATTAAAATTACCTGTTTTATCTTTAGAATATACAAGTAAATATTCTTATATAGAAGATATTTCTTCGGGTTTGAATAGTTTAATAGAAAATTATAAAGAGGAATCTGTATTTTGGGAGAAAAATATAAACAAAGAGATTGATTTAACTGAGTATAATAATATTCTAACAAAGAGATTAGATATTGTGGAGAAATTACAAGAAAATACAGAAAAAATCGACTATGATGAAATGAATTCGTTTAAAGAAAATCTTATTAAATATACTAAAAGTGTAAATAGCAATACAAAGCAAGCCTCAAAAAATGCCAATGAAGATAATTATTACTTAAGTAAAAGCCTACTTCTAACATCTATCCAAGGGTACTATTCGTTTATAAATTTAATAAAGATTAGTTAAAAAAATTTAAAGGTTGTTTAAGCAACCTTATTATTTTGTCGAAAAATAAGAAATAAAAAGTGATATAATATTTTAAAAAATATTAAGTTTTTCCAAATCATATAGTATACTTAATCATATAGTATACTTATAATGTCAATCAAATACAAATTATATAGTATACTTGCAATATTGATTAAATATTTAGTTTTAATGAGGGGGAATATTGAATGAAACTCTTAACATTTAAGGGGGGTATACATCCTCCATATAATAAAGAGTGTACGAAATCAAAGGCTCTTCAAAGAGCTAAGGATCCTAAGGTCGTATACATACCTCTTCAACAACATATAGGTGCACCAGCAAAACCGATTGTTGAAGTAGGAGATGAAGTGAAGCTTGGACAGAAAATAGGGGAACAACAGGGGAATGTTTCTTGTAATGTACACTCATCTGTATCAGGAAAAGTTATAGCTATAAAGCCTCATGAAGTTCCTGGAGGAACTGCATTGTGTGTAGTTATAGAAAATGACTTTAAAGAAGAATTACACGAAAGTATAAAGCCTAAAGGAAATTTAGAAGATTTAAGCAAAGATCAAATCATTGAAATCATCAAAGAAGCAGGAATTGTTGGTATGGGAGGAGCAACATTCCCAAATCATGTAAAAATCTCACCACCACCAGATTCAAAAATTGACACAGTTATTTTAAACGGAGCAGAATGTGAACCGTATCTTACAGCAGACCATAGATTAATGGTAGAAAACCCAGAAGATGTAGTTTTTGGACTAAGAGTATTAATGAAAGTATTAAATGTGAATAAAGGATATATAGGTATAGAAGCAAATAAGCCAGATGCGATCGAAGCTGTTAAAAAAATATCAAAAAACTATAGTGGTATAGAAGTAGTGAGTCTTGAAGTAAAATATCCACAAGGGGCTGAAAAGCAACTTATATATGCATGTACAGGTAGAGAGGTTCCATCAGGAGGACTACCAGCAGCTGTAGGTGTAGTAGTTGATAATGTAGCTACAGCAGCTCAAATTGCAAATACGATAAAAACAGGAATGCCTTTAGTTGAAAGAATTTGTACAATTACAGGTAGTTGTATAACAGAGCCTAAGAATCTAATAATCAAAACAGGAACATTGGTTTCTGAGATTATAGAACAATGTGGAGGATATAAAAAAGAAAAAACATTAGGTAAGCTTATTATGGGTGGACCTATGATGGGGATAGCTCAGTATACTGATGATATAGCGACTAATAAAGGTTCTTCTGGAATACTTTGTTTAAGTGAAGAGGAGTCTAAAACACCTAAGCCTCAAAATTGTCTAAGATGCGGGAAGTGTACAAACGTTTGCCCGGCATTTTTACAACCATTATATATTAGTGCATATTCATTAAATAATAATTTTGAAAGAGCTGCTGAACATAGAGCTTTAGATTGTATAGAGTGCGGCTCATGCTCATTTGTATGTCCAGCAAGAAGGCCGCTATTACAATCTATTAGAAATGCAAAGAAAGAAATTGTAGCAATGAAGAAAAAACAAGCTGCTAGTAAGTAGATAGGGGGAAATATTGTGGAAAAGAAATTGATAGTATCATCTTCTCCTCATGTGAGAAGTAATGAAGACACTTCTTATATAATGAAACAAGTTTTGATAGCACTTATACCGGCAACCATAGCTGGATTATACTTTTTTAGGCTTAATGCTCTAAGTGTTATATTTTTCTGTATATTAGGTACAGTTGGTTCAGAATATTTATATCAAAAAATTAGTAAGCAAGAAAGTACGATAGGAGATTATTCAGCAGTAGTAACAGGATTATTATTAGCTTTCAATGTACCATCATCTCTTCCATGGTGGATGTGCTTAATAGGAGGAGCGTTTGCTATAATAGTTGTGAAAATGGTTTTTGGGGGAATAGGAAATAATTTTCTAAATCCAGCTCTTGCTGCAAGGGCATTTTTACTAGCATCATTTCCAGTTGCAATGACATCTTGGCCTAAGCCAGGAGTATCAGAGTGGATTAGCTCTGCAAACTTAGATACACTATCTACGGCAACTCCGCTTAGTTTCTTAAAAGCTGGATCAGCGGGGGTTGCAGACTTAGCCTCGAATGGAATAAATATGACAGATATGATTATAGGTAATATAGGCGGATGTATCGGTGAAACAAGCGCATTACTTATAATGCTAGGTGGAATTTATTTAATTTATAAGGGAATAATTGATTATACAATACCAGTTATATACATAGCTTCAGTATTTATATTGACTTTTATATTAGGTGGATTTAGTTTTGATTTTGCATTATATGAATTATTTGCAGGAGGTTTAATGCTAGGTGGATTTTTCATGTTAACAGATTACACAACTTCACCAATGACTAAGAAGGGACAAATAATTTATGCATTATTAGCAGCAGTCATAACAACAGTAATAAGATTATATGGTGGTTATCCAGAAGGTGTATCATACTCAATATTACTAGCTAACGTTGCAACTCCTCTTATAGATAAGTTTGTATCTAATAGAGTATTTGGGGAGGTGTCTAAATAATGAACAGTATAGTTAAATTAGGACTTAATCTATTTGGAATATGTGCAGTTTCAGCATTACTATTAGGAGCAACAAACAAGATAACAGAACCTATAATAGAACAAAGAAATATTCAAGCTAATAATGAATCAAGACAGGCAGT
Organism: Romboutsia sp. CE17; assembly: GCF_012317385.1. GTDB lineage: Bacteria > Bacillota > Clostridia > Peptostreptococcales > Peptostreptococcaceae > Romboutsia_E. Next base: position 589,575 of record NZ_CP051144.1, read on the forward strand.
ACTTCCAGATGCTACTGATTTTGCAGAAGTTGATAGTAGTAAGTATGACAATAAGGATGGAATAGTGTCGGAAGTTTATGAAGGCAAAGATGGTTCTGATATTGTGGGATATACTATAAAGGTTCTTCCAAAGGGGTATGGTGGAGAAATAGAGATTATAGTAGGAATATCTTTAGATGGTAAAGTTTCAGGTGTAAATATTGGTAATATGTCAGAAACACCAGGACTTGGAGCTAAAGCAAAAGACCCAGAATTTAAAGATCAATTTACTGGAAAAGCAGCATCCGAAATTAATTTAGTAAAGGGAAGCGTATCTTCGGAAAAGGAAGTTTCTGCAATATCAGGTGCAACAATAACATCAGATGCAGTTACAAGTGGAGTAAATGTTGCAATAGAATTGTTTAATAATTCTTTAAGTAAATAAGGAGGGAAAATAGATTATGAACTCAAGTAAAATATTGAAGAATGGTCTAATAGATGAAAACCCAACCTTTGTGCAGGTAATAGGGATGTGTCCTACACTTGCAGTTACAAGTTCAGCTATAAATGGACTAGGAATGGGGCTTTCAACAGCATTAGTTTTATTATGTTCTAATGCAGTTATTTCTATGATGAGAAAAATTATACCAGATAAAATAAGAATACCAGCATTTGTAGTTGTAATAGCTACATTTGTTACGATTGTAGGTTTATTATTGAAAGCATATGTACCAACTCTTGATCAAGCATTAGGTCTTTATATACCTTTGATAGTTGTTAACTGTATAATACTAGCTCGTGCAGAAAGTTTTGCATCTAAAAATGGAGCGATAGCTTCAGCATTAGATGGTATAGGAATGGGACTTGGATTTACCCTAGCACTTACTATACTAGGTTCAGTAAGAGAAATATTTGGAGCAGGAACTTTATTCGGTCTAAGTTTATTTGGTGCATCATATCAACCAGCATTATTATTTATATTACCACCGGGAGCTTTCTTAACATTAGGTTTTTTAATGGCTGGATTTAATAAAATAAGAAGTAGAAAGGCATAGTACAGGGGGATAAGTATATGAATTTAATTCTTTTATTTTTAAGTATAGTACTTGTTAACAATGTTATAACATCTCAATTCCTTGGGATTTGTCCTTTCTTAGGAGTTTCTAAAAAGGTTGATACAGCTGTAGGTATGGGAGTTGCAGTTACTTTTGTTTTAACTTTAGCATCAATAATTACATATTTTGTGCAAATGTTGTTAGTTAAAACAGGGCTTGAGTATTTGCAAACAATAGCATTTATATTAGTTATAGCATCTATAGTTCAGTTTGTTGAGATGGTTATTCAAAAAATGAGCCCATCTTTATACCAAGCTTTAGGAGTTTTCTTACCTCTTATAACTACAAACTGTGCAGTTTTAGGTATAGCATTAGTTAACGTTCAAAACGGATATAATTTAGTAGAAACAATAGTAAATGGATTTGGCGCTGGAGCAGGATTTACTTTAGCTATAGTTTTATTTGCAGGGATAAGAGAAAGATTAGAATTAGCTGATATCCCAGAAACATTTAAAGGATTCCCAATAACTCTAATAGCAGCAGGATTAATGTCAATAGCGTTTCTTGGATTTACAGGACTTATACAGCTATAAAATTAGGGGGTGAAAATAAATGGATATATTAAAGCCAGTATTACTTTTAGGAGCTATGGGATTGTTGTTCGGAGCTATACTTGCATATGCTTCTAAAAGGTTTGCAGTAGAAATAGATGAAAGAATAGAGAAAATACTAGAGGTTCTTCCTGGAGCAAACTGTGGAGGATGTGGATACCCAGGATGTGGAGGCCTAGCAAGTGCAATAGTAGAAGGAAAAGTTCCTGTTAATGGTTGTCCTGTAGGAGGAGCCAGTGTAGCAACTAAGGTAGGAGAGATAATGGGAGTAAAGGCATCAGAAGGTGAAAAAATAGTAGCAAAAGTAATTTGTAAAGGTACTTGTGAAAGTGCAAAAAATAAATATGAATATGAAGGTATATCAGATTGTAGGGCAGCAGCAGCATTAAATTCAGGTGCGAAAACATGCAAGTTTGGTTGCTTAGGTCTTGGAACTTGTAAAGATGTATGTAAATTTGGTGCAATAACAATAAAAGATGGAGTTGCAGAAATAGACGAAGAAAAGTGTGTGATGTGTGGTAAATGTATAGAAGTCTGTCCGAAAGCCGTTATTATTAGAAAGCCACAAAAGCAAGAAGTTGTAGTTGAATGTAACTCTACTGAGTTCGGAAAATCTGTTAAGGAAAAATGTAGTGCAGGTTGCATAGGATGTGGTATGTGCGCGAAAGTATGTCCAGTAGATGCGATAATATTTGAAAATAAAATAGCTAAAATAGATTTTAATAAATGTATTCAATGTAAAGTTTGTGTTGAGAAATGTCCTACTAAAGTTATAAAAGGCGATTTAAGTGATAGAAGAAAAGTTACTATTGATGATGAAAAATGTATAGGATGTACTATTTGTAAAAAGCAATGTAAGTTTGACGCAATATCAGGAGATAAAAAACAATCACACAAAGTTGATGAAAGCAAGTGTATTGGATGCCATCTATGTATTGAAAAATGTCCTAAAAAGGCTATTAAAACTATATAATATGGATAAAATAAAGGTATGAAGTTATCATACCTTTATTTTTATTGAAAATAAAGATTAAATATACATAAAAGATTTACAAATTACTGAATTAAATATGAAAAATAAGTATGTAAAATAAGTATGGAAAATATTACTTTTATATCTCATATGTATCTACACAAAAAACTTTAAAATATAACAATTATGTAACTAAAAGGTTCGACATTTACATTGAATTTTTTACAATATAATGATAAACTGTATAAGTACGAATTCAAAGTACAAGAAGAGGTGAGATAATGAATATAATCCTAGCATCAGCTTCTCCAAGAAGAAAAGAGATTTTGGAGAATGTAAATGTTAAATTTACGGTAGTCGCAAGTAATATTGATGAGGTTATATTAGATAATGAGCCTCCAAAAGAATTGGTTATGAGACTAGCATTTGAAAAATGTATGGATGTGGCTAGAAAAAATGAAGATGCCTTAGTTATTGGTGCAGATACAATTGTTGTAATGGATGACCAAATTTTAGGAAAGCCAAAAAACGAAGAAGATGCATACAATATGATAGAATTATTATCAAATAAAAAGCATCAAGTTATAACGGGTATTAGTTTAATTAACTTAAGTTTAGATAAAAAAGTAATAGACTATGTAGTTAGTGAGGTAACTTTTAAAGATTTATCAAAGGAGACTATAAGAGATTACATAAATACTAAGGAATCCTTAGATAAAGCAGGTGCTTATGGTATTCAGGGATATGGAAGTTTGTTAGTTGAAAGTATATCTGGAGATTACTTCAATATAGTTGGATTACCTATATCTAGAATAAGTGACCTACTTAAAGAACATTTTAATGTAAATCTTTTTTATGGAGGGTGATTTATCTGAAAGGTTCTTTTGATTGTTCTAAAAAAGTGAAAGATATGGCAATAGAGGAAAGACCTAGAGAAAAAATGATTCAACATGGAGTAAAAGTACTGTCCAATGCTGAATTATTAGCTATATTACTTAGAACAGGAACGAAAAAAAGAAATGCTATTGAGTTAGCTAACTATATAATAAATAAAGACTTACAAGGAATAAGATATCTACAAGATATGAGTATAGAAGAACTATGTGAAATAGATGGGATAGGATTATCTAAGGCTACACAAATTAAGGCTGCTTTAGAATTGGGTATGAGGATCTCAAGCTATAAGCCTAATAAGTATAAAGTCAAAAATCCTTGGGATATATATAAGTATTATATGGAAAGCTTAAGATATAATCAAAAGGAAGTTTTTAAGGTAGTTCTTTTGAATACAAAAAACGAAATAATAACAGATGTTGATGTATCTGTTGGAACTTTAAATTCATCTTTGGTTCATCCAAGAGAAGTATTTAAAGAAGCGATAAAAAGAAGTAGTAATAAAATGATACTAATACATAACCATCCATCTGGAAGTGTTGAACCCTCAAAGGAGGATAAAAACATAACAGAAAGACTTATTAAATGTGGAGATATTATTGGAATTGAAGTAATAGACCATATTATAATAGGTGATGGATTGTATTATAGCTTTAAGGAAAACATGATAATTTGATTTAAGATATTGGAAGGAGCATTAATATGTCTAAAGAAAAAAAAGAAAAAAAAGAAAAAAAAGAAAAAAAAGGATTCGGTTCTTTATTCGGGTTTGGAAAAATGACTAAGGACATGGGAATCGACTTAGGAACAGCAAATACTTTAGTTTATATAAAAGGTCAAGGTATAGTAGTAAGAGAACCTTCAGTTGTAGCAATAAGAGATGATAGTAAAGAAGTTTTAGCAGTAGGAGAAGAAGCTAAGAGAATGATTGGTAGAACACCAGGAAATATAGTAGCTATAAGACCAATGAAAGATGGAGTTATAGCTGATTTTGATGTTACTCAATCAATGTTAAGCTACTTTATACAAAAAGCTGCAGCTAAAAAAGGTGTTGTAAGTCCAAGAATAGCTATATGTGTACCATTTGGTGTAACAGATGTTGAAAAAAGAGCTATAGAAGAGGCTGCAAGACAAGCAGGAGCGAAGGATGCTTATCTTATAGAAGAACCGATGGCAGCGGCAATTGGTGCTGGTCTTAAAGTAGAAGAACCAGAAGGTAACATGATAGTAGATATCGGTGGTGGTACTTCTGAAATAGCAGTTATATCTTTAGGTGGTATAGTATCAGCTGAATCTGTAAGAGTCGGTGGTAATAAATTTGATGATTCTATAGTTAGCTATGTTAAAAAAGAGTATAACTTAATGATAGGTGAAAGAACTGCCGAAGATATAAAAATAAGCATAGGTTCGACTTTTAAAGAAGACCAAGAAAGTGATATGCAAATAAGAGGTAGAGACTTAATATCAGGTCTTCCAAAAACAGTAGAAATATCTTCAACAGAAGTTAGAGAAGCATTAAAGGAGCCAATAAGTGCTATAATAGACGCAATAAAATCAACTTTAGAAAAAACTCCACCAGAATTAGCATCAGACATAATGGAAAATGGAATAATGCTAACGGGAGGGGGAGCATTACTTAGAGGATTAGATAAATTAATTAAACAAGAAACAGGAATGCCAGTAACAATAGCAGATGAACCATTAGATTGTGTTGCATTAGGAACTGGTAAATCAGTGGAAGATCAAGAAATATTCGAGAAAGTATTAATGATGAATACTAGAAGATAATAAAGTTGGTGATTGTCTTGAAATTTAATAATGATAAAAAGGACAAAAAGAAATTAAATGCAAAAGTGATAGCAACAGCGACAGTTGCTATCACTTTAATTGGAATTGTAGGAATATCTATTGGTAAATATTCTGGAAATAGTCCTCTCAACGCTGAAATAGTATTAGATGGAGCAGCATCTATAGAAAGTAGTCTTAATAAAGGATTCACTTTCTTACAAAAAAACTTCAGTGAAATTATAAACTATAAGAAGAATGCAAATAAAATTGAAGAATTAGAAAAAGAAAATGAAGAGCTAAAGAAAGAGATTACTGAATTGAGTAGTAAAATTAGTGAAGAAAAATCTTTACAAGAATTAAAGAAATCACTAAATTTTATTCCTGAACAATATCAAGCTAATAAAGTTTCAGCAAGTGTTGTAGGTAAAAATGATGGGAATTGGTATACGACATTTGTAATAGGCGCAGGAAGTAAATCTGGCATAAAAAAAGATAGTTTGGTCGTAAATGGAAGTGGATTAGTAGGGATAGTATATGAAGTATCTGAGAATTATAGCAAGGCAATTTCTTTACTAGATACAAAATCATCAGTAAGTTTTAAATTGCTAAAAAATTCTGACTATAAAGGCATGATAACTCATAGTTCAGATATTAGTAATGAAAAGTACTCTAAGGAAAATGGATATTTACAAGGATATATGTTTGACTCATCTTATGATGTTTTGCCAGGAGATACAGTGGTTACTTCAGGCCTAGGATTATATCCAGAGGGGATAATAATAGGCAAGGTTGAAAAAGTAATTGATGACAAAAACAAGTCTTTAAAATACGTAATTGTTAAACCATATGTAGATTTTAAAAATATTGATGATGTTACAGTAATAGAACCAAGGAATATAGGATAAGGGGATAAGAATTATGAAAAGATTTTTACTTTGTCTTATAGGCATACTGCTTGTAATTATCGAAGGTAGCATTACAAATTACATAGATATATTTGGTGTTAGTTTTAGTTTAGTATTAATTTATTGTACCATAATATCCTTATATTTTGACGATTTAGAAGCAGGAATTATAGGTGCTATAATAGGTATAACTAAGGATATAACCCTAGGAGGAATTTTTGGTATAAATGCTTTAGTTTTATTTTCTATATGTTATGGAATTAGTTCTTTAAGAAATAAAATATACAAAGAAAGTTATGTTACAATCGCAACACTAGTAATTATAACTAGTATATTTGATTCTATGGTAAATATAACAGCTACTACCTTAGTTTACAATAGTTATGGAATACTAACGATGGTATTAAAGGGTATATTTATTATACCAATAATAAATAGTATATTAAGCTTAATTATATACGGTGTATTTAAGCAAAATATATTAAAGCTTAAAGAAGAGTAGTTGGTGATTAAATGGACGATAAAAAAGTAAATGATAGATTTATAATTATAAAAAATATGTTACTTATAATTTTTGCAGTAATACTAGTTAAAATTGTATATATGGCTTCATTTAAGTATGACTATTATACAGAGCTAGCTGAGAATAAGACGTATAAAGAAATACCTATAAAGGCATCAAGAGGTGAAATAAAGGATAGGTATGGAAGAGTATTAGCTACAACTAAAAATCAATTCACAGTTCAGGTATCAGCGGATGGTATAAGTAAAACAGATGAAAATAAAAATAGTAAAGCTAATGAAATATCATTAAGACTAATAAATTTATTAGAAAAAAATGGAGAAGAATACGAAGATAATTTTCCTATATATGTTGAAAATGGAAAATATTATTACACGTATGATAGAGAAATAAAAGAATATAAAGAAAGTAACGGAATACCTCAAGATCTAAATGCTAAAGAATCTTTTTACTATTTAGTAGACAAAGCAATAGATGAAGGTATATTATCACCTGAAGATAAAAGATTAGAAGCTTCGAAGTTGCAAGCTAAATTAAATAAAAATGCAATATATCCGCCTATATTAGTAAGTAAATGGATGTTCACTGCAGAAAAAAATAAGGTGGACTGGTTAGCTTCATACAAGATAGATGAAAGTGGAATTAGTGCAGAAGAAGCTTTTAATGAAATAAGAAATTATTATAGTGATAAGACTACGTTGCCATTAAATAAAGGGATTAGTGCATCTGATGCTAGAAAGGTACTTATTGTAAGAGATTTATTAAAATCTCAAGGTTACTCTAGATATAATCCGGTTACTATAGCACAAGGTATAAAGGAATCTACGATATCACAAATAGAAGAAAATCTTATAGATATGCCAGGGGTGTCTGTGTCTAGTGAACCTGTAAGATATTATCCTAATGGAACCCTTGCAGCACATGTATTAGGACATATAGGAAAAATTCCTTCAAGTAGTGAAAGTAAATATTTAGAAAATGGATACTTAAAAAGTGACTTAGTTGGTCTTGCGGGTATAGAGAAAAGTTATGAAGAAAAATTGCGTGGTACTGATGGTTATAAGAAGGTACAAGTTGATGCTTTAGGTAAGATTACTAAAGAAATTGAAGTTTCTGAACCTGAGTCTGGAGAAACTGTATACTTAACTATAGATAAAGATCTTCAAGAAGTTGCAGAAGATTCTTTAAAAAGAACCTTAAAATTTGCTAGTGAAGGCGGGACTTTTGAAAGTCAATATGGAAATAGAACTTCTGGAGGGACTGCACCAAATGCAAAATCAGGAGCACTAATTGCAATAGATGTAAAGACTGGTGATGTTTTAGCATCAGTAAGTTACCCATCATATGATCCTAATCTGTTTACAAAAGGAAGCGTATCGTATGAGGAATATAAAGATCTAGAACCTGAAAATAAAAATGATTATCTAGCTCCAAGTAAACAATTAAACTTAGTTACTCAAGGAATATTTCAACCGGGTTCTACATTTAAATTGATTACGGGTATGGCCGCTCTTGAAAATGGATTGGATCCAAACTATACTATAAATGATACAGGTGTTGTATATTTTGGAAAGAAAGCAGGAAGTAGACCATTTGCAGATTTAATATGGCATAAATCTAGAGGAAATCATGGAGCAACAAATTTATATAAAGCAATACAAGAGTCTTGTAATATTTATTTCTACACAATAGGTTCAGGTAACAACTTAATTGGAGGGTCTAGTCCAGGCATAGATATGGGACCTGAGAAAATTTTAGAAACTGCTAAGTTATTTGGATTAAATGAAAAAACAGGTTTATATAAAGAGATAGAAGAACTTGGTGGAACAGTTCCAACAATGGATCAAAAACTTAAATCGATTCAAACTCTGCTAAAATCATATTTAAATAAAAACATGGCAAATGACTTTACAGACATAACTAAGGAAAAAAATCCTGAAGAGTTTGAAAGTAGAGTTGATACGATAGTGAGTTGGGCTGAAGAAGATGAAGCTCCAGGAAGAGTAGAAGTTATAAATAGACTTATAAAAATGAAAGTAAAGGAAGAGAGAGCAGAAGCTTTAGCTGATGATATAGTGTTTGATTATTTAAACCAAGCTAAATGGACTGAGGCAGATACATTCAACCTTGCTATAGGACAAGGTGAAAATGCTTATACTCCTGCTCAAATTGCTAGATATGTAGCAGCTATAGCCAATGGAGGAAATTTAGTAGATTTATCTGTGGTAAAAAAATCTATATCTAGTGATTATAAAGATGTAGAAGAGGGAACGGATGAAGTTAAAAAGATAGATTTTAAAGATAGTGATAATCTAAAAGAGTTAGTAGAAGGTATGAAACGAATGACTACTTTAAGTAGTGCGAAGAGTATATTTGATACATTACCAGTATCTGTTGCAGCTAAAACAGGTACAGCTGAAAAAAGTGGAAAAATACCAACTGCAAATGAAGAAGAATATTTATTAAGTCATATGGACTCTTATGGTGTCTCTAAGGAAGAAGCTGTAAGCCTTTCTAATAAGTTGATAAAAGAAAGAGAAGAAGAACTTTCTAAAGAGAGAGAATTAGAAATAAAAGAAAAATTAAAAGATAAAGAGCTAGATGAAAAAGAAAGAAAAGAATTAGAAGATGAATTAGCTGAAGGAGTAAGTGTTAAATTAGAAGATACTGACAAAGTTAAATCATCTTACCTAAGAAAAGCAATTAAAGAATTGAATCCAAAGATAACAGATGATGATATAGATCAATTTAAATCTAGTTATGATCCTTTTGCATGGAGTGTCGCTTTTGCTCCTGCAGATGATCCAGAAATAGCAGTTGTAGTTATGATACCTCAAGGAGCTACAAGTACATATGCTTTATTACCAGTAAGAGAAGTAATAGGTGCGTATATGGGATTAAATAAAGACACAAATAAAACTGAAACAAATGAAGAAAATACAGAAGAAAAAAATGGTATTTTAGAAGATAAGGATATAAATTTTGGTTCACAAATTAAAAATTAAAAGGATTTGACTCAGTTTGTGAAGAATATAAGATTAAGATGATATCACTCTGGAGGTTGTTATGTCTTTGAGAAATTTTACTCCTAAAGAATTAGTTGAATTCAAAGGAAATAAAAGAGGGATAATTTTAAATATTACAAAAGTAGCACCTTTTGATGAAATAAGAAACGGCATAATTGATAGGCTAGAGACTTCGGTAGGTTTTTTTAATGGAGCAAAAATTTGTGCCATTAACTGTGATTACTTAAGTGATATACAAATACTAGAATTAAAACATGATATTACATCTAGATTTGATATTGAATTTGTAGAAGATGAAGCACAATTAGAACTTAGTAATTTTCAGACTAAATATGTAAGCAATTTAAGATCTGGTGAAAATATTGATTTTGATGGTGATGTAGTTGTAATGAAAGATATGAAGCCGGGTTCTCAAATTAATTCAAAAGGAAATACAGTTGTCATGGGGGATATTAATTCTGGAGCTAGGGTTGTAGCAGGAGGCAATGTAATAGTGATGGGAAGTGTAACTGGATTTATACATGCGGGTGCATTAGGTAATGAAAATGCATATGTAGTTGCAAACCATTTAAATCCTAAAATACTTCAGATTGCAAATAATATTGCTGAAGCACCTGACGATGATGACGTTTATGAAAAAGAAAAAGAAATTAGTCCAGAAATAGCCTTCGTAAGTAAAGGTAGGATAGTGATAGAAAGTTACTCATCCAAAACAATAAAATAACAAGGAAATCCATAGGGGGTAGTATTATGAGCGAAGTTATAGTTATAACATCAGGTAAAGGTGGAGTTGGAAAAACTACTACCGCAGCAAACCTAGGAACTGCTCTAAGTTTAGAAAATAAAAAAACTGTTATTGTTGATGCAGATATTGGACTTAGAAACTTAGATGTAGTTATGGGTCTTGAAAACAGAATAGTATATGATATAGTTGATGTTGTAGAAGGTACTTGTAGATTAAAGCAAGCTTTAATTAAAGATAAAAGATTTGATAATTTATACTTATTACCTGCAGCCCAAACAAGAGATAAGAATGCATTATCAGTAGAGCAAATGTCAGATTTATGTGAAAAACTTAAAGAGTCATTTGATTATATACTTATAGATTGTCCTGCTGGTATAGAGCAAGGTTTTAAAAATGCTATAGCAGGAGCAACAAGAGCTATAGTGGTTACAAATCCAGAGGTATCTGCTGTTAGAGATGCTGATAGAATAATAGGATTATTAGAAGCAAATGAAATAAAAGATATAAGATTAGTTATAAATAGAATAAGACATGATATGGTTAGACGTGGCGATATGATGGATAAGCAGGATATATTAGAGATACTTGCTATAGATTTATTAGGATTAGTTCCTGATGATGAGAGTATAATAGTTTCAACTAATAAAGGAGAACCAGCAATACTTGATCAAAAATCTTTGGCTGGGCAAGCTTATAAAAATATAGCTAGAAGAATATTAGGTGAAGATGTACCTTTGTTAGAAATAGAAAATGAAAATACATTTTTCAATAAAATTAAGAAAATGTTTGGTATGGCAAGATAGGAAAGGGGGAAGAGTCCATGTTAGATATATTTAAAGTTTTCTCTAATGAGTCTAAAACTAGTAAATCAGTTGCCAAAGAAAGATTAAAATTAGTTTTAGTTCATGATAGAGTGGATTGCTCTCCTCAACTTTTGGATATGATAAAAGATGATATTCTAAAGGTTATAGCAAACTATGCAGAAATAGAAGAAAATGGTTTAGAAATAAAAATGTCTAAATCAAGAGGTGAAAATGATGATATGCCAGTATCTGCATTAGTGGCTAATATACCATTAAAAAACATAAAAGAGAGAAGAATATAATACAGGGGGGGTATCTTAGATACGTACCCCTTATTTGCTTATATAGAAAGTAGAAAGACGGTGATATATTGGGCGCATATAAGAATACAATAAAACTAATAAAAGAATTAGACTGGAAATTGATTTTTACTGTTTTATTAATATTTTCTTTTGGTATACTTATACTTAGTAGTGCAACTCATGCAAATGATACAGGGAATTATAGCCAATTATATAAGCAAGGTTTGGCGTTTTTGCTAGGTATTGGTATGATAATTTTAATACTACTTTTTGATTATAATTTCTTAGGTAAATATTATAAAGGGCTTTATTTAATTAGTTTGTTACTATTAGTAGTAGTACTAATACCAGGTTTGGGACAAAACAGAGGTGGAGCTGTATCATGGCTTAAGTTAGGTCCTTTAGATTTTCAAACATCAGAGCTTGTTAAGCTGACATTTATACTTAGTTATGCTAAAATAGTAGAGTCTAAAAAAGGGAAGCTAAATAACTTAAAAGAGATAATGCCTTTAGTAATTTATGCATTTCCTTTTATAGGTTTATTATTTGCACAGCCAGACTTAGGTACTGCTATAGTATTTTGTTGTATAATAGCAGCTATGCTTTTTACAGCAGGACTTGATATAAAGCTTATAAAAAGAACTATAATAATAGGTCTTGTTTCTTTGCCTATTATGTATATGATGATGGCAAGTCATCAAAAAGAAAGAATAGAGGCCTTTTTACATCCAGATGATCCTAGCTATAAAGGGAACTATCAAGTTATACAGTCTTTAATAGCAATAGGATCAGGTGGTTTTACAGGTAAAGGTCTATATGAAGGAAGTCAAAGTCAAAATGACTTTTTACCTGTACAAGATAGTGATTTTATATTTGCTGTTATAGGTGAAGAGTTAGGTGTTTTGGGTATGACCTTAGTTATAGCTTTATATGTAATTTTCTTGCTTAGAATGTTATCTATAGCACGGGAAGCAAAGGATTTTTATGGAACATTAATTGTAGTAGGAGTAATGGGGATGTTTGCATATCAAATTATTCAAAATATAGGTATGACAGTTGCTTTAATTCCTGTTACAGGAGTAACATTACCATTTATAAGTTATGGAGGTAGTTCATTATTAACCTCATTAGCAAACTTAGGATTAGTTTTAAATGTATGTATGAGAAAGAAAAAAATAAACTTTTAGCACAAAGGAGAAGGGGATATGATGAATATTGCATTAGTAGCGCATGATGAAATGAAGAATACAATGATAGGATTTTGTATAGCATATGAAAATATACTTAAGAAGTATGGCTTATATGCTACTGGAACTACAGGAAAGAAAATAATGGATGAAACAGAACTTAAAATTAAAAGACTTGCATCTGGTCCACTAGGTGGTGATCAGCAAATAGGGTCATTAATAGTAACTCAAGATATAGATTTAGTTATTTTCTTAAGAGATCCACTTACATCTCAAGCACATGAACCAGATATACAAGCTTTAGTTAGACTTTGTGATGTTTATAATGTACCTGTTGCTACAAATTTAGCTTCTGCTGAGATATTTATAAAAGCACTTGATAGAGGAGAATTATCTTGGAGAGAAGTTAGAAAAACTACTAGTCAAAGAGTTTAAGTAATAGTGTATGAGACTATTTAATAGTTTTTATATATGGGAGTAAAATATAGAGTTATCTATTTAATATCGTTTTGATATTTGAGTAGGTGACTCTTTTTATTTACAAAAATTTATATATATTTATATTGAATATTTATAAATAAGAAATGATATAGAGATATAAAAAAGAGTATTTATTCAAATACTCTTTTTTGTTAATTATTTAAATTATTTAACTAATTTAGCAAATTCTTTACCGAATTCTACACATTCAGATAGTGTATTTTCACATGGGAAGAATTTCTTCTTAAGTGTTGGAACTGGCATCTTGAACATCATAGCTTTTAAATTATTTTCAGCCATTGATATACCTTCTCCACTCCATCCATATGAACCGAATACACCTGCTATTTTACCTTGGTTAGCCATAGGGTCAATAACAGAGAATAAATCCCACATTGGTTTAACCATAGTTTTGTTTATTGTTGGAGATCCTAAAAGTATTACTTTTGACATAACTACTGCATCGTGCATTTCTTGAAGGCTTAACTCTTCTAAGTCATATAATTTAGCTTTTGCACCTTCTGCAAGTAAACCTTCTTCTATTTTTTTAGCCATAGCTAAAGTATTAGTATATGCAGATAAATAGAACACTGCAACTTGGTTTTGGTTAGTATGCTCAACTGTTTCTGTTGACCATTCTACATATCTTTTAACTGCAGCCATAGGGTCTTTAGTAAGCATTGGACCATGAGAAGTAAGAATTGTATCAAATTCTATTCCTAAGTCAACAACCTTATTTACAGCACTTAAAACATGTTTAGAGAATGGCTTAACTATACAATCGAAGTAATGTCTAGCAGACTTTAAGTAATCTTTACTTTCTACACAGTCAGCATCAACGCTTGCGAAGTGACATCCAAAAGCATCACATGTAAATAATGTTTTAGACTCTTCAACATAAGTGAACATTGTATCTGCCCAGTGTAAGAATGGTGCAACTATGAATTTTAAAGTTCTTTTACCTATATTTAAAGTCTCTCCATCTTTTATCACGTGACATTTAAATGGTCTGTTTATTTGTTCATCTAAGTATAGCTTTGCAGCCTTTGTACAATATACTTCGATATTAGGATTTATATCTAATATATATTTTAAACTACCAGCGTGATCTGGCTCAGTATGATGTATTACTACATAGTCTATATCTTTAATATCAGTGATTTCTGATATGTTATTTATAAATTCATCTTTAAAATTTGGTTTAACTGTATCGAATAAAACAGTCTTCTCATCTTTTATTATATAAGAATTATAAGTTGTACCAAATTCAGTCTCCATTATTATATCAAAAACCTCTAAATCTTTGTCTACAACTCCTGTAAAGTAGATATCTTCTTTTACTTCAAATACTTTACTCATTACACAACCTCCTAGTAATTAACTAATTATATACATACATGTATATTTTATACCCATATATAAATAATATAAACAAATATAGATTTTTTATAAATATTTTTATAAAATTTTTTTAAAAATATATTCAAAGTACAATTTATTATTAGCTATTTTTTATAAAATAATCGATAATTCAACAAATATTTTAAAAAATACAATATTATTCTAAATTAGACAGTTATATTTTCAACAACTTAAATATCAAAAATAAAAATTTGCTACATTATGTATATATTATAGTGTATAATAAAAATTATGCTTTTAAAAGAATAAATTTATTGGAGGTTTCAATAATAAATGAATAAAGTAGACTTAAGAAGAATTTTAAAAAAGGTTGAAAAACCTGCTAGATATCTTGGAAATGAAGTAAACTCTATACATAAAGATACGAGTAATCCAAACTTAATAAGATATGCTCATTGCTTTCCTGATCTTTATGAAGTAGGGATGAGCCACTTAGGTAGTCATATCCTTTATCACGTAATAAATAAAGATGAAGATGTATTTTGTGAAAGAGTATATTCTCCAGCTGTAGATATGGAAAATATAATGAGAGAAAAAAATATACCAATGTTTGCATTAGAATCAAGAGAGCCTATAACTAACTTTGATTTTGTAACATTTACATTGCAATATGAACTTTCGTATACAAATATTTTAAATATATTAGATTTAGCGAACATACCACTACTTAGAGAAGATAGAAAATTAGATGATCCATTTATATTAGTAGGAGGTCCTTGTGCATATAACGTAGAACCTCTAGCTGACTTTGTTGATATAGTAATTTTAGGAGAGGGCGAAGAGGTTAACTTAGAAGTTATAAATGCATATAAGGAGTGGAAGCAAAATAAAACTACTAGAGAAGATTTCTTATTAAAAGTAGCCAAAATAGAAGGAGTTTATATACCAAGCTTCTATGATGTTATATATAATGAAGATGGAACAGTTAAAGAAGTACTACCTAACAGAGAAGGTGTTCCAGCTAAGGTTAGAAAAAGAATAATAAGGGATGTAGAAACTGTAGATTATCCAGATAGACTTATAGTTCCTTATATAGATACAGTACACAATAGAGTAGTTTTAGAATTATTCAGAGGATGTACAAGAGGATGTAGATTCTGCCAAGCAGGTATGATATACAGACCAATAAGAGAGAAAAGTGTAGATAGATTAAAAGAAATAGTTGAAAAGTTAGTTAAAAATACTGGATATGATGAAATATCACTATCTTCACTAAGTACAAGTGATTATAGTCAATTAAGAGAATTAACAGATTTCTTAGTTGATGAATATACTCCACAAAATGTAGGTATATCACTTCCATCACTTAGACTTGACAACTTCTCTATGGAAATAGCAGAAAAAATACAACAAGTAAGAAAATCAGGACTTACATTTGCACCAGAAGCAGGAACTCAAAGATTAAGAGATGTTATAAATAAGGGTGTAAGTGAGGAAGACTTAAAAAATGCTACTAGAAAAGCATTTGAAATGGGATGGAATAGTGTTAAGTTATACTTCATGATAGGTCTTCCAACAGAAACTTATGATGATTTAGATGGTATAGCAAACCTTGCATATGATGTTATAGATACTTATAGAGATGTTAATGGTGGAAAACTAAGAAGAAGTTTCTCAGTAACAGTAAGTACATCTACATTTGTACCAAAACCATTTACGCCATTCCAATGGCATGGACAGGACTACACAGAAGAAGTAGTAGAGAAACAAAGACATTTAGTTAAAAAATTAAAAAATAAAGATATAAAATATAACTACCACGATTCTAAGACTAGTTTAATGGAAGCTGTTATTGCAAGAGGAGATAGAAGAATAGGTAAGGTTATATTAGATGCATTTAAAGCTGGTGCTAAGTTTGACGGATGGTCAGAGTACTTTAACTTAGATACATGGAAAGAAGCTATGGAAAATAATAATCTTGATATAGCATTCTATGCTAATAGAGAAAGAAATTACGAAGAAGTATTTCCTTGGGATCATATAGATGTAGGAGTTACTAAGAAGTTCTTAATAAGAGAAAATGAAAAAGCAAGAGAGGACAAAATATCTCCAGATTGTAGACACAAGTGTCATGGATGTGGAATAAATGTAAATGACATCACAAGGGGGTTATGTTAATTATGAGTAAAATAATAAGAGTAAAATTTAAAAAAGAAGGCGATATGATATACATATCACATCTTGATTTACAAAAACTTTTACAAAGAGCTTTTAGAAGAGCTGATATAGAGTTATCTTATTCTCAAGGATACAACCCTCATCCAAAGATGAGTTATGGAAATGCATTAGCATTAGGTACTGAAAGTTATGGAGAGTATGTAGATATAGAAATAGAAGAAGAAATAGGCGTAGAAGAGTTCTTAACTAGAATAAATGAAGAATTACCACAAGGTATAGAGTTTGTTAAGGCTGAGGAAATAGATCCTAAAACTCCTTCATTAGCTTCTACAATAGAATATGGAGAATATTTATTTAATATAGAATTAGAAACACCTTTAAGTAAGGAATTTGTGAAATCAAGAATAGCTGATTTTATGAATAAAGAAGAAATAATGATAACTAAGAAAAACAAAAAAGGTAAAATTGTAGAATCTAATATTAGACCTATGATAAGATTCTTTGATATTTTAAGTTTAGAAGAAAACAATCTTATTTTAATAGCTACAATAGCTACGGGATCTAAAGCTAATTTAAATACAAACATATTTATACCAAAAGTATTAGAAATGTTAGACTTAGATATGGATCCACTAGATGTTGATATATTAAGGAGAGAATTATTTGTAGTAGAGAATGATCAGTTAGTTTCTCCTATGTAATTTTAAAAGACTACTTTAACTAAAGTAGTCTTTTTTGTGTTTATAAGGAAATTATATTAATTTAATAACTGTGGACAACTTATGAAATATAGTTATGTTAAGATATACTTATAATTTGATTATTAAGTTAAAATTAGTTTATACTAAAATATATAGTAATAAAAGAGAATATGAAAGGAAATATAGATGAAAAATATAGTTGTAGAGTCTTTAGTTTTATCACAAAAAACAGCAATATTAGAGGATAATAAATTAATAGAATTACTTATAGAAGATAATACAAATGAAAAAATAGTATCTAATATATATAGAGGAGTAGTAAAAAATATAAAGCCAGGAATGGAAGCTGCATTTATAGATATAGGCTTTGATAAATTAGCGTATTTACATATAGGAAAAAATAAAGAAATAAAGTCAGGGCAGGATATAATGGTTCAAGTAAGCAAGGAAGGTATAGGTACTAAGGGTCCGAAGCTTAATTTAGAAATAAGTCTTGCTGGAAGGTATTTAGTATATATTCCATCTAACGATAGAACTACTATGTCTAATAGAATAACTAATGAGAAGGAAAGATTTAGATTAAAAAAGATAATAAATATTATAAATAAAGAAAATTTAGGAGTAATAGTGAGAACTGAAGCTCAAGGGTGTACTTTAGAAGAACTTAAATCAGATTTTGAGGAGCTTAAAGCTAAATATGAAGTAATATGTAAAGAATTTAAATTAGGAATTGGCCCAAAGCTTTTGTACAAAGAACTAGACTTTGCGACTAAGTATGTAAAAGATAATGTGAATGAATATGTAGATAAGATTGTTGTCAATAATGAAGAAAAGTATGAAGAATTAAAATCAGTATTAAAGAAAATAAATAAAGAATACATCAGCAAGTTAGTATTAGAAAAAAATAAAGATGTATTTGATTTATATAAGGTAAGTAATCAAATTGAAAAATCTCTAAATAAAAAAATATGGTTAAAAAGTGGAGGCTATTTAGTAATAGATAAAACTGAAGCTATGACTGTTATAGATGTTAACACAGGTAAATTTACAGGAAATGTTAAATTAGAAGAAACCGTATATAAAACTAATTTAGAAGCAGCTACAGAAATTGCAAGACAATTAAGAATTAGGGATATAGGGGGAATAATAATAATTGATTTTATAGATATGCAAAAAAAAGAATATAAAAATGAGCTGTTAAAAACATTAGATCTAGAACTTAAAAAAGATAAGAGAAAATCAGAGGTTTTAGGTTTAACAAGACTAGGATTAGTAGAAGTAGCAAGAAGAAGAGATAAAAGCTCAGTAGAAAATTATTATTTAGGGGAGTGCCCGATATGCAAAGAAAAATCTAATTTAAAATCAATTAATTGTATACTAGATGATATAGAAAAAGAGATAATGAGAATAAGTGAGCATACATCTTATAAGAATATAACTTTAGAATTAAATAGTGAAGTTTTTAAAGAAATAAATCAAAAATGGGAAAAAATTTTAGACACAATAAGTGAAAAATATGATATTATTATTAAGCCGACAGGTAGTGACAATATAAGTTATGAAAAAATAAATATTATTTTTAATACTTAGTTGACAAATATTAAGAAACATAGTATTATTAATAAATGTAATGCCGCACAGAAAAGGTCAAAAAATTTCTTTTGAAATTACCTTGATGGCGAGTTTTGGACCGAGGAGGTGTATTTAATGTACGCTATAGTAAAAACAGGTGGAAAGCAATACAAAGTTGCTGAAGGTGATGTATTATTCGTTGAAAAGTTAGAAGCTAACGCTGGTGATGTTGTAACTTTAAACGAAGTTTTAGCTTGCACTAAGGATGGAGAGTTAGTTGTTGGTTCTCCAGTTGTTGAAGGTGCTTCTGTTCAAGCTAAGGTTGTTGAACAAGGTAAAGCTAAGAAAGTTGTAGTTTTCAAGTACAAAGCTAAAAAAGACTACAGAAGAAAGCAAGGACATCGTCAACCATACACTAAGATAGTTATAGAAAAAATAAACGCTTAATATTTAGGTTTGTTTAATGATAAAAGTTAACTATTATTATAATGACGATTTCTTACTTAAAGGTTTTTGTTTAAAGGGACATGCTGATTATGCCGAAATAGGTTATGATATAGTTTGTTCTGCAGTTACATCAAATGCAGTTGCAGTTATAAACTCTTTAGACAAATTACAGAAGGTTGAATTTGAAAAAATAGAAGCTAAAGAAGGACATATAGAATGTATTGTTAAAGATACATCTTTAGATAAATCTCAGCTATTATTAAATCATTTTCAATTGGCTATTCAAGAAATTAAACGGGAATACCCAAAAAATATAAAAATCTTAAAAAAGTAGGGGGTGACTCCAATATGTTAAACATGAACTTACAATTACTTGCATCTAAGAAAGGGGTAGGGTCTTCTAAAAACGGTAGAGATTCTATATCTAAGAGATTAGGTGTTAAGAGATATGACGGACAAGTAGTTACTGCTGGTAGTATAATAGTAAGACAAAGAGGAACTAAGATACATCCAGGAACTAATGTAGGTAAAGGTGGAGATGACACTTTATTCGCATTAATAGACGGTACTGTTAAGTTCGAAAGAAAAGACAAGAAAAGAAAAAAAGTAAGCGTATATCCAGTATCTATTGCTGAATAATATATATGAGAAAAGGAGTGTTCTTACACTCCTTTTTATTTTAAATATATGATTTTTCAAAATACATATATAATATTAAGTATTTGGAAAAACTAAAGAAAAAAGTCTTAATCAAGTAGGTGATTAATTTGTTTATAGATAAAGCAAGAATATTTGTCAAAGCTGGAAACGGCGGGAATGGATCGGTTGCATTTAGAAAAGAAAAATATGTTCCAGCTGGTGGACCAGATGGAGGAGACGGTGGAAGAGGTGCTAGTATAATATTTGAAGTTGATTTAGGCCTTAGAACTTTAATGGACTTTAAATATCAAAGAAAGTACGTTGCTGAATCTGGTGGAGATGGAAGTAAAAAGAAAAAAGCAGGTAAAAATGGAGAAGATCTAGTTCTTAAAGTTCCTGCTGGTACAATAATAAGAGATGAAGCTACAGGTCTTGTAATAGCTGATTTAAAAGAAGAAGGCGATAGAGCTGTAGTTGTAAAAGGTGGTAGAGGTGGAAAAGGAAATCAACACTTTGCCAATGCGGTAAGACAAGCTCCAGCTTTTGCGAAATCTGGTACAGATGGAGAAGAAAGATGGGTGACATTAGAGCTTAAAATGATAGCTGATGTAGGTTTATTAGGCTTCCCTAATGTTGGAAAATCTACTTTCTTATCAGTTGTAACTAAAGCAAAACCCAAAATAGCTAACTATCACTTTACAACTTTAACTCCAAATTTAGGTGTGGTTCAAACTAAGTTTGGTGATAGCTTTGTATTAGCTGATATACCAGGTCTTATAGAAGGTGCAGCAGAAGGCGTTGGACTTGGACATGATTTCTTAAGACACGTAGAAAGAACTAAGGTATTAATACATATCGTAGATATCACTGGACACGAAGGAAGAAATGCATTAGAAGATTTTGATAAAATAAATGAAGAATTAAAATTATATAATGAAAGACTTTCTCATAGACCACAGGTAGTTGTTGCTAATAAAATGGATATATTAGAAGACGAAAGTGTATATGAAGAGTTTAAAGAAGAACTTGAGGGTAGAGGATACAAAGTATTTAAAATGTCAGCAGCTACTCGTCAAGGAATAGATGATGTTATAGCTTATGTATCTCAATTATTAAAAGAAGTTGAAGATATAGAGCTAGTTACAGAAGAAGAAATGTATAGACCAGAACTAGACGAATCTAATGAAGATGAAGGTTTAACTGTTGAAATAGAAGATGGAGTATACGTTGTTAAAGGTAAAGCCCTTAGAAGAATAATGTACTCTGTTAACTTTGATGATATGGAATCAATTCAATACTTCCAAAAAGCTATGGAATCAGAAGGTGTATTTGATAAGCTTAGAGAAATGGGTATTGAAGATGGAGATACTGTTAAAATTTATGAAATTGAATTTGAATTCTACAACTAGGATAAATAAAGAGGTGACAATATGTTAAAAGGAAAGCAAAGAGCTTATTTAAGATCAATAGCTAACACATTAAAGCCTATAACTCAAATAGGTAAAGATGGTGTAACAGAAAGTTTCTTAGATCAATTAGATGCTATGTTAACAAGTAGAGAAATAGTAAAAGTTACTATACTTGAAACTGCAGGTCTTGATGCTAAAGAAACTGCTAATGCAATATGTAATGCATTAAGAGCAGAATTTGTACAAGCTATAGGTTTTAAATTTACTATATACAGAAGAAACAATGAAGATCCAAAGATACTTTTCCCAGGCCAAGAGCAAGCTAAGGCAAAAGTAAAAGATAACACTGTGACTAAAAAAGGAAAAATAACAAAAAGAGCTGCTAGAAGATAGTTTCTGTAGTTTGGTTATTTTTATATAATTAGGGCGAGTAGAATACGATTTTTCTGCTCGCCCTTTTAGATAATTTATAATTTAAATTATTTATATTGGGTATAAATTTAAAAAATACTAAATCGAAAAATAGATTTTTATGCATGGAAATGTTAATATAATAACTAAGATAAATTATTAACATTCTGATGAAAGTAATTATATAGTATTTAAGGAGGATATAACATGAGAATTGTTATAGTTGGAGCAGTTGCAGCAGGAATGTCTGCAGCAGCAAAATTAAAAAGAATGAAGCCAGAGTATGAAGTTGTAGTTTATGAAAAAACTGATATAGTATCATTTGGAGCATGTGGGTTGCCTTATTTTGTTGGTGGATTCTTTGATGAACCTAATAATATGATAGCTAGAAGTACAGAAAAGTTTAGAGAAACTGGAATTGATTTAAATATATTTAAAGAAGTTATAGCAGTTAATACTGATGATAAAAAAATAAGAGTCAAAGATGTTAAAAGTGGAGAAATATACGAAGATTCTTATGATAAGTTAATGATAGCTACAGGTGCAAGAAGTATAATACCTCCTATAAAAAATGTTAAACTTGAAAATGTTTCAACATTAAAAACTATGGAAGATGGTATTAAAGTTAAAGAAATATTAAGCAAAGATGAAATAAAAAATGTTGTAATAATAGGTGCAGGATTTATAGGATTAGAAGCTGTTGAAGCCGCTAAAAAATTAGGAAAGAACGTAACTGTTATTCAATCTTCAGATAGAGTGTTAAATGCAGTATTTGATAAAGAAATAACTGATGTATTAGAAGAAGAAATAAAATCTCATAATGTTGAGTTACGTTTAGAGGAATTAGCTTTGGAATTTGTAGGAGAAACTAAAGTAGAAAAGGTAATAACTAATAAAGGTGAAGTAGATGCAGATTTAGTCATAATAGCTACAGGTGTTAAACCTAATACAGAATTCTTAAAAGACACAAGTATAGAAATGTTAGGAAATGGTGCTATTATAGTTGATGAATATGGTAAAACTTCAGTAGAAGATATATACTCAGCAGGTGATTGTGCAACCATAAAAAATATTGTAACAGGTGAGAATATGTTTGTTCCACTAGCTACAGGAGCTAACAAACTAGGAAGAATAGTTGGAGAAAACTTAGCAGGAGCTAATAATGCTTTTCAAGGGTCTTTAGCTTCAAGTTGTATAAAGGTTATGAATATGGAAGCGGCTGCTACAGGATTAACTGAAGAAAAAGCTAAAAAGTTGGGATTAAATTATAAAGCTAAATTTATAAGTGATTTTAACCAAACTAATTATTATCCAGGTAGAAATAAAATATATGTAAAGTTAATATATGATGCGGATACTAAGGTAATCTTAGGAGGTCAAGTTGCAGGATTTAAAGATTCTGTTCAAAGGGCTAATGTATTAGCAGCAGCAATATTTGGAAAAATGACAACTAATCAATTAGGTATGTTAGATTTATGTTATGCTCCACCATTTGCAAGAACTTGGGATGTGTTAAATGTTGCAGGAAATGTAAGTAAGTAGCTAACTTTATATAAATAATGCAAAAGGAAACTTGCCCCTTTTGCATTATTTTTTATGTATTCATTTTATAATAGATTACCTTTTTATTTTATCATTATTTTCATCATCAAAATTAAGATGTAACTCAAGTCTATCTTCACCTATAATTGTATTATTAAAAACAGATGTAGCGTTTTCAATATAGTCATATGGATTTTCTAAGGATGGACTAAAATGAGTTAGCAATAACTGTTTAACATTTCCTAAATTAGCTAAGTTAGCTGCTTCTCTAAATGTCATATGTTTATTTTTAACAGCCTTAGATATATCTAGATCATCTCCATACATAGCTTCACATACAAATAAATCACTATTCTTTATAAACTCTGGGATAGTAAGAATCGGTCTAGTATCTGTAATAAAGCTTATTTTTATACCTTTTCTATCATTTCCTAAAACCATATCTGGAGTGTATAGTTTTCCTTCATATTCAATAGTTCTACCTTCTTGTAGTTTTTGCCAGAGTATTTTAGGCACTTCATTTAAATTAGCTTTTTCAACATTAAATTTTGCCTTTCTATTAAAATAAAGACTATACCCTAAGCATTCAGTAGAATGCTCTAAATTTAATGTTGATATTTCTAAATCTTTTAGATGTTTATTTAACAAAGCAAAACTACCTTCTGGATTTTCTAAAACATTTATATTGTAAGGTAGATATTCAACTAAAACTCTAATAGCATTCATAGTTTCAATTATACCTACAGGACCTATAATTGTTAAATCTTCAGTTCTAGAACTATTAGCAATAGTTGATAATAGCCCGATAAGTCCGATAGTATGATCTCCATGCAAATGAGTTATACATATTAAATCTATATTTTTAAATCCACAGTTTTTCATTCTCATAGAAACTTGAGTGCCTTCACCACAGTCGATAAGAATTTTTCTACCTTGATAATTTATAAAGAGAGAAGATAAGTACCGATTAGGCATAGGCATATTTCCACCACATCCTAGCAAAATTAAATCTATCATAATTTTCTCCTTATATTACATTTATTTTATTTAAATTTATATTATTATAACATTGTTATAAGATATCTTATGCAATAAATATAAAAAATAAAATCATATAAATAAATATTTTCATTAAATAAATTCATAGATTAGCTTTTTGTAATATTAACTATATCTGATATCTCAATTAAAAATAAAAACTATAAATTTATAATATTCAATAAAAATGTACTGATACAATCTTAAAAAATTTTACAAATTGTGTTATAAGAAAAATATTAAGATATAATTGAATTAGAAATATAAGGGGAGGAAGAGGAATAATGAATGATAAATTTATTTATACACCAGGTCCTACAGAGGTTAGAGAGAATGTAAGGTTAGCAAGAGCAAAAGCTACTACTAATCCGGATATAGACGTAATGTTTTTTGAGTTTTATAAAAAGACTTGTGATAAGATAGGAAAAATAATAAATACAAAAAATGATGTGTACATATTAAGCGGAGAGGGAATTTTAGGTTTAGAATCAGCTTGTGCATCTCTTACTGAAAAAGATGATAGAGTTCTTGTTATTGATAATGGGATTTTTGGAAGAGGTTTTGATGATTTTGTAAAGATGTATGGTGGGGAAGTAGTATATTTTTCTAAAGAATACACGAAGGATATTAACTATAAGGAGCTAGAAAAATTTTTAGAAAGAGATAATAATTTTAAATACGCTACTTTAGTACATTGTGATACACCAACAGGTGTACTAAATGATTTAAGTAAGTTATGTCCTTTACTTAAAAAATATGGAATAATAACAGTTGTAGATTCTGTAGCTGCTATGGTAGGAGAAGAGCTTAAAGTAGATGAGTGGGAAGTTGACATAGCTCTTGGAGGATCCCAAAAAGCAATATCTGCTCCAGCAGGACTTACTATAATTAGTATAAGTGAAGATGCTAAGAAAATTATAAAAGACAGAAAAACTCCAGTATCAGGATTTTATTGCAATTTATCCATTTGGGAAAATTATTATACAAATAAATGGTTTCCATATACGATGCCTATAAGTGACATAATAGGATTAGATAGAGCAATAGATAATATTTTAGACGAAGGTGTAGAAAATGTATTAAGTAGACATGCTAAAATCGCTTATGCAACAAGAAAAGCATTTAAGGATTACGGGTTAAATTTATATCTAGAAGAAGGGTATTCTAATACAGTTACAGCAGTAGAAATACCATATAACATAGGGGCTAAGAGTCTAACTAATTATTTATTAGAAGAATATAATCTTGTTTTATCAACTTCATTAGGAGAATATTCGGATAAATTAATAAGAATAGGTCATATGGGAGAAAATGCTAGATTAGAAAAAATAGTACCAGTATTAAATTTTATAGATAAAGGATTAAATTCTTTAGGTTTTAAAGGGAATGGAGATTTATTAGAATTATTTAATCATTATTATAATTATAAATAAGAATGATAGCCTAAAGTGAAGAAGTTTTTTTAATAGCTATAGTGCATATATTTACTTACTTTTATTGTTATAAGAGTTACAATTAAGAAAAATAAAGGCTGTATAAAAATAAATTTATACAGCCATTTTTATTTAATTATCCAACTTATATAGTTGTTTTAGGTTATATAATCCTAATAAGAAACTAAAAATACCCATAGCAATTTTCATAAATACAACCTCCAAAGATCAAACAAATTATATATCATACTCATTAAAGTTTAAAAGTTTATTTAAAACTCTTTTAATAATATCATAGTTAAAGCCTTTATATGCTAAATGTTGTGATAGTTTTTGATAAATTTTTCTTTTGTCTTCATTTTTAATTCGTTCATATCTTTTTTTTGCTAAGTACATAGCGTTTTCAAATTCAGCTTCACTATCTATATCACTAATAGCTTTATTTATAGCCGATGAATCTATACCTTTATTATAAAGATTTTGCTTGATTCTATTTTTACCACATTTATTTAAATTAAGATTCGTATTTACAATTTTTTGTGCTAATAAGTTATCATTTATGAAATTATTTCTTTTAAGGAATTCAATAACCTTATCTATTGTATTTTCCTCGAAATCAGTAGATAACTTTTCTCTTATCTTTTTTTCTGATTGGTCAGCTTTAGATAAAATATTTAAAGCTTTATTTTTAGCTTTCAAATACATTTCATCACTTAATATAGCTTTTAAATTATTCTCATCGATTTCATCTCCTTTTTTTAAATTAAAGGTAAAGACTAGTTCCTTAAATATAGCTGTGAAGAATTCACCATTTACATAAATATTTACTCTGTCTTCATTATTTTTTTGTTGTTCTATTTTAGTAATTATAGCCATGTATAAAACTCCTTTGAGGCATTAAGATAAATAATAGTTTAAAAGTGTATTATATATATTTTCTATCTTGAAATTTAACAAAATTAAGGTAAAATATCAAATAGTTGGTTAAAATTAAACTTTAAAGCTTATATACACTATAAATATGATTATATACTAAATTATACAATTTACTATATATTAATATAAAGAAGATGATACAATAATAATATATTTATAAAAAGGAGACTGAAGATGAGGATTGATGATCTAGTTAAAAAAGCAAATGAAATAAATAATATAAAACTAGAACAATTTAAAAAAAATAAATCAAAAATGAAAATAGGTATAATGGGAGGGACTTATGATCCAATACACTATGCTCATTTAGCTACAGCAGAATTTATTAGGGATAAATATAAGTTAGATAAAATAATTTTTATACCTACAGGAAATCCTCCTCATAAACTATCAAATGTAACTAATAAGTACGATCGATATAATATGGTATTAATATCTACAAATAATAATGACGATTTTTTAGTTCTAGATATAGAAATTAAAAATGACAAGAAGACTTATACAGTAGATACCCTTAGATACTTAAAGGATGCTTACAGTAACTGTGATATATATTTTATAACAGGTGCTGATGCCATATGTGATATAGAATCGTGGAAGGATGTAAAAGAGAATTTTAAATTAGCTACTTTTATTGCAGCAACAAGACCGGGAATAAGTGTATTAGAAGCACAAGAAAAAATTGAAAATTTAGAAAAGAAATATAATGCAAATATAATAAGTGTATATGTTCCATCTTTAGATATATCATCAACGTATATAAGACAACAATTAAAGGTTGGCAAATCAGTAAGATACTTATTGCCAGAAAATGTAGAAAAATATATACACGAAAAACATCTATACAAAATTGGAGTGGAATAAATGGCATTGGAAAATATAAATAAAAAATTAGAAGATATGCTACCAAAAAGAAGAATGAAACATTCATTGAATGTAGCAAATTGTGCAGTAAAATTATGTGAAATATATAATTGTGATAAAGAAAAGGCTTACTTAGCAGGTATAGTGCATGATTGTGCTAAGTATTTAGATAAAGATCAGGTTAAGTATTATGTAAAAAAATATAATATTGAACTAGATGAATATGAAAAAAATAATTTAGCACTATCTCATAGTATTATAGGTTCATATATAGCAAAATATGAATTTGAGATATCTGATGAAGATGTATTAAATGCAATTAGATATCATACAACAGGAAAAGAAAATATGAATATTTTAGAAAAAATAATTTATATAGCAGACTTGATTGAAGAAGATAGAGATTTTCCTAATGTAGATATTTTAAGAGAATATACATATAGTGGAAAGTTAGAAGAAGCTTTACTATTATCTTTTAACAATACTATAAAATTTGTAATTGATAATAATCAACTTATACATCCTAGAAGTGTTATAGCAAGAAATTATATAATGAAAAGAATATCACTATAAAAATATATACAATAGAATAATATAATAGAATAATTCAAAAAAATAAAATAGTTAGCGTATACTATTTATGGTATAATAATAAAACATGCTTAGAATTAGGAAAGAGAGGAAGTAATATGACAGTAAATGAAATAACGAAAGTAATATACGATGCAATAGACGATAAGCTAGGTCAAGATATAGTTATAATAAATATAGGTGCAGTATCAAGCTTATGCGATTACTTTGTAATAGCTACAGCTGGGTCTCAAAGACAAGTCAAGGCAATAGCCGATAATGTAGAAGATGAACTAACAAAGCTTGGAATTGAACCAAGAGGAAAAGAAGGATTTGAAACTCAAACTTGGGTACTTCTTGATTATGGTGATGTAATAGTTCATATATTTAACGAAGAGCAAAGAGGATTCTATAACTTAGAAAAACTATGGAAAGATGCTCCATATATAGATATTGACACTTTAGTATAATAATGTTAATATAGGTAATTATAAATAATATAAATAATATAAATTTATTCAAATAGGCTAGAGTAGTAAAAGTAAAAATTTTAATAGAGAGCTAGTGGGTGGTGGAAACTAGTAAATTTAAGCTTTGAACTTGCTAGAATTAAACTATTTGGCCGTAGTTGGCATAAAAACTATCTAAGAGAGTCTATTATTTTAGGCTAATTAGGGTGGTACCGCGAAGATTTAATCCTCGTCCCTAAACAATTTTGTTTAGAGACTGAGGATTTTTTTATTATAAAAGTTAAAACTATTCAAATATGGTTAAAATAACTTTTATAGAATATTTACAAAATATAAAAGGAGGATATATTAATGAGCGTTTATAATCACAAAAGCGTTGAGTCTAAATGGCAAAAAACTTGGGCTGAGAAAAATCAATATAAAACTGATACTCTTGATGCTTCTAAGCCAAATTACTACACATTAGAGATGTTCCCATATCCATCAGGGAAAATACATATGGGTCATGTTAGAAACTATTCTATAGGGGATGTCGTAGCTAGATTTAAGAAAATGGAAGGATATAATGTTCTTCATCCAATGGGATGGGATTCATTTGGTCTTCCAGCTGAAAATGCAGCCATAAAGCATGGAATACATCCACATAAATGGACTATGGAAAACATAGAAGATATGAAAGGACAATTAAAGTTATTAGGTCTTAGTTATGATTGGGATAGAGAAGTTGCAACTTCTACTCCAGAATATTACAAGTTCACTCAAGAAATATTCTTGAAATTTTTAGAACATGGATTAGCATATAAGAAAAAATCTTTTGTTAACTGGTGTCCATCTTGTCAAACAGTTCTTGCTAATGAACAAGTTGTTCAAGGTCAATGTGAAAGATGTGATTCAGTAGTTGTAAAGAAAGATTTAGAACAATGGTATTTTAAAACTACTCATTATGCTGAAGAACTACTTCAAGATTTAGATACTTTAGATGGATGGCCAGATAAAGTTAAGCTAATGCAAAAGAACTGGATAGGAAAAAGTACAGGTGCTGAAATAGTATTTGATATAGATGGAACTGATAAATCTATAACAGTATTTACGACTAGACCAGATACTATTCATGGTGTTACTTGTATGGTTATTGCTCCAGAACATGAGTTAGTAAAAGAATTAGTTGCTGGAACTGAATATGAAAAAGATGTAGAAGCGTTTATTGCAAAAATGCATACTATGACTGAAATAGAAAGAACTTCTACAGATGTAGAAAAAGAAGGTATGTTTATTGGAAAGTACATAGTGAATCCTTTAACTGGGAAGAAAGCTCCTATATGGATAGCAAATTATGTATTAGCTGACTATGGTACAGGTGCTGTAATGGCAGTTCCTGCTCATGATGAAAGAGATAGAGAGTTTGCACAGAAGTATAATTTAGAAATAATACCTGTAATAGATGAAGAAAATAAAATGATAAATTCAGGGGAATTCAATGGAATGGATGCTTCTGAAGCATTTGATAAAATAATCGAAAAAATAGAAGAAATTAATAGAGGAAAGAAAACAGTTAACTATAGATTAAGAGACTGGTTACTTTCTAGACAAAGATACTGGGGATGTCCAATACCAGTTGTTTACTGTGATACTTGTGGTGTAGTTCCAGAGAAAAAAGAAAACTTACCAATATTATTACCAACAGATGTTGAGTTTAGTGGAAAAGGTGAATCGCCTCTTACAACTTCAAAAGAGTTTATGACTACAGCTTGTCCATGCTGTGGAAAGCCAGCTAGAAGAGAAGTTGATACAATGGATACATTCGTTGACTCTTCTTGGTATTTCTTAAGATATATAGATCCTAAGAATACTGAAAATATATTTGATTCAGAAGTAGTTAACAAATGGATGCCAGTTGATCAATATATAGGAGGAGTAGAGCATGCTATAATGCACTTACTATACTCAAGATTCTTTATAAAAGCATTCAATGATATGGGACTTGTTGACTTTAAAGAGCCATTTAAGAACTTATTAACTCAAGGTATGGTTCTTAAAGAAGGTAGTAAAATGAGTAAATCAAAAGGAAACGTAGTTTCTCCACTTGAAATAATAGAAGAGTATGGTGCAGATACTGCAAGACTATTCGTATTATTCGCAGCACCTCCAGAAAGAGATTTAGACTGGTCAGAACAAGGTGTTGAAGGATGTTATAGATTCTTAAATAGAGTTTATAGATTAGTAGATGAATTATCAGAAATTGCTAAGAGCGATGTTAAAATAGATGAATTAACAAAAGAAGATAAAGCTATGAGATATACAATCCATGCAACACTTAAGAAGGTTACAGAGGATTTAAGTGAAAAATTTGGATTTAATACAGCAATATCTTCATTAATGGAATTAATAAATGAAATGTACAAATACAAAGAGCTAGATAATAGAAATAATGCAGTTATAAAAGAAGGTATAGAAACTATAGTAACTATACTTGCACCATTTACTCCTCATATAGGAGAAGAATTATGGACTATGATAGGCAAAGAAGGAAGCATATTTGATATAAGTTGGCCAAAATACGATGAATCTGCATTAGTTAAAGATGAAGTTGAAGTTGTAGTTCAAGTTAATGGCAAAGTTAGAGGGAAGTTAACAGTTGGAGCTAATGTTTCTAGAGAAGAAATGCAAGAATTAGCTATAGCTGATGAAAAAATAAAAGCTTTAGTAGAAGGAAAGACTATAGTAAAAGTAGTTGCGGTTCCTAAAAAATTAGTTAATATAGTTGTTAAATAATTTTTATAAAAATCATATCTAAAATATACTTACATATTTTAGATATGATTTTTTAATTTAAACATAATGTCTATTTAATTTTTTTAAGTTTAAATTAATATTAAATATAAAAGTTATTTACTATAATTTTCGAAAATTTTAGTGAACTAATAAATATATATATAATTTATTCTAAAATAGAAGTTGAATATTTATTCTAAATTATAAAAAAATTGAAAAATAAGAATGTGTAAATAATACATTTGTCACTATGAGGTTTATATCATTTTATAGTAGGTTGTTGCTTTAGGTGTGAGAACGTACACTTTAAAAAGTAAAAGATAAAATAAAATTAAACTTAAAATATTTAACTTAAATATATAATATACCTAACTTTAGGTAAGTTTTTTTATTGAAAAAAAGGTTATAAATCTAAAAAAATGTTGACGAAAACTGATTGTTAATAATATAATTAATTTGTAGAAAAAATAACACATAAAAATGTTAAATAATGTTAAAGAAATGACTATTAAAAATAAACTGTAGGGGGTAATATTATGTTACAAGTTACATTAAAAGATATACAAGATGCAAAGGAAACTATAAAAGATATAGTTAAAAAAACTGATTTATTAGAGTGTGCAGGTCTTAGTAGTATGACTAATGCAAACGTTTTTTATAAATGCGAAAATCTTCAAAGAACAGGATCATTCAAGGTAAGAGGGGCTTGTAATAAAATAGCAAATTTAACTTATGAAGAAAAGGCAAACGGTGTCATAGCGTCTAGTGCAGGAAATCATGCACAAGGAGTTGCTTTAGGTGCAAAGATGAGTGGAATAAAATCAACAA
The DNA here is from genome assembly GCF_012317385.1 of Romboutsia sp. CE17. Taxonomy (GTDB): domain Bacteria; phylum Bacillota; class Clostridia; order Peptostreptococcales; family Peptostreptococcaceae; genus Romboutsia_E. Next base: position 622,018 of record NZ_CP051144.1, read on the forward strand.
TAGTAATGCCAGCAACTGCGCCATTATTAAAAGTTTCTGCTACTAAAGGTTACGGTGCAGAAGTAGTTTTAAATGGACTAGTGTATGATGATGCTTATGCAAAAGCTGTTGAAATACAACAAAAAACTGGTGCTACTTTCTTGCATCCATTTAATGATAAGTATGTAATTGCAGGACAAGGAACTATAGGTCTTGAAATATTTGAACAATTAAATGATAAAGTTGATACAATATTATGCCCAATTGGTGGCGGAGGACTAATAGCAGGTGTTGCTGTTGCGGCTAAAGCATTAAATCCCAATTGTAAGGTAATAGGTGTCCAAACTGCAAATATACCTTCAATGTATGAGTCTATGAAAAAAGGAAAAGTTACAACTGCATTCAACTCAACAACAATAGCTGATGGAATAGCAGTCAAAACTCCAGGAGATATAACTTTTGAAATAATAAAAGAATTAGTTGATGAGATAGTTCTTGTAACAGAAGAAGAAATAGCTCATGGGATAGTATACTTAGTGGAAAATTTAAAAGTTGTAGCTGAAGGATCAGGTGCGGTAACAACTGCTGCTCTAGTAAGTGGAAAGTATGCTCCTAAAGCTGGTGAAAATGTTGTTTGTATAATATCTGGTGGAAATGTAGATGTTAATAATTTATATAGAATAATAGGGACTGGCCTTGCTAAACAGGGAAGAAGATATTCATTCAGTGTAACTATGGTAGATCAACCAGGAGGATTCTCTGAATTAACTAAAATAATAAGTGAAAATAACGCAAATATATTAAATGCTAATCAATCTAGATTATCATCTGGAGCATATATAGGAAAACAAATTGCGGAATTTGTTTTAGAAACATTTGATAATTCACATATAGAAAAAATAAAAGCTGATATAGAATCTGCAGGATTTGAAATAAAAGATTTATAAAAATAATATATACAAATTTTATTATAGGGTAGTATAATATATAGGAAAATGTTGCATAACATATTTAAATTTATAGGAGGAATTAAAAATGAAGCATCAAGTAATACATACTGATAATGCGCCAAAAGCAATAGGGCCATATTCTCAAGCTATAAAAGCTGGAAATTTACTATTTGTATCTGGACAAGTTCCATTTGTCCCAGAAACTATGGAAATAGTTGAAGGAGATGTAAAAGCTCAAACTAGACAATCTTTATCAAATGTAGCTGCTATATTAAAAGAAGCTGGAGCTGATTTTTCAGATGTAGTTAAGTCTACAGTGTTCATAAGTGATATGAATGAGTTTGCTTTAATAAATGAAGTTTACGCAGAATTTTTTGGTGAAAATAAACCAGCTAGAGCTTGTGTAGAAGTTGCTAGATTACCAAAAGATGTTAAAGTTGAAATAGAAGTTATAGCTGTTGTAGAATAATTAATTTCAACATAAGCATATAAAAGTGGCCAGTGTATGCTGGTCATTTTAAATTTGTTATGAAACAGTTCAAAAAAAGTAAGTAAACTAATAATTGAAAAATAAAAAAATAAGAAAAAATATATTCCAAAAAAATGATTTTTTATATATAATATAAATATAAGATTGAATAAATAATAAATTAATGTATAGATGCTTTTATTTAATTAATAATAACTAGTATAGATAATAATAGCTATATACTTAATGCTAATAATAATTAAAAATTAAACACTTTTGTTATTAAATGTTAAACTGATTTTTATTTATAAATCATGAAAATGATTTCAAAATTAGTTTGATATGACATTCAAGAAAAGAGAGGTAAATCAATGGCTAAAGATTATAGTGTATTTGACGTTGTAGGACCAAATATGATAGGTCCATCGAGTTCCCATACTGCAGGAGCTGCAAGACTTGGAAAGACTGCTTCTAAAATAGCAGGTAAGCCTGTAAAAGAAGTTAAATTCTTATTACATGGTTCTTTTGCAGAAACATACAAAGGTCATGGTACTGACAAAGCATTAGTTGGAGGTATATTAGGATTTGATCCAGAGGATGCTAGAATAAGAAACTCTTTTGACATAGCAGAAGAAAATGGTGTTAAATTTGAATTTATAAAAACTGACTTAGGTGAAAATGAACATCCTAATACTGTTAAGATGGAAATGGTTTTAGAAGATGGATCTAAAAGTGTAATTAAAGGTGCTTCTATAGGTGGAGGTAACATAAAGCTTACTGAAATGGATGGATTATCATTAGACTTTAATGGTGTTAAGCCAGCAGTAATATTAGAAATAAAAGATATACCAGGAGCTGTATCTTTTGTAACAGGACTACTAGCTCATAACAATAAGAATATAGCTACAATGTCTACTAATAGACCAGCAGGATCTAAATATACATTCGTAACTATAGAAACAGATGAACCATTAGAGCAAGAAATATTAGATCAAATATCTAAATTTGAAGTTGTAGCTAAGGCTGTAGTTTTAGACAAATTCTAGACAGTAAGGAGAATGAGACAATGAAATATAATTTCACAAGCGGACAAGAATTATTAGAAATGTGCAAAAAGTATGAAATGCCTATACATGAATTATGTTTAGAAAGAGAAGTTGAGCTTTCTGGATTATCTAAAGAAGATATAAGAGCAAAAATGAGACATAGTTTAAATATAATGAAGGCAGCAACAGAGAAAGCTGTTGAAGAAGATATAAAATCAGTTGGTGGACTTATCGGTGGAGAAGCTAAAAAATTAACTATATTTAGAAATAACTCTAAATCGGTTTGTGGATCATTAATGAATAAAGCTTTAGTAGCTGCAATGGGAACTATGGAAGTTAATGCTTCTATGGGACTTATAGTTGCTGCTCCAACTGCAGGATCTTGTGGTATACTTCCAGGTGCTGTAGTTACTATAGGAAAAGAATATGATTTAACTGATGACCAAATGCTAGATGCTTTATTTACAGCTTCTGCAATAGGAGCTATAATAACTAGAAATGCAACAGTTGCCGGAGCAGAAGGTGGATGCCAAGCTGAAACAGGTGCTGCTGCTGCAATGGCTGCTGCAGGTGTTGTAGAAATGATGGGCGGAACTCCTGAGCAAGCTGTACATGCTGCATCTCATTGTTTACAAAACGTAATGGGTCTTGTATGTGATCCAATAGCAGGGCTTGTTGAAGCTCCTTGCCAAGGAAGAAATGCTATAGGTGTAGCAAATGCTTTAATATCTGCTGAATTATGTTTAGCTGGAATATTAAACATAATACCATTTGATGAAACAGTAGAAGCTATGTATAAAGTTGGTAAAGGATTACCAGCTGAATTAAGAGAAACTGCCTTAGGTGGAGTAGCTGCTACTTGTACAGGATGTTCTTTAACTAATAAAATATTCGGATAAAAAAATAAAAGCTATCTCAATAGAGATAGCTTTTATTTTTTTACTAAAGGCTACAATAAATTTGACTATCTATAAATTATGATATAATGAATAAAGGGTAATAAATATATAAATATATAAAATGGAGTGGAGATATGAGTTATAAATTAATAGTAACAGATATGGATGGAACACTATTAGGAGATGACCATGAGGTTACAGAAAATAATAAAATAGCTCTTAAAGAGGCTTTAGATAGTGGTATTTATGTAACTGTAGCAACTGGAAGAATGTACAGCTCAGCAAAATCTCACATAGAATTTTTAAATTCAAAAATACCTATAATAGCATGTAATGGAGCTTTAATAAAAGATTCTAGAAATGATGAAGTAATATTTTCGAATATGATTAATAAAGAAATATGCATAAAAATATTAGGTATATTAGAAAAATATAATGTATATTATCAATATTATTCAGAAGAATTATTGATGTGTAAAAAGCGTGAAAATAATAAAGAGGATGAAATAAGATTAGAGCGTCTTATCAAAAGTGGTATAAACTTAGTGTCATTAAAAAACTTAATGGATTATATTATGTCAGAAGAAATATTAAAAATTATAATTGTAGAAGAAAATGATATATCTATATTAGAAAAAATAACTAAAGAACTTAAGCTTATAGAAGGTATAGAAATAACTAAATCATGGTTTAACAATATAGAAATAATGGCAAAAGGTTCTAGCAAAGGAAACGCAGTAAAGATTATATCAGAATATTTAAATATAGATAAGAGCGATATAATTGCATTTGGAGATAATTATAATGATATAAGTATGTTTCAATATGTAGGTACTGGAGTAGCTATGGGAAATGCAGATGAATATGTAAAGTCAAAAGCTGATTATGTTACAAGTAAAAATAGTGAAGATGGAGTTGCAAATGCAATAAGAGATTTTGTATGCATTAGTAATGTAAATAATTAAAAAAAGGTAGGTTAAACCTACCTTTTTTATTGAAATAATTAGTAATTTATATCTGCGGCTTTTATATTGTTTTTATCATGAGAGCTGCAAGGAGTCACTCCATATGTCATGTTACAATAAGGACATTTGTCAACATGTGTTTTCATAGTAAAAACTTTATTGCAGTTAATACATTCTAAGTCATGAGTATTTCTTAATGGGAAGTTTTCCTTACCCTTGCTTCTTATTAAATCAACTACATTTTTTCCGTCATTTTTATTTATACCTTCACATCCACAGCTCATATAATTTCCTCCTAAATTAATTTATAATAAATATTATATAACAATCTAAAATATAATTCTGTAACGACTGTTACATAAAGAAAAAATGATTATACAAAATAAATTATTCTGTATAATATTTTTAATTATCTTCTTTTTTTATTAAATATATTTTTTTTACGCTTCTTTTTATTTTTATTTCTTATGATAAGTAGCATAATAAAGATAGATACAAAAGCAACTATACAAATTTTTAATATTGTACGAATTAATTTGTTTTCTACAATAGGGCCGAAAATACTATTAAGATTATTAGTTGCAACTAGATCAATTGTAGTTTCCAGTTCTTTGCCATTGTAAACTTCTAAAGTACCAACTTTATCACCTTTTTTAACAGGAAGTTTTATCTTATCTAATTTAGTTTTTACTGAGTAAGTACTAGATGGCGTACCATTTTTTAATAGAACTTTATATGAAAATTCAGGTTCATAGATAAGTTCTTTTTGCTTTGTAAATAAAACTCTTTTATTTCCTGAATGTTCTTCTTTTGTTATTATAGTTGACTTATTATAGTTTTCAAAACCATAATCAAGTATAGTTCTAGATGATAGATACAAATCATTGCCATTTGACTTAAATACTGCAGATATAAGCCTCATATCATTTTTTACGGCACTTGATAGAAGACATCTTCCTGCATCATCGGTATATCCTGTTTTTATACCATCGACTATATCATATTTAATATCAATGTCTTTACCTCTGTAATTTATCTTTTCGTTTGAAGTTAAAAATTTATTTGTATTAACAAAATACCTTTCAAAAGGATAAACCTCAGTTGCGGGGAAAGATACAGATTTCATTTTAACAATTTCTCTGAAAATACTATTACTCATACATTCTCTAGCCATAAGAGCCATATCATATGCAGTAGTATAATGATTTTCATCAGGTAATCCATGAGGATTATTAAAATGTGTATTTTTAGCTCCAATAGATTTTGCTTCCTCATTCATTAATTTTACAAATTCTTCAACTGATCCACTTACATATTCTGCTAAAACTACAGCTACATCATTAGAAGAATGGATTAACAAAGCTTCGAGTAATTCCCTAGCAGTGAAACATTCTCCTACTTTTAAGTACATACTAGAACCTTCAGTAGTAGGATCTTTCGTAATTGTTATCTTTTCACTTAAATTTGGCTTGTATTTTAAAACTAAGTAAGCAGTCCAAGCCTTTGTAGTTGATGCTGGATAAACCTTTTCGTTTCCATTTTTATCATATAAAACTGTGCCAGTTTCATAGTCCATAAGAACTGCTGCTTCTGCAGGAATTGATGGTTGATCACTGTTAGCATACGATGTATTTGCTGAGTTTAAAAATGTAGAGAAAAGTGTAATAAATGTTATTAGCAAAGATAGAAATTTTTTCATTTATAACCTCCAAATTTTAAACTTATATTTTAGTATATCATATTTTAGTTAATAATAAAAAAAAAGGAGTGAATAAAGTGAAAAAAAATAAAAAAAGTATAGTATTTTTAATTATAATATTTACTATAATATTTACTTTTTATTTCAGAAATAAGTTTTTAGTAGAAGAAAATGTCTATGTAGTAAGTAAAGAGGAAGTAAACGATAAACAAGACATGATGATAGATAAAAGCTCAAATGAAAATATTATCGAAACTGAAAAAGTTGATTTAAATAAAGATGTAAATACAAATATGATAACTATATATATAAGTGGAGAAGTGAAAAAACCAGGTGTAGTGACTTTAGAAAGTAATAAAAGATTAGCAGATGCTATTAAAGAATTAGGTGGAACTACAGAAGATGCAGATTTAAACAAAATAAATATGGCATTAAAAATTAAAGATGAAGAACACTATATAATACCAAAAATAGGTGAGGAAATAGTGAATAATGAGTCTACAATAAATGAAAATACTTTTAGTGAAAATAATAATAAAAAGATTAATATAAACTTAGCTGAAATAAATGAATTAGAAGAATTACCTGGAGTAGGAGAAGCCACTGCAAATAAAATTATAAAATATAGAGATGAAAACGGAAGTTTTAAATCTATTGAGGAAATTAAAAATGTCAATGGAATTGGAGATAAAAAATATGAAGATTTAAAGGATTTAATAAGTATAAATTGATACAATAATAAATAGTTTCGAATATAATTTTATATAATTAAAATTATATGAACTCAAAATATGGTATTATATGTAATGACAAGAAGGAAAGGAGGTCTTTTTGTGGAAAAATATAAAAGACTAACAGAAATGACAACTTCGGGAGGCTGAGCCGCTAAAATAGGGCCAGAGGTTCTGGCTTCGGTATTAAGTCAACTTCCTAAGAATGAAAGTGATAAGATAAATAACTTATTAGTTGGGCTAGAGACAGCTGATGATGCTGCAGTATATAAATTAAATGATGACATGGCCTTAATACAAACTTTAGATTTTTTTACACCTATGATAGATGATCCATATATTTTTGGACAAATAGCAGCTGCAAACTCCTTATCAGATGTATACGCAATGGGTGGAAAACCAATAGTGGCTATGAATATAGTTTGTTTTCCTTCATGCCATGATATGGATGTTTTAGCTCAAATAATGAAAGGTGGATTTGATAAAGTAAAAGAGAGTGGAGCCCTTTTAGTAGGAGGACATACTGTTGATGATAAAGAGCCTAAGTATGGGTTATCTGTATCAGGAATAGTCCATCCTAAAAAGGTTTTATCTAATGCTACATCGAAACCAGGAGATATTTTAATTCTTACTAAACCATTAGGTGTGGGTATATTAAATACAGCTATGAAAGCTGACTTGATTAGTAAAGAAACAGAAAAAAAAGTTATTAATGTTATGACTCATCTTAATAAATATGCAGCAATGAGTTTTGATAAAATAGATGTTAACTCTGTAACGGATATAACTGGATTTGGGCTTTTAGGACATGCATTAGAAATGGCAAAAGCTTCAGATGTGAGTATTCATATAAATTCAAAAGAAGTTCCTATAATAGAAGAAACTATAGATATGGCAAGAATGGGAATTATACCATCTGGAATGTATAGAAATAAGCAATATATTGAAAATGATGTAGATATGAATAGTGTAGATACGGCAATTAGAGATATATTATATGACCCACAAACATCAGGTGGATTATTAATATCTGTAAAAGAAAAATATGCGGATAAACTTATAAAAGATATGAAAGATAATGGTTCTATAGAAGCAAAAATAATAGGACATGTAACAACAAAAGGAGATAAATATATTACTGTTAGATAAATATCTAAACTAATATAAGAAAGAGTGATTATAATTGGATAAGAAGAAGCTATTTGCTATGTTACCTTCTGTAGATGAGATTTTAGGAGATGATAGTTTAAAATCTATATTAAATGAATATCCTAGATCTCTTGTTCTAGATTCTGTGAGACAAGCTATAGATGAAAAAAGAAAGTTAATTATTAAATTAGATGAAAATAATGAGGGTATAGAAATTAATAACTCAGATATAATTATAGATTCTATAAAAAAAATTAAAGTTAATTATTCTCTATCTCTTAAAAATGTTATTAATGGAACTGGTGTAGTATTACATACTAACTTAGGGAGATCTTTGCTTAGTGAAAGTATTAAAGAAGAGGTCTGGGAAATCGCATCTAAGTATTCTAATTTAGAATATGATATAGAACTTGGGCAGAGAGGTTCTAGATATGTTCATCTAGTAGATATAATAAAAAAATTAACAAAAGCAGAAGATGTATTGATTGTAAATAATAATGCAGCAGCAGTATTATTAGTTTTAAATACATTAGCAAAGAATAAAGATGTTATAGTTTCAAGAGGAGAGTTAGTAGAAGTCGGAGGATCTTTTAGAATACCAAGTATAATGTCTTTAAGTGGCGCAAAGTTAGTAGAAGTTGGAGCAACCAATAAAACTCATATTTTAGATTATGAGGAAGCTATAAATGAAGATACTAATATCTTAATGAAAGTTCACACGAGTAATTATAAAATTTTAGGATTTACAGAAAGTGTAGGACTTGATGAATTATCTAAGATAAGCAAAAAATATAATATTCCTCTTGTTGAAGACTTAGGAAGTGGTGTACTTATAGATCTATCTAAATATGGATTATCATATGAACCCACTGTATTAGATTCCATAAAAAAAGGAGTAGATATTGTTACCTTCAGTGGAGATAAAATGTTAGGAGGACCACAAGCTGGAATTATAGTTGGAAAAAAAGAGTATATAGACAAAATGAAGAAAAATCAGTTAACTCGAGCATTAAGAGTTGATAAAATTACAATAGCAGCTTTAGAAGCTACCTTTAGATTATATTTAGATGAAAAAAAAGCAGTTAAAGAAATTCCTACCTTAAGAATGCTTACATATAGTTTAGATGAATTAAAAGATAGAGCTAAGAAATTTTTAGATATGTTAAACAAATTGAAATTAAATATAGATATTAAGCTTGAAGAAGGATTCTCTCAAGTTGGAGGTGGGTCTATGCCCATTGAAAGGATGAATACATACTTGATATCTTTAAGGCCTAATAACATTAGCGTCTCTTCATTAGAAGAAAAATTGAGGCTAAGTAACTCACATATAATAGGAAGAATATCTGAGGATAGGTACTTACTAGATGTAAGGACCATATTTGATAACCAATTTGAAATTATAGCTAAAGAAATAAAAAATGCTTTAATTTAAACTCTTAAGTAAGGGGGTAAAGTATGAATAATATAATAATAGGAACAGCGGGACATGTAGATCATGGAAAAACAACCCTTATAAAAGCACTTACAGGGAGAGATACAGATACCTTAGAAGAGGAAAAGAAAAGGGGCATTTCTATAAATTTAGGTTTTACATATTTTGATTTACCGAGTAAAAAAAGAGCTGGTATAGTAGATGTACCTGGACATGAAAAATTTATAAAAAATATGTTAGCAGGAGCATCAGGTATTGATATAGTATTATTAGTTATTGCTTGTGATGAAGGTGTAATGCCACAAACTATTGAACATTTAGATATACTACATTTTTTAAATGTAAATAAAGGAATAATAGTTCTTACTAAATGTAATAGTGTAGATATTGAATTTAAGGAATTAGTAAAAGAAGATATAAGAGAGAAGCTTAAAGGTAGTTTTCTTGAAAAATCGGAAATAATAGAAGTTGATTCTATTTCAGGATATGGAATAAAAAATTTGATAAATACTATAGATAATATTAGTAATGAAATTGAAGAAAAACATGAAGGTTTTCCAGCTAGACTTAATATAGATAGAGTATTTTCATTAAAAGGATTTGGAACTATTGTAACAGGAACATTATTAGAAGGTGTTATTAATATAGATGATGATTTAGAAGTCTATCCAAAAGGTTTAAAAGTAAAAATAAGAGGGATACAAGTTCATGGAAAAAATGTAGAATGCGTATATGCAGGTCAGAGAGCTGCTATAAATATATCTAATTTAAAAGTTGATGATATAAAAAGAGGTGATGTTCTAGCATATAGCAATTCATTAAAAGAATCAAATATGCTAGATGTTAAAATTACTCTAGTAAGTCACACCGATAAAGTATTAAAGCATTGGGATAGGATTAAATTATATCAAGGGACAAGAGAAGTTTTATGTAGGGTTGTTCTATTAGATAAAGAAATTTTAAAAAGTGGAGAAAGTGCATATGTACAATTACGTCTAGAGGAGGGAATTGTAGCAAAACAAGGTGATAGATTTGTTATTAGAACTTATTCTCCTATGGAAACTATAGGTGGAGGGATTGTCCTAGATACATGTGTAAAAAAACACAAAAAGTTTGACCCTATAGTTATAGAATCATTAAAAATTAAAGAAAAAAGAAATCCTAAAGATATTATATCTGAATATTTAAGGTTACATAAAAATAAGTATATAACAATGAAGGAACTTAAGTCATATACTGGTTTTTATGAGAGTGATATTGAAGATATTATAATGGAACTTGTAAAAAAAGATGAAGTTATATTATTTAACAATTATTACTTACATAAAAATAAATATGAAAATTTAAAACAAGAGATTCTAAATTTACTAGAAGATTTCCATAAAAAAAATCGATTAAAAAAAGGTATATCTAAGGAAGAACTTAGAAGTAAAATTGATTCTAATCTAAAAAATAAAGATATTGATTTACTTATAAGTAAAATTAGTAATGAAAGTTTAATAAAACTAACGAATAACTTAGTATCTTTAAGTAGTTTTAAAGTTACTTTTAATAGTAAGCAAAAAGAAATTAAATTAAATATAAAAGATAAGTTGAAGAATTCTGGATTATCTTCAATAATGACCATAGATGATATTTGCAATAAAAATAATTATTATAAAGAAGTATTAGAGTCTATGATAGGTGAAGAAATAGAACTATTAGATGATAAGTATGTATTAGATACAAATGATTATTTAAAGGCAAAGAAAACATTAATAAGCTATATAGAAAATAATAAGAGTATAACCTTAGGTGAGTATAAAAAATTAATAAACTCAAGTAGGAAAAACTGTTTAATAATTTTAGAACATTTTGATAGAAAACAAATTACAAAAAGAATAGAAGATAGAAGAGTATTATATTAACATAAAAATAAAAATGTCAAATTGATAGATAAACTATGTATCAATTTGACATTTTTTACTATAAAAATAAATTTTATGTATCTAATTATAGTATAATTAGTTTAGCTATAAATTTAGGGGGATTTATAAAAGTATGTTAATAAATATAAATAATAAAAATGTTGATAGAATTAGTATTATTTATTTTTCAATAATGATTGTACTATTTACATTGGTAAGAAATAAATTGGAATTTATACTGCTTGTAAACTGCTTATATGCAGCACTTTTAATAGTTATAGTAATAATTATGAGTAAAACAATTAAGTTTAATCCAAATACAAATACTACATTTTTAGGAATTATATGTACAACAATAGGAATTTTAGAGGTTACATTCATATTAATTAATATAAATTATACAAGTTTTGAATTGAGTTATTTTGATTATGGATTTTGTTTGTTTATAGATTTACTTAAGCTTATTGGAATATATTCAAGTTTCTACTTAAGTTTAAATAAAATAAAGTTAGGTGAAATTCTTATAAGATTTATTAAGCTATTATCTGTATCCTTAATGATTTCAATCTTTTTTAGCTTTATTATAAAAATGATTTTTAATATTAGTATTAATTTATTCATAATAATCGAAAGTACGATTACAATTTTGACATGTGTTACATTTATTATTATTAGAAATAATATAAGAACTACAAAAGATGATAGTTTAGAGAGAGATCTTTTATTTAGAATTATACTTTTATTTACAATAGCTAGATTTATCATGGTAACTATTTATATTATATATAATTTAAGCTGGGGATATCAGTTAAGTAAGTTTGTATCAAATATGTGGATTTATTACATTTATAGATATATATATTACATAAATATAAAAAAGCCATATGAAGAATTAAGTGAAATTAATGAAAGACTAAAATTATACTCTAGAAAATTAAGCTATAAAAATGAGAGGATAATTTTAGAAATGAAAAAAACTCAAATGTTAAAAGATCGTTTGAATATAAATGATCAGAAATTACGCTTAACCATTAATAGTGCAATGAATCCAACTATTATTTTCTCTAATAATAAAGACATTATATATAGTAATAAATCATTTGAAATAGAGTTTTCAGATGGTAATAATTATAGTATAGATTATATGTTGAGATCTAAATTCAAAGAATATAACAAGATACTTGAAACAGTAAATACTGTTATTGATAAAGGAAAAGAGATAAAAATAAATATAGAAAGTGAAAATTCTAAATTTTATAAAGTAATACTTACACCTTTTATAATAAATAATAAAAATGAAGGGTGTTTATGTATTTTTATGGATAACACGAAAGAAACTGTATTTGAAAAAGAGACTATCTCTATGAACTTATGTTACGATAATTTTTTAGAAAGTATTAATGATGGAATTCTTTTACTAGAGAACAGAAAAATATTATATGCTAACAATGCGTGTAAAAAAATGTTTAAAAATGATTTATCAGTTATTGATACATATATTGCTGAAGATAAAAATATAAAAGAAGAGATATATATAATAGATGGAGAAAAAATATATGTAGAAATGATATATTCAAAATATAGTAAAGATAAAGTTAGTATAGTAATTAGAAATATTACTGAAAGAAAAGTAGCAGAAGAAAGACTAAAGGAAAGAAAAGAATCATATTCAAGGTTAATAGATATACTCCCTGATGGTATATGTTTATTAGATTATAATTACAATATAAAATACTTAAATCAATCTATATTAAATATTGTTAATATTAATAATGATTATGATAGCTATACTATAAGAGATATAATTAAGTTAAGTTCTGATGAAGAAATTTTATTATTAAAAAATCTTAGAAAGGTTATAAAAAATAACCAACACTTTATATTATTAAACAAGCAACTTATATCTAAAAATAATGTTAATATAGATGTTGAAATAAATGCGATACCGTTTTCTGATGATGGTAATAATAAATATATAATGTTAATAATCAAAGACTTAACTAATAAAAAAACAAGTGAGTTAGTCGAAAAAGAACTATCAGAAAGATTAGAAACTGATAAGGTGAAGACCGAGTTTTTTACAAGTATGTCTCATGAATTAAAGACGCCTTTAAATGTAATATTTAGTTCAAATCAATTATTAGAATCTTTTTATAAATCTGGGAAGATTAATGACTATAATAATAATATTAATAGCCATATAGATTTAGTTAAGACAAACTCATATAGGCTTCAAAGATTAATAAATAACATAATAGATTTAACTAAGCTTGAATCAGGGTTCTATAGGTTAAATTTATCTAAATCAAATATTGTAGAAATAGTTGAAGACCTATTTATGAAGATTGAAAAATATGCGAGAAAAAAAAATATTGGATTAGTATTTGACACAGAATCAGAAGAAATAAATTTATTTATTGATAAGTCAGAAATTGAAAGAATTATGTTAAATCTATTATCTAATTGTGTAAAGTTTACACCTGATCATGAAGAAATAATTGTAAATATATATGATAGAGAAAATTCGGCATGTATTAGTGTAAAGAATACCGGAATCGGTATACCAAAAGATAAATTAGATACTATATTTGAAGAATTTTCTCAAGTTGATAAGACATTATCAAGAAATACAGAAGGAAGTGGTATAGGATTATCTATAGTTAAGAATTTAGTAGAACTTCACGGTGGAAAAATAGAAGTTAAGAGTGAAGAAAATAAGGAAACGGAGTTTATAATAACTTTAAATAAAAATAAACAAGATAATCTTAAAGAACAAAAAAATAAAGCAATATATAATATTGAAGAGAAAATAAATATTGAGTTTTCAGATATATATTATTAAGAAAGGTTAGAAGAATGGAGATAAGTAGTATAAAATCAAAGGGGAAGATTTCATCTATTCAGATAAAAGTTTTTAGTATACTTATATTTATGACACTTATTTATTTTAGTTATACAAATATACAGTTATATGGGATATCTGTTATTATAGCTAGGCTTACTCTTAGTATACTAATAGTAACTTTTACAGTAGGTGTAAATAAATCTAAGTTAGACTATATGAGTTTTATAGGTATAACATATATTATTTCAAATATTTTGTATATAAGTAACTTATTAATATTTAATGATATGAGGTATCTTTCAGAGGCTTTAATAATAAGAAATATCTTAGAATCTGTAACTATATATTTGATTATTGATAATGTTTACAAGAAATCATCTGTATCAAAACAAAGCACATCTAATGTATTTTCAATATACTTTGTATTTTCTATAGTTACATATTTAATTATAAAATATAACTATAACTTTATGAAAAAAAATAATTTAAATTTAGGCATATTTGAAATCATAGTATTAATAAATGTACTTTTATTGTTTAATACTATTAAAAAAAACTTATATTATGTAAAAAATAATGATGATTTTTTAGAATGTGAAAAATTTAAGATTATTAATAAAGTTATTATATTAAAGTTATACTTTTTTATAGGATTATTATTTTTAATGAACGTAAAACTTTTAGAATTTGATTTTTATAAATTACTAGAAGTTGTAAGTATACTAGAAACTTATTATATATATAAATTTACAGTAGATTTAAACTTAATTAATCCTTATATAAAAAAAATAGAGATTAATAAAAAGCTAGAAGAACAATATATTAAGCAAAAGTCTATAGGTAATATTTTAAAAAATATGTTAGATGTACAAAAAGATATAAAAAAAGAAATGCAATATAAGGAAGATTTATTTTATCAAATATTATCGTCAACTCCAAATGGGTGGATTGTATTTGATAGAAATAAAAAAATAACTTATATTAATAAATCTATGAAAAATATTTGTTCTATAAACTCCAAAAATAATTACAATGATATCAATGCAAAATTGAAAGATGTTATAGTAAATTATGATGAATTTATTAATAAGTTGAATGAATTAGATAATACTACTGATACAATTGAATATGAAATACAGACCTATAGTGGAAAATATTATAAGTGTGTATATTCAAAAGATGAGATATCAAATGAAAGGGTATGTATTTTCAGGGATATTTCTAATGAAAAGAACATGATCAATAGTATGATATATTTAAAAAAAGAATATGAAAAATTAATAAGTAGTATAGGTTGTCCGATAATTATATATGATAAATACAATAATATTATTCAATCTAGCAAAGCTTACGAAAAACTTTTTAATAATTCTACAGTTCACTATAAAGATATAGAATTTTATAATTATGTTATGGAAATTAATAAAAAAGCAATGACAAATAAAGAATTATATGATAATGGAGTATTTAGATATAGAAGAATAGATAATGATGGAGAGGTAATATGGATAGAGTCGACAGTAACAATATTTTATGAGGGAAGCAAAAAATATATTGTAGAGAGTCATAGCGATATTACATATCACATTGAGAATAGAGAAGCTATTAGACAAAGTCAAAATATGTATAAAGCTTTATTAGATGAAATACCTGAAGGCATTTATTTAGAAGACCTAGATACTAATAAATATATTTACGTTAATAAGAAATTTAAAGATATTTTTAAGTTAGATGAAGAAATAAATGATGAAATATTAGGCATATGTAGAGAAGATTTTATGAAAGTTCATCCTGATTATAATGAAGTAGTTAATGATAACATATATAATGTAAAACAAGGGAAAAATTCAGATTATTATAAAATAAAATATTTTGATAAAGATGAAAATATAATTGAAACACAAGTAGCTAGCATACCTTTTAAAGTAGATAGAAAAGTATTTAAGCTTACTATAATCAAAGATATGAAAGATATAAGAAAGTTAGAGTCTTTAAAAAAGCAAATTATAGAACGAGAAAAGAGGGATAGTATAAAGACACAGTTTTTTATAAATATGTCTCATGAACTAAAAACACCTCTAAACCTTATATTCACTAGTACACAATTAATAGAAAATCTATATAATAAAGGGAAAATTTCAGATGAAGATGAGGTTGTAAAAAAACATATTGATTTAACAAAGCAAAATAGCTATAGATTAATTAAAATAATAAATGATTTAATTGACTTTACTAAAATGGAATCAGGCTTTTATAAGCTTAGATTAGAAAATAAAAATATTATAAGTATAATAGAAGATATAGTTATGTCTGTAGTAAATTATGCTAGTAATAATAATATTAATATAGTTTTTGATACTAATGTAGAAGATTTAATAATCTCAGTTGATGTAAACGCTATAGAGAGAATATTACTAAACATATTATCCAATGCAATTAAATTTACAGGTGATGGTGGAAATATATATGTGAATCTTATATATAAAAATGGTAAAGTAAGTATAGAAATAGAAGATACAGGTATTGGTATACCAAAGGATAAATTAGATCATATATTTGATAGATTTAATGATATTAATAAAGGGTATATTGGGAATGTATATGGAAGTGGTATAGGTTTATCAATTGTTAAATCAATGGTAAACCTAATAGGTGCAAGTATAAAGGTTGAGAGTGAACTTAATGTAGGAACTAAATTTACTATAACTATGGATGTTAATTTATTAGATGAAGAAGAATATTATTATGAATATGGCTTAGAAAATTCATCTAATATAGATAGATTAACAATAGGAATGACTGATGTATATAAAGAGACTATAGCAAAATAGATATTTTGCTATAGTCTCTTTATTTTTTAGGTAGAGTTGATATTTTGAAACTATTGTCTGTAAGTGTAAATTTATCACTCAAATTAGATGTTAAATATATCTCTTTATTTTTTGTTATAAAAATAGCATCAACATTATCTATAGATTCTATTAAGTTTAAACCAGGCTCCAGACCAAGTCCAAAAGCAGATGTAGAGAGTGCATCACATGAAATTGACTTATCTGAAATTATAGTTACACTACTCAATTCATTATCGAAAGGATATCCGTTAGATGGATTTAAAATATGATGATAAATTTTATTTTCAGACTCAATGTAACGTTCGTATATACCTGATGTAACTACAGATTTATTTGAGACTTTTATGTTCCCTATAGAATTACCTCTAGGCATAGTTGGGTCTTGGATTCCTACTGTAAAAGGTTCATTATTAGATTTGTTTCCTATAGTGTATACATTTCCTCCTAGATTTATAATAGCGCTATTAACATTATTTGATTTAAGATAATTTGCGATTACATCTGCAGCATATCCTTTTGCAATTGCACCTAAATCTATTTTCATATTGTCTTTTTCTAGTTTTATAGAAGAATCGTTTTTATTTAGTGTTATATTTTTATAATTAACTAAATTTAAATATTTTTGTATCTCTTCTTTTGATGGAATTCTAGCATCCTCAGTTCCGATGGCCCATAGGTCAGAAATAGGTCCTATTGTAATATCAAAATTTCCATTAGATAAATTAGAGTATTTAATTGCTTCTTCTATTACGAAAAATGTATCACTTGAAACTTTTACAAATGATCCTGCGTTGTTATTAATTTTACTTACATCACTACTAACTATAGTATCACTCATCTTATTTTCAATATCTCTTAAAATCTCATCGCATTTGCTTAGAATTTGTTCACTTTGTGATTTTTTTATATTAAAAAGTGTTATTTCATTAACTGTCCCTAGGTAAAAGTAGCTTTTGTTGTATTTACTCTCTGAATTAGATGATTTTAGTAATAGAAAACCTATAAAGGCTAAAAAGAATATAGACATAAATAAAATTTTTTTTCTATTCATATACAATTCCCCCGAAAAATTATGTTATATTTAATTATAGCATAATATTCTAAGGGGGATAGGATATGAAAAAAAAAGATATTTTTTTAGTTATAGGGATTATATTTGTAATTATTATACTTTTTATTGTAAATAATATTAAAAACAATAATAAATCTGAGGCTATAGAAATCTATATAAATAATAAACTATATAAAAGCATACCAATAGATGAAGATGAAGATTTAAAAATTGAAGGTGAGTTTGGATATAATTATATAAAGATACATGATAATGGAGTTGAAATTACTGAAGCTTCTTGTCCTGATAAGGTATGTGTAGAATCTGGATTTATAAGCAAGCCTAGTGAAAGGATTGTTTGCATGCCTAATAAAGTAGTTATAAAAATAAAGGCATCAGATAAAGTGAACAATAATGAAGACGTTATATCCGAATAAATATAAAATTATACAAGTAGGTGGAAATATGGTAAAACTAAACAATGACTGGGATGAATTACTAGATGATGAATTTAAGAAAGATTATTATCTTAAATTAAGGCAATTTCTTATTAATGAATATAATACAAGATTAATCTTCCCACATGTGAATAATATATTTGAAGCTTTAAAGCATACTTCTTATAAAGATACAAAAGTTTTAATATTAGGTCAAGACCCTTATCATGGAGAAAATCAAGCTCATGGATTAGCTTTTTCAGTACAGCCTAATATTAAGATACCTCCATCATTATTAAATATATATAAAGAATTAAGAGATGATTTAGGATGCTACATACCAAATAATGGATATTTAATACCATGGGCAGATCAAGGAGTGCTATTATTAAACACAGCATTAACAGTTAGAGCTCATGAGGCTAACTCTCATAAGAATAAAGGGTGGGAGATTTTTACTGATGAGATAATAAAAATATTAAATAAAAGAGATGATCCTGTTATATTTGTTTTATGGGGAGCTAATGCTAGAAAGAAAACAGAATTTATTGATAATAAAAAACATTATATATTAGAGGCTCCACATCCTAGTCCTTTATCTGCTAGTAGAGGTTTTTTTGGATGCAAGCATTTTTCAAAAATTAATGATATTTTAATTAAGTTAGGAAAGACACCTATAAATTGGCAAATACCTAATATATAAATAATATTAAAAATTAAATAAAAAAGTTACAAAAGAGTAACTAAAAAATGAAAAAATAAAATGTGCTAAAATAGTTGAAAAAACTTAGTAAGCACATTTTATTTTTTTTGTCAAGTTGACAAAAAGTATCAAAAAAGTTACAATTCATCTATCGATTATGAGGAAAAAGTGAAAGTTTAAAATTCTGTTAGATTATAAAATGAAAATTAAGTAAATTATGGAGGGAAATATTATGAATTTAAAAAATAAGAAGATAATTAAAAGTGCATTTCTGACCGGTATGATATCGGCAACTATATTAGGAGGTTATTCATTATTAAATAAAGATATAACTTTAGTAGTAGATGGTAAAGAAAAAGAAATATCTACATTTAAATCAAACGTAGAAGATCTTTTAGTAGCGGAAAATATAAAATACGATAGTAATGATATAATTAGCCAAGATTTAAGTACGAAACTAAGTGATAAAATGAGAATAGAAGTAATCAATGTAACTGAAGAAATAATAAAAGAAAGTAAAGAGGTTCCTTTTGATGTTACAGTTGTAGAAGATAATGATTTATTAAAAGGGGAAACAAAAGTAGAAGAAGAAGGACAGACTGGAAAAAATGAATTAGTATATAAAATAACTTATCACAATGGAAAAGCAGTGGAAAAAACTTTTTTAGAAGAAATAGTTTCTACAGAACCAGTTAACAAAGTGGTTAAAAAAGGAACTAAGGTAGAAGAAGTGAAAGTTGCTTCATCAAGAGGTGAAAGTACACGTAGACCAGTTTCAGCAAACAATACAAACTCAAATAGTACAAGTTCAAGTAGTAGAGGTAAACATATATCAGTTGTAGCAACAGCATATACAGGTCACGGAATAACTGCTACGGGAACAAAGCCAAAGTGGGGAACTATAGCTGTTGACCCATCTATAATACCTTATGGAACTAAGGTATATATACCTCAATTTAATAAAACTTTTATTGCTGAAGATTGTGGAGGAGCTATAAAAGGTAATAAAATAGATATATATATGAATGATGAAACTTCAGTTAGAAATTGGGGAAGAAAAACTATAGATATATATATAGTAAAATAATAAATGAAAAATCCTTTAGTAGTTAAATATAGCTATTAAAGGATTTTTTTACATAATAAATTATAACTAATATAATTGGGTATACTAAAAATGATATTATTATTTATAGTAAAATTTAATAAAATTTTAATTTATTGCCAAATATTAAAAAATATGATAGTATAAGTTAAATATAATAAATATGGGGGTGGATGGGTTCTGGTGTGCCCTCTAGTCTTCAAAACTAGTATGAGGAGTTAATAGCTTCTTAGGTGGGTTCGATTCCCACGCATTCCCGCCAATAAAAAAAGAGCTCTTTTAGAGCTCTTTTTTTATTTTAAAACATTCTATAGTAGGACACCATTCGTAGATTTCTTTTAATGTATTTTTATTGTTTTCTATAAACTCGTATGAATTTGTTAAATTTATAAATAGACCTTTGTATAATGTTTTACTTGTTACACAAAGGATCCTTGGCGAGTCGCCTTCAAGATAATCAATAGAAGAGCTTTCTATCTCTTTTGTTATTTCATTCTCTTTTGAAGTTGTGTTTTTTATAATCTTTTCCATATATATATTTTTATAAAATACTGGTATATAAGAATGATTTTTGTTGTAGAATATTTCTAAAAACTCTCTTTGAGTAAAATTAGTAGATGGTTTAGAGTCGGATTGTTCAACAACAATAAAATCTTCATAATAATAAAAATTTTCAATATTAGATAAATTATCTATAATACCTTCGAATGAATAATTATTTTCACTATCTTTGCTATAAATAACTATAAAAGAGCATTGTTGGGGCAAAGATAAAGTGTAAGCTATTTTATTTTGGGTATCATTAGGTATAAAATTAATAGTTTGTAAGCTAATTAAATTAGCATAAGGTATAAGATTATCTTTATTTGTATCTTTTAAAATTTTAACTATTAAAGTATAATTATCATTATTGTATTTAACAATATCATCATAAGCTATAGAATTATATTTGTTAATTGCATATGATTTTGATAATTGGATACTTAATATAAAAAAAAATGATAGTAGTAGAATTATTAATTTTCTCAATTTAATCCTCCTTTTAAATAGTTTTGGATAAAATTGAAAAAGATATTCTTCTAATGAGAAAATAAACAATAAGAGGAGCAGTAATAAAATGGAAAAAGACTTTACAATGAGAACTTCACTAATCATAGGAGAAGAAGGTATTGAAAAATTAAAAAATGCAAATGTTATAGTTTTTGGAGTAGGTGGAGTTGGAAGTTTTGCAGCAGAAGCTATAGCTAGAGCAGGAGTTGGTAATTTAACTATAGTAGATTTTGATGAGGTTGATATAACTAATATAAATAGACAGTTACCAGCTCTTCATTCTACAGTTGGAAAAAGTAAAGTAGAAGTAATGAAGGATAGAATTTTAGATATAAACCCAAATATAAATTTAAGAGCGGTAAAAAAACTATATAATGCAGAAACTAGTGATGAAATTTTATGTGAAGAATATGACTATGTAGTTGATGCAATTGATATGGTTGCTTCTAAATTAAAACTTATAGAAACTTGCAAGAATAAAGGGCTTAATATAATAAGTTCTATGGGAATGGGTAATAAGCTAGATCCAACTAAAATAGTAGTTACAGATATACATAAGACTCATACTTGTCCTTTGGCAAAAGTTATTAGAAAAGAATTAAGAGATAGAAAAATTAAGAAACTTAAGGTGGTTTACTCTACAGAGCAACCCATTGAGTTAAAAACTAAAATAATGAATGGAAAAAAAGTTACACCAGGAAGTATATCTTTTGTTCCATCTGTAGGTGGTCTAACAATAGCTTCAGTAGTAATTAATGATTTACTTAAATAATCTATAGAAAAATACTGTAGTCTAATTTATATAAAATTTAAATTTGGCTACAGTATTTTTATTCTTTATATTTTTTTCTAGTAGTTATAGTTAAACCATCACTATAAAATATCATATCGCCATTTATATCAGTTCGATATGTAATAATATTATTTTCTCTTAAAGTGTCTATTGTAGATTGATGTGGATGTCCATATTGGTTCTTATATCCACAGGATATAATTGCTAAGTCTGGACTTACTTCTTGTATAAATTCTGGGGTAGAAGATGAGCTGCTACCATGATGCGCTATTTTTAGGAAATCTACACTCTCTAAATTAAAAGCACTGATAAGTTCTTTTTCATTAGATTCTTCACAGTCACCTGTAAATAAAAATGATTTATTTTTATATATTAAATTAAATACTATAGAGTTTAAGTTACTTTCATTCTGAATGTACGATGGACTTAATACTAGAATATCAATATCCTTATCAATAGGTAAATTATATCCTCTATATAGATACTCTAGGGTTAAATCTTTATTATTACATGCATTAATTAGGTTTTTATACGATGAACTATCAGAATCATTCTCAGGCATATAAATATTATTTACTTTGAAGTTATTTATAACAGAATCTAAACCTCCTATGTGATCTGAATCTGGATGCGTAGCTATTACCATATCTATAGTCTTAACTTTTTCTTTTTTTAGATAACTAGTGACAATATAATCACTATTTTCATCACCACCATCTACTAAAATATTTTTATCAGAAGGTGTTTTTATAAGTATGCTATCTCCTTGTCCGACATCTATAATATGAATTTCCAGCATATATTTTTTGTCACAACTGGATAAAAATGTTATTATAATAATTATTAGTAAAATTTTATACCATTTACTTATATGTATCACCTCATTTATATCATGTTTATAAAATTTCTAGATGGGTAATATAAACATGTAAAAGAATATTAGTTTATATTTTTAACAAATAATTATGAATTAATACAAATGTATAGGGATACAGATTATTTATATAAATTATACAACATGAAGTAGGAGGATTTTATGATATCAAGAAATACAGAAATGTGCTTGAAGGAAAAAGAACTTATAATATTTAAAGATATTGATATAGATGCAAAGGATAAGCTACAACCTTATTTTGATATGGTTAATTATGAAGCGTGTGAATATTGCTTTGCAACTTTATATATGTGGCAACATCTTTATAAAACAGGGTATTATATAGGAGATGGGTTCGCTGTTTTAATAGGAGAATATGAAGGAGACACATTCTCTATATTACCATTATGCTCTAAGGATAAGCTTCCTCAAGTTATAGATTTTGTACTTAACTATTTTGAAAGTATAGAATCTAAATTATATTTTAGAGGAATAACTCAAGAAATTGTAGATGACTTGAAAGAGTATTACCCAGGAAGATTTGAATATATAGAAGAAAGAGACTTATTTGATTATGTGTACGATGCTGAAAGCATGAGAACTTTAGCTGGTAGAAAAAATCAGAAGAAGAGAAATCATATAAACTATTTTTTAAAAGAATATGAAGGAAGATTTGAATATAAATTACTTGATAAAGATAATTTTGATGAATGTTTAGACTTAGTTAAGCAATGGGCTGATAATAAAGAAGAAAATAATGAGTATGATGAGGGTATGGATGATGAACTTATAGGTATTAAAAAGATATTTAATAACTATGATGTTTTAAGATCTAATGTTAAAATAGGTGGAATATATGTAGATGGTAAATTAGAAGCATTTACTATAGGGGAATTATTAAATCCTAATATGGCTTTAATTCATATTGAAAAAGCAAATCCAAATATAAGAGGACTTTATCCTTTTATAAATCAACAATTTTTAGTTAATGAGTTTAGTGATGTAGAATTTGTGAATAGAGAAGAAGATTTAGGTATACCTGGTCTTAGAAAAGCAAAGCTATCATATCATCCTATTAGATTTGTTGAGAAGTATACAGTTAAGGAGGCATAATGTATGCATATAAGATTTGCAAAAGAGGATGAAAAAGATTATATAAGAGAGATTTGGGACTATTGTTTTAATGATAGTCCTAAATTTACTGATTTTTATTTTGATAATAAATATGATAAAGAAAATACATTAGTAGTTGAAGAAGATGGAGAAATTGTTTCTTCATTGCAGTTAAATCAGTACAATATAAAACTAAATGATAAACTGTATGACACATCTTATGTAGTTGGAGTATCTACATTTCCTCATGTAAGGGGAAAGGGATATATGAAGCACATAATGGAAAAAACATTAAAAGAGCTTTATAAAAGAGATCAACTTGTATCTATACTAATGCCTATAGATTATAGATTATATAGAAAATATGGGTATGAACATTGTTATGATCAGATAGAATACAATTTAGATATAGAGTCTTTAAAATCGTTTAAATCAAAAGGATATATGAAAAAAGCAAAATTTGAGGATATAAAAGAACTTCAAGATATCCATGATGAATTTTTAAAAGGTGTAAATGGAAATGTAAATAGAACTTCATTTTATTATGAGAACTTATTTAAAGAAGTTCAAAGTGAAGATGGACATATATTTATACATGGAGATAAAAAAAGTGAAGGAT
Organism: Romboutsia sp. CE17; assembly: GCF_012317385.1. Classification (GTDB taxonomy): domain Bacteria; phylum Bacillota; class Clostridia; order Peptostreptococcales; family Peptostreptococcaceae; genus Romboutsia_E. The sequence continues at coordinate 646,689 of NZ_CP051144.1, forward strand.
ATATAATATATTTTATAAATGGGGAAAATATGTTTATAAGAGAGTTATTTTATAAAAATATAGATTCGCTAAAATCTATGTTAAAGTTTGTATATAACCATAATACTCAATGTAAAAATGTTACAATAGCAGCTCCTATAAATGATAAAATAAGGTATATACTTGATAATCCAAGAACTTCAGAAATAAAAATAAAGCCTTTCATGATGGGTAGAGTAATAAACTTACAAAAATATTTAGAAGGACTACATATTGAAAGTGATATAAATGGGTCTATAACAATATTAGTAAAAGATGAATTTATTGAAGAAAATAATGGAGTATTTAAGATTGAGATAAAAGACAAGAATTTAATAGTTAAAAAAGATGGTTTTAAATACGATGTAGAATTTAATATAAACACAATTACACAATTAGTTTTTTCATATATAAATGTAGAAGAAGCATTTTTATTAAATAATATAGATAGGAATGAAGATGTAGAAAAGTTTTTAGAACTTATTTTCTCTAAAAAGAATAACTATATAAATGAATATATATAAAGTACCGTAAGGTACTTTTTTTATATGCAATAAAATAGCACCAACTATAGCTCAAAGATAAGTAAGTAAATTTATAGAGAAATATAATTTAGACTTTCGTATTTAGAAATTTAAATCTATATAGATGTATCATATTTGCCTGGATTTTTATTTTTACTGATTAAAAGAAAGTCTACTTGATGATAATAAAAATAAAAAACTTAGGAGGATATATGAGAAGGCCTCTATTAATAATATTTATTGTTTTACTATTTATAGATTTAATTCATATAAATCTTAAGAGTATAGATGTATCAAAAGATAATGAGATTGTGATAGTTGAAGGTTTAGTTAAAGGGAAGGTAGAAAAGCAAAAGTATGATCAATACAAGATTGGAAAATTTATTGTAAACGATTATGGTAAGAAAAAAAGTTTACAAATAGGTCAAATTGTAAAAATAAAAGGAAGGTATAAATCTTTAGATAATATGAAATTTAAAGATTTTGATTATGGAAGATATATAAGAAGTACGGGATATGAAGCTATAATATATGTAGATAAATGTGAAGTAATAAATAGTAATTATCTATATATTAGTATAGGAAAGGTTAAAAAATACATTAAAGATACTCTTAGGTATTTATATAAGGATAAGTCTGATTTTATAAACTCTATAATATTAGGAAGTAGTGAATACTTGAGTACGGAAGAAAAGGATATGTTTATGAGGACTGGAACTAGTCACATTATAGCAATATCAGGTTTGCATACAGGACTAATCTGTAGTATGATAGCTTTTATTATAAGAGGGATTAATAACATATATAAACTAATACTATTATTCATCATAATATTTTTATACTCTATAATGGTTGGTTCATCTCCATCTATAGTACGATCGTTGTTATTTACGATGATTATGTACACTGCTATATTTCTTGATAGAAAAAGAGATGGTATATCAACTTTATCATTAATTGGCATATTTTTTATTATAAATAATCCATATATTATATATAATGCAAGTTTTCAATTGAGTTTTCTTGCTACATTGTCTATAATATACTTCTGTAGTTATGTAAATGATATATTCAAAAATAGATTAATATCAGTAACTATATCTGCTAATATATTAACAATACCTATAATATATTACAGTTTCAATGGAATACCGATACTTTCTATTTTAGGGAATATGATAATTGTTCCATGTATAGGTATTATAATATATCTTAGTATAGCTAGTGTAGCTATGTTTAGAATAAATTTATACTTAGCGAAACTTGTAGCTTATTTTAATAAAGAAGTAATAAATATAATATATTACTTCTTAGATAAAATTAGCATATTAAGTTTTTCATATATTGAAGTAGATAATCCGAAATTTTATTGTGTTGTTATATATTACATAATATTGTTTTCATATATGATTTATAAGGAACTAAAGACTATGAAGGAGCAAGAAAATGAATTACAAGGATATTATAAAGAGTGTCAATAATAGAGATTTAAAAAATATATATCTTTTTTATGGTAGAGAATTTTATCTTATAGAAAATTCAATAAATTTATTTAAAGGAATTTTAAATGAAAGTATGTTGGATTTTAACTTAGATGTTATAGATGGAAAAGAAATTGTTTTAGATCAAGTAATAAGCTCAATAGAAACACTTCCTTTTATGGATGAAAGAAAAATAGTTATAATAAAAGATTTTGAGCTATTAAAAGGAAAAAAGAAAAACTTTACAGATAGTGATGAAAAATATTTAATAGAGCATTTGGATAATATACCAGAAAGCACAATTTTAATATTTGCTGTATATGGTGATATAGATAAACGAAAAAATATAGTAAAAAAGATAAGTAAGAATGGCATAATTTGCAATTGTGATAAATTATCTGATATGGATTTGTTTAAATGGGTAAAGAAAAAGTTTGAAGCAAGAGATGTTATAATAGAAAATGCTCAAGTTATGTATTTTATTGATTCTGAAGGATATAGAGATAAAAGCAGTGATAAAACATTATCTGATTTAGATAATGAAATAAATAAAATTAGTTCATTTGTAGGTAAGGGCAATTTAATTACTAATGAAGTTATAGATAAGTTATCTCAAAAAAAAGTAGAAAATGATATATTTAAGCTTATTGATTACATAGGTGAAAAAAATCCGTCTAATGCTATTAGAATATTGAATGATATGATTCAAGAAGGAGAGTCTGTTCTTGGTATATTTGCTATGATAGCTAAACAATTTAGAATAGTTATGCAAGTGAGACAATTTCAAATAGAAGGGTATACTAGTAAAGTTATAGCTGAAAAGCTTAAGTTACATCCATTTGTAGTAGGAAAAGCGTTAAAACAAGCATCAAATTTCTCTGATGATATGATTATTGATATGTTAAATTATATTCTGGAGAGTGATTACAAAATAAAAAATGGACTGATAAAGGATACCTTAGCTATAGAGATACTTGTGAGTAAGTATTGCCAAAGAAAAATTAGTTAATATAGAATAAAAAGTACCTTAAGATTAAAATAATCTTAAGGTACTTTTTTAGTAAAAAGAATTATTAAGCGAATTAAATTAAATTGAATAAAAACCCCTGATAATTATCAAGGGTCAAATCTATTAAAGTTATAAACAGAGAATTAAGCGTTCATTCCGTTTAACTTTTGAGCTAACTTAGCTATTTTTCTAGCTGCAGCGTTCTTGTGTATAGTTCCTTTAGATGCAACTTGAGATATTCTCTTTTGTGCATATTGGAATCTTTGAGTAGCTTCTTCTTTATTTCCTGCCATTACAGCTTCTTCGAATCTTCTTATAGCAGTTTTTAATTGAGATTTTCTAGCTCTATTTAAAGCAGTTTTCTTCTCGATAACTTTTATTCTTTTCTTAGCTGATTTTATGTTTGCCATGTGAGTTCACCCCCTCGTACATTTTTATTATATTCATCGTCAACATATTAGATTTTAACAGAAATAAATCTAAAAATCAAGGATAATTTATTCATAATCTTATTTTTATAATATCTTCTTGCTTTTGACTTTTAAGATTATAACCTATATGAAAATAATTTACAACATGTAATTTAATTATACGTAGATTTATAAAAATATAATTTTTGTTATAAAATACTAAATTTTGTTAACAATTATAAATATCATTCAATTAATACTGGAGGTTAACATGATAAATATAAGAACAGATTTGGCTCTAGAAGCTAGAGAAATGTATTCAGCGGAGCAAAAAACTAAAGAATTGCCTGGAGTGAATGTAGAAACTAAAGAATTAGAGAATTGTATTGTAACAAAGGTTGAAGTTATAGATGAGCAAGGTTCGACAATAATGAATAAAGGTATAGGAACTTATATAACATTAGAAAGTAACTTGATGAAGTTTGATGATGATGAATCAAGAGAAGAAATGATAAATTACTTAAAAGATGAATTGATTGATGTATTTGGGAGTGATAAAACAAAAAAAACATTAATAATTGGTTTAGGAAACTGGAATATAACATCAGATGCATTGGGTCCAAGAAGTGTATCAAAAACTTTAGTAACTAGACATATATTTAAAAATTACAATAAGGATTATGATGATGACTTTACAGAAGTTGCTGCACTTAGCCCAGGGGTTATGGGAATTACAGGGATAGAAACAAGTGAAACTGTAAAAGCAATTGTAGATACTATAAAGCCTGATAGAGTTGTTGCAATAGATGCACTTGCATCAAGAAAAATGGAAAGAGTAAATGCAACTATACAAATATCAACAGAAGGAATATGTCCTGGAGGTGGAGTTGGAAATAAAAGAAAAGCATTAAATAAAGAGTACCTAGGAGTAGATGTGATAGCTATAGGAGTACCTACAGTAGTTGATGCAGCAACTTTAACTAATGATGTTTTAGATATGGCTATAGATAACCTTATGAATGAATCTAAGGAATCTGAAAGTTTTTATAATATGTTGAAGAAGTTAAAAGAAGAAGAAAAATATCAATTGATAAAAGATTCGTTAGATCCATATGATAAAAATTTAATTGTTACACCTAAAGATATAGATGAAACAATAGAGAATTTATCAGTAATAATAAGTGAAGGGTTAAACAGATCATTGCATCCAGGAAGGATAACCCAATAAGGAGGAAAAATAATGAGAAAAAAGCGCATTAAGGCAAAATTATTGGCCTGTGTGTTAATATGTATGATACCAACGACTACTTTTGCTATGGGAAAGGATGATTTTTTTAGATATCTAATAGATTCTTCTTATCCAGAAGTAGAAACTGAAGATACTAATGAAGATAAAGATTCAGCAAGCGCAGATGATAAAGAGAATAGTGAAGAGAGTAGTGATTATATAAAAGTACACGTAGGAGAAGAAAATATACCGAGCTTAAATACAACAGATGATGAAAGTAATGCGAGTGAAGAAAGTATTTTAGCATTATCTAATCAATATAAAGATAATGTGAGAGTTACAAGTTCAAGCCCTAGAATGTTAATTTATCACACACATAGTGCTGAAACTTATTCAAATTCACCATCAGGTAACTACCACTCTGAAGACATAAAAAACTCAGTAATGCAAGTTGGAAGTTTACTAACAACAGAGTTGACAAATAAAGGGTGGGGTGTGATTCATACAACTAAATATCATGACTATCCATCATATAATGATTCATATTCAAATAGTTTGAGCACAGTAAAATCAATACTTTCACAATATAAAAGCGTAGATATAGCGATAGATTTACATAGAGATGCCGTTACAGAGGTAAATGATAAAAGTAACGCAAGTTATACAACGACTATAAATGGAGAAAAAGTTGCTCAATTTTGTTTTGTTGTAGGTATGAAAAATGAAAATGTTGATAAAGTAATGAAAATAGCAACTGACCTTACTAATTTAGCCAATGAGAAATATCCAGGTATAGCTAAACCTGTAGTAGAAAAACAATATGGTAGATATAATCAATATGTCGCAGAAAATGGTATCTTAATAGAAGTAGGATGTAATGCAACAAGTGTAGAAGAAGCTAGCGCAAGTGTTAAGTATATAGCTGATGTGCTAGATTCGTATTTTAAATAATCTTAAAACTCAGGTGTCTATAATGAGTCGCTTAGAAAAGAATTTTGAGAGAAGATACAAGATGCAAAAAAAAAGATTTATGCTAAAAGTTATCTTTATTATTAGTATGACGATTTTAACTAGTATATGCTTAATTATAGTATACGATAATGCTAACACCATGCTATGTAATAATACATTTAAGGAAGATAGTAAACTATATTTAGAAAATATAGAAACTTATATAAAAAATCAAATAAGTAATTTTAGATAAATATGAAAAATCAGATAAATAATTAATAAAATAAGACTTAGAATAATACTGAGTCTTATTTTATTTCTTTTATTTACATAAATGCGGATATATTATAAAATAAAAGCTATGATAATTAATAACAAGGAGGAATAAAGGTGGACAATAAACAAAGTAGAACTAGAAATTTCAGTATAATAGCACACATAGATCACGGGAAGTCTACCTTAGCAGATAGATTAATACAAAAAACAGGTCTTGTTAGTGATAGAGAAATGAAAGATCAGTTATTAGATAATATGGATCTTGAAAGAGAAAGAGGAATCACTATAAAGTTACAAAATATAAGACTAGTTTATAAAGCTAAGGATGGAAATGAATATTTTTTAAATCTTATAGATACTCCAGGTCATGTAGATTTTAACTATGAAGTATCAAGAAGTTTAGCAGCTTGTGAAGGAGCATTATTAGTAGTAGATGCAGCACAAGGTGTTGAAGCTCAGACTTTAGCTAATGTTTATTTAGCATTAGATCAAGATTTAGAAATATTGCCAGTTATAAATAAAATAGATTTACCAAGTGCTAGACCAGATGAGATTAAGTCAGAAATAGAAGATATAATAGGTCTTGACGCAAGTGAAGCGCCACTTATTTCAGCTAAGAGTGGGTTAAATATAGAAGATGTTTTAGAAAGCATAGTTAAAAATATACCAGCACCACAAGGAGATAAAGAAGCTCCATTAAAAGCATTAATATTTGATTCATATTATGATGCTTACAAAGGTGTTATAGCTTATGTTAGAGTTTATGAAGGTACTGTTAAAAAGGGTATGACTATAAAAATGATGAACACTAACAAAAGTTTCGAAGTAACTGAAGTAGGTGTTATGGCTCCAGGACAAAGAGAGCTTGACGAATTAGCTGCAGGTGATGTTGGATATATTGCTGCAAGTATAAAAGATATAAGAAGTTGTCAAGTAGGTGATACTATTACTGATGCAAATAATCCTACTGAAAATCCATTACCAGGGTATAAAAAAGCTACACCAATGGTTTATTGTGGAATATATCCAGGTGAAGGTGAAAAGTATGAAAATGTTAGAGATGCCCTTGAGAAACTTCAAGTAAATGATGCAGCTCTTGAATTTGAATCAGAAACATCTGCTGCATTAGGATTTGGGTTTAGATGTGGATTCTTAGGTCTTCTTCATCTAGAGATAATACAAGAAAGACTAGAAAGAGAGTTTGATCTTAACTTAGTTACAACAGCTCCTTCAGTTATATATAGAGTAACAAAAACTGATGGTGAAGTAGTTATGGTTCAAAATCCTGCAAACTTACCAGAAGTATCTGAAATTAGGATGATAGAAGAACCTATAGCTAAAGGCGATATAATAGTTCCTAAAGACTATGTAGGTGTAGTTATGGAATTATGTCAAGAAAGACGTGGAACTATGTTAAATATGGAGTATATAGATGAGAAAAGAGTTATGCTTCATTATGACCTACCACTAAATGAAGTTATTTATGATTTCTTTGATGCATTAAAATCGAGAACAAGAGGATATGGATCTTTGGATTATGAAATAAAGGGATATGTTCCATCTAACCTTGTTAAACTTGATATACTAATAAATAAGGAACAAGTAGATGCACTTAGTTTTATAGTACATGAAAGTAGAGCTTATCCGAGAGGTAAAGCTATGTGTGAAAAATTAAAGAATGAAATACCTAGACATCAATTTGCTGTACCTATACAAGCTGCAGTTGGAAATAAAGTAGTAGCTAGAGAAACTATAAGTGCTCTTAGAAAAGATGTTCTTGCTAAGTGTTATGGAGGAGATATATCTCGTAAGAAAAAACTTCTAGAAAAGCAAAAAGAAGGTAAGAAACGTATGAGACAAATAGGTTCTGTTGAAGTTCCGCAAAAAGCATTTATGTCAGTATTAAAATTAGATGATTAATATATAAATTTAAAGTAATAAAAGGCAGATACATAAATTCCTAGGATTTTATGTATCTGCTTTTTTACTATTTAAAATAAAATATATAAATGTATATAAAATAAATTCTATTTATAATAATAAAAACATTTATAAAAGAATTTAATAAGATAAGTTAGATATCGTATAGAATTATTAATCCTAATATTTCATAAGAAGCTGGTAATACTAAATATGTAAAAATATATAAACTTTATTAATTTTAGCAAGGAGGCAACTTATGAGTGATGGACTTAAAAAAAACTTAGGTTTTGGAACTGCGCTTTCAACAGTTGTAGGATTGGTGATTGGGTCAGGAGTTTTCTTTAAGCCTCAAGCAATATATTCTATTACTAATGGAGCTCCAGGTCTTGGAATAATTGCTTGGATTGTAGGTGGAGTTATAACTATTATGGCAGGACTTACAGCAGCAGAGATTTCAGCAGCTATACCTAGAACTGGTGGTATGATGGTATATATTGAAGAAATTTATGGGAAAAAGTGGGGATTTTTAACAGGTTGGATGCAAACTGTTTTATTCTTTCCAGGTACAATAGCTGCAATAGCTGTAATTTTTGCTCAACAATGTGCAGAATTATTTGGTTTTTCCTCAGCTAATATGTCAGTAGTACTACCTATTGCATTAGGAATTATAATATTACTAGCTATTTTAAATAATATAGGATCTTCTTTTGGTGGTGCTATACAAAACGTTGCAACTATAGGTAAATTATTACCTTTAATATTAATAATAATATTTGGATTTATAAAAGGGAAAGGAACAGGTAGTGTGTTTTCTCCTTTAGTTGGTCCTGGAGTAAATGCAAGTACAGCCATGGGACAAGTTTTAATAGCTACATTATTTGCTTATGATGGTTGGATTAATGTAGGTGCAATAGCTGGGGAAATGAAAGATCCAGGTAAAGATTTACCTAAGGCGATAGTAGGTGGACTATCAGCTGTTATGGCTGTTTATATAGTAATAAATTTAGCATATTTAAGAGTTGCTGATGCCTCAGAACTTGCATTAGTAACTTCACCAGCTACTTTAGTTGCAACTAGATTATTTGGTGATATTGGAGGAAGAATTATAACAATAGGTATATTAATATCTGTATTTGGTACACTTAATGGATATTTACTTACTGGTCCAAGAGTACCATACACTCTAGCTAAACAAGAAATAATACCTGGAAGTAAATCTTTGGCAAAGGTTAATGCAGGTGGCTCTCCTATAAACGCAACATGGTTAGTAGCATTACTTGCATGTATATATGCATTATCAGGGCAATTTAACCTACTAACAGATTTAACTGTTTTTACAATATGGGTATTCTATGTATTAACATTTATAGGTGTAATTAAGCTTAGAAAAGATAAGCCAGATTTAGATAGACCATATAAAGTGCCATTATATCCAGTAGTTCCAATAATAGCAATAATAGGAGGATTATTTGTTATCATAAATCAAATAATGACGGCGACTCTTATAGCTTTAGGAGGTATAATAATAACTTTAATTGGTTTACCGGTATACAGTTATATGTCTAAGAAAAAATAAAAATTATAAAATGAAGTTGTTATTTAAATATGTTTAATGGGTAAATTAAATAAAAGACTAAAATGTAAGTTCTATATTAAGAATCATTCAGGCTTATATTTTAGTCTTATTTTACTATAAAATATTATTGATTTTATAGTAAAATAAAGGGTATGGAAATATTTATCAATAAACAGTATGGAAGCAGGTGTAGAAATGTTTGGGTTATATATACATATTCCTTTTTGTGTAAAAAAGTGTAACTATTGTGATTTTAATTCTTTTAGATTAGATAAGGATTTAAAAAATAGATTTTTACAAGATTTAAAAAAAGAGATGAAATTATATAAAGAAGAATTAGAGAATGAAGCGGAGATTACAAGTATATTTTTAGGTGGAGGAACCCCGAGTATACTAAATGAAGAAGAAATTGAGTACATATTTAAATGTATAAACGAAAATTTCAAAATAAAAGAAGGTGCAGAGATCACTATTGAGTGTAATCCAGGGACACTTAATTTAGAAAAATTATTAATGATGAAGAAGGTAGGAATAAATAGACTTAGTATAGGCCTTCAAGCAACACAAGATAAGCATTTAAAATATATAGGTAGAATACATACTTATGATGAATTTGAGAAAAATTATAAAGAAGCTTTAAATGTTGGATTTAATAATATTAATATTGATTTAATGTATTGTTTGCCAAATCAAAGTTTTGATGACTGGAAGGAAAGTTTAGAAAAAATAACTAATCTAAGTCCAGCTCATATATCAGCATACTCTTTAATACTAGAAGAAGATACGGAACTATATAATATGTATAAGCGAAATGAATTCAAGCTTATGGATGAAGATACAGATATAGATATGTATGAGTATACTATTAATTACCTAAAATCTAAAGGGTATAATCAATATGAAATATCTAACTACTCTAAACCTGGATTTGAATGTAATCATAATATATTATATTGGAAATGTGGTCATTATATAGGTCTTGGACCAGGGGCATCAGGGTACATAAAAAATATTCGATATGGAAATTTATGTGACTTAAATGAATATCATACAAAGCTATTGAAAAATGAAAAACCTATAGAAAGTAAAGAGGTTATTAGTATAAAAGATGGTATAGAAGAAAAAATATTTATGGGACTTAGAATGAATGAAGGTATAAAGTTTGCTGATTTTAAGTCTGAATTTAATATAGATTTTTTAGAAAAATATAAAAAACAAATACAAGATTTAAGTGAAAAAAAATTAATTAAGTTAGATGATGATGGTATTGCGCTAACTCAAAAAGGTCGTGAAATTTCTAATTCTGTATTTATAGAATTTATGAATTAATATTAAAAGTGTTGACAAAATAAATTTATAGTGATATAAAATAAATATAATCTTTTTAGCACTCGAATTTAATGAGTGCTAACAGCAGGGAGGTGCAAGATGGAGTTAAATGAAAGAAAACTAAATATCCTTAAAGCTATAATTAAAGACTACATAGATACAGCTGAAGCTGTAGGTTCTAGAACTATATCTAAAAAATATAATCTAGGAGTTAGTGCAGCAACTATAAGAAATGAAATGGCTGATCTAGAAGAGTTAGGGTATTTAATTCAACCTCATACATCTGCTGGTAGAGTGCCAACTGAAAAAGGTTATAAGTTGTATGTAGATGCATTGATGGCAGCTAGCGAACTGAGTGATTCAGATAAAAAAATGATAGAGAAATGTGTTCGAGATAATATCGATCACATACAGAATCTTATTCATGAAACTTCTAAATTACTATCAGAGCTTACTAATTATACAACGGTAGGGTTTGCTCGAAACTTAGTAAATTACAGTACAATAAAACACATACAATTAGTAAGTATGAACGAAAATAACATATTATTAATTGTTGTTACAGACAAAGGTGATATAAAGAAAGAAACAATTTCAACAAAGGTTTATTTAGAGCAGCCGAAGTTAAATATTATATCAGATAATTTAACTAAGAAGCTTGGTGGAAAAACAATAACTCATTTAGATAATAAATTTATAGCATTTATAAAGCATGAAATAGGTGAGTATTCAACCCTAATTGATCAACTTATAAATGCATTAAACACAAACTTATCTAATGAAGAGTTATCTATGTCTCTAAGCGGGGCAACTAATATATTAAGTTATCCGGAATTCAATGATGTACTAAAGGCAAGATCTTTTTTTAATATGTTAGAAGAAAAAGAAAATATAGCGAAGATGACTAAATCTAGAGGTATATTAAAAGATAATGCTAATATAATAATTGGTAGTGATAATGAAGTTGAAGAAGCTCAAGAATACAGCATAGTTACAGCAACGTATAAAGTAGATGAAAACTCAGTAGGACGTATAAGTTTTATAGGACCTACTAGAATGGATTATTCTAGAATTTATTCTATAATAAGTTATATAAATTTACTGATTAATAATAAAAAATAAAAAATGAGGGGTGCAGTATCTTGGAAAAAAATATTCATCAAGATGAAAAAGATGCTTTAGTAAATGAAGAGTTAGAAACTCAAAACATTGATACTGAAGAATCTACTGAAACTAACCAAGATGATAATGTCATAGACATAAACTCAAGGTTAGAGGAAGAGAAAATGAGAGAAGAATTAGCACAAGAAAAAGATAAATATCAAAGACTACAAGCTGAATACTCAAATTATATAAGAAGAACTAATCAAGAAAAAGAAACGATTGGATTATTCGCAAATGAAAAAATAATAACTGAGTTAATACCAGTAATAGATAGTATGGAAAGAGCTGTACAAGCTTGTGACAACAAAGAAGATAAGTTATTTGAAGGAATAAACCTTGTTCATAAACAACTTATAGATACTTTAGCAAAATTTGGTCTAGAAGAAATAGAAGCTGAAGATGCTGAGTTTGATCCAAACTTACATTTAGCAGTAATGCAAGAAAGTGTAGATGGATTAGAAGCTAATAAAGTAATAATGGTACTTCAAAAAGGTTATAAGCTAGGAACTAAAGTTATAAGACCAACGATGGTCAAAGTTTCTTGCTAATTATAAATTTAAAATATTAATTAATAAAATAATTATAATGATAACAAATTACTCTAGGAGGATACAAATCATGGGAAAAGTAATAGGAATAGATTTAGGAACAACTAACTCTTGTGTTTCAGTACTTGAAGGTGGAGAACCACAAATAATAGCTAACACAGAAGGTATGAGAACTACTCCATCAGTAGTAGCTTTTACAAAAGATGGAGAAAGAATAGTAGGAGAACCTGCAAAAAGACAAGCAGTTACAAATGCTGATAAAACTATAATTTCAATAAAAACGCATATGGGAACAGACTATAAAGTTAATATAGATGGTAAAGGGTATACACCACAAGAAATATCAGCTATAATACTTCAAAAATTAAAATCAGATGCTGAAAGTTATTTAGGTCAGCCTGTAACAGAAGCTGTTATAACAGTTCCAGCTTATTTTACAGATGCTCAAAGACAAGCAACTAAAGATGCTGGTAGAATAGCAGGTCTTGATGTTAAGAGAATAATAAACGAACCAACTGCAGCGGCTCTTGCATATGGTATGGATAAATTAGATCAAGAAAAGAAAATATTAGTATTTGACTTAGGTGGAGGTACTTTTGACGTATCTATACTTGAAATAGGTGATGGTACTTTCGAAGTTCTAGCTACAGCTGGTAACAATAGACTAGGTGGAGATGACTTTGACCAAGTTATAATAGACTACTTAGCTGATGAATTCAAAAAAGCTGAAGGCGTAGATTTAAGAAATGATAAGATGGCTCTTCAAAGATTAAAAGAATCTGCTGAAAAAGCTAAAAAAGAATTATCATCAACAATGACTACAAACATAAACTTACCATTTATAACAGCTACTGCTGAAGGTCCAAAACATTTAAATATAGACTTAAGTAGAGCTAAATTTGATGAATTAACTGCTCATTTAGTTGAAAAAACTATGGAACCAACTAAGAGAGCATTACAAGATGCAGGATTATCTACATCTGATATAGATGATGTATTATTAGTAGGTGGATCTACAAGAATACCAGCTGTTCAAGAAGCTGTTAAGAAATTCATAGGAAAAGATCCTCACAAAGGTATAAACCCAGATGAATGTGTTGCAGCAGGTGCTGCTATACAAGCAGGTGTTTTAACTGGTGAAGTTAATGACTTATTATTATTAGACGTAACTCCATTATCATTAGGTATAGAAACTTTAGGTAATGTATTTACTAAAATAATAGAAAGAAATACTACAATACCAACTAAGAAGTCTCAAGTATTCTCAACTGCTCAAGATAACCAAACTGCTGTTGATATACATGTACTTCAAGGTGAAAGAAGTATGGCATATGATAACACTACTTTAGGTAGATTCCAATTAACAGATATACCACCAGCTCAAAGAGGTATACCTCAAATAGAAGTTACTTTCGATATAGATGCTAATGGTATAGTTCATGTTACTGCTAAAGACTTAGGAACTGGAAAAGAACAAAAAGTTACTATAACTTCAGGAACTAACTTAAGTGAAGAAGAAATAGAAAGAAAAGTAAAAGAAGCTGAAATGAATGCTGAAGCTGATAAGCAAAAGAAAGAAAAAATAGAAGCATTAAATCAAGCTGAATCTACTATATATCAAACAGAAAAAACTTTAAATGAAGTTGCTGATAAAATAAGTGCAGAGGATAAGGCTAATGTTGAAGCTGCAATAGCAGACTTAAAAGCTGTAAAAGATAAAGAAGATGCTACTGCAGAAGAAATAAGAAAAGCTATGGATGAAGTAATGAATAAATTCCAAAAAATATCTGAACAAATGTATCAAGCAGCAGCTCAAGAACAACAAGCTCAAGGTGGAGCTCAAGAAGGTCCACAAGATGATAACGTTGTAGATGCTGACTTCAAAGAAGTAAATGACGAAAAATAGATTACAAAAACAGAGTAATTTTATATAATATAAAATAGAATGTTAAATCTGTTAAAATAAAGAATAATAGCTTGTAGTTTTAATATTCTACAAGCTATTATTTTGTAGGATAAAGGTGGTGACAAAACTTGAGTACTAAAAGAGATTACTATGAGGTATTAGGTGTTAGCAAAGGAGCGGATGAAAAAGAAATAAAAAAAGCTTATAGAAAGCTAGCTATGAAATACCATCCAGATAGAAATCCTGATAATAAAGAAGCTGAAGAAAAATTTAAAGAAATAAATGAAGCGTATGAAGTATTATCAGATGAAACAAAAAGAAGAAATTATGATCAATTTGGTCATGAAGGAGTAAATGGACCAGGTGGATTTGGAGGTCAAGGCTTCGGAGGAGGTTTTGGCGGAGGAGGTTTTGAAGACATATTCGGAGATATCTTTGGTGATATGTTCGGAGGTGGATTTGGAGGATCAGGCCGCCAAAGAAGAAGAGGTCCTGAACGCGGAGATGATATAAGACAAAGTGTAACTATAGACTTTGAAGAAGCAGCTTTTGGTAAAAAAGTTTCTATAAAGATAAATAGAAGTGAAGAATGTGATGAATGTCATGGTACTGGAGCAAAGCCGGGAACTTCCAAGAAAACTTGTCCAACATGTAATGGTAGTGGAGAAGTTAGAACAGTTCAAAGAACTCCATTTGGTAATATAGCAAGCTCTAGAACATGTAGTGAATGTAATGGAGAAGGAGAAATAAATGAGTCTCCATGTAATAAATGTCACGGAAATGGAAGTACTAGAAAAGTTAAGACTATAGAAGTTGATATACCAGCAGGTATAGATGATGGTCAAATGATTAAACTTTCAGGTCAGGGTGAAGTTGGATCTAAAGGTGGACCTAGAGGAGATCTTTATATAGTTGTAAATATTAGAAAGCACTCATTATTTACAAGAGAAGGGTATGATGTATATCTTGAAATGCCAGTTTCATTTGCTCAAGTTGCTTTAGGTGGAGAAATAGAAGTACCGACACTAGATGGTAAGGTAGTATATAATATACCTGCAGGAACTCAAACAGGTACTGTATTTAGATTAAGAGAAAAAGGTATCCAAAGACTTAGAGGAAACTCAAGAGGTGACCAATATGTTAAGGTTGTAGTTGAAACTCCTAAGCATTTAACTGAAAGACAAAAAGAACTTTTAAGAGAACTTGCAAAAGAGTCTGGTGATGAAGTTCATGAAAAAAAGAGAACATTCGGACAGAAAATAGAAGATATGTTTAAGAAAAAATAATATATGAGATAATATTTAAAATAATAAAAATCTGTATTAGTAATTACTTTTATTTTATAAAGTAACTACCATACAGATTTTTTTATATGTTAGAAGATAGAATTAAAAACTAAATAATATTTTTAATTTGTATTAAAGAATATGATAAAAGATAATAATAATTATGATATAATAAAATTTACGGGAAAATAGGAAATTTAATAGTAAAGGATGTGCTTACATATGAAATGGATTGAAGTAACTATAAAAACTACTACGGAAGCAGTTGAAGCAATAACTAATATATTAGATGATTTAAGAACGGGCGGAGTAATGATAGAAGACCCTAAAGATTTCTTCTTCCAAAAGAAAAATGAATTAGACTGGGATTATGTTGAAGAAGAAGTGTTTAATAAAAGAAATAGTGATGGAGTGTTGATAAAAACATACATATCAGAAGAAAGAAACGTTATGGAATTAGTTGAAACTATAAAACAAAAAGTTTCGGCATTAACTAGATTTGGTATAGATATAGGAGAAGGTAGCGTATCTTTAGGACAAGTTAATGAAGAGGATTGGGCTAATGAATGGAAGAAATACTACAAACCAACTAAAATAGGTGAAAAGTTAGTTGTAAAGCCAACTTGGGAAGATTATGATGTTCAAGATGGAGATCTAGTAATAGAATTAGATCCAGGAATGGCATTTGGAACAGGTACACATGAAACTACAACTATGTGTATGAGAGAGTTAGAAAAGTACGTAAGAGAAGACTCTAAAGTATTTGATATTGGATGTGGAAGTGGAATATTAGCAATAGCAGCAGCAAAACTTGGAGCTAAAGATGTTATAGCGGTAGACTTAGATGAAGTGGCTGTAAAAGTAGCAGCAGAAAATGTTGCCCACAATAATGTGGAAGATGCTGTTAAAGTACTACATGGCAATTTAATAGATGTTGTAGATGATAAGGCCGATGTTGTAGTTGCAAATATAATAGCTGATATAATAAAAATACTTGCTAAAGATGTTCATAGTTGTATGAAAGAAGATGCTGTATTTATATCATCAGGAATAATACATGCAAAAGTTGATGAGGTAAAGGCGAGTTTAATAGAAAATGGATTTGAAATAGTTGAAGTAAAAACATTAGGTGAATGGAATGCAATAGTAGCTAAACTTAAGTAGGTGCAATATTATGGATAGATTTTTTGTTGAAAAGAGAAATATTAACCTAGATAATAATACTTGTATTATTGAAGGTGAAGATGTAAAACATATATCGAAGGTTTTAAGATGTAAAGTCGGAGAAAAAATAGAAGTATGTGATAAAGATAATAAAGAGTATATTTGTGAAATATCAAATATAAATAAAGATGTAGTAGAACTTAATATAGTTGATATGATTCAAATAAAAAGAGAAGCTGATGTAAGAGTTAAATTATATCAAGGTCTTCCAAAGGGACCTAAAATGGAAATGATACTACAAAAGCTTACAGAAGTTGGAGTAGATGAAATAATATTAGTTCAAACTAAAAGAAGTGTAGCTAAGGTTGATGAAAAAAAAGAAGACAAAAAAATCGAGCGTTGGGAAAGAATTATATATGAAGCAGCTAAGCAGAGTAAAAGAGGTATAATACCAAAGCTAATAGGTGTTTTAAGTTTTAAAGAGGCCTTAGAAGATATGAAAAATAATGACATGAATATATGTCCTTATGAAAATGAAAAAACTGTATCAATAAAAAAAGCTATAAAAAATGCAGATATAAAAAGTATAGGAATATTTGTAGGACCAGAAGGTGGAATTACGGAAGAGGAAATTGAAAGTGTTCAATCAATTGGATCTCATGTGGTTTCATTAGGTCCTAGAATATTAAGAACAGAGACTGCATCGGTGGTTGCATCGTCTATAGTTTTATATGAACTAAGTGACATAGGAGGAGATGAATAAAGTGAAAAAAGTAGCTTTTTACACACTAGGATGTAAAGTAAACCAATATGAAACAGAAGCTATGCTTGAAATGTTTAAAAAAGACGGGTATGAGCAAGTTGATAGTGAAGAATACGCAGATGTGTATGTTATAAATACTTGTACTGTAACACATATGAGTGATAGAAAATCACGTCAGTATATAAGAAGAATGAAAAAGAAAAACCCAAATGCCATAATAGCTGTTGTTGGGTGCTACTCACAAGTTTCTCCAGAAGAGATACTTGAAATTGAAGAAGTAAACCTTGTAATGGGGACTAACGAAAGAAGAACTATAGTAGAAGAAATAAAAAAATTAGAAGCTACTCAAGGTGATAAAAAAGCTAGTACTGTTGATGATATAATGAAGGTAAGAGCTTTTGAAGCAATTGAAATAAGTCAATCTAATGGTAGAACTAGAGCATTCATGAAAATTCAAGATGGATGTGATAGATTCTGTAGTTATTGCATAATACCTTATGCAAGAGGTGGAAAGGTAAGAAGTAGAGATATAGAAAGCATAGTTAATGAAGCACAAACTTTAGCCAATAATGGATATAAGGAAGTTGTATTAACTGGTATACATGTAGCTTCTTATGGAAAAGATTTAAGAGAAAGTAATTTAAAACTTTTAGATGTCATAAAAAGAATAAATGAAATTGATGGAATTGAAAGAATAAGAACAAGTTCAGTTGAGCCAATTTTGTTCACAGATGAATTTGTAAATGAAGTTGCAAAGATGGAGAAAGTATGTCCTCACTACCATTTATCTTTACAGAGTGGATGTAATGAGACATTAAAAAGAATGAATAGAAGATATACTACAGAAGAGTATAAAGAAATTGTTGACAAATTAAGAAAGAAAATACCTAATGTAGCAATAACTACTGATGTAATAGTAGGTTTTCCTGGAGAAACTAATGATGAGTTCAACAAAACATATGATTTTTTAAGGGACATAGAACTTTCACAAATGCATGTGTTTAAGTACTCACCTAGAAAAGGTACTCCTGCTGCTACAATGGAAAATCAAATAGATCCACAAATAAAACAGTTTAGAAGTGAACAACTTATAAATTTAAGTAAAAGTAATTTTAATAAATTTGCAGATAAATTTATTGGAACAGAAATGGATGTATTATTTGAAACTAATGTATCAGAAAATAAATATGAAGGATTAACTCCTAACTATATAAGAGTAGTTGTACAAAGTAATGATGATATTCATGGTCAAATATTAAAAGTCAAATTAACAGAAATAAAAGATGAATATGTAGAAGGAATTTTGGTATAAGATGTAGAAATATTACTTCTTGTATGGATAGGAGGTGTGAAAAATGAGCTGTATATTTTGTAAAATTATAGAAGGTGAAATACCATCACAAAAGGTTTATGAAGATGAAAAAGTAATCGCATTTAATGATATAAATCCAGTAGCACCTTATCATATATTAGTTGTTCCTAAGAAGCATTATGAAAGCATAATTGATATAAATGAAAATGAGATGGAAATAGTTGCACATATTCATAATGTAATAAATAAAATAGCTAATGAAAAAGGCTTTGATAAAGCTGGATTTAGAATAATTAATAATTGTGGTAATGATGGTGGTCAAGAAGTTAAGCACATTCATTATCATATATTAGCTGGAAAGAAATTACCTTTATATGAAGCTGAGAAACAACAATAAACTTAAAAATGTATTCTTCTTTACGAAAAATACTTGATAAAAGTATATTTTTAGTTTATAATAAACAAAGTGTGAGGTTGTAATGCATATTATGCAGATTATAATCGTAGTTACAGTCCCAGCATAATTCGCGCTATCGGAGGGAGGGAAAAAGAAATGTCAGAAGTAAGAGTAAGAGAAAATGAAACATTAGACAGTGCTTTAAGAAGATTTAAACGCCAATGTGCTATGTCTGGCATCATGTCTGAAGTTAGAAAAAGAGAGCACTATGATAAGCCAAGCGTTAGACGTAAGAAAAAGGCTGAAGCTGCAAGAAGAAAAAACGCTAAAAAATAGTAAGAAAGAATAAAGAGGTGAAGGGAATGTCCCTTAGAGAAAAGTTACAAGAAGATTTAAAGTCTTCTATGAAGAACAAGGATACAGTAAAAAAGTCTGTAGTAACTTTAATAAGAGCTTCTATTAAGCAATACGAAGTAGACAATAGAGTTGAACTTAGTGATGATGAAATCATTGATTTAATTGCAAAGCAATTAAAGCAACGTAGAGATTCTTTAGTTGAATTCAAAAAAGCTAATAGAGATGATTTAGTAAGTGAAACAGAAGCTGAAATCGAAGTTTTAAAAGAGTACCTACCTCAACAGTTAAGCGAAGAAGAATTAAATGAAATAGTAAAAGCTACTATATCTGAAGTAGGAGCTACTTCAATGAAAGATATGGGCAAAATCATGGCAGCTATAAAACCTAAAACAAAAGGCAGAGCTGACGGAAAACTTATAAATGAGTTAGTTAAAAATAACTTACAATAGATTAAAAGTCTAGAGATTATCTCTAGACTTTTTTATATTTAATAAAAAGAAAATAATCATAATAAACACATCTTGTACATATTTATTAAATAAAATAAAGTTATAAGAGGTGGGAAAGTTTGATAATATCAATAAAAGAAATTCGAAATTTTCTTATAAGTATATTAATACCTATACTTGTAGGTTATTGTAGTTCAGCTATAGCAAACATTTTAGCTGGAATCAATATTAGTACATATTACTCTCAACTTATAAAACCTGGATTTGCACCTCCTAGCTATATATTTCCAATAGTATGGATTATATTATATACATTAATGGGGGTATCATTATATAAAATAATGAGAAAAGGATCGGATTTATATAAAGTTAGAGATGCTATGTTTTATTATTGGCTGCAGTTATTTTTAAATTTCATATGGAGTATTTTATTTTTTGGGCTAGATTTAAGGTTTACATCTTTAGCGGTTATATTAATTATGATAGTAATTGTATCAATAATGGTATATAAGTTTTACAAGCTTGATAAGCTTGCAGCATATATCAATATACCGTATATAATTTGGTTATTTTATGCAGCATTTTTAAACTATTTTATTTGGGTAATTAATAGATAGAGTTTTAATGAAAAGGGAATGTCTTAAAGTGTTTTAATTTGTTTTGAGACACGCCCTTTTCTACTAGTATTTAATAATGTCTAAAATAAATATAGTTCTTGAATATAGATATATCTTGCATCTATTGTAATATAGATACCTTTATTTAAGTTTACTTTACCTAAATTATCTTTAAAATTATATTTGAATTTATAAGATTCAGGAATATTCATATAAGAATATATATTTAAATAGTCTTTATCAAAAACTAAATAATCAAATTCTTCTTGCAGTTTTTCTTTAAGGAAATTATCAGAAAATAGTTTTGCATCATCGTTAGTCATAGTTGGGGCTATCTCTAAAGAATCTTTTAGAATTTGATACATATAGAAAACTGATGAGTCTTTATCTGATATTCTAATTTTTATTGATCTATCATCGAAATTAAAGAAGAATTGATAAAATCTATTATTAGGATCGTTTTCAAAGAAAATCTCGTAATTTTCATCATAAATATGTTTGTTTTTTAAAGGATAATCAAAGAAAAATTCAGCTGACTCCATACATATATCTCTAAAATTATTTATAAAATCATCAGATGTTCTAGATATATTTTCATTATTAACTCCTTTAGAAAAATTAAAGTTTAATATTTTTGCATTGTTAAATTTTTTTATAGGAAAAATATAGTTCATACAAGATGTAAAACCAAAATAGCTATAAATTAATTGGTTTATAAATTGAGTGCAATAAGAATTATTTATTTTTGATTTAAGTAATTTTAAGTCTGAAATAATTTCAAAGAATAATCTGAATAATGTGCTTAAGTTTTCATTAAAATTTTTATTTAAATCTATTATATCTACATTCTCGGGAATTAGCACATCTTTATATAAATATTCATATACATAACACAGAGTTCTAATATCTTGTAAGTTCTCATTTTTCATATTTATGAATAATTTTTTCCATTGTAAGTCGTTATATTTTAAAAGTTCGTTAATAAGAAAGTTACAACAAATACATTTATGAACAATAGATGTAAGGTTTTTTTTCATACAGCCACTCCTTTCTAAGTGATTATAAAGATTGTATATAGTTAGTTTATTCTAAATACAAATATATGTTTACAAAGTAAATACGAGTAATTTAAGTGAGTTAACAACATAGAATATATTAAGGAGGTATGCCGATGATTGATATATCAGCTGATTTACAAGTTACTCAGCCTACAATAACTGTTGTTGGAAATAAATTTGTTAGTATAGAAAATTATTTATCTATAGTAACTTATGATACCAATTTAATAAAGATAAAGACTAAAATAAAAACGATAAAAATATCCGGTGATAATCTTTTATTGAAATATATAACTGATGGTGAGATAGGCATTAAAGGAATAATATACAGCATAGAGTATATAGATTAGGAGGAGATACAATTGATAAGCTATATAAGGGGATACTATGTGATAACGTTAGAAGGAGTGGAAATAGAAAGATTTTTAAATTATCTTATAAGAAACAATATAAATGTCTACAATGTAGGTAGAATTAGCTCGACTAAAATACAATTTTGTGTAGACAGAGAAGATATGAAAAGATTTAAAAATGCATATAGAGGAAGTAATTTTAAAATTAAAGTAAAACAAAAGACTGGAATTCCTTTTATAATAAAAAGGATTTATAAATATAAAGGCATGTGGATTTGTGCAATAATATCATTAATGATACTAATGGCTACTTCGCAGTTTGTAACAGATATATATATTGATTGCCCAGAGGGGATAAAGCAAGAAGAGGTAAGGAAAGAACTTTATAAATTAGGCCTTAAACCAGGTATATATAAAAAAAATATAGATAGAAAGAAAATTAGAGATAGTGTAATGGTTACATTTGATGAAATTGCTTACATCTCTGTGAATGTAAAAGGAACTAATGTATTTGTAACTATAACTAAAAAAGCAGAAACATTGTCATCTCAAGAGCAATCAAATTATTGTAATATAATTGCGGAAAAAAGTGGTATAATAGAAAAGGTAATACCTAGAAGTGGTAATGCAGTAGTAGAGGAAGGTACTATAGTTCAAAAGGGTGACTTGTTAGTAAGAGGTTCAAATACAAAAGCTTTGCCAGAAGTTTGGGCTACGACTTTTTATGAGGTTAAAAAAAGTGCAAGCTATATTGATACTAAACAAGAAAAAACAGGAAAAAGTAAGAATATATATACCATAACTTTCTATGATAAAAAATTCGATATTAGGAGAAATATAAAATATAAGGACTATATTATTGAAAATAAAGAACTAAAGTTAACCTTAGGAAATTATACTTTTCCACTTAAAATAAATATAAGTACTTTTCATGAAGTTAATAATGTAAAAATAGAAAAAAATGAAGCTGAATTAAAGGAAGAGTTAAGACAACAAGCTTTGAAAGAGCTTGACTACATAATACCTGCTTCTGCAAAGTATACCGATGTAAAAGACGAATATAAAGTAAATAAAAATATGTTAGAATATTTAGTAACAGTACATACTAGTGAAAATATTTCACAAGTTTATAATCTTAGTAAATCAGAAGCAGAGCAGATGATAAAAGATGAAAATAAAAAAATTGAAGAATCTGGAGAAACAGTTCCTTCTAATCCTGATAAAAGAATGATAGATGATATAAGAAATGAATTTCAAGATAAAGAAGAGAATAAAGAAAATGAAGATAATAAGGATTCTAATAATAATTAAAACTAATAAATTTGAGGAGGACTAAGTCTATTGATAATACAAAAGAAATTCATAGTATCAGAAGAAAAGTTTGAAAGAGAACTATTTGGGAATTTTGATGAAAATGTTAAATTAATAGAAGAAGCACTAAATATAGATGTTATCTTAAGAGAAGGCAATATAGTTTTAATGGGTGAAGAGAAAAATGTTGACTCTGCACTTAAGCTTATGAATGAGCTTCATCAAGCTGTATCTAATGGTAGAACTTTAGATAAGCAAAATATATCTTATTCACTGTCTCTTTTATTAGAAGGAAGTGAAAATAAGATAAAAGAGCTAGAAAATACAGTTGTAATAACTCAAAAAGGAAAATCAATTCAGCCTAAAACTTTAGGACAAAAAGAGTATATTAAATTAATTGAAAATAATGATATAACTTTTGGTATTGGACCTGCTGGAACAGGTAAGACATATTTAGCAGTAGCTATGGCTGTAAAAGCTTTCAAAAAAGATGAAGTTAGTAGAATAATACTTACAAGACCAGCAGTAGAGGCAGGAGAAAGTTTAGGATTTTTACCAGGAGATTTAAAAGATAAAGTAGACCCGTATTTAAGACCTTTATACGATGCACTATTTGATATGATAGGTCCTGATAAGTTTAATAAATATTTGGAAAGAGGTACTATAGAAGTTGCGCCTCTTGCGTTTATGAGAGGTAGAACACTTGATAATGCATTTATAATCTTAGATGAAGCTCAAAATACAACTCCAGAGCAAATGAAGATGTTTTTAACTAGACTTGGATTTGGATCAAAGGCTGTAGTGACAGGAGATATTACTCAAACTGATTTACCTAATAAGAACAAAAGCGGTCTGATCCAAGCTAGAAAGGTTTTAAAAGATGTTCCTGGAATTGGAGATATAACTTTAAGTGATAAAGATGTTGTAAGACATGAATTAGTACAAAGAATAATAAGAGCATATGATAAATTTGATAAAGAAGAAGAATTAAAAAGAGAAAAAACAAAAGAAAGACTTTCTTCAAAAAATAATAAATAGATAAGGAATAAGTAGGTGTAAGTATGAAACTTATAATAGACGATAGACAAGATAAACTTCAAGTTAGTGAAGAACTTATAGAGAAAATAAAAGATATAATACTAGAATGTTTAGATTATGAAGGATATGATGATGACTATGATATAAGCTTATCTTTTGTAGATAATAAAGAAATACATGAGTTAAATAAACTATATAGAGGAATAGATAGACCTACGGATGTATTATCATTTCCTATGTTAGATGAGGAACTTGATTTTGATATTGAGTTGGAGGAAAAATCACTAGGTGATATAGTTATTTCCTTAGAGAGAGCATTTGAACAAAGTGTAGATTATAATCATAGTTTTGAAAGAGAAGTTTGTTTTTTAGTATGTCATAGCATGTTCCATCTTTTAGGATATGATCATGACACAGAAGAAAATACAAAGGAAATGAGAGAAAAAGAAGAATACATACTAAACAAGTTAAGCATAACAAGGGAGTAATTTTATGAAAGTAAAAAAAACTCGACAAGGTATAATTAAAGCTTTTAATGCGGCTATTGAGGGTATAATATACACCTTCAAATTCGAGAGAAATATGAAGATTCATTATTGCTTAGCTGCAGCAGTTTTAATAGGAAGTTTATTCTTCAAATTAAATAAAGTTGAAATGTTAATACTACTGTTTTCTATTAGTTTAGTAGTTATAACTGAAATGTTCAATACTGCTATAGAAAAAACTATAGATATGGTAACTGATGAATATCATCCTCTTGCGAAAATAGCGAAGGATGTTGCAGCAGGTGCTGTTGTAATTGCAGCACTTAACTCTGTTGTTGTTGGTTATATGTTATTTTATGATCAATTAACAGATATATCTAAATCTTTAATTTTTACAATAAGAAAATCTGAACCACATGTAACTTTAATATGTATAGTATTAGTGTTAATATCAGTAGTAGTAGTAAAGGCACTTACTTCTACAGGAACTCCTTTAAAAGGTGGAATGCCAAGTGGTCACGCAGCATTAGCATTTGCTATGGCAACCGCAATAACTATGATGACAGAAAGACCAGTAGCTGCAACCTTAGCTTATATAATGGCTATATTAGTTGCTCAAAGTAGAATAGAAGGTAAAATACATACTTTTTGGGAGACAATTGCAGGTGCATTACTAGGTATACTAATAGGTATTCTAGTTTTCCAAATAAAAATAATTAACTTTTACTAAAATAATTAATAATTAAAGTAGCCTAAATATATTGTGCACAAATACTAATACAAAAAAAGAAGTCTACATGACTTCTTTTTTTATGTTATAATGTAAGGTACTAAAGAAAGATGATAATAATAATTATAGTAAGAATATTTGTTACTTATACCTTATAATATAAATTTATATAGATGAAAGTATGATAAAAATATATGAAAGTAGCATAAAAGAATTATTACCATATTACTTCATAGGAAGTGACTTTAAAAAATAATAATTGATGACAAAAGATAGGAGACTTATAAATGTTTAAATCAGGATTTGTTAGTATAGTAGGAAGACCTAATGTTGGTAAATCTACTCTTATGAATAATGTAGTAGGAGAAAAAATTGCAATAATGAGTGATAAACCTCAAACTACTAGAAACACTATACAGGCAGTGTTTACAGATGAAAAATGTCAAATTGTATTCTTAGATACACCGGGTATTCATAAACCTAAAACTAAATTAGGAGAATATATGGTTAAATCTGCAACAGATGCATTTAAAAATGTTGATGTAGTAATATATGTTGTAGATGAGTCTAAAAAAATAGGACCTGGAGATAGAAAAATAATAGAAGACTTAAGAAGTGTAAAGGCACCTGTTATTCTTGTAATAAATAAGATAGATCAATTACAAGAAAGTGAAGTGTTTGATTTAATTAAGATGTATCATTCAGAAGGAGTATTTAAAGAAATAGTACCAATATCAGCTCTTAAGGGTAGAAATGTAAAAGAATTAATCAAAGTAGTACAAAATTACTTAGAAGAAGGTCCAAAATACTTCCCAGATTATATGATAACTGATCAACCAGAAAGAGTATTAGTATCTGAGCTTATAAGAGAAAAAGTACTTCATTATGTACACGATGAAATTCCTCATGGTGTTGCGGTAGAAATAGAAAAAATGAAATCTAGAAATGATAAACAAATAGTTGATATTTCTGCAGTTATATATTGTGAAAGAGATTCTCATAAAGGTATAATAATAGGGAAGAATGGTAGAAAATTAAAGGGTATAGGTAAATCAGCTAGAGAAGATATCGAATTACTTTTAGGTTCTCAAATAAATCTTCAACTATGGGTTAAAGTAAAAGAAAATTGGAGAAATTTACAAAATTATGTAAGTAATTTTGGATATACTGATAAATAAGGGTGGATTATATGGATAGGAAACAAGATATTTCCAAGGATTTACTAAGTGAAGTTAAGTCTTTAATTGATAACAATAAAATATTGGAGTTAAGGGAATTACTTGAAGAGTATCATATAATAGATATATTCGATATAATGGAATATCTAGATGAAGATATGAAAGTTAAGTTATTTGAGGTACTTCCAATAGATATGTCAGCTTCAATATTAGAAGAATGTGATGTTGAATTATTTAAAACAATATTATCAAAATTAGATATAGAACATCGTAAAAATATATTAGAATTAATGTCTCTAGATGATATGGCAGATATGTTAAGTCAATTAGAAGAAGACGAAAGACAAGGCGTAATGGAACTTTTAAGCCAAGAAGATGCAGATGATGTAAAAGAATTATTAATATATGAAGAAGATTCTTCTGGTGGAATAATGACTACAGGATATATAGAAGTAAACAAAGATATGACAGCTAAAGAAGCTATAGAACATCTGAGAAAGAATGCATTAGATGCTGAAACTATTTATTATATTTACGTTGTAGATAATGACGAAAAATTAGTTGGAGTTATATCTTTAAGAGAATTAATAACAGCAAGGGATTCTAATATTGTTGAAGAACTGATGAGTGAAAATATCATATCGGTATATGTAGATGAAGATAGAGAAGAAGCTGTTAGATTAGTATCAAAATATGACTTGTTAGCTATTCCTGTAATAGATAGACATAAAAAAATAAAAGGTATAATAACTGTAGATGATATAATAGATGTAATGGAAGAAGAAGCTACAGAAGATATGTATAAGTTTGCGGGTTCATCAGAACATGAAGTGGAATTAATAGAAAAAATTAATCCTACGCCAAGAGAACAAATTTTTTCTTCTGTTAGAGCTAGAATTACATGGCTTATAATTACCTTAATAGGAGGATTAATATCTACAGCTATAATATCTAATTTAGACTTCATAACTAATCCCAAATATGCACCGATAATATTTTTTATACCAGTAGTAATCGGTATGGGTGGAAATATAGGAACACAATCGTCAGCTCTAACTGTTATGACATTATCAAATAAAAATTTAGACTATACAAATGTTATAAGAGAAGGGGTAGTTGGGATTATTACAGGTATATTATGTAGTATTATAATAGCAGTAGCAGCGTTTATTTTTATAAAAGATAAAGGTATTGTTTTAGTTGTATCACTATCTTTATTTATAAATATGATAGTAGGTGCGATGATTGGTGCATTTATGCCAGCATTATTGAAGAGAATGGATGTAGATCCATCTATAATTTCAGCACCGTTAATATCAACTTTACTTGATATTACAGGAGTAACTGTGTATTTTATAATAACTTCTCTTGTATTGTCAAAAATTGTATAATAACTTTTAACAACTTTATGTATTATTTACCCTCTTCTTACTTAAAATATAAATATAATCGTAAGAAGGGGGTTTTTAAAAATGAACAATTTGTGTTGGGATATTTTTAAAAAGACTGGAAGTATAGAAGCCTTTTTATACTTGAACGATTTTAAAAACATCAATGAAGAAAATAATCAGTCGAGGGAGATAGATAGCAATTATGATAATCTTGAACACCCAAGGGATAGTTCTTAAAGCCGTTAGGTACAAAGAAAATGACGTAATCTTAACCATATTTACAAGAAAATTGGGGAAAATAGCTGCAATGGCTAAAGGGGCAAAAAAAAATAAAAGTTCATTGCTTTCATCATCGCAGCTCTTTTCTTATTCAAATTATACTTTAAAAAAATATGGTAATATGTACAGAGTAAGTCAAAGTGATGTAATAAAAAGTTTTTATGACTTATCTTATGATTTAGAAGCATTTTCATATGCTACGTATATTACTAAATTAGTCGAATCATCTACATTAGAAAATCAAACTAATAATAGATTATTTGTATTATTAGCTCAAACTTTATATTTATATACTCAAGAAAATATAGATAAGCAATTTATAACTAGAGCGTTTGAATTAAAGTTTTTGGATTACATAGGCTTTAGACCAATTGTGAATAGGTGTAGTAATTGCGGTTCTAAAGATAATCAAGAATATGTTTTTAATTCATATGAAGGTGGAATATTATGTAAAACATGTAGTACTATTTTTGATGAAAATCAAAAAATTGATATAACAACTGTAAAGCTTATGGAATATATATTAAGTAATGACATATTAAGATGTAGCAAAGCAAAAGTGTCAAAATATATTATCTATGAGTTACATCGTATACTAAAACAGTATCTTATGATTTATATTGATAATATTAATTTTAAATCGCTACACTTATTACATGAAATAGAAAATAATAAGGGAGTTGATAATTATGAGTAGCAAAATAACCATAGAAAGTATAGATGCAGTATATCAAAGAATACCTAATGCTACGTATTCTGAAGCAAAAGAAGCATTACAACAATGTGATGGAGATGTTTTAGAAGCAATAATACTCCTAGAATCTAAAAAAGGAACTTCTGGAGTTAAGAAAGCTAAAAAAACAGTTGAAGATGTATTTGGAAAAGATGGAGAACAAATAAAATTTCAATTAAAAGAACTTCTTAGAAAAAGTAGTGTAATAAGAGTAATAGTAGATAAAAATGGAAAAACTATAATTAATATACCTTTAACAGTAGGAGTAGTAGGTCTAGCTTTAGGTCCATTAGTTACATTAGCAGGATTATCTGTAGCTATGATAGGGAAATGTAATATTAAAGTAGAAAATGAAGATGATGGAACTACTGTTGATTTAGGAGAATTAACTGAAGAAAAATTAAATATATTAAAAGATATGATAAGCCACGCGGCTAAAGACGTAAAAGATGTCGTTAATGAGAAAAATAAAGATGACAAAGACATAACAGATGAACTTATAAAGGAAACAGAAATTCAAAAAAAAGAAGATAAAGAAGAATAATAGATATTATCTATCTATATTGACAAATTTTGAATGATTTGATATTCTAAAAGTTATAAAAGAACTCTTAATGAGCCTTTCGTGTAGACGAAAGGCTTTGTTATTATTATTAAACTACGATGTTTATTAAATAGAATTTAAGTTAATAGGAGGTATTCTTATGAATTTTCAAGAGATGATACTTGCGCTACAAAATTACTGGTCAAAACAAGGATGTATAATGATGCAACCATATGACGTTGAAAAAGGAGCTGGGACTATGAACCCAAATACTCTTTTAAGATCATTAGGACCAGAGCCTTGGAGTGTATGTTATGTAGAACCATCTAGAAGACCTGCAGATGGGAGATATGGAGAAAATCCAAATAGATTATACCAACATCATCAATTCCAAGTTATATTAAAACCATCTCCAGATAATATACAAGAACTATATTTAGGTAGTTTAGAGGCTATAGGAATAAATCCTTTAGAGCATGATATAAGATTTGTTGAAGATAACTGGGAATCAACTACAGTTGGAGCTTGGGGACTTGGATGGGAAGTTTGGCTAGATGGAATGGAAATAACTCAATTTACATATTTCCAACAAGTTGGAGGTATAGAATGCGAGCTTGAGACTGGAGAAATTACATACGGCTTAGAGAGACTTGCGATGTATATACAAGAGGTAGATAGTGTTTATGACTTAAAGTGGAACGATCACATAACTTATGGAGATGTATTTAAGCAAGCTGAATATGAAAATTCTGTATATGCATTTGAAGAATGTGATGCAGATATGTTATTTAACTTGTTCGATACATATGAAAAAGAGGCTTTGAAACTTATAGAAAGAGGATTAGTAGTTCCTTCTTATGATTATGTATTAAAGTGCTCACATACATTCAATACTTTAGATGCAAGAGGCGCTATAGGAGTTAGCCAAAGAGCATCATTTATAGGAAGAGTTAGAAATATGGCTAGAGCGGTTTCTTCTTTATATGTTAAACAAAGAGAGGAAATGGGATATCCTCTTTTAAAGGAAGGTGACAAATAATGAATAATTATCTTTTATTTGAAGTAGGGGTGGAAGAATTACCATCGAGATTTGTTAGTAGTACTTTAGAACAAATAAAAAGTAATTTAACAAAATTATTTAATGAAAATAGAATAATTTTTGATGATATAGAAACATATGGAACACCAAGAAGATTAGCATTTATAGTAAAAGGTATAAGCGAAAAGCAAAGTAATTTAGAAGAAGAAGTAAAAGGTCCATCTAAGAAGATTGCAGTAGATGCAGATGGAAACTTTACAAAACCAGCTTTAGGATTTATAAAAAGTAAAGGTTTAAAAGAAGAAGACGTATACTTTAAGCAAGTAGGAAAAGATGAATATATATTTGGTACTATAAAGCAAGAAGGTATAGAAACTAGTGAGGTTCTAAAAGTTGTATTACCAGAAGCTATAAAAAGTGTAACATTCCCTAAAGCAATGCGTTGGGGCGGAAAAAATATGAGGTTTGCTAGACCTATAAGATGGATGGTTACTTTATTAAATGATGAAGTGCTTGAAATTAACTTAGAAGGTATAATATCGTCAAATGTTACTAAGGGACACAGATTCTTAGGAGAAAAAGAATTTGAAGTAAATTCTTTAGAAGATTACTATGCTAAGTTAGAAGAAAACTATGTAATTTTAGACCAAAATAAAAGAAAAGAACTTATAAAAGATCAGTGTATAGAAGTTGCTAAATATTTAGGTGGAGAAGTTGAGTTTGATGAAGATTTATTAGAAGAGATAACTCACTTAGTAGAATATCCAACTGCATTTTATGGTGAGTTTGACAAAGCCTATGCAAATCTTCCAAAAGAAGTTGTTACAACTCCTATGAAAGAACATCAGAGATATTTCCCAGTTGTAAAAGATGGTAAATTATTACCAAACTTTATAGCAGTTAGAAACGGAAATGATTACAAAATAGAAGTAGTTAAAGCTGGTAATGAGAAAGTTTTAGTTGCAAGACTTGAAGATGCTTTATTCTTCTATAATGAAGATACTAAGAAAAATTTAGAAAGTTACGTAGAGAAATTAAAAACTGTTGTATTCCAAGCTAAACTAGGAACAGTTTATGATAAGAGTTTAAGAATAGAAAAATTAAGTGCAGATATATTAGAAGCACTAAATTTAAATGATATAAAAGAGGATACATTAAGAGCTGCCAAATTATGTAAGGCAGATTTAGTTACTAACATGGTATTTGAATTTACTGAGTTACAAGGTATAATGGGGAGAGAATATGCTAAGGTTGGTGGAGAAAATGAAGTTGTAAGCGAAGCTATATTCGAACATTATCTACCAAGATTTGCAGGAGATATGCTTCCTGAAACTAAGTCAGGTATGGCATTATCTATAGCAGATAAGCTAGACTCAATTGCTGGATTTTTTGCAATTGGAATTCAACCAACAGGATCTCAAGATCCATATGCATTAAGACGTCAAGCTTTAGGTGTATTAAGTATATTAATGGACAAGAAGTTAGATGTAAACTTAAAAGATCTGGTTAAGTATGCGCTAGATAATTATAGTAACTTAGAGTTTAATAAAGAAGAAGTATGCGCTCAAATAATGGAATTCTTTAGAGAAAGAATCAAAAATCTATTTAGGGATTTAGGTATAAGATATGACGTTATAGAAGCTGTATTAAACTCAGAAATAAATGATATACATGATATGCATACTAGAGCAGTTGAATTAAATAAATGGCTATCAACTGAAGGTCTAGTTGAAATGTTAACTGCATTTAATAGGGTATCTACATTAGCACAAAAAGCAAATTCGTCAGAAATTAATGAAAATTTATTAAAAGAAGATGCTGAAAAAGAATTATATAATGGATTTAAGGGAATTAAAGTAACAGTAGAAGAATTATTGAAAGATAAAAAGTATAGTGAAGCTTTAGATGCATTTGCATCACTAAGACCATTAGTTGATAATATGTTTGATAATGTTATGGTAATGGACAAAGATGAGGCTATAAAAGAGAATAGATTAGCTTTATTAAAGCAAATCTGCGATACAATGCTTTCTATATGTGACTTATCTAAGATAGTTTATAAATAATGAGAATAAATACATGTAGATAATAAATACTAAAATAAGGGGTGGAATCAAAGTATATAGTAAGGTGAATTAACTTTTTTATATACGAAGGATTTTATCCCTTATTTTTATAATTTATAATAAAATAATGTGACATAAATTGTAAAAATATACACTATAATGTTAAAATAAGAACATAACTATAAATTTCATTTTATTAATTATTAATTATCTATCATAAATATATTTATAATGAATTATATATGGCAAAATGTATTATAATTAAAACAAAAAAATTTACGGCATGATATATAGAGATATACAATGTATTATAGAATGGATTTTCAAGAAAAAAGTATATTATATTAAGAAGGAAGGTGATTATTATTCAACTTAATCAAAGACAGTTAAAGATAATCGATATCGTCAAAGAAAATGAACCTATAACTAGTGAAAGTATTGCTGCAAGTTTGAATGTGACACGTGCTACACTAAGATCAGATTTAGCAATATTAACTATGACTGGAATATTAGATGCAAGACCTAAGGTGGGATATTTTTACTCAGGTGTAAGTGATTTAAATTTAGTTGGTAATGGTATAAAAGATAAAAAGGCAGAAGATATAATGAGTATGCCAGTAATAGTAAAGCAAGATATAAGTATATATGATGTAATAGTTAACATGTTCTTATCTGATGTAGGGAGTATATTTATAACTGATGATAACGAAAATTTATGTGGAGTAGTTTCTAGAAAAGATTTATTAAAAGCAACTATAGGTGGATCTGATATAAATAGGATTCCTATAGGTATGATAATGACTAGAACTCCAAATGTAATCACAGCTAATAGAGATGAAGATATTTTATTAGTTATAAAGAAAATCATAGAGCATGAAGTTGATTCATTACCAGTAGTTGAAAATAACGAAGATGGAATGAAGTTGAGAGTAGTTGGAAGAATCTCAAAGACAAGTATAACAAAGTTATTTTTAGAGATGCTTGACAACTAAGGAGGGAATATATGGAAAATTTAATTATATACGTAATATCAGATTCTGTAGGTGAAACAGCTCAGCAAGTTGCTAAAGCTGCAATCTCTCAATTCATGATAAATGATAATTATGAAATAAGAAGATTTCCCTATGTAGTAGATAAAAAATTCTTAATTGAGATATTAAATAGTGGAAAAAATGAAAATGCTATAATTATATATACTTTAGTAGATGAATCTCTATCAACATTGACTAGAGAATATTGTTTAACAGAAGGTCTTAGTAATATAGATCTAATGTCTCCAATTTTAACTGAAATAGCTAAAAAGACTGATAAGAAGCCTAAAAGGGAGCCTGGTATTATAAGAAAGCTAGATGAATCTTACTTTAAGAGAGTTGAAGCTATAGAATTTGCAGTAAAATATGACGATGGTAAAGATCCTAGAGGGGTTTTAAAATCAGACATAGTTTTAGTTGGTATATCAAGAACATCTAAGACTCCTCTTAGTATGTATTTAGCAAATAAGAATATAAAGGTTGCAAATGTTCCATTAGTTCCAGAAATACCATTACCAAAAGAACTAGATGATATAAATCCTAATAAGATAATAGGTCTTACAAATACACCAGAAAAGCTAAATAAAATAAGACAAGAAAGATTAAAAGTATTAGGTTTATCTAGTAATGCAAATTATGCAAACATAGAAAGAATATTACAAGAATTAGAGTACTCAGATACTATAATGAAAAGGTTAGGTTGTCCAGTAATTGATGTATCAAATAAGGCTATAGAAGAGACTGCTGGAATAATATTAGACCTTATAAAAGAAAATGGAATAAATACAGTAAAAGTCAAAGATAAAAAATAAAATTAAAATATTTAATATAGAGACTCCTTTATATTCTGTAAATGAAACTTATTTGTTTAATTTGCATAGATTAATAAAGGAGTATTTTTATTATGGGGGGATAATCTATGGTCAAATGTCCGAGATGTGGAAAAGAAGTATCATCAAGACCTGGTACAATTTGTCCAAGATGTGGGCTTAATGTTTCTGAGGTTAATGCGAAGATAAGATGTCCAGAACAAAACTGTAGAGCTTTAGTTTCTAAAAAATTAGAGTATTGTCCAAAGTGTGGATGCAAATTAAGAGGATATAAGTTTAATGAATTAATGAGGATGGCTAGAAATAAGATTGACGAGGTATTATATGATGATAAAGAATAGGGTGATTTAAAATCCCTATTCTTTATTTTAATTATTTAGATGATTTGGACTCTATTTCCATAGTCCATCCCCAGTAACCATTATCTTTTTTATTATATTTTAATATAGCATCAAATTTAGTTCCTTTTTTTGAAGTTAATGACTTAACTTTAGCTTGTCCATTTTTTAATATGCTTTTAACCATTGTCTTATTAGGTTTTTTATTATAGTATTCTAGATATTTATCATTTTTCCAAATACCAAACTTACAATTGATATAGTTTGAACATAAATATCCTTTTTCTGATTCGATGACATCATTTTGACATACAGGACATTTACCTAAAGAATCATTTTTAGTGGATTTTTTCTTAGAACTATTTTCATCAGATGAATTTTTTGAATTAGATTTCCTTGATGCAACAGCTGATTCTTTAACATATTTTTTTGTTTTAGCATTATAAGTATAATTTTCAGTATTTATATTCTTTTTATCATCATGTTTTATTAAATTAACATTTTGATATATAAATTTCATTATGTTTGTTAGATATTCTTTTCTAGTAAATTGTCCTTTTTGTATATCGCTTAAGCTTCTTTCTAGCTTACCAGTATAGTCAACATCAAATAGATCTTTAACTGGGAATATTTCAACTAAGTTTTTTCCTAAATCAGTTATGGAATATGATTTTCCTTTTTTCTTAACATATCCAACTTGTCCGACTTTTTTCAAAACATCAGCACGAGTAGCAGATGTTCCAATTGAATACCCAGATAGAACTGTTGTATCATCTTCTGATACATTCTTTCCACAATTTTTCATTGCTTTAAGTAAAGTATCCTCAGTATATGGCTTAGGAGGAGTTGTTTGTTTAGTCAATGTTTTTATATCTAAGATGTCTACAACTTCTAGTTTATTTACTAGAGGAAGTAAGTCGTCTTTTTCTTCTTTATTGTACACCTCTAAATATCCCTTTACTTTTAAAACTTTTCCCTTTGTCAAAAATAAGTTTTTATCGACTTCTGTTTTAATTTCTGTATTTTCATATTCAGCAGGAGGCATAAAGTTTGCAATAAATCTATCTTTTATAGCGTTATAAACAATCTGTTCATCTGGTGTTAAGTTAGTAGGAACTATATAAGTTGGTATTATTGCACTATGGCTGTCGACTTTAGAAGAGTCAAATATTCTTTTACTTTTAGTAAATACTATTTTACTTTCATAAGGAAGACCAGCTTTTATTTTATCTAATGTTTGAGAAACTTTATTAACCAAACTTTCTTCTAAATAAATAGAATCAGTTCTAGGATAAGTTATATATCCTCCCTTACCTTTTCCCTCATAAAGAGACTGACATACGTTTAAAACCTTATCTGAAGTGAAATTTGAGTACTTCGAAGTAATAAATCCTTGAAGAGATGTTAAACTAAATAGTTTAGGTGCATACTCTTTAGAAGTAGATACTTTTTTATCTATTATAGTTCCAGTATTTGATGATATACTAGAAATAATTTTATTAGCTTCATCTATAGTATCAAATTTACTTTCTTTACCTTTTATTAGTTTTCCTTTATATTCTCCATTAGAACTTTTAAAATTACCTTCTATTTCAAAATAATTCTTAGGTATAAAATTTGTTATTTCCATATCCCTATCATAAACTAGTTTTACTGTTGGAAGTATTACACGACCTATATTTAGTAATTTACCATTGCCATATTTTAAAGTTGCAACAGAAGTAAAGTTAATTCCTATTAACCAATCTGTAATCAATCTAGTATAACCTGCTGCTTGTAAATTTATCATATCAGAGTTATCTTTTAAGTTATTTAGACCTCTTGTTATGTCTTCTGGAGTCCATTCATTTACTAGAATTCTTTTAACAGGTTTTTTATTCTTTGCCAATAAAAAAATTAAAAAAGAAATTAATTCACCTTCTCTATCATTATCTGTAGCGTTTATTACATACTCTATATCATCTCTATGTAAAAGTCTTTTTACAGTATCAAATTGCTTTTTCTTTGAGCTATCGACTTTAAATTTGAATTTATCACTAGGTATAAATGGAAAATTATCCATTTTCCAAGATCCTGAGTATTTATCTTTATCATAGTCTTTCATATCAAATAAGGAAACTAGATGACCAACGGCATAAGTAACTATGTAATCATTTCCTTCAAAGTAACCATCATGCCTAGTTCTTGCGCCTAAAAAGGTAGCTATAGTTTTAGCAACAGATGGTTTTTCTGCAAGTATAAGCTTCATATAAATCTCCTTTCAAATACTATTTATATTATCATATAAAAAGAAAAGACTGCAAGGCAGTCTAGAAATTAAAATTGAAATTATTGTTTTTATTAGTTAATCCTTTTATATAATAATCAACAAATTCAGATGAACTTTCGTCTATTAATTTTACGAAAGAAATATGCGTTATACTATTAGAGCTAGGATGATTTATATTATAATTAAAAGCTGGTCCAGATATTGTACAAGAAGATTCTGGTTTTATATTTATTCTTTGGGTGTCTGATAAAGAAGTAAATATTTCAAATGATTTGGAACTATCTATAAGATATGAAAATTCAATATTATCCTTAAGCTCAGGGTAAACAGAGTATATATTTGCTATACAGTTAACCTCATTAAAATTAGGATAATATTCTTTGTAGCCAGCAAGGATTATATATGAATGGTTAGGTAAAATTGATTTTATTGCAAGTATCAAATTCCGAATTAAATTATCAACCTCAATTGGAAAATAGAAATATATAGGATGAGTATGATCTATAATAATATTATATCGATCTAATAAATCTATGATATTACGATAATTAATATATTCGCTTGAGCCGAATTCATTATATATTAAGAATAAATTGCCATTTATGCTTTTTTCATAAATGCTTTCTAATTTTTGTTTCATCCAAGGTATAGGTAATAAGCTTATCTTATTGAAATTATTTCCCATAAAATTCCTCCCTAAAATAATAACAGTTTATATATCAATAAATTGTATTCTATAATAAATAAATTTATTCCTTTAAAGCATACATAGAAAATACTGGTAAATCCCTATATTTATAGACAAAAAGTTACATATTTGTAATAATATTATTAAAACGCATCTAAATTTAGATAAAAATAGACTAATTAAAACTATTAGAAGTAATACATACTTATTTATAGGGAGGAGTTGAATAAGATTATAGTTAAATACTATAATTGTTAGTTATGAATTTTAATAAAAAACATATAATATCAAGTGTTATAGCTACATCTGTAATTGTGCCAGTATGTACCTCTATATCAAATGCAGATGAAGTAGAATATAGGATGATAACAGCAAATTCAGTTAATTTTAGAACAGGCCCAGGTACAAATTATTCATCTATGGGTAAATTAAATAAAGGATATAAAGTTGAGTACATAGGAACTAGTGGTTCTTGGATAAAGATAAAATATAATGGAAAAACAGGATATGCACATAGTGATTATGTAGGTCCCTATAGCAATTCTAATCAAAGTTCAAGTATAAAAGTAGTTACTGCTTCTAGCCTTAATGTTAGAAGTGGTGCAGGAACTAATTACTCAAGAATAGGAAGCTTATCAAAAGGTACAGAGGTAAGTGTAATATCAGAGTCAAATGGTTGGGCTAAAATAAATTATAATGGAAAAATAGGATATGTATCTACTGATTATTTAGCAACTAAATCTAGTGGAGGTTCTAGTTCTACTACAGAAACTATAAAATATAAAAAAATAGTAAATGCAACAAGCTTAAACTTTAGAACTGGGCCAGGAACAAACTATTCTAAAATATCTACTTTAAAATATGGAACAGAAGTTGGAGTAATATCGGAGTCAAATGGTTGGGCTAAAATAAGTTATAATGGAAAAATAGGATATGTATCAAGTCAATATCTATCTGATAAATCAAGTAGTTCAACAGGAAGTGATTCTTCAACATCTAGCTCAAAAGCAGATAAAGTAATAAGTTTTGCAAAAACTTTATTAGGAAAAGATTACTCTTGGGGGGCAGAAGGACCGAATTCATTTGATTGCTCAGGATACACATACTATGTATTTAAGAAAAGTGCAGGAATCACTTTACCAAGGGTATCTAAAGAACAAAGTAAGTATGGAACTTATGTTAGTAGAAGTGATGTCAAAAAAGGAGACTTAGTATTTTTTGATACAGATGGATCTAATAATGGCGTAGTAAGTCATGTTGGAATATATATGGGCGATGGTAAATTTATACATGCTTCATCAAGTAAAGATGAAGTAGTTATATCAGATTTTAATAGTAGTTATTATAAAGGAGCATTTGTCAATGCACGTAGAGTTTTATAAGAAATAGAGCTAATTAAGGCTCTATTTTTTATTTATGCATAATATTTTGAAATATATTATGTATAAATAGAAGCTAATATTGAAAATAATATATAGTATATGATTGAGAAGTTAAATAAGTATATAAGGAGAGTAGATATGACTGTTATAACTGAT
Organism: Romboutsia sp. CE17; assembly: GCF_012317385.1. Classification (GTDB taxonomy): domain Bacteria; phylum Bacillota; class Clostridia; order Peptostreptococcales; family Peptostreptococcaceae; genus Romboutsia_E. The sequence continues at coordinate 686,276 of NZ_CP051144.1, forward strand.
TTTTATCAATTTAAATATAGCCGCAATAATTATTATTTGGAATTACTTATAAACAGAACAGCTCTTTTATATATAGAAAAAGCATTGGATGAAAGTTTAAGTAATATGTATTTAAGTAAAGATTCAGAATGCGCTTATATGAGACTAAAAGAATTATTTTATAATTCAAGAGTAGAAAGTGATTCATTATATGTAGAACTTAGAATAAATAAATGCTATTTAAAGTATATGCAAAATTTGAGTTGTTATTTTTATAATAGAAATGAGTATGAGGCAGTAAAAGTATTAAGCGATTATATGCAGTACTTCTCAACATCTGATATAGATGAAATTTCAACCTTTTGTGAATTAAATGAAGATATAAAAGTTAGAGTTTTATCTAATGTATGAAAAAGAGCTCTTCCTATGAAAAGAAGAGCCCTTTTTATTTAATTAAAACTTAAAAATATTTTTTAGTTTCTGCAAAATCATATACGTCCATTAATGCTTCTCCAAATCTTTGATAATGAACTATTTCTCTTTCGCCTAAAAATCTTAATACATTTATTATATCAACATTGTCAGTTAAGTTTATAAGTTGATAATATGTTGCTAGTGCTTTTTGTTCTGCAGCCATATCTTCATGTAAATCAGTTACAGCATCGCCGAAAACATTTATATAAGAAGCAGTCCAAGGTACTCCATTAGGATCTGATGGGAATATTCCATGTCCCCAAACTGCATAATTAGATCCTAGGCCAGCAGCCTTTAACTCTTCAGGTGTAGCATCTTCAGTTAGTTGATATAGCATACTAGAAATTATTTCAACATGAGCCAGTTCTTCTGTACCTATATCAGTTAAAAGTGCACGTGACTTTCCTGTAGGCATAGTATATCGTTGTTGTAAATATCTTATTGCAGCAGCTAATTCACCATTTGGCCCACCTAATTGAGCAATTATATACTTAGCCATGTTTAAATCTTTACATCTTAAATTAACTGGAAATTCTAATGTTTTTTGGTAAATCCACATAGATGTCTAACCTCCCTATAAATAATATCTATTTGTTAAATTCTCTGTCCCATGGCCAAGGGTCACATATCCATTGCCAAGGATATTGGCTTGGAGCATACCCAAAGTTAGTTAAAGGACCGTATTTACTTTCATAAGCACATCTTGCTTGTTTAAATTGAGCAACTAATGAATTATATATATTGATAGCATTTTTGTCTTCTGGATGATTATCTAAATATAAATTTAGTTCTACACATGCAAATCCTGTTTCTTGAACATTTCTCAATAATTCACTTCTAGTACATGATTGTTTCATTATCTTTTCCCCCTAACTCTGTTTTTAGGATTTTTATATAAATCTGCATTATACATTTCAGAGTCTATTAAAAATAATTCAGGGAATAATGTTCCCTTACTCAATGCAGTTGAAAGATTATACATTTTTGTAAGCACTTGATCGTTAACATATGGTCTAGCTAAATCACAACCACAGTTTTGAGAAATGCCTCTACTGTTTTTTTCCATAGATGAAAAACCTCCTTGTCAGAACCTATAGTCAAGCTATGTAATTATATTATATTTAGATAAGCTTAAAATGGTTACATATCCAAGATAAATAATTAAAAACTATTTGATTATTTATCTTAATTAATAAGGTTAAGTTAAATTTTATGTTAGTATTAATTTTGTATATCTTGAATTAATGATACAGTTTATGATAAAATAAATTTCATGTTCACATAAAAATGAGGTGATTTAATGAGCGAATTAGCAGGAAAAGGCTGTGAAATAATAGTACCTTTTGATGAAAGACAACCACTAAAAGATATAGAAAGAAGTATAATAAAAAAGTATAGAAAGCATTTATGGTCTAAGTTTATTAAAGCGATAAGAGATTATAATCTAGTAGAAGAGGGTGACAAGATAGGTGTTGCTATATCTGGAGGGAAAGATAGTCTTCTTATGGCAAAAATGTTCCAGGAGTTAAAAAAGCATGGACAAGTTAATTTTGAAGTTGAATTTATAGCTATGGACCCTGGATATCATAAAGATATAAGACAATTATTAATAGATAACTGTGAATACTTAAATATACCTATACATTTATTTGATTCTAGAATATTTGAAATTGCGGATGAAATAGCAAAGGACTATCCATGCTATATGTGTGCAAGAATGAGAAGAGGGGCTCTATACTCTAAGGCGGAAGAATTAGGATGTAATAAACTGGCATTGGGACATCATTATGATGATGTTATAGAAACAACAATGCTTAATTTATTATGTGCAGGAAACTTTAAAACAATGTTACCAAAGCTTGACTCTACAAATTTTGATGGAATACAAATAATAAGGCCACTTTATTATATAAGAGAAGAGCATATAATAAGATTTATACAAAATAGTGGAATTTGGCCGCTTAATTGTGCTTGTATGGTAGCAGCTAAAAAAACAGGAAACAAAAGATATGAGATAAAAGACCTTATAAAGAGTTTAGGTGAAAACTTTAAAGATGTTGAAAAATCAATCTTCAAGGCTGCAGAAAATGTTAATATCGACTCTGTCTTAGGATGGCAACAAGATGGAGTTAAGCACTCTTTCTTAGAAAAGTATGAGTAATATAAAATAAAACCGTTGATTAGTAGATAGTCAACGGTTTTTTATTGCAAAACAAAATGATAGAATATATACATACATATTTAGAGAGGGGATTTTATATTGAAAAAAGTATATATAGACTTTGAAATGAACATGCCAAATAATAAAGGTAAAAAGGATATGTTAAATGCAGATATAATAGCTATTGGTGCTATTAAATATGACGAGTGTACTGGTGAAGTAGAAAAATTTAAATCTTTAATAAAACCTATAATAAAGAAAGAAGTGTATCCTCATATAGAAGAATTGACTAAAATAACTTCACATGATTTATATAAGGCCCCCACGTATGAGGAAGTAATGAGGGATTTTAAATGTTGGTTAGGGATATTCTCCGAAATTAAGGGTATATATACATTTGGAAATTTAGATTTAGCTTGTTTTAGTAATATAGATAAAATAAGTTCACAAAAAAATAAACATCCAAGATTTTTAAATAATATAAAAGATTTATTTGTAGATATTAAAGATAAGTATGTAGATTATGGTATAAGATGCATGAATTATATATCTCTGAAAAATCTTTTAAGTATAGCGAATGTAGAATTTAGTGGAGAAGTTCATGATCCACTAGATGATGCGTACAATTTATACTTATTAGACTCTATATTAGATGAGAATGAAAGTATACGAGATTTACTAATTATAAAAGACATAATTAAGCCACCATTTAATACTATAGATGAAAATTTAGAGACTAAATTTGAAATGTATAAAGAATATTTTTATAAAAAGGAAGGTAGTTATGATATAAACTTTATATCTATAGAAATAATCAAAGTAGTTAGAAAGTATATTTTATCATTAAAAAATATTGAAATAAACAATATAGAGATATTAAAAGATATTAGTAAAAAACTTATAAGTATAGAAAAATTATCTAATATAGAAGAAGGGTATTTTTATATTCTAGAAAATCTTTGCTTAGATATGAAGGATCTACTAGATGATTTAATGCTTTATAAATTAAATTTAGAAGAGTATAAAAATGAAATAACAAATATCATAGAACTTTTTGATGAAGATTTAGAAGCTGAAGAAATAAATATTAGAACAGACAATATATTAATTTAAAGATTTCTGCATAAGTAGAAATCTTTTTTTGTATAAAATACTAATTTATAAAATATACATAAGTATGGAATTTGATTAATATTTAGAGGAGATGTTTTGCTATGTCTAGTATTTTAAGTTATATTTTTACGGTATTATCAGTATTTGCATTTTTATCCTCGGTATATATTATGTATTTATTATTCAGATTTATGGTTGAGAGAAGGCATAATAAAAAAAGAAAAAATAAATATGTAAGAAGTAATAGATTTAGCAGTAAAGTGTCTAATAATGTATCAAAAATAGAAAGGAAAATTCAAAAAAATAGAAATGTAGTTTTTGAAGAAAGAGATAGAAAACAGAATTTAAAAGGAGAAGAAGTTGTAAAGTACAATAATGGTGACTTATATAAAGGCGAATTTATAGATGGTAAAAGAAATGGGTTTGGTATTTGTATATTTTCAAATAAAGAAAAATATGAAGGTTTGTGGAAGAATGATGAAATGTATGGAGTAGGAAAATATACATTTTTAGATGGGTCCACATATACTGGAGACTTTAAGCATGGAGTTATAGAAGGAATAGGTACTTACACATATGCAAATAAGAACTTATACAAGGGAGAATTTTTAAGTGGAAAGAAAAATGGTAAGGGTACTTTGTATTATAATGATGGAAGTAAGTACATAGGTATGTGGAAAGATGATAAAAAAAGTGGTAAAGGAAAATTTAAAAATAAAAATGATGACATTTATGAAGGCGAGTTTGAAGATGATAAATTTAATGGTAGAGGAACTTATAAAAGTAAGGATGGATGTGTTTATATAGGAGAATTTAAAAATAATGTATATCATGGATATGGATGTTATACAAGTGATAAAGGTGATATTTATGAAGGTTACTATAAGTATGGACTAAAAAAGGGTAGTGGAAAACTAAAGCTTAGAAATGGAGAATCTTACTACGGTGACTTTAAAGATGATCTATTTAATGGAATTGGTAAGTATAGCTATAGTGATAATAGTATGTATGAAGGAGATTTTAAAGATGGTAAAAAGGATGGTATAGGGACTTATAATTGCCAGCTATATAAATATATTGGTGAATGGAAAAATAACACAAAAAATAAAACCGGAACTTATTATCTTAATTCAGGAAATATTTTAGAAGTTTTTATAGAAAACAATTCTATAAAGGAAGGGGTTTATAAAGTTAAAGGATCAGATGATATGTATTTACAGAATGTTGATATAAGTAATGAAAAAGAAGTACTTGAAAATTTAAGCTATTATTTAAAGAATGAAAATTGTAATGAAATCACATTAAATACTCCAAGTTTATATAATTAAGTATAATGTAAAATTTGGAGTGATATGTATGAAAATTAAAGAAAATGATATAGACTTAAATGTCAAATTAATACCATATATAAAAAATGATGAGTTTAGAGGTGTTTCCCTAGGCAGAATATATGGAATAAATATGATACAAGCAAAAAGTTTTTGGCAAAAGTCTCTAAAGGGAGAAGGAATAAATATTGCTGTAATAGATTCAGGTTGCGATATAAATCATATAAATTTAAAAGATAGAATAGTTGGAGTAAGAAATTTTACAGATGAGGATGGTAAAAATCCTAATATTGTTATTGATAGGGTTGGTCATGGTACTCATGTTACAGGTATAATTGCAGCAAATGGAGCTAACGGTATAGTAGGGGTAGCACCAAATGCAAATATATATGTTTTAAAGGCTATAAATAAAACTGGTTCAGGAAAACTAAGCTGGGTAGTTAATGCTATATATTATGCTATAGAAAAAAAGGTAGATATAATATCAATGTCGCTTGGAATGTCAGCAAATAATGAAAAATTAGAAAGAGCAGTAAAGGAAGCTATAAGTAAAAATATATTAGTAGTATGTGCAGCAGGAAATGAAGGAGATGGAAATGCAACGGATTTTCAATACTCATACCCAGCTGCATATATTGATGTAATATCAGTAGGTGCAGTTGATAAAAAAGGAGAACCAGCATATTTTAGTAGCGCTAATCTTGTAATAGATGTTGTAGCACCTGGTGTAGATATAATATCGACATATCCTAATAATAGTTATGCAAGTCTAAGTGGAACTAGTATGGCAACTCCCTATGTAAGTGGAAGCTTAGCCCTTTTAAAAAATTGGTCACAAGAAGAATTTCAAAGAAGTTTAACAGAACAAGAGCTATATGCTCAATTAATAAAGCATACTAAGACTTTAAATTATTCTAGAGCAGTCCAAGGGAATGGATTAGTATACCTAAAAGAAGAAAAAATAATAAAAAAAATAAAGTATTAAAAAATAAACTGTCTTAATTAATGAATTATTAAGACAGTTTATTTTTTTAATATTATTAGTCAATTTTTGGTGAATTATGATTAAGATTTGACTAAAATCGAAATTTTAGATAATATATAGTAAGAGGTTACAATAAAGTTACAAAAAATGATATTATTATCAATGATTGAAACATAGTTTGTAAATATAAATAGTAAAATCGAATTAAATGGAGTGATAGGATGATAAAATTTACATGCGTAGACAAAATGTATCCTGATGGCAACAAAACTCTAAAAAATATAAACTTGAAAATCGACAAAGGAGAGTTTGTATTTTTAGTAGGTCGATCAGGCGCAGGAAAATCTACTTTACTTAAGTTAATAACAAGAGAAGAAAAGGCTTCAAAAGGAAGCGTATCTATATTAGGTGAAGATATAACAAATATAAAAGTAAATAAGATACATAAATATAGAAGAAGATTAGGTATAGTATTTCAAGATTATAAGTTATTAAAAGATAAGACCGTTTATGAAAATGTAGAACTTGCTATGAGAGTAGTTGGAGCAAATCCAAAAGAAATAAAGACTAGAGTAATGGAAGTATTACAAAAAGTAGGAATTTATCATAAATGTAATAAATATCCGGATGAATTATCAGGTGGTGAGTGTCAAAGAGTTGGTATAGCAAGAGCTATAGTTAATAAACCATCTATAATAATTGCTGATGAATGTACAGGAAACTTAGATATAGAAAACTCTAGAAAGATTGTAGATTTATTACAAAGTATAAATGAAGAGGGTGTTACTATAGTAATGGCTACTCATGATACAGAAATATTAAAGCAGTATAACAAAAGAATTATAGCAATAGATGCTGGAAAAATAATAAAAGATACAAAGAGGGAACAACATGAAGCTATTGTCTAACTTAACATATAATTTAAAGCAAGGTCTAAATGGGCTAATAAAAAATAAAACAATGAGTTTGATTTCTATAATATCTGTTACTTCTGCCTTGATTATTTTAGGAATAATCTTAACTATGGTTTTAAATATAAATCAATTTATAGAAATAACAAAAGATGAAATAAATGAAATCAGAGTTTCATCTATTGACAATCTAGAAACTGATCAAAGAGATACTTTAAAAGCAGAACTAGAGAAAATACTAGGTGTTAAATCTGTAGAATATAAGTCAAAAGAAGAGTTATTTAATTCAATGAAAGAAAGCTGGGGAGAAGATGGATATTTATTAGAAGGAATAGATAATCCTTTAGATGATACATTTATAGTTACTCTTGAGAATTCTGAAAAAATGAATTATGTAGTAAATTTAGTACAAGGAATTGAAAATGTAAAAGAAGTTAAGTATCAACAAGATATAGTACAAAACTTCTTAAACTTGTCAAATACAGTTAAAAAGTTTGGTGGAATATTAATGGGAGCCTTACTTTTGATATGCTTAATAATAATATCGAATACTATAAAAAGCCGAGTTTATAGTAAAAAAGAAGAAATTGAAATAATTAAATATGTTGGAGCAAGTAATGCATTTGTAGTAGGACCTTTTATAGTAGAAGGTTTTGTAATAGGATTTTTAGGCGCACTTTTATCAGTAGGTGTTTGTACAAGTATGTATGGATATATAGTAGAAAAAGTTAGTGGAGCATTATCTAATATGATGGGAAGTGTGGTTCTTCCGCTTACAAGTGTCTCTACATCTCTTATACTAACTTTATTTGCTACAGGTATAGCAATTGGAGTTTTAGGAAGTGCATTTTCAGTTAGAAAACATTTGAAAGTATAAAATAAATATAAATATAACGTTGGGGGACAATTGAATGAAGAAGGTAGTATCAATAGTAGCAGTTTGTTCTATTCTAGCTAGTTCGGGTGTTGTGTATGCGCAAGATTCAAAGTCAGAGTTAAATAGTAAATTAAGTAAAAATAGAGAGGCTCAACAAGAGTTAGGAGAAAGAATAAAAAGCTTAGATTCTCAAATAGAAAAAGTTGAAGAAAATATAAAGTTAACTGAGAAAAAAATATCAGAATTGAATTCAGAAACTGAAAAAACTAAAGAGGAAATTAAATTATTAGAAAATAAAATAGAAGAAAATGAAGACGTTCTAGGTCAAAGATTAAGAGTTATTGATAATAATTATTCAATGGGTTATATAAAAGTAATATTAAGTAGTACTTCATTATCAGATTTCTTTAATAATATATATATGGTTAAAGAAATTGTAGAGCAAGATAGAGTTCTATTAAAAGAATTAGATGAGAATAAAGTAACTATAGAAGAAAAGAAAAAAGAATTAGAAGACAAGACTAAAGAGCAAGAGTTACTTAAATCTGATTTAGAAAAAGACAGTTCTAAATTGGAATCAGATAAAGAAGAAGTAGAAGCTTTAAAGAAAGAGTTAGTACAAGAGGAAGAGAACTTAGAGTCTGAAATAGAAGCTATAATAGCTAAAGAGCAAGCGGCTATTGAGTCTAATAAAAATAATTCATCGAGTACTTCAGCTTCAAACTCAGGATCAAGTGAAATTGTAACAAGTGGATCATGGCCTGTACCAGGATATAGTAGAATAAGCTCTCCTTATGGCAATAGAGTACACCCTGTTTTAGGTACAGTTAGATTCCATACTGGTATAGATATACCAGCTCCAACAGGGACTCCTGTTACTGCATATGATAGTGGTACAGTTATATATTCTGGAGTTCAAGGAAGTTATGGAAATACTGTTATGATTAGACATGATGATGGGAAAGTAACTTTATATGCTCATAACAGTGCATTGACTGTTTCTGTAGGACAAAGAGTTCAAAAAGGACAAGTTGTGGCTAAAGTAGGTTCGACTGGTAGATCTACAGGACCACATTTACATTTTGAAGTTAGAGTAAATGGAAAGCATACTAACCCAATGAATTACTTATAAGATAAATATAAAATAATAAATATGTTTATCTTATAGATAAGGAGAAAACATATGGAAGAATATGTAGTAGTTGACTTAGAAACTACAGGTTTAGATCCTTATAAAGGTTGTGAAATAATAGAAATAGGTGTTACAGAAATTGTTAATAATGAGATTATAAGAAATTATTCAAGATTTGTTAAACCTAAAAAAGAAATACCAACTTTTATAACGGAAATAACTAATATAAGTAACGAAATGGTAGCACATGAAGATTATATAGAAGAGGTTTTACCTAGATTTCGAAAATATATCGGCGACAGAACTATAATTGCCCATAATGCTAAATTTGATTTAAAGTTTTTAAATTTTTATTTAAAAGAATTAAATTTAGAACCTATAAAAAATCATATATGTACATTAGAGCTACTGAAGAAAAATAAATCTTATAAAGGTAAGAATAAAAAGCTTGAAACAGCATGTGCATACTATAATATAGAAAATAAAAATGCTCATAGAGCAGATAGCGATACACTAGCAACAGCTAAGTTATTTCTAATAATAAAAGATGAAGTTTAAAATAAGCGTTAATCAACGCTTATTTTTTTATGTAAAAATAATAAAACTAACCGTATTAGTTATTTTTTTATATCGATTTTGCATAGTATATAACAATAAACTAGTATTTACTAGGGGGAGTCTTTATGGGATTTATGAATATAAATATTTTTATTAATAAAGTAGAATTTGGAATTTACAAGATAATAAATAAAAAAACTAAGTATATATTAGAAGATGAAATTATAATACCTAAATCTTTTAGTATAGGAGAGAGACTAAGTTATATAAGGAAAATGGTTAGTATATTAGTTAAAGAGTATGGAGTTAGAAAAGCATACATGTATGTAGAAGAAGATATAGGAGTAGAGATAATAGATGCTGTAAAAGTAGAAGGTATAATTGAAGAGTTATTTTCTAGTTGTGGGGTAGAATTATGCAAATAAGTACACGAATAAACTTAAAAATACTGAAAAAAATTGATTCAGAGGGAGTAAATTCAGCATTGTATATAGTTGAAGATACTCAATTAGGCTCCAAATTTATATTAAAGCAAATAGATAAAAAAAATCTTAAAGAGTATGAGAAATATTTTGAAGAATCTAAAAAAATATGTAGTCTAAATCATCCAAATATAATATCAATAAAGCATGCTTCATATGATGATAAATATATATATATTGTAATGCCTTATTTTAAAAAGGGGTCTTTATATAATTTATTACAAAATGAAAGTCTAACAATAAGGGAAATAATAAAATATGCTTTAGATTTTCTGCAAGCAGTATATTACATCCACAAAAATAATATGCTTCATTGTGATATAAAGCCTAATAATATACTTATAAGCGATGAAAATAAAGCTATATTGACTGATTTTGGTTCTGCACTATATCTAAACGAGGATGGAAATGCTAAATTAAAAAATGTTTATTACAAACATATAGCTCCAGAGCAATGTTTAAATTCTACTATAAACAAAAAAATAGATATATATCAAATTGGAACTACGCTATATAGAATGTGTAATGGAAATGAAGAATATAATAAACAAGTAAGAAGGTATAAGGATTTAAATAGTTTAAAAATAGCATGTGCTAATGGAAAATTTCCTGTAAGAAAAAAATACTTACCTCATATACCTAAATCAATGATTTTGATTATTGAAAAGTGTTTGAAAGTAAATAAAGATGAACGATATAATAATGTTTTAGAAATAATGAATGATTTATCATTGATAAATGAAAATTTAGATTGGCGTTATCAAAAAATTGATAAAGAAAATTACTCTTGGACATTTAATGAAAAGTATATATATTTATATAAAGAAACGGGATATTGGAACATTAAACATAATATAAATAAAGATATAGAATATTCACAAGTAAAATCTTTAGAAACAAAAGCTCAAGGATATAGAGTTATAAGAAAAATTATAAATATGTAAAAAAATAACCCTACTTTAATCCGATCAAGTAGGGTTATAAAAGGGGTAAAATATATTATAAAAAGGGGTTTATTAGGGAATATATTTTATTTGGGGAGTAAAATAATCGGTTATTAGGGGAATAACCTTGAATTAATAATAACAAAATTCGACAAAAAATGCAAGTGTTTTGTCGAAAAAAATTTAAAAAATATAAATTTATGATAAAATAATAGTTTTTTAATAAAATACAATAATTTGGATAAACTAATAAAAAACTTATGGAGGGGTTTATGCATAAAAAAATTTTTATTAGTTTATTAATTATTTTTATATCACTCAATATATCAAATGTTTCTCAATCAATGAATAATATTAATATAAGTAAAATTAATGAAGATAAAATAAGTGAAGTACTTATTAATAATATAAACAATAAAGACTTAAATATAAGTGTTGAAAATATAGATATTTTTGAAGAGAGTATAGATATAGGAGAAAAATATAGTTGTTATGGTGTTTTGACTATTAATATAGAGAATAAGGGAATATATGATATTGAATTATCAAATATAGACATATACCCATATCAAGGAGAGAATCCAACAAAATATTTTGTTAAAACATCTGATGATAATATAGATGGATTAATAGGTACTATTAGAAGTAATTCTAATATTAAGGCTAAAGTTGGTATAGCTCTATATAACAAAACAGAAACTATAAGATTAGATTTAAGAAGTATAGAATATATAAACAAATAAAAACTGTTGCAAATTGGATAAAATCCGATTTACAACAGTTTTTTTATTATTCTGGTTGAGGAGCATCAACAGGACAAACGCTGTTGCAAGCACCACATTCTATACATACATCAGCATCTATAACATATTTATCATCTCCAGCTGATATGCAGCTCATTGGACATTCAGCTTCACAAGCACCACAGCTTATGCAAGCATCGTTTATTTGATATGCCATAATATTAACCTCCTTAAATAAATTCAATTTACATTATACATCAAAATTACATAAAATTACATAAAAAAATATAAAAAATTTAAAAATATGAATAAAAATTAAGTAATCTTATAATTAGATAAAATATATTAAAACTAATCTTACAATTTTGTTCTTTGATTTATTCTGACAAGGGAGGTATAATAAATTTATATAAAGGAGGTAAAAATGAATTATTATAATGAAAATACAAATAAAATAAGACGTAGGAAAGTAAGTTCTAATGATTCCTTATCTAAAACTGCAAAAAGTAGTTCTAAAATTGAAAGAAATGTAAGTGTTAATAATATAAAAAAAGAAGATTATAGAAAAAAAAGTAGTAGGGTAAAGAAAAAATCTAAGAGATTTGATGTTTATAAATTAATAAAGCCAATAATGTGTATATCTTTAGTAGCTCTAATACTTATATCTGTAGTAGGATCAGTATTAACTATATTGTCTTTAAAAGGAGCTCCAAAGGTAACTAGAGAGCTTATAGAAGATAATTATATAAGTAGTCAAGTTATTAGTGTAGATAAAATGCCTAGTGATTTAAAGAACGCATTGGTAGCTATTGAGGATGAACGATTTTATGAACATAAAGGTGTTGATATACAAGCTCTTTTAAGGTCGGTAGTTCACAATATTTTTTCGGAAACAACACAAGGTGGAAGTACAATTGAAATGCAAATTTCAAAAAACTTGCTAACAAATGATGAAAAAAGTATAAAGAGAAAAATACGAGATATTTACAATGCTTTTCAAATGAATAAGATAATGAGTAAAGAAGAAATACTAGGAGTATACTTAAACAATGTATATTTTGGCAAATCATCTTATGGTGTTGCAAAAGCTTCACAAACATATTTTGGGAAGGATGTAGAAGATTTAAGTTTAGCTCAATGTGCTATGTTAGTAGGCATAACAAATAATCCAGCTAAATACTTAGATCATAGAGAAGCGAAAAAAAGACAAGAAACTATATTGTACAAAATGCATGAATTAGGGTATATTACAGATGAGGAATATAAAGAATCTCTTCGTGAAGAGGTGCCTTTTAAATCAGAAATAGAATAATGAGGTGTAATATGAGTGATTATAAGTTTAACTATGATGAAAAAGAATATTTATTAAATAATGATAATTGTAGTGGTCTAATAAATGATGAAGAAAAAACTGTTAAAGGGATTGATATATCTAAAATTATTGATATATTAAAAAACAGTGATAATGTTGATTTCGATGTTGAATATTATCAAGAGGCTTGTCCAGAATGTTTAGACGGAGTAAAAGAAAAACAGAAATTCTTTCCATTTTTAGAATATCATTTTTATATATTTACTAAAAATCAAGAGTATGTAATAAGTGATATAAGTAAAGATTATAAAGGGCTATCTTTTAATAAGTTATCGAGAGCAAATAAAGTTGATGATAGTTATATTGTAAGTATAATAATATGTAAAAACTGTGGTGATTACATAATTCAAGTGGAAAACTGCATAGTTTAGTTAAGAAATATTCTAGGAATGTATATAAATATAGATGCATTTCTAGGATATTTTTTTTTATATATCATAAATATTTATAATAGACATAATAAATTAATTAAAGTGAATAAGTTATATATATATTAATAAATTATGCCTAATTGTAAGAAAAAATATTAATATTTTTAATAGTCATAAGTAGATTGCTAAGGAAGTAATTTTTCTAAGGAGGAATTAATAAGATGAAGCAATTAATGACAGGTAATGAGGCAATAGCTAGAGGTGCATATGAAGCTGGTGTAAAATTTGCATCTGCTTATCCAGGAACTCCAAGTACAGAGATACTGGAAAATATAGCTAAATATAAGGAGGATATCGTAGCACAATGGGCAGTAAATGAAAAAGTAGCTCTTGAATCTGTAATAGGTGCATCTATTGCAGGAGCAAGGGCTATAGCTGCTATGAAGCAAGTAGGTTTAAATGTAGCCTCAGATCCATTATTTACCTATTCATATATAGGAGTAAATGGAGGTACGGTAATAATAACAGCAGATGAACCTGGAATGCACTCATCGCAAAATGAGCAAGATAATAGGAATTATGCTAAATTTGTAAAAATACCATTGTTAGAACCCTCAACAAGTCAAGAAGCTAAGGATATGATAAAGATAGCTTTTGAAATAAGTGAATTATTTGATACACCTGTATTAGTCAGGATGACAACGAGAGTTTGTCATTCTAAAGGAATAGTAGAATGTCACGATAGAAGAGAAGTAGAAATAAAACAGTATGTAAAAAATATTCACAAAACACTTACAATACCTGTATTTGGTAGACTAAGAAGAATTGAAATAGAAAAAAGAATGAAAAAGCTAGAAGAGTTTTCTGATTCTACTGATTTGAATTATTATGAAATAAATAATAGCAAAATAGGTATAGTAGCATCTGGTATGTGTATAAACTTTGCAAAAGAAGTATTCAAAAATGATGTATCTTATATGAAGTTAGGTTTCACAAATCCTTTACCAATAAATAAGATAAAAGAATTTTCATCTAAAGTAGAAAAAATATATGTAATAGAAGAAAATGACTCTTTAATTGAAACAGAAATGAAAGCTAACAATATTGATTGTATAGGAAAAGAAGAAATACCATCATATGGTGAGTTGACACCAGATGTAATTAGAAAAGCTATACTTAAAGAAGAAAAAGAAACTGTAGAATATAATGAAAATTTAGTAAAACCAAGGCAACCTGGACTTTGTGTAGGATGTCCACATAGAGGTTTTTTTTATGAATTAGGAAAAAGAAAAAATTTAGTGATATCAGGAGACATTGGATGTTATTCTCTTGGTTTTGATAGTCCTTATGATGCAATAGATTTTATTATATGTATGGGTGCAAGTGTAAGTGCAGGTCATGGTGCACAAACAGTATTTAATATGAAGAAAAATAATAATATTAGATTAATTAGCGTTATAGGTGATTCTACATTCTTCCATAGTGGTATAACTAGTTTATTAAATACTGTTTATAATAAAGGCAATTCAATAACCGTGATACTAGATAATAGAATAACTGGTATGACAGGTCATCAACAAAATCCAGGAACAGGTTATACATTACAAGGAGAGATAACTAAAGAAATTGATATTTTTAATTTAGTAAAAGCTTGTGGAGTAGAGCATATAAAAATGGTAAACCCTAATAATTTAGAAGAAGTAAATAAAGCTATAGACTGGGCGTTATCAATTGAAGATGAACCTTCTGTTATGATAACTAGATGGCCATGTGCACTTAAAAAGTTATCAGTTCATGATGAAAAAGAATTCAATAAACCATTTAAAAATAAAGTTGTAGTAAATAGCGATAATTGTATAGGGTGTAAATTATGTACAAAAGTTGGATGCCCAGCTATTTCATTTAATAAAGAAATTAAGTTAGCTTATATAGATAAAAATCAATGTGTAGGGTGTGAAGTATGCGCTCAAGTATGTCCTAAAAATGCCATATTAAAGGAGGATATTTAAATGACTAAGAGCATTCTTTTAGTTGGAGTTGGAGGACAGGGGACTATACTTGTAAGTAAGTTGCTTTCAGAAGGTCTAATGATATATGGATATGATGTAAAAACAAGTGAAATACATGGTATGAGTCAAAGGGGAGGTTCAGTTTCTACACATGTGAGATATGGAAAAGAAGTATTTTCTCCTGTTATAGAAAAAGGAAGTGCAGACTTATTAATATCTTTTGAAAAGATGGAAGCAGTTAGATGGCTAAAATATTTGAAACCAGGAGGAAATTTAGTTGTAAATAATTATAGAGTAAGCCCTTTACCAGTATTAATAGGAAAAGATGAGTATCCGGAAAAAGAAATAGATGAAGAATTAAAATCTTTAAATGCAACAATTATTAATGCAATAAATAAAGCTACTGAGTTAGGGGATATAAAAGTAATGAATATAATTTTATTAGGTACAGTTATAAAAATGATGAATTTAGATAATATAGATTGGAAAAGTATCATAAAGAAAAATATAAAAGAAAAATTTATTGATATAAATATAAAAGCATTTAATGAAGGTATGAAATTAGTATAAGAAAAGGGAAGTCATATGATTTATAGAATTTAGCGGGAACTAATATATAAAGCATAATTTATATTATAGAATATTTAGAATGTATAATTATAAATTAAAAATAAGAAGGTGCAAGATAGATTATATAAAATCTTACACCTTCTTATTTTAATTACATGAGAAAGTTTCGCAGCTTTCATTATGAGCATTTATTTTAACAAAGTTTGCATCACATAATTCGGATTTATTAAAGCGACACTTAACTGCCTTACATTCTATATTTAAAGTACTTACTATGTTAGTAGCATTAAGTACATTTTTCATTGATGATTTTGTTTTTGGCTCAAATGATATGCAACGAGTATTACAAGTTGTAGTTGCATTTTTTCCATCAATTCTTATTCCGCCAGCATAACAATCTCCATTACTATTATATGTGCAATTTTCAGCAGCGCATTTTAAATTAGACATAATTACCTCCAAAATAATAAATTTACTATACTTATTATTTGGATTTATAAAAAAAATATTCTAATTTAAAGTGTATTGTTATGTTCTATGAAACATTTGTCACACATAACGGTAACGTCTTTTAATGATTCTCGTCCTAAATTTTTATTTATATGATATACATTGATATTTTCAGATGAATTACAAGTAGAGCATTTATAGTTAGATTCTTTTAAAACTTTTTCTCTGAAAAGTTTCCAATATATAGAATTTAAGTAATCATCATATTTAATTCTTAAGCAAGTCTCTAAAAAAGTCATATATAAGTTATCAAGGTCATTCATATTGAGATTAGTATGTTCTTGTTCAAAGTATTCACAATATTGATTTGGTTTTGGTTTATTATTTGATAAGACACATTTTATATCGTATAAGTAATTTTCGTTAGGTCCCTCAAGAGTAAGATGAGAACAAAAAGAGCATGAGTTTTTAGGTAGGATATCTTCTATATTTTTTAAATTATTGTTCATTAGAACCTCCTTTTTCTTATAAATCTATATTAGAAATATATACTGATAATAATTTCATATTACTATATATATATTAACTTTTGTAAAGGACTATTCTAAATATAATTGCTTGTACATATAGATAATTATTAGAAATTATATTTAAATAAGTTAAAAATGATATTTAGAATAAACTTTAATTTAAGGTGATAAGATGTTATTAGATAATTTAAATAAAACTAGAGATAATATAAATTTACAACTAAAACAGAGGATAAATAATAGCGAAGAATACGATAAAGAAAAAATATTTATAAATAAGATAATTATTACAAATTTTACATATAGAAATATAAAAATGAATAATAAGTTTTTCATTGATTGTAAGTATAAAAATGTGAGATTTATAGATTGCGATTTATCTAAAAGTAAATTTATGGAATGTATTTTTGAGAATGTTAGTTTTGAAAATTGTAACTTTTATAATGGTAGTGAAAATATAGTAGTGTTTGATAATAACATATTTTCAAACTGTACTTTTATAAAGTGTAATTTAAAGAAAGCTATATTTATGAATACGAGTATATTTGATAATAAATATATTTTAAGTGATATGAGAAATATAATTATAAGTATGTCCTATATTGAAAGTATATATTTTAAGGACTGTGATTGCAGTAGTTTTAAAACTATAAATACAGTTATAAAAAAAATAGAGTTTGAAGACAATCATATAACTAAATTTAATGAAGATACATTTATAGATAAGATGGAAATTAATAAATTAGATGAAATGTCTTGTGAAAACTTATTCAGAGTGTATAAGAGTTTAGAAAATAAATTTGAAGGAAATAGATTGTTTAATATTTCTAGAGAATATTATTACTTAGCTAAGTGTGCGGAACGTAAACTTTTAAAAGGAGTAAACAAGATAAAGTCATATGTATTTTGGTTATTATGTGGATATGGAGAAAGACCTATGTATGCATTAATAACATCTTTAGAAATCTTATTATTTTTTACGTTAATTTATATGTTTTCTGGACTTTATGTAGATGGACAAGTAATAAAATATAGTAGTAATTTTATTTTAAATTTGCCTATAGATAATTTATTTAAAGATTTTTTTTATTCCTTGTATTTTAGTATCGTTACTTTTACTGCAGTGGGATATGGAGATATTACGCCTACAGGGACGAGCATAGTTTTTTCAGCAGTTGAAATGATTTTAGGGGTTACAATGGTTGGTATATGGACAGCAACTTTAGCAAGAAAAATAACAAGATAAAATTCTGAAAAAATCTAAATAAAATTAAAAAAATATAAAGATATAACAAAAAGCTATCATTGAAAATAGTTATCAAATAATATAAAATATTAATTAGTAGATAAATAGAGATTACTCATGGAGGAACAAAATGGTTAATATTAAAAAAATTATTTATATAACTATAGGAATGATAGCTTTTTTATTAGGAGCGATAGGTGTAATTTTACCAGTGCTTCCAACAACTCCTTTCTTATTATTAGCATCGTTTTGCTTTGTAAGAGGGTCTAAAAAGTTTGATATATGGTTTAAAAATACAAAGATTTACAAAAAACATTTAGAAAGTTTTGTAGAAGAAAAGGCAATGACTTTAAAACAAAAGGTTACTTTAGTCTTGTTTGCTGATTTTATGATGTTAATACCATTTATTATGGTTGACAATATGTATATGAGAATCACTTTAATATCTGTAGCTTTATTTAAATTATATTATTTTACATTTAAAATTAAAACTATTAAAAGTGAATCAATGACAAATTAAATAAAAGGAGAAAAGAAATGGTAGACAAAAGGTTATTATCTATTTGTAAAGAACCTAAAAAATACATATTTTTAACTGTATTAGCTAACTGGATTTCAGTTATTTGCAATATAGGAATAATATTATTTGTTGGATCAATAATAGATAAGTTATACAACAAAGATTTAAACTTTAATATGGGAGCATACATAGCATATTTAGTAATTTTAATAATAATAAGATTTATTGCTAACTATATGGCAGGTAAGTTCTCACATCACTCTTCTGGAAAAGTTAGAAATATACTAAGAGAGAAAATATATCAAAAATTATTAGACTTAGGAGTGGACTATAACGATGCAATATCAACTTCTTCTACTGTTCAAATAACAGTTGATGGTGTAGAGCAATTAGAAATATATTTTGGAAAATTCTTACCTCAATTATTCTATTCTTTAGTAGGACCATTAACATTATTTGCAGTAATGGCAACAATAAGCTTAAAGGCAGCATTAGTATTATTAGTGTGTATACCACTAATACCAATATCAATAGCATCTGTAATGAAATTTGCCAAAAGACTTTTAAGTAAATATTGGGGAATATACACTAACTTAGGTGATTCATTCTTAGAAAATCTTCAAGGTTTAACTACTTTAAAGATTTTTGATTTAGATGAAGAAAAAAATAAAGAAATGAATGAAGAATCAGAGTTATTTAGAAGAATTACTATGAAGGTTCTTACTATGCAACTAAGTTCTATAAGTATAATGGATTTAATAGCTTTTGGTGGAGCTGGAATTGGTATACTAATAGCTGTAAATGAATTATCAATGGGAACTGTAAGTGTAGGTGGAGCAGTTATAATAATATTACTTTCTTCAGAATTCTTTATACCACTAAGACTTTTAGGTTCATTCTTCCATGTTGCTACTAATGGTATGGCAGCAGCTGATAAAATGTTTAAGTTATTAGATACAAAAATTGAAGAAGAACCAACTTTATCTAAGAGGGATATAGATAAGTTAAGTGATATATCTATAAATGTTAACAATGTTAACTTTAGTTATGATAAAGAAAGACAAATACTTAAAAATGTTAATGTAGAAATAAAAAATAAATCTATGGTAGCCTTAGTTGGTGAAAGTGGATGTGGTAAAAGTACTATAACAAATCTACTATTAAAACTTAAAAAGGTAGATAGTGGAGAAGTAACTTTAAATGGAATAAATATAAATGATATACCATTTGATGTTCTTAGAGAAAAAGTAAGCTTTATAAGTCATAACTCTTATATATTCAATGATACAATAGAAGCAAACTTAAGAATGGCTAAAAAAGATGCAAGTGAGAGAGAATTACACGATGCATTAAAGAGTGCTAATTTATATGACTTTGTAATGAATCTTGATAACAAACTTCAAACAAATGTTGGAGAAGGTGGATCTTTATTATCAGGTGGACAAAAGCAAAGATTAGCTTTAGCTAGAATGATACTTACTAATCCTGAAGTTTATATATTTGATGAAGCAACATCAAATATAGATGTTGAAAGTGAAGATAGTATACTAAAAACAATATATGATTTATCAAAAGAAAAAACTGTTGTAGTAATATCACATAGATTAGCAAATATAGAAAATGCAGATGTAATATATGTATTAGATAAAGGTCAAATAGCAGAATTCGGGAAGCATAATGAGCTTATGAATAATAAGTCTACTTACTACAACCTATATACAAAGCAAAGTAGTTTAGAAGATGTATATGAAGAAGATATAAATGACGTAGACTTGGAGGTGGCTATAAGTGAATAATGAAGAAAAAAGAATGTCTGGAATAAAAATAATGGCAAGATTAATAAAAATACTAAAGCCACTTGCTCCAATAATGATGATAACAATAACTTTTGGAGTTTTAGGATTTTTAGCAGCAACTGCTGTAACTACATTTGGGGCAGTTGCAATAGGAGATATATTAGGAATAGATATGTATTTTAGTTTAAGTGATACAGTTAAACTAATAATAGCTTGTGCAATACTTAGAGGTATATTAAGATCAGTTGAGCAATATTCAGGTCATTATATAGCATTTAGAATACTTGCAATATTAAGAGACATAGTTTTTAAAGCTTTAAGAAAATTAGCACCGGCAAAGTTAGAAACTAAAGAAAAAGGAAATCTTATATCAGTTATAACTAGCGATATAGAGTTACTTGAAGTATTTTATGCACATACAATAGCTCCAATAGCTATAGCAATATTAACTTCATCTATAACAGCAGCTATACTATACTTTATAAATCCATATTTTGGATTAATAGGAGTAGTATTCTACCTAATTATAGGATGCGCTATACCTGTTATGTCGTCAAAATTTGCTAATCAAGCAGGTCTTGAGTATAGAAATGAATTTGGTAGAACTAATAGTTTCTTATTAGATTCATTAAAAGGTATAAAAGAAGTTTTATTATTTAATGTAGGTGAAGAACGTATTCAAGCTATAAATGAAAATAGTGAAAAATTAAATGATAAAATGGCAGTTATAAAAGAGCATGAAGGTATAATAAGAGCATTTACTGATGTGACTATAATGGTTGCTATACTTATAACTTTATTTACAGGAGTTAAGTTATTTGAAGTAGGTACTATAAACTTAGGACAAGTAATACTTGCAGTAGTTCTTTTAGCAAGTTCATTTGGACCAACTGTTGCTCTAAGTAACTTATCTAATAACTTAATGCATACTTTTGCTTGTGCACAAAGATTATTTAATATATTAGACGAAGTTCCAGCAGTTAAAGAAGTTGCCGGAGAAGAAAACTTAAATACAGATTCTATAAGTATAGAAAATGTTGATTTTAAATATGATGGAAGAAGTGAAAACTTACTAAAAAATCTAAACCTTAAGATTAATAAAGGTGATAAGGTTGCAATAATTGGACCAAGTGGATGTGGGAAAAGTACATTACTTAAGCTTATAATGAGATTTTGGGATGTAGATAATGGAGAAATAAAGATAGATAATAAAAACATTAAAAACATACCTACAAAATCATTAAGAAAGAAGCAATCTTTAGTAAGTCAAGAAACATTCTTATTTAATGATACTATAGAAAATAATATAAAAATAGGTAAGTATGATGCAACTGAAGAAGAAGTAATAGAGGCAGCTAAAAAAGCATCTATACATGAGTTTATAACTACATTACCTAATGGATATAAGACTAATGTAGGTGAAATAGGTTCAAACCTTTCTTCTGGAGAAAGACAAAGATTAGGTATAGCTAGAGCTTTCTTACATAATCCAGATGTGCTTATATTAGATGAACCAACGAGCAACTTAGATACTTTAAATGAGGCTGAGATATTAAAGAGCATTAAGTCTGAGTCTAAAGATAAAACTATTATAATGGTATCTCATAGAAAGTCTAGTACAGCAATTTGTGATAAAAAGATTTATGTTAGAAATAATAGATTAGAGTTAAGTTAAAGA
Source organism: Romboutsia sp. CE17 (assembly GCF_012317385.1). Lineage (GTDB taxonomy): Bacteria > Bacillota > Clostridia > Peptostreptococcales > Peptostreptococcaceae > Romboutsia_E. The sequence continues at coordinate 708,505 of NZ_CP051144.1, forward strand.
GGATATTATGAGTAGAATACAAAGAGAAAAAGAAATTATAGATCTAATGATAAAAATATATTGCAATAAAAAACATAAGACTAAAAAAGATGAATTATGTGATGAATGCAAAGAACTCTTAGAATATGCTCATAAAAGGCTAGATTTTTGTAAATTTGGTGAGGAAAAGAAATTTTGTAGTAAATGTCCAATACATTGCTATAAAAAGGACATGAAAATTAAAATTAAAGAGGTTATGAAGTTTTCAGGCCCTAGATTACTTTTTTATAATCCTGTAGAAGTTATAAAGCATATACTTGAAAAATAGAATAGACTATAAGAGATAAATGGTGAATATTATTTTGAAATAAAAGTAATATTCACCATTTATTATTTAAAAAATTATTTATTTAATATGAATTTATTAATGACATTAGCAACTCCGTGATCATTGTTGCTAGTAGTTATAAAGTCTGCTATATCTTTTATGCTTTCACGTGCATTTGCCATAGCAACTCCAAGACCTGCATATTTAATCATATGCTGATCATTTTCTTCATCCCCAACAGCAATGGCTTTTTCTATAGGGATGTCTATACTTTTACATAAAGATTTAAGAGCATTTCCTTTATTAGCATCTTTATTTAAAAATTCTAAGAAGAAAGGTGCAGACCTAACTATAGTATATTTATCATAAAAATAATCAGGTATATTTTTCATTATAAGCTCAAGCTTTTCAGGATTATCAGTAATCATTACCTTACAGAATTTAATATTGTCATTTATATGTTCTATAGGAATATGTTCTATAGGAATTTGATTGATTTTAGCTTCTAGTTTAGTGTATTCACCAGGTGTTTCATTTGGAGTAACTAGACTAGTAGGAGTATTTATATGAATAAAAGTATCATGTTTTTTGTATATTTCATTATAAATTAAATTAAAATCATCAAATTTCATTTCTAAATTACATAAAACTTTTTTACTTTTTACTTCCTGAACAACAGCTCCATTAAAACAAATCACATAATCTCCGTCATCTGTAAGGTTTAGTTCTTGTAAAAGAGGAGTTACCCCTGGTAAAGGTCTACCTGTAGATAAAACAACTTTAGTACCTTGTTTTTTCGCTTCTTGTATAGAATTGAAAACTTCAGGTGTTATTTTTTTTTCAGTATTTAATAAAGTTCCATCAATATCTAATGCAATTAGTTTATACATACTACCTCCAAATAATATATATTTATTATAATTTAGATTATATCAATATATATATAAATTGTGTGTAGAAAATATTTATTATATTGTATAATTTAATTATGAAACTATGGAATAAAAGGAGATAAAAAATGAAATTTTCAGAATTTGAATATAAAAGACCAAATTATAATGAGATAAAAGAAGTATTTAAAGAAAAAGTAAGTAATATAGAAAAATCTTTTACATATGAAGAACAAAAAAAGCATATAGATGATTTAAATGTAATTAGAAATAATATAGAAAGCATGTCTACCATAGCATCTATAAGACATAGCATAAACACTGAAGATGAAATTTATGATAAAGAAAATATTTACTGGGATGAATACTCACCATTATTTGAAGAGTTAAACTCTTTATTTTATAAAGCTATAGTAAATTCTAAATTTAAAAAAGATATTATTAGTGATTATGGAAGACAATTTTACAAAATAGTTGAATATTCATTAAAGTCATTTTCTAGTGAAATTATACAAGAGTTACAAGAGGAAAATAAACTTTGTTCAGAATATACAAAACTATTGTCAACTGCAAAAATTAATTTTGAAGGGGAGGAAAGGAATTTATCAGGTCTAGGTTCATTTATGCTTTCAAAGGATAGAAGTATGAGAGAAAAAGCATCAAAAGCTTATTATGGATATTTTGAAGATAATGAAGATAAATTTGATGAAGTTTTTGATAAACTTGTTAAAGTTAGAAGTAAAATAGCTGATAAATTAGGCTTTAAAAACTTTGTTGAAGTTGGATATATAAGAATGATGAGAACTGATTATAATTCAGACATGGTATCTAACTTTAGAAAGCAAGTTTTAAATTATATAGTACCCTTAGCAAATGAGCTTTATAATAGACAAGAAAAAAGACTTAATTTAGATAAGTTGACTTATATAGATGAGAATTTTGAATTTATGAGTGGGAATGCAGTTCCAAAAGGATCACCTGAGTATATTATTGAAAATGGTAAAAAAATGTACTCTGAATTATCAAAAGAAACTAAAGAATTTTTTGAGTTTATGCTAGAAAATGAATTGATGGACTTAGTAACTAAGAAAGGTAAGGCTGCAGGAGGATATTGTACATATATACCTAATTATAAATCTCCATTTATATTTTCAAACTTTAATCAAACTTCTGATGATATAGATGTTCTTACTCATGAAGCTGGTCATGCATTTCAATTATATATGTCTAGAGATATAGAAATGCCAGAAATAAATTTCCCTACTTTTGAGAGTTGTGAAATTCACTCAATGAGTATGGAGTTTATAACATGGCCATGGATGGAGTTATTTTTTAAAGAAGATACTGAGAAGTATAAATTTACTCATATGTCAGCTGCAATTAAATTTATACCATATGGGGTATTAGTTGATGAATTTCAACATTATATATACGAAAATCCTAATATGGATAAGAATGAAAGAAAAAGTATTTGGAGAAAGTTAGAAAAAAAATATTTACCTCATAAAAATTATGAAGGATGTGATTTCTTAGAAAGAGGAACTTGGTGGTTTAAACAAGGTCATATATTTAAGAATCCATTCTACTATATAGACTATACTCTAGCACAAATATGTTCTCTTCAATTTTGGAAAAAAATAAGGGAAAATAAAGATGAGACTTGGAATGATTACTTAAATATATGTAAAGTAGGGGGGAGAAAATCATTCTTAGAAATAGTGGAAATAGGTAACTTAAAATCTCCATTTGAAGATGGTTGTGTAGAAAGTGTAATCAATAATATACAAGACTGGCTAAATAGTGTAGATGATACTAGATTATAATATATTAGGGGTAGGAAGGGTTTTAAAGGGAAAGAGATATGAAAGAAATATATGATTTAATAATTTTAGGAGGAGGGCCAGCAGGCCTTTCTTCTGGTATATATGCTTCTAGATCAAAACTTAATACTTTAATAATAGAAAAAAAGAAAAATGGTGGATCTATAGTAAACACATATGATATTGAAAACTATCCAGGAGCCATAGATGGGGAAACAGGAATAAGCTTGATTAGTAGAATGAAAAATCAATGTATAGAATTTGGATGTAAATTTGTGCAAGATGAGATAGTAAGTGTTGAATTAGAATCAAAAATAAAGTCATTAAGAGGTAAATGTTTTCAGTACAAGTGTAAGTCTTTAATAATAGCAACTGGATCAAAACCTAAGGAATTAAATATAGACAATGAAAAAGAATTTATAGGTAAAGGGATATCTTACTGCTCTATATGTGATGGTCATTTATTTGAAAGTTTAGATATTGTTTTAATAGGTTCGGGAGAAAGTGCTGCCAAGGAAGGGTTATATTTAACTAAATATGCTAATAAGGTTAATATAGTTTCTAGGAGTAATGACTTAAAATGCTCTAAGCTAATGAAAGAAAAGTTAGATAATAATATTAAAATTAATATGTTTTTTAATAAAATTGTTAGTGAATTAAATGGAGATGGAATTTTAGAAAAAATAGTTTTTAAAGATATAAATACTAATGAATATATTGAATTTGAAGCAAAAGAAGAAGATGGTGTAATAGGTCTATTTATATTTATAGGTCTTAATCCAGAAACAAAAATATTTGAAGGAATACTTAATATAGATGATAATGGATATATAGTTACTGACGAAAGTATGAAAACCAATATACAGGGTGTTTTTGCTGCGGGAGATTGTAGATATAAAAAATTAAGACAGGTTGTAACGGCGACCAGTGATGGTGCAATAGCATCCATGTCAGCAGAAGAGTATATAAAGGAGATATTTGTGTAGATTTTAATGGAGGTTTATATGGTAACTGTAGATAAAAATACTTTTGAGAATGAGGTTTTAAGCTATAAAGGTACAGTTGTAGTAGAATTTTGGAGCCAAATGTGTGAACCTTGTAAAGAACTTTTACCGGTTATAGAAAAACTAGATGAAAAATATGGACATAGAATAAAATTTTGTGAGATAGATACAAAAAAAGCTACACGATTAGCCATAAAAGAAAAAATCATTGGCCTTCCAGCAATTGCAGTTTATCAAAATGGAGAGAAAATTGATGAAATTATAAAAGAAAAAGCTACAAAAGAGAATATAGAAGAAATGATAAAAAAATATATATAGTATATAGAGATGTATGTTTATGTTGAATTAAATAAAAATATAATATATAATATAAGAAAATTGAATATATTTCCTGTATATTTTTGATGATAGGGTTCAAATGTTTCTACCAAGCTACCGTAAATTGCTTGACTACAGGAGTTTAAAATATAATTACTTAAGAAAATCTACATATAAATAAAGTTAAGTATAAGTATAAAATTAGATTTGATAAGCGTAATAGATTAAAAACTCCTGTCTAAAATTAGGCAGGAGTTTTTTACAAATTTTTATATCTAGGAGGAGAATTGCATGAAGTTATTACAAGAAAAAATATTAAATGAAGGTAGTATATCTGGTAAAGATATACTTAAGGTTGATAGTTTCTTAAATCATCAACTAGATGTAGCTTTTTTAAATGAGATAGGTAAAGAGTTTAAAAATAGATTTGAAGATAAGAAGATCGATAAAATTCTAACTATAGAAGCCTCAGGAATAGCTATAGCATCAATTGCATCTCAGCATTTTGGTAATGTACCTGTAGTATTTGCTAAAAAAGTGGAATCTAAGAATTTAGATAAAGATGTATATGAAACTAAGGTATACTCATTTACTAAAGGTAAAGAGTATAGTGTAAAGGTATCAAAAAGATACTTAAATGAAGGTGAAAACATACTAGTGATAGATGACTTCTTAGCTAATGGAAGGGCAGCTTTAGGTCTTAAAGATCTAGTAGAACAAGCTAATGCTAATTTAGCTGGTATAGGAATTGTAATAGAGAAAGGATTCCAAGAAGGAAGAGATCTTTTAGAAGAAGCTGGAGTTAATTTACAATCTTTAGCAATAATAGACTCTATAGAAGATGGAACTATAAAATTTAGATAAATTATTATATAAACTTGGATGAAATTATATACATCCGAGTTTTTTATTTATAAAAAAAGATAATTTATTTTCAGTGTTAAAATTTTATTTATATACTAATTTTTAGGAAAAAATGCTATACTATTTAAAAACTAATAATATTTTGTCTATTACTTATATTAATATTATAAATATTATATATAAGTAATAGACAAAATATAAATAATGTTGATTAAAATTTATTATGTTGAATTCAAAGAATTTAATTAGTTTCATAGGAGGTATATAAATGAAATTTTTTATAGATACAGCTAATGTTGAAGAAATAAAGCAAGCCAATGAATTAGGTGTAATATGCGGAGTAACTACAAATCCATCATTAATAGTTAAAGAAGGTAGAGACTTTATTGAAGTTATAAAAGAGATTTCTTCTATAGTAGATGGACCAATAAGTGCAGAAGTAATAAGCTTAGACCACGAAGGTATGGTAAAAGAAGCTGAAAAGTTATGCAAAATACACAAGAATATAGTGATAAAAATACCAATGACAGAAGAAGGTTTAAAAGCCGTAAATATACTATCTAAAAAAGGAATAAAAACAAATGTTACATTAATATTCTCAGCAGCTCAAGCGTTATTAGCATCTAGAGCAGGTGCTACATATGTAAGTCCTTTTGTTGGAAGACTAGATGATATTGGTAAGGATGGTATAGAATTAATAGCAGAAATAGCAGAAATATTTGATGTAAATGCAATAGAAACTGAAATAATAGTTGCAAGCGTAAGAAATCCTATACATGTACTACAAGCAGCTAAAATAGGAGCTCATATAGCTACAGTTCCATTTAAAGTTATAAAACAAATGTTATTACACCCTTTAACAGATAAAGGTATAGCACAGTTTATGAAAGACTGGGAAGGATCGGAGCTAAAACTATAATTAAACTAAATTTAGTATTTTAAAAGGCTAATCTACAATTAATAGATTAGCCTTTTAATTTTTACTCTAGAAAGTAATATAGATTATTTATAATTCATTTCCTTATCTAATTTATTTTTATATTTGCTTTATGTTTAAGTCTTGGTCATAGAAAATAAAATTTATTGTTCATAATTATAAAAAATAATCATATAAAAATAAAGAATGAAATTAGATACTTAAAATATTAAAACTTATAAATAGAATAGGATTTGAACAGTGTGATCTATTAATGGAAAAATCAACGTTACTATAATTGAATAAAAAAGTGAAAATAAGTCATAATCTAAAAATAAGAATGTGAATCTAAGAAAAATAAAAATATGTATTAAATTAATATTTGTTACTTATTTGTAATCATAAGTAACAGAGATGTAACTGTTATTTAATCATTTCCAGTGGTAATATTAAAGTATAGAAAAACAAAGGAATTATACAAAAATTTATAAAAATAAGTAATAATTATTTAGTAGAAGAGGGTGTATATTATGAAAAAAGGAATCATAGCATTATCTATTTTATGTACAGGTTTATTATTATTAGACCCATTAAAAAATATAAGTTTTGCAAGTAAGGATGAAAATTTAGAAGATAAAATTAATTCAAATGTTGTTACTAATATAGAAGAAAATAACGATAAAACAAATAATGAAAATAATAAAGAAGAAAATATATACTATGAAAATGATGATAATATATCAAATGAAAAAGAAGAAGTAAGTGAATCAAAAGTTGAAAAAGAAAATATAGAAAAAGATATTTACGAAGAAAATAAAAAAGAGGATGTAAAAGTTTTTGAAGAAAATGAATATATAGAAACTTCTAAAGAAGATAAAGAAGTTGAATACAATGCAGTTTTAGATAAAGATGAAGCTGAAAGTATATTAAAAGGAATAAATCCAGAATTAGAATATATATATCAAGGAGATGAAAATAATTTTTCTGCATTAAAAGAAAAAAATCTTACAGGATATGTGTTTTTACCAGATGTAGAAACTGATATTGGTTATTTTATAGATAAAACTAATTCAAATGTATATTTCTTCCATCCAAGTGGATATTTAGAATTAGTAAAGTAGATTAAAAAACAAGCAACTATGCTTGTTTTTTTTTATTGTAAGGAATTTGTAAGAATTATATAAACTTTTTATTAACAATTATTTATTACAATATTGTTAGAAAGGGAAAAAGGGGTAAATATATTGTATAATAATTATGAAGGAACTTTAAAATAGTGATGGATTTTATAAGTAAGGAAGGTAAAATATGCATAATATACTAATTGTTGATGATGATAAAGAAATAGTTGATTCTATAAGTATATATCTTAAAAATGAAGGATATAACATCTTTAAAGCTTATGATGGTATGCAAGCTTTAGATACAATTATGAATGAAGAAATACATCTAATATTGATGGATATAATGATGCCAAAATTAGATGGAATAAATGCAACTGTTAAAATTAGAGAAGAGAAAAATATACCTATTATATTAGTATCAGCAAAAAGTGAAGATACAGATAAGATAATAGGCTTAAATATAGGTGCAGATGATTATATAACAAAACCATTTAATTTACTTGAACTTGTTGCTAGGGTTAAATCAAATTTGAGAAGATATATTAATTTAGGAAACTATACTAGTGAAAATACTTTTAGTAAAGAAGTAATAAAAAGTGGAGGTCTTGAACTTAATATTTATACTAAAGAAGTAAGGGTCGATGGAGAGATGATAAAAGTAACTCCTATTGAATACAAAATATTAGAATTACTATTATCTAATAAAGGAAGAGTATTCTCTATTGACGAAATATATGAGAGAGTATGGAAAGAAGAGAGTTTTAATGTTGAAAATACCGTAGCGGTTCATGTAAGAAGGATAAGAGAAAAAATTGAGATAAATCCTAGAGAACCAAAATATTTAAAAGTTGTGTGGGGAGTTGGATATAAAATTGAAAAACTATAGTTGGAAGATAATTAAAAGTAGAAGTTTAATATTTAATTGTATATTAATACTATCTTTATATATAATAGCGCAGGTTGCAGGTATATTACTCTGTTATAAATTTTTTAGCGAGAATGTACTAGCTACAATTTCAATAATGATATTATCAAATTTAATACTATACAGGATATTAGTTATAGAAAATAACTAGAAGAGGTGACTGAATGAAGAAAAATAAAAATATAAAGTGCACCTTCTTAATGATAGCAATTATATCTTTATCATTATTAATAACTTCAGCTATTATTGTATCAAGAGCAGGAGATAACAGTTTAAGGACAAGCTATATCAATAAAGATGAATGGAGCTTTATAGAAACAGATTTTTATAAAAGTTATAGGTTTGATGAGATTATTTTACCAAATATTCTTAAGGCAATTGAAGTAGAGTTGTATGGTGAAAATGATGAATCAAATGACATATATTATTATACAAAAGAGGATTTATCTAATATAAAATATATAGGAGTAGATAAAAATACAGGAAAGTATATTACTAACACATCTTATAATAATATTAAAGACTTTGAAAAAAATATAGATGGATATGTAAATATAAGTTTTAATAAAACTGAAGATACTTATATAAAAGAGGTTGGAAATAAAGAAAATAAAATAAATACAAATTATTATTATGGTTATATTCCTGATATAAATAAAAATATGGAATTATGCTTATCAATTCCTAAAAACTTAGAAAATACAGGTGTAGTTTATTCTGAATATGATTATTATAATACAGAAATTAAAGTTATAAAGGCCTATGTATTTGTTGCTATACTATCAGCTATTGTTTTTATAGCTTCTACTATTTTATATAAATTTACAAAAGGAGAAGCTATAAAAAAAGATAGTAAAATACTGAAATTATATAATAAAATTCCAGTAGAGGTATTAATAATAGTTTTATTGTTTTTATTATGTGGTATGTGGGATTGGAGTAGTTATGGCTATATGGATACTTTTGTAGTATTTTTACTTGAATTCTCAACATTTATTTGGATAATATCAATTGTACTATTTATTAAAAAAATAAAATACTTAGACCATAAAATAGAAATCATAAAATCAAGTATATTGCTAACGTCTATTCTAAGAATAAGAGAAACTATAGCTGAAAGTTTAAAAGCAAGCAAAAAAATACTTTTAATTAAGAGAATATTTTTTATCGGCGTATGCTGTATTGCTATGAATATATTATCCTATATATTATTTGGTGGTTTAAGTCTTATAGTTTCTTGCTTGATTATAGCTGGATTTACTTCATATATATTAAAAAGACTAGCTTATTTAAGTGAAATTATAGAAGGAGCAGAAAAAATAAAATCAGGAAATCTAGATTATAAAATACCGGTTAGATCTAATGATAATTTTACTGCATTAGCAGAGAATATAAATAATATTGGTCAAGGTCTTGAAAAGTCAATAGAAGGAGCCTTGAAAAGTGAGAGAATGAAAGCGGAACTTATAACTAATGTTTCCCATGACTTAAAAACACCTTTAACTTCTATAATTAATTACGTACAGTTAATTAAGAAAGATGATAATATAGAGCCAGAATATATAAAAGATTATATAAAGGTACTGGATTTGAAATCTAGAAGACTTAAAATTTTAATAGAAGATTTATTTGAAGCTAGTAAAGCTAGTAGTGGAAATATAGAACTTAATATGGAAAAGATAGAACTTAGACAGTTATTAAGACAATGTATAGGAGAAATGGAAGAAAAGCTACTTGAGACAAGGCTAGAAATAAAATTAAATATGCCTGATAATAATGTATATATATATGCTGATGGAAGAAGGATGTTTAGAGTTCTAGAAAATCTCCTATCAAATATAATTAAGTATTCTTTAAATGGAACTAGGGTGTATATTGACTTAAGTGTTAATGATGGTAAGGTACTATTAATCATGAAGAATATATCATCATATGAACTAAATTTTGATCCAGTAGAAATAATGGAAAGATTTAAAAGAGCCGATAAATCTAGAAATACAGAAGGTAGTGGACTAGGTCTTGCCATAGCAAAAGACTTAGTTAGTTTGCAAGGTGGAATATTTAATATAGAAATAGATGGAGATTTATTTAAATCCATATTAGAATTTAATGAAATGAATTAAAAAAACTAAGATGTGTTTTATGAAACACATCTTAGTTTTTTTATAAAAGTTATTATTTAGATAATATAGCAGAGGCTCTATATTGAGATGGTGTTTGTTTTGTAAATTTTTTAAATATTATACTAAAGTATGTTTGGTTATTAAAACCAACTGAAAATGCAACTTCTAATAGACTTAAATTAGTATTACTTAAAAGCTCTTTACTTTTTTCTACTCTAAAATTATTTAAAAAGTATGAAAAAGTATTTCCTGTATACTTTTTAAATAAACTGCAAAAATAGCACTTATTTATTTCTAACTCTTCACATATAGAATCTATTGAAATATCATTTTTATAATTTGAATGGACATATCCAATAGCCTTACGTATGTAAGGGCTCATTATAGGATTTGGAGTACTTTGTTTAAGTTTATCCTCATATATATTTAAGATTAGATTACAAAGATAGTTAGAACAATTTAATGGTCTATATGTAATATCTTGATTTATTAAATTCGTAAGGATATTAGTTCTAAATGGGCCTATAATAAAGTATCCAGCTTTTTTATTATACCTAGACATATCTACTATTTTATAATTAATGTCATTACTCAAACTTAAATGGAGATTTATTACTTTATCTTCATTTTTTTTTATTTCTAAATTTATTTTGTCAAAAGGATAAATCCTGTCAAAATAATCCGTATATCCAACTTTACATATATCCTCAAACTCAGAGCTTATTAGTTTTATTGGAACGTTGCAACAGTCATAAAAATCCTTTAATAATATATACTCAAAGTTCATGTTCAACTCCTAAAATTTATTTTAAGTTATTTAAATATATTAATAAATTAGAAATATATTTAAAAATATTTCTCAGGTTTTAATATATACTAACAATAGTTAATGAAAATCAATATCACTTAATAAATAATACAAGGAATAATAATAAAAGTCAATATATAAACAGGCTTAAGATAATTGGAGGGAATACATGATATTTAGAAAGAAAGCATTAAAAACAACAGCAGCGGCAATTGCAATGTTTTCAATGGTAGTTACGGGATCAATGAGTTATGTTCATGCAGATGGTAATTTAAATGGGGGCAGTATTGCTGTAGAAAGAGCATTAGAAGATAATTCTTATACAGTAAAAAATAAAATAGAGTATGTAAAAGATGGAGAAATAATAACTTCTGGACATGGATATCAGTCTTTAAGAGATGCACTTTCAGAAAACACTGTAATAGAAGTTAAAAATAATAAAATATACATGACACTTGAATTTACTGAATCTAACTATACGCTTATAGATAATATAGTAATAACAGTAGATGGAACTGATTATAAATTAGAAAAATCAGACGACAGAAAATATACAGTAGAATTAAATAGTGTAGATTCAGATATAAAATTAAACTATGATGTAAATGTACCTATACCAAATGTTACACCACATAACTTTACAGTAAATGTAAAATTAGTAGATGCACCAGAACTTGAAGAAGTTACTTCTTATACATTAAAAAATAAAATAGAGTATGTAAAAGATGGGGAAATAATAACTTCTGGACATGGATATCAGTCTTTGAGAGATTCATTATCAGAAGATGCTTTAATAGAAGTTAAAAATAATAAAACATACATGACGCTTGAATTTACTGAATCTAACTATGCACTTATAGATAATGTAGTAATAACAGTAGATGGGACTGATTATAAATTAGAAAAATCAGACGACAGAAAATATACAGTAGAAATAAATGGTGTAGATTCAGATATAAAATTAAACTATGACGTAAATGTACCTGTGCCAAATGTACCACCACATAACTTTACAGTAAACGTAAAATTAGTAGATACACCAGAGGTAGAGCAACCTGAAACAGAGCAAAAACCTGAAACAGAACAAAAACCTGAAACAGAACAAAAACCTGAAACAGAACAAAAACCTGAAACAGAACAAAAACCTGAAACAGAACAAACAGATAAAATAAAAAATGGTACTTATACAGTTTCAAATAAGGTAGAATATGTAGGCGATGGAAATTCTGAAATAGGAAATCAAATGGCTCGTAATGCAGTGGCTGAAGAATCTAAATTAGTAGTTAAAGATGGTAAGATAACTGCTACATTAAATTTTACAGCAGATTTATATGAGTACATAAGTAACTTTAGAGTAAGTGTTGATGGAAAAAATGTAACTGTAAATGTTGATAAAACAAATAAATCAATAAGCTTTGAAATGCCATCTATAGATTCAGAAGTAATAGTTACAATGAATGTATCTATGATGGGAAGAGATGTTAGCTTTAAGACTATATTCGATAAAAGTACATTAGAATATGGAGATAACGCTACAAACAACGAAAATACAAACAACGGAAATACAAACAACGGAAATACAAACAACAATACTTCAAACAATGGAAATACAAACAATAACACAAACAATTCTACTGATAGTGAAACTAAAGTAGAAAGTACAGTTAAAAAAGGTAAATTATATACTATACAAAATACAGTATCTCACTCTAGTGAAACAGGAAAGCAAATGGCTAGAAAATATTTAAATTCTACATCTAAAGTAGAGATAGTAGATGGAGAAACTTATGTAACATTAACTTTTACAGGGGCAAGCTTTATGCAAAATCATGCTATATATGTAAATGGAAGTAAGGTATCTCATACAGTTGTATCAAAATCAAGAGATGGCATAAGCTTAAGATTTAAAGTATCTGAATTAAGTGATTCTATAAAAGTTGGAATGTACGTAATACCAATGTCTAGAAATATAGAATTTGGAGTTAATTTATTAGAAGATACATTAACATTTGTAAAAGATTTTGATTTAAATGCAGATGGAAGCTTACCACAAACAGGTTCAGCTATTGACTCTAGTGTAGTTATGGGAGCTGGAGCTATGATGATGGCTGCTGGTGTTTTAGGAAGAAGAAAAAGAAAGTAGGAATTTAAATGAAATCATTTAAATATATATCAAAAAGTAAAATAAGCAAATTGTTTTCATTATTTTTAATAGGAATAATGGCTTTAACTTCAAATTTTGCTTATGCAGACAATAATAATGAAATAGCAAGTGGAATATACACGTTAGCTAATGAAACAAAGTATTTAGACGGGAATGAAATAGGGGATTCTATGGCAAGGTCATATACAGATGAAAATATGACTCTTGAAAAGAGAGATGGAAAGATCTATTATACAGTAGGTCTTTCTGGAGCTCAATATATGGATAATCATAGAATTTTTATTAATGATGAAAGCGTAGAATTTGAAAAAGTAGAAGAAAATTCAGAAGAAGGAACGATAAAGTTAAGATTTGAAGTGACAAGTCCTGATGATAATATACTTATACAAATGTACGTAGATGCTATGGGTAGAGATGTTGAATATCAATTAATACCTAATTTAGATTCACTAGAGTTAGTTGAGGCTTTTGAAGAATCTACACCTGAAGAAACTAAAGAAGTTGAAACTTCAAGTGAAGATACAGAAAGTGAAAATACCGAAACTCAAGTTAAAGAATCTTCTCAAAATAATTCAAGTAACGTAATGATAATTGGTGTAGTAGTTATTTTAGCGATAGTAATAATATTTGTATTATTTAAGAGAAAGAAGTAAATGAAAAAAATATCTAAAATTTTATTTACACTGGGTCTAGTATTAGTATTAGGCTCAGTGTCTTTAAATATTTATACGAAGTATAAACAAGAACAAGCTAAAAATAACTTTACACAAAAAATTAATGAAGAAGATAATGAGAATATGGAGATCAATCTTGGTGATGAAATTGGATTAATTGATATACCAAGCGTTAATATAAGCTCAGTTATAGTAAGCGGAACTGGAAAAGAGCAAATAAGATATTATGTAGGACATTTTGAAGATACTCCTATGCCAGGAGAAAATGGGAATTTTTGTATAGCTGGACATAGTAGTACAGTTTATAATAATGTTTTTAACAATTTAAAAAAGATAAAATTAAATGATGAAATAAAAATAACAACTTCAAAGGGTGAATTTACTTATATAGTAAGCGATATTTTTGAGACAGAGCCAACCAATATGAGTGTTTTAAATCAAGATAATGATTTAAAAGAATTAACTATTGTTACTTGTACTAATCAAGGAAAAGATAGGTTGATAGTAAAAGGAATTTTAAAGTAAGTAGGAGACAATCATGAAATTAAAAAAATGCTTAATAAATACGTGCGCATTAATATCAATGATGACAATGATAGGATGTTCAAATAATGATACTAAAGAAAATGATACAGTTGAAGCAGAAAATAAAACTTATGGTGATGATTCTATAGTAATTGCAACATCAGTTGCAGTTACGGAAATACTAGATGAATTAGGAGTTAAGATAAGTGGAGTGCCAAAAACATCATATGAATTACCAGAAAGTACAAAAGATGCTGTTGAAGTTGGAACTCCAATGAATCCAGACTTAGAGATAATAAAATCATTAAATCCAGACCTTGTGGTATCAGTAGATACTTTAGGTCAAGATTTTATAGACAATTTTACTGAAAATAATATACCAAGTGAATTTGTGAATTTAAGTAGTTATGAAGGATTAAAAGAAAGTATAGTTACTTTAGGAAATAAATTTGATAAAGTTGATAAAGCTAATGAAATATTAGATGAATTAACAGCAAAAGAAGAAAACTTAAAATCAAAGTTTGAAAATGAAGAAAAGCCAAGAGTTTTAGTTATATTTGGAGCTCCAGGAACAATGATGTTAGGAACTAGTAAATCTTATGTAGGAAATCTAGTAGATTTAGCAGGTGGAGATAATGTATTAGAAGATGCAAATTCTTCATTTGTACAAATTAATAAAGAAGAATTATTAAATTTAAATCCAGATAAAATTGTGGTAATGACACATGCAGACCCAGAAACAACAAAAGCTCAAGTTCAAGAAACTTTAGAGACTGATACTGCATGGAAGAATTTAGAAGCTGTAAAAAATGGCGAAGTAGTATACTTAGAAAATGATTATTTTGGAATGAGCGCAAATTTAAAGGTAATAGAGGCATTAGATATTATGCATGATATTCTTTATTAAGAAAATGAGGTTATAGACATGAATATAGATTCTAAACGAAAAAAACATCTATTGATGCTGCTATCTATTGTAGTAGTTTTAATATTATTTTTATTATCTATTAATTTAGGAAGTATTAAGCTAGAAATTAGTGAACTTTTAAAGGGATTATTATTTAATAGCAATGATCCTAAAATAAATATAATAAGAGATATAAGGATACCAAGGGTATTAGCTGCAATTATAATAGGTGGTAATTTGGCAGTATCAGGGGTACTATTACAAGCAATAATAAGAAATCCATTAGCAGAGCCATCTATCGTAGGTATATCATCTGGAGCATCTTTAGTATCGGTGATTATATTATTGTTTTTACCAAAGTTAAATTATATAAGACCATTATTTGGATTTATAGGTGGATTAATAGGGTGTATGATGGTATTTCTATTAGCATATAAAAAAAATTTATCTCCTATAAGGATTGTACTAGCTGGAGTAGCAGTTAATGCTATGCTTACAGCTCTAACAAATATAACTACTCAGTTTGGAGCAGGTGCAGTAAGTAGTATACAAAGTTGGTTAACAGGAAGCTTAGCTAATATAACATGGATGGATATAAAGTTACTACTAGTATATTCTATATTTGGATATATTGGAGCATTTTTACTTTATAAATCATGTGATTTAATTTCTCTTGGAGAAAAAAATGCAAAGAGTTTAGGATTAAATTATGATTTACATACCATATTAATATGTATTGTAGCAGTATTTTTAAGTTCGACAGCTACATCTATAGGAGGTATAATTGCATTTGTTGGTCTTATTGTTCCACATATATGTAGGATTATAATTGGATCTTCGCATAAATATTTAATACCATTTAGTACCATTATAGGAGGGATGCTTCTTTTAATAGCCGATACTATAGGTAGAATATGCTTTAATCCTTTAGAAATTCCAGTAGGGGTAGTTATGGCTGTAATTGGAGGTCCTGTATTCTTATATTTACTTAGAAGGAGCGGAATTTAATGATATTAGGTAAAAATATAGAATTTTCGTACAATGAAGATAAAGATTTTATAAAAGAATTAAATATAACTATTCCAAAAGGCAAAATCACTACTATATTAGGCCCAAATGGAAGTGGTAAATCTACATTACTTAGCTTATTATGTGGAGTTAACAAAGTTAAAAATGGTGAGATATTAATTGATAATTTAAACATTAATAAGATGAAATTTAAAGATATAGCTAGAAAAGTCGCAACTGTGCATCAACAAAACTCTGTTCCACAAGATATAAGTGTAGGAGATTTAATTTCATATGGAAGAATACCTCATAAGAAGCTTTTTGAAAAAGAAAATCAAAAAGACGTAGAAATAATAGAGTGGGCTATTGAATGTACTAATATAAATAAATATAAAGATTATAAGGTTATGGATTTATCAGGAGGCGAAAGACAAAGAGTTTTTATATCAATGGCCTTAGCTCAAATGCCAGAAGTTCTTTTTCTAGATGAGCCTACAACTTACTTAGACATATATCATCAAATAGAAATTTTAGAGTTAGTTAAAAAAATTAATAAGGATCTTAATATGACAATTGTCATGGTACTACATGATATAAACCAGGCTATAAAATATAGTGATAATATAATAGTAATGAAAGAAGGTAAGTTAATAAATTCTGGAGATGCTAAAAATATAATAACCAAAGAATTGCTTAAAGAAGTTTATAAAGTAGATGGAATAATAAATACAATAGAAAATGAAACTTACTTTATACCTACTAAATCTTTTACAGCTTAAAAAAAATATAAAAATTTATAAAAAATCTAAATATATTTAAAATTAAATTTTGAAATAAGTATAAAATATTAATTGAAAATGAAAATAAGTATCAATTAATAGGATTGGAAAATGAAAAATAGAAATAATGTAAAATTAATTTTAGATATAGTAATGGCTGTATTATTTATAACTTTTTTCAAAAAGAATTTAACAAGTTTTAGATTCCATATAATAAGTGGATTAGTGTTTGGAGTATTTATATTATCGCACTTAATATTAAATAGAAAATGGATAGTAAATATAAGTAAAAGATTATTTGATAAAAGTATAAAAATTAGAACAAAGATATCTTATATATTAAGTGTAATATTATTAATATCAATAATATCAATAATAGCAAGTGGTATGTTGATAATGAAGTCTAAAACTTATGATAGAGTAATGTTTTGGAAGATGCTTCACTTTGGGGCTTCTTACTTATCATTAGGATTAATAGGTATTCATATAGGTATGTATTGGAACTGGGTAATTAATATGTTTAAAAAAACTATTAAATTTAAATCTAATAATATAAGTAAGAGTATATCAACTATAATTGTATTAGTTATATTAATCTTTGGATCTTACACAATATACAAAGAGAATTATTTTAGCAAAACTTATTCATGCTTAAAATATGTTGCTGAACATATACAGCCTGAAGATATAGAATCAAATGGTAATTATTATGGTGAATTAGAAAAGCCTTCATTTATACAGGTAGCAACTACATATGGTTCTATAATTTCTATTTTTTCAATTGTTGCGTATTATGGAGATAAAAGATTTAAAAAAACAAATTCTAAAAAAATTAATACCACAGAAAATATAGCATAGTATTTACAGGGAAATAGCTTATTTAAAAATAATATAAAAGGTATGTGTCTAAATAAATTTAGATACATACCTTTTATTATTTGAAGGTCATATTATGCTTTTGTTATATTACTTTTTCAAATTTAGATTTTTTATCTAGATGGTCTAGGTATAGCTTAGTTTCAGCAACTACTACAGATGATAAAGCAAGTAATGCGATTAAGTTTGGTAATGCCATAAGACCGTTAACTATATCAGCAATTATCCAAACAACCTCCAATTTTAAGAATGCTCCAAGTAAAACCATCATAACAAATAAAGCTCTATATCCATTTATACATTTTACACCAAATAAAAATTCAAAACATCTTTCTCCATAATAGCTCCATCCAAGTATTGTAGTAAATGCAAATAAACTTAAACTAAGAGTTAAGAATAAAGGGCCTACTGTAGGTAAAATACTTCCAAAAGCAGCTTGAGTCATAACTGCACCATTTAAATTGCTTTGCCAAACGCCAGTTAATATAATTGATAAACCTGTAAGTGTGCATATTATTAAGCTATCTATAAAAGTACCAGTCATTGATATAAGTCCTTGCTCGGCTGGCCAATTAGTTTTAGCAGCAGCAGCAGCTATAGGAGCACTACCAAGTCCAGATTCATTTGAAAATACACCACGAGCAATACCATTTCTAATTGCCATAGATACTGTTGAACCTAAAAAACCACCAAATGCAGCTGTAGGAGTAAATGCACCTTTAACTATTAATGAAAGTGCTTCTGGTATTTCGCTAAATGAAGATACAAGAATAATAGCACATAAACCTATATAAACAACTGACATGAATGGGACTATTTTTGTAGCAACTTTAGATATACTTTGTAGGCCACCAAATACAATTAAACCAACTAATATAGCAAGTATTATACCTGTTATTTTGGGATTAATACCAAAACTACTATTAATTGCATCAGTAATGGCATTTACTTGAGTAAAAGTACCTATACCAAGTAAAGCAACTAATATACCGCTAAAAGAAAAGAATATAGCCAAAGGTTTATATTTTTCGCCCATACCATTAAGTATATAATGCATCGGTCCACCTGATATCTGACCATTTTCATCTTTAGTTCTATATTTTATAGCAAGAACACCTTCGGCATATTTTGTTGCCATACCGAAAAATGCTGCAATCCACATCCAAAATAATGCACCTGGACCACCAGCTTTTATGGCAGTAGCCACACCAACTATATTTCCAGTACCAACAGTAGCAGCAAGTGCAGTACATAAGGCACCAAAACTTGATATATCGCCACTACCATTATTTTCTGCACAGAAAATTAATTTAAGAGCCTTAGGTAATTTTGTAAGTTGTAAAAAACCTAATTTAAAAGTAAAGAATATTCCTGTACCTACTAAAAGTATAAGTAAAGGTGGACCCCATATAAATGAGTCAATATTGTTTAGTACATCAATTAAATTCATAAAAACACTCCTCCATAATTATTATTTATGCTTTACAAAATCAATGAAGTTTTAAATGAATTAATTGACAGGAATTTAATATAAAATATTAATGATTTTAATGCAATAAAAAAAGCTAAATCTATTTGACTTAGCTCTGGATATGCATATTAACTAAAATTTAGTAATTATAATAAAAAATTAAAAACTATAAACAATACCTAATAAAATTAAAAATTAGGTTAATAAATTTATAATAATATAATTTTAAATTATAATTTAAATAATAGTATAATCCCTGTCCTTTTGCCTGAGAGATTGAGCATAAGCCTTGCCCCTTCGGCGCCCATAACGGGTCTCTCCAGAGTTTCCTAAGCTTTACAGTCCTACCTTAAATTAAAGTACCTGAGAGTGTTACTCCTTCGGCGTATCTTAAATAGATAACTCTTCTATAAAGCTTCAACGGATATTGATTTGTTATAGCACTTATTTAATAGTTATCGTATACAAAATTTTAGAATATGTCAACCATAATTTGGAAAAAATAAGATAATGTTTAAAGCAAATAATTCACAAAAATAGCAAAAAAATAATCTATTAAAAGTAAGAGGCTAGAAAGTTATAAATATAATTTATTTTTTCTTGATAAGGTAGAATAGGTATAGTAACATATTTCATATGTAAAATATATAAGTTAAAAGTTAGGAGATTGTAAAATGGGCTTTCGTAGTAGATTAAAAGAGGCAAAAAGAATTGTCGTAAAGGTAGGTACATCTACTCTTACTTATGACAATGGAAACATCAATTTAAGAAGAATTGAAAAATTAACAAGGGTACTATCAGATATAGTAAACTCTGGAAAAGAAGTTACACTTGTAAGTTCTGGAGCTATTGGAGTGGGAGTAAGTAAATTAAATTTAAAAGAGAAGCCCAAAGATATAAGAGAAAAGCAAGCTTTGTCAGCTGTTGGACAATGTGAATTAATGCATATATATAGTAAATTCTTTGGAGAATATAGTCATACTGTAGGTCAAGTTTTACTTACTAGAGATGTAATAGAAGATGAGCGTATAAAAAATAATGTTTGTAACACATTTGAAATACTATTAGATAAAAAGATAATACCTATAGTTAATGAAAATGACACAATATCTATAGATGAAATAGAAAATATAGCTAATTTTGGAGATAATGATAATTTATCAGCCATAGTTTCACAATTAATAAATGCAGATTTATTAATAATTTTGTCTGATATAGATGGTTTTTATGATAGTGATCCAAGAAACAATAAAGATGCAAAGTTACTTAATGAAATAGAAATAATAACAGAAGAATTAGAAGCTTGTGCTGGTGGGGCTGGAAGTAATTTAGGTACTGGAGGAATGGCAACAAAATTAATCGCTGCTAAAAGAGCAATAGAACAAGGTATAGATATGGTTCTTGCAAATGGAAAAGATCCAGAAATTATACTAGATATACTAGATGGAAATGATATTGGAACTTTATTTGTAGGAAAAAGAAAATCTATATAACAAACTAAGAATATTAGACTTAAGATTTTTACTTTTATTATAGCTAAATTATTATTAGAATTAGTGATAAGAATATTTTATATAAGGGGGAAAATATATGAGTTATTTATTATCTATAGGTAAAAATGCAAAAGAAGCATCTTATGAACTGGGTATTTTATCGACAGAAGAAAAAGATAATGCATTATTTTTAATGGCAGAAGAACTTATTAATTATAAAAAAGAAATACTAGAAGCAAATAATATAGATTTAGAAAATGCAAAAGAAAAAGGTATATCAGATGCCTTATTAGATAGGCTATCGTTAAGCAATGATAGAATAGAAGACATGGCAAATGGTCTTAGGGATATTGCAAAGTTACAAGATCCAGTAGGCGAGGTTGTTTCTATGTGGCAAAGACCAAATGGTATACAAATAGGTCAAAAAAGAGTGCCTATAGGTGTTGTAGGAATAATATACGAGTCTAGACCTAATGTTACTTGTGATGCAGCAGGACTTTGTCTAAAAACAGGTAATGCATCTATATTAAGAGGAGGGAGCGATGCCATAAACTCTAATAAGGCTATAGTTAAAGCTTTAAAAAAAGGTATACAAAGAGCAGGGCTTCCTATTAACGCTGTTCAGCTAGTTGAAGACACTTCTAGAGAAGTAGCAACTGAAATGATGAGGTTAAATAAATTTATAGATGTATTAATTCCTAGAGGTGGTGCAGGACTTATACAATCTGTAGTTAAAAATTCTACAGTACCAGTTATAGAAACTGGAACAGGGAACTGTCATATATATATAGATGAGAATGCAGATTTTGAAATGGCAAGAAATATAGTTATAAATGCAAAAGCATCTAGACCTGGAGTATGTAATGCAGCAGAAAAACTAATAGTAAATGAAAAAATAGCTAAAGAATTTTTACCAATTATAGTTGAATCATTAAGAGAAAACAACATTTTAGTAAAAGGCGATGAAAAGGTAAAATCTATAATAAATGATATAGAAAAAGTTAATGATGAAGAATGGGGAGTAGAATACTTAGATTATATAATAGCTATTAAAATTGTATCTAATGTAGATGAGGCTATAAATCATATAAATAATTATGGAACTGGACACTCAGAATGTATAGTAACAGAAAGTTATAAAAACTCTCAAAAATTCTTACAAAGAGTAGACGCAGCAGCAGTGTATGTAAATGCATCGACTAGATTTACTGATGGTGGAGAATTTGGTTTTGGAGCTGAAATTGGTATAAGTACACAAAAACTTCATGCCAGAGGGCCTATGGGTCTAAAAGAGTTAACTACAATAAAGTATATAATATATGGTAATGGACAAATAAGATAATATAAAGGCATAATCAGAATAATAATATTTTGATTATGCCTTTACTTATACATAGTAAAATAAGTAGCTATTTTCTATAAGTGTGTATATTAGGTTGATTTTTTTATACTATTTATTAAAAGTATAATTTTATTTTATATGTAAAAAAATAATTAGCTGATTTTAAATATTATGATAATATTATAGATAGTATATAAGCGAAAACAAGAAAGGTATAGAAAGGAAAACTTATGAATAAAGTATTAGTTTTAGCAGAAAAACCTTCAGTAGGTAGAGATATTGCTAGAGTATTAGGATGTAATATTGATAGAAATGGATATCTAGAAGGTAATAAATATATAGTTACATGGGCTTTAGGTCATTTAGTAACACTAGCAGATCCAGAAAGTTACAATGAAAAATATAAAAGTTGGAATATAGAAGATTTGCCTATTTTACCTAAATATTTAAAAACTGTAGTAATAAAAAAGACAAGTAAACAGTTTAATATAGTAAAATCTCAAATAAATAGGAATGATGTGAGTGAAATAGTAATAGCTACTGATGCTGGTAGAGAAGGAGAGTTAGTTGCAAGGTGGATACTAGAAAAATCTAAGGCAAATAAGCCTTTAAAAAGGCTTTGGATTTCATCAAATACAGATAAGGCTATAAAAGAAGGTTTTAGAAAATTAAAAGATGGAAAGGAATATGATAATTTATATTATTCAGCTATAGCAAGATCAGAGGCTGATTGGGTAGTTGGTATAAATGCAACAAGAGCATTAACTACAAAGTACAATGCTCAACTTTCATGTGGTAGAGTTCAAACACCAACCTTAGGCATGATATTAAAAAGAGAAGATGAAATAAGAAATTTTAAAGCTAAAGATTATTATGGTATAGAAATTATATCATCAAAAGGTAATATAAATTTAAAGTTTAAATGGCAAGATTGTAAAAATAAGAGTGAATCAACATTTAATGAAGAAAAAATTAATTCAATAATAAAAAATATAAAAGATAAAAAATTAAAAGTAGTTAAAGTAAATGAAGTTTCTAAGAAAAAGTATTCTCCTCAACTGTATGACTTAACTGAGCTTCAAAGAGATGCTAATAAAATCTTTGGATATTCTGCTAAGGAAACTTTATCTATAATGCAAAAGTTATATGAACATCATAAGGTACTAACATATCCTAGAACGGATTCAAGATATTTGACTGAGGATATTGTTGATACATTAAAAGATAGAGTAAAAGCTGTTAATGTTAGTGATTATACAAGAGTTTGTACAAAGTTATTAAAAACAAATATAAAAGGAAATAAATCATTTGTAGATAACTCAAAAGTAAGTGATCATCATGCTATAATACCAACAGAAGAAAGAGTATTTTTAGGAGATCTGAGCGATAAGGAAAGAAAAATTTATGACTTAGTTGTAAAAAGATTTTTGAGTGTATTATGTAAACCATATGAATATATTCAAACTACAGTTATAGGTGAAGTAGAAAATAATGAATTCATATTAAAAGGAAATAAAGTAATATCTTTAGGATGGAAAGAAAATTACAGAGATTTAGAAGATGAAGATGAACATGATAGTATTCCAAACTTACATGAAAATGAAATATTAAGCATAGATAAAGTAAATAAAATAAATGGAAAAACTAATCCACCACCTTACTTGAGTGAAGGAACTCTTCTTAGTGCTATGGAAAAAAATAATTTGGGAACTGTTGCAACAAGGGCAGATATAATAGAAAAACTATTTAACTCTTTCTTAATCGAGAAAAAAGGAAAAGATATACATATAACATCTAAGGGAAGACAATTATTAGACTTAGCACCTAGAGATTTAAAAACACCAGAGCTAACAGCTAAGTGGGAAAATAAACTTTTAGATATATCTAAAGGAATATTAAATAAGGATATTTTTATAAAAGAAATAAAAGAATATTCTAAAAATGTAGTTAAAGAAATTAAAAATAGTGATAATAAATTTAAACATGATAATTTAACTAAAAATAGATGTCCAGAGTGTGGGAAATATATGCTTGAAGTGAATGGTAAAAAGGGTAAGATACTAGTTTGTGAGGATAGAGAATGTAATACTAGAAAAGTTATATCTCAAGTAACAAATTCAAGATGCCCAAATTGCCATAAAAAGTTAGAACTTAGAGGTGAAGGTGAAGGAAGAATTTTCGTATGCAAATGTGGACATAGAGAAAAGTTATCAGCATTTAATAATAGAAAAAAAGAAGAAAAAAATAAAGCTTCTAAAAAAGATATAAATAAATATTTAAAGAATCAAAATAAAAATCAAGATAATTTTAATAATCCATTTGCAGAAGCTCTTTTAAAACTAAAAAAATAATGTAAAAAAGATAGCTATAAATACGTATTAATTATATATTTATAGCTATCTTTTTTTATATATAAGCTATAACTAAATTTTAATAAATTATAACCAACTTAATAATAAATAGTTATTTGGGGAAAAATATACTATTAATAATTATAAGGAGAAAAAAACATGAAAGAATCATATTGGATTTTAAGTTCAGAGTCTAAGAAATATAAAATATTACATGAGAACATAGAAACTTCATATTTAGTAGTTGGAGGAGGTATAACAGGACTTACTACTGCATTTTTATTAGCAAAAGAAAACTTAAATGTGACCTTAGTTGATGCAGATAGAATTGGATATGGAGCAACAGGTAGAAGTACAGGAAAAATTACAACTCAGCATAACTCTTATGCAAAGATTGAAAGAAAATATGGTTTAAATAAAGCTAAGCAATATTATGAAGCTAACAATAAGGCTTTGAAGTTTATTGAAAGTATCATTGATGAATATAATATAGATTGTGACTTTGAAAAAGTACCTGCATTTACATATACATCAGATGAAAATTATATTGAAGAGTTAAGAGAAGAATATGAAGCTTGTATAAGAATAGGTATACCTTGTGATTATTATGACAATATAGAAGGATTACCTATTGAAGTAAAAGGGGCAATATCATTTCCAAATCAAGGACAATTCAATCCGAAGAAGTATATTAACGCTTTAGGTGAAATATGTAAGAAGTTGGGAGTAAATATATATGAAAAAACAGCAGTAACAGACTTAGAAGAAGATGACAAATATAAAGTTAAAACTGCTAGTGGAAATATAATAACTACAAAAAATCTAATTATAGCTTCTCATGTACCGTGGCATGATGGAGGATTAAAACTATATTTTGGAAGAGAAGAAGCAAATAAGTCATATTTAATAGCATCCGATTTAAATGTAAATTTACCAAAAGGTATGTTTTTAAGTATAGATAACACTTCAAGAACATTTAAAATTTATAATGATGGAGTAAAAAAAGTATTGATTATAGGTGGATATGATTTTAAAGTTGGAAAAGAAGATGTTAGTTATAGTATTTATGATGAAATAGAAGATTTTGCAAAGAATAACTTTAATTCATCAAAAACTTATACAAAATGGATGACTCAAGATTATATGAGCTTTGATGATATACCATATATAGGAAACATTAATTCTAAAGATAAAGGTATATATGTAGCTACAGGATTTTGTAAATGGGGAAATACAAATGGTACAATAGCAGGAATTATTATAAAAGATTTAATTATAAATAATAAATCTGAATTTAAAGAATTATTTAACCCGACTAGAAGTGGAAGTTATTTAAATTTAAAATTTATATCAAAAAATTTAGAGGTAGCATATGATTATATAAAAGGAAAACTAGATTTAGGTGATGATAATATTCCTATTGAAAAAGGAGAAGGTGGCATAGTTAATATAGATGGAAAAAAATATGGAGCGTTTAGAAATTATGATGGAAAACTTCATATTGTAGATATTACTTGCACTCATCTAGGATGTGAATTAAGGTTTAATAAAGAAGAGCATACTTGGGATTGTCCATGTCATGGGTCTAGATTTAATTATGATGGAAATATCTTAGTTGGTCCAGCACTTAAACCACTAAAAAAATACGGCCAAGGTGAGAATAAAATAGATCCTAAACTATTTTAAATATAAAAGTGATGACTAAGTATGTATAAATAATTGGAGGACAATATATGGAGAGCGGAAAAAGAGTAAACTTAATTACTATATTTATTTATATTGTGTATTTAGCTTCAGCAGTTTGGTTTATTAAAAACAAACAAATGTTTAAAATAGGGATAGTACTTTTTTGTGTAATATCAACTTTTACACTTAGTATATTAAATAAAAAAAATAATAAATTGGTGGATAATAGTATTTATATAAATATGATTATATTTATATTAGTATCCTCATTATTTGGTACTTGTTTTAATTTTTATAGTATAAATTATTATGATGATTTCTTGCATTTATATTCTGGAATTTTAGCTTGCAATGTAGCATATTTAATTATAAAGTATTTTAATAGTAAAGATAATATGAAAGACATGAATAAACTATTTGTAATAATATTTTTATTTATGTTTTCTATGGGAGTAGCAAGCCTTTGGGAAATAATGGAATTTTCTATAGATAATTTATTTGGAATGCATACTCAAATAGGTGGTTTAAATGATACAATGATAGACATGATAGATGAACTTGTTGGTACTATTATATCTATGCCATTCTTTTTAAAATCATTAAAAAAACTACGCTCATAAGTATTATGAGTGTAGTTTTTTATAGTATTAAGATGTAAACTCTATTTCTTCCATTAAAGAATTTTGAATATATTCATCTATTGATTTAGAAATTCTTTTAGCAGCTACAACTGCTTCAATTACTGTACTAGCACCGTGAGCAACGTCTCCACAAGCAAATACACCTTCTCTTGTTGTTTGACCAAACTCATTAGTATATAAAAGTCCTCCTCTTTTTACATCTAGACCTTTATTATTAATAACTATATTATTTTTAGGTTCTTGACTAACTGCTATTAATACAGAATCACATTCAAATAATTTTTCGCTATTTTCTATTGTAATAAGAGAAGTAGAGCCATCTTCATTTGTCACTTTTTTAGTGTCAGCAAGTATTATACCTTCATCCACAATCTCAACAGGAGATTTAAATGTATTAAATAATACACCTTCATTTTTAGTCTCATTAATTTCATGCTTTGTAGCTGTCATATCTTCAAAATCACGTCTATAAGTTATATAAACTTTTTTAGCACCATAGTATTTAGCACTTCTAGCTGCATCCATTGCAACATTTCCAGCACCTATAACTACAACCTTTTGGCCTAAATCATAAAGGTGAGGACTTTTAAGATAATTTATAGCATAATGGCAATGACCGAAAGTTTCACCTTTTATATTTAACTTTTTAGGATTCCATACACCTGTGCCTATAAATATAGCTTTATATCCATCTTCAAATAGCTTGTCTAAAGTAACTACAGGACCAACTAAAGAATTTATTTTTATTTTTACACCATATTCTTTTAATCTTTGTCCAATTAAATTTATTATACTTTCTGGTAATCTAAAGCTTGGTATACCATAAGTTAATACTCCACCTATTTTTTCGTTTTTTTCAAATATAGTAACATCGTAACCTTTTTTAGCTAAATCTAAAGCAACTGTTATACCAGCAGGACCAGAACCTACTACAGCAACCTTTAAATTATTTGACTTAGGTTTTGTTACTTTCATATTTTTTAAATAATTTTTAGAAATCTCCTCTTCTATTTCATAGAAATGAACAGGTTCTCCTTTTATACCTTTTATACAATTACCGCTACATTGATTCTCATGAGGGCATACAATTGCACATATAGCAGATAGCGGATTATTCTCAAATAAAATTTTTCCAGCTTCTTCGATTTTATTTTCTTTAAAAAGTTTTATTATATCAGGTATAGGAGTATTTATTGGACAATTTTTTTGACATCTAGCATTTTTACATAGAAGACAATTATTAGCTTCATTTAAAAGATTTTTCATAATATCCCCCTTTTATACAGTAATATATAATTAACTATTTATATTATACCAAAAAAATAAAAAATAATTTAATTTAAATTTTAACAAAGAAAGAATATAAGTATACCATTATTTTTTACACCTTAGTTTACTAATAATACATAATTTAGTAATATTATATATGTCATCATAGTAAAAGATAGTAGAACTTAGGAGGAATTGTAATTGTTTAAGAAACTTTTTAACTTAATTAACAAAAAGAAAGATATAGAATTTGAAAAAAATAAAAATTATTACTTACAAAGTAGTAAAGATATAGAAGAAGTTTCATTTGATGAAATCAGTTTAGAGAAGGATATTGACAAATGTAATTTACTAGAAGATTCTATTATAGAACATAATCAAATAAAAGTTGAAAAAGTAGATATCCTAGAAGATACAGAACAAAAATTAAATGAATTCTTAAGAGAAAACAAAGAGTATATAAATAATATAAAGATAAAAAGAGAAAAAGGAATAAGATCCATAGACTTATATAATGAAGAAGTTTTAGAATTTAAAACGTATAAGGAATGTAGTAAAAAGCTTAAGATACCAGTAGCATATATAAAAGAAAACTTAAAGTACGGTCATACAGACTACTTAGGTGGTGCAATTAATTACTTAAGAAGAGAGCTTGGAGAAGTAGTTAAAGATGAGTGTGAATATCTAGATAGTAGCAAAACACCAATTGAACTGTTTAATGAATTAAATAATAAAATATTTAGTAGCAGGGTATCAGAAAATAGAAGAAATGATATTTTATCAAGTGATAAAATAGAACCTATAAAAATGCACTATAAGTTTGAGTTTATGGATTATGAATATGATGATTATTTTAAAAAGTACGGGGCGATAATTAAAAGAGGCGGTAATAAAAAGATAGAACTACTAAATCAAAAAGGAGAAGTTATAGAAGTATTTAAATCTATATCCAGTTGCTCAGAGTACTTAAATAAAGATAAAAATGAAATTACTGAGATATTAAAATACGGATATAGTAAGGTTGGGAGATGTGAAATAAGATATAGTCTAAGGAACATTTAACTTCACATTAACTTCATAATACCTTCACTTTTTATTCACACACTTTGATTTCAAATAATGTAATATGATATTAGTTCTAGTATTGGAATAAAATATTAAGGAGGTATATCATGTCAGAAGATAAAGAAATAAAGGATAAACAGTTAAATTCTAAAATAGATAATATAGAACAAAAATCTAAAGTTAAGAAAAAAAGAGAAAAATTGAAATTTAGCTATAATAAGAAGAATTTTGTAGTATTTTCTTTATTAGGATTTATATTTGCAGGAATAGGATTTGGATTTGGTAAAAATATAGGAAGAGAATTACCTGCAACTGCTAAAAATTATTCAAATACTAAGGTTTATGCAACTGTTGGAGATATATCTATAACTGGAAAACAACTTCAGAAGAAAATGGATCCGTTATTTTATTTACAAGGTAAAACAAAGTTAACGGATGAAGAAATTGCTACTTATGAATACAGTATGTTAGATTATATGACAACTGTAGAAGCTATGTACATGGATGCGGTAGAAAATGAAGTTACAGTTACAGATGATGAAGTAAATTCAGAGTATGAAACAACAATGAGTTCCATAGAGCAAGATTTTAGCATGGATGAAAAAGAATATTTAAAAAAATTCAAATTAACTAAAGAAGAGCTTAAAGAAGAGTTAAAGAAAGAACTTATAGCAGTAAAATACATGGGAGAAGTAACCGATGTAACAGAAGAAGAAGCTAAAAACTACTATGATAAAAATAAAGATGAGTTTTTAGAAGCTAGTGCTTCTCATATATTAATAAAGACTACAGATGATGAAGGTAACGAATTAAGTGACGATGAAAAGGCTAAAGCAAAAGAAAAGGCAGAAAAAATACTAGCAAAAGCTAAGTCAGGAGAAGATTTTGCTAGTCTAGCTAAAGAATATTCGGAGGATACAACAGCCTCAGATGGTGGAGATCTAGGATTCTTCCAAAAGGGAGAGTTGGTAGAGAGTTTTGAAAATGCAGTGTTCTCTCTAAAAAATAATCAAATATACGATGATGTTGTAGAAAGTGATTATGGTTATCATATAATTAAGAAAACTGGAGAAGAACAAGCTTCTTTCGATGATAAGAAAGATTCAATAATTGAGCAACTATCTTATAATAAACAAAATATATTATTAGATGATGTATTATCTAAGTATGAAGTTGAAATAAAAGAATAATTAAGTAGGGTTAGCTAAATTAGCTAGCCTTTTTTAGAATTAAATCAGGTAAAATTATATAGTATATTGCTATATAAAATATAAACTTATATAAGTTGTGTTACTATATTTCTAGGAGGGGGTTGATTATTATGATAAAAAGAAAAGATGAATTATTAGTTGAAGAAGGAAATCTTAGAAATGGTAAAGGGAATGTAAAGAGAGAACATATAATTAGTGGAGATGAGTTAAAAGGAAAGGGTAAGTTATTTGCTAAATTAACTATTCCTAGAGGGAATTCTATAGGCATGCATGATCATACAGAAGATTTTGAAGTATATTATATATTAAAAGGAACTGGACAAGTATTAGATAATGGTGAAATAGTTCAAGTTAATGAGGGTGATGTTGTTTATACAGCAAATGGAAATAAACATTACCTAGAAAATATAGGAGTTTGTGATTTAGAAGTACTAGCTATAGTTTTATATGAATAGATAAATGCTCTGGATGTTATCCAGAGCATTATATAAATAGATTTATCTAAGTATAATTAAGGATAATTAGTTAGATAGAGGCTAGACCATTTATTATATACATTGATATAAATAATAATTAAACTAATTTTTATAGTACATAATATACTATAGTGGGTGATGTAACATTTATATGGTTATCATGATATAGTAAAAATATAGTACTGATTTTACATAGATAAATCTAGTAATTTTATTTTAACCAAACTTGATTTAATTATTATAAATATTAGAGTATAATTTTTATATTTGGTAATTAGATACTATATCATCTAATTCATTTTTATTTTCTTTTATCCAAGTATAAAAGTCTTTTTTACTATTATTTACTGCTGTCCCTATTTCAAATAATACCTTTGGTAAATCAGTAGCTTTAAAATCACCAACAAAATCACCAAGTCTAGTTTCACCAAGATGGAAATTACCATTTACAAACATTCCAAACGCATCAGTAACTGTACCATCAACTTTTTTCTTTTTACCAGTCAATCCTATTGCACTTATTTGATGTACTGCACAAGAGTTCATACAACCAGATATATAAACTCTTGGTATTGCATTTAAAATATCTTCCGTACCATTTTTTCTAAAGTAAGATACTATATCTTGTAACATTTGTTGACTATTTTGAATACCCATTTGACAAAGTGGAACACCTATACAAGCAACACTTTTTTCTATACTAGTATTTCCACTCATAGATTCGGTAGCTTCAAGTATTTTTTTAGCTTCATTCCCATCAAGATTTATAACATATAGTCCTTCTGTCATAGCTAATCTCATCATAGGATTTTTACATTTATCTAATTCGTATAATAAAGCTTTTAAATCTTTAAGAGGCAAAATTCCTCCTATTGGATGTATATATACACTGTATCGACCTGCTTGTTTTTGTTTTATTAATCTAGGATGACGTAAGTCTATTTCAGGACCACCTTCATCATATATTATTGGATCAGGATTAAGATCAAGTCCACCTTTTTCTTTTTCTTTAGCTACAAAATCTTTAAATATTCTTAAGAATTCATTTTCTCCTAAATTACTAACCATATATCTAACTCTTGCTCTACCATGGTTTTTATAGTCACCATACTCCATATACATTTTAGTAAGACCCTCAACATAGTAAAGTACATCAGATGGCTTTACAAGTTCGTCAAGTTCTAAAGCAACAGCTGGATTTTGACCTAGTCCACCACCTACAAAGACTTTAAAATAAGGTTCATTATTTTTAAGTGTAGCGATAAATCCTAAATCTTGAACGGTACAATGTGCAGTATCAGAACTGCAACTAGAATAAGATACTTTTAATTTTCTAGGTAAATGGTAAGTTGTAATTTTACTCATAAAGTGATTGTCTGTAGCTATTGAATAAGGAGCTACATCAAATGCTTCATCTGGGTCAACTCCTGATAGAGGAGATAAACCAACATTTCTAGGGAAATTTCCTCCGCCACCTCTAGTAAATATATTATTTTTTATTCCTTGTTCCATAATATCGCAAACCGATTCAACATTTATACCATGAAGTTGTATAGCTTGTCTAGTTGTAAAATGAATGTGGCTTATATTATGCTTATTTGCCAATTGATAGATTGTATGAAGTTGAGAACGAGATAGAACACCGGAAGATACTCTCAATCTTATCATAAAAGATTTTTGATCTCTTTGAGCATAAACTCCATATGCTCCAGAAAATCTTTTGTATTCCATTTTGGATATTTCACCATTATAAAATTTTAATGAAAAATCTTTAAAATTAGGTATTTCATTTAACAAAGTTTCTTTTAAGTTTGTCATATTTGCACCTCAATAATGTATTTATTTAAATATATTATTGACTTTATAAGGGATAAATATAATAATCATATGAATCAAAGCTAAAATAATTTTTAATGTATAAAAATAGTGTTATAATTTATATATAAAGTAATGTGATTTTGTTTTAACTTTCTATTTTATGGTTTATAATTAATAAAAGGCAATATTGAAATTAGGTTACTTAGGGTAACAAATATAACGATAACTAAAGGAAGTGAATTTGTGAGGATAAGTGATAAAGATAAAATAAAAAAATTGACTATAATATTTCTAATTCCTCTATTACTTGTGTCTCAGTACTACCTTTTTAAATTTGGTATCCTAAAGCCAATGATAAAAGGTGTTGATATTAATATTATTAATGGAGAATACATACAAGATATAGACAAGTATGTAATAAGATTAGGAGAAGAAGTTACTTTATCAAGCGGAGATTATATAAAAATACCTAAGTATGCAAAAAATCCAGATATAAAATTTAGAGTATTGGATGATAGTAAGGTAATACAAATAATAGATAATGATTCTAAAGAAAAAAATACTGCAACAATGATAGGATTGAAAGAAGGATATTCGTCTATAGCAGTAGTAAAAAACTCACGTGTAATTAAGAAAGCTACAGTATTAGTTGTTGACCCGAAAGTAGAAAATTTAGATCTAAATATAGATAGAGATTTAGTTTTTGTTGGAGATAGTGCTAAATTAGATAGTGTCATAGAAGTAGATTTTAAAAGGTTTAAAGATGATTATGAAGTAACATATGAAAGTTCTGATGAAAGTGTATTAAGAATTGTAGGCAATGAGGTAAAAGCCATTGGAGTTGGAAGTGCAACAATATATGCTAAATCAGGAGATAAAGTAGACTCTATTAGATATAAAATAAATGCTAAAGTAGCAAGTTTAGATGTAGATAAGTCTATAGAAGTTGAAGTCGGAGCTTCAAAAAAAATAGATCCTAAAATTATAACAAGTCCAAATGGATTAAAACACCCTCCTGTAGAATATCAACTAGTTGAATCTAAACTACCAATAGAAAGAGCAATAAGACTAGATAGAAATGGTAATGTAGTCGGTCTTAGAGAAGGTGAAGAGAAAGTTTTAGTTTCTTGCGGAATTGGAGAAAATAAAAAATCACAAATTGTAACAGTTAAAGTGATTAAGGAATCTCTATTAAATCAATTAATTGATGATTTAATTTCAAAATATGAAATAATTGATAATAGGATAGTAATAAATCTAACTTGGAGTAGTTTAAAAGACATATACAAATATGATATATATATGAGAAATAATTCTTTAGGAGATACTAATTATAAAGTAGTTGAGTCTATATTAATGGACAAAATAGATTTAGATAGTCAAAATAAAATAAAAACTACTATAGAGTTAGATATAGGAGATTTGAAAGGTATAAATT
This sequence comes from Romboutsia sp. CE17, assembly GCF_012317385.1. Taxonomy (GTDB): domain Bacteria; phylum Bacillota; class Clostridia; order Peptostreptococcales; family Peptostreptococcaceae; genus Romboutsia_E. The sequence goes on from NZ_CP051144.1 coordinate 742,798, forward strand.
TAGATTTCTATGTTGTGGGAGTTACTGATAATGGAAATACAGATGCTAGTAACTTAGTAAACATACAACATTCTACAGAATTAGAAGAAAATGATGATTTAAATGTTTCTGCATCTTTAGATACAGAGAATAAAAGAATAATTCTATCTTGGAATTCTATAGACAATTGTAAATATAATGTTTATGTAAAAGATATATCTAAAGGAAATCAAGAATTTATGCTAGTTGGAGAAGATTTAAGTGAAACTAACTATATCATTGATTTAAATGAAGATGAAGTTAATTTAGAGATTTATGTATTTGCTATAAAGGATGGAAAAGAAGTTGCGAGAAGTGATGTAAAAGCTTTTAAATAATATTGAGTTTATATGAAAAGGAAAATTATAAAGTCAGATTAAAATACTATAATATTTTAGTATTTTAATCTGATTTTTTTATAATGTTAATTAATTAAAACAGAGTAATGGATATGGTCGTTATGATATAAGCAATGCAAAATTTTTATTTACATCTTCTTTAGTTTGTATTTGTAATATGTTTAATTTAAAAATAATAAAATTCTTAATAAGAATACTATTATTTAGGAGAGATGAAAATTGAAAAGAAGATTTGATAGAATAAGCATTGCATCAAAAGAATTATCACAAGAAGCTTATAAAGCTTATACAGGAAAAAGAGATTATAAAAGAGCAATAGAGATTTATGTTTTATTAGCAGAATCTATGTGTGTTCCTGATGATATATCTAATTTTTCTAAAAATATGATGGGAAGATTAAGTAAAAAAATTGATGAAAATACTTAGATTATGTGATTTTTGATATGATTCTTTGATATTTGTTGGAAAAATATTTGTTGTGTGCTAAAATTATCCCAAGGTATAAAATACAAAGAATTACTAAAGAGGGGGGATAATTTTATGAATGAAAGCACAAAAATCTCACTAGAGAGAGCATCACAATTAAAATCAAGAATAGAAGATTATATTAAAATTAGAAAACAAATACCAAAAGGTTTAGAATTGGAAAATGAGATAAGTGAGAGAAAAAAGCTTATATTAAGTGTTTTAGGTGGAACTGAAGAAAATTGGGATGACTACAAATGGCAATTATCAAATAGAATTACAGATGTTGAAATACTATCAAAAATATTAAAATTAAAAGACAAAGAAATTGAGCAAATAAGACAGGTTGAAGGTCAATTTAGATGGGCGATATCTCCATACTATTTAAGTTTAATTAATCCAGATGATATTGTGGACCCTATAAAATTGATGTCTATACCATCTATAGTAGAATTAGGCGATGAGCAAAATGACTTAGATCCAATGGGAGAAGAATTTACTAATCCAGCAGGAAGCATAACTAGAAGATACCCAGATAGATTAATAATAAATGTAACAAATGAATGTGCCATGTACTGCAGACATTGTCAGAGAAGAAGAAATATAGGTCAAAAAGATTGTCATCAACCTAGAGAGTTATTACAAGAGTCAATTGATTATATCAGGGATAATGAAGAAATAAGAGATGTATTAATAACAGGAGGGGATCCATTAACTTTAAGTGACAATATGTTAGAATGGTTAATTAGCGAATTAAGAAAAATACCTCATGTTGATTATATAAGACTAGGGAGTAGAACACTAGTTACTATGCCTCAAAGGGTAACTGATGAACTTTGCGATATATTAAAAAAATATCATCCGATATATATAAATACACATTTTAACCATCCAATGGAGATTACTAAAGAGTCAAAATTGGCTTGTGAAAAATTAGCAAATGCAGGTATACCATTAGGTAATCAAGCTGTTTTATTAAATGGAGTAAATAATAATAAGTTTGTTATGAGATGTTTAAATCATGAATTATTAAAAATAAGAGTAAAGCCGTATTATATATTCCATAGTAAGCATGTAAAAGGAACTAAACACTTTAATACATCTATTGATGATGGTATGGAGATTATGGAATATTTAAGAGGATATACTTCTGGAATGGCAATACCAACATATATAATAAACGCACCAAAAGGTAAGGGGAAAACTCCTTTACTTCCACAATATCTAATATCAAAAGGAACTGATTATATTATGATAAGAACGTGGGAAGGAGAAGTTGTAAAAGTTGAAGATAAGCCAGCAGTAGATATAAAAGCTTTAATAACAAACTCATTTAAGGAAGAAAATGAGAAATTAAAAAGTTTAGAAGATAAAGAAGTATATTTAAAAGATTTAGAGTGTGAATTAATTCCAAGTTATTAATATAGAAAAAGCGATGAGAAAACTCATCGCTTTTAAATTTATAAATAAGAAAATTCTAAAGTTAATATTACATAGCTTCTTTTAAGTTAGAATTTTGCATATTTTCGATTCTTTTTTTGTTTAACTTACTCATTCCTATAGATGCAACTATTAATGAAGCATAACATATTCCTATGAATACTAATATAGTTGTCCAAGCAGCTCCGTAACCAGCTTTATCAACTAATAAAGCGAATACTGAAGAACCTGCTGCGAATCCTACAGCGAAGAATATTTGAACAACACCAAGTATAGCACCGAATTCTTTTTTGCCGAAGAATGAACCTGTTAGTAAAGATGGTCCCATCATGTATGCAAAAACAGATAATCCTTTTAGTGCAGCGAATACTTGTGCAAGTATAGGCATTTGACCAGAGAATATTAATGCTAAACAAGATGCAGCAGCTAATACTGCAGCAACCATAAGTCCTTTAGTAATACCTAATTTATCAAATATTATACCACCAAATAAGTTTCCGCCTAATGAACATAAAGCAAATATAGAACCAACCATACCAACTATCATAGGATCTAATTTTAAGTGTAACTTTAAGTAAGCTGGATATTGAACTGCTAATGCAGAAACGTACATTCCTAAGAAGAATAATCCTAGGGCAAATACCCAGAAGAATTTTAAGCTCTTAGCTTCTTTTAAAGAATATCCCCAATCTACATCGTTAGACTCAGCTTTAGCTTTAACTTCACCTTCTTTTTTCTTACCCTTAACTATTTCAGAACTATCTTTAGGCATTCTTAAGAATAATAATGTAACAGGTATACCAACAGCTAATGAAAGTAAACCAAACATTAAGTAAGATTTAGATGCACCATTATTAGCTAACGAGAAAGCTGTCATTTGTTGAAGGAATATATTACCTATAGAACCACCTGCAAATGCAAGACCCATAGCTTTTCCTTTTGATAACTCATCAAACCACCCATTTATAAGTAGAGGTACACCTATTGAAGATATTGCAGCTGTACCAACTTGAACAACGCCAGCAACTAAATAGAATTGCCATAACTCTTTACACATAGAGAATGCTAAGAATCCTCCACCTGAAAGAATTGTTCCTAATAAATACATTGTTTTTAGGTTTATCTTGTTATACATCATTCCTATAAATGGAGATGCTATTGCAGATACAACAGTACCTAATGTAAATATTAGCGAAAATCCAGCTAGTGTAAATCCATTTTCTTCTACAACGTAACTTACGAACTGTGGCTGTATGTTAGATGCAACACCAAATGGAATTGCCTGTATAAGCATACACGCAACTACTATAAGCCACCCTGTAGCGAATTTTGACTTTTTGTCTTTGTTTAAAGTAGTCATTTTATAAGTTCTCCTTTTATTTAATTGTTTAGTATGAATTAAACCTTATTAATCTTATTAAAATAAGATTAATAAGCAACTTAAATATTAACATGGATAAAACTGAAAAAATAATCTTGATTTTGCATGAGTTGGACTTGATTTGAAAAAAATAACAAAAAAATTCAATATATTCAAGAAAGTATCAAACAAAAAATACCATATACTTAGAATATGCAATTCTAAGTAAGATATAGTATTATTAATATAAAATAGAGACATATGGAGGAATTCAAATGAAAAATATGACATTTGGACAGTTATTAGAAAAGTTATTGTATTTATCAAATCAAAAGAAAAGTACTCTAGCTAAATCATTAGGATATGATATTTCATATATTAGCAAATGGATTAATGGTAAAAATTTACCAACTCAAAAAAGTATATCAAATATATGTAAATCTACAGCTGAGTTTATAGTTAACTCTCTTACATCTACTTCAATGCAAGATCTTAAAAATTATTTTGAAATAGATGCAAACATAAATAATGATGAGGTTTTAATACAGTACTTAGAAGAAAACTTAAAAGAATCATATATGGAGACAGCACAAAAAAGCTTACCTAATATATATAAAAGTACTCATTGGGAAGATAATTACAATGGTATGATTCATATTAATCCTAGATTGAGAAAGCAATATTTATCGAAGGATTTTGAATCATTTATAACTAAATGCAATGATTTAGATATGATAATATGTGCAAATTTATATAAAATAAATCCAAATGATAAAATGTCAATAGCACTTATGAAGTCAGAATTAGCTCAGCTAGAAGATCAAAGTAAAGTGAAAATAAAGTTAATAATAGGATTTGAAGGTAATGAAGATGATATAATAATTAATACTATTTTAATAATAAATATGATAGCACTGCATGCGTGCATGGACTTTGAAGTTTATAATTGTAATATAGATTCAAATTCTATTGTAGCAGTTATAAAAAATAGGATTTTTCATAGTGCAGTTTATACAAGAGATAAGAGATGTTTGTTTACAAGTATGTCAAAGGAAAAGAAAACTATAGACGAAATGTATTACAACCTAGAGGAGTTATTCAAAAATCAAGGGAAATTACTAGTTAAAAAAGCAAGTTCTATAGATTTAATAAAAGAAAAGATCTACATACAGTATATTATGGGACAGGATTTGAGATGGCTAATCGGAGCTATGAACGAGTTGCTTATGCCTTTTGACTTATTTGAAGAAGTTTCTAAAACTGTATTTGGTGATAATGTAGAGTTATTAGATGAATTAAAAAATATAAATATGTTTTTACAAAGTGTAACCTATTCATCAAAACTGAAGGTTTTAATTTATGCATCAGAGCTAAAGAGATATATATCATCAGGAGAACTTAATTTCTTTAATAATCCTGTTACTTTAACCTTTGAGCAAAGAGAAAGACATTTAAAATATATTGAAAAACTAATATTAGAATCAGATGTTGTTGAATTAAAATTATTAGACGGTAGTTTTGTAGATGACTTTAAGGATAGTGCAGATCCATCGTTATATTTATCAAAAAGTTTAAAATTAATACCTATACATCCTGAAAATAATAAAAATGATTATGCAATCTTAAATGATCATGAGTTTAAAAATATTTGTGATAAATTTTTTGATGATGTATGGGAAAATAGAAAAGATATAGTTATTGATGACAAAGAAGAAATATTAGAAAGACTACAAAAAGCTTTAGTTTACTCAAAAATTATAAGTGGCAATTTTAAAACAAATTTAAATTAGAACTAATATGAATTATTCAAGATGTATTTGAATTTATTGAAAGTATTTGATGATATATATTATTAATCCATTGACTTATTTTTATAAAATATATAATCTATAATTGTACTTTAAATATAGATACAATCACAAAGGAGACAGAATAATGGATAGAAAAATTTATTTTAATGGAAATATTATTACCGTAGATAAAGAAGAATCTGTAAAAGAAGCTATCTTAATTGAAAACGGTTTAATAAAAGCGTTAGGGACTAATGAAGAAATACTTTCTAAATGTGATGAATCAACTGAAAAGGTAGACCTTTGTGGTAAAACTATACTTCCAGGATTTATAGATCCACATGGGCATGTAGTAGCAACAGCTCAAACTTTAATGATTGTAACTTTATCTGATGTTACATCAAGAGAAGAGTTAGTTGAAAGGTTAAAGAAAGAATTAAATGAAAATCCACCACAAGGTGATAAGTGGTTAATAGGATTTGGATATGATAATACTAAATTTGAAGATGGTCAACATCCTACTAAATTTGACTTAGATTCAGTAAGCAAAGAAGTACCTATAACAGTTTCGCATGCATCTGGACACTTAGCATGTGTTAATTCTAAGGCATTAGAGTTATATGGATATGTTGGTGATGATTATGTAGTTCCAGAAGGTGGAGTAGTAAGAACTGTATCTCCAGACTCTAAAGAACCAAATGGAGTGCTAGAGGAAAATGCTATATTAGATAGTGAAAAGAAGAAAGTTGTAATATCTCCAGGATTTGAAGATGTTTTAAGAGCTGTTGAAAGAGTACAAAAGGTATACGCATCTTTAGGGATAACTACTACTCAAGATGCATCTGTTGAATTATCAAATGGGTATACTCATATACTAGATACTTGTGCTAATACTGGAAAGTTAATTATAGATATAGTTGGTTTAGCAACTCAACCTGTAACAACTCAATTAATGACAAATGAAGGAACTCCAAAAAGAGAGTATAAGAATCATTATAAATTAGCTGGAGGAAAAACTTGGCTAGATGGTTCACCTCAAGGATTTACAGCATGGTTAAGCAAACCATATCATGTTGTTCCAGAAGGATTTGATTCTGATTATTGTGGATATGGAACTCAAAGCGATGAAGTTGTTACTCAATATTTTGTAGATTGCATAAATTTAAATATACAAGTTCATACTCATGTAAATGGAGATGAAGCATGTGCTCAATTCTTAAGATGTTATAAAAAAGCTTTAGAAATAACAGGAAGCAAAGCTGATTTAAGACCAGTAATGGTTCACTGTCAAGCATTAAGAAAAGATCAATTAAAAGATGTAAAAGAAATAGGTGCTATACCTACATTCTTTAATGATCATGTAAGATTCTGGGGTGATTTACATCATGATGAAGTATTTGGTCCTGAAAGAGCACAAAATATATCTCCAATTGGCTGGGCATTAGAAGAAGGTATAAAATTTACTTTACATCAAGACCCACCAGTTAAATTCCCTAATCAAATATTAGGTATACATAATGCAGTAAATAGAAAAACAGAATCAGGTAGGGTTTTAGGAGAACATCAAAGAATACCTGTAATAGAAGCAATAAAGGCAGTTACTATAAATGGTGCTTATCAATACTTTGAAGAAGATATAAAAGGATCTCTAGAAGTTGGTAAATTAGCAGATTTAGTTATAGTTGATAAAAACCCTTTAACTATACCTGTTGAAGAGTTAGAAACTATTCAAGTTTTAGAAACTATAAAAGAAGGTAAAACAATATTTAAGAAGTAAACTAAAAATTATTAAAATATCAAATTAGATTAATATATAATTATATATTGAAAATGGCTATTTCTAATTTAGAAATAGCCATTTAGTTATTTATAATATTTATTTAGTTATTTAAATTTATTTGTTTAGAATCTATGAATTCAACAATGTATATTTTAAGAACTCCCATAATTGGAACTGATAAAATCATACCTGGAATTCCGAAGAATCCACCACCTATAGTAACTGCTAGTATTGTTAAAAATGGACTAAGTCCAAGTTGACCACCAACAATCTTAGGTTCAATAATAGCCACCTCTAATTGCTGAACTAATATTAGATATATTAGAGAGAATAAAGCTATTTTAGGACTGTAGAATAGATTTATTATAACTACAGGTGCCATACCTATTACAGGTCCAAAGTACGGTATTAAATTCATAAAACCAACTAAAGTACCGAATAATAATGCATATTTAGATCCTACAAAATAAAGACCTATAGCAGATAAAATACCAACTATAGCAGAGTCTAGTATCTTACCAGAGAAATATTTACCTATATTAGAGTTTAAAGTACTGCACACATCTAAAGTAAATTTACCAAATTTTTCACCTAGCAAAATATAAACTAACTTTTTAGAAAATGTTATAAAGCTTTCTTTTTCTAACAAAATATAGAAGCATATTATGAAGGCAAGTCCAAGTTGAACTATAAATTTACCTATTGAAAATGTAGTGTTAAATATATTTCCAATATATCCTATAAATATATTACTAAATTCAGGCATAGCGGCCATTGTTTTGTTAGCAACATCTTTTAAAGTATTAGGGTCTACATGTTTTAAGCTCTCTACAAAACTAATTAAAAACTCTTGAGTTTGAGTTGCATATACTGGTAATTGATTTACTATATCAGCTAAGCTACTAACAATAGAGGGCACTGTAAAAAGGATAGATGCTCCTAAAAGTAATACAAAAAATCCATATGTAATAAATAATGAAAAAATTCTTTTAATCTTTAGTTTTTTTTCTAATAAGTTAACAATTGGATTTAGTATATATGCCAATATAAATGCTATTACAAATGGTGTAAGCAATGATAAAAGTAAAGTAATTACATCAAAAAAGTAATTGTAGTTATCAATGAGCTTTATAAGAATATAAGAAACAACTACTGTCAATACAATATTAAAATAAATCTTTTTATCTTTCAAAATAACACATCCTTTTTAGTTTTAGTCATATATACTTACTTCATATCAATATAATTAATAGTAGTATTATACAATAAATTTATTATAGATACACATATATTTAATAAATTTTAACAAATTTTAGAAAACCTCAATAATATGTATAAGTATATATAAAGTTAAAATAGAATATTTGGAGGTGAATATCATCGAGTATGAAGTAGTAGTTAAGTATAATGGTGATATATTAGCATTAGAGGATGAATTAGGAGTGAGTGTAGAAATTTTAAGTCCTGTATATGCAATAATAACTACTGATGACGAAAATAAGATTAGAAACTTACTTTCATATTCTCAAATTGAGTATGTAGAAAAGCCGTTTATATTAGAAACACAAGATACTCAAAGTTTTTCAAGTACAGGAATAACATCTTTTAAAAATAGAAGTGGATTAACAGGTAAAGGAACCTTGTTAGGCCTAATAGATTCGGGAATAGACTATACATTACCTGTTTTTAAAGATAGTAATGGAAGGTCTAAGATACTTTACTATTGGATACAAGACATACCAGGCAATCCACCAGATGGATTTAAAGAGGGAACATTATATACTAATGAAGATATAAATAATGCAATGGAAAATAAAAGTATACCGATATCACTAACTAACTTTCATGGAACACACGTTGCTAGTATTGCAGCTCAAATTGCAAATGAAGCCAATTTAATAGTTGTTAAAGTAGGAAGTAGAACTGTAGACAATTATTCAAGAAGTACAGAATTTATGAGAGCTATAAAATTTATACTAGACAAAGCTTTAGAGTTAAAAATGCCTGTATCTATAAATATTAGTTATGGTAGTAATGAGGGTTCTCATAGAGGTTTATCTTTATTTGAACAGTATATAGACGATATGTGTTTGTTTTGGAAAAATAATATATCAGTAGCTGCTGGAAATAACAGAGATAAAGGCGGACATAAAAATATAAAGCTCGAAAATAGAACAGAAGAGGTTGAGTTTACTATAGGGGAAAATGAAAGAATAATAAATATAAACATATGGCCGAACTTTGCAGATGATTTTAATGTTTACTTGGTGAACCCATCAAACCAAAAAACTCAAGCTATTTCTTTGACTTCAGGAGAAATAAGGAACTCTATAGGTAGTACAAGGATAAAGGGATACTTTTTTCCTATAGCTCCATACTCTATACAAAGAAGAATTACATTTCAATTAACAACCGACACTTATATCACTCCAGGAATCTGGAAGATAGTTTTTATTCCGATACAAATAGTTGAAGGTAATATAGATATATATTTACCTACATCTGAAGGTCTAAGTAGGGACACTAGATTCTTAGAACCAACTACTGAGCTTACCGTTACTGTACCTGGTACTTCTAGAAGAGTTATTACCGTAGGAAGTTATAATTCAAGAACAGATATTGCATCTGTTTTTTCAGGAGAAGGGGATTATAGACGATGTGCATTAAAGCCAGATATATTAGCACCAGGAGAAGATATATTATCTTATCTTCCAGGGGGAAATGAAGGTGCACTAACGGGAACTAGTATGGCGACTCCGCATGTAAGTGGTGTATGCTCACTACTTATGCAGTGGGGGGTTGTAGATGGTAATGATCCATATATGTATTCAGCGAAAATAAAAGCTTATCTTCTCAAATCTGCAAAAAGATCAGAATACATAAGTTATCCAGATAACTTACGAGGATACGGTTTACTAGATCTAGCTACATTAGAACTGGATCAAATGGCAAATATGAATAATGAATTAGAATTTATTAGGAAAAAAAGAAAAAAGAAAAAATATAATGACAGTTTTGATAGAAGTATAAATTATTCTAGAGCTCCACTAAACCTAAATGGAATGAATGTAGAATTTACAAATGGATTTGAAGAAGAACTAAAAAAAGTAGCTCCAGAAGACGAGTTTTATAAATTAAGTGAAAATTTTGGTGTAGTATACTTTAATAATATTACAGCAGAAAAAATTAGAGCAATAGGATCAATTTCTCAAATAGTTAGAGTAGAACCTTTAATTAGGCTTGATTTATTCGGAAAAATATCTCAAGGAACTACAAATGGAGTTAATGCAAATGAAGAAATTGGAGTTAATTTTTTTAAAAACAATCCTAACTTAACGCTAAGCGGTAAAGGAGTTCTTATAGCTATAATAGCATCAGGTATAGATTACTTGCATCCAGATTTTATATATCCAGATGGAACGTCTAAAATAGTTTATTTATGGGATCAAACAAAAGACGGAAGCCCTCCAAATGGATATAATATAGGAACAGAATATACTAGAGATCAAATAAATGAAGCAATATCAAACAACGACTCTACTTTATCAAGTGATGATGAAGGGTATGGAACAATTTTATCTGGAATATGTGCAGGGCTTGGTAATGTAAATAAAGATTATGCGGGTGTTGCAGAAGATGCTGAACTTATAGTTGTAAAATTAGGAAAAATAAATGGTTATTATAATAATGCTATGAGTTATATTGCAGGTCAATATGCATATGAAAAAGCTTTTAATTTAAATAGACCATTAATAATAAACGAGTATACTGGTTCAAATAGCTTGGTTGGTATTACGACAAGAAATCTAACTAATCTAGCTTTTTATATTAGAGGACTTTGTATAATATCGGCAGCAGGAGATGAAGGAAATACTCAAACTCATACTAGTGGAAAACTATTAAATAAAGGTTATATAAAGGAGTTAGAACTTGAAATAACTGATGAAGAAGAATATATTGATATAGAAATATGGATGAATAGACCGGATACAGCTAGAGTTTCTATTATAAGTCCTACTGGAGAAATAAGCAAAGAGTTAGAAGTTAGTGATTTTAATATTATTACCGGTAAATTTGACTTAGAAGATACTTTATATTCAATAACATATGTATATCCAACCACTTTCTCTGGACAGCAGCAAACTATAGTAAATTTAATAAATGTCAAAAGAGGCATATGGAAAATTAGGTTAACTGGGGATTATATAACTAATGGAATATACAATGCATATTTGCCGAATAGAGAATTTTTAAACCCAGATACTAAGTTTAGAAATTCAAATCCATCAAGTACTATAAACTATCCTGCAACATACAATGATACTATAACAGTAGGAGCTTATGATAGTATAAATAGAAGTTTATGGCCAGGTTCTTCTAGAGGACCGACAATACAGGAATCATTAAAGCCTGACTTTATAGCTCCAGGTGTAAATATTATAGGTCCATATCCTGGAGGTGGTTATGGAATGATAACAGGTACGTCTCCTAGTGTAAGCTATACAGCTGGATGTGCAGCAATATTCATAGAATACTTACTTGTAGATAACAACTATCCTAATAAAGTATTTGTCCAAAAGCTAAGAACATTATTCAGAGTAGGAGCAGTAAGAGAAGAAGATCAAGAGTATCCAAATAATAACTCTGGGTATGGGGTACTAAATATAAAAAATACATTTGATATATTTAGATAAGGAGAGTATTTATGGAAAAATCTTATTCTATAATTTATCAAGGAGATATTATTAAAGCATTAGAGGAAAATGGAATAAATAGGTATATGATTCTAAATGGTCAATTGGCAGTAATTTATGTAGATGAAAATTTTGATGAAAATACACTAGAAAGTATAAGTGAAATAACTTGGGTTCAAGAGGCCCAACCTATGAGTTCACTAATACAAATTCAAGATGGAGTAGAAAATGGAGAAACAGTAACCGATGCATCAGGTACTGACTATATTGAAAATAGTCCATATCTATCTATTGGAGGAGAAGGTTCAATTATAGCGATAATAGATTCTGGAATTGATTATATGCATCCTGATTTTATTAATGAGGATAATACTAGTAAAATAATTTCAATTTGGGATCAAGATGGAAATACAAATCCACCACCAGAAGGTATGATATTTGGAAGTGAATATACTCGCCAAGATATAAATAATGCAATATCAAATAATGACTCTAGTTTAACTAAAGATGATATAGGAACAGGGACTATTGCAGCTGGAATAGCATCAGGTGGAGGTGCTTTAAATCCATTATATAAAGGCGTGGCACCCAAGAGTGAATTAGTTGTAGTAAAATTAAAATCATATGAAGGAACATATGAGAATGGAAAGATAAATTATTTAAATACTGACTTTTTAGCAGCTATTAAATATGTATTAGATATATCAAAAAGAGAGAATAAAAACACTATTATAAATTTAACAATAGCAGAGAGGTCTAGATCAATTATACTTACAAATTTATTAGATACTTTTCCATATTTAAATTCTTCAGGAGTTATATTAGTAAGTGGAGCAGGTAATGAAGGAAATACAAATATACATTATGAAGGAACATTTAGTGATGATTCATCTGAGCCTATAGATATAACACTTGAAGTGGGAGAACAAAATTCTCTTGATATTACAATATGCCCCAATGGTCCAGGAAGACTGGGGGTGGAGATTATATCCCCTACTGGAGAAGTAAGTTACAACGTTCAGTATTCTCCAGATGAGGAAGTGTATAAAGGAAAGTTTAATTTGGAAAATTCACCATATTTAATTAAGCTTACTTACCCATGGATACTTTCAGGAAATGAAGAAATATATATAAAAATATTTAATATAAGACCAGGAATTGGTACCATAAGAGTATTTCCAGAATTTTTTGCAAAAGGTGAATTTGATTTATATTTACCGAATGGAAACTTAATACCAAATAATACTAGATTTTTAGATCCTAATTCTTACTCAACGATAACTTTATATGGAGCTACAGAGAATGTTATTACTGTTGGTGCATTTAATGATAAAACTAACGGTATGTGGATAGGGTCTTCTAAAGGTCCTATGAAATCTAATATTGTCATAAAACCAGATATTGTTGCTCCGGGTGTAGATATTATTTCTCCGTTTATAAATAGTACTTATATTAAGTCAACAGGAACAGGGGTTAGTTCTTCTTTAACCAGTGGTGTTTTAGCTTTAATTATGGAATATATTAGTACCCTAGGAACTTATCAAAGAAAATTATTATTTACAAAAGTATTAAAAACATACTTAATGCTTGGAGCAACTAAAAATCCAATTTACACTTATCCAAACAGCTCTCAAGGATATGGTGTTTTAAATTTAAGAGACACCATAGTTGCTATAGCAAATAATATTTAATATATTAAAAATTAGTAAAATTTTAACTATATATATATTTTGATATCATGAATTGTAGTGAAAAAAATGCAGACAATAAATAAAAAGACAACAAGAGGTGATAATTTTGCTACAAAATCGTACTACTGCATTAAATGGGGAGAATAATAGAAGACTAAACTTAAAATTAGCTGTTGATCAAGGATTAAATGCTCCTATATCAGAGGCAGATCAAATAATGCCACACAGTAATGTAACTATTCCATCTGAAGAAAATGTTATTCACGCAAAAGATTGGGTAGATAATGGAAGTCAAACTTGATTTAAATAAAAATAAATGGTTATCTAGTTTAAGATAGCCATTTATTTTTATTGTATTTACTCTGATGGTACTAAAATATAATCACCAGATTGAATATTATAGTTATCAGATATAATATTTTCATTTTCCTTATATACAACTTTCCTAAAGTCATCTAATTCACTACTTGAAATATTATAATTATATTTCTTTATTATATCGTCTATAGTTTCACCAGAAGAAACAAGATGTTTTGTAAGAGTACGATTATTCATAACTTTTTTATAGGTTTTTTCATATGGAATACTAGCTAACTCTTTGACTAAAGGTATATTTTCTTTAGCATAATTAAAAGACCTATCTAAACATGTTATATAATTATAAAATCCATCTCTCATAACTTGAGAAAAAGATTTACTATCTTCTACACTTGGAGATATAAAAAAAAGTACTAATAAAAAAGTTAATAAATATTTCAAAATAATCACCTCTAATAAGGAATTATTGACTAAATTTAATAAATTTAAAACTAAAAAATACTAAAAGTAAAATATAATTTTTTATATAAACTAATAACAAAAAAACTTATAGCTATATGCTATAAGTTTTCTTTATTTAAGGATTAATTGTTGCTGGCAATGTGATTATAAACTCACTACCTTTACCTAATTGACTATTTACAGATATTCTTCCATTGTGAAGCTCAATTAAATGCTTTGTAATAGTTAATCCTAAACCACTACCACCTTTGACTTCTGATGTAGAGTCTATGACTTGATTAAATTTATCGAAGATAGTAGATAAATTTTCTTTACTAATTCCAATGCCTGTATCTTTAACACTAATCTCAACAGTATCACCAAAGTCACTTATAAATACATCAATTCTACCGCCAGGAGGTGTAAATTTAACTGCATTCCCTATTAAATTTACTATACATCTTTCTATTTCATATTTATCACATTCGATTATTTTTTCTTCAACCATAGTATCTATGGTAAATTCGATACCTTTACTTTCTATATAATCTTTTAGACCAAGTATAGTCTCTTCAACTATATAAATGATATCTTCTTTTTCTTTAATTATAACATAGCTATTACTTTGAAGTTTACTAGTATCAATAATATTATTAATAATTTTTAAAAGTCTATTACAATTTCGACTCATTATGTCTATATAATATTCTAATCTATCTGGATTTAATTCTTTCCTTTTATTAAAATCTCTTATAAGCTGACCCGTTCCGTTAATAACATTCAATGGTGTTCTTAATTCATGAGATAAATTAACAAAGTAGTTATTTTTATTTTTTTCTAGAGTTATTAATTTATCAAATAATTTTTCATTTTTTTTCATTTCATATCTAAGTTCTTTTGTTTTGTTTTCTACCAGTCTATCTAATCTCCTAACTTTATTAGCATTTAAATAAACTGCAATTAGTATTAATAATATGTAAGTAAAAATGGCTATATTACTTTTCCAAAAAGGTGGTTTAATAGTAAATGATATATTACTTTCTGGACCCATTATACCATTGTAGCTTAAAGCCTTGACTTTAAATGTATATTCCCCAGGAGATAAATTTGCATAAATTATCTTGTTAGTATGAGATAAAATCCAGTTTTCATCAGACCCTTCTAACTTGTAATAATATTGTATACCATTAACATTTTTATAGTCATCTACGAAGAAACTTAAAGAAATATTGTTTTCGCTAGATTCAAACTTATGATTAGAAATATCACTATACTGAAGACCTTTTACTTGAAAGTTATCGAATATTACTTTAGGTGTAAACTTCGAAACACTTATATTTTCTGGTCTAAACATATTAAATCCGTTTATACCACCAAAATAAAAATCTCCATCTTTGCTTTTAAAATAAGCTTTTCCATTAAATTCATTACTTTGAAGTCCATCTATTACTGTAAAGTTTTCAAAAATCTTAGTTTTAGTATTAAATTTTGAAATACCAGAATTAGTACTCATCCAAATATTATCTTCTGAGTCTACTAATATACCATAGATATTATTATTAGGAAGACCATCATTAGTTGTATAATGAGTAAAGGTATTATTTTTTTTATTTAGTATATTTAGCCCATGGCTTGTTCCCACTAATATATTACCAAACATATCTTCTGTGACAGTTCTTATTGAGTTATTTGTTATACTATTATCATCATTTTCAATATGTTTGTAAACTTGAATTTTATTATAAGTAGGATTGATTTCAATTAGACCTCCATCCAGAAAACATCCAATATAATAATTACCAGCTTTACTTTCATAAATTTCTTTTATAAATAAATCATTTACAGAATACTTTTCAAGGATGTTAGTTATATTTATTATTTCTTTTGAATCTAAATTCATAATTGCTAATCCTCTATTTGTACCAATCCATAAATAATTTTTACTATCAACAAATAAAGACTTTATAGAACTAGAAGGTAGTCCATCATCAGAAGTAAAATTAATAATCTCTTTAGATATTCTATTTACAATGGCTAATCCATTAGCTGTTCCTATATATATTTCATCATTATAACCTGTTAAGTCATTTATAGAGTCATCACATATACTTGAATTTTGGGTAGTTAAAAAATATATATTGTTATTTTTTTTATTAATTATATTCACACCAGCCAAACTTGTACCAGCCCATATATATCCATCATCATCTTCGTAGAGGCCATGAATAATACTATAGCTTAAAGAGTTTTTATTAAATGGATCTGACTTATAATGTTTAAACTCACTGCTAGGATCAAATATTGATATACCTTTGTATGTTCCTATCCAAATTAAACCACCTTTATCTTCAATAAGGCAGTAGGTTTTATTGTCAATAAGGCTATTTTGGTCGTAAATTTTATTTTGATAATTTATAAAAGTATCATTAGATTCATTTAATTTTGATAAACCACTATGAGTATTAATCCATAGACTTCCTTTTGAGTCTCTAATTATGTCTCTAACAGTATTATTAGGCAATGAATCAATAGAGTCATTATTTGTATATATTTTAAAATCATAAGTAGTAGGATTTAGCCTAATAAGTCCAGAACCAAGTGTTGCAATCCATAGTTTATCACTACCATCGCTATATAATCTATATACTGGATAATCTTCAATAGTATCTATTTCTCTATTTGAAAATTCTTTCACTTTATTAAAGTGTTTATCTAATTTAACTAATCCAGAATCTGTACCCAACCAAATATTACCGTAATAATCTTCTTCTATAGAATGAATATACTGGCTAGGCAAGTCATTTTTGTTAGCTAAAATTCTTGTAAAAGAATCAGTACTTCTATTATATAAGTTTAATCCATTTGATGTAGAAACTAATATATTACCAGTAGATGTAACTAAAATTTCACAAATTCGATCATTAGATAAATTACCCTTTGTTGAATCTGATACATAATTTACTATCTCATCATTTTTTGGATTAATTTTATTTAAACCATTAATAGTTGAAACCCAAATATAACCTTCTTTGTCTTCAACAATATCTACAATATAATTACTACTTATTGTATTTTTATCATAAATATCGTTAGTGTATTTTTTGAAACTATATCCATTATATTTGTCAAGGCCATCATTAGTTCCGATCCACATATATCCTTGGCTATCTTGAAATATAGTTTCAACAGTAGATTGAGATAAACCATCTTCAATGGTTAAACTTCGAAAATTTATATTTTCAGGGGAATATGCAAAGGCTAAACTGGAATTTAAAATTATAATAGCTATTGTACAGAATATATTTTTAATAAACTTTTTATTATTTTTCATTAATTCACCTCAAATTTTAAAGCATAAAAGTATCTATATAAAACTATACCAAATAATCAGTTAATAATGAATTATTTTTTGGAGTTTTTTGTCAAAATATGGAAAAATATTTCGGTTTTATATTTTATAATAAAAGAATTGAGGTATTGACTAAAAA
This sequence comes from Romboutsia sp. CE17, assembly GCF_012317385.1. Classification (GTDB taxonomy): domain Bacteria; phylum Bacillota; class Clostridia; order Peptostreptococcales; family Peptostreptococcaceae; genus Romboutsia_E. The sequence continues at coordinate 760,642 of NZ_CP051144.1, forward strand.
TTTAGAAGTTGGTATAATCTTCTTACAATATAGAAATAATAAAATTAAAATAATATAATTTTAAAAACAGTGAAGAGAAGAGTAGGTATAAAATGTAGTGTCAGAGAGTTGGGATTAGGTGGAAGCCCAATACGAAGTTTATATTGAAGAACATCTCGGAGTTTCTAACCGAAAGCAATTGCAAGTAGGCCTAGACGGAAGATCCCGTTATGATCATAAGCATTGCTTAACTAAGAGGTCAAAATATTTGACAATTAGGGTGGTACCGCGAAAGTATAACCTTTCGTCCCTTTATATGGGATGAAAGGTTTTTTTATTTATAATTACAAAGGAGGAAATACTAATGCAAAAACAATTTATAACGGTAAAAGAATTATACAGAAACCAAGAAGAATATATTGGTAAAACTGTAAAACTAGCTGGATGGATAAGAACATCTAGAGGATCTAAGAACTTTGGATTTATAGAGTTAAATGATGGAAGTTTCTTCAAAAATATGCAAATAATATTATCAGATGATAAATTAGAAAACTTCAAAGAAATATCAAAGTTACCAATAAGCTCATCTATATTAGTAGAAGGTGAAGTCGTATCTACTGAAGGAGCAAAGCAACCAATAGAAATACATGCAAGTAGTATAGCTGTAGAAGGATTATCAGATAGTTCATATCCATTACAAAAGAAAAGACATACTCTTGAGTATTTAAGAACTATAGCTCACTTAAGACCGAGAAGTAATACATTCTCAGCGGTGTTTAGAGTAAGAAGTTTAACAGCATATGCTATACATAAATTTTTCCAAGAAAGAAACTTCGTATATGCACATTCTCCAATTATAACAGGAAGTGACTGTGAAGGTGCAGGAGAAATGTTTAGATTAACAACAATGGATCTAAATAATATACCTAAAACTGAAGATGGGAATATAGATTATTCAAAGGATTTCTTTGGAAAAGAAGCAAACTTAACAGTTAGTGGTCAATTAAATGCAGAAATAATGGCATTAGCATTTAGAAATGTTTATACTTTTGGTCCAACATTCAGAGCTGAAAACTCATTTACACAAAGACATGCATCTGAGTTCTGGATGATAGAGCCAGAAATAGCATTTGGTGATTTAGAAGATGATATGGAACTTGCTGAGGACATGATAAAATATATAATAAGCTATGTTATGGAAAATGCTCCAGAAGAAATGGAATTCTTTAATAGCTTCATAGATAAAGGTTTATTTGAAAGATTAAATAATGTACTTAACTCATCATTTAAGAGAATAACTTATACAGAAGCTGTTGATATATTACAAAAATCAGGAGTAGAGTTTGAGTATCCAGTTACTTGGGGAGATGATTTACAAACTGAGCATGAAAGATATATAACAGAACAAGTATTTAATGCACCAGTATTCGTAACAGATTATCCAAAGGATATAAAGGCGTTCTATATGAGAATGAATGAAGATGGAAAAACTGTAAGAGCTATGGACTTATTAGTTCCTGGAGTTGGTGAAATAGTTGGTGGATCTCAAAGAGAAGAAAGAGAAGATGTATTATTACAAAGAATTCAAGAAATGGGATTAAAAGAGGAGGACTACTGGTGGTACTTAGAGCTTAGAAAGTACGGAACAGCTACTCACTCTGGATTTGGTTTAGGTTTTGAGAGAATGATAATGTACTTAACTGGAATGTCTAATATAAGAGACGTAATACCATTCCCACGTACACCAAGAAATGCAGAATTCTAATTTAATATAAAATAAGGGCTTATCTCAAAAGAGAGGCCCTTATTTTATATTAATGGACAATAAACTACTTAGTTTGCAGATAATTAAGCTTAAATTTAGAGAGATAGGGTATATATTTAAATAATTAAATATATATTTGGTAGAGGTGAATTATGAGTTATACTAATATAGATAAATTCGAATTAAAAGAACTTTTAAATAGTAATGAAGAGTTTTTACTTTTAGATATAAGAACTAAAGAAGAATTTCATGAAAATAAAATAGAAGGAGCTATAAATATACCGCTTCAAGAGTTACTTTTTAATGTAGACGAATTAGAAGAATATAGAGGAAGTAAAATAGTTGTATATTGCAGAAGCGGTCATAGAAGTATTACAGCATGCAATATACTTTCTATGGAAGGTTTTGATGAGTTATATAATTTAGAAAAGGGTATAATAGATTATGTAATCTAGAAAAATAAAAAATACTTAATTATAGTTTGAGTTAAGCTATAGTTAAGTATTTTTTTGTATAATGGATATAAATATATTATAATCATTTGAGTATAAAGATTAATATGTAATGGAGGAAAAATATGGATAATACTGGGTTTAATAACATTAATGAAGAATATGAAAACTATTCTAGAACTAATGGTAATATTAGATCTTCCTTATTAAATAGGAATATTAAAATAAAGAAATTATCAGGAGATACTTGTCCTAAATGTAATAATAAGATAAGTAAAGTTGATAGTTATTGTAGATTATGTGGTTATAATCTACAAGAAGTATATGTAAATAATAGCTCATTTTCTAAAGTGAGTAATTGGAGTTTTAGAGAAGTTTTAACCTATTTAAATATGCCTAAGACCTTTACAACTGGATTAGTGTCTGTTTTATTTTTATTTTTAATATCTTTATTACTAAAAGTTGTTGTAGTTAATTATATTCCAGATATAGCAGACATTCTTAATCCTATACATATAATATTAGGATTGAATTTAGGTTCTTTAAATATTTACTCATCCACAATGATGGGATGGGGAGGTGTAGAGGTTAAATTAGGTATAATTGCTTTATACATACTACCATTAGTAGCACTAACTATATCAAATTTAATATTTATTAAAAAATATACTAAGGATTCAGATTCTGCGTTTAGAAATTCTTTAGGTGTGGGAGTTTCATATGGAGTAATATTGTTTACTTTAGCTTTACTTAGTAAGACTAGATTTAGTTACTCTTATAATATGAGTCAATATGGATATATAGTTCAATTTAATTTTGCGGCGTTTAGTATGTTATTAAAAGGTATATTAATTGGTTTTCTATCAACATATATGCTGATTTATAAAAGTGAATATGAAGATGAAAATATGTATCTAGGTATCTTAAAAAGGGCTATAAATATTATCATTATAGGTTATATTACTACTTTAATAATATTAGCTATACTGACTTTTGCAGATAAAAGTTATTTATATAACTTAGGTATATCAAGTTATACAGAAAACTCTAATTTATGGATAAAGCTAAGTCAACTAGCAGCATATATGTGGGCTTTTGGAAACTTTATACCAGTAAATATAGCAAGTAAAGATTTATCATTAGCTAATATTTTTAATTCTAATTTATACTTAACTACTATATTGTTGTTAGTTGCAATGATTTTCTTATCAGCTTTAGTTATTATAGTATGTGCATGTAAATTAGAGGCTAAATATGGAAGAAGCAAAGGGTTAAAACCCGTAATATTATTAAGTTCTTTTTATGCGATTTTGATGGGTATATTATCAATATTTACTAGTGTATCATTAGGAGGAGGCCTTGATATACTTAGTTTAAGTAATTATAGTACATCCTTAACTATGGGATTCTCATTACTAAGCTCTATAGTGATTTCATTTATATACTGTTTCTTAGTATCTTTATTAGGATACAAGTTAAATATATTTAACTAATGATGGAGGTAAAAATGGATAAGATATCATTTGAAAAAAAAATAGGAAAACAAAATTTTAAGGAAAAAGCTAATATTAATATTTTAATAAACGAACATGAAGATAAAAAATCTGTTCTACTAACGGAGTTAGGAATATTAACATATAAAAAAATCAGAGAAGGATGTATTTTAGATAAAGATTTTGATGAGATTTCAGATAAGATATTAGAGTGTGATAAAATTATTTATAAGAATATTAAAGAATTAGAAAAAATAAATAATTCTAATAAAGTCATTGAATGTGAATGCGGAAATAAATTAAATAATAATGATAAATTCTGTTCAGTTTGTGGTAAAAATATAGAAGAATTAAAATGTGAAGAGACAATAATTTGTGGAACTTGCAACCTAGAAATAGATATAGACTCTAATTATTGTGTATGCTGTGGCAAAAAGTTAAGATAATATTGGAAAAGGGGCTATCTCAAAAAGAGATATGCTCCTTTTTTATTAACAAAAATAAAATATTTTTAATATATATTTTGTATAAGTGGCATATAATACCATATTAAATTTAATAAATTTGAAAGATTTAATAAGATGAAAAAGTATGATTTATATGATAAACTATAAAATGTATTTATTATTCGGGAGGTAAGATATGAAAAAAGATGTAAAGTCGAAAGGACAAAACTTAGACGATACTTTTAGCATAACAATGGAGCTTGAAAAGCCTTTACTTTACGATGCATTGAAAAATGAAGAAGATAAAAAATATGAAAACGAAAAACGAAAAAATAGTAAGATATTAAAAATAATTTTAGGAACTATATTATCATTTATAATAATTTTTTTTATATGGGCAAGTATAACTTATAAGCCTCAAGAATTAGCAAAAGCATCTCTTGTAAGTGATGATATAGTTGATGTAAAAGTTGATAGGTTTATATCTTTTACACCGAAAAATATGGAACCTACTAAAGGGTTTATATTTTATCCAGGTGCTAAGGTAGAGCCAGAAGCATATGCTCCTTTATGCAGAAAAATAGCAGAGCAAGGATATGAGGTTGTAATCGTTGATATGCCTTTTAATCTAGCTATATTTTCTTACAATAGAGGTGAAAAGGTAATAAGTGAATATAGTAATATAAAGACTTGGGTTGTTGGAGGTCACTCTTTAGGTGGAACAATGGCTGCAAAATTTGCTAGCTCAAATAAAATGGTAGATGGAGTAGTGTTATTATCATCATATCCTATAGGAGAAGAACTTAAGAATATAGGAAAAGAGGTTCTTTCTATATGGGGAAGCAAAGACGGTGTAGTTAATTTTGAATCATTAGTTAAGTCTAAAGAAAAATTACCAGATGATACAACGTATTTAGAAATAGAGGGAGCCAATCATTCTCAGTTTGGTGATTATGGACATCAAAAAGGAGATGGAATTCCAATAATAGATAGAGAAGAGCAAATAGATATAACATCCAAAAATATATTAAGTTTTATGGATAAAATAAATTAAAAGTATAAAAAGTTGCTTGAATTTAGTATAAATAGTTCAAGCAACTTTTTTATTTATAACTTTTTATAAAGATTGACACTATCCCAATCTGCTTTTTTAATATCGTTTTTAAAAGCATCAGTAAACCATCTAATATCTTTTACTTTTAGACATCTAAATATAAATAAGAAAATTATATAGAAAGATAAATTAACAAAAACTTGTAAAAGAATTAAATTATGTATGTTAAAAATTAAAAAAGAAAATTTAGTTAAATAGCTTGAAATAACAACACATATAATTGGTTTAATAAACCAATCTATTAGTTCGAATTCTAATTTAGTAACTTTTAATAGTCTATTAATACTTAATGAAGAATTAAAAATAGTACTAACAAAAAGAACAAAAATAAACCCATCGATACCTTTTTTAGGAATAATATATAAGATTATAATTACCCTAAGTGACATATCTAAAATATTATATTTTAAAGTGTAGAGTTGTTGGTTAAGAGCATTTAAACTACCGTCTACTATTCTATCTAAATACATTAAAGGTATAAGGGGTGCTAGTATTCTCATAATATAGCCAACTTCTTCACTATTATAAATAGCTAAACCTAATTCCTTTGAAAATATCATAAATAACCCAGTTGCAAATAAAGCTATAAGTAATGTGAACTTAAAAACTTTTGATATTATGTAATTTACCATATTCTTTTTATTTAAAGCATTAGATTCTGCTATTTCTGGAATAATGAGAGTAGAAAATGATGCCAAAAATATAGAAGGAAAATTTAATATAGGCATAACCATTCCTTTTATCATACCAAAAATAGAAAGTGAAGATGAAGTTGTAGAACCATACAGTCTAAGTGCATTTGGTATGAGTATATCTTCAGCTGTCCTAAGTGAAGTTTGTACATAAGAACTACAAGCTATAGGAATAGCGATGAATCCAATATCAAATATGGAAAATTTATTATTTGATTTAACTTTAGGTGAAGGTGATTTCTTTTCAAATATGTATAAAATATAAGAATAAACAGCTGATAACATTGATCCGACTGCTGTGCCTACAGAAACTAATGAGCATGTATAGTCAATTCCCATAGGGATAAAAGTACTGATAAATAAATAAATGATGAGCATCATGGTGAAAATCTCAACTACATCAGCTGATACACTTTTCATAACTTTTCGAATACCGTAGAAATAACCTGCAAAGCAAGAACATACACCTACAAAAGGCATACTACAGGCTAAAATTTTTAGAGAAATAATTGCTCTGGAGTCTTTTATCCATACATTACTTATAAATTCAGCATTATTATAAAGTAATAAAAATGATATAGTTCCAAAGAAAAGAGTATATATAATTCCTTTTCTAACTATTTTCTTTATTTTACCATAATTACCTTTACCTAGTTCCTCCGCTACTAGACGAGTAATAGTGACTCTTATGCCAGATATGGCTAATGTAGAAGCAACTATATTTATACTCATTATTAATTGGAATAGTCCCATTCCTTCTGGTCCTATTTGATTAGAGATATAAACTCTAAAAATCATATTTACTACACCAAATGTCATGGTACTTATAGTAAGCAATAGTGCATTTAAAATCAATTTTTTTCTTTTTACTTTCATAAGTAATTATCTCCTATTAAATATAAAAATTGTAAAGTTTAAATATAAAGCTATATATATTTTATATGCTAAGGTTAGTCTTAAATATTATAAAAAATACAAATACATAAATTAGAAGGAATATGTATTTGTTTATAAGAGAAAATATTTATAAATAGGTTATAGAAAGGAGAATAATTATGGAAATTAAAAACCCAAATAAGAAAAGTATTTATTCATCTCAAGGCAATTATTTTAAAGGTCTAAATCCTTCATCTGATGATTTTAAAGAAAAAATTAAGGATGGAAGTTTTCAACGAAATCCTGAAGAACATAATTACAGAGCGAGTAAAGAAGTAGCTAAAACTAAAAATATATTTAAATAGCAATAAAAAGAGTTGAAAGATGTTCTAGATAGAACACTCAACTCTTTTATATATAAATTTATTATTAGAATTTCAATTTTGCAATTAATAATTTGATTTTAAAATAAAATTTTTGGAATATCTACCTTTTTCATCGTTTAAATTGTTTTTTCTAACTATTACATCTTCTTCTGTATAACCATATTCTTGAGCTATAGATATTAATAGTTCTATAGAATCAACTATATTATCTAGAGACTTACTATTAAAACTATCATAAATTGAAGAAGTTAGGTTTAGGTATAGATATTCAATTTTCTCATCTTCCTTTAAAGTTTCAAAGTTAAGATTTTTCCCAAGTTTTTTTAAAATATCAGGTATGTTATCTCTAACGATTTTATTACACATATCCATAGTTTTCCCCCTTTTTATATTAAAACAGCCTAATAGCAACTATATAAATAAATTTATTTATATAATAGTTCATCTAAGTATAAAAGTATATCAATTTTAAAAAAATAAAAATAATATTTAAAGATTAGGAGAAAATGATATGAAGGTTAGATTAGGATACGTAGCAATAGCATTAAATTTAGGAAAAGTTACATCATCTAGTACAGTAACTTATTCTAGATATTTAAAAATGAATGATAATGAAAGATTAGAAAAATTAAAGGAAGTTACCTATTCAAACTTACAAGCATTAGAAGAAATTTTAAAATATAATATAAATCATAATATTCACTTTTATAGATTAACATCACATTTGATACCATTAGCAACTCATCCTGAAGTTATGTGGAATTATAAACAATATTTTAAAAAAGATTTTGAACACATTGGCAAAATTATAAAAAGTAGCAATATGAGGTTTGACTGCCATCCTGATCAATTTAATGTAATAAATAGTACTAAAGAAAGTGTAGTAAAAAGTACTTTAATTAATTTAAATACAGCTGTTGATATATTTGAACTACTTGACTGTAAAGATGGAAAAATGGTAATGCATATTGGAGGATCACAAGGGGGAAAGGAAGAGAGTATAAAGAGATTTATAGATAACTTTAGGTCATTTCCACTTAGAATACAAGAACGCCTAATTTTAGAAAATGATGATAAAATATTTACAGCTAAAGATGTACTTAGAATTTGTAATGAAATTAAAATCCCTATGGTTTTAGATATACATCATCATCATTGTAAAAGTGACAATGAAAATATAGGCGATTTAATTGTTGATATATTTAACACATGGGATAGTGAAAAGTTACCACCTAAAGTTCATTTTTCTACTCCAAAAGAATTTGAAAATGATAGAAAACATGCAGACTATATAAATCCTAATGATTTTATAAAATTTATTGGGTTAGTAAAATCTAAAGTAGATAAAGACTTTGATGTTATGATTGAAGCTAAGAAAAAAGATCAAGCATTATTTAAGTTAATAGAGGATCTTAAGATGATTAATAAAGGAATAAAGTTTATAGATGATACTACTTTTGAATTATAAAAAAGATAATTAAATAAAAATATCTCTTTATAAAATATATATAAAGAGATATTTTTTATTTTTCAACAATGGTTAAAGAAGTTGTAAAAGTTTAGTATAAGTAAACTTATACAAAATTAATATAAACTTAAGATTAGAAATACTAAACAAAAATAAAATTAATATAAACATTTTCAAAGATAATATACCATGAATGTTGAAAAATACAGGTTTGTATCTGATTAAGAAAATAAAAATAAAAATGTTATAAAATGGGGTTGAAAAAAGTGTATAAAATAAATATAATAAAAAAGTAAGTTTAATAATACTGAATTATAAAAATAGAAATAGTAAGTGATTGATAAAACTTATTAAAAAACTAAATAATTAGGAGGTGAAGTATTGATAGAAATAAATGATAGTGTTGAAACTATGTGTGACATAGATATTGAAAAAATACCATTACTTAAAGCTCTAAAAGAATATTCAGATCGTGATATAGCATGTTTTGATGTGCCAGGTCATGTAAGAGATAATGGTGTTGAAATATTAAATAAGTACTTTGGAAAACAAATTATGAAAATGGACATAAACTCATCTCCATTTATGGATAATGTATCAAATCCAACTGGAATTATAAAAGAATCTCAAGATTTACTAGCGAAGGCTTATGATGCAGATAAAGCTTTTTTTATAACAAATGGAACTACTCAAGGAATACATGTTATGATTCTAAGTTGTATAAATCCAGGCGATAAAATACTTTTGCCTAGAAATGTACATAAATCAGTTATAAATGCTCTTATTCTTTCAGGAGGAATACCTGTATATATACAACCTGAATTTGATGAATGCTTAGGTATAAGTTTGAATCTAAGTATTGAAAAAGTAGAGAAAGTAATAAAAGAGCATAATGAAATAAAAGTATTATTTCTGTTAAATCCAACGTACTATGGTGCATGCACAGATTTAAGAAAGATTATAGAGATTTGTCATAAATCAGGAATATTAGTTCTTGTTGATGAAGCTCATGGAGCACATTTTCCATTCTATAGTGATTTACCACCATCAGCAATGAAATGTGGAGCAGATATGTCAGCGATAAGCCTTCATAAGACAGGAGGATCACTTACTCAAGCATCAGCACTTTTAATTAAAAATAAAAATATTGATGAAAAGAAAGTATTACAAAATATAAACTTACTTCAATCAACATCAGCATCATATTTACTTATGTCAAGCATTGATGGAGCACGAGCAAATTTAATATCAAATGGGAGTGAGCAATTAGCAAAAGCATTTAATTTAGCAAGATATGCAAAAAGTAAATTAAATAAAATTAAAGGTATAGAAGTAATATCTTATGAACTTCTAGAAAAAGAAGGTGTAAATTTTGTAGATGAAACAAAGTTATGCATTAATGTATCAAAACTAAATTTAAGTGGATTTGAAGTTTATGAGATGCTCTACAAGGATTTTGGTGTACAAGTTGAGCTAGGGGATATGTATAATATATTAGCACTTATATCAATTGGAACAACTAAACATGATGTAGATAAACTTATTAAATCTCTTGTAATAATTTCAAATATGGCTAATGGAAAAGTGCATGATAATAAGATAAATATAAAACAAATAGATCCTAGTGTAAAGTTAAGTCCAAGAAGTGCATTTTACTCAATTAAAGAGAGTATTGATTTAGAACAAAGTGAAAATAAAATTTGTGCTGAATCAATTATGGCATATCCTCCAGGAATACCAATAGTATCTCCAGGAGAAATAATTACACAGGAAATTATAGATTATATAAAGTTACTAAAAGAGAATAATGCACGCTTAACTGATATGAAAGATAAAGAGCTTAAAACAATATTAGTCGTAAAAGAGTAAATTAAAATTAAATAGAAAGTAGGAACTTAATATGAAATTTGAAACGTTAGGTAGGCATATTATAGTAGAATACTATAATTGTGATGAAGAAGTACTTAGAGATCCTAAACTTATAGAAAAATTTATGAATGATTCTGCATTGAATGCTAAAGCAACTATTGTAGATTCTGTTTTTCATCATTTTAATCCATGGGGAGTATCTGGTGCAGTTATAATAGCAGAATCACATTTAACTATACATACATGGCCAGAATATGGTTATGCAGCAGCAGACTTCTTTACATGTGGAGATATAGATCCTTGGAAGAGTTTTGAGTTATTAGAGGAACTTTTAAATGCAGAAAGAAGTGAGTCTACTGAGATACCGAGAGGATTAACAACAAAGATACAAAAATTTGCAAAAAAAGATTTAGGTAATATTACTCACAAGCCAGAAGCTATATAAATAATAAATACCTAAATTAAAACAAAAATATAAATAAATAAAAATTAATTTGAAATAACATTATAACATAAATAATAGAAATATACAAATTACCTAATATATAAATAAAAGTAAACTTAAATAGAATAAAAATGAATTAAATAAATAATAAAAATATAAATAAATAAAGATAATTTGGAGGATTAATATGGAACTTTGGTATACAGAAGAGTGGACTGATAATGTTCGTTTATCAATAAAAATAGACAAACACTTATTTAGTAATCAGTCAGAGTTTCAAAGAGTTGATGTATTTGATAGTAAAGAGTTTGGTAAGTTTTTAACTTTAGATGGACTTATGATGGTAAATTATAAAGATGAATTTATATATCATGATATGATAGTTCATGTTCCAATGGCAACTAATATGAATATAAAAAATGTATTAGTTATAGGTGGTGGAGACGGAGGTACTGTTAGAGAACTTACCAGATATCCTCAAATAGAAAAAATAGATATGGTTGAAATAGATAAAATGGTTGTAGATGCATCTAGAGAATTTATAGATATATGTGCCTGTAAATTAGATGATAAAAGAGTAAATTTATTTTATGAAGATGGGGTTGCATTTGTTAAGAATTCTAAGAATAAGTCATATGATCTAATTATAGTAGATTCAACAGATCCAATAGGTCCTGGAGAAGGGTTATTTTCAGTAGATTTTTATAATGATTGTTATAGAATACTAACGGATGAAGGAATACTTGTAAATCAAAATGAAAGTCCATATTTTGATTTTAATGCAAAAGAGATGAAAAGAGCTAATGCTAAAATATCTGATATATTTGAAATATCTAAAGTATATCAAGCTCATATACCAACTTATCCATCAGGTCATTGGTTATTTGGGTTCGCATCTAAAAAGTTAGATCCAATAAAAAATCAAAATAAAGAAGCTTGGGAAAGCTTAAATTTAAAAACTAAGTACTATAATAGTGATATACATATAGGATCATTTATGCTTCCTCAATATGTAAAGGAGATGTTAAATGGTAAATAAATTTTCCTACATAAATACTTTTATGAGTATGGATACTCCTTATGAAGAAGCTGATGTAGTTGTATTTGGTGTAGGTTTTGATGGAACAACATCTAACAGACCGGGAACAAGATTTGCAAGCAGTGCTATGAGGTCTGAGTTTTATGGACTTGAAACATATAGTCCAAAATTAGATTTAGATTTAGATGATTATAAGATTTGTGATATTGGAGACTTGCAGCTTAGTATAGGTAATACAGATACTGTATTAGATGAAATATATGAAGGGGTAAAAAATATCATAAAAGATAATAAAATACCTTTTATGATAGGTGGGGAGCATTTAGTTACTTTTCCAGCATTTAAAGCTGTTTATGAAAAGTATAGTGATATATTTGTAATTCATTTTGATGCTCATACTGATTTAAGAGAAGAGTACAATAATAATAAACATTCTCATGCGACTGTAATAAAAAGAATATGGGATATAGTAGGAGATAATAGAATATACCAATTTGGTATAAGATCGGGTACAAAAGAAGAGTTTAACTTTGCATTAAAAGAAAAACATACTTATATGGAAGTTTCAACAATAGATACTTTTGAAAAAATAGTAAGAGATTTAAAGAAAAAAAATGTATATTTAACTATAGATTTAGATGTATTAGATCCGTCAATATTTCCGGGAACAGGAACACCAGAACCTGGAGGGTTAACATATAATGAATTCGAAAAAATATTTAGAATTCTGAAATATTCGCATGTAAACTTAGTTGGTTGCGATATAGTTGAATTAAGCCCAGATTATGATAATACGAACGTATCAACTGTAACAGCGTGTAAAATTTTAAGAGAACTTACTTTAGTAGTAGCTAATAACTATAATAAACTTTTAGGAGGAGAATAAAAATGGCAAGACATTTATTTACATCCGAATCAGTTACTGAAGGTCATCCAGATAAAATCTGTGATCAAATATCAGATGCAATATTAGATGCATTATTAGAACAGGATAGTGAATCAAGAGTAGCTTGTGAAACAGCAGTAACAACAGGACTAGTATTTGTAGCAGGGGAAATAAGTACAAAAGCTTATGTAGATATACCAAAATTAGTAAGAGATACAGTAAGAGAAATAGGATATGATAGAGCTAAATATGGATTTGACTGTGATACTTGCTCAGTTATAACCTCAATAGATGAACAATCTGGAGATATAGCTATGGGTGTTGATGAAGCTTTAGAAAATAGAGATGGAGAACAAGTAGAAGATGAGATTGAAAAAGTAGGTGCTGGGGATCAAGGTATAATGTTCGGTTTTGCATGTAATGAAACTAAAGAATTGATGCCACTTCCAATATCTTTAGCTCATAAATTAGCAAGGAGATTAACGGAAGTTAGAAAATCTGGATTATTAGAGTATTTAAGACCAGATGGAAAAACTCAAGTTACAGTTGAATATGAAGGAAATACTCCTGTAAGAGTTCACACTGTTCTTATATCCACTCAACATGGAGAAGAAGTAAGTAATGAAAAAATTAGAGAAGATTTAATAAAGCACGTAATATCATATGTTATACCAACTGAATTATTAGATGAAGAAACTATGATATATATAAACCCAACAGGGAGATTCGTTATAGGTGGTCCACAAGGAGATACAGGACTTACTGGAAGAAAGATAATAATAGATACCTATGGAGGATACTCAAGGCATGGAGGGGGAGCATTCTCTGGAAAAGATCCTACAAAAGTTGATAGATCAGCAGCTTATGCAGCAAGATATGTTGCTAAAAATATAGTTGCAGCAGGGCTTGCTAGCAAATGTGAAATAGAGCTTGCATACGCAATTGGTGTTGCAAAGCCACTATCAATATTTATAGATACTTTTGGAACTGGTGAAGTTAGTGAAGAAAGATTAGTACAATTAGTTAACAATAATTTTGATTTAAGACCAGGAGCTATAATAAGGGACTTAGAGCTTAGAAAACCTATTTATAGAAAAGTTGCAGCATATGGACATTTTGGTAGGACAGATTTAGACTTACCATGGGAAAGAACAGATAAAGCGGAAATTTTAAGAAAAGAAGCATTAGAATTTGTAATGGCTTAATAAAAAGACTATTAGCTTAGGTGAGGCTAATAGTCTTTTTTATTTTAGTATTATTTATTATAAAAATTAGTATTTATTTGTAAACTTTTTGGATTAACTTGAATATGTTAATATAAAATGTCATTAATTTATACTAATTTAAGGGGATAGATATAAGATGAAAAAAATGAAAATTTTTGAATCAGCAGAGTGTACAGTAGAACAAACTCCTGGTGCTAAAAAAGATTTGGAACTTATGCGAGTTCATATAATATTAAGTACATTAAGAAGTAATGGTATAGATGTCGAACGCTATAATATAGTTTATGATAAATCTCCATTTATTGAAAATAAAAAAGTATATATGATATTAGAAGATGATGGGATTGAGAGTTTACCTATAATAGTCATAGATGATGAAGTTGTAATGGTTGGAAGATACCCATCTAGAGGAGAATTTGCTAAACTATTAGGAATATCAAAAAATATACTAATAAATAAACAAAATAATGGAATTTTAAGATATTTAGACATGTGAGTTAAAAAGGTGCTTAAAGATTGGTAAAATCAGTCTTTAAGCACCTAATTTTATATCAAACAGATTATAGAAAAGTATGTAAAATAAAAATAATATTCTACCTTATAAATCTTTTAGATTATTAGTAACTAAAGAAATTTAATATACATAATATATATGAAGTAAATGATTGGCAAAAGGGGGAGAGAGTTTGGATTGTATAAAAATTAAAAGTGGAACATCTTTGTTAAGAGTATTTCATGCAGCGCCGCAGTCATTGCCTGTAGATGTATATATAAATGAAAAACTAGCCTTTAGTAATCTCAAGTATAAGGAATTTTCAAATTATAAAATATTATCTGAAGGTGAGTATAGAATAGATGTATTTGTAGCAGGAGATATGACAAAGCCTATTATAAGTGGAGCTCTAGAGTTAGAAGAAGGGCAAATATTAACTATAGCCGCTATTGGAGACAAAGATAAATTAGAATTATTAGTTATAGATGATCATTCAGATAAATTTGCAAATACAGAGAAAAGTTCTTTTAGAGCAGTACACTTATCTCCAAACACGCCCAATATAGATATCTATGTTAATGGGAAAGATTTAATAACAGATTTAGAATATAAGCAAAATACAAGTTATTTAGATGTTAAGCAAGATAGATACAATATGGATGTAGTATTAAGTGAAAGCGAAATGATGGTTTTATGTTTCTCATCTACATTAAAGGTTGATAGAATATATACTATATATATAATAGGGGATTTGCCAAACCTAGAAGCAATTCAATCTGTAGATGGAAATACTTACTTATGTAAGAGTTAATTATTAAGTAGCAGGATGTGATACTATGAAGTGTAATAGAAAAGGTGTTTTAAGAGCTGAGATAAGTCATGATTGGAATAATCTTAACCTAGCAGCTCAAATTTTAGTATGCATAGGAGGGATCATATTTGCATCGACAGTGTTTATGGTATTTTATAAAACTAAAGACGATACCTTGTATAAAGTTATAGAGGTAGTATTTAGATCATCTCTTGCTTCAATATTTGGGTTTGTACTTAGTTCAAATATAAAAAATACAAATCCTCAAATTATAAACAAATCAAAGAATGAGGATGATGAAAGGTCTATTACAGAAGTAGAAAATGAAGATGATTGTATTAAGTATGTTAATTATAAAGAAGGAAACTCTATACAAATTGTTATAGCGTTTGTAATTAGTATAGTTTGCGCATTATCTATACTAGCTATATATATATACGATTTGAGACAAGATTTGCCATCTATAACTATGTTTAGAGACTTTATGTGCAGCTCTATAGGTTTTTTATTAGGTGAATCTAAAATAAAAAAAGATATATAAATAAAGAATCCTATAAAATATATATTTTATAGGATTCTTTATTTATATATAATATTTAACAAATTTATCACAGAATAAACTAACTTTATAAATTAAAATTTGAATTAATAGCAAATAGACTTAATGAAAATATAATAATAAATGCTATTGTTTATTTTAATTCTATAATAAATGCTTGAGTCTGTGGTGGAATGCTCATAGTCATTATAGGAGAATGATAAACATATATTAAATCTCCAACCTGAAGATCATTAAGAGTGATTTCATTGTAATTTTCATCCATTACCAATGTTGTTTCGCTGGCAATTAAAATTGTAGCTGTGTATATGTCATTTACATCAGTTGCAATTGTAATAAAGGATAATCCTGGTTGTATATTTTCGTTTATTTCAACTATAGTACCTCTTTTAAAAAACAACACTTCAATTTTATCTCACCTCTAATCAATTGATATCTTAATAATATAGTATTCAAAATCTTTTTTTACGTTAACAAATATATCAATTAATAATTTCTATAAATAAATATATTTATTACTGTCATATAAATATATTTATCATATATAAATAATATAATAAAAATCCTATCAATAAGGAGGTTTAGGTATTGAAAAAAATTTCAAGACTTTATAAGTATGGAATGAATATTAAGATGCATGCTGCATTATACTCAATTGCACTACTAATTATTATATCTATGGTGAAATTATTACAAGGTATAAATAGTATAGAAGTTTCTATAGTATTTCAAGTATTTATAGTCTCTTTAGTGTTGGGATTTATTGATTTAGCTTGTTTTCCTATAGATAAAAAACTAATTAAAGAACAGTTTATTTTTAATTCAATTATATGGATAGGATGTGCAAATTTCTTGTTTATACCATCAGCTATAGTTTTTAACTGGTTTGAAGGATTAAGTATTTTTTTTTATAGTTTAATTTTGTTTATATTAGAAATAGGTTTAATGTCTATTTTGTATGGCTTATATGTAGAATATAAATATTAATTGTTATTAAAATATATTTTATATCAAGTAAATTTTTATAATATATTAAAAGGCTATCTTATGTAAGATAGTCTTTTTTTATTATACAAAATTCATATAATAGAATCCTATTACTATATGTAGATTTTTTATGAAATTAATATAAAATAGAAAAAACATGCAAAATAAATATTAATAGGATATAATTAAATATAAAATATTTTAGTGACATTAGGGGGAATTATGAAGAAAATAATGGGAGTAGTGCTAGTTAGCATTACATTTATATTAGTTTTTTTTGCTCATAATAATATTTATTCAATACCAGAAAAAAGTATAGAAAAATATATTTGCAAAAGTTTGAATTATAATGGAGAAAATTTCAAAATACTTAAGGAAGAATACGTAAGTGGGACAAAGGCAATAGTCTTTTCTACTTGTGATGATAAAAGTAAAATAGGAATAGCACTTCTTAACAAAGGTCTTAATAATCAATACAGTATTGAAAGAATTATTAATGGAAGTCAAAGATATACAATTTATAAAAATTATTTATTTAAAGAATACTTAATAGAAGTTGGAGATAATAGGGATGGATATCTATCTTATATTGGAGCTAAAGGCAGATCAGGAGACCTTCAAAAGATAAGTATTGAAAAAGACTTCTTTATTAAATTTATTAATATTAATAAATTTAATGGATACAATTTTTATAATTATAAAAATAAAATTGTAGATATCTAAGGGAGGAATAATATGAATTTAAGAAAATCAACAGAACATGATGTAAACAGTATAATGAATATAATACAGCAAGCACAGGAATATTTTAAAGAAAATGGTATAGATCAATGGCAAAATGGTTATCCAAATCATGATACTATAAAAAATGATATAAATAATGAAGAATCTTATGTATTAGTAAGTAATGATGATATAATTGCTACAGCGTCATTATCATTTAATGGAGAGGAAACATATAATGTAATTTATGATGGAGAATGGTTAAGTTATGATAAATATGCTGTTATACATAGAGTAGCAGTACAATCTAACTGTAAAGGAAAAGGTATTTCAGGAAAAGTTTTTGATAAATTAGAAAAAATTTGCTTAAGTAATAATATCCGTAGTATAAAAATAGATACACATAAGGATAATATATCAATGCAAAATCTTCTAAAAAAATGTGGTTTCAAGCAGTGTGGCAGAATATTATTAACAGATAATAGTGAAAGAATTGCTTTTGAAAAATTATTATAGTAGTTATTAATTTTTAGCATATAAGGCTTTAGAAAAATCTAAACAAGGTATTTATATAAAAGTTTTATTTAAAATCTAAATAAGATTTATAAAATAAGATCGGTAATTTACTATTACCGATCTTATTTTATAAAATATAATAATTAAATTAATTTATAATTATAGTAGTTGTATCCAACACATTATCATAAATCCACTGAGCATTTTCTACTGCAAGTCTAATGCATCCATGGCTTAGAGCCATTCCTAATCTATCATCAATTATTTCAGTTCCTTCAGAGTTAAATAAAATAGAATGATAATAGTAACTACCTCGGATTCTAGTTGCATATTTTACACTATAAGTATCAGAGCCAAAGTAAGGTTTTCTACCACTTACATAGAATGTACCTTTTATAGTTGGTGTGCTAGGCTTGCCAATAGTACAATCCCATTTAAAAAGTAAGATCCATAGACCATTACTACCTTTTTCAAAAATATAAGTAAGTTTATTTTTTAAATCTGTTGTAATTAAATTCATAGTTGGGCTTTTGATATTATTCTCATTTACAAATCTAGTCATATCAGTGTAAAAATAATCAAATTTGTATCCTTCTGGAGGATTTCCGTCATCAGATAAGAAGTAGCTAAATATATAACCTTCTTGATTATTATATATAACATGGCTCCAATCACCATTTACTGATAAAACTTGAACTCTAGATTTTGCTGGAACTACAGTAACTGGATTTGATTCAGAAGATGGGTAAGATCTTAAAATTACATTTGTCCAAGTAAATTTTGTTACTGACAGATACTCATTGTATACATATCCCTTTTGGCCGTTATATATTACATCATACCAATCTTCTTCAGCATCTACTACTTCAACTTTAGATCCTGCAGGTATTACAGTTATTATATTAGCAGATGTGGATTTTTTATCCCTTAGATTTAGATTAGCTAAAGTATATTTATATGAATCCTGTTCTTGCCTTTTATATTTTCTCATACTACACCTCTAAATTTAGTTTTTACAATATCATATGAAATTTTTTATCTATTTGTGAAGTATTTTATATAGCACAGTAATATTTAACATTACTACAAAATTAGATGTAACACTTATATATCGTTATAAAAAATGAATTGCTTATAAAATATTATCTAAAAATATTAACTTGTAACATATGTTACAGAATTTTTTTGTATTTGAATATATAATGTGTATATAAAATAAACATTATAATTTGGAGGAATAAAAAATGGAAAACTTAATGTTTTGCTATCAATGTCAAGAAACTGCAGGTTGTACAGGATGTACTAAGTTTGGAGTTTGTGGTAAATCACCAGATTTAGCAAGAATGCAAGATTTGTTAATATATACAACTAAAGGATTATCAGAAGTAACAACAAGACTTAGATCAGAAGGAAAAGAAGTAAATAAAGATATTAATCACTTAATTACTATAAATTTATTTACTACAATAACTAATGCTAACTTTGATGATGAAGTATTTTACTTAAGGGTTAAAGAAACTTTAGACGTTAAAGAGGCTTTATTATCTAAATTAGAAAATAAAGAAAACTTATCAGAAGCGGCATTATGGAATGCAACGTCAAAAGAAGAAATGGATGAAAAATCAACTAAAGTAGGAGTATTATCTACTAAAGATGAAGATAGAAGAAGTTTAATAGAACTTATAACATATGGTTTAAAAGGTATGTCAGCTTATATGAAGCATGCTAATGCATTAGGATATGACAGTGAAGATATAAATGCATTTATGCAAGCAACTTTAGCTAAAACTTTAGATGATAGCTTATCTATAGATGAATTAATAGCTTTAACTTTAGAAACTGGTAAAGTAGGGGTAGATGGAATGGCACTACTTGATAGTGCAAATACTGGAACTTATGGACATCCAGAAATAACTAAAGTTAACATAGGAGTTAGAAATAATCCAGGAATACTTGTATCAGGACATGATTTAAAAGATTTAGAGTTATTATTAAAGCAAACAGAAGGAACAGGAGTAGATGTTTATACTCATTCTGAAATGTTACCAGCTCATTACTATCCAGCATTTAAAAAATATTCTCATTTTGCAGGAAATTATGGAAATGCTTGGTGGAAACAAAAAGAAGAATTCGAAAGCTTCAATGGTCCAATACTAATGACTACAAACTGTATAGTACCACCAAAGGATAGTTACAAAGATAGAATATACACTACAGGAGCAGCTGGATTTGTAGGAGTTAAGCATATAAAAGGTATAAGTGAAGATAATAAAGATTTCTCAGAAATAATAGAGCAAGCTAAAAAATGTGCTCCTCCAACAGAAATAGAAACTGGAGAAATAGTAGGTGGGTTTGCACATAATCAAGTATTTGCACTAGCAGACAAAGTAGTAGAAGCTGTTAAAAGTGGAGCTATAAAGAAATTCTTTGTAATGGCAGGATGTGATGGAAGAGCTAAATCTAGAAATTACTACACTGACTTTGCTGCAAAATTACCAAAAGATACAGTAATACTTACTGCAGGATGTGCAAAATATAAATATAATAAACTAAACTTAGGTGATATAAATGGAATACCTAGAGTATTAGATGCAGGTCAATGTAATGACTCTTACTCATTAGCTCTTATAGCATTAAAATTAAAAGAAGTATTTGAGTTACAAGACATAAATGAATTACCAATAGCATTTAATATAGCTTGGTATGAACAAAAAGCTGTAATAGTATTATTATCATTATTATATTTAGGTGTTAAGAACATACACTTAGGACCAACTTTACCAGCATTCTTATCACCAAATGTAGCTAAAGTTTTAGTTGAAAACTTTGGGATAGGCGGAATAACTAATGTTGAAGATGATTTAAAAATGTTCTTAGGATAATTAGCTTTTGAAGGAGAAATATATGAACGCTATAGATATAATGAATGAAGAGCATAAATATATAACTAGGATGCTTAAAGTTATAAGAAAAGTATGTTTTAAATTAATGGAAGGCGAAAATATTAATTATGATGATTTCTATTTAATAATAGACTTTGTAAAAAATTATGCAGATTCACATCATCATAAAAAAGAGGAAAAAATATTATTTAATAGGATGGTAGATAACTTAGGTGATCTTGCTAATAAAGTTATAAATCATGGAATGTTAGTAGAACATGATTATGGTAGACTATATATGAGAAATCTAGGTATAGCTTTAGAAAAATTAAAGAATGGTGATAAAGAAGCCAAATTAGATGTAATAGCAAATGCAATTTCATATACAAATTTATTAGAAAGACATATTGATAAAGAGGACAGAGTTATATACAAATTTGCTGAAAGAGAATTAAGTAAAGAAATATTAGAAATAGTAGATATAGAATGCAATAATTATGAAGATAATAATATAGAAGTGAAAGAAAAAAATATAGCAATATTAGAAAGTTTAGAAAGAAAATATATAAAGGAGATTTTATAATGATAACAAAAGACAACACAATCGGTGAAATATTAGAAATAAATCCAAAAGCAGCAGATATATTAATGGACTTTGGAATGGGATGTTTAGGATGTCCTTCAGCAACAATGGAAACATTAGAACAAGCTTGCTTTATACATGATCTTAAATTAGAAGAAGTATTAGATAAATTAAATAGCAAATAATTTTTAAATCGTTAAAATAGCTATATAATAGTTTATATTATATAGCTATTTTTTTATTATATATAACTTCATAAGATAAGACTTAGAATACTAAAAATAAATTGCGATAAATTTAATTATTTAAAGTATAAAAATTTAATAATATATTTATGATATAATAATTAATTGTGTATATAAAAATAAGGTGGTAAAAAATGAATAATAATTTTAAAAAATATAAATTAGATAAAGAAATATTAAGTTCATTGAATAGTTTAAACTATAATATTCCTACTAGAGTTCAAAATGAGGTTATTCCAATTCTATTAAATAAAGAAGATATAATAGTTAAGTCTAAAACTGGAAGTGGAAAAACAGCTAGTTTTGCGATTCCAATTTGTGAAAAGATAAATATTAATGATAATACTGTTCAAGGATTAATAGTTGTTCCAACTAGAGAGTTGGCTCTTCAGGTAAAAGAAGAAATATCTTCAATTGGAAGATTAAAGAAAATAAGATGCATTGCTATATTTGGGAAGCAACCTATAAAAGATCAGATTTCACAGTTAAAGCAAAGAGTACATATAGTAGTAGCCACACCTGGTAGAATAATAGATCATATTGGAAGAAAAACTATAAATATAGAAGGACTAAAGTTTTTTATAATTGATGAAGCTGATAAAATGTTAAATAAAGGTTTTGCTGAAGATATGGAGACTATATTAAATAGGCTCCCTAGGGAATGTGTAAAAGGATTATTCTCGGCTACTATAGATGATAATATAAGTGAAGTATGTTCAAAATATATGACAAATCCTAAATATGTAGATATAAATCAAGATGAAGTAAATAATTTTAAAAAACAAATTATAGAAAAATATATAAAAGTAAATGAAGATAATAGATATGAAGTATTAAAGAAAATAATTTATAATGAATGTCCAAATTCTGTAGTTATATTTGCAAATAAAAAAGACGCTGTTAGAGATTTACATGAAAAAATGAAAAAAGATAAATTTTTAGTTGGACAACTTCATGGAGATATGTCTCAAGATAAAAGATTATTTACAATAAAAGATTTTAAAGAATATAAGTTTAATATTTTAGTAAGCACAGATGTTGCATCAAGAGGAATACATATAGATGATATATCCTTAGTAATAAATTATCAAGTTCCAAAAGATAAAGAAAATTATATACATAGAATCGGTAGAACTGGAAGATATAATAAATTTGGAAAAGCTATAACATTGGTTAGTGAAAATGAAGAAAAATATTTAAATGAAATAGAAGAATATACAAATTCAAAGCTAGATGAAATAAAAGAGTTAGATGATCAAAAAGTTAAAAGAGGAAAAATTGAATTTAAAGTAAAAGAAAAGGAATTATTAAATACAGGAAAAGAAAAAAACAAAGATAAAAAAACTAATTTAGAAGTGACTAGGATATATTTAAATGCAGGTAAGAAAAAGAAAATAAGAGTAATAGATATAGTAGGAGCTCTTAGTAATATTGAAGGTATTAATAATGAAGACATAGGAGTTATAGAAGTACAAGAACTATGCTCTTATGTAGATTTATTAAATAATAAAGGAAGTAAATTTTTAAAAAAGCATAGAGAAATTAATATAAAGAAAAAATTAGTTAAGGTTAGAAAAGATAATAAACTTTGATTTATTAGGAGGAAGCAAATGCTTAATAAAGAACAATTTTATACTATGTATAAAATAGATGAAAAAGAATTAGAAGAATTAGAAATAGATTGGCATGACTTAGAAGCAATATATGAAGACTTTAATAAATATAGACAAAGTTATGAAACTCAAGCGGATTTAATTGCAAATATACTAAGAGCTCAATCTAAGGTTCATTCTGTAAAGACAAGGGTGAAAGATGCTAGACATTTAATCGAGAAGGTTATAAGAAAGACTCCTGAAAGAAGGAAAAAATATGGAAAAGATTTTAAATTTACAGTAGATAACTATAAAAATGAGATAACAGATTTACTAGGAATAAGAGTTATTCATATATTTAAAGAAGATTGGGAAGAAATACATGATTTTATAACTAGTATGTGGAATGTTATAGAGATTGTTGCAAATATAAGAGAAGGTGATAATACAAAAGAATTTGAAGCTAAAGACATTGAAGTATGTTCAAGATTATCTGGATATAGGTCTGTGCACTATTTAGTTGAATCTTATCCGACTAATAAAAAGCTAATTGCGGAGGTTCAAGTTAGAACTATTTTTGAAGAAGGTTATGGAGAAATTGATCACCAGTTGAGATATTCTCATGATAATATCCCTGAACTTTTAGGTCAAAACTTAATGCTTTTAAACAGAATAGCTGGAAGTTCAGATGAAATGGCATCTTTAATTAATATGATGAGTAAAAGCTTAAAAGAGGTTGAAATTGAATTCGAAGATAAAATTAAAGAAAAAGATGAAAAAATAAATGATTTAAAAAATAAAATCCTCAAAAAAAATGGTATTTCAGATATTGAAAAAGAAAGTTTAATAAGAGATATTGATGAAATACTTAAAAAAGAGTAAAATAATGTTGCATTGGAATATTTTTAGATACTATGTTCCAATGCTTTATTTTAATTATGGCACTAGAGAGGAAATTTATGCAAAATAATACCGATATTATAAAAAAGGCTATAAAGGGAAATAAAAGAGCCTTTTATTCTTTAATTAAAGAGTACACTCCTTATTTGTATAAAATAGCATATCTTCATACAAAACATGAGGAAGATGCTAAAAAGATTTTTGAAGAAACTATATATAATGGATTTAAAAATATTCATAAATTAAAGTCTCCAAGTAATTTTAAAATATGGATAACTAGGATATTATTAAATGAAATTGACTATTTTCTAGAGTACTTTGGAATGATTGAAAGTGAATTTGAAATAGAAGAACATAATATAGACTTATATAATGCTATTGATATTTTAGAGTCAAAGGTAAAAAGTGTTATAGTACTTAGGTATTACTGTAACTTTACAGATGAAGAAATAAGTGAAATTTTAGATATAAATCAGAGTACAATAAATACTTTTACAAGGAGAGCTTTTAAAGAAATAAAAGAACTGTTAAAGGAGGAGTGTGTATGATAAAGAGAATAGACTTTGACAGTTTTGATATTGATAAGAAAACTAAATTAGAGATAGAAGAAGATATCAAAGATTTTAATATAAATCTAAGTAATGTAGATTATATTGAAATTCCAAATTTAAATTCAATATCTAAAAAATGTATAAAAAGAGTAGCAAAAGAGAAAAATGAATTTGATAAGGTACTAATAGGAAATATTTTAATTTTATTTTTATTAGTAGGTAGTATTGCATCTTTATACAATCCTGCATTAACTTATAAAATACCTCCTGTATACAAATTTTTTAAAAATATAAATGAATCTCTTAATATAGATTTTATGATGGAATTAATTGGATTAAATAAAGTTGTACCAAAAGTTGATGTAAATGAGTCTGGAAAATTAGAAATAATAGAAGATCCTAATATGATAAAAGAGGACGAGGTTAAGATACCTAAAACATCAAAAGAAGCATTGGATTTAATTCACTCAATGGCAAATACAATTGTTGAAGCTGACCATAAGTGGGGGAATACGGAGATTACACCAAAGACTATAGAAGTAGCTATAAAAAGTGTAGATTTAATAGATGACAATCATATAAGGTTATATTTAAGAGGTGCATTAACAAAATGGTCTCAAGGTGATTTCTCTAATGGTGTTGAATTACATAACTATGTATGGGATTTATTAGATGGAAGCGTAGGTATTGCAAGTAACTTAGATGATTCAATGATAAATAAAATATTAGAAAAATATTTTAAAAATAAATCTGAATAGAACTTTGATTAATATAAGCTAAATAATATTAAAAATATTGTTTAGCTTATATTTGTAGAACTAATATTAACAAATTCCATCATACATAAAAGTAAATTTAAAAAAGGTGTTATTAGATTTATAAAGAAATATAAATTTAATAATATTTAATAAAAAGTATTATTGAATATATATTTATTCAATAATACTTTTTGCATGCAAAGAAGTATTGATTAATTCAAATTCAATATATAAAATATTAGTAAGATTTAGAAATAGGGGGCAATAGATGAAAACTTTAATTATAGGTAATATTTATGTTGGTGCAATAACTAATATAGATAATTTACCAAGAACTGGTCATGATATTGTGTGTAAAAATCATACTGTAACTATAAGTGAATCTGCTTATAATGTAGCAACAATACTTAAAAACTTTGGTATAGATCATACAATTATATTTCCAGAAGGAAGTGGAATTTATGGGAGTATAATGGAAGAAGAAGTAAAAAAAGGTGGATATGAGATTAAAATAAGAGATAATAGTAAAGATAATGGATACCGTTTATGTTTAGCAAAATCAAATGAAGGAAGAAGTTTCATTACAATAAAGGGAATAGAACAAAACTATCAAAATAACTGGTTTGAAGAGATAAATATAGATGAATATGATAATATTTATATTTCAGGATATGAGTTAGAAGGAAAAAGGGGACAAATGATTTCTCAATGGTTAAGTAAAGTAAGTGATAAAAATATATTTTTTAGGCCAGGTTCTAGAATTTTAGAAATTGACAAAGATACTTTAGAAACAGTGCTTAGATTAAGACCTATAGTACATATTAATGAAGATGAAGCTTTAAAATTTACTGATAAAAAAAGTATAGTGGAAGCTGCAAGGGCAATAAATAAAATAACTCAAAATACTGTTTTTATAACATTGGGAAAAGATGGAGTTATGTGTGCTAGCAACTGTGAATATAGATTTATAGATGGATTTGAAACACAGGTTGTTAATACAATGGGTGCAGGAGATAGTCATATTGGAGCTATTATTGTAGCATATTCTATGGGATATAGCTTAGGTGATTGTTGTTATTTTGCTAATAATGTTGCAGCTAAGGTGGTAGGTATAGAGGAAAGTAGATTAGAAGAAAAATATTTTAAAATAGAAGATTATAATATATATGATTATTTAGAAGCAAAAGGATAATAATAAAATATCCAATCTATAATTTAAGCTTAAATATATGACTATATATAGAATATTATTAATTATACATTAATAATATTTACAAAGAAGCTTATTTAAATTATAGAAAGGATTTTAAATATGAGAAATAAATATGATAGTAAGTTAAAGTATAGGTATAGATACATAGTTGGCATTATAGCATTAATAATGTGTATGTGTTTATACTTTATATTTTTTGATAAAAAAGGTTTATTAGAAGAAGAAGCTAAAAATATAATTAGTGATATTGACAAAGGATATGATGTTATATTAGCTGATAATAATTATACTATAGGAGATAAATCATACTATGTATTATATTCTAATATAAGAAGTAATACTAGATATACTGATAAGTTTAATATTGATTCTAAAGTATATTATAGAATAGATGCTAGTTATTATAAGTTAGGAAATGAAGAGATATGGCAAGCTAGATATTGTATTGATAAAGAAAGTAAAGAAGTATATATAGAATTTAAGAATAATATCAAATATTTAGTTAGTTATTCAGATTATAATGCAAATATAAATTATGCACTTAGCATTATAAATAAGTATAATAATGTAAAAAATCCACATATAGAAGTAAATGTAGAAGGTGATATTTATACAATTCATTTATATGAGATAATTGAAAATGAAGACGAAAGTCATATAGCAACTATAGGATGGTATACACTAAATACCAAAACAATGGAAGTTAAAAATATGATTACTGAAGAAACATTAAATATGTAGTATTATAGACTCAGTGAAAAGAAATAATTAGACTGGAGAGAAAACAAATGAAGAAGTTATATTATGAAGATCAGTATATAAAAAAATTTACAGCAAATATTGTGGAATTAAAAGAAATAGATAATAAATTTCACATAGTATTAAATAAAACAGCATTTTTCCCAGGTGGTGGAGGTCAGTTTTGTGATTTGGGAAAAATTGATGGTAAAGGCGTATTAGAAGTATATGAGAAAGATAAAAAAATTTATCACGTATTAAATGATAAGCCAAGTGAAAATACTGTAGAATGTATTATAGATTGGGATAGAAGAGAAGATGGGATGCATCAGCATTTTGCACAGCATGTATTATCAGGATGTTTTTACACTAAATATAAAGCGAATACTACAGGATTTCACTTAGGAAAGGATTTTAGTACTGTTGATATAAAAGGATATTTAGAAGAAGAACAAATCAGAGAAATTGAAAACTATGCGAATGAAATAATAAGAGAGAATATACCTCTTACAATCTTAACACCAAATAAAGATGAATTGAAAGATATATGGGTAAGAAGGGATTTACCAGATACAGATGAAGATATAAGAGTAGTAAGAATAGGAGATTTAGATACTAACGCTTGTTGTGGTGTTCATCCAAAATCAACTGGAGAACTAAGACTTATAAAAATTAAAAGATGGGAAAAAAATAGGCAATCTACAAGAATAGAATTCTTAGCAGGAAAAAGAGCTATAGATGATGTTTTAAGAAGAGACGTTTATCTTACAAAGATTTGTAGACATCTTAAATCTAAAGAAGAAGAAGCACTAAATGTTATAAGAGGTTTAGAAGAGAAAATAGAAGAAGGTAATAAAATAAGAAAAAAATTAGAAAATAAAGTGTCTAATTATGAAATTAAAGAAATACTTAAAAATTCGAAAAATTATAAAGGAATATTAGTAGCAGATAAAGTATATGAAGATGAAGATATTAAGTACATAAATAGAATGGCTAGTAAGATTGTAGAAGAAGATAATAGAATAGTTCTAATAGGAGTTAAATATAAGGACAAATCGAATTTAGTTTTTGCTTCATCTAAGAATTTAAGTAAAATAAGTATGAATGACTTAATAAAAGAAGCCTTAGAAGTAGTTAATGGAAAAGGTGGAGGAAGTATTAATTTAGCACAAGGATCGTGTACTAATTTTAAAAATCTTGAAAAAGTAATTCAAGATGCTATTGATACTATAGAAGAAATAATATAAACGCATATAATTGACGAGAAATAATAAATATGATATTATAAAAAACATGTAAATAAAGTGCTCTGGATATCATCGATAAACAGAGCATTTTTATTGTTAATAGGACGTAGACATATTATACGGAAGGTGAGATTAATCATGAAAAAAGAAATATTCAACGGAGCCAAATTAAAAGTAGCTAGAATATATAGAGGAAAAACTGTAGATCAACTTGCGAAAGAAATTAACATAAATAAAAAAGATATAATTGCATTTGAAGAAAATAAATATAAGCCAACTCCAGAAAATACTATGAAATTATCAAATAATCTTAGATTTCCAAGAGAATATTTTTTCAAACAAGAGAATATAAAAGTAACTGTTGAAGGAAGTCATTTTAATCCTCAATCAACAATACCTAGAAACGAAGAAATATCATATAGAGAAAAATTGATAATGACTCATAAAATATACAATTTTATGCAAGGTTATATAAAGTTTCCAGAACTTAATTTGCCAGATAACCTAAATAAAAGTGATGATATAGAAGAAATGGCTACTAAAACTAGGAGATATTGGGGCTTAGGAGATAAAGCAATAGGGAATATGGTAAGCTTACTAGAGAGCAATGGTGTACTTTTATCTGCTATAAATATAGATAGAAAGGGAGCATCACCATATACTCAAAAGCAAAAATTAAATAAAGAAGATCAGTATGTAATAGCTTTAGGAAATGATAAAAAATCAGCTACAATAAGAAATTATGATTTAGCTTATGAGTTAGCATATATAATATCTAATGAATTAAATATACCATCAAAAAAATTTAATGCGGATGAATTTGCATGTGCATTTTTATTACCAAAGGATACATTTTTACAAGATTTAATTAATCCTAATGAATTAGATGCATATATAGAGCTAAAGGCTAAGTGGTTAGTTCCAATATCAATATTAATATTTAGGGCATATACACTAGGTGCCATAAATTATAAAAAATATAATTATTTAATGAATGAAATGAATAAATTAGGATGGCTTAAAAAAGAGCCATTAGATGATAATATAAAAGGAATAGCACCACAAACATTAAAAACTGCTGTTGATTTGCTATTTGAAAATAATATAATGAGTAAAAATACTTTAATAGATAATTTATCTAATTATGGTATAGATATGTATCCTGAAGATATAGAGCTATTAATAGGTCTAAAAGAAGGTACATTAGCTACAAAAGTTGCAAAAAATAAGTCGAGTAATAAGAACAATGTAAAAGTTGTAGATTTTAAAAATAAAAAGAGAAAATAAATAAGATATATTATAAAGAATAATAAATAAGGGCTAGATTTAATTCTAGTCCTTATTTATTATTTAAATTATTAGAAGAAAAATTAAATTACAAAAATTTATAAATTAGGAAGGTAAAGAATGAAATATACATTAAATGAATACATAGATAAAATAAAATCATTACCAATAAAAAGTAAATATACTAAAGAAGAAATACTTACAGAAAATTTTTTAATAGACAAAGATGGAAATTTGGAAATTTATTATGCTCCTCATAATGAATATATAAATCAAAATGCAAAAGTATTTATAATTGGAATAACACCAGGATTTCAACAAATGAGTACAGCATTGGCAACAGCTAGGTATGGAATTGAAAAGGATAAGTCATTAGAAGAAATACAATATGAATGTAAAGTTGCAGGTAGATTTAGTGGTAGCTTGAGAAAGAATATAATATCAATGTTAGATGAAATAAAGCTTAATGAGGCTTTAGGAATCTTAAGTTGTGATGAATTATTTAAAGATAAAGATTATCTTCTTCATACAACATCTTTAATACCATACTCAGTATTTTCAAAGGGAAATAATTATACTGGTCATAGCCCAAAATTAATTAAAAGTGATTTTCTTATGAAATATGTATATGAAAATATAAGCTATAATATAGAAAATTTAAATGAAGTATTGATTATTCCTTTAGGCAAAGCAGTAGAAGAAGTATTAGATAATTTAGTTAATAAGAATATAATTAAAGAAAGTCAAATATTAAGAGGATTCCCCCATCCATCAGGAGCTAATGGTCACAGGTTAGTACAGTTAAGTGAAAATAAAGAAAATATGATAAGAATAATAAAAGATAGGTTATAAAGTTTAATATAATAATATTAAATCTAATTAATTTTTTATAAGTATACTCTTTAAATAAATGGGATATGTTAAAAATATATGATGAATTTATTAACATTTAAGGAGAGTAAACTATGTCAGATAAAAATCCCACAATGATACAAAGTGCAAGAGGATCTGTATTCTCTGTATTTAGTGATGATGAGTTAAGAGAAATAACTGAAGATAGCAAAAGAAAAGTTGCAGTTTCAGGCAAAATAAATAATCCAGGAATAATAGAAGTTCCAGAGGGAGCAACGTTAAATGAAATTATAGATATGTGTGGAGGAATATTAAATAAAAGTAACTTTAAGGCTGCACAACTGGGGATTCCATTTGGTGGATTTTTAAGTAAAGATAGCTTAGATGAAGAATTAGATTTTAACCTATTTGATAAAAATACTACTAGAACAATTATAATTTTATCAGAAGAAGACTGTATAATTCAGTATGCTGGATATTACATAGATTATTTACTTGGAAAAATGCAAGAAGGTAGTTATGAAAAGTATAATTTAGTAGAAGCTGAAATAAAAAGAATGTGGAGGATACTAGATAGAATTAGCAAAGGGCGTTCTAATATGAGAGATGTATATTTATTAAGAACTCTAGCATCTTCAGTAAAAGATAAGCTAAATCAAAGATATAATATAATGGAAGAAATTATAGAAAAATTTTATCATGAAATAGAAGAACATATAGATGAAAATAAATGTTATACATCTCAATGCAATCATCTTATAAAACTTACTATTACAAGTAAATGTATAGGATGTGGAGCTTGTAAAAGAGCTTGTCCTGTTGATTGTATAATTGGTGAACCAAGAAAACAACATTATATAGATTATAATAGATGTACTCACTGTGGTAAATGTATATCTGTATGTCCTGTTGATGCAATAACAGCAGGAGATAATACATTTAAATTTATAAGAGATTTATCTACTCCTAATAAAGTAGTAATTACTCAAATGGCTCCTGCAGTAAGAGTTACTATTGGGGAAGCATTTGGATTTGAGCCTGGTGATAATGTTGAAGGAAAATTAGCTGCTGGTCTTAGAGCCTTAGGAGTTGACTATGTTTTTGATACCACATGGGCAGCTGATTTAACAATAATGGAAGAAGCTGCAGAGCTTCAGGATAGACTTGAAAAATATTTTGCAGGTGATAAAAAAGTAAAGCTTCCAATACTGACTTCATGTTGTCCAGCGTGGGTGAAGTTTATAGAACAAAACTATGGAGATATGTTAGATGTACCATCATCAGCTAAGTCTCCAATGCAGATGTTTGCAACTGTTGCAAAAGATATATGGGCTAAAGAAAATGGTATGACTAGGGATGATATTACATCTGTTGCAATAATGCCTTGTATAGCTAAGAAATATGAAGCTTCAAGACCAGAGTTTTCAAGAGGTCTGAACTATGACGTTGATTATGTAATAACAACTAGAGAATTAATAAAAATATTTAGGGATTCTGGAATTGATCTAAAGGAAATAGAGCCAGAAGAAATAGATCAAATAATGGGTGAATATACAGGAGCTGGTATTATATTTGGTAGAACTGGAGGAGTTATTGAAGCAGCTCTTAGAACAGCGCTTGAAAATATGACAGGTGAAAGAATCGGAAGTGTAGAATTTCATGCTTTAAGAGGTTGGGATGGATTTAGAGCTTGTGATGTTGAAGTAGGGGATATTAAGCTTAGAATAGGGGTTGCACATGGTTTAGAAGAAGCAGGCAAAATGCTTGATAAGATAAGAGCAGGAGAAGAATTTTTCCATGCTATTGAAATAATGGCTTGTATAGGTGGATGCGTAGGTGGAGGTGGACAACCTAAGGTTAGAAAAAATAAAGAGGAAGTCTTAAGAAAAAGAGGAGATGGATTAAATGCAATAGATAGAAGTAAAGACCTTAGAGTATCAAAAGAAAATCCAGCAGTTAAAGCTATATATGATAAATATTTAGATCATCCACTAAGCCATAAAGCTCATGAGTTACTTCATACAAAATATTTTGCTAGACCTAAAAAAGGACATGACCATATAAGAAATGATGATAAATAGATTAATAAGAAATAGCGATAAAGATAAAATGAACTTTTATCTTTATCGCTATTTTTATATAATAAAACAGTCATTAATGAAATTTAATAAGAATTATTAAGTTTTAGCTGTTTACTTTTTTCTATTATATCAATTATTTCATTTGGATAATCAACTACATATTTTGGATTATAGCTTTCTAATTCTTCACGAGATCTAAATCCCCAAGTTACTCCTATTGTATTCATATTTGCACTAATACCAGTTTTCATATCAGTATTAGTATCTCCAATATATAGACAATCTTCAGGTGAGACATTTAATTCCTTTGTGATGATTATTGCGCCTTCTGGATCAGGCTTTATTTTTATATTAGGTTTCTCTCCAGAAACATAATCAAAATATTCATTTCCAAATATACCTCTTATATTATCAAGAGTTCTTTCATGAGGTTTATTAGATAATACAGCAATCTTTATATTGTTTTCTTTTAAGTAGCTTAATAAATTTTTTATACCATCATAAGGTTTTACTTCATGCATACAATGTACTTTAAAGTAATCCATATAAGTTATAATACCATCTTCATAATGAATTAATTCTTTATCTCCACAATGAATTAATGCTCTTTCTACTAATTTTTTATAACCATCTCCAACAAACACTTTACAATGTTCTTCATCTATTGGACCTAAGCTATATTTAGATAAAGTCAAATTAATAGTATGATTAATTGCTTTTATTGAATCGACTAAAGTTCCATCTAAATCAAATATACAACATTGATACATTTTATTATACCCCCATATATTTTAGTATATATTGATTATACATTTGCCAAAGGTTTAATTCAAACATATAAAGATAAAGAGAAGATAATTTACAAGAGTGAATTAAATATAGAAAAATATGATAAAAATCTGAAGGGATTTATAAATGGTAACTGATAGAATATATATGTTGATATCTTTGATTAATATATATCTAATCTTCTTTGAGCTAATAATGGGAGCTCATCTCTAATTTTATTAACATATTCAAAATCTAAATCACAAATACTAAAACCTTCTTTTTCATTCATATTAACTAATACTTGACCATACGGAGATACAGCTATTGAATTACCATATGAAATATAAGATGAATTGCAATCTCTAGCAGGTGCACAACCAATTGTATATACTTGATTATCAACTGCTCTACATCTAAATAAAAGCTCCCAATGTGCAGGACCTGTAGTCATATTGAAAGCAGCTGGAACAATTATAGCCATAGCTCCTTTATCTACCATTAATCTAGATAGCTCAGGAAATCTAAAGTCATAACAAATACAAAGGCCTATTTTTCCATACTTTGTATCGAATACAGTTGCTTTATTTCCTGCATCTAAAGTGTCAGATTCTTTAAAATGTTGTCCTCCTTTAATATCAATATCGAATAAATGAGCTTTTCTATGTTTAGCGATTTTATTACCATTTGGATCAAATACATAAGATGTATTATATATATGACCTTCATCATCTTTTTCTGGAACAGATCCAGCAACTAAATATACGTTATTTTTTTTAGCCATTTCTGATAGCGATGAAAATGAAAAATCTCCTTCTTTTTCCGCATAAATAGGAAAATTTGATTCAATGTAAGGACATAAAAACATTTCTGGTAATACTACCATGTTAGCTTCATCTTTGACAGATTTTTTTATAAAGTTATTAGCTTTTTCTAAATTTTTTATTTTATCCTTTTCAATAAACATTTGAACTATTGAAACTTTTAATCTATTCATAGAAACCTCCTTAATTTTTAAGAGTTTAATATGATGGTACCATAGAATATTACAGATTTAATGTAGAATTATGGCAGATAGAATAAATTAGATTAACAAGAATAGTAAATGGGAATAAAAAATATATAACAAATAATTTATAATAGATAAAAATAATAAGGAGATATAGAAATGTTAAAAAAGGCAGTGTTTGCAGGTGGATGTTTTTGGTGTATGGTAAAACCGTTTGATAAATATAATGGAGTTATTAGCGTGACTTCAGGATATACTGGAGGAGATGTAGAAAATCCGACGTATGAACAAGTATGTTCTGGTAAAACAGGGCATAGAGAGGCAGTATGTATAGTTTATAATGATAAACTTATAAGCTATGATAAGCTACTAGAAATATTTTGGGGAGCAATAGACCCAACTGACGATGGTGGGCAATTTAATGATCGAGGTGAACATTATAAAACTGCTATTTATTATTTTGATGAAGAACAAAAAAAGCTAGCAGAAGAATCTAAACAAAAGTTAGATGAAAGTAAACTATATAGTAAACCTATTGTTACTAAAATACTACCTTTAAAAGTATTTTATCAAGCAGAAGAATATCATCAAAATTATTATAAAAAAAATCCAGAGCATTACAATCGATATTATAGAGGTTCAGGAAGATTCAATTTTGTTAAAAAAAATTGGGCAAAGCAAAATTTAACACCTATTCAATATGAAGTTACTCAAAATAATATGACTGAGCCTCCATTTCAAAATGAGTACTATAATCATTTTGAAGAAGGTATATATGTAGACATAGTAAGTGGAGAAGCATTATTTTCTTCAAAGGATAAGTTTGAATCGGGATGTGGATGGCCAAGTTTTTCAAAAGGAATAAATAAAGAGTCATTAGTTGGAGTAAGAGACTTATCGCATGGAATGGATAGAATAGAAGTTAGAAGTAAAGAAGGAGATTCACACTTAGGACATGTTTTTGATGATGGACCATCTGAACTTGGTGGAATAAGGTTTTGTATTAATTCTGCATCACTTAAGTTTATTCCAAAAGATAAAATGAAAGAAATGGGATATGAAGACTATTTATATATATTTGAATAATAATAATTAAAATAAAGGGGTTATATAGAATATTTTCTATAATCCTTTTATTTTTTGTATTATGGTATAATAAAGTTATACTTGAAAGCAATTAATAAGGAGACATATTATGAAGTTATGGACATTAAAGAAATTTAAAAGCAGATTATTATTAGGATTACTATCAGCATCTATTTTTATAGGGGGATGTAGTAGTGATTTAAAAAGCATAGAAGCATTAGATAAGGTAGATCAAGAACAGTCTAAAGTAGAAGATACATATACGGATTCAGATGTACTTTCTTATGATGAGCTTAAGGTCGCATTGAAAAATGGAAATATACCGAATTATGTTTTAAAAGCTAAGGTAGAGAGAGTTATAGATGGAGATACTGTAAAATTGAATTTTGATGATGGAACTATAGAAAGTTTACGTATACTTCTTATAGATACACCGGAAGATACAAAAGAAAAACAGTATTTAGGTGATGTTGCGACTGATTTTGCTAAGAGTAACCTTAAAGAAGGTGATAATGTATATGTAGAAACTGATGGTGCTAAAACTGATAAATATGGACGTTATTTGGGTTATCTATGGTATGATTCTACAGGCAATAAAGACTATAAAATGTATAATGAAGAAGTAGTTAAAAAAGGCTTAGCAAGAGTTGGATATATATATGATGCAGTTAGACATTTAGATAAAATGAAGGAAGCTCAATATGAAGCTCAAAAAAACAAACAAAATATATGGGCAATAGATGGTTATGTAACTGATAAAGGATTTGATCAAAGTTTAGCCCCTAGCAAAAATAGTACTAATATAAATAACTCTTCAAACGATAATACTAATGTTGTATATGCTAACTCTTCATCTAAAAAATATCACATAAGCTCAGATGCTCATGGAATGAAGAATGCAATTAAAATGAACAAAAGTGAAGCTGAGAGTTTAGGTTACTCAGCATGCAAAACTTGTTATAAATAATAAAAAATGTTAGATATCAATATTGATATCTAACATTTTTTATTTTAATAGAAAACTTTTACAGTATTAATAATATATGAAAACATAAAATAATTTTATACTAAATTAAGATTAGGAGTTAAGACTATGAGTTGTAGAAAAAGATTTAGTATTTTATTATTGGTAATATTAATTTTATTTACTATATTAGGAAATACATCTTTTGCAAGTAGTGATAAAAAAGTATTAATATTGGGATCATATAATATAGAAAGTGAATGGGAGCAGTCTATAATTGAAGTAATTAAAAACAACTTAAAAAATGTTAATATAAGAGTGGAATTTTTAGATGCAGTTTCATACAAATCAGAAATATATAATGATAGCTTTATGAAAGTATTAAATTTAAAATATATAGAAGATAATATAGATTGTATTTTAACAATTGATGATGAAGCTTTAAATTTCGCTAGACAAAATTTATTTAATAAAGAATCTTTTATGTATGAAAAACCTATAGTTTTTGTTGGAATAAATAATTATATTAACTTAAATGAAAATGAAAGAAAATATATGACTGGTATAATTGAATATCAAGATAATCTTGTTTTGTTAGATAATATTATTAAGTTAAGTAAAAATATAAATGAAATTTACGTGATTATGAATAATAGCATATTTGGGAAGCCTTTAGAATCAAATTTATTAGAAATAGAGAATCTTACATATAAACCGATAGACATAAAAATAATCAAAGCAGATTCATTTGATAAGATTGAGGATAAAATAAAAGAGATACCAAGCTCATCTGCTATTTTGTTATGTGGTATTAATGGATACATATTAGAGGAAGATTTTTTTAATAGCAAAAATATAGTTGACAGAATAAAATCTATAACGAATGTTCCTATATATACAAATATAGAACATTATGTTAGAGAAGGTGCAATTGGCGGAATAGTCAATGATGGTCAAAAAATAGGTAGAAAAGGTGCAATCTTAGTAGAGAAAGTATTAAATAATAAACTTAGCGGGGTAGTTAATCCTGATTATAATAATTATATCACATCAATATTTAATTATAAATCATTAAGAGAATATAATATAAATCCTTTATTATTACCTGAACACAGCATAGTTATAAATAAAGGTCCTTTTGATTTATTAGTACCTAAATACATGGAAATAATAATATGGGTAATAGTAGGGCTAGGAATTATTTCAATAATAGTATTAATATACTTATTTATACTAAATAAGAAAAAAGTTTTAAATGATAAAGATCATTTAAATGAATCTATAGAAAGAAATGAAATTAAAACTGATTTTATATTAACTATATCTCATGAACTTAGAACACCTTTAAATATTATAATAAATGCAAATAAATTATTGAAATTAAGAGTTTATGCTGAAAAATATGATAAAGATTTTTTTAATAAACAAATTAATTTAATTGATAAAAATTCTAATAGGCTACTTAGATTAATAAATAACTTAATCGATGTTAGTAAAATAGAAACTGGATATATAGATACTATTTTTAAGAATGAAAACATTGTAGATGTAATAGAAGACGTAACTATGTCTGTAGTTGATTTAGCTAATTCATATAATATAGAAATAATATTTGATACAGAAGAAGAAGAAATAATTACAGCTATAGATAGAAGTAAGATTGAAAAAATAATGCTGAATCTTTTATCTAATTCAATTAAATTTACTAATAGCGGTGGACACATATTTGTTAATGTGAAAAAGAGTGATAGTGATATACTTATAGAAGTAATAGATGATGGAATAGGAATGTCAGAAGAATTACAAGCTCATTTATTTGAAAAATTCAGAAAGGCGAAGATTTATCCAGCTCTTGAAGGAGCTAATGAAAGAAGTGGTCTTGGTATGTTTATAGTTAAAGGATTAGTAAATAGGCATAGTGGAACAATTGAAGTAGATAGTAAAGTAAACGAAGGAACAAAATTTACAATAAAAATACCTCAAGTGTTCGTTGATCAAGAAAATCCAAATTATAATTCTATAGGGATGCCATTAGATTATATTAGTAAAATAGAATTATCAGATATATATAAGAAAGATGAATAGGTTATTTAAATATATTCCTAAGCAATTAATAAAAAATATTTAATTTCAGAGGATGAATGAAAATTAAGACAGGGTATGTTTTAAGATAGATAAGCTTAAATCTATTTTAGGGCATGCCCTATATTTATTTTACTATGATATAATAAAATTATGAACAATAAGGTAAGAGGTGTAAAATGAATAAAACTATAGGAATATTAGCTCATGTAGATGCTGGTAAAACTACATTTTCTGAGCAAATACTTTATCGTACAAAAGCTATTAGAAAGTTAGGAAGAGTAGACCATAAAGATACTTTTTTAGATGACCATGATATAGAAAAATCTAGGGGGATAACAATATTTTCTGGTCAAGGAAGTTTTAAATATAATGACTCTAATTACTATTTAATTGATACACCAGGGCATATAGATTTTTCACCAGAAATGGAAAGATCTATAAAAATAATGGATTATGCAGTGCTAATAGTGAGTGGAGCTGAAATGGTTCAATCACATACAAAAACAGTATTTAGATTATTAAAAAAATATAAAGTACCTACATTTATATTCATAAATAAGATGGATCGTGTTGATGTGAA
The DNA here is from genome assembly GCF_012317385.1 of Romboutsia sp. CE17. Lineage (GTDB taxonomy): Bacteria > Bacillota > Clostridia > Peptostreptococcales > Peptostreptococcaceae > Romboutsia_E. The sequence goes on from NZ_CP051144.1 coordinate 800,288, forward strand.
TAAGGAAGTTGTTATAAAAAATATAAAGCTCAATTTGAGCGAGGATATTATAGATATTACTAACTCACTTAATAGTAATAATAACTATGAGCTAGATAATAATTTAATAGAGTTTATAGCTGAAAGAGATGATGTTTTATTTGAACAATATTTAGACGAAAATTATGATTATAAAATATGGTTTGAAAAGATGAAAGCTATGATAAAGGCAGGTAAAATTTATCCATGTATTTTTGGATCGGCTTTAAATAATATTGGAATAGATAGTTTTTTAGAGAAGCTAGATATACTTACAGTAACTAATTATGAATATCGTGAAGAATTTATTGGGAAGGTTTATAAAGTTATTCATGATGAAAATGGTACTAGAATTACATTTATAAAAGCTTTAGAAGGAAGCTTAAAGGTAAAGGATGAGGTAAGGTACTCTAATATCACAGAAAAAATAAATCAAATAAGAATTTATAATGGAAATAAATTTATAAGTAAAGATAGTATAGTTGCAGGTGATTTGTTTGCAGTAACAGGACTTAATAATGCTTTAAGTGGAAATTATATATTTAATTCTAACATAAATGAGAGTAAAGAGAAGAATTATATAGATGAAGTTGATATTGAAATTAATCCTAATATGAAGTCTAAGGTTATTTTTGATAAAAATTTAAATATAAATGAAGTATATAGGTATTTTAAAATTTTAAATAGTGAAGAACCTTCATTAAATGTAATTTATGACGATAATTTAAAAGAAATAAGTATACATATTATGGGAAAAATACAATTAGAAATACTAAAAGATGTTGTAAAGAAAAGATTTAATATAGATATAGAGTTTGGGCTGTGTGAAATTCTTTATAAGGAGACTATAAATAATTCTACAAATGGATGTGGTCACTTTGAACCATTAGGTCATTATGCAGAAGTATATTTAAAAATAGAGCCAATAAAAAGAAATAGTGGAATTACATTTGAGAGCGTAGCATTAGTTGATAACTTACAACTAGGACATCAGAACTTAGTAAAGACTCATATATTTGAAAGGAATCATAGAGGTGTTTTAGGTGGGTATCCTTTAACTGATATAAAAGTAACCTTACTAGATGGAAGAGCTCATAATAAGCATACTAGTGGAGGTGATTTTAGAGAGGCTACTTTTAGAGCTTTAAGACATGGTATAGAAAAGGCTGAGAGTATTTTATTAGAACCATACTATAAGTTTAAGATAGAAATAAGTATAGACTACATAGGAAGAGTTTTATCTGACATACAAAGAATGAGTGGAGAATTTGAAGAGCCTCAAATTATTAATGATATAGCTATGATAAATGGAAGAGGTCCCGTAAGCACATTTATGGATTATGCCATGGAAATAATATCTTTTAGCAAAGGTACAGGAAGTATATCATATATCCAAGATGGATACGACATATGTCATAATACAAATGAAGTTTTAGAGAAAAGAAATTATGATAAAAATGCAGATATAGACTATACTTCAAGTTCTATATTCTGTTCAAAAGGACAAGCGTATAGTGTAGAAGCAAGTGAAGTAGAAAATCATATGCACTGTTTAAAATATTAATACAAATAGATAATTTTGAAAAAATTTAAAATATAGTACATAAACTTATAAATGAAGAAGGAAAAAGGCTTACATTAGTAGAAAGTTATTGTAGTAGGATAAAATAAAGTCAATAGATAGAAGTATTCATTATAATATATCAGATAATAAAAAATATATATTAGAATTAAGGTATAAAAAATCAAAAAATGCCGTTTAAAAAGGGGAATTAAGATAATGGGTGATTTAATTGATATAATAGAAGAATATATTCTAATAAGCGATATCAAGGGATCAATCTTAAAATGTAACAGCGAACTATTGTATAGATTAGAGTATAATGAAGAAGAAGTAAAAAAATTAAATATTAAAAATTTAATTAATTATAATAGCATAAACATAGAAGGTTATATAAATTCAAATAAAAATAAATGTAATTATGAAGAATCATATGATATCAATAATTTAAAGATATATCCTAAAAATTCTAATCCTTTTACAGTTAGTGGAAAATTTATATTAAAGAAATATAAAGAGAAGGAATATATAATAATCATTTTAAAAGATGAACAATCAATAAGTGATAAAAATATAAATTCAATGAAAAATCAGATAAAGATTTTAGAAGAAAATTTAGCTATAGAAAGTATGAAAAATGAATTTTTTGCTAACTTATCTCATGAATTCAAAACACCTTTAAATATAATTTTAGGAACTATGCAGTTAATAAATAAAAATATAGAAAAAAATAATATATTTTATGATGAAAATTTTAATTTGAAAAAATATAATCATGTTATCAAACAAAATTCATATAGGCTTTTAAAATTAGTTAATAATTTAGTAGATATAACAAGGATAGATGCAGGTTATTATAACATAAAAAGGACTAATCAAAACATCGTAGAAATTGTTGAGGATATTACTATGTCTATAAGCCAATATGCTGAAGAGAAAGGCATAAATTTAATATTTGATACAGATGAAGAGGAGATTATTATAGGATGTGATCCTGACAAGATTGAAAGAATAATACTTAATTTATTATCTAATGCTATAAAATATACAGATTATGGAGGAGAAATAAAGGTAAGTATTAATCTAAAAAAAGATAAAGTTTATATTTCTGTTAAAGATAATGGAGTAGGAATATCTGAAGAAGGAATTAAAACAGTTTTTGAGAGATTTGTTCAAGATAGCAATGGAATTGGTAGAAGATGTGAGGGTATAGGTTTATCTTTGGTTAAATCATTAGTAGAAATGCATGGAGGAAGTATTAGTGTTAATAGTAAAATAAATGAAGGCTCAGAATTTAAATTTGAACTTCCTAATAAAAAAGTAGTAGAAGATAAAACGAATACTAATATTAGGGAAGCATCTCATTCAAAAATTGAAAAATGTGATATTGAATTTTCAGACATATATTCTAATTAAGAATACAATAAATTTACTAAAAATAAGGCTATAAATAGATAAAACGTAATTGTCTATTTATAGCTTTATTTTATATAGGAGATATGAATAAATTAGTTATATTTAAGTATACATAAAATTTATATAAAATATGTAATATACAGCTTAAAAAACTTATATAATTAGATAAAAATAAAATACGCATATAAAAATTTATAAACACATAAGTCTAATTAAATAATATAAAAAGAGGTGTTTTATGTGAGTAATGATATGTTTTATAGAAATGAGATTATGGAGGATTTATTAACTTTTATAGATATAATTAAAGAGTTTGAGAATAGTTATAAACTCATAAAAAAAGGAAATATGGAATATGAAGTTATGGACGATGAATTTATAGAGTGTTTTAATATAGAGGGAAATTATGAAGCTAAGGATAACGTTATCAAGAGTATAGAAAAGGAAATTCCAGATACATGGATTGATGAAATTGAAGATTTTACAGAGAGAATGAATGTAATAAGTACAGAAAATTTAATTATGATAAATAAAATTATAAATTTAGGTAAAGATTTAATAAATAATGAAAAAATTAGCAAAAAAGTAATTGTAATTCAAAATGAATACATTTGCAATAGTCTTGAAGAAGAATACTATGAAGATAGAGAAGATATAATTGAAGAGTTATTTTCTAAAAGAGGAGATATACTTATAAAATGTGCAGAACTTGGAGCAGAAAAGTTACATCTTATATAGAATATATTATACAAAAAAGAGCCGCTAATTAATCTAGCGGTTTTCTTTTTGTGCCATTTTATATACTCATAGTTTATCAATATTATCTTTAAAAAAGATCGCAGCTTTTACCATTAGAACTGAAAACACTATATACAATGTCAAAACTTCTTTAACATAAAAATATATAATAAAATGAATAAATAACTTTTTTAATTGTTTAATATATTATAAATAAGCTATTATAAAGTTAAGAGTTATAATTAATACAAAGAGAGGCGATAAATTGAAGTATGGTAATCTAGCAATAATTAATGCGAAAATATATACAATAGATAAGAATGAATCTATTGAAGAAGCAATGGCTATAAAGGATGATAAAATAATTTATATTGGATCTAATGAAGGAATTAATAAATACATAAATGAAAATACGAAAATAATAGATGCAAATGGGAATGTAATTCTGCCGGGTTTTATAGACAGTCATACTCATCCACCTGGAACAGCCCTTACGGATTCATTTGAAGTATCTTTATATGGATTAAATTCAATAGAAGAATATCAATATACAATAAGGGAGTTTATCAAAAATCATAAAGATATTAAAGCTGTATATGGTAGAGGATGGTCACTAGGAATATTTAAAGGAGAAGAGTTAAGTAAAGGTCCTAAAAAAGAGCATCTAGATGAGGTTTCTAGAGATATACCAATAATACTTAGAGCCTATGATGGACATACTGTATGGCTAAATTCTAAAGCTATTGAAATATTTAATATAAAAGCACATACACCTTGTACTAGTGGTGGAAAAATAGAAATAAATGAAGAAACTAAAGAATTATGGGGAACATTAAAAGAATCAGCAGGAGATCTTGTTGATGAATATTATTACTCAGAAAAAGAATATATGTTAGCATTTGAATTATTTCAGAAAAAGATGCATGAATATGGTATAACATCTATACTGTCAATATCAGGATTAAATTGGGGGATGAGTCCGAATGCATATAAAAATTTGCAAAAGGAAAATAAATTAAAGTTAAGAGTTTCTAATAGTATAATGCTATGGTGGGATGAAGATGTTATAGATCAAATTGATAAAATAAAAAGAATAAGAACGAAATATAATTCTAATTTATTCAAGACTGTAACTGTTAAATTCTTAGCAGATGGCGTGGTAGAAGGATCAACTGCATATTTACTAAACCCATATGAGATAGATGCAGGAATGGGGGATAATTACTATGGAGAATTTTTGTGGAATGATAATATTTTAGAAAAAGGTATAAAATACTCTAATGAAAATGGTTTCTCTATTCATGTGCACTCTGTAGGAGATGGATCTACTAAGAGAGTACTTGATATTATAGAAAATATTAATTTAAATGAGATAGATTTTAGAAATACAATTACTCATTTACAATTAGTTGATAAAGAAGACATCAAAAGATTTAAAAAATTAAAAATTATTGCTTCAACTCAACCTTATTGGCATTTGAAAGCACCTAAATGGTGGGAGGATGTAGATTATAAGTTGCTAGGAGATAGAGCGAGATATGAGTATCCTTTAAAATCATTTATAAAAGAGGGTGTAATGATAACATCATCATCAGACCATTCTGTAACACCTGAACCTAATCCGTTTTATGCGATTCAAGCAGGAGTTACAAGAAATTTATACAATGCAGAGTCTTATGGAATAGATAGTATAAAAGATATTGATGACGAAAGGTTTTTACTAAATAAAGAAGAAAGAATAAGTGTTATGGATATGGTTAAAAGTTTTACCATTAATGGGGCTTATGCTATATTTAGAGAAAATGAAGTAGGCAGTATTGAGGTAGGTAAATATGCAGATTTTATAATTATAGACAATGACATTTTTAACATAAACCCTACTGAAATTGAAAATACTAAAGTGATAATGACATGTTTTAATGGAAAAATAGTATATAAAAGGGAGAAGAAGATAATATGAATATACTTATAACAAACGATGATGGAATAAATGCAGATGGAATTTTAGAGCTAGCAAAGGCTATGAAATCAATAGCTAATGTATATGTAGTTGCACCAGATAGTCAAAGAAGTGCTACAGGTCATGCTATAACAGTGCATAATCCTATTATGGTAAAAGATGCATATGTAGATGAGGATATAAAGGCATATGCAATTTCAGGAACTCCTGCAGATTGCGTAAAAGTTGGAATAGAAGCACTATTTTCAGATATAGAATTTGATTTGGTTTTAAGTGGTATAAATAATGGTCCAAATCTAGGAACAGATGTTATTTACTCAGGAACAGTTTCTGCAGCAATAGAAGGTCTTGTTCAAAATAAACCAGCTATAGCTGTTTCTTATGATAAGTTTAATGTAGATAGTGAAACCTATAAAGAAGCTGCAAAATATGTAGTAAACATAGTAAGTAATATAAAAGATAATTTAAATATTTTTGAAGATTGCATTTTAAATGTAAATATACCTAGTTCAGATATAAAAGGTTCAAAGATAACAACTTTAGGAGAAAGAAAATATGATAATGCTCTTGAAGAAAGAGTTAGTCCTTATGGATTTAGATATTTTTGGATTGGTGGGAAAATAAGGGAATTAAATCAAGATGAAAGTAGTGACATTAAAGCTATTGAAAATGGATATATATCTATTACACCTGTTAATATTGAAATGACAAATTTAAATAAAGTAAAAATATTAAATGATATGAATATTTTTTAATTGAAGAACTATCTAAAGAAATTAAAAGCTATTTAGAATATTGACTTATATATTTTTACTGTATAAACTAATTTATATAAATTTATATGAATACTTTAGAAAGAAGGGCTAATAATGGAAGAAATATACAGACTAATAGAAGAAAAAATATCTGATGCAGGATATACAGGCGTAGTAAGTGGAGAAGAAATCTACGATGAAATATGTGATGAAATAGAAGAAAAGGAAAATGGTAGTTATATTTTCATGTCAAAAAAAGAAGATGACGTTTTTTTTGAATATAAAATTGATGTAATGGATGAAGAGTTTAATTTATCATATATAGATATAAATTCTCCACAAGGTAAATTCCACGTGGATTTTGATGCAGAATAATAAAATAAATTTAATAAAAAAGCTTTATATAAAACTTACTTTTTATATAAAGCTTTTTTTAGATTCGATGAATTATATTAATTTAACATATGAAGTATCTATATAAACCTATATTATATAAAGTAATATTTGTATTATAATTAGTTTGAAGAAGACTTTTTATTATTAAGGAGGGTATATATGTATTCACACGAAGTAGATTATAAACTATACGGAGATGACATGCAGTTTGTAGAAATAGAGTTAGATCCAAGAGAGACTGTTATAGCAGAAGCTGGTGCTATGATGATGATGGATAACAATATTACTATGGAAACAATATTTGGTGATGGAAGTCAAAAAAGCAATTCAGGTGGAATATGGGGAGCATTAGGAGGTGCTGCAAAAAGAGTTATAACAGGTGAGAGTCTTTTTATGACTGCATTTACTAATAGTGGACATGAGAAGCAAAAAGTTTCTTTTGCATCTCCTTACCCAGGAAAAATTATTCCTATAGATTTAACTAGTGTTGGAGGTAAGTTAATTTGTCAAAAGGATGCTTTTTTATGTGCAGCTAAAGGAGTAAGTATAGGTATTGATTTTAGAAAGAAAATTAGTGTAGGATTTTTTGGAGGAGAAGGATTTATACTTCAAAAACTTGAAGGTGATGGACTTTGCTTTATTCATGCTGGAGGAACTATTATTAAAAAAACACTAAGAGCAGGTGAAAGGCTTAAAGTTGATACTGGATGTCTTGTAGCCATGACAAGAGATATTCATTATGATATAAAATTTGTAGGTGGAATAAAGAACACTTTATTTGGAGGCGAAGGAATATTTTTTGCGACTTTAACTGGTCCTGGAGATGTTTGGGTTCAAAGTTTGCCATTTAGTAGGTTAGCATCAAGAGTGTTTGCATCAGCACCTCAAGCTTATGGAAAGCAAACTGGAGAAGGTAGTATACTTGGCTCATTTGGTGATTTATTCGAAAGATAGAAAATAAAATAAAGCTGCCTTAATTAGTTTTTTATTAAGGTAGCTTTATTTTATTTTCAAAGTTGAGATATTATTTAAGTCTATATTATATAAAACAAAAACAAATTGCTACTTACATTACAACAGATCAAAAAATATTATTGGTTATTGATATTAATAAAAATAAAGAAGTGATTAACTTGTAAATATGTGGTAATATAGAATGTAAATAAATAGAATTCAACGGTGATTATAATGGCATTTAATGTATTTTTTAAAAATAAAAAAATAAAGAAAAACAATATTAGTTTTTTTAATAAATTTAGTTTAAATCAAAAGATATTAATTTATTTTGTTATTCAAATAATAATAGTAATATTAGCTATAAATGTTTTTTCAAAAAGAGTAGTAGTTGATAATATTATTAACATGGAAAAGGTCAAAGATAGTCAAAAGTTATATAGTATAGTCAACGCTATAGATAATGAATTGAATACAGTTCAAAAATTTTCTAAAGATTATTCGAATTGGAATAAAACATATGAATATGTTGAATATAAAATTAAAGAATTAGAAAAGGATTATTGTGAAGCCTTTGAAAAAGAAAACTTTGATTCTATAAATATGATGAATTTAGGCATAAATACCATAATTATTTTAGATAATGATGGAAAAATTTTATATGAGTCTTTATATAGTGAAGATGAATTAGGTAGCTATGAAATATCTAAAGAGATTAAAGATATTTCACTTAAAGAAGAAATTTTAAACAGTATAACTGAATTTAGTTCTAAAAATGGAATAATAAAAACAGAAAATGGAATTTATTTTGTTTCTATGAATCCAATATTAAATAATAATGGATCAGGCAAAAAAGCTGGTATACTGTTAATGGGGAAGGAAATTTCTAAAATTAAACTAGAAGAGACTACACCAGAATTTTATATAGAGGAATCAGTTAATAATTTACCTGTAAAAAATGAAAATACAATAGAACAATCGAATATAGAAACAAAGAACTTAGGAGAGGTAAAAAATAATATTGAGCTAGTTCCCAATTATATTAAATCAATCGAAAGTAGATTATATATAAAAGATTTTACTGAAAGTGAATACATAAATATCAAGTTAGAACCTGAATTAAAAATGGTTGATACTATAAAAATAACTAGAGTACTATTTTTAGGTATATTATCTTTATACATATTAATAATAATCTTTACTTGGAATTTTTTAAACAATAGTTTTATGCATAAAATTAATAATATTATAAAATCTATCTCAAAACTAAATAAATATAATTTAGAATATCAATATAAAGAATTAGATATACAAGATGAGCTTGTTATTGTAGAAAAGCAAATTGATACTTTAGTAAATGAATTAAATAATCATTATGATGAAATTATTGTAAAATCAAATACAGATGAGTTAACAGGCTTATATAACAGAGTTGGTTTTAATAAAGAGATAGAAAATTATAATAAGGAATCTAAAAATAAAGATTTGAAATCTGCAGTATTATTTTTAGACATAGATAAATTTAAAAATATAAATGATATATATGGACATAAAATAGGCGATTCAATATTAAGAGAATTAGCAAATAGAATTTCTATAAACTCAATTCCTAATAGCGTATTATCAAGGACATCTGGAGATGAATTTGTTATTTTTATAAAAGAATATAAAGATAAAGAAGATGTAATAGACTTTGCAAGCAATTTAGTAAAGGTTATGAACGAACCGTTTAAGTTAGGTGGTTATAGTATAAAAGCTACGGTTTCTATCGGAATATCATTTTATCCAGAGGGATGTAATAATATAAACGACCTTGTAATACAAGGTGACATAGCTATGTATAATGTAAAGAAAAATGGAAGAAATAATTATGCAGAATACAATTCTGGTATGAAAAAGATTATATCAGGTATAGCCATAACTGAAGCTATAAAATATAAAGAAATGTTTTTAGTATATCAACCTCAAATAAACCCTATCAATAATTGTATCGAAGGGGTTGAGTCTTTAATAAGATGGAATAGTAAAATCTTAGGATTTGTACCTCCTAATGAGTTTATAAAAATTGCTGAAGAAACGGGAACAATACATGATCTAGGAAATTTTATAATAGAGGAAGTATTTAATCAAATTAATATATGGGAAAGAATGAAATTTAATATACCAAAAGTAAGTATAAATATATCTCCTATACAGCTTATGGATAAATATTTCTATGATTATGTAGAATCAATGCTTGAAAAATATTCTATATCAACTGAGAAAATCGTGTTTGAAATAACAGAGAATTTTGCAATAGAAGATCAAAAGGTAATAGTTGATAATTTATACAAAATTCATGAAGCAGGTATAAATATATATCTAGATGATTTTGGTAAAGGATATAGTTCTCTTGGTTATTTAGAGAAACTTCCAATAAGCGGTGTTAAGATAGATAAAAAGTTTATAGATTATATATGTCAAAATGATAAAATAGTTAAGATGATATTCACTCTTGCACAATCTTTAAATTTAAAGGTAGTAGCTGAAGGTGTAGAATATAATGAGCAAAAAGAAAAGTTAACTCAAATGGGTGAATGTGTAATACAAGGGTATTTATATAGTAAACCATTGACAGTAAATGAATTAGAAAGTAAATATATAAATTAAAAGAGTACTATTATTTAGTACTCTTTTAATTTATATATTTATAACTAAAAATAATTAAAATAATTATAATAAGTATGATTAAGAAAGGAGATTACCTATGTTATAATGAAATATATTTAAATAGAAAAATCCTTTAGAATAGGGGAATTAATTATGAATAGTATTTTAAACTAATTGTCACTAGGACTATATGAGGGAGTCTAGGCGTATTTGTAAAAAAATATAGATAAAAAAATATAGATATGGAATCTTTTGAATTATCCTTTTTAAGAGTTATAATAGCATGTATATTTTTAGGCGAAGAATTATCGATTTATCAAATAATTTGAGGTAGCATAATTTTAATATAAGCATTTATAGATAATAGAAAATAAAATTAAAAAAATTATTAGAAGAAGATAGGGATTAAGAAAAGGAGGAGGTATAATGACAAGAAAATATGATTTAATACTATCACAAAATAAGACATTATATACTAAAAGACTAAAGCTTAGACCATTTTCTATGGACGATAGAAAGGATGTATTTGAGTTTGCGGGAGATGAAGAGGCAACTAAATATGTAACTTGGGAAACTCATAAATCTATAGATCAATCAATAAACTCTATATTAAATTATTATAGTAGAGCAGGTATATATGCAATTGAATTAAGAAAAGTTAAAAAATGTATCGGATGTGTGGAGATAAGAATAGATGCTCAAAATGATAAAGCAAGCTTTGGATATATACTAAACAGAGATTATTGGAATAATGGATATATGACAGAAGCATTAAATGAGATACTGAGACTAAGTTTTGAAGATTTAAAATTAAATAGAGTAGAAGGAGAACATTATGTAGGAAATGATGCTTCTGGGAAAGTAATGCAAAAATGTAGAATGGTTCATGAAGGTAGAGCTCGTCAAGAAGTAAAGGTAAAAGGCACATACTACGATGTGGATCACTATTCTATACTCATATCTGATTGGCAAAATAAAAAGGAATATTAAATAATAAATCCCTAGATTTTAAAATATAAATTACATCTTAAAATCTAGGGATTTTATTGCTTAAAAATATATATTAATTATTCAAAATATTATAATCTAGTATCCCAAGCACTACAGAATGCATCTACAGAACTTACACCTTTAAATTCAGATTTACCCATTATTTTTTCAATAACTAAATCTAAAGTATCATCATTATCAGAGTAAGCATTTATGTAAGTAGGTACCATTGGCACATCTATTAAGTGGAATGGATTAAATACAGATACACAAACTGTTGGTAATTCAGTTACATACCAAGGAATATCTGGACCCATTGGCATAGCCCAAGTTATACGTCTTACATTGCTTTGAGAGAATCCAGCAACATTAATGAATAACATAACTGCATCAAAGCTATCAACGAACTCTTTTATAGGAGTTGCAGCTAATAATTGCTTACCATTAAGTCCAGAAGTTGGATCGAATAAAGTAACTTCAAATCCTTGAGCTTCTAACTTAGCTTTTACTCTTGATTTTAAAGAATCAGTCTCAACTTTATTAGGAGCAAATCCTGAGTTTTCTACTGTGTAAAGCATTATTCTCTTATGAGTTTGTGGAGTTATTGGTAATTGATTCTTAGTATTTTTAACTAATGTTATAGCTTTATCAGCTATATCTCTAGCTATATTTTTATGTTCTTCACATCCTATTACAGAAAGAGCTTCTTCATCTTGAACTAAAGTTCCATTAGCTTTTTTAGTATGTAGTTTTAACATTGCTTTAAATGCTAATACACGAGTAACTGCTTCATTTAATCTTTCTTCAGTTAATACTCCATTAGCAAGACCTTCTTTTATAGATTCAACATCTTCATCTTTATCTCTATAATAAAGTATCATATCACAACCAGCCGCTATAGTATATGGCATTATTTCAGATCTTCTCATAGCAGAAGTTAAACCAACCATATGAGTAGCATCAGTTATAACTAATCCATTAAATCCTAATTCATCTCTTAATAAGTCTTGTAATAATTCTGGTGCTATTGTAGCAGGCATTATTTCGTTATCTTTTATTCCTGGTCTTAATTTTCTAGACATTTCAGGAAGTCTTATATGTCCTATCATTACAGATTCAACACCAGCATCTATCATACCTCTGTAAACTTTACCGAAGTTTTCTTCCCATTCTTCTACAGTCATATCATTGTTTGCTGTTACTATATGTTGATCTCTTTCATCAAGTCCATCCCCTGGGAAGTGTTTCATACAGCTAGCAAGACCAGCATCTTTTGCTCCTCTTAAGTATTCTTTTGACATTTCAAGAACTTGGTCTGCATCACTTGAGAAACATCTACTTGAAACAACAGAACTTCTCCAGTTTTTATTTATATCAACTATTGGAGCGAAAGTCCAGTTACATCCTATTGCAGCTGCTTCCTTACATCCGTAGTATCCTAACTTATAAGCGTTTTCCTTATCTTGAGTAGCACCTATTGTTACATGGTGTCCAAAGTGAGTTCCACCACCTACTCCTCCATCTCCTCCAGCTTCTATATTAGCAGCTATTAAGGCAGGTATTTTGCTAGTTTCTTGTATTACTTTATTTTGCTTATAAAGTTCAATAGGAGACATATTATTATATCTAAATCCTCCCATACCATACTTAGTTATACGTTCTCTTACTTCGTCTTCAGTATTGTTCCATAACATATCAACGAATACTTGACCTATCTTTTCATCTAAAGTTAAGTTAGCTAAAGTTTCTTCAACCCATTTTATATCTTCATCAGATAAGTAAAAAGGTTTAGCTTTTAAGTCTATTTTTTGCTTTAATTCTAACATCTTAACTCCCCCTTAAATTTAATTTTTATATAAATAAATATTTAACAATTTTAGTTGTTAATTAATTATATCAAAAGGATAACCTTTACATATATAACAAATATTGATATAATTTGAACAAATAATGCATTTAATATAAAAAGGTGGAATTTATGAAAGAAAATGAAATTTTGCTTTGGACACAAACAGTATCTATATTATTAGATACATCAATTTTATATACATCAGATATAAAAGAGTTAATAAATATTTATGAAAATAATCCTTTTTACAAGATTTTTTCAGAAGAATATGATTATAAAACTTTTTTGAGAAATTATATAAAGTATTCAGAAGAACAAATTATATACAATATAGACACACCTTTAAGAATTTACTATGTTGTGATTTTTTTAAATAAAAAAAATAATAAAAGTATAATTATTGGACCATTCTTAGAAGAACCAATGAATGAAGATACTATTAAAGAGTTAAAATTCACATTAAATTTAAATGATACAACATTAATAGAACTAAAGAAGTATTATGCAACTTTGCCAATTATAGATAGAGGTAAGATATTAACTATTACGAGTTTATTTTTAGAAAGCTATTATAAAACTAAAGGTCCATTTCCAATGACGTTTGTAGGTAATGGTGATATAAAGAAAAATGAGTTTGATTTGGAAAAAGATTTAGAAAATGATGTTCCTTTAAAGATAATAGAAGAAAGATATAAAAGAGAAAATGAGTTCATGGAAGCTGTTTCTAATGGGGACTTTCCAAGTGCATATATGGCTTATGAAAAAATGATGTCTAACTTGCACACTTATTATAAATTTAGAGATAGAATTACAAGTCAGAGAGGGCTTTCAGTACAAATTACTTTATTAAGAAAGGCAGCAGAAGCAGGAGGAGTACACCCACTACATTTAGAAAATCTTTCTACAAAGTATACTTTATTATCAGTATCTAAATTTAAATTGGATGAAGGTATAATAATAAAAATGATTAAAGATTATTGTGCATTGGTAAAGGAACATTCTTTAAAGGATGTAAGTCCACTCATGAGAGATGCAATAAATTATATACAATTTAATTTAAATTCAGATTTGACAGTTTCAAGTATAGCAGACTACCTTTGTATAACTCCAAACTACCTCTATAGAATATTTAAAAAAGAACGTGGGATTTCTGTAATTGATTATATTAACAAAAAAAGAATTAAAGAATCTATTAAACTTATGAAAAAAACAGATCTACAAATCCAAGCCATTGCAGAAAAAGTTGGAATTAATGATATAAGTTATTTTAGTAGATTATTTAAAAAGGAAATAGGAAAATCTCCTACTCAATATAAAAAAGATATAGGTAAAAAGTAAAATTTATTTTAACTTATAAAGAAAAATGAGTAAAAGCTAAAACTATACTAGCATAGATTAGTTATACAGTTTTAGCTTTGTTTATATAGCTTTAATTTAAAGTGAATGATTAGAATGTACTGTAGATTTGAAGGTATAAGAGCAATATGGACAAATCATTTCTACATCCATAGCTTCATAAGCACCAAAAGAACCTGAGTTTTTATAGGTATTTGATATGCTTATATTACCTAAATTTTCATCAGACCAAACCATTGAAGTATTATTATTATCTAAATTTTCTTTGGGTACATTTATATTTATAAATTTACCACAGTGTGGGCAATTAAGTTGATAAAGGTTATTATTACTCATAATTTAAAAACTCCTTTATAATATATAATATATTTATAATTTCTAGATAAAAGTTATTAAACCTTCTATATAAATATAATATGCAAAAATATGTTTATTATTTTATTTGTTATATAGATATAAGTAATTTTTATAATATAATATTATATAAGCTAAAAGGAAGAGATTGAATCTCCAATCTCTTCCTTTTAGCTTTAATCAGCATTATATATATCTTCGTTTAAATTATTTTCTGACTTAGAAACATATACGGCAGTTGCAGCATCTCCTACAACATTAAGAGATGTAACTAACATTTCTACAGGTCTATTTATAGCAAGTATTAATGAGTAAGCAAGTACAGCAGCATCATTTTGATACCCCATACCTGTTAAAACTGTAAATAATATTATTGCTCCAGCACCGGGTGCAGCAGGAGTACCTATTGATGCTATTAAAGCAAGTAGTGCTATTATCAATATGTTTCCTACTGTAACTTCATAACCAGCACTAGATGCTATAAATATAGCTGCTATAACTTGCATTATTGCAGTTCCATTCATATTTATAGTCATACCAAGTGGTAGTGTAAATGAAGCTACTTCTTCGTTAACTCCTAATTCTTCAACTACAGTTTTAGTATTTAATGGCAGTGTTGCAGCTGATGAAGATGTCGAGAATCCAAATAGTGCAACTTTAGATATTTTCTTTACAAATATTGCTGGGTTTAATCCAGTAGATATGTAAACAAATAATGCATAACCAAATATTAAAAATATTAATAAGGCAGATGTTGTAGTAAGCACATAAGCAAGTGCTGGCTTTAAATGATCAATACCATATATAGCAAAAGTTCTAGTTATTAAAACAAATATTGCTATTGGTCCAAACTTAGTTATTACAAATGTTAAGAAAATAGTTATTATTTTATTTATATCTTGTAATAATTTTTTTAATACTAAGATTTCGTTACCTAAAGTATTTATACAAATCCCTGTTATACTAGCTAAGAAAACTATTGATAATATACGACCATTATCACTAAATACAGAAGCTATATTACTAGGTATAGTTTGAACAAACACAAGTAATGGATTGCTGCCAGCAGTTCCTTCATTTGTAGCGATATTATTTATATTTACATTGAATAATCCCATTTTGTGAGCTGTCATTCCGAATATTCCAGCTAATATTAATGCAAATATAGATGCTACTAAGAATCCAAGCATTGTTTTATAAGATATACGTCCTAATTTTTTAGTATCACTTATATTACACATAGCAAGCGCAATAGAAGTAAAAACCATAGGAACTATTACTAATTGTAAGGAATTTATAAATAGTTGACCAACGATATAAAAGATACCTATTGCACCATTTCCTTCTGGCTTACTTATATCTTGGAATAATAAATTATTAATCATTACCCAAGTAGCGGATTTGCCATTTGCAATTAAGCTTTCTCTTAAGAATATGAATGATGTACCAACTATTAATCCTATAGCCAAGGCTATAGCCATTTTTATTGCTAAGCTATTATCATTACTTTTAGATGTTTTACTCTTATTCATAGTATCCTCCATTGATTGTTTAGTTTAGGATACCAAAAAAGCCTTAATACCAAATAGATATTAAGGCAAAAATACTACTTTATGTATATTTCCTTATTAGTCTCACGGGACTATCTTAAAGGTATCCTATGAGTTTTAATATACAATAGTAAATTTTCAATGTCAATAAAAATATATAAACTATAATAATAAATTTTGTTAAAATTACTTTTAAAAAGAAAAATTTTGTAGTAAAAAACAATTATATCCTAATAATATAGTAAAATAATACTTTGTAATAAAATCTAATTATAAAATGTAATCCACTCCAAAAATTAAAAAAATTCTGAAAAATAAGCATTGCAAAACTATACATATAAGAATATACTTATTATAAATAAATTACTAAAAATAAGTGGAGGATACTATTATGATAAATTTAGGAAAGGATTTAGCAAGAAAATTTTTTAGCTTTTTTAGCTGGGGCTATTATTTTAGCGCTAGAAGATTATCATGCAAAAATAAAAAATCTATATTCCTAATGAGAATAGTAGTACCTATATGATGTATAATTGTATTTTTTAATACAAAATTATAATTGTACACTTTTAGTGTAATAAAAAAGGAGCTCATTAGAGCTCTTTTTATTTTTAAGTTATATATAGGTAGCTTATTTAAAATAAGGGAGGGTATTTTTTATGGGGGTATTAAATAATGTGGAGAGATTAGGTAAGATTATGTCTAAGTATATGATAATATTAATTATAGGAGCATTAGTATATTCATTTATTCAACCAAAGACATTTTTATGGGTAGTGCCTAATATGAATACTATATTACAGATATTGATGTTTAGTGTTGGAGTAACAATAAGTATAGATCAATTTAAATTAGTTTTAGAAAGACCAAAAGATGTTTTTATAGGAGCGTTAGGACAATTTACAATAATGCCTATAGTTGCATTTCTTGTATGTAAGCTAATGAACTTACCTCCAGAGATATCAATAGGGGTGATACTGGTAGGATGTTGTCCAGGTGGAATATCTTCTAATGTTATGAGTTTTATTGCAAAAGGAGATGTTGCACTTTCGGTGAGTTTAACAACTGTGTCGACTCTTATTGCTCCTATTGTAACACCAGCACTCACTCTGATTTTAGCTGGAAGCTATATAGATGTTTCTTTGTACTCAATGTTTTTATCTATAATTAAAATAGTTTTAATTCCGATAATTGCAGGAATTTTATGTAATAAATATTTACCAAAAGTAAGTGAAGTTACAGAAAAATGTATTCCAATGTTATCAAGTTTATCACTAATGTGTCTAGTGGCTGGAGTTACAAGTAATAGTTTAGATAACTTAAAGACTACTGGAGTATTACTATTTATAGCTGTTATAATACACAATGTGTTTGGCCATTTACTAGGGTATATTTTAGCTTATAAATTTGGAATGGATGAAGAAAAAAGAAGGGTAGTTTCTCTTGAAGTAGGTATGCAAAATACAGGTCTTGCAACTACTTTAGCTGTTAGCCATTTTAGTTTATTAGCTGCTCTTCCAGCAGCAATTTCTGGTACTTGGCAAACTATATTTAGTGCAGTTTTAGCTAATTACTGGTCTAAGAAATCAGAAGAAAAAGAAATAGAATTAGATGTTTATAATAATAAATAAAGCTATCACTTTTTATGCTACTATTTTATTAAAGATTATAACTTAATTCATTTTTAATTTGCTATATAAATTTCTAATGAAATATTTGTTTGCTATTGGTATAATTGTAATTAATAATATTAGAGAAAATAAATATTAGAAAGTTATAGAATAGAAGCATTCTTAAAGAAAAATTTTAGCAATATGGAAGAATAAATTATAATAATTTAAATAACTATGGCAGAGTTAATCAACTCTGCCATAGTTTTATGTTATTTAATTTAGTAAGTAATAATATAATGGAATTATTAGTTTAAAGGACTTTCTGATAAATAAGGAATGTTTACGAAAGTGGTCAAATCTTATACTACTAAATTTATTTAAATTTTTAAAACTTTTTCATGAAAAACAAGGTCTAATATTATAAAGAGCAAATTGACTTTTAAACGTAAGGGGAGATAATATGATAGTAAATTATAAAAATAGTGAAGAAGACTACAAAATAGGTTATGAAGAATTTTACAAAGTATCTAGAAAAATGTATTCACGATTATATGTGTATTTTTTTACACTTTTGTATATATTCTGGATATATCATTTAAACGTTATATCTGATTTTTATAAAATAGAAACAATGGATTATTTAAAAGGGTTAGCTATAGTTTGTGTAGCATTTATTTTCTTTAATATTTTGATAAAGAAAAGTCTTACACATACTCTGGATACAAAGATAAAAGAACTTATAAGACTAAGACCTACCATGATAGGAGAAAAAAATATTGAAATAATCGATGGTATTTTAATTTATAGAACTGTAAACGAGAGAATAGATTATAGTGCTAAATGTATAGATAAATTAATTGAAAAAGATAATAGAATAATTTTATATGTTGATAAAACAAATCCATTATTTATAATACCTTTGGATTCATTTAAAGATGAAAAAGAAAAAAATGAATTTTTAAGATTGATACATATAGAGCAATTAAAAGGTAAAAAAGAAAAAGAAAAATTAAAAGAAAATAAAGTTAGAAAAAAACTCAATAGAAAACAGAAGGTAGCTATCTTACTAGTACTTGTTTTAATACTTGTTGGAGTAATTTTATATCCTTTTTATAAGAAAACTCAAATGAATAAATTAATAGGGATTTCAAATGAATTTTTTAAAGAGTATATAAAAGAAAATGAAGAGTTTTATAATTCTAAAAATATGGGGGCAATATATAATCCTAAAGAAACTGTGATAATAGCAGGAGATAGTAAGGAATTTGTATCACAAGTATTTTTTGAACTTATTGTAGAAGCTAATGGAGAAAGTGAAGATACATCTGGTCAATATAAGATGAGAATAAAAAAAGTAAATGGTCAATATGAATTAATAGATAGTGGAAACTTAGTTAGTTCTGATGGTCTGAGCTTAGTTAATTACTCAAGTCAAGAAAAAGAGAAAGAAGATATAAATGAAACTAAAGAAGATATTTCAAGCGAATCTTATAAAACTAAGACAGGAATTTACTATACTATAGGTTCAAGGAAAATACGACTTAGCTACAATAAAAAGAAGGATTTTGTTGATGTACCAATACCTTCAAGATATATAGATTCTAATATTGATCCAGAAAAAATATATTTGTTAAAAGATAACACATATTACATAACTCATAAAAAGACTGCATTTATATCAACTGACCAAAATGATATACTTATAACTATTAGTAATGACAAAGGTAAAACTTGGGATAAAGTAGTTATAGAAAATGGATATCAAGGAGGAGATTTATTCATAGGATTTACTTCTCAAGATGTAGGGTACTATGCTATAACTACTGATGTGGCAATGGGTAATCAGAATTCTTATATTTATATAACTAAAGATGGTGGTAAGACTTGGAGTGAGATAGGAAATACAAATGGAGTATATCCTCATGTGATTACTGGAGTAGGATTCTTAGATGATAAAATAGGATTTATTGGTTTTAGGTATGAAAGTAATAATAACCCTATTGTTTATAGAACAGAAGATGCAGGTCTTACTTGGGAAGAGCTTAGTATAAAACTACCATATGAATATGCTAGTGATTATGCCACACCTCTTTCTCCAAGTTTTGATGGAGAGAAGGGGATACTACCAGTTAAACTTAGAGATAATGATAAAACTATTAACTTTGTAACTAAAGATAAAGGTTTAACTTGGGATTATAGTGAATAATATAAAAATAATATTAAATAGAATATAGATAGTTATATTTCAAAAAAATAAGGATTTTATGTATAGTTAATAAGAATAAAAATTATACATAAAATCCTTTTATATTATTAAAGACTAATTAGAGATAGCTGAATTATAGTTGAAACACCAGTTATAACAAGTCCTATTATTATCTCATAATGAATTAATTTAAATCTTTCTAATAAATCCATTGAAACACTTTTAGTACTAGCATGGAATAAAGCACCATGAGGTAAATGTTCAAATACACAAGCACCTGCATTTACCATAGCAGCACCGGCAACTCCTGTTAATCCAGAGGCTAATATAGCTTCAGAAAAAGTTGAAGATGCTATAGTTGAACCACCAGTTGTAGAAGCTGTAGCAAGTGACATTACCATACCAGAAATAGGAGCAAGTAAGAACTGTGGAATATTTAATGTATCTAATAAGCTTATAGTACTATGTTGTAAATTAGACATTTGAATAATTCCAACTAATGTACCTGTACCCAGCAATAATATGCAAACACCTTGCATTTTTTCTACCCCAAAGTATAAGTATTCTTTTGTATTTTTTATATTTTTTGTTGCAATTATACTTATGACTGCACCAGCAGGTAAAGCTACAAGTGGATCTACAACAATGTTAGATATATTGCCTAAGAATAGTAAAAAGATAGATACTATAGGACCTATTATTGATGCAAATAAGCTTGGTAGATTTTTAATTTCTTTAGTATTTGCGTCAACATCAATTTTACTGCCTTTATGGATTAAAGTTTTTGCAAGTATTGTAGTTATTAAAACACCACATATAGCAGGGATGATATTAGCAAGCATAACACTTGAAAGATCTACATTAAAATTAGTTGCAGCAGCTAGAGTATTTGGATTTGGAGAAATAATATTTCCTGCTTTACCACCACCTAAGGCTGCTAAAAGTATTGCTAATTTTGAATATCCTAATTTATTTCCTATAGATATACCAATAGGTCCAACAGTAAGCACCACCACGTCTAAATCTACTCCAACAGAAGCTAAAACCATAGATGATAACACTATTCCTAAGATTGCTTTTTTAATTCCTAAAACATTTATTATTTCCTCTGATATTCTTTCTACTGCACCAGTTTTTATTAATGTTGCAGCTAAAAATCCTGATGTCATTACTCTAAGAATAGCTGGTGCCATATTTTGAGCTCCATTAACCATATAATCGACAGTATCAACTAAACTTGCACCACCAACTAATCCACCAACTAATGCACCGAATACTAAACAATAAAATGGTTCAAATTTATTTATTATAAATATAATTGCTACTATTAAACCAATAATCGCTCCAAAAGTTGTTATTGTCATATTTTATCTCCTTTTTATTTTAAAATTATTAAATATTATTTTATATAAGAAAATTAAAAATGTCAAATGTGATTTAATTTATTAAATTATACTTAACACTACATCGTTGATGTATAATGGTATAATAATATAAAAGAGTGTCAATATAGAAACTATAATAGTAATAAAAGAAATATCAATTTATAAGGAGAATACAATGTCAGATTTAAATATAGGTAAAAAAATAGCACAAATAAGAAATAGAAAAAACTTAAGTGTAAGGAAGTTAGCGGAATTATCTAATGTTACTCCTTCTATGCTTAGTCAAATAGAAAGAGGAAATGCAAATCCATCTGTGAATTCTTTAAAATCAATTGCATCAGCATTAGAAGTTCCATTATTTACATTTTTCACTTCAGAGGTAGTAAAAGAAGATTTAATAGTCAGAAAAGATAGTAGAAAGAAGGTAATTCTTCCAGAAAGTGATAATGTAATTTATGAAATGCTTGCTCCTGGAATAAGAGATAATTTTGAATTTGCAATAATGACTCTTTATCCAAATACATCATCTAGTAATGGTGATATAAGTCACACAGGATATGAGCTTTCTTATGTGCTTGAAGGAGAGGCAACTTTATATCTTGATGATGATAAATTTACTTTGTATAAAGGGGATAGTGTGAAAATATCTGCTGGAATAAATCATCGTTGGGAAAATAACACGAATGAAGATGTAAAAGTTATATTTGCAGTTATATTATAAATTAAAAAAGCCCTATAGAAGCAATGTAAAAATACATTTTCTAAGGGGCTTTTATATAAAATAAAAGTATTATTTTAATGTTACTTTAATATCTTCAATTCTTCTATTTTTCATCTTATCAACTAAGAAATTAATATTATTTATGTTTATCTCATTACCTTCACTAGGTATTTTACCAAATTGTGTAAGTAAATATCCATTTAAAGTATCATATTCACCTAACTCAATAGAAGTATTAAAAATAGTATTAAAGTCATTTACATTTAAAGAACCTTTTACAATAAAGTTATTTTCATCAATTTGATTTATAGTAGATTGTTTTACATCATACTCATCTTCTATATCACCCATAACTTCTTCTATTAAGTCTTCCATAGTGACCAATCCGCTAACTCCACCATATTCATCAAATAATAAGGCGAAATGGACTTTTTTATCTTTTAGCATTTTAAATAGCTCATTTGTTCTTTTTGTTTCTAGTACAAAATAAGGTTCATGTAATATTTTTTCTATAGATATATTATCAAATCCAACCTTTCTAGCTTCAGATAATAAGTCCTTTATATATAAAATTCCAACAATATTATCTATAGTATCTTTGTATACAGGTATTCTAGAATAACCAGAGTATAATACTTTTTCTAAAATATTTTGGATATTATCATCTAAGTTTATAGCAAACATATCGTTTCTAGGTGTCATTATTTCTTTAATAGTTTTATCATTAAAATTAAACACACTATAAATCATTTCTTTTTCATCATTTTCAATACAACCATCTTCCTCTGACTGTGATATTAAAGACTTAATTTCTTCTTCTGATACTTTTTCTTCAATATCAGCATCATTATTTTTAGTGATTTTTAAAACAACTGATGTTGAGAATGATAGCATTTTTATAAAGGGTTTTGTAAGTTTAGATATAATATAAATTGGCTTAACAGATAATAAAGATATCTTTTCAGCTTTTTTTAGTGCAATTCGCTTAGGAACTAACTCACCAAATACCAATGTAAAATAAGATAGTATCAATGTTACTAATACCATTGATATTTCCTTAGAATAAGGGACATTAAGCGGTGATAATAGAACAGATAAGTGTTCTGATAATCCAGTAGCGGCAGATGCACTTGAAAAAAATCCAGCTAAAGTTATACCTATTTGAATAGTTGATAGGAAATTACTTGGCTCTTCAATTAATTTTTCAAGCAATTTAGCTTTTTGATTACCTTCTTCGCTTAGTTTTTTTACTCTTGATTTGTTAACAGAAACTATAGCCATTTCTGCTGATGCAAAAAATGCATTAATACATGTAAGTAATATAATTAATAATATTTGGGGAATTATGGCCCCAGGGTCTGAATCTAAAGTATTCATTTTCTCCTCCTAAAAATAATAATAAAAAAAGACCTTAAAATAAATGCTTATATTATAAAGAATTTATTTTGAAGGTCTTGCTAACAAGTTTTAATTTCTTGCTAATTAACCGGGACATAGTCCGAAGTGACGATTAATTATCACAATTGTGAAAGCTACTCCCCTTCAAGGGGTTAAATTTTATAATCCATATTATATTATAATAATTAATTTATATCAATATATAAATTAATTTTTTTAGTTTAACTTAAATTTAACTGATTAACAAATAAGTATTAAATTAAATAAGTTAGAAAAAATTCATATTAAATTCTTGTATAACCGAGGATTTACAATCATAGAGATTTAGAAATAGAAAAATAAAGGAGATGATTATATTTGTCAATAATAGTAACTGCTGTCTTTGCACTTGTAGTCGTGTGGATAGTATATAAATTTATTAAGGAAAAACAATACTCAAATGAAGCAACCTTAGGCAATATTGCATCAACAATAGGAGTATTAGGTACTTTTGTAGGAATATCAATAGGACTTTTGGAATTTGACCCTAACAATATAACAGAAAGTGTTCCAATGTTGTTAGCAGGTATGAAAATAGCCTTTGCAACTTCAATAGTAGGTATGTCTGGATCAATATTTATGAAATATGTAGCACTTAAAAATGAAGATGAAGAAAATATAGATGATATTATTGAACTTTTTAATACTATGATAAAAGAAAGTAGAGAAGTGAATTCTACTTTAATACAAAATCAAATACAAACTGAAGATGTACTCAATAAAGTAAGTAAATTATGGATAAGTAGTCAAAGAGAATTTACAAAAACTTTATCAGAAGAATTGCATAGTTTAAATCTAAATACTTCAGCAAAACAAGAAGAGCTTGTATCAGAATTTAAAAAACTTGGAGAAACTTTTACAGAATTAAATAGAGGAGTTAATTCATTACTTAATTGGCAAGAAAATTATAAAGATACTGTAGAAATGACTATAGAAGAATTAAATAAGGTGGTATCTTCAATAAGTTATATAGAGGAATCCATGGCACATATAAGTGAAAATTCTTCTTTAATAAAAGAAAATAATGAGAACTTGAGTAGTGTATTAAAGGATATTAAATACTCACAAAGTATAATTATAGATGGAACTAAGTCAATAATAAGTATATCAGAAAAAGCTAATGAATCTATACCAATAATAAATACATATTTTGAAAAATCTAATGAAGCATTCAAAATAGAAGTTGGTGAGTACTTAAATCAATTTAAGATGATGGTATATTCTTTAAAAGAATGTGTCCCAGAGGTTAATAGTTATTTATTAAAATCGACTAGAAGATTCGATCAAACACTAAGTAACTTTACAAGTGAACTAGAAAGTACTTTAAAGCAAAATACTATATCAATGAATAATCAATTAGAAATAATCAAGAAATCATCTACTAACTTAAATATAAATATAGAAAACTCAATTTCAGATTCAACTAAGAGAATAGAAAATATAACTAATGCAACTTCTAAACAAATAAAGATTATGGTAGAAGATATGGAAAAAATATTTACAAGAAAAATTGATAAGTTAGATGAAGTATTAGAGATGGAACTTACAAAATCCTTAAGTAGTTTGGGAAATCAACTAGCTACAATATCTGAAAGATTTGCTAGTGATTATACTCCATTAGCTGATAAATTAAGAGAAGTAGTAGAATTATCAAAAGGGGTTTGATAAACTATGGGCAAACTAGATAGATTTAGAAGAAATAAAAGTATTGAAGGTCCCCTATCATCTATATCTGATTTAATGTCAGGTCTTATGATAATATTTTTATTTATAGCTGTTTCCTTTATGAGTAGAGTAGTAGATGAAAATATTCAAATAAAAAAACAACAAGAAACTGTAGAAAATATAGTAACAACTTATGAGGAAACTAAGGTAAGTATATATGATGATTTATATAGTGAATTTAAAGATGATATGAAATACTGGAATATGGAAATTGATAAAGATGGAACTATTAGGTTTAAAGAACCAGATATTTTCTTTGAAAAAGGAAAATCAGATCTAAAGCCTGAATTTGAAGATATGCTTGATTCTTTTTTTCCTAGATACATAAATTTAATATATGAAAATCATAAAGATAAGGTAGAAGCTATAAGGATAGAAGGTCATACTTCAAGTGAATGGGAAGAAAATGCAACGAAAAAAGAGTCTTACTTTAAAAATATGGAGCTTTCTCAAGATAGAACTAGAAATGTATTAGAGTATATTATGAATATAAAAAGTATATTAAAATATGAAGATTGGTTAATTGATAAAATAACAGCTAATGGGATGTCATATAGTAAACGCGTTATGAATGATAATACAGAGAATAAAGAAGCATCAAGAAGAGTAGAGTTTAAAGTAATAACTAATTCAGAAGAAACAATAAATGAAATCTTAGATAATTACAATGATTAGAGGGATAATATGAAATTACCTAATTTTATAGAAAATAATATTTTTGAGAGTATTAGAGAAGATATGAATATAGACAAGGATTATATATTAGAATTGTGCTATAATTATGATTTTGAAAATAAGAAAATAGATAATAAATACAGAAGATATAGTAGAGACTGGATTAGTATCTCAGAAGAATATAAGAAAAATAAAAATTACAAGTGTGAAGAATGTGGTTTAGACTGTTTTATTACTAAATACTATTTACATGTTCATCATATTAATAATAATAGATTTAATAATAGTGATAGAAATTTAAAAGCTCTATGTAGAGCTTGTCTTAGGAAATAATTAAATTGTAATAAACTACATTTTTAATGGTTAAAATATAAATGAGGCTCTAGATTGTGTTATTTTCAGTCTAGAGTTTTTTATTGAAAATAAAATAAGGAGTAATAAGATGTCAAATAAAAATGTTTTTTTAGAAGGCTTAAAAGATGGCAATGTAAAAATATCTCTTATGATAATAAAAAAGTTATATAAAGATGGAAATAAAAATGTATATTTATTAAGTGACAAGACTGGTTATATAAATGGTAAAATAGCATCGAAGTTAAGATTAGAACCAGGACAAGTTGTTGAAATAGAAGGAGTTAAGAATTCGGTAATAGATGTAAACCATTTGAAGAATGTTGAAGAATATGAAATTGAAGATTACCTAGTAACTGTAAAAAGACCTATAGAAGAAATCATGAATTATATAGAAGAAATAACTAAAGAATGTATAACTTCACCTGAAGGAAAAAAATTAAATGATTACTTTTTTAAAGATGAAAAATTTCTTGAAAAATTTAAAAAAGGAATAGGTGGAGTATCTATGCACCATAATTATATAGGTGGACTTGCAGAACATACACTAAACGTAATGTATTTAACTAAAATTCTATGCAAAAGATACAATTGTAGAAGAAAAGAGATTGCGGTTTTAAGTGCAAAACTTCATGATATAGGTAAATTAGATGAACTTTATTATAATGGTCCTTTTAAATATACTCTTGAAGGAGAACTAGAAGGTCATATTATAATTGGAGTTCAGATAATAGATAGGGCAATTAGAGATATGAATGTTCCTTTTAGTGAAGATTTTATACGAAGAATAAAAGGCTGTATTGTTCAACATCATGGAAAGCTTGAATATGGATCTCCAAGAGTAGCAAATATGGAAGAGTCCATAATACTTAATTTTGCAGATAATATTGATGCTACTATGAATAAAATAGAGCAAATAAAAGAAGATACTAGAAAGAATTCCTGGTCACAATATGATAGAAGAATAGAAACAAAGCTTTATCTGTAAATTTAAATCGTTATATAAAATATGATATAGTTTAATAATTATATTACTTAACATAAAAAGGTATCTAATATTAGATACCTTTTTATAAGCTCTGCAATTATAACATTAACATTATAAAGTCATAACCAATATATAATGCAGATAATCCTACTAAACCATAGATTATTCTACTAAGGGTACTTATATTACCAAAATTACCTCCACCAGCTAGTAAAGCTGCTACTAAATCAAATTTAAATAAAGCAACTAAGCCCCAGTTAAGAGCTCCAATTAAAACTAAAGTTATACATATATTATAAATTATATCCATAATAATTCCTCCTTTTGTAAATTTATGATATTATTATTTGTAAAACTATATATTATATTCTAAAAAATAACAAATTTTTATATTAAGTATTTTTTATATTAAATATTTTATAGATATAATGAGTTAGTAAAAAATATTAAATTATTATTATTTAAATATTTATAGTAAATATTTTTAGGTTAGCTTTATAGAATATTTAAATATATAGATAAAAAGTATTGATTAGTTTTTAGGAATAAAGGTTTTTTATTTTGATATTAATAACTTTAGCAGGATAAAAAAGGATAATAATAAAAAGGTGTGAAATATAGATAAATATACAAGAAATAAGTTAGATATCTTTAATGTTTATAGGGAGGAGATTAAATTGTCTATATTATCGTTTGTTCAAGCTACAGTTTTAAAATCTATCAATATAATAGCGAAAGTAATAAAAGTTGATATAGAGGTTGTTGATACAAATCTTTATAGAATAGCAGGAACTGGCAAATTTGCAATTAAAATAAATCAAGATATGAGCTTGAATGGATATGTATATAAAAATATTTTAAAAATAGGGGAGACAAAAGTAATTACAGATCCAGGAATTGATTTATATTGTAAAAACTGTAAAAATTATAAACAGTGCAATGAAACATTTGAGATTGCAACACCTATAAAAATGAGGGATAAAGTAATAGGTGTAATAGGTTTAGTAAGTTTTAATGAGAAGCAAAAGGAAGTATTAGAAAGTGATTTAGATTTATACGTAGCTTTGATAGAGCAAATAGCTGATTTTATAGGAAGTAAAGCATATGAATATTTACAAAAAAATAATAAGGATAGTAGTATCGAAAATTTAGAAAAAATAATATCAAAAATAGATCAATGTGCTATTGTTGTTAATAAAAAAGATGAAATAGAAAATATAAATAAAAATGCATTAAATCAACTAAACTTAAGAAAAAATATATTAAGAAATAATATAATTATAAAAAAAACTGGTGATGAGATACAGGGGAAGCTAGAATATAGTATAAATATTAATGGAGAGAAATTTAATGTTATAGGAGAATTAATTAATATAAATGATGAAAAATATAATAATATATTATTATTTGATAATGTGGTAAGTAATAATTTAAATGTATCTAAATCAGAAAATATAAATAAAAATATAGAAATAATTGGAGATTCTAAGTTAATTAAACAATTAAAAAAAGAAATAAAGATGGTGTCAAAGTCATCGTCATCAATTCTTATAAGAGGCGATAGTGGAAGCGGAAAAAGTTTAGTAGCATATAATATATGGAATGAAAGTCATAAGTCGAATAGTCCACTTATAGTTGTAGATTGCAATCTAGTTCCAGAGGAGTATCTTGAAGCTGAATTATTTGGATATGTTAAAAATAATGGAGACAGTTCTAAGTCAAGAGGTCAAATTGGAAAGCTAGAGATGGCTAATAAAGGGACCATATTCATTAATGGAATTAGTGAATTATCATTATATCTACAAAGCAAATTATTAAGAGCGATAAAAGAAAATCAAATAAATAGGATAGGGTCAAATCGAATAATACCAATCGATGTAAGAATAATCGCAGGAACAAATAAAGATATAAAAGCTTTAGTAGATAAAAATTTATTTATAAAGGATTTATATTATATTCTAAATGTAATTCCTATGAAAATTCCACCTTTAAGAGAAAGAAAAGAAGATATAGAAGAATTAGTCTTTTATTTTATAGATTATTTTTGTGAGCTATTTGATAAGTTTTTCTATAAAATTGAGGATGATGTAATAGATATTTTATATTCTTATTCTTGGCCAGGAAATGTTAGAGAACTTAAGAATACAATAGAATTTATGATAAATATGATGGAGCATGATGGGATATTAAATATAAACACTATACCTCAAAATATTTTAGAGAATGAAATAATAGAAAAAGATATAACTCCAATTAGAGAATTAGAAAAAAAGGAAATATTAAAAGCTTTAAACATATATGGATATGATTTTGAAGGAAAGAAAAAAGCTGCTGAAAAATTAGGATTAAGTATGGCAACCTTATATAGAAAGTTAGAAAAGTATGGTTTCTCAAAATGAAAAACAAAAAATAATAAAAATATTTTTTCTTATCAAAGTGAGAAATTAGGTGTAAAACTTTATAAAATTTGAATTTAATAATGGAGCAAATCATTTATCAAAATGAGAAGTTTTTCTCAGTTAGATAAATGATTTTTTGTTGTTGATATGGTATTGGAAATGAAGTACTATGTTGTTGGAGGTGTTGTAAATACTAGGTGTAGAATAGTAATTATATAAATAATAAACGTGTGATGTATGATAGAAAATAAAAAAGGTAGATATATATTTTCTATGAGGTGAGAAACTTTTATAAAAGTCTTAATCTACATAAATAAACTTATTTACTAAAATTATATAATTTTTCTAAAGAACTAGGTATTAAAATAATTAGGTAAAAGATGAATTTTTTAGATTTGGATTAAATATACTTAAAGTGTTAGGGTAAGCTATACATTAGGAAGTTATATATCTAAACTATGTAATGAAGGTATATAAAACTCATTTTTTAGAAAATGTTTACTTAAGAGGATGGAGAAAAAATATCAAAATAAGGTGTATAGAATAGTATATCTGATATAAATTATTATGAGTCAGCTAGATTGGTAGTTAAGAAGTATAAAGAATTAGGAATAATAATAGCTTAAGATACTTATTGATATAGCTGTAAAAATATTTAAACTTATACTATACAAAATAGTATCAGAAGTATATGAGCAACCTTAAGAAGAAAAACCTACACATATATTTTTACATATAGATTTGAATATTTGTGAAGATCAGTACAATGAAATTTTATAAATATATATAAAGATGTATAGAGATGATAGACTAGTGACAAGTATTGAGCACTAAAAGAAATGAACATATATAAATTCACAAAAGAAGAAATGAGAACAATTATAAAAGTTTATATGCTAAATATAATGGTAGCATTAGACTGTGCAAATCAGATCCTATAGGAGGGAAATTTAAATAAATTCTTGAGATGGATTTTTATATTATTAAGCACAATTAGCATTAAAATAAATGAGAATATTAATAAGTCTAAATTTTGAGAAAGAAAATTACTTAAAGATTAAAAAAATATAAAAGCTAGAGTAAATTAATTATAAAGTTCTAGGCAATGCAATTTTAACATTGATAGATATAAAATCAGCGTTATATGCAGGAAACTTAGTAGCTGTAGATTTACATATAGATGAAGATTTTATTAGAAATATATATACATAAAAAATAAGATGGATTTGATTGTGAAATAACTAAATATAATTTTTGTACAAATAGAAGTTATTATTTAGCTAAAGTAAGAATTAAAGCTATTTGAGAAGATTACAAAAGTTTATTAATAATTGATGAAAGCTTTGTTATAAAATAATAAAAATTAATTTTATATAGGAGGTTGGATATGTTAGAAAATATAATAATTGCGTTAGCTGATTTTTTATGGGGATTTCCAACGATGATTTTAATCTTTGTTACAGGTTTAGTATTTAGTATAAAAACTGGCTTCTTTCAAATAAGATGCTTACCATATGTTCTTAAAGAAACCTTAGGATCTATATTTAAAAAAGATAAAATCTTAAAGTCCGAAGGAGTTATGACTCCATTCCAGGCTGTAGCTACAGCACTTTCTGGAACAGTAGGGACTGCTAATATAGCAGGTATAGCAACAGCAATAGCAATAGGGGGTCCAGGATCTGTATTTTGGATGTGGTTTGTAGCTATGCTAGGTATGATAACTAAGATGGTAGAAGTTTCTTTAGCAGTTTATTATAGAGAGAAAGATAAAGATGGAAATTTCTATGGTGGACCAATGTATTATATAGAAAAAGGATTAGGAGATAAATGGAGATTATTAGCTAAATTTTTTGCAGTTATGATGATTTTAGGTGCATTGGGAACAGCGGTATTTGTACAACCTCATACAATGTCTCAAGCTATGAATAATATATTCAATATACCACCAGTAGCTACTGTATTGATAGTAACAGCAATAACCGGAATAGTAGTAATTGGTGGATTTAAAAGAATAGGACAATTCTGTGAAAAGATAACACCAGCGATGTGTATACTATATATAGTAGCTTCATTAGGGGTTATAATTATAAATATAGAAAACTTACCTACTGTGATAAGTAATATATTTGTTTATGCATTTCAACCAATGCCAGCAATCGGAGGGTTTGCTGGATCTACAGTATTATTAACTCTAAGAAGAGGAATGTCTAGAGGAATATTTTCAAATGAAGCAGGTATGGGTTCAGCACCAATGGTACATGCGACTGCAATAACAGATCATCCAATTAGACAAGGATTATATGGAGTATTTGAAGTTTTTGTAGATACATTAGTTGTAGGTAGTTGTACATCACTTGCGATACTTTGTTGTGGGCCTGAAGTTTGGGCTAGTGGATTAAATGGTGTAGATTTGACAATAGCTGCATTTTCGAGTGTTTATGGTGGTTTTGGTAGTTATATAATAGGGATATGTGTATTATTATTTGCACTTTCAACTATGATTGGTTGGGCTATAGAGTATGAAACATCTGTAGTATATGTATTTGGAAATAAATACATAAAACTATTTAGATGGATATATTTAATACCGCCATTTTTAACGCTTGGAAAAACTACAGAAATGATATGGACTGTAGTTGATGTTGCGACAGGAATAGAAATCATACCGAATTTAATAGCTGTATTTATGTTAAGTGGAGTATTTACGAAGTTATTTAAAGATTTTACATTAAACCATATGTATGATAAAAGTAAGGTACAATAATAAAATTTATATATTTACTTAATTTAATAAATTAAATCATGGATAGTTAGTTAATACTAGAAGAGAAATTATAGCTCATTTAGAAAATGAAAAATATAATTCTTAACTTGAATTAGGGATTAGAAATTCAAAGGAATAAGATGTTTCTATTCTAGAATTATTTATCTTTGAATTTTAAGTAGTAATGAATTTTAGTTTTTAATAAGCGTTAAAAAGAATTTATAACTTAGATATAGATAGTTTTATTGATTAAGAGAGCATCAATTAGAGATGCTCTTTTTGTTTAAAATAAGAACAATTATTTTTATTTTAGGACAAATAGATTTAGAATAATTATTCTACTTTAAAAATATATTTATAAAATGAAGAATAAGGAGGGAAAGTATATGAACTATAGAGATTTATTTGATGGTATAGATGAACAAGTACAGTTACCAGATGGTACTTATATAACTCCTATTAATTTTGATAATGGGGCTACAACACCACCTTTAAAAAGTGTGACTCAAATAATTTTAGATAATATAAAAAATTATGGACCTATAGATAGAGGTGTAGGCTTTAAGGGTGAATACTGTACAACAATGTTTAGCAAGGCTAGAGAGGCTTTATTAAGTTTTTTTGGATTAGAAAATTGCAATACACATACAGTAGTATATACTAAATCAGATACAGAAGCCTTAAATATACTAGCAAATATTCTTATAGAAGGTAAAGAAGACATAATTATAACAACTAGAATGGAACATCATGCTAACGATATACCTTTTAGAAGAGTAGGAAAAATGGTTTACATTGATGTAGATGAATTAGGTAGGATAAATATAGATGATATAGAAGATGAACTTATAAAAGGAAAAGGAAGGGTTAAGCTTGTAACTGTTACGGGAGCATCAAATGTTACTGGATATGTTATACCAGTACATGATATTGCAAGGCTTGCACATAGATACAATGCATTAATAATTGTTGATGGAGCTCAGTTAATAGCGCATAAAAAAATAGATATGAAAGGAACCTGTGAAGAGGAATGTATAGACTTTATGACTTTTTCTGCTCATAAGGCATATGCACCTTTTGGTAGTGGCGCAATTATTGGCAAAAAAGAATATTTGAATAATACAGAGCCTTTTTTATCTGGAGGAGGTTGTGTTTCAGGAGTATTTGATGAAAAAACTATTTGGACTGGAATACCAGAAAAATTTGAAGCTGGAACTCAAAACTTCTTTGGAGTAATAGCAATGGCTAAGGCTTTAAGTGATTTACAAAATATCGGATTTGAAAATATAGAAAAGCATGAAGCTAGAATAAAAAATTACATGATAAATAATATGAAAAAAATAAATAATGTAATTTTGTATGGAGATACAAATTACACAGATGATAGATTAGGAGTAATAGCTTTTAATGCTAAAGATAGAAATTATGAAGATTTAGCAATAAAAATGGCGACAGAAAAAGGTATTTCATTAAGAGCAGGTAAGTTCTGTGCTCATCCATATGTATTTAGATTACTAGGAGTAAGAGATTGGGATGCATATAGAGATATAGTCTCTGGAGATTATTGTTATGGAATGGTAAGGGTTAGTCTTGGACTTTATAATACAATTGAAGAAGCTGATAAATTCCTAAATCAATTAGATTTTATTGCAAATAGAAAGAATCCAAATCGTAGATACAGAACATCTCATGGAATAATCAGATTTTAAATAATTTAATTTTTATATTTTTAAATATATTATACAAATTTTATTTGACATAAATATATAATAGTATATATAATTTATTTTTAAAATAATTTTTTGAATAAAATAGACTAGAGGTGAATTATGACTAATGATATGACAAAGGGAAGTCCCTTAAGAATTTTTATATTATTTTCAATACCATTATTAATAGGAAATATATTTCAGCAATTATATAGCATGGTTGATACAATCATAGTAGGTAGATTTGTAGGCGTAGATGCACTGGCTGCAGTAGGTTCTACAGGTTCAATGTTTTTTTTAGTAAATGGTATGATACTAGGACTTACTAGTGGATTTTCGGTATTAGTTTCTCAAAAATTTGGAGCTAAAGATGAAGAAGGACTTAAAAAATCTGTAGCAAGTAATATTATATTAACAATAATATCAACAATTATAATTACAGTAGTTGCTTTAGTAGTAAAAAATCCTCTACTTAAGCTTATGAATACTCCAGATAATATTTTTAATGATGCAAATATATATATAACTATAATTTTTGCTGGTATATTTACTCAAACAACTTACAATATGGCAGCAGGAATATTAAGAGCTATAGGGGATAGTAAAACTCCATTATATTTCTTAATAATATCGTCAGTTATTAATATAGTTTTAGACTTAGTATTTATTATTAATTTTAATATGGGTGTTGCAGGCGCAGCTTATGCTACAAATATAGCACAAGGTATTTCTGGGATACTGTGCTTAGTATATAGTTATAAGAAGTTTAAAGTTTTAAGACTTAAAAGAGAAGATTTTAAGGTTGATAAAAGCTATTATACAACACATTTAAAAGTTGGTATACCAATGGGGTTACAATTCTCAGTTACAGCAGTTGGAGTAATTATAGTTCAAAGTGCTGTTAATGTATTTGGTTCAAATATTATAGCATCATATACAGCATCATCAAAAGTACTTCAATTAGTTATGCAACCATTAATATCATTTGGGGTTACAATGGCAACTTATGCAGGTCAAAACTTGGGAGCTAAGAGATTTGATCGTATAAGAAATGGTATGAGTATAATGAATAAGATTTCTATAATAACAAGTTTAATAGCAGGAGCTATTTTAGTTTTCTTTGGAAAATATTTCGTAATGATATTTATAGAAAATCCAGGTGATGAGATCATTAGGTATGCTCAAGATGTATTAAATTATTCAGCAGTATTTATGATATTCTTAGGGTTTATATTTGTATATAGAAATGTTTTACAAGGTATGGGAGAATCTTTTGTACCTATGATGGCTGGAGTTTATGAATTAGTTGCTAGAAGTATAGTTGCTTTCACACTTCCTAAATACATTGGGTTTACTGGGATATGTTTATCAGACCCTATTGCATGGATAGCTGCGGCTGTTCCTTTAATGATAACTTATCGCAATAGAATTAACAAGATTATAGATGAAGATAAAGAAGAAGGTATTGCTGCATAGCAATACCTTTTTTATGCTTGAGTAAGTAAAATGATATCTTTTGTTATTTAGTTATGTTTGCATTTTGATTATACTATAGATTATTAATATTATCTTTGTTTATCTTTAAAAAATGTAAACAAACTCTTTCTAAAATTGTATTTCTAGATAAATATACTTATTAGTCGTTATAAGATTTTACAAACTTTAACTTTAAGCAAAATAAGAATAAAGCTATTTTTATTATAATAATATTCTATTTATATTATCAATACTAGAATTACCTCGAGTCAAGTATTAAATTGAAATCTAGTTCCATAAGTAAAGACATAGATAGAAGTTTATTAATACTATCTATATGATACTTATAAATAGTGCCATTAGACCAATTTGATTTATCTAAAGGATTATTTTTTAATAGATATAATCCATGAATATGATGAAGTAATTGCTCAAATATATTAAAGTATTCTTTAAGCTCAGTAAAATCAGCATCTTTGTTAGCGTATGTAATCTCATCTAAAAGAAGATTATAATAATTTTGTAAATCATCAAATATCTCTTCATATTTCCAGTAGTTACTAAAATCATTTTTAGCAACCATTTCAGAGGCAATATCTATACAATCAGCATGAGCTGATTTAAAAGCAGAGCATAAATGTTTTAGGTATTTAGGGCGACTTACACCATAATTAACTAGTAAAGCTATTAATAATCCTATTAAGGTATCTATAGTACGAAAAATAGAATATGTTAAAGGATTATTTTGGCCAATGCCTATAAGTATAGCTGTAAAAGTTACAGATGCAATACCAGCTGAGTCTGATATTTTTAAAGAGTTACATAAATGTATAATTAGAATAACTCCTAAAGCAGTGGATATAATTTCTCCATGGGTAAGAATAGCAAATATATATCCTACAAAACCTCCAAGTAATGTTCCTAATATTCTTGTACGAGCATCAGAAACAGAGCTTTTCATTGTATTTTTTATGGAAAATATACACACTGATACCGTATATACTGGAGTTTCTACTAATCCAAAATATCCTGCCAACATTGCTAAAAATACGGCTATCCCTGTCTTGATCGTTCTAAGTCCTATTTTTTTCATATAGAATTTTAAGGCTTATAAACCCTTGTATAACTCCTTTCGTAATAGTATCATATACTTTTTTATAATTTATATATAACAATTTTATAAAACATATTTTATTATATACTGTATAGAAGAACTTATTTATTCAAGATAATATCTGCCAAAATTTTTACTTTTTTTACCATATTGGATTGCTTTTTTAGGACATCTATGGATACAAGCCAAGCATT
Source organism: Romboutsia sp. CE17 (assembly GCF_012317385.1). GTDB lineage: Bacteria > Bacillota > Clostridia > Peptostreptococcales > Peptostreptococcaceae > Romboutsia_E. The sequence goes on from NZ_CP051144.1 coordinate 837,591, forward strand.
GTAGGCAATACTTATCCCAAAAAGGTTTACCATCTACTAATTTAATACAGTCAACAGGACAAATATCTTGACATAAACCACAAGATACACAACTATTTTCTACTGTAAATGATTTTGTATTTCTAGCGTATTTATTAAATAAAGGAGCAACTAATTTTGTTTTTAAAACTGAAAAACTTCCTTTATTTATTTTACAGACAGAATTTTTATTACTAACTTCTATACAAATTTCATTGATTATTTTTTCAGCATTTTCAAGTTTAGAATCTATGACTTCCTTTGAATCAATATCTGAACTTATTATATAATTATTAGGCATATCAATAGAATAAACACTATTTATTGAATAATTTTTTTTTAGTAACTTACCTATATTGCCAGCTTCGCTATCACAAGTACATATAAGGAAAGAAAAAGAACATTTTTCAAATTTCAATTCCTTTATAAAATTTAGCATTATTTCAGCAGGAAGCCAAGCGTAAGTTGGACATACAAATCCAATAATTTCACCTTCTTTTACGTGGATATCATCACTTTTATTTATATCAATTATATTTACAACATCTTCGTTTAATTTTTTACCTATTTTCTTTGCAACCCATCTTGAGTTTCCTGTACCAGAAAAATAATAAACCATAAATATCCTCCAAAATAAAAGTTTTCTATATTATAACATATAACAAATATGATTTATAACTTAAGAGTTCATACCATTTATTAAAGTAATTATCTTGTATTATAAATTATTTAAAAAGTTAATGTTAAGTTAATCTTCTAATATTAAACTTAAGTCATAACTTAATAGGAGGAGATTAGATGCTTACATTAAAAAATATTAAGAAAAGTTACACAACAGGTAGCTTTACACAGACAGCACTAGATGGTGTGTCAGTAAATTTTAGAAAAAATGAATTTGTGACCATTTTAGGGCCAAGTGGTTCAGGAAAAACAACGTGCCTAAATGTAATAGGTGGTCTTGATAAATATGATAGTGGGGATTTGATAATAAATGGAAGATCAACAAAAGAATTTAAAGACACAGATTGGGATGCATATAGAAATAATAGTATAGGATTTATTTTTCAAAGTTACAACTTAATAAATCATTTAGATATAATATCAAATGTAGAGATGGGGATGACTCTAAGTGGTGTTTCTCCAAAAGAAAAAAGAGAAAAAGCACTAGAAGTACTTGAAAGAGTAGGTCTAAAAGAACATGTACATAAAAAGCCCAATCAACTTTCAGGTGGTCAAATGCAAAGAGTTGCTATTGCAAGGGCACTTGCCAATGATCCTGATATAATATTAGCTGATGAGCCAACAGGAGCACTTGATACAAAAACTAGTGTTCAAATAATGGAGCTAATAAAAGATATAGCAAAAGACAAATTAGTAATAATGGTTACGCATAATCCTGAGTTAGCACATGATTATGCAGATAGAATAATAGAATTTAGAGATGGTAATATAATATCTGATTCAAATATATTAGAAGAAGGAGTTCATGATGGTTCTTACTCATTAAAGAAAACTAGTATGAACTTCTTAACAGCGTTAAAGCTATCTGCTACAAATATTAAAACTAAAAAAGGTAGAACTTTTTTAACAGCATTTGCATCAAGTATAGGTATAATAGGAATCGCTGTAATACTTAGTTTATCAACTGGTTTTAAAACAAAAATTGAAGAAGTTCAATCGGATACTTTATCAGAATATCCAATAACAATAACTCAAAGTTCTCAACAAATAGATGAAGAGACTATTGAAAATATGAGAGGAGAAATGCAAAGTAGTATTACAGGTAATGTAGAGTATGTTGATAGCGATGAAGTATATTTATATGATATAAGTGATACAATAAAGACTCATGTAAATAATTTTAGTGAAGAATTTATAGAACATCTAAATGATATAGATAAAAACATCTGTTCAAGTATTGGATATACAAGAATAGCATCTATGAATCTTATCAGAAAAATAGATGATACTTATAAATCAGTTTCATTTGCAAGCGAGAATGGTAATTTACCTATGCAATCAGCTACAATATCATCTTACCCAGAGATGATTGATACTAGTAATGGATCTTATATAGAAAAAAATTATGATTTATTAGCTGGAAAATATCCAACAGAGGATACAGACTTAGTTCTTGTAGTAGATTCTAAAAATAGAGTTGATATAAATCTTTTAAAATCTCTTGGTATAGATACAAAAGATATAAGTAGTATAGATTTTGATGAATTAGTTGGGATGGAATTTAAGCTTATAGATAATGATGATTACTATGAAAAAACAAATTTTGGAACGTATATGCCGACTGATGATTTAGAAAAAGCTTATAAAAGTAAAAATAGTACAACTTTAACTTTAAAAGCTATAGTGCGTTCAAATCCTGATAGTGGAGTAGGAATATTAGCTAATGGAATAGCGTATAGTGATAAACTTACAGAGCTAGTAGTAGAAAATGGATTAGATTCAGAAATAGTAAAAGCTCAAAAGGACGCTGATTATAACGTTCTTACTAAAGAGGAATTAGATGAAAAATCTAAGTCATCTTTAATATCGTACTTAGGTGGAGACTCGACTCCATATGCTATTATGATTTATCCTAAGAACTTTGACTCTAAGGATCAAGTTGTAAGCTACTTAGAAGATTATAATAGTAAAATAGATTCAGAAGATGACACAATTGTTTATACTGATTTAGCTCAAACTATGTCTGATATGTCTGGTGGTATAATGGATGCTATAACAATTGTACTAGTTGCCTTTGCATCAATATCATTAGTTGTTTCTTTAATAATGGTGGGTATAATTACTTATATATCTGTATTAGAGAGAACAAAAGAAATAGGAATACTTAGAGCGTTAGGTGCAAGAAAGAAAGATATAACAAGGGTATTTAATGCAGAAACATTTATAATAGGTACTTGTTCAGGATTATTAGGAATAATTATAGCATGGGGATTAACTTTCCCGATGAATGATATTCTTTACAATATGACAGAATTAGAAAATATCGCTTATTTAAATCCTCTACATGCAATAATGCTGTTAACAATAAGTGTAGTACTTACTATGATAGGTGGATGGATACCATCAAAATTTGCATCTAAAAAAGATCCAGTAGAATCTCTTAGAAGCTAATTGGAAAATCAAAGCAAACTATGATACTATAAAAATAGAATCATGGTTTGCTTATTTTTGATATAAATTTACTTGAAAGGGACTAACATATAAAATATGATTAAGATTTTAATTGTTGAAGACAATGATAATTTAAGAAAAATGATTGATATATATTTAAGGCAAAATAACTTTGAAACTTATTTAGCTAAAAATGGATTAGAGGCATTGGATATATTAGAAAAAAATGTTATTGACTTAATTGTATGTGATATTATGATGCCAAAGATGAATGGATTTGAACTTATTAAAGAATTAAGATGTATTTATGTTGACTTGCCTATAATAATAGTTACAGCAAAAGAATCTAAAGAAGATAAAATAGTAGGATTTAAGTTAGGAACAGATGATTATATGACAAAGCCAATAGACTTAGAAGAACTACTTATGAGGATAAAAGCTCTTCTTAGAAGATATAGTATAAAAAATAACCATAAACTAAATATAGGGGATGTAGAGTTGGATTATGATAAGCTAAGTGTTACTAAAAATGAAGAAAGTATATATCTACCTAAAAAAGAGTTTTATTTATTGTATAAATTACTAAGTTATCCAGGAAAAATATTCACACGAATGGAGCTTATGGATGATATATGGGGAATGGATAGTTGTAGTGAAGAGCAAACTGTAAATGTACATATTAGAAGACTTAGAGAAAAGTTTAAAGAATATAGTGAGTTTGAAATTATAACAGTAAGAGGTTTAGGTTATAAAGTGGAGAAGAAGGTTTAATGACTTTTAAAGAAAGAATTAGAAAGAGTATTAAGTATAAATTTAGAGTAGTTTTTATAATATCTATCGTAGTAGGAAATCTTATATCTAATTTGATAATAGCTCCTTACTTAAAAGATAGTATAAAAAATATACTAATCAATAGATATGAAGTTATAATATCAAAGTTACGTGAATATAAGGATGATGAAGAAAAATTAAAGGTATTATTAGATATATATAATGATTTATTTTATAAAATTCAAGTACAAGATAATATTTATAATATTCCAATTGATAAAAATCAAATGAATGTTCTTAATAAAGATAATGGTATAGTGTATTTAGCTAATAAGAAAGAGTTTAATATAATAACTAAAATAAAAAATGAATATTATATAATTTCTGTTGCTAATCATCACATACATTTATTACCAATTGCTTTGAATATATGGATATTGCTAATAACTACCTTAATTTCATTATCAATTATTAGTTTTGCATCAAAAAAGATAATTGATCCAATAGAAGAATTAGCAGAAGCTACTGACAAAATATCAGATGGTGATTTTAATATAAAAATTAAATCTAAATATAAAATTGAAGATGAATTAGGTAAGCTTATAAACAAATTTAATTCAATGGCAACTGATTTAAGCCATTTAGATTATATGCAAAAAGATTTTATAAATAATGTTTCTCATGAGTTTAAAACACCAATTTCAGCAATAAAAGGATATTTAACTATTTTAAAAAATGAACATATATCACAAGAGGAAAGGTTAGAATATATAAATATTGTTTTAGATGAAGTAAATAGATTATCAAGTTTATCATCAAATATTTTAGAATTATCAAAGCTAGATAATATGGAAAGTTTTAAAGGAAATCAAAAGTTTTCTTTAGATGAGCAAATAAGAAATACTGTTATACTTCTTGAGAAAGAATGGATTAAGAAAAATATTAATTTCAACTTAGATTTAAAACCAATATATTATTATGGGAAAGAGGAGTATTTAAAACAAGTATGGTTAAATATTATAAATAATGCTATAAAGTTCTCTCATGATAATGGAGTAATTAATATTTATTTTAACAAGAATGCTAATGAAGTTATAGTTATAATTGAAGATTTTGGGTGTGGGATGGATGAAAATACACAAAAGTATTTGTTTAATAGATTTTATCAAGGGGATGATTCAAGAAGTGAGTTAGGTTATGGACTAGGTTTATCTATATGTAAAAAAATAATTGAATTATCTAGTGGAAGTATAGAAGTAGAGAGTGAATTAAATAAATATACTAGGTTTATAGTTAAATTACCTTTTTAAAAAATATAGTAATATTATAAATAAAAAATAAAGATAAGTGGGGAAAAGTTAAATGACAAAACCATCAGTTTATCATAGCCAAGGATATACTTGTGCAGAAGCATTAATAAAATAATACAATGATGAGCATAACACAGATATACTTATAGCTTTAGGTAGTGGAATGGGAGTTGGAATGAAAGTAGGAAGTTTATGTTGAGCTGTAAATGCTACTACGAAGCTTTAAATGATATCTTAGAAAAGTAAACTAATAATAAAATATAGAATTTTTATCAAGGATTTCCATTTGAAAACATTTTATTAATTAATGAGTAAATAAAAAACACCTCAATGTAAATTATTGAAGTGTTTTTTTATTTATTATATTTGTTTTTGAACAAGACGAATAATTTTATCATCAGATTCATTAGGATTTCCACGACCATCTCTGTTACTTGTTGAAATATAGATAGATCCATCTTTTCCTTGAATCACTTCACGTAATCGTCCATATTCATTTTTCAAAAAATGTTCTATATTCATTACGATTGTACCAGTATCATTTAATGATATTACTAATAGTTCTTGCCCGCGAAGTGTAGCAACTAGTAATTTATCTTTTGAAAATTCTTGATTTATAAATGCAATACCAGATGGAGCCCAAGTTTTTCCTTGACTGTGAACTAAAGGTTTTTGAACTGTAATTTGACTAGAATCTTCATAGCCTTGAACAAGAGGCCATCCATAGTTACCTCCTGGAATTATTATATTTATTTCATCATGCGCTGATTGGCCATGCTCAGATGAATATAATATATTATTAGCGTTCCATGCTAATCCTTGTGGATTTCTATGACCTAAGCTATAAATAGGTGAGTTAGGAAATGGATTATCTATAGGAATATCTCCGCTAAGTTCTAGCCTTAGTATTTTTCCTGCTAAACTTGATATGTCTTGAGATAGGTTTGGATTTTGTGCATCTCCTGTTGCTATATATAATTTTTTATCTGGGCCTATCTTTATTCTTCCTCCATTATGAAATTGGTTACCAGGGATTTGATCTAAAAGAATTTTATCAATTGATAAAGAGTTATTTTTTTCAATTAATCTAATGACTCTATTATATATTTTATTATTATCACTATACGAATGCATAACGTACATATAGTGATTTTGAGAATAATGAGGATCTAGAACAAGCCCCATTAAACCACCTTCACCTTGACTTGTAAATGGATAATCAAAGGTGATAAGTGGATTTTGGTTAAGTATACCATTTTCAATAACTTTAATTGAGCCAGATCTTTCTGTAAAGTATATTTTTCCTTCATCGCTTATATCTATTGCCCAAGGAATATTTAAATCTTGTGCTATAATTTCTACTTCATAAGGAAATTGTCTTGTTGATATTAGTTTATATAAAAAATTATGGAATTTCTTCTTCATATAGCCATCCTCCAAATTATATATAATTATAATATATGAATATTAATAATTTGAAATAAAAATAAGTTTAAGATAAAAAGATTCGAAATTATATGAATTTAACAAAAATTTTACATAGATTAAATTGATAAATAATGAAAAATGTATTACAATATATAATATAATTGTACAAAATATTTGAATTTTATATTCAAGTAATTAGTGCGAATCTAGAATATATATAAGGGGGAATTTTATGACAGAATTGATGATAATTAGTGGTTTAGTATTAATCATCTGTATAACTTCAACTAAGGTGTTATATAAATTTGGAGTACCGATGCTTCTTATATTTATTGTCTTAGGCATGTTATTTGGATCAGACGGAATAGTTGGAATTTATTTTGATAACTATGAGCTAACTAGTATACTATCTTCGTTAGGATTGGTATTTATTATGTTCTATGGAGGTTTCGGTACAAACTGGAAGATGGCTAAGCCTGTAGCACTTCCATCAGTATTGATGTCTTCCTTAGGTGTTATAATTACGGCAGGTCTTACAGGTTTATTTTGCAACTTAGTAATAAAGACGACACTATTAGAAGGACTTTTAATAGGGGCAATAGTAGCATCTACAGATGCTGCATCAGTATTTGCTGTTTTAAGAGCTCAAAAATTAAATTTAAAAGGCTCATTAGCATCACTTTTAGAAGTTGAAAGTGGAAGTAATGACCCAATTGCATATATGATTACTATTATAATACTTACTATGATGAAAAGTTCTGGAGATATAAGTGTAAGTACAATGTTTCCTATAATAATTAAGCAGATTGCATTTGGATTAATAATAGGAGTTTTGCTTGCAAAAAGTACAGTTTATATACTTAAACGTTCAAACTTTGAAGTAGATGGATTTTATACAATATTTGTAACTGCTATTGCAATACTTTCATATTCACTTAGTGAGTCTTTAGGTGGAAATGGATATTTGAGTGTGTATATAGCAGGAATAATAATTGGAAATAATAAAATACCTAGAAAGAAAAGTATGTTCCATTTCTTTGATGGAGTTTCTTGGATTATGCAAATAGCATTATTCTTTATATTAGGTCTGTTATCTTTCCCATCAAAACTGCCTTATGTTACAGGAACGGCAGTATCTATATCTTTATTTATGATATTAATTGCAAGACCGTTAGCTACATTCATAATACTTAGCCCATTTAAATTTACAGTTAAAGAAAAAATATTTATATCTTGGGTTGGACTTAGAGGAGCAGCCTCAGTTGTTTTTGCAATATTTGCAGTAACATATGGAGTCAATATAGAGAATGATATATTCCATATAATATTCTTTATAGCTTTATTTTCTGTTGCAATACAAGGGACGCTTATACCAAAGGTAGCTAGCTTATTAGATTTAGTTGATGATGAAGAGGAAGGTTCAGTATTAAAAACATTTACAGATTACACAGGTGAAATAAATACCGATTTATTAGAGGTTAGTATAACAAAAGATAACCAATGGGTAGATAAAACAATTATGGATTCAAATATACCAGAAGAAATACTTATTGTTATGATAAAACGAGATAATAAAATACTAGTTCCTAAAGGTTCTACTGTAATAAGAAATGGAGATACACTAGTTTTAAGTGGCAATAATATAAAAAGTTTAATATAAAGAAAAATTTGGATTACATGTAAGTCATATATTTTAAAATAAATTAGGCATAAGCTAATCTATATATAAATAGATATGTTATGCCTAATTTATTATTTATATAAAAAAACTTTTAAGTTATCTTTATCATCAAGAGTAGCTAGTAAAACATTTTTCACATTAGTTTGATATAAATTATCTAATTCTGAAATAACCCAGTTTTCATTTTTATTAAATGACTTTAGTTCATTAAAATCAATTTTACCTTCTTTAATAATTGTTTTTGGAAGATAAAAAGATTTTGTTTCTATATTTAACATTGAAGGAGTAATTGGTTCATATTTAGGATCTAAAAAAACAGAAAGTTTGCCATTAGGTTCCCAAGCTGCTAATGCTACCTTTTTAACATCATCTACTTTTTCCTCACGCAATTCTTCTAATAACACATCAATTGATATTTTAGATTTCTTTAATCCATCATAAAGGATTTCTCCATTTTGAATAACTGTAATTGGTGGACTATTAATAAGTCTTCTAATAGATGGAAATTTAAAAATTATAAATACACCACAAAGATATAAGACAACTAATGTAATTGTTGTGATAATGGAGCCTTCTAATCCAAGTTTCTCATCAGATAATGGATGTGCAATAATATTGCCAACTACTAGTGTAATAGCAAAATCAATAACTCTTAATTGAGAAATAGAACGTTGCCCCAATAGCTTTGTAATTATTAGTAAAAAGAAAAAAGCAATAATAGCACGAAGTATCCAATCCATGATACTGAGTGTTTCTTGACTATGTAAAAAATGCATACAAAAGATCTCCTTTATGTAAAAATTTGATTATTATTTTATTTTAACCAATATATAATAAAAAATTAAAAGAAAGATTATAGTAGAGGCTATTCTAGGAATGAGTACTCTCGGTACAATCGATTAAAACACATTTAAATATGGTTTATTTTCTAATATAAAGCTCTAGTTAAAAGGTTTTATCATTAATTAATACCCTAATGTATAAAATTTAGAAAGATTATTTTTAGGGAGGGCAACATGATAAACAATCAAAGATATGTTATTTTATCACTTGAATTGCATTTATTTTTTTCTAGGATAATGAAAGAACACGCTTTTTTTTTAGAAGCTGGATTCACACCTAAGGATTCAAAACTTGCTAATGAAGCAGAGCATTATAAAAATGAATTTGAAAAATTATTAGCATATGCAGTGAGTGCTAGCGATGGAAAAATAAGATCAAATGTTTTAAATTCTGGAGAAATTATAACTGATTTTACATTAGGAACAGAATCAAAGAGCCAAGCATTTACAGGTATACAGATAAACCAAGAGATAACTAAGATAGAATCGAGATTAAATAGTGGAACAAATCCTAATATTAGCTCTAATTTAATAAATTATGTAAATCAACTTAATATGAATGCAAAGACACTTCTTAGTGGATTTATTAAGTTTAAGAAGAGAATATTAGATGGTGTTTTATCATGTAATTTATTTACACTCAACTACCCGTTACTTATTGAACATATAATTCGTGAAGCAGAGTTATATTTTTCATTAATAAATGATCTTCAGAATAAAGTTGATATTGACTCTAAGGATACTAGACAAACTGAATTATTCTGGGATCAAATTATGATGGAGCATGCGCTATTTATAAGAGGGTTATTAGACCCTTCAGAGGAGGATTTGATTGATACTGCAGATGAATTTGCAGATGAATTTAAAGATTTAATTGAAGATGCTAAGAATATGACAAATATGACTATAAATAGCGTTACAAATGAAACTTTAAATCAAACTGTCCAGCTTAAGAATTTTAAACAAGCAGGAACAGAAGGCATTTCTAGTTGTAAAATTAGATCTATAATACTGCCTCTTCTTGCAGATCATGTATTAAGAGAAGCTAATCATTATATTAGATTATTAGAAACTTATAAAGAGATGTAATTATTTCAACGAACAAGTTGAATTTCTATATGAATTTAATAAAGTTAGATGAGGTAATTAGTATTTCATCTAACTTGTTTTATTTTACTTTTATTAGATAAAGATTATAACACAGATTACTATAATGAGATCATTAATACATATATTGTAGAATAATGTAAAAAATATATATAATAGGAACTTATTTGACATTTATTCATACAATTATACTAGGAATTCTTTTTTATAAGAATTGCAATATAATTTAAAGGAAAAATGTAAATGAGTTGTCAAAATTATAAATGTCAAAAAAATTATAATAATTATAATAATTATAATGAATATAATGGATATAAATGTATTAATTCTTGTGGATGTACAGAGGGAATGACACATGTTCATGAATATGAAAGTAGTGTCAAATTAGCTGAAGAAGGATGCGATAGACATAATCATCGTGCTGCAGGAGTTACAGGTGAAGTTATACCAATAAATAATGGAACAAACCATGTTCATAAAATAAATGATAGAATAGACTTCTTAGATCATTTCCATAGAATATGTGTTACAACTGGCCCAGCAATTATGATACCAGGTACTAAGAAACATGTTCATTTAGTATGTGGAAATACTACTTTTGTTGATGAACACTGCCATCAATTCCTTTTCACTACTCAAATTAATGCTCCATTAGTATAAATATAAGTAAAATATTCATATTCAGAAGGTAAAGAAGGTATTGCTATTATAAGCAATACCTTTTATTTAATCTTTTTTATTTGAAAATGTATGCTTAGTGGTATAATAGATTGTAGTATATAAAAGTTTATTTTGATCTATAGAGTTATTAAAATATAAAAAACATTATATAAATAGCTTATTTAGGAGGTTTACTTATGAAAGAAAAAAGTAGTGTAGATGTGGCGAAAGCTTCTGTTAGAATGGCTATATCTTCAAGAACGGAAGAAGAGAGACTTATAGAAGAATTAAAAAAAGAGAATGTTTTAGCCGTAGCAGTAGATATTGGTGGAAATTTAAATTCATCTATTCCAAAAATAATAGAAAGGGCATTAGTTGCATCTAAAAGAACTGGAATAATTAAAGATTGTCATGTTCATGATGGTGCAATTGCAGGAGCTACTAGAGAAGCTATAATGCAAGTTTCAGAAAAGGCCAATGGACTAAATGTAGGTGGAAAAATTGGAGTTGCAAGATACAAAGAGCATATAAGTGTATGTATTTTTCTTAGTATAGGATTACTTCATTTAAACGAGGTAGTAATTGGACTTGGACATAGATCTATAGCAGATTTATAAATTATAAAGTTGACATAAATGAAAAAACTATATATAATTCCTTGTAAGTAGAAAAGTAGTATAGATAATTTAAATTATCTTAGTAGGTAGAATAGTAGAACAGTATATTAGTAGTAGAAATGTTATGTTGAATTAGAAGTATAGTAAGTAAAAGTAGAATAGAAGTTATTAATTCATCAAACGTTATAAAATATAAGTAATAAAATTACATATTTTAAAATACAGAAATATTAAATAGTAGCATAGTAGCATGAGTAGGATATATAGCTTTAATAGTTAATTATTTTGGAATTTACAATCCTCTCCATAAATGCATGTGGAGGGTTTTTTATATTTAAAGAGTTATATTTTAATTTTGCTACTAAAAAATACTATCTAAGACTTGTTCTATTTATTCTACACAATTAGAAACAAAATATTAGGAGGTTGGTAGTATGGTAGCAAGAAAATTATTTTTATTAAGTTCAATTCTATTAAGCATGTCTTTATTTTCAGCATGTTCAAATGAAAAGGGAAGTTCTGTATCACAAGATAATTCGGTGAATATAGGTATATCTCAAATATCGTCTCACCCAGCTCTAGATTTAGCTAGAGAAGGATTTATAGAAGCTTTAAATTCTAAAGGATTTAAAGATGGAGAGAATCTTAATATAGAGATAAAAAATGCAGAGGGAGATATTGCCACATCACAGATGATATCAAGTAGCTTTATATCAAATAGCAAGGATTTAATATTTGCTATTGGGACTCCCGCAGCACAGTCAGCGTTTAATAGCACTCAAGATATTCCAATTATAGTAACAGCAGTAACAGATGCTGTAGAATCAGGTCTTGTGAAATCAAAGGATAAGTCAGGTACAAATGTTGCAGGAACTAGTGACGCAGTACCTATAGATAAACAATTAAAACTTATACAAGAAGTAGTTAAGGATGTAAAAACAATAGGTGTTTTATACAATACCAGTGAGGTAAATTCTGAAATTCAAATAAATAATTTAAAAGAATTATCTAAGAAGAATGGCATAAAAATAATTGCAAAGGGTGTAACTAGTGTAAATGATATAAGTCAAGGATTAGATTCAATATTAGATAATATTGATGTTTTATACACACCAGCAGATAATATGATAGCTTCTTCAATGGCGTTAATAGCATCTAAAGCAGTGGATAAAAAAATACCAGTAATTGGGGCAGAAGAAGCTCATGTTGAAGGTGGGGCTTTGATTACAGAAGGTATTAATTACAAAAAACTAGGTTTTGAAGCAGGGCTTATGGCAGTTGAAGTTTTAGAAGGAAAAGATATAAAAGAGCTATCTATAAAAACTTTAGAAGATACAGAACTTGTTATAAATGAAGATACACAAAAAAATCTTTCTATAAATATTGACGAAGATATAATGAAAAGAGCTAAAGTTATAAAAGGTGGTGAGTAATATGGATTTCTTTGTAAGTACTTTAGAACAAGGGCTTATTTTTGCTATAGGAGCATTAGGGGTATACATCACCTACACAATATTAGATTTTCCAGATTTATCTGTAGATGGAACATTTAGTCTAGGAGCTGCAATAACTGCGGCATTTATATTAAAGGATAATAGCCCTATCTTATCATTAGGATTAGCATTTATAGCTGGAGCTATAGGTGGATTAACTACGGGAATACTTCATGTAAAACTCAAAATAACTAATCTTTTATCAGGTATTTTAGTTATGATAGGATTATACTCTATAAATTTAAGGGTAATGGGAAAAGCAAATCTACCTATGATTAATAAGTTAAATATATTCTCTAGCAATATATCAATATTAGTAATTTTAGTACTAATAGTTTTAATCATTAAATTATTAATAGATATTTTATTTAAAACTAAGTTTGGATTTATACTAAGAGCTACAGGTGATAATGAAACATTAGTTACTTCTATTGGAGTAAACAAAGGGACAATAAAAATAATTGGACTTATGCTATCTAATGGACTTGTAGCCTTAAGTGGAGCTATAATGGCACAATATCAAAGATTTTCAGATATATCTATGGGAAATGGATTTATAGTAGTAGCTTTAGCTTCTATTATACTTGGGCAATCTGTATTTAAGAAAAGTAAGTTGCTAAAAGGAACGACAGTGGTTATAATAGGTGCATTTTTATACAAATTAAGTGTAGGTATTGCCTTGAATTTAGGTTTCCCGCCAACAGATTTAAAATTAATAACATCGTTAATAGTTGTTATTGCCATAGTTATTAATAATAATAATGTTGTGGATAGATTTAAGAATTCATTAAAAGAGAGGGGAAATTTAAATGCTTAATATAAAATCGATAAATAAAGGTTTTAATAAGGGAACGGTAAATGAAACTAATATTTTTAATAACTTTAATTTAGATATAAATAAAGGCGATTTTGTAACTATTGTTGGAAGTAATGGAGCAGGAAAATCTACTCTTTTAAACTTAATATCTGGTTCCTTAGAGCTAGATTCAGGTAATATCCTTTTAGAAGGAAAAGATATAACTAATTTAAAAGAACATAGAAAGTCAAAATTTATAAGTAGGGTTTTTCAAGATCCAACTAAAGGAACATCACCATCTATGACTATTTTAGAAAACTTATCTTTGGCAGATAATAAGGGAAGTAGATTCGGACTTTCTTTAGGAGTTAACAAAAAAAGGATAGAAGAATTTAAAAATCATCTTTCTATATTGAATTTAGGTCTTGAAGATAAGATTAATACAAAAGTAGGAATGTTATCTGGAGGACAAAGGCAAGCTCTTTCTTTATTAATGGCTACTTTAAATACGCCAAAGATTTTGCTTTTAGATGAGCATACGGCAGCTTTAGATCCAAAAACATCAGAAACTATTATAAACCTTACAAATAATATAGTTAGAGAAAAAAATATTACAACAATTATGATAACTCATAATCTAAGTCATGCTATAGAATTTGGAAATAGGCTAATTATGATGCACTGTGGAGAAGCCATTCTTGATATAGGAGAAATAGAAAAGTACAATTTAACTAAAAATGACCTTATAGAAGAATTTAATAAAATTACCTTTAAAGAAGAACTTTCAGACAGAGTTATATTTGCTTAATATATTTATTTTATATAATTAAAAAATAAAACTCACGATAATTATTATCGTGAGTTTTTATATATTTGAAGTAAATAAATTTATAATAGGTTCATAAAGGTCGTTATAATTGCTGAATTTAAAAAATCTATAAATAACGCTCCAACTAGTGGTAATATGAAAAATACACTAGGTGATGGACCATATTTAGCCGTTACAGATTCCATATTTGCTATTCCATTTGGAGTAGCTCCCAGACCAAATCCACAGTGACCTGCTGCAAGTACTGCTGCTGTATAATCTTTTCCCATAACTCTGAATGTAACAAAGTAAGCAAATAGTATCATTAATAATGTTTGTAAAGTTAGTAGTATTAATATAGGTATAGCTAAGTCTATAAGTTCCCATAATTTTAAGCTACACATAGCCATTGATAAAAATAATGATAAACATATTGAACCTAGGCTTTCTAATTCTCTGCTTGATACTTTCCATATTCCTTTTGAATCTGAAAGATTCCTCATAATGGCAGCTACTATCATAGCACCTATATAACCTGGCATTGTTATACCTAAATCTGAAAATAAGTTCGATATTATAGTTCCAAGTCCCATAGCTATTATTATTTGCATAGCTGAGCTTGTTAATTTACTTTCTGAAAGTTCTCCCATAGATATTTCACTACATGCAACTTCACCATATTCGTTTGTTAATACTAATTCTTCTTTTATTTCTATTTCCTCAGATTTAAGTTTATATTTTTTGATTAATCTATTTGCAAGAGGACCACCTATTATACTTCCAGATACTAATCCAAATGTAGCGCAAGCCATAGCTATACTAAGAGCTCCTTCAAGTCCGTTTGCTTCTATAAGGGGACCAAATGCACCAGAAGATCCATGCCCACCTGTCATAGAAATAGACCCTGCAATCAATCCTAATAGTGGGTTTACGCCTATTGCCTTAGCGGATAAAACCCCTAATATATCTTGAGCTAATATCAATATTATGGCTACAGCTAAGAACTTAATTACTTGTGTTCCACCTTTCTTTAAAACTTGTAGACTAGCAGTAAATCCAACAGTTGTAAAGAAGGCTGTCATTAATATATTTTGTAAAGTTGTATCAAATACTACAGTAATCACTCCTGTTTGCCTTAATATAAATGATATTATTGCAAAAGAAAATCCTCCTATAACTGGTGCTGGTATACAGTACTTATTTAAAATATGAATTTTATTCTTTATAAAAGATCCTATTAAAAGCATAACAGTAGTAAATGAAATACTTTGAATGATATCTAAATTTAGTGTCATCATTCCTAACTCGCTTGAATATTCAAACATAGAATTTTCCCCCTTGTAATATATGTTTAAATTCAAAAATGAATAATTTAAATATTTTTCTTCTTTTGAATTTATTTTCTGATAATTTTAAATAAAAAATTAGCATAATACTTTTATGCTCTTTATAAATATTTTTAAATCTTCATTGTATAAATCATGATATGAATTACATTATATTAATGTATCATTTGAATTTGATTTTTTTGAAAAATGGAGAGTTTATTATGATTACTATTATTATTAGATTTTATATTTAGTATAATAAAAACAATATAGTAATTTTGGTAATACATTCCATATAATACAATAAATTTTCTAACAAGTCAACATATTTAATATATTTTTATTATCGAAGAATATATTATCATACGATATTATAATTTTTATATACAAGAATGGTATGTTTCTTATTAGTATCACGACCTTCTCCAATTGCAGTAATATCTTTCTTAAAAATATCAATTAATCATTTACTCAGTTAATTTACAGGATTAAAATATTAGTAATGATTTTAAATATTTTGAATAATATATAATTTAAACGTATTGTAAGGGAGAGAGATTATGAGTTTTATATCAAACAAATATAAAAATATAAAGATGAATGCAATGATGAGTGCAACTGATACTGTAAACTGTGGAAATAATATAATAGACTTAAGTGTAGGGGATCATGATATATTTACAGATAAAAGAGTTATAGATGCAGCAGTTAAAAATAAAATAATAGGTCACACTTTATATACTCATCCACTTGGAGATTCTAAGTTTAGAGATGTGATAATAAAATCTATAAAAGAAGATTATAACTGTGACTTGAATATAAATAATATAATAGTGACTATAGGTGCTGGGCATGCTTTATATTTGGCATTAAAAGAAATAGTAAATGAAGGTGATGAAATTATAGTAATAGCACCTTATTATCCAGCATATATAGACCAAATTAGTTCAGCAGATGGAAATATAGTTGTAGTAAAAACTACTGAAGAAAATAATTTTATACCAACAATAGATGAAATAAAAGAGAAAATAACGAGTAAAACTAAGGCGATAATAATAAATTCACCTAATAATCCAACAGGAGCTATTTATCCAAAAACTTTATTAGAAGGTATATATAAATTAAGTATAGAAAAAGATTTTATGATATTGTCAGATGAAGTTTATACAGCATTCACATATAATGATAATAAGTTTGTATCAATGTTAGAAATAGATAAAAATCTTACTAATACAGTTGTACTTAAGACAATGTCTAAAGATTATGCAATGACAGGATGGAGAATTGGATATATGATAGCTAGTGAAGAAATGGTTAATGTAGCACAATATATAAATGATGGAATAACTTATTCAGCTCCTACTATATGTCAAGAAGGCTCAATAGAAGCTATTAAACTAAGAAAAGAAATAACTACTAATATAAGAAATATATATGATGAAAGAATAAGATATGCTTATGATAGAGTTAGTAAAATAGATAACATATCATTAAAATATCCTCAAGGTGGAATATATTTATTTTTTAATATAGAAAAAACTGAATTAGACTGCGAAGAATTTTCTAAAATATTATTAGAAAATGGTGTATTAGTTCTTCCTGGTAATATATTTGGAGATGATTATAAATATTATATAAGATTAACTTGTAATAAGGATATTAAGATATTAGAAGAAGCTTTTGAGAGAATTGAAGAAATTTGTAATAAACAATATATATAAGTTAAAAAATTAGCTCTGCTTGTAAGAATTCATTTTTATTAATAATTAATTTATTACATTAAATAATATGAGAATTATCAAGTGTAGGTTTATTTAAAATTAATTATGATATAATATAATATAAAAAAGAATAATATTTAGGAGGGTAATATGGCTGGAAATATATTTGGGAAAATGGCAGCAGATACGTTAGGATTATCTGATATAGGGAAAATTATAGCTCCACAAGACTTTAATAAAGTTGATGGAGATGACTATATAATGCATGAAGATGGAGAGAAAATCTACTTCGTAATAAAATCTAAAACAGATGAATATGTATTTACAAACTTAGGGCTAATTCATGTAGATGGAGAGAGTGCAGTAAGTAAAAAAAGAGTAGTAAAAAGACATGAATTTTATTCTGAAAATGTTCACTCAGTTACATTAGAAACTGCTGGAACCGTAGATTTAGATGTGGAAATAAAATTTAGTTTTGGAAGTAATTCATTTAGTATAGATGTCGATAAGAAACAAATTGAGCAGTTAAAAGATTTATATAAGGCTTTATTTGAAATAGGAAAGATGCAACATAAGAATAATAAGTCTTATGAAAATGGAATTAATAGTTTAAATATGGCTAATGATGCTATAAGTAAAAGTCGAATAGAAGGTAATGTAGCTTCAACTCTTGAAGAGATTACTAAGTTTAATTTCAATTGGATGAAGGATATGAAAGAAGAGTTTAGTAATAAGGATTTTGGAGAAGTATTTGAGAAATATATAAATAATTAACCTAGATGAGTATTGTAAATGGATTGAAGATTGATATAGTATTAAAAAACAAGTACCTACTTTGAAGTAAGTACTTGTTTTTTATTTTATCTTCCTAAGCTTGTTAAATATTCAACTGTTTGTGGATCATAATGTGAGAATAATAAACTATTTTCTGTATCTAAGCTAGTAATTAAATTCATATCAACTTCTACTTTACTATAATTTTTTTCTGATATCTGTTATCTTATTAATCAGAACTAAATTTACACGACTAAATTTGCTGTGATAAAATTATTGCAATACATTAGAGTAACTCGAAGATAAGCTTTTAATAAAAAATAATTTGTCTTTGATGATGAAAGATATACAATTATTATAGAGCAGAAGAATAAGCTAGATGAACAGTTAAAGGAAATGAATGAAAGATATCAATATATTTAGTATAAATCAAACTTATATCTTGATATTATG
This sequence comes from Romboutsia sp. CE17, assembly GCF_012317385.1. Classification (GTDB taxonomy): domain Bacteria; phylum Bacillota; class Clostridia; order Peptostreptococcales; family Peptostreptococcaceae; genus Romboutsia_E. The sequence continues at coordinate 856,530 of NZ_CP051144.1, forward strand.
AATCATAATATACCAGATAGCACTAATCCTGGAACATGGGCACTTCTAGTTCTAAGTCAAAAGAGGAGGTGTGTAAGTAATAATATAAAGGGTCATAATCTTTTCCTTTTATAGAGAAACAATGTTTAATTAACAATTTAGAAACAAAAGTCAAACATTACACAAATAATTGGGTGATATTTTTATACCATAAAGTGAAACAAAATAAACTCAAAACAAAAGGAGATTAATAGATATGGCAAAATCAAAATTAAGTAAAGCAAATAAAAAGATTGAAGATGGTGTGGTAAGTACTTACAAAAAGATTGAACATGGAGTAGTAAGTAGCTATAAGAAAATTGAGGAAGGTGCAGTTGATGGGTTCAATAATATAGCTAATAAATTTGTGGATAACTTTCTGACAAAGGAAGGTGAGTCCGTAGAAGATGCAAAAGCTAGAATTGCAAAAGAACATAAAGAGAGAGAAGATAATGCTACACAAACAATAAAAAAATACTCAGAACAGCAAGATGAAATTATAGAAAAAAGTTTCAAGAATACACAGAATACGGTACTAGAGTCAAGAAGAAAGTCAGGTTTAGAATAATGAAAAAAAGTACATTTGTATTAATGATTTTAGGCACAATTGGAGGGATTTTATTTTCACTAGGTATGTGTATGACGCTGATTCCAGAATGGAATGCCTTTGAACCAGGTGTGGTTATGGGGGTTGCAGGATTAATTGTACTACTTATTATGGTTGCTGTTTGGAGAAAGATGGAAAATAAAGAGCCCATTAAGTTATCTAATAAAACAATTGGTGCAACACTGATTGGTATTCTAGGTTCTTTACTGCTGGGTGTAGGAATGTGTTTAACTATGGTATGGAGCCATATGGTTACTGGTATTATTGTAGGAATCGTAGGAATTGTTGTGCTTCTTTGTCTAATTCCATTTATTAAAGGATTAAAATAGGGGTAAAAGCAAAATGTGTAGCATTAAAATATGCTATACATTTTTTGCTATTTAATATTTATAAAATAAAATTATTAGGGAGAAAAAATAAAACGGAGTAAATAAAGTGATAAATATATTAGTAGTAAAATATTACAAAATTTAGAAATAAACTTTCTATTTATGATAGATTAGAAATAAAAGCTGTAAGAGGCTAGGATACAAGTCGGTATTACTATCTATTGGAATTACCATGCTAATACATTATCTTATGCGAAAAACTTATGAAGAAGAAATGAAATAGATGGCAAAAGCTACTAGTAAAGTTGTAAACAGTGATTTTTCTGTATACGTATCTGCTATTTACACTGATGATAAACTGAATTATCTTGATTTAATGATTATGGATTTTAACCGTATGGTAGAAGAACTTGGAAGTATTGAAATTTTAAAAATAGAGCTCTTATCTAATGTATAACATAAGATTAATACACCCATTGCGGTAATACATCAATAGATGAATATTTGTAAACTTCAAAATCAATACCTTTAAATCCAGTTTTAATACATTTAAAATTAGTATTGTTTAAATAATTTTTTAATCTTAATATATAGTCTTTTATATCATCATTAGGTAAAATTTTTAGTTCATTAATATTTTTATTTTCTAAAATTTCTTGTATTTTATATAAAATTATAGCATCAATCCATTTATAATTGTTGGAATTATTTTTATTATAAATAATATTATATCAAAACAAATATAGATTTAATAAGAGATTAGCTAAAATGCATAATATGGAACATGATCCCATAAATATGCTAATATATAAGTATATTAGGGAGAGGAGAGGAAATATATAATGAATGAAACTATAAAAACATTAAAAGAAAGAAGAAGTATACGTAAGTATAAAGAAAAGCAAATTAGTGATGAAGAATTAAATCAGATATTAGAAGCAGGAAAGTATGCTCCAACTGGAAGAGGAGCTCAATCTCCTATTATGGTTGTTGTACAAGATAAAGAGTTAATAAAAGAACTTTCTAAAATAAATGCAGAGATTATGGGTATTACTTCAGATCCATTTTATGGAGCTCCTACAGTAGTTATTGTACTAGCAGATAAGACAAGACATACTTATAAAGAAGATGGAAGCTTAGTTATGGGGAATCTAATGAATGCAGCTCACTCGCTTGGAGTTGATTCTTGTTGGATAAATAGAGCTAAGGAAGTTTTTGAAAGTGAAAGAGGGAAAGAACTTCTAAAGGATTGGGGAATTGAAGGCGATTATGAAGGTATAGGACACTGTATTTTAGGATATCGTGATTGTGAATATCCAAAGGCAGCTCCTAGGAAAACAAATTATGTTATAAGAATAAAGTAAATATTAGAATTCTATGATAGTCCAAATTCTACACTATAATTTCGAATTGATGGCTGGATAGTAGAGGTCAATAATATATTATTTACTTATTATGAATATGTGTATTATATAAAAGGATATTCTTATTTATATTAAAGAATATCCTTTTATTTGCTCAGCAGATTGTCCATTTTTTATTTATTTTAAGATTAACTATATGTATTCACATCTATTTTTATTTTAAACAAAAAACATACTAATTAATAAATCAAGTATTTATGTAAATACAACATACATCTAAATATTATTTGTAATGTAAATACAACATATATCTAAATATTATTTGTAATGTAAATATCATTATAATTTTGATAACAAATATATTTAAAAATAATATAAATCACTTTTCATAGACCTATCTGAGCTTACTATATATATTAAATCTCTTATTGTATTAGTTATAAATCCAAGTATGTGGTTAATTAGTTATTCTATAGTTGTAATTACGATTGAAAATATTATGAATGAATGCATGTATATCATCTTTATTACAGCTATTATAATAAAAAATAAAATAGTCATTTAGTGGCTATTTGAAGTAATGAGAATATATAATTGTAATAAATAGCCATAAAGTTTAAGAAATAGCAATAAAATACAATAAAATATATTTACGAATACAATAAAGTGTAATATAATAAGGGTATCAATTGAAAAGGAAAGGATAAATTTTAATGGAAGAAAAATTTTATACAGTTGATCAAATTGCAGAAATATTAGGCATGCATCATAAAACGATAAGAAAATTTATAACAGAAGGTAAGCTTAGAGCAAACAAAGTTGGAAAGCAATGGAGAATATCAGGTCATGATTTAAGTCTTTTTATGGAGAATAATAATTTTAATATTAGGAATAAAAATGAAGAAGAAAGTGAAAAAATTGAATTTTCCACTAGTAGTATAGATATTAACAATTGCATTAATAAGGTAAATATATCTACTGTTGTAGATATTAATGAAGTAGATATAGATGAATATAGAAGAATATCAAATATGCTATTAGCAGTAATGAATATTAAGGATTCGAAAATGGGAAATTCAACTATTAACATAAAGCATTATCAAAAAGATAGAAATTTAAAAGTAATGCTATGGGGAGATATTGAATTTACAAAAGAAATGTTAGATTTTATATCTACACTTACACAAAGTGATAATATGTAAATAGAAATTAGGTGATGAAATGAATTATAAAATAGTAGAAAAAACAAATAAAAAATATATTGAAATAAAACATCCATTTGCTTGTGAGTCTGATGTATTAGATATTATTGGGATATGTATTTCAAATGACATTAAATTATTATTGCTTAGAGAAGAAGTATTTACTGAAGAATTTATTAATCTTAAGTCAGGCTTGGCAGGCATAGTTTTGCAGAAGTTTATAAATTATCATATAAAAGCTTCAGCAATAATAGAAGATAAAAATAAAATTGAAGGAAGATTTGAAGAATTGGTAAAAGAATTAAACAAATCAAATGATTTTAAGGTTTTCAATAATATTGTAGATGCTGAAAATTGGATTTTGAATATTAATAAAGAGGTAGTATGATAAGAAATAATAATATAGATAATTTTAAGTTATCAAAACCTAATTGCGAAACACTTCAACTTTAGAAAAGAGATTATTCGTCTATTCTCAGATAATGAATTACGAAAGCTAACAATGCCAATTGCATTATTAGTAGATATTCTAAAAAACTAATTTAATATTGATATAGAGAGCCGTACCACAAGTAAGTGATACGGCTCAATTCCATTGTATACGATTTAATATATGTTGCTTAAATTTTTTAGTGAATTATTGTTATATTACTTAATTAGACCTATATTTACATAATTAAATTTGCTGTGATAAAATTATTATAGAATTATAATTTTTTCCTTTTGTAGAGAAAAAATGTGTAATTAACAATTTAGAAACAAAAGTCAAACATTACACAAATAATTAGGTGATATTCTTATATCATAAAATAAAGCAAAAGGAGATTAATAGATATGGAAAATTTAAAATTAGTTAAAACAAATAAAAATATTAAAGAAGGTATAGTTTATAAATTTAACAAAATAGTTGATAAATATATAGAGAAGTTTTTAGCACAAGAAAATGAATCTATAGAAGATGCAAAAATTAGAATTGCAAAAGAAATGATAAAAACAGAATATGCTATTGTACAACCAATAAAAACAATAAAACCTAAAAAAACATATTCAACAAATCCTAGTTCAGTCTTAGAATTAAAAAGAAAGAGAAGCTCAAAGTAAAACGTGTAGCATTAAAATATGCTACACATTTTTGACATTTAATATTTAAAAATAAAATTATTAGGGACAAAAAATAAAAGGAGTAAATAAAAGTGATAAATATATTAGTAGTAGAAGATGATATAAAACTTAATCAGATTGTGTGTACGTATTTAAATGATAGTGGGTTTAGTGCAAAAGGGTGTCTTAACGCAATGGATGCTTATGATGAAATGTATAACAATCTTTATGAATTGATTATTTCGGATATTATGATGCCGGAAATTGATGGATTTGAGTTTGCACAGAAGCTAAGACAGATAAATAAGACAATACCTATTTTATTCATGTCAGCGAAGGATGATCTAAAGTCAAAGCAAAAGGGATTTCAATTGGGGATTGATGACTATATGGTAAAACCAATTGAACTAGATGAATTGATTTTGCGTGTTAAGGCATTGCTTAGAAGAGCAAATATTGAAGTTAATAGAAAGCTAGAAGTAGGGAATCTTGTACTAGATGCAGATGCTATGGTAGCTACTGTTAGTAATGAGGAAATTATAACAACAACAAGAGAATTTAATATTATTTATAAATTGTTGTCTTATCCTAATAAAACTTTTTCTAGAGCACAACTAATGGATGAATTTTGGGGAATGGAAACAGATTCAAATCTTCGTGCAGTGGATGTGTATATTACAAAACTTAGGAATAAATTTTCTGTTTGTGATGGATTTGAAATCAAAACTGTAAGAGGATTGGGATACAAGGCGGTATTACTATGAAATCATATAAGAAAGGACAAAGATATAAAGTAAGAAATACCCTTTTTTCATTACCTACATTTTTAAAATCATTAGCTGTTTTTTTATTGATAAGTGGTATTCATACAGGTTTAATTTTAGGTATAAATGAACTAAAGTTAAGTGAAGTTACACAAATAGTAATTATTATTCTATATTGGGTATTACTATCTGTTGGAATTACTATGCTTACACATCATCTTATGCGAAAAACTTATGAAGAGCCAATGAAAGAGATGGCAAAAGCTACTAGTAAAGTTGCAAATGGTGATTTTTCTGTGTACGTACCTACTATTCATACTGATGATAAATTAAATTATCTTGATGTAATGATTATGGACTTTAATCGTATGGTAGAAGAACTTGGTAGTATTGAAACTTTAAAAACAGAGTTTTTTTCTAATGTATCACATGAGATTAAAACACCTATTGCAGTAATACAAAATACTGCACAATTATTGTCAAAACAAGAACTATCAGAAAATCAAAGACAACATGTAGAAACCATTATTTATACATCAAAAAAGTTATCAGAACTTATTACAAACATATTAAAATTGAACAAACTAGAAAAACAAAATATACAGCCAGTAATGGAAGAATATGACCTCTGTAGACAGTTGTGTGAATGTGCACTACAGTTTGAAAGTTTATGGGAAGAAAAAGAAATTGATTTTAATGTGGATATAGAAGATAAGGTACACATTTGTGCAGATGAAAGTCTACTAGAGCTAGTATGGACAAACCTTTTATCAAATGCATTGAAATTTACAGATAAAGGTGGGAAAATTCTTTTAAAGCAAAGGTCTGACAATGATAGTATTATTGTGTCGGTTAGTGATTTTGGATGTGGAATGACAGAAGAAACCCAAAAACATATATTTGAAAAGTTTTATCAGGGAGATACATCACATTCTACAAATGGAAATGGGTTGGGATTAGCTCTTGTACTTCGTATTGTTGATATGATGGACGGAAGAATTGACGTAGACAGTGAGTATACAAAAGGCAGTACATTTACAGTGCATCTTCCTAAAAAAGTGAGGGAATAGATTATGAGTAAGTCAAATCAGAATTTCATTGGATATGAGTACAAAGAGATTCATATAGATATAAGCAAAGTGACCATGTATTTAGATGGATATAAAAATTTTGGTTGGAGTTCAGATAGCAATATCACCCAATCAAAAGGATATGGAAAGGTTACGCTGTATTTAAAGCGAGACCGTAAAATAATGAATAAAACAGAATTAATCAGATTACAAAGTAATTTTGAGGATTGTATGCATAAGATCGAGTTATTGGAACAGTCTAAGACAATTAAGGCAACTATTATTGCTATTTTAATTGGACTATGTGGAGTAATGTTTATTGTAAGTTCTGTCCTTTATATAACAGCAGGACATCCTACTAGATGCTTAAGTACTATTTTAGGAACTTTAGGTCTTGCAGGTTGCACATTGCCATGCTTTATTTACCGTATGATTGTTGCAAAGAGGGAAAAGGTTGTGAATCCATTAATTGAAGATAAGTATGATGAGATTTATGAGATTTGTGAAAAGGGAAATAAATTACTCAAAAATTAATAATTCAGAAACAAAACTTAATTTAGAAATTAAGTTCTTCTATAATTATTTTGTGATTTTAAGATTATATAATATGTTTGATAAATTTGAATTTATTTAATAAAAGTTCTAATTAAAATAAATATGCTTCATTTTAATAAACTTAACTAAGTTACTTATTTTTATGTATATGATATCAAATCTATCTTTATAGTGATATATGTAAACTAATACAACTCAATGTAATATAATGATATAATTTAAAATATAAATATTTCAAAGTTGTTATACATGATAAATATAAGATAGAGGGGGGTCTTTAAGTGAAAAATAAAGCACTTAGAGCAAAAAGTAAAGAAATAATAAAAGATAATAAAATTTTTAATATTAAGTATTATTTTTATATTTAGTATAAATATTCTTATATTTTCAGAAACATTTGTACTACCATTTATTGCATTAGATACTGAGAATGATTTTAATAAAAAAGATGTATTTAAGGTTTATAGATTGGTAATGAATAAAAATAGATTTAAGTCATTTAAGTTAATGCTTTCATTTATTCCACAAGAGATATTATTATTATTATTTGAATTGATGATTTATTATCATGCGGTCAATGTAGTAAATTATACTATGATATTAATATTACTATCTATGATGGCACCAATAATGTTAGTATTGTATCCTAAAATAATAATAACTTTGGCATTAGATTATGAAAGAATGTATAATTACTCAGAGTAAATTAATATAAATAGAACTTCTATTCATATATTATTGATTCTTCTAATAGAAAACCTATAGATGAAAAAGTGTTAATGGAGATATATAATAATTTAAATAGAAAAATTATGAGTATGAATGATTTTCAAATTTAAAGGGGGATATGACATATATGAAACTATTTAAAATTTATTTTAGTCCAACAGGTGGAACTAAAAAAGTAGCAGATTTAATAAGTAGACAATTTGATTGTGAAACAATAGAATTAGATTTGTCAAATAGAATGGAAGATTTCTCGAAATTTACTTTTAGTGAAAAAGACCTTTGCATTGTAGCAGTTCCATCTTTTGGTGGGCGTGTACCAATGGTAGCAATGTCTCATATTAAGAAGTTAAATGGAAATGGTTCAAAAGTAATTTTAGTAGCAACATATGGGAATAGAGCATATGAAGACGTATTGTTAGAATTGAAAGATACATTAACAACATTAGGATTTTTCTGTATAGCAGCAATCGCTTCAGTTACAGAACATTCCATTATGCATCAATTTGCAACTGGAAGACCGGATTCACAAGATAAAAAAGAATTGATAAAATTTTCTGACGAGATTAAAGAAGCTTTGAAACACTCAAAAGCGACTAAAGATTTGTATGTACCGGGAAATAATCCATATAAAGAATATAAGGTTATTCCTTTAGTTCCAGAAGCAAGACAAGAATGTATGAGATGTGGTATATGTGCTATAAAATGTCCAGTTAATGCTATTTCAGAAGAGAATCCAATTTTGGTAGAAAAAGAAAAATGTATTTCCTGCATGCGTTGTGTAGTTGTCTGTCCCAATAAAGCTCGAGGTGTAAATGAAGAATTAATATTGGCAATTTCAAAAAAATTAGAAAAGGCATGTTCTGAAAGAAAAATGAATGAACTATTTTTATAAATATTAAACTAATTTACATAGTAGCTTAAATTAATTTTAGATATATCAAAACTAATCCATTTTTATGATTTAGATAAATTTGTAGATGATAATATCAAAAAAATTTCACCGTGTTTAAAAAAGGTTTAATCTCATATTAGTTAAATTAAATATTTAAAATAATAGAGCAATAGAATAAAATGTTGCTCTATTAGTGTTTAAAAAATTATTTTAGTGAACACATAATACTGTGTTATAAGTATACTGCAAATAAGAAAAAGGAAATACAAATAGATATATAAATTGAAGATAATGATAAATAAAATTATAATGATCTATAAAGCATTAGAAGCTTTATAAAACAACAATTAGATCAATAAGAAGTTCTTTAAGAAATAAAAATAATGTATAAGTAATACAAAGTGGGGTAATAAAATGGTAGAAAAAAAGCAAGAGATTATTAATTTGTTAAAAAGCTTAAATATTTATTATGAGATGGTTTCACATAAGGAAGTATACACTATTAATGAGATGCTACAATTAAATTTACCTAAATCAGAATCAGTAGCAAAGAATTTATTTGTGCGTGATGATAAAAAACGAAATTATTATTTAATAGTAGTTCGTGAAGAGAAGAAAGTAGAATTAAAGAAATTTAGAGAAAAAATTGCCTCTCGACCACTCAGTTTTGCTTCTGAAGATGATTTAAATTCAATACTAGAACTATCAAAAGGTTCTGTAACACCTTTTGGTATTATAAATGATAAGAAACAAAAAGTTAAAGTGTTTATTGATAATGAGTTTAAAGATGATACTATTGGAGTTCATCCAAATGACAATACTGCTACAATATGGTTAAAAACAAATGACTTAGTTAAGATTATTGAGCAACACGGTAACCTAGTTGAATTTATTGAAATATAGCATCTTTATGCGAATAGGACTTGAAATAATCAAAGGATATTAACCTAAAAGAATTAATAATAATGTTGATAAATTGATAGTGGATGGAATAGGGTTAATAATAATTTCAAGTCAAAAAAGGGAGATGCTATAGGTATTTTTTCACCATCAACTCCTATAACCGCCTATGCATCAAAAAGGTCTAAAAGAGGAGTTAAATACTTAGAGGATAAAGGCTTTAGTATTATAGAAGGTAATTTAACAGGAAAAAGCGATTTTTATAGGTCTGGAAGTATTAAAGAAAGAGCAGACAAAACCAATAATTGGATACTCAGATGTTACAGCTATATTATTAGGAATTTATGCTAAAACAGGAATTTCAACATATTATGGTTCAGCATTAGTAGCTTCCTTTGGAGAATTTAAACCATATGTTAATTTAACTTATAAATACTTTGAAGATATATTGATAAATGAAATTAGTTATCCTCATATAATTGAAAATCCAAAATTTTGGACAGAAGAATTCATTGACTGGGAATCTCAAGATAGAGAAAAGAATCGGGTAAAAAATGAGTTAATCACAGTTTATGAAGGTAAATTGCAAGGTAGTTTAATACATATAGCTATGAATTGGTATCTGGAATTTTAAGAGATAAAAGAATTTGTTAATATGTCTAAAAATAAAGATTAATGGGATTTATTGTATGATTATAAAATATATTGACTAAAAATAAATACATGATATAAACTATATATAGTTATAATAAAAATATTTGTAAAGGCCATTCGTTGAATGGCATTTTATTTTCTTGGAGGCGGGAAATTGACTTTATATAATGACATTTTAAATAAAAAAGAAAAAATTGCTATTATAGGATTAGGATATGTAGGATTACCTTTAGCAATAGAGTTTGCTAAAAAAGTAGAGGTTATTGGATTTGATATAAATAATAAAAAAATCGATAACTATATAAATGGAAATGATGTAACAGAAGAAGTAGGAAACTATGAATTAAAAAAAACTAATGTGAAATTTACTAGTGATGAAGCATATTTAAAAGATTGTAAACTTCATATTGTATGTGTACCTACACCAATAAATAATGATAAAACACCTAATTTAGACCCTATTATATCAGCTACAGAAACTATAGCTAGAAATATGAAAAAAGGGTCTATTGTTGTGTACGAATCTACAGTTTATCCAGGAACAACTGAAGAAATTTGCGTTCCTATATTAGAAAAGATATCGGGATTAAAATATAAAGAAGAATTTAAAGTTGGATACTCTCCAGAAAGAATTAACCCAGGAGATAAAGAGAATAAATTAACTAAAATTGTAAAAGTTGTATCTGGCTGTGATGAAGAATCTTTAGAAGAAATAGCGAAAATATATGAAATGATAATAACAGCAGGCATATACAGGGCAGAGAGCATTAAGGTAGCAGAATCTGCTAAAGTAATTGAAAATTCTCAAAGAGATATTAATATAGCATTTATGAATGAAATAGCTATGGTATTTAATAAAATGAATATTGATACAAAATCTGTATTAGAAGCTGCAAGCACAAAGTGGAATTTCCTTAATTTTACTCCGGGGTTAGTAGGAGGACATTGCATAGGTGTTGATCCATATTACTTTATATATAAAGCAGAAGAACTTGGATATCATTCACAAATAATTTTATCTGGAAGAAAGATAAATGATATTATTCCAAAGTATATTGCTGAAAATACAGTAAAAAAAATAATCAATTCAAATAAGCTTGTAAAAAATTCTAAAATTGGAATTATGGGAATTACATTTAAAGAAAATTGTCCAGATATTAGAAATTCAAAAGTTATAGATATGATAAATGAATTAAAAGATTATGGAGTAAATGTATATGTATATGACCCAATAGCTAATAAAGAAGATTTAGCTGATGAGTTTGATATACATTTAAATGATATAGATGAATTTATAGATATGGATGCGATTATAGTTGCAGTGTCTCATGATGATTTTAAATCTATAAATTTAGACAAATTTGAAAATATGTATTCTGATAATAACAAAATACTAATAGACGTAAAAGGTATATTTGATAAAAAAGAAGCATTAGAAAAAGGATTTGTTTATTGGAGATTATAGTAGGATCGAGGTGATATGTAGTGAAAGAAGTATTTCCAAAATCAAAGAGCGATAGAAGGTTACTTACTCATGTGCCAGATCCAACAAATAGAAGAAAAACTGTGGATAGAAGAGGGATAAATCTAGATAGTTCATATGAATTTGGGATAAGATATGAACTTGAAATTCCTGTATATATATATACAAAAGAAGAAATGATAGAAGCTCAATCGATAGATTTATCTGTAACTGGAATATTAATTAAAATAAAAAAAGATACTAATTATTCTATATCTGAAGGTGATAATGTTAAGCTTAAGTTTTATATTCCTGAAGGATATATGAAAGAAGGATATGATCACAAAGTAAAAATAAATTCAAATATAGTTAGAAGCTTTGAGGACGAAGAATACATTTACTTTGGATGTGTATTTGAAAAAAATCTTCATAATTATTTTACAAAAAGAAGATGGATATCAGAAATCTCAATTGCGAGTATTTTCTTAGGATTAGTTTCTTTTAGTATAATTGGGATGAGGATAAATAGTGTGATTTATTTTAGATATGATCCACTTATATATGGATATAGTATTTTAACAGCTGTATACTTATTATCCAGATATTTATTTGGAGCCTTTTATAAAAGTGTGCCTATTGATGAAAATTATACACCAGGTGTTTCAGTTATAATACCTTGTTTTAATGAAGAAGAATGGATACAAAAGACTATTATTGGATGTTTAAATCAAGATTATCCAATAGATAAGTTAGAAGTTATAGTAGTTGATGACTGTTCAAATGATAATTCTGTACAGAAAATAAATGAAATTATTGAAAGATTAAAAGTAGAGTGTAGTGATTATGATGTTGAGTCAAGAATAAAGTTTATTCTACAACCTGATAACAGAGGTAAAAGAGAGGCTCTTGTAGCAGGTGTTAATGTAGCAAAACATGAATTAGTAACATTTGTTGATTCGGATAGTTTTTTAGAGCCAAGAGCTATAAAGAACCTTGTGCAACCATTTAGAGATCCAAAAGTAGGTGGTGTTACAGGTAGAACTGATGTTGAAAATGCTTGGACAAATTATATAACTAAGATGCAGGCAGTAAGATATTATGTTGCATTTCGAATGATAAAGGCTGCAGAGTCTATATTTGATTGCGTTACTTGTCTTTCTGGGCCAATATCATGTTATAGAAAAGACTTAGTAGATAAATACAAATATGACTGGCTAAGTCAAACTTTTTTAGGCCAACCAGCAACATTTGGTGATGATAGAAGTATGACTAACTTTATACTTAAACATCATAGAACAGTATATCAAGATAGTGCAATATGCACTACAATAGTTCCTTCAGATTTTAAAGTTTTCTTAAAACAACAAATGAGATGGAAACGTTCATGGCTTAGAGAGTCAATAAGAGCTGGAGGATTTATGTGGAAGAAAGAGCCTTTCCATGCGATTTCTTTTTATGCAGGTATTATAGTTCCAGTATTGGCTCCTTTAATTGTTATATATAATATGATGTATGTTCCGATTGTATATAAAACTTTCCCAATAGTATTTATATCTGGAATATTACTTATGAGCTTTTTAATGAGTTTTGTATACTTACTGTTTAGGAAAAGTAAGATATGGATTTATGGTTTATGGTTTTGCTTATTCTATGAATGCATATTAATATGGCAAATGCCAATAGCATGTCTTACATTCTGGAAGTCAACTTGGGGAACTAGAAAAACAAAAGAAGATATAGAACATGAGAAAAAGCAAAAGAAAAGAAAACAAGATAAAATAAGAAGAAAAAATATGAAAGAAGAATACGCCCATTCTAAATAGGATTTTATTTGGAGGATTATTTGTGAGAAAGTACAAAGATGATTTACCAAAAGACATAAGAAAAAAAAATATGAAAAAGACTATAAGAACTATAGCCCAAATCTTATTTTGTATAACTGTAGTTACTTTCGTGACAATTTATATAAAATTTCCTAAAATGTACAAAGAAGATAACAAAGCGAATTGGAATCAATCTAATGGATTTATAGCACTATCGTATGTAGGAGTTGCAAGAAAAGATAATAATGACTTAGTGTCTATAGAAAGACTTGATTCACATCTTAAGGCATTACATGAAGCTGGATATGTTAGTATAGGTATTGATGATATTATAAACTTTTATGAAAAAGGTTCACCACTTCCAGAGAAAGCTTTATATTTAACTTTTGAAGATGGTAGAAAAGATTCAATGATATTTGCACAAAAAGTTTTAGAAAAATACAATTTCAAAGCAACTATGATGAGTTATGCAGGAAATGTAGTTAGCAAAGACAGAATTTTTATAAAAGAGAAGGAATTAAAATACTTAGATGAAAATTCATTTTGGGAAATTGGAACTAATGGATATAGATTTTCATATATAAATGTCTTTGATAAAAATGAAAATATAGAAGATGAAGATAAAGATGGAAAGTATAAAAAAGAAAAATTCAAATATAATCACTATCTAATGGACTATATAAGAGATGAAGATGGGATTCCTCTTGAAAGTAAATCAGAAATGAGAGATAGAATTAATTGGGATTATAAAAGAATGAAAGAAATCTATGAAGATGCTTTAGAATATAATCCAAAGGCATATGCGATAATGCATGCAAATGCTATATATGAAAATATAAATGAAGCTGTAGAAGATGTAAACTTAGAAAATATATATGATCAATTTGATATTATGTTCAATAGAGAAGGTTCTTGTTATAATACATCAAAAACAAATAAGTATAATCTTACAAGAATGCAAGTAGGTTCAGATTGGTCAGTTAATAAGTTATTAATGGAAATAAAAAGTTGGACAGATAGTAAAACACCTTATGTAGTAGGAGATGAAGAAGCTGTTAGTAGGTGGGCTATTAAAGGTGGAGTAATGAACCAAGACGATAATAAACTTATTCTTACATCACCTAAAGGAGAAAAGTCTTTCGCTTATCTTAAGGGTAGTGATACTTGGAAAGATATAGATTTATCGTTATACTTATCTGGAAGAGATTTTGGAACTCAATCTGTTTATTTAAAATATTTAGACTCTAACAATTATATAAAGATGATGTTAAAGAATAACATTATTTATATAATAGAAAAAACTGAATCATCTAAAGAAAAGGTTGTATTTAAAAGCGAAATGCCAAATGCAGATAAACTTCCTGAAATAGATGATAACTTTGACTTAGATAGAATAGATGGAAATGAAAATTATGATGAATCTGTTACAGATAAAAAATATGACTCATTTGATATAAATCACCAACTAAGCAGGACTTACAAATCAAATGAATCAAGTATGGAATCTCCTGTATCATGGAAGATAAGTGTACAAATAAAAGATAGCAATATGTCTATAATGGTAGGAAACAAAATTTTAGCAAATGATATAGTGATTAATGACAAATTAAATTACGGTGGATTTGCCATTGAATGTTATAGTAATAATGATGAAATTTATGATGGTGTATATGATGAACTTACTGTATCACCTATAAACGAAGAATAATTTTACGAGGTATATATGAAATCTAAAAAAATTATTTATTTAGGTATTGCACTAATTAGTATATTACTAATTAGTGCAATTATAAAAAGCATGCTTATAAAAGAAGATAAAAACAATGATAAAAATGATGATATATCTGCATGGATAGTAGATTGGTGCATAGACGATGGAATAAAAGAAGTAAATTCCCTAGAAAGTAACTTAAATAGTATACAGGTATTTGGTGCATATTTTAATGATAAAGATGAAGTATTTATTGCAGAAGATATATTAAATAAGGATCTTAATATACAAAAAGATTTATACTTAACTGTTGTAAATGATATTATATATGAAAATAAAAAACCTGTGCAAAAAGATACTGAATTAATAAGTAGAATATTATCTGATGATGAAAAAAGAAATAAACATATAAATGAACTCATAGACTTAGTCAATAAGTATGAATTTGATGGTTTAGAATTAGATTATGAAAAAATCGACTCTAATTTATGGGATGAATATATTTTATTTATAGATGATTTGGGTCAACTATTAAGTAAAAATAATAAAAAGCTTAGAGTAGTTTTAGAACCAAGTAGTCCATTCGATGAATTTGATATGCCAAGTGAGTATGAATATGTGGTTATGGCATATAACTTATATGGATATGGGACTGGACCAGGACCTAAAGCAGATAAATCATTTATAAAAACTTTATCTAAAAAGTCTGTATCTAATTTAGAAAATGTTAGAATAGCATTTTCTTTAGGTGGATTTGATTGGAATGAAAATGAAGAATCACCAAAAGCATTGACTAAACCTGACATTGACAAAATAATAACAGAGTGTAATATTAATATAAACAGAGATGAAAAAAGTGGTGCTAATTATTTTTATTACTATGATTTAGATAATGTTAAACATACAGTATGGTATAGTGATGAAGAAACTATTAAAACTTGGATGGATACATCTAAAGAAGAAGGAGTAAATAAATTTGCATTGTGGAGATTAGGAAATAGCTTTTAAAGAGAGGAATTACTATGAAGAATTATTTTAAGTTTTTTACTTTGATATTTATACTAATAAGTGCAAATTTTCTAGCAGGATGCAATAAAGATAAATATCCATTAGATTATAGTGAAAAACTTCAAAAGAAAAATAAAGTAGAAGATATATCGTATGATATAGATAAAAACAAGGGGAAAAGTAAAGTTATATCAAGTGTTTTGACTGATGAAAAAGTCTTATCTCTTACATTTCAAGGAATGGGAAATGAAGAAAGTCTAAATAAGTTACTTGATGAATTAGATAAATACAATATAAAAGCAACATTTTTTGTTTCGGGCATAAAAGTAGCAGAAGAACCTGAATTAGCAAATTTAATAGTTAATAGAGGTCACGAACTAGGAAATTTAACATTGTATGCAGGGGATTTAACAGAGTTAAGTTATGAGGAGAAAGTTAGGCAAATAAAAAGATCTCATGATGTAATAAAAAAATATACAAATGTTGATATTAAGTACCTTAGGGCTGGAAATGGTGCTATAGATGAAGAGGTAAAAGTAGCTGCTGCAAATTGTGATTATGAAAATATAGTAAGTTATAGTGTAAATCCTCAAGATTGGCAAGGTAAAAGTGTAGATGAAATTGTAGATATAATAAATGAAAATGTATCTAGAGGTAGTATACTTACTTTAAGTGCAGATAAAAATTTAGATGCTTATAAATCTATAAAAAGTATTGTAGAAAGTTTAAATGAAAGAAACTTTAAATTTGTACCATTAGATAAGCTTATATCTATTAATAATGACGATTTTAAATTAGATGAAAATTGGTATGAACAAATTGAAAAGAAATATGAAGAAGGATTTAAAATAATAAACAACGGCTTAAGAAGTGAGAAGAAGGTAGCATTAACATTTGATGATTGGGCGAGTGATGATACTGTTGATGAAATCTTAGATATACTAGACAAATATAATATAAAAGCAACATTTTTCCTAAGAGCTAAAGGTGTAGAACAAAATCCAAGTTTAGCTTATACTATATCTCAAAGAGGTCATGAAATAGCAAGCCATACTTATGAACATATAAATTTAGATACACTTACTGAAGAAGAAATTAAAGAAGATTTAATAAAATCTCATGAAGTCATATCTAATGCTATTCAAAAAGAAGCTAAGTTATATTTAAGACCTCCAAGAGGTATTATTAATGAAGAAATAGCAAAAATAGCAGGAGAATGTGGATATGAAGACATTATAATGTATGATAATCCAAGTGCACTAGACTGGAAAGAAGATAAAAGTGCTAAGGAAATTGCAAATCATGTTCTTAAGAATAACTCATCAAATGGAGATATTATATTACTTCATATTTTAGATAATATAAATACAGCAAAGGCTCTTCCAACTATTATTGAAGGTCTACACAATAAAGGGCTTGAAATAGTAACAGTTGGAGATCTACTTAATGATAATTAGAAATTTATTATTTGAATAAATAAAAGACTGTAGATAAGTTTGTATTAACATAAAACTATCTACAGTCTCTTATTTTATTAATTTAAATAAGTTACTCACCAACAGATGCATTTGTTTTAATAAATTTATATAAATATTATCATCAATATTAATGATTATGTAAATTAAGTAGATAGAAAGTTTCTTAGTACAAAGAATAGATATATAAATGGTATTGATTAATCAAAGTAGATAATATACTTAAAAATACATGTAACGACATTTTACAATTAAAATAAAAAATGAGATGAAATATTAATGTAATAATATGTTGTGAAAAATACAATTTTAATATTATAATTAAATATGTAGTAAATTTAACAATATGGGGTTATAGGGGATATGAGATTAAAAATTTTAATAGTACTTATTTTACTTAATATTTTAATACCTATAAAAATATATGCAGAAATGCCGAATAACGCAAGTTTTGAGAAGATATCTATTGATGAAGGGCTTTCAAATGAAGAAGTAACAACAATATTTCAAGATAGTAAAGGATATATGTGGATAGGTACAAAAGATGGTCTAAATAGGTATGATGGAGAACAAATAAAAATATATAATTGTAATGTTGAAGATAAAAATACTTTAAGTTCGACGTATATAAATGATATAGAAGAAGATATTTATGGGAATATATGGATAGCAACAGATCACGGATTAGATTTTTTAATTAGAGATACAGACACTGTTAAAAGAATGAAAGATAGAAAAGATATATATAACTTAGGCAACATGAAAATAACTTCGTTGCTAAAGAGTAGCTATGATAAAAATATAATATGGGTTGGTACTGAAAACGGTTTGATGAAAATAAACGTTAAAAATAAATCTGTTAAAGCCTTTTATTATGATGAGAATAATTTAAACTCACTAACTAGTTCATCTATAACTTGTTTAGAAGAGGATGAAAATAACACTCTATGGGTTGGAACCAGGAAAGGTATAAATTTAATAGATAAAAATTCAGATATATATAGAAGTGAAAATCTAATATATGATGATAGATTATTTATTTCTCACCTATCAAAAGATAATTCAGGAAATATATGGATTTCAACTAAACAAGGTATATATAAATTCAATGTAAGAGAAGGTCAAGATGATAATATACTTATAATTAATAACAGAAGAATTGAAGAATATAATTTAAAAGAAAAGACTACGATTAATATTCAGAATTTAGAAAATAGTAAAGAAAAATTTTATGATAATCTTATATTCATTGATAGTAAAAACAACAAATGGTTCTCTAGTAGTCGAGGGGCAGTAAGATTCTCAAATGATACAAATGAAATGGATATATTTGGAAAATATTTAGAATATAAACACTCAATGACAAGTAATGTTATAACCTGTTATTATGAAGATTCTAACGGCACAATATGGATTGGAACGGATAAAGGTACTAATATATTAAATTCTACTATATTTAATTATACTAAGAATACAGATAAAAATATAGTAGGTATGTTGTTACATAATGGTTTTATATGGATAGCAACTAAATTTAATGGGATATATGTATATGATTCAGAAACTGGTGAGCTATTATATAACATATATGAAGAAGAAGATTTTAGTTTTAAAGATAGAGATATAAAAGATTTTTTTGAAATAGACGAAAATAACATTCTTATAGTAACTAATAAAGATATAATATGCTTTAATACAAAAGAACATTCATATAAAGAAATCTTAATTGGAAATGATTATTCTATTGAACTAAAATATATTTATAATGATGGATAAGATATATGGATAGCTACGACAGCTGACTTTTATAGATATAATATAAAGTCTAAAGAAACAAGATATTATAGTCAAGATTTGATGTATGTTGGGATAAATCCAGGAGATATAAAATATATATTACAAGATAATGAAGATGAAGAAATTATTTGGTTAGGTGGAATTGGTACTGGTTTAGTCAAATATCATAAGGAAAAAGGGGTTATGAAGAGGTATACTAATGATTCTTTGACTAAAGGTTCTTTAATTAATAACTATATAAATTGTATGGCATTTGATGATTCAGGTAACTTATGGATAGGCACAAATATAGGAGTTAGTAAACTTAATATAAAAACAAATAAATTTACTTCATATACTACATCTCAAGGTTTAACTAATAACTTTATAAATTCAATTCTACTTGATGATAATAATGATATTTGGATAAGCACTAATAAAGGTTTAAATAAATTTGATGTTGATCAAAATAAATTTATAAAATTTACAGAAATAGACGGTTTAAATGGATATCAATTTAATTTAAATTCATATTTAAAACTTAAAAATGGGACTATTATACTTGGTACAACAGAAGGTTGTATATATTTTAATCCAGATGATTTAGCAAGCTATAAAACATATAAAAATGATGTAGTGATTGGCGATATTTATGTTGGTAAAAATAAAACTACTTATAATGGGAAAGAATTAGTTTTAGAGTATGATTATAAAGATCTATCAATTGATTACTTTTTGCCTAATTATGAAAATTTAAATAATACAACTTATGAATATATGCTTGATGGAATTGATACAGATTGGACATATATTGGCTCTGAAAGTAATTTAAATTTCAAATCATTAGAATCAGGTAAATATATTTTAAAAATAAGAGCTAGAGATGGACATGGTGAATTAACAAAAGAAACAAGTATTAATATAAAAGTAAAGAAGCCTATTTGGAGAACACCTTTAGCTTATATAATATATATATTTATATTAGGGGGGATATTTTTTTGGATATTTAATTATGTTAAGATACTAAAATATTTAGTGAACCAAAAGACAATTAATCTAAATAAACAATTAGAAGAGAATCAGAGGCTAAATAAAGAAATAATAGAACATGAAAAGTTTAAAAATAATTATTTTGTAAATTTATCTCATGAGCTTAGAACACCAATAAATATTGTAATGTCAACAGTACAGCTAATAAATTCACGTATTACAAATAATAATATTACATATGAAAAAATTAATGAATATATGGATATCATAAGTAAAAGCTGTGATAACTTATTAAAAATAATAAATGATATTTTAGATAGTTCAAAAATAGAAACTGGACAATATAAAATTCATAAAAAAAATAATGATATAGTATATGTAGTTGAAGAGGCTGCACTTAATATGAGGAAATACATAGAAGATAAAGGGCTATCTCTTATAATTGATCCTGATATGGAAGAACAAATAGTATCTTGTGATGCAACTGAAATAGAAAGATGCGTAGTTAACTTATTAGCTAATGCAGTTAAGTTTACTCCAGAAAGTGGAGAGGTTAGGGTATATATTAAAGAAGTTGAAAATAATATTGAGATAACTGTAGAAGATACAGGAATCGGAATCTCAAAAGAAGATCAAGAATTTATATTCAAACGATTTTCACAAGTGGATGGCACAGGTGTTACAAAATCAAGCAGTAGTGGTATAGGACTTACGCTTGTAAAATATGTAGCAGAACTTCACGGAGGATATATTAGACTTGAAAGTGAACTTAATAAAGGCAGTAAATTTACTATAGGACTTCCTAATATAGTAGAAGATAATAGTGAAAGTATGTCTTTAATATAAAAATGAATCTCTAAACACATTTATTCACAATATTAATAAATTACTTAGTTTAACTAAAATTTTGAAATATTAAAAATTATAAACAAAACTAATTGCAAAAAATGTCAAAATATGTTACCTTATATAAGTAAAAATATAATAGGCAAACCTAAAGAAATTTAGGGACGCAAAGCTATAGGGGCTAAGGTGTATACAAGTACACTATGTCAGCCAGTTGCCAAAGAGTACATTATACTTTTTGTTTTAAATTTAATCACTGTATTTGACTATATTTGTATTGCAAATATTTAGGAATTAAATTTAGGTAGCTACTCTTTTAGAGTAGCTTTTTTATTATTTACAACTTAAATAATATGATTAATGTACTTCTAGGATGTAAATTTAGGAGGGAGAAAAATGCATAAGAAAAAAATAGCAGCTATAACAATGGCTGCAATAATCACAAATCTTTCGGCTACGACTATAGAAGTCTTAGCAGATGAAGTAAAAAATGCCAAAGAATCTAGTGTAAAAGTCGAATATACTAATGAAGTAAATCAAGCAGTTATAAGTAAATTTGACTTATATAACGATGATAAATTAAATGCTTATAATGAAGTATTTAAAATGGACAATTCAAACATAAAATCTATAACTAATAATGGTGGGAAATATGCAAGTTCTACTATAGATAAAGCTATAGATGAAAATCTAAATACCCATTGGGAAACAGGAAAACCTAATAGTTCAGAGTTTACAAATGAAGTAGTATTTACATTTAATGAAATAGCTAATCTAAATCGTATTGTATACGCTGCAAGAAAAGATATTTCAAGTGGAAAAGGTTTTGCACAAGAATTTGAAATATATGCTTCTCTTACAGAAGAAGGAGATGATTTTAGATTAGTAAGTACTGGGGAGTACACAGGTTCAACGAAAGATTTAGTTGAGATAAAATTTGATTCAACTGACTTTAAAAGATTAAAATTTAAATTTAAGAAGGCTAGTCAAGACTGGGCTTCAGCATCAGAGTTTATGTTCTATAAAGAAGATAAAATAAGTGATAAAATAAAAGGTTTATTTACAGATGACACTTTAAGCCAAGTTAGTGAGGAATTTAATAGCATTGACAAGATTAATAAGTTTGAAGAAGAAGTAAAGAATCATCCATTATATGAAAACTTTAAAGAATCTATAGAAGATGCTAAGATAATATTAGAAAATAATAAAATAGAAGCGACAGAAGCAAAAGTATCTAAGTTAGAAGCTTATCATATAAGTAATGAGAAAGATAATGAATATAGCAAATTATTTAGAATGTCAAATTCTAATATATCAAATATAAGTTCTAATGGAGGAACATACTATAACTCAAAGTTAGAGTATATGATAGATGATAAAACTGAAACTCATTGGGAAACTAATAAGAATAATAGTTCAGATTTTACTAATGAAGTAGTGTTTACTTTTGATGAAGCAGTAGTTTTAGATAGAGTAGCATTTTTAGCTAGAGAGAATAGAAAGGGATTCCCAGAAGAGTTTGAAATATATGCATCAGAAACATCAAAGGGTGAAACATTCCAAAAAGTTGCATATGGGAGTGCTACAAGTACAAATGATTTTTTAGAATTTAAATTTAATCCTACAAAGTTCAAGAGATTAAAGTTTAAGTTTACAAAGTCTGTTATAGATAGACCTTTCGTAGCAGAATTTAGATTTTATAAACAAGATGAATTAAGTGAAAAGTATGATAGATTATTCACAGATTCAAGTATGAACAAAGTATCTGAAGAGTTTAATACATTAGAAAAATTAAATAACTTTGAAGATGAATTAAAAGATCATCCATTGTATGATTTATACAAAGAAGGTATAAATAATGCTAAAGCTATTTTAACTGAAACTCCTGAGAGTCCTACTAAAGCAACATTAGGAAAAATAAATTATAACCTTAATGAAGATTATAATAATGAATATAAAGTAGCATATAGCGATATAAAATCAATAAAAAATAATGGAAAACAGTACTTATCACAAAGTATTGATAAAGCCATAGATGATAATGTAGATACTTACTGGGAAACTGGAACATTAAATACGAGCTCTTTTACTAATGAAGTTGAAGTTGAATTTAATGATTTAGTAACACTTGATAGAGTAGTTTATGGTTCAAGACAAAGTGATTTAAAGGGATTTGCAGAAGAAATTGAAATATATGCTTCAAGAACAAGTAAAGGTGACACATATAAATTAGTTGCTACTGGTACACATGAAGCTACTAGCGGATTAGTCGAAGCTAGGTTTAAACCGACAGAATTTAAGAGAATTAAATTTAAATTTAAAAAATCTAAACAAAACTCTGCAACTCTAAATGAAATAATGTTTTATAAGACTGATGAAATATATTCATCAATACCTAAATTATTTACAGATGGTACTATGAGTGAAGTTAGCAAAGAATTTAATAGTACAGAAAAAATAAATGCATTTGAAGAAAAAGCAAAAACTCATCCATTATATGAAGACTTTAGAGAATCTATAGAATTAGCTAAGTCATTAATTTCTAATCCAAAGCAAGAAGATGTATTTGAATTAGAAATGAGAGGAGATTCAATAAATGAGTCTGTAAAAAGAAAAATGTGGAGATTCCAAGATTGGCAAATAACTGGATTATCTGCTAGACCTGGAGATAAGATAAATGTATATGTTGATGTAGCAGAAGGTGATCCTACTCCAGTATTATTATACAA
The DNA here is from genome assembly GCF_012317385.1 of Romboutsia sp. CE17. Lineage (GTDB taxonomy): Bacteria > Bacillota > Clostridia > Peptostreptococcales > Peptostreptococcaceae > Romboutsia_E. The sequence goes on from NZ_CP051144.1 coordinate 880,535, forward strand.
ACAATCATTAACACAACACGGTGGAGCAGTAAGCTTCCAGCTAAAGCCTGGTAAAAATGAAATAACTATACCAGAAGTAAGTTATGAGGGAAATGGAATCCCTGAGAGTGTTATACAAGGTGGAGAATTATATTTTACAAACTATAAAAGTGATAATCAAACAAGAGCACCAAAGGTAAGAATAGAAGGAGCTAGTAAGTATCCTGTATTTGTATTAGGAAAATCAGATGAAGAAACAGTAATGAAAGAATTAGAAGAATATGTTGCTAAGATTGAAGAAGATCCAGATACTACGCCAAATATTTTTGCAGTTAGCTCTAACAAATCATTATGTTTTACAGAAGCTACATATGCATTAGACTGGTATAAGAAAAATAACAAAACTCCAAAATATACTGCTGAGCAATGGGATGATTATATATCTGATGCAATGGAATTTTGGGGATTTGATAATTCAAAAGAATTACACTCAGATTTTGATTTCAGAATAATGCCAATGGTTAAAAACCTTAGCGGTGGAGCATTCATGAATGCAGCAAATGGTGTTATTGGTATAAGACCAGGTAATCAAGATACTATACTTAATGCAGATAGAGGATGGGGAGTCGCTCATGAACTTGGTCATAACTTTGACACAAGTGGAAGAATTATATCAGAAGTTACTAATAATATAATGCCTTTATTCTTTGAATCTAAATTTAAAACAAAAACAAGAATAAGTGAGCAAAATATATGGGAAAATAACACTTATCCTAAAGTAGGTTTAGATGATTATTCTAACAATGAGTTATATAATACTGCTGATAGTACACATTTAGCTCAATTAGCTCCATTATGGCAGTTATATTTATATGATAATACTTTCTATGGAAAATTTGAGCAACAATATAGAGAGAAAAATTTTGGAAATACTAGTAGAGAAGACATTTATAAGTCTTGGGTAGTAGCAGCATCAGATGCTATGCAATTAGATTTATCTGAATTCTTTGCAAGACATGGTATACGTGTTGATTCTGATGTTAAAGATGAGTTAGCTAAATATCCAAAACCTGATAAAAAGATTTATTACTTAAATGACTTAGCAATGAACTACAAAGGTAATGGATTTACTGAAAATGCAAAGGTATCAGTAAGTACAAGTGCTTCAAATGGGAATATAAAACTTTCATTTGCAATAGACGATGAAAATAAAGACAATATACTTGGATATGAAATACGTAAAGATGGAAAATATATAGGATTTACTTCTAAGGAAAGTTTTGTTGACACTAACTCTAACTTAGATGATGAGGGAGTATACGTTATAACGCCATATGATAGAAAGTTAAATACATTAGATGAAATAGAAGTAAATGCAATACAACCTACTTTATCTTCAAATCCAATAATTACTTTAGAATTAGGTGAAAATTTTGAAGAGAAAGAATATGTTATAGCAAGTGATATAAAAGGTAACTCATTAATAGATTCTGTAAAAGTAAAATCAAATAATGTAGATACTTCTAAGGTTGGAGAGTATGAAATAGTTTATAGTTTAGAAGATAATAAAGGGAATGAGTATACTGCAACTTCTAAAGTTAATGTAGTAAGTAAGAAACATTACATAAGTGATTTAAATCCTAAATCAGCTACAAATGGATGGGGAACTGTGAGAAAAGATAAGAGTATAAGTGGTGGAACGATCGGACTTACAAGAAATGGACAAACTATTGATTATAAAAAAGGATTAGGTATTCATGCCAATGCTGAATATACATACGACTTAGAAGGTAAGGATTATGACTACTTTGAATCTTATATAGGTGTTGATAAGGCGTCATCATCTAAATCAGCTGCATCAATTATTTTTAAAGTCTTAGTTGATGGAGAAGAAAAATTCAATAGTGGAGTAATGTACGGCTTAACATCTCAAAAATATGTTAAGGTAGATGTGAAAGATGCAAAAGAGCTTAAATTAATAGTAGAGGATGCTGGAAATGGAAATGAATCAGACCATGCAAGTTGGGGAGATGCTAAATTAGCTACTATATCTTCAAGACCAGTTATTAAAGGTGAAAATATAGCATATAGCATGGATGATAATGTAAATTTAATGGAAGGTATAGTTGCAACAGATATTGAGGATGGAAACCTAACATCTAAAGTAAAAATAAAATCTTCAGACTTTGTTGAAGGTAAGTCAGGAGTATTCACAATAGTATATACTGTAACAGATAGTGATGGATTAAATTCTGAACATTCAAGAATTGTAGCAGTTATAGATAAAGAAACTCAATTATCTGACTTAAATTGGAAATCTGCAACTATAGGTTCAGGTTCTGTAAGAAAAGATAGAGCGGTAAGTAACAACGCAATAAGACTTTTAAATGAAGATAAGTCTGTTGAAACCTTTGCTAAAGGTATAGGTACTCACTCATACTCAGAAATAGTTTATAACTCAGAAGGTTATGATATATTTGATACTTGGGTAGGAGTAGACCAATATGTATCAGATAAGACTACATCTAGTGTTGTATTTAAAGTATTTGTTGATGGAAAGTTAAAGGCACAAACAGATGTAATGAGAGTTGATACTCCAAAACAACGTTTAGTTGTTGATGTTAGAGACTCTAGTGAGGTTAAACTAGTAGTAGATGTAGCAGATAATGGAAATAATTGGGATCATGCAGATTGGGCAAATGCAAGATTTTGCAATATAGCTGAGTATGACACAACAGAATTAAAAACAATCTTAGAAGAAGCTAAAAGTTTAGATTTAAATAATTATACTCAAGAATCTATAAAATCTTTACAAAATGCAATATCAAAAGGAGAAGAAGCGTTACTTTCTAAAGACCAAAACACAATAAATGCTGCCATAGAAGAATTGAATAGTGTAATAAATTCTTTAGTAGAGGTTGACTTAAATGATGTTGTAAACTTACCAGATAAACGATTAGTTAAGTCTATTCAAACACAGTTAAATAAAACTGGTGATATAACTTTAGGTGATATGCGTAGTTTAACTACTTTAAGATTATCTGGTGTTGCTGACTTAACAGGTATGGAACATGCTATAAATTTAGAAACTTTAGAAATGAACTATAATGAAGTTAAAGATTTAAGACCATTAGCAAACTTAGATAAACTTAAAACATTAGATGCAAGACAACAGTATATACCAGTAGGAAATTTGACTATTTCTAATGGTAAGGTTATAGGGGATTCTACGATATATAATAGAGAAGGAAATAATGTAGCTAGTACTATAAAGCTTTTTGATAAAGATGGAAATGTAATTAGAGAAGAAAGTGCCAAAGGTGAATTTGAAATAAGTACAGAAGGCTTAGATAAAGGACTTTATGGTGTTCATGTATTGTTTGAAGATAAAGATTTTGATGGTGTAATGTTGTATTTATTTAATATACAATAATTTAAATATATATTTATAAAAATATCATAATGTTGTAAGAATTCATAGTTTGTATATATTTATTAAGGATTGCATGTAGTAAAATCAATACTACATGCAATTTTTACGCTTAAGAAAATTATATTGACTTAATAACTATGAATATCATATTATTTAGTTTGAAATTAACAAAATAATAGTGTAAAATTTTTATAGTAAAATTAATGATATGGAGAAAAATATGACACAAAATATTCAAACGCATCAACTAAAGAAACAAAACTCGTTTATAGAGTTTCTAAAAAAAGAAATAGTACTAGTTATAGCTACAGTACTTGCAATAACTAGCTCACTTATTTCTACTCCAAAACTATCATATATAGATTTTAAAGTATTAATATTATTATTTAACCTTATGATAGTAGTAGCAGCTTTTAAAGAGCTTAAAGTTTTAGATAATATAGCTATTGGACTTCTAAAAAAATGTAATACATACACATCAATATCATTTGCACTAATATTTATTACATTTATAGCATCAATGATAGTAACTAACGATGTGGCCCTTATTACATTTGTACCACTTAGTATAGTTATAGCGAAAAAAGCAAATATAGACGTACTAAAAATAGTTATTTTCCAAACTCTTGCAGCAAATCTCGGAAGTAGCTTTACACCAATGGGTAACCCTCAAAACCTATTTATATACTCATATTATAATTTAAGTCCTTTAGACTTCTTTAAAATAACTGTGCCAATAGTTATTTTAGCAATAGTGTTTTTATCAACTCTTATATTAAAAGATAAGAAGATGAAGCTAAATTTAGATCTATCAGATGTTATTATAGAAAATAAAAGAGATGTTATTTTATTTTCATTACTATTTGGAATTATATTATTATCAGTTTTTCATATTGTAGATTATAAAATCACTTTTGCAGTAACTATAATTACTGTAATAATATTAAATAAAAAACTATTTAAAGAGATTGATTATTCTTTATTAATTACATTTATAGGATTTTTTATATTTATAGGAAATATATCTACAATGGATGTAGTTAGAAGTTTTATGGAAAATATACTAAATAGTGAAAAGTCTACATTTATATCTAGTATTTTAGCAAGTCAGGTTATTAGTAATGTACCTGCCACTATGCTTTTATCAGGGTTTACAGGGCATTTTAAAGAACTATTATTAGGAGTAAACATAGGTGGTATGGGTACATTAATAGCATCTCTTGCAAGTGTTATTTCTTATAAGATTTATACAGGTGAGTTCAGAGAAAAGAATGATAAATATTTGAGAAAGTTTAATTTATATAACTTATTAGGACTTGCAATTTTTGTACCGATAATATATTTATTTATATTTTAAAAAATATAACTGAAATTAAAGTTAATATATAGTTTTGAACTATTAAATATTTATATGAAAATAACATAAATAAAAGATAAAAAATAAGGAGTCGATATATACGACTCCTTATTTTTTATAAAACAAGAATAAATATAAAACAAATTAGGAATACGTTTACGAAGTATATTTATATTAATACTTTATCTACAATTTAATGAATTTATCATAAAAAATTTTAAAAAAATTATATGTCGAAAGTGATTTAGAGTGAGAATATTTTGTCGAATTTAATACAGAAGAAAAATGAATAATGTAATATTATGCTGAAAAAATAGTTACATTATATAAAAAAAATTAATATATAAATCTTTATTGACTAATTATTAAAAGTTTCTTAATATTAGTATCAAAATTAAACACCTTATCAATGATGCTTAATTTTAATATTGAAGCAAAATATCTGTGATATTTTTTAGTCAATATAATTTAATGTAATACTATAAAAAAGGGGGATAATACTATGCGAATTACACCGAGAGAAATGGAAAAACTTATGCTACATTATGCAGGAGAGTTGGCAAATAAAAGAAGGCAAAGAGGCATAAAGCTTAACTATATAGAAGCTGTAGCATATATAAGCGCAGAGTTATTAGAACTAGCAAGAGAAGGAAAGTCTGTTACAGACTTAATGAATTTAGGTACAAAACTTCTTACTAAAGATGATGTAATGGATGGAGTAAGTGAAATGATAGATGAAGTTCAAATTGAAGCTACATTTCCAGATGGAACTAAGTTAGTAACAGTACATAACCCTATACAGTAAATAGAAAAGGAGAAAAATGTAATGATACCAGGAGAAATTATTACTAAAGATAGAGAAATAATTTTAAATGAAGGAAAAAGAGTTCTAACTATTAAAGTTGCAAATATTGGAGATAGACCAATTCAAGTTGGTTCTCATTTTCACTTTTTTGAAGTAAATAAATTACTAAAATTTAATAGAGAAAGTGCATTTGGAATGAGACTAAATATACCTTCAGGAACATCTATCAGATTTGAGCCCGGAGAAGAAAAAGAAATAGAGTTAGTCGAATTAGGAGGAAATAAAATAGTGTACGGACTAAATGGACTAACAGAAGGTCATATTGATGAAAGCAGTATTAAAAAATCTTTGGAAACTGCTAGATTAAAAGGATTTTAAAAAATTATTTGATAAGGAGGGAGATACAGATGAGCTATAAAATATCTGCAAAAAAATATGCAAGTATGTTTGGTCCAACAGTTGGAGATAAAGTAAGACTTGCTGATACTGATTTAATTATAGAAGTTGAGAAAGATTATACCACTTATGGAGATGAAATGAAATTTGGTGGAGGAAAGACTGTACGAGATGGTATGGGCCAATGCGTAAATATAACTAGTGAAAATGGAGCTTTAGATTTAGTAATAACTAATGCTCTTATAGTTGATAGCACAGGTATAGTAAAAGCTGATATAGGAATAAAAAATGGAAATATAGTTGGAATAGGAAAAGCAGGAAATCCGGATATTATGGATGGTGTTACTCCTAATATGGTAGTCGGAGCATCTACAGAAGCAATATCAGCAGAAGGTCTTATGGTTACTGCTGGAGGTATAGACACACATATACATTTAATATCACCACAACAAGTAGATACTGCTTTATACAGTGGTATAACTACTATGATAGGAGGAGGGACTGGTCCAACAGATGGAACCAATGCGACTACATGTACACCAGGACCTTGGAATATAGAAAGAGTACTTAGATCACTAGAAGAATATCCTATGAATTTTGGTATATTTGGAAAAGGAAACTGTTCAAGTAAAGAGCCAATAATTGAGCAAATCAAATCAGGCGTTATAGGCCTTAAAATACATGAAGATTGGGGCGCAACTCCAAAAGTAATAGATACATGTCTATCAGTTGCAGATGAATATGATGTTCAAGTAGCTATACATACAGACACTCTTAATGAAGGTGGATGTATAGAAGATACAATGAATGCAATTGGTGGAAGAACTATACATACATTCCATACAGAAGGCGCAGGTGGAGGACATTCACCAGATATAATAAAAGCAGCTTCGTATAGTAATATACTACCTGCTTCAACAAATCCAACCATGCCTTATACTACAAATACAATAGATGAACATTTAGATATGCTAATGGTATGTCACCATTTAGATAAAAAAATAGAAGAAGATGTAGCCTTTGCAGATTCAAGAATACGTCCAGAGACAATAGCAGCAGAAGATGTACTACAAGATTTAGGAGTATTTAGTATAATGAGTTCTGACTCTCAAGCAATGGGAAGAGTTGGAGAAGTTATAACTCGTACATGGCAAGCTGCACATAAGATGAAGAATCAAAGAGGGCCATTGCCAGAAGATAGTGAAGGAAATGATAACTACAGAGTAAGAAGATACATTGCTAAATATACTATAAATCCAGCAATAGCACATGGTATATCAAAGTATGTAGGCTCAGTTGAAGAAGGTAAATTTGCAGACTTAGTCATTTGGAAGCCAGCATTCTTTGGAATTAAACCAGAAATGATACTTAAGGGTGGAATGGTAGTTGGAGCTAAAACTGGAGACCCTGGGGCATCTATACCAACTCCAGAGCCAGCTATGTATAGACAGATGTTTGGAGCTCATGGAAGTGCAAAATACGATACATGTATAACTTTTGTTTCAAAATATGCTTACAAAAATGGAGTTAAAGAAAACTTAGACCTTAAGAAGAAAGTACTACCAGTTGAAAATTGTAGAAATATAGGCAAAAAAGATATGGTGTTAAATAATGCTACACCAGAAATTACAGTTGATCCTGAAAGTTATGTAGTAAAAGCAGACGATGTACTTTTAACATGTGAACCAGTTAGCGAGTTACCTTTAGCACAATTATATAACTTATTTTAAACAATGAGATTAAAGGGACTATCTCTACTTTTTTAGAGAAGTTCCTTTAAGATAATTATATAGGAGGAAACTTTATGCTAGGTGTTTGTTTATTGTATGTAGGTATGGTTTTAATCAACAATGGTATAACAAGAATATATAATATAGATTCTAAGTCATCTTCAGTAATGAATATATTTACAGGGCTTTTATCAGTAGCAATAAATATTATTTCTATTGTTAAAGGAGATTATTATTCAGCAGGAACAGGATTATTATTTGGATTCACATATTTATTTGTAGCAATAAATGGAATCTATAAATTAGACCAAAGACCTTTTGGTTGGTATAGCTTATTTGTTGCAATCAATACAGTTCCATTTGCATTTGTTGACTACAATAATGGAGATTGGAAGATGGCAATAATATGGATACTATGGGGAATTCTATGGTTTACAGGATTCTTAGAAAATGTATGTAAGAAAAATTTAGAGAAATATGTCCCATACTTATCCATATTTGAAGGTATATTTACAGCTTGGATTCCAGGGGTTCTAATGCTTTTAAATATGTGGCATTAAAATTTATGACATAATTATAGAATGGGGGATTTAAATATGATATTAGAAAAAATTATAGGCAATGTAAATGACTTAGAGTTTGCTAATAAAAAAGTAGACTATGTTGACATAGAGTGGCATGAGGCATTTAAAAAGTTACATAAAAAAGTTAGTAAAAATGGATTAGAAGTAGGAATCAAACTAGACAATAATATACTAACTAGAGGACTTAAACAAGGAGATGTATTAGGGGTATATGATGATACTGTAATTGCAGTGAATATACCACCGGCAAAAGCGTTAGTAATAAATGTTGATGATAGCAGCTTAATACCTAAGTTATGTTATGAAATAGGAAATAAGCATGCTACTTTATTTAGAGGAGATAATGATAATCAATTTATAACAATATTTGATGAACCGATGAAGGCTATGATAGAAAAATTAGGTATATCTGTAGAAGAAAAAGTAGTTAAATTTGACTTTGATAAAAGTATATCATCATCTATTAATGCTCACCATCATTAAGATGGAGTTTTGAGGAAAATAAAATGAATAAGATTATAGATGAAAACATATTTCTATTACTTCAAATTAACGACTCATTATTTCCAATAGGGGCTTATAGTCATTCTTATGGATTAGAAACTTATATACAAAAAGAATTAGTAAAAGATGTAGATACAGCTTTTAATTATATAAGATCTTGCTTAAAAACAAATGTATTATATACTGAGCTTTTATCTATATACTTAGCTTATGATTATGCTAAGGAAAACAATTTAAAAGAAATAATCAAACTTGAAGAGATAATAAATGCTAGTAAAATACCAAAAGAGATAAGATTAGCATCACAAAAGCTAGGTTCAAGATTTATAAAGACTTTAGAGTCAATAAACATAAAAGCTAAAAGTGAGATATTCAATAATTATATAAAAGACAACAAAGAAATACAGCATACTCATTCAGTTGCATATGGAGTATTTTGTGCATCAGTAGGAATAGAAAAAATGAAAGCTATAGAAGGATTTTTATATTCATATACATCAGCAGCTATAACTACTTGTGTAAAAACTATTCCACTTAGTCAAACTCAAGGGCAACAATTATTATACAAAAGCTATAAAGTATTTGAAGAGGTACTTAATATACTTCCAAATCTTTCTTTGAAAGATCTTTGTTTATCAACGCCAGGCTTTGATATTAGATGTATGCAACATGAAACACTGTATTCTAGACTGTACATGTCATAATAAGGGGGAATTAAAAATGTCATATGTAAAAATCGGAGTAGCAGGTCCTGTAGGTTCAGGAAAAACTGCCTTAATAGAGTGTTTAGTAAGATTAATGAGTAAGGATTACAGCATAGGAGTAATCACTAATGATATATATACAAAGGAAGATGCTGAATTTTTATCAAAAAACAGTGTATTACCAAGAGAAAGAATAATAGGTGTTGAAACAGGAGGTTGTCCTCACACAGCTATTCGTGAGGATGCATCTATGAACTTAGAGGCTGTAGATGAATTAGTTGAAAAATTCCCTGATCTTGATATTATATTTATTGAAAGTGGAGGAGATAATCTATCAGCAACATTTAGCCCAGAGTTATCGGATTCAACAATATTTGTAATAGATGTAGCTGAAGGAGATAAAATACCTCGTAAAGGTGGACCTGGTATTACTCGTTCTGACTTATTAGTTATAAATAAAATCGACTTAGCACCTTTTGTTGGATTTAGTTTAGAAGTTATGGATAGAGACTCAAGAAAAATGAGAGGAGATAAGCCTTTTATGTTTACAAATGTAAGAGGAGTAGAAGGTGTTGACAAGATAGTAGAGTGGATAAAATCAAATGTTTTACTTGAAGGTATAAAATAATATGAGTAATAAATATATAAAAAATTCAATAGTAGATATAACAACTCTAAATAAAGATAATAAAACAATACTTGATAATGTTTACTTTACTGCACCATTTAAGGTATCACCACCTTTTTATAATGAGGATGGATCGATAAAAGTTATTGTTATGTCTTCATCAGCTGGAATTATGCAAGGAGATATACATAAGTACCATATAACTGTAAATGATAATACAAAAATAGAAGTGACTTCTCAATCTTATGAAAAAATTCATAAAATGGAAGACAAAGATGCATCAAGAGATTGTAAGATTTTTGTTGGAAGTAACAGTGTATTAAAATATAATCCTCTACCAACTATTCCCTTTAAAGACTCAGCTTTTAATAGCAATATGAATATAGTTTTAAAAGATGAGTCATCAAAACTTATACTAACAGATATTATAAGTTGCGGAAGAGTAGCCAGTGGTGAAAAGTTTGAATATAAGTATTATAAATCATATATTGAGGTAAGTTGTCTTGATAAATTAGTTTATGTTGATAATACTATTTATAGCCCTTCAAGTATTGATATGAACGGATTAGGAATGTTTGAAGGGTATAGCCATCTAGCAAATATATTAATATGTAACTTTGATAATTCTAATGAAAAATTAGATTTTATCAGAGAAATTATAGATAATAGTGATGAAGTAGATGGAGGAGCAACCTTAACTCAAAGTAATGATATAAATGTTAAAATTTTTGGACATAGTGCCCAGCAGCTTACAAGAATAAGTGAAAAAATAAGCGACTTTGTACAATTATAATAAAATAAACAAGTTATTCAATACAGATAATCAAAAAATAAGTGCTAGTATAACTAGCACTTATTTTTAATTGAATATATATACTACATGCAGTTTTTTCTATAATCAATAGGTGTAACATTATTAAACTTCTTAAATAAGCTACTATAATAATTATGATTATTATACCCAACCAACATTGCAACATCTAAGATAGAGTAATCCTTATTAGATAAAAAATCCTTACTTTTTTCAACTCTAAATTTATTTAAAAAGTTTGAAAAAGTATAGCCCACTTCTTTTTTAAATAATCTACAAAAATAGCTTTTATTAATATTTAAATAAGAGCATAAATCATCTATTTTTATATCATCACTATAGTTATTATGAATATAAGATATAGAATTGAATATATACTCACTAAAATAAGATTTTTGTTTTAGATTTTCTTTTATTATTGACCTTAATATATTTGAAATATAATCAATACAGTAAAATGGTTTAAAAGGCATATCAACATCTATATCAATAGGACCAGATTTAAAAGGCCCAGCTATAAAATATCCATTAGGGTACTTATCTAAAATTGGTATAATTATAAAATGTACATTATTATAATATGTAAGTTTTATAACTTGTTCTGTACTTTCCTTTATATCCTTATAAAGATTAACTTTATCAATAAACTTATCTATACTAGAAGAAGATTTTACCGTATATATTAATTTAAATTTATCATTTGTATACCTTATAGGTATATAGACACAATCAAAAAAATCTCTTAATATTACTTCTAAATTATTCATATCTACCACCAATCTAATTTTTTTATAATACCAATTTACAAATTTTAACTAAAGTATTGTATAAATTATATCATAAAAACATGTAAATGATAATTATTATCAATATAGTTACAAAAGAAGTAAATATATTTAAAGCTTTTAGTAAATAAAAGTTATAAAATTAAATAGTAAATGAAAATTATTATCAAAAGAAAATGAGTGTGAGGGAAATATCAATGAAGAAAATTGCTATTTATGGAAAAGGTGGAATAGGTAAATCTACTACTACTTCAAATTTATCAGCAGCATTATCACATTTAGGATATAAGGTAATGCAAATTGGATGTGATCCAAAGGCAGATTCAACTAAAAATTTAATGAAGGGAAAATTCATAGACACTGTACTTGATATTATGAATGATAAAGGTGATGACCTAGAACTTTCTGATATTGTCTTTGAAGGATATAATGGTGTACTTTGTGTAGAAGCAGGAGGACCTACTCCTGGTGTTGGGTGTGCAGGAAGAGGGATAATTGCTGCATTTGAAAAACTAGAAGAATTAGATGCATTTGAGGTGTATAAGCCAGATATTGTAATCTATGATGTACTAGGGGATGTAGTATGTGGAGGATTCTCCATGCCAATAAGAAATGGATATGCAGAGGAAGTATATATTGTTACTTCAGGAGAAATGATGTCTATGTACGCGGCAAGTAATATATCAGTAGCTGTTAATCAATTCAAAAAAAGAGGTTATGCATCTTTAAAAGGAATTATATTAAATGCTAAAAACGTAGAGAATGAAGAAACTTTAGTAAATAATTTAGCTAAAGAAATAGAATCTCAAGTTTTTCATTATATACCAAGAAATGGTATTGTACAAATAGCAGAAAATGATGGGAAAACAGTTATAGAACAAGATCGTGACAGTGAAATGTCAAATATTTATATGGATTTAGCAAGAAAAATAATGAAAGTATAATTATAAAAAACTAGTCAAATTATTAGGAGGAAATATTATGAAATTAAAAAAATTAGCATCAATTTTAATGGTATCAGCATTGTTTTTAACAGGGTGCAGTTCATCAAAAACTACTAATGAAGAGGTAGATGCAGCTACTAAAGAAGAAAGCAAAACAGTAGTTGCAGCATCAGTAGCAGCAAGTCAAGTACTTGACGCTATAGGAGCAGAGGTTATAGGTATACCAACAACTAAATTAGAAATGCCAGAAGGGTTAAAAGGATTGCCTGAAGTAGGTCAGTCTATGAATCCAGACTTAGAAGTAGTGGCATCACTTGAACCAGATGTATTTGTAATGGATAAGTCATTCAAAGAAAAAGTAGAAGAGAGTATGAAAGAGTATGATTTAAATACTTTCTTTATAGATACTACAACATATACAAATTTTATATCTAGTATAGAAGAATTAGGTAAAGAAGTAGGGAGAGAAGACGAAGCTAAAGAACTTATAGAAACTTTAAAAGAAAGTGAAAAAGAAGTAGCTAAAATAAAAGGTGATAAGTCACCAACTGTTGCAATATTCTTTGGTTCTGGAGAAAACTTCATGTTAGCTACAGAAACTTCTTACTTAGGAGATTTAGCTAAAGCTGTAGGTGCAACAAACATATCTAGTAAATTAGGTGATGTTAACTCTCCTTATATACAATTTAGTTTAGAACAAATATTAGAACAAAATCCTGATTATATATTAAGATTTGCACATGGTGATGTAGAAGAAACTAAAAAAGCTTTTGATAGCGCTTTTGATAAAAATCCAGTTTATGCAGAACTTGATGCAGTAAAAAATAATAAAGTTGTAGATTTAGATTCAAATATATTTAATGTATCAGCAAACTTAAAAATAACTGAAGCTATAACAACTTTAGGTGACATATTATACGGTGAGTAAATATGAAAATAAATAAAAAAGCAACAATATTAGCTATGGGTGCCATCACCCTAGCTATTCTTTTAGTATTATTATCGACTGTAGGTAGTGTAGATTTAAGTTTAAGTGAGATATTTAGTGCACTTATAAATGATGACAACAAAATTGTAACTACAATAGTTTATAAAATGAGATTGCCAAGAAATATACTAGCAGCAATTGTAGGTGCAAATTTAGCTGTATCAGGATTACTTTTACAATCTGTTATGAAGAACTCTCTAGCAGATCCAGGAATTACAGGTGTATCAACGGGAGCAAGTGTTATGGCAATAATAATACTTCTATTATCTCCAGCTTACACTAATGTACTTCCTATTTTTGCATTTATAGGTGGATCTATAGCGTGCTTTATAGTCTACCTTATGGCATGGAAAAATGGACTTCAGCCAGGTAGAATTGTTCTTGCTGGAGTTGCCGTAAATACAATTTTAGGAGGAGTAATAAGCTATATATCAACTATGTATAGTGAAAGAATTCAAAGTGCTATGCTTTGGTTAAATGGTAGCTTAGCAACGAAAACATGGTTGGATGTAGAGATGATTATAGTTTATTCAATAATAGGTTTAATAATATCATTACTTTTAATTAGAAGTGCTAATGTGCTTCAACTAGGTGATGATGCAGCCAAAAATTTAGGATTTAATGTTACTTTTACGAGATTATCAATATCAGTAGTTGCAGTATTTTTAGCTGCGACTACAACGGCAGTAGTCGGTGTTGTAAGCTTTGTGGGACTTATAGTACCACATATAGGTAGAATGCTTATGGGAAGTGACCATAAGTACACTATACCATTTAGTATTATATTTGGAGCAATAGTTCTTTTAGTAGCGGATACTTTAGCAAGAACTGTTGGAGGAGCTATAGAAATACCTGTAGGTGTAATTATGTCTATAGTAGGAGGACCATTTTTCTTATATTTACTAAGAAAGAGAGGTAATTATTAAAATGATAAAAGCAGAAAATTTGAAAGTTGGATATGAAGAAAAAATAATAATTGAAGATTTAAGTATTCATATAGAAAAAGGTCAAATAGTTTCAGTACTAGGGCCAAATGGATGTGGAAAGAGTACATTACTTAAGACCTTATCAAGAATGATAAAGCCTAAACATGGTGATATATACCTGAATGATAAGAATCTAAGTAGCTTGAAAAATAAATATATTTCACAAAAATTATGCTTATTATCACAACATAATAATGCTCCTAATGATATTAGTGTTGAACAACTTGTTTATTTTGGAAGAATGCCTCATAAAAAATGGTATGAAACAAAAAATAAAGAAGATCAAGAAATAGTAGATTGGGCAATAGAGAATGTAGGTCTTACTAAATATAAAAATAGATCTATAAGTTACCTATCTGGAGGAGAAAGACAAAGGGCTTATCTTGCACAAGCTTTATGTCAAAAATCGGAAATATTATTCCTTGATGAGCCAACAACTTATCTTGATATATCTCACCAATTAGAACTTATGGAGCTTGTAAGAGATATAAATAAAAAATTTGGTATAACAATTGTTATGGTATTACATGATTTAAATCAAGCAAGTAAGTACAGTGATAGGCTTGTTATTATGAAAAATGGCAATATCGTTGCAGATGGAAATCCACAAGATATTATAAATCATGAGATGATTAAAAATGTATATAGAGTTGAGTGTGATATAGACAATGACCCAATAAGCAATAGACCAAGAGTTCATCCGATACAGACTATAAGATGTAAGGAGAATGACTTAATTGGTGCTTAAATACATTGAAACGATTACTTAAAAAGAAAGGGAGAAGTATGTATACTTTAGATATTTTAAAAAGGCTTAATGAAATAAAGGAAGATAAAGATATAAAATCACTATCTCATGCAGTTTTTCCAGGTACACATTGTCCATTATTTGGTGTGGCTTTAACTGCTTCATATATAAAAAATATGCCTTTAGTAGTAGTAGGAACTAGTGAATGTACTTACTACACTAAAAACTTTGCATATCATAGACAAAGTGGTAACGATAGTGTGTACTCAGTTGCTATAAAAGAAAATGATGTAGTATTTTCAGCTGAGAAAAAAGTTAAAAATGCTGTAAAGCAGATTATAGAAATAGAAGAACCTGATGCAATAATGATAGTTTCTACTTGTGTTCCAGAACTTATAGGAGAAGACTATACATCACTTTCTTATATATTAGAAGATGAATTCAATATACCAGTATTTGTCGTAAATACAGATCATTTTACTTGTAATAGTCATATCCCGGGGATGAGTCGTTCATTAAAAGTATTAAGTTCTGCTATGAAAAAATTCAAAGAAAAAGAAGGTATAAATATATTAGGTCATAGACAAAAAGATGTTGAAAAAACAGAACTTGTAAAGTTACTTACTAATAATGGAGTATCTATAAACACAGTAATTCCTTCAAAGTGTAACATAGAAGACATAAAAAATGCATCAAAAGCTAAGTTAAACATAGTAACGGATATGATAGCACTAGATTTAGCTAAGTCTATGAAGAAAAAATTTGATATAGATTATATTTATTTTGACAAACACATGAACAAAGAAACTATAAGTAGAAATTATGAAAAGTTAGGTGAAATATTAGGGATTAACTTACTTGATAGCCTTAAGAGTGAAATAGAAAAATACGATGAATTATTTAAGACTTGTACACAATTAGTTAATAATAAGAAATTGGTATATGGAAATACTCCTATGATGGCATTTGAAACTGTTGATTTCTTAAGCGATTTAGGTATGGAACCAGTATTTGTACAAGTTAGAGAATTATATGATCAAGATATGATTTATAAGGAAAATATATCTAAAAAAGGATTTAATCCATATATAAGTAGAATTGCAAATATTGCTCCTCTTAGATCGTTATATAAAGAAATTGGAGGAGATGTATATATAGGTCATGAAAGTCCTATATTATTGAGACAAAATGGACTTATGCAAATAACTCTAGATGAACATGCACAGAAAATTGGATATGAGCTTCCAATTGGTATTATGGAAAGCATAATAAAGCTATTTTCACTAGAACAAAATACTAAGATGGGAGGGATGATGAGTGCAAGTATGTAAATATTTTCCAGTAGCAAGCGATAGAATGGGGATGATCTGGACGCTTTCCTCAATAGAAGGTGCTTGTATTATAGAATTTGGACCAGCAGGGACTACTCACTACGGAATAGAAGTAGTTGGGAGTTTAAATGGTGAAGATAAGGCTAAAATATACTCAACTCATATGGACCAAAATGATATTACTTTTGGTAAATATGATAGATTAGAACAATCTATATTAGAAGTTGATGAGAATATAAAGCCAAAATATATATTTATAATGGCATCTTCTGTATCAGCCGTAATAGGTGCAGATATTAAAAGTGTATGTACTACATTAAAAGATAAGGTAGAAGCTATACTTATACCAATAACTACTGCAGGGCTTAAAGATGATTATAATGTAGGTGTTGAGAATGCACTTACACTTCTTATAGAGAACTTAGTAAAAACTAAAGAAGAATTAAATGTAAAACAGTCAACACAAACTTATAATATACTTGGTTCAAATATAGATAAATATAACTTTTTATCAGATGTATCTGAGTTAGAAAGAATGATGGACGTTATATTTGATAAAAAAGTAAACACAATATTTACAGCGTATACAACTATAGAAGATATAGAAAGAGCATCAATTGCATCTTTAAACATAGTTATAAAAAAAGAAGCGCTAAAAGCAGCTAAACTTATGGAAGAAAAATTTGGTATTCCATATATATATGTAAATATGTACGGGCTAAATAATACTATTAAATTTATTGAAACTGTAAAGAATATAACTTCATGGAATATAAATGAAAATAACTTAAATAAAGAGATAGAAAGTGTTAAAAATCATATGTTTTCAGTTAAACGTAAGTTCTATTTCTACAAAGAAAACAAAACAGCTGCAATATTTGGTGATTATGATATTGTTGTTGGGATGAGTGCGTTATTAGAAGAGTTAGGAATAGAAGTTGATAGAAAGCAAATACTTTACAAGACAGATTGTGAAGATAAATCTATAATAGTAAGTTCGGATGAATTATCAAGAATGAAGTACTTAAAGGAAACGGAGCTATTAATGTTATTAGCTGATGGTGTTACTTTAGATATGAAACATAATTCAAAATTTGATTTACAAGTGAGTAATCCAAACTTAAATAGGATAAACATATATCCATATACACCTTATATAGGTTTTAGAGGGTGCTTATGGATTATAGAAAATATATTAAATATAAGACTATAAAAATAGAAGGACAATAATATGGAAAATTTATTAAAAAATCAAAAAAGCTTAGTAATAAGTTCACTAGGAAGTGACAAAAATCCAGAGATAAGTTATGCACCATTTGTAATGATGAATAACAAAATTTATCTATACTTAAGCAAAGTTACAAACCACTACTATAACTTAAGAGATAATCATGATTGTAGTGTAATGATTATAGAAGATGAAAGTGTATGCAAAACAATATTTGCAAGAACTAGAATATCATTTACTTGTGAAGCAAATATTTTAGACTCAGTTAGCGATGAAATATTTGCTAAATTTGATGAACTTCATGAATCTAAAATGATGTCAATGTTTAAGAAAATGGACTTTGATATGTTTGAATTAGATATAAAATCTGGAAGACTTGTAAAAGGATTTGGTCAAGCTTATGAAATTAAGTTTGTAGATGGAAAAGTAGAGTATACTCAAGTAACTGGAATAGATAACCAAAAGGGACATGGTATGTCAAGTGAGAAGATGAAAGAAATGATGGAACATAAGTAAGGAATATAATATAAAAGAGCCTCAGAGGTAATATATATCGATAGATGACTTCTATATTAATTAGGAGTCATCTTTTTTATTTTCAAAGAGATTGTATTAATTTAATAAATATGCATAGTAAACTTATAAGATCTAATAATAATATTAATTAAATTATATAATGAAAAATACATTTACTTATAATTTAAAAATAGTAATATATTTCATATTATAATAAACTCTTTAATGAAAAGAATAATATTAAATTCATATTAAGGAGGTACTACATTATGAAAAAAGGTTTAATACCTGTTACATTAGGAATAGCAGTAACAATGGCGGGTTTATCAGTAGATGTTAATCAATCTAAAGAAAGAAGATTTAGATCTAGAGATTATGCAAATATGACAGGAGCTTTATTAGTAGGAGCTGGTATTGCTCATATTGCATTAGGTACAATAGATATGTTAAAAGAATAATTATAAAAGGTATAATATAAGCAAAGTTAGAAGTTGATATATATTGTAAAGTAATTAAGAAATAGATGGATTGGAAATATCAATTATAGATGGACCTTTCTTTCAAGTATTTATTACATTTTTATTAGGCGTAATTCCTGTAATTTTAATATTAATAATTATTATAATAGTTGTCAGAAAAAAATAAATTAACAAATGATAAAGTTTCTGAACAGGAAAAAGAATTGGTAATTTAGAAAATAAATAATTAAGATTAATTTAATAAATAACTGTACCTGGGATTTTCAAATGTTAAAATTCCTAAGGTACAGTTATGTTTATAGTTCATTATTCATTATTCATTATTCATGCAATTCTTTAATTATTAGAATATTTATAAAAAACTAAAACTCTTTATAACCACATAGAAATATACAAATGATAAAATAGAACTTAATATAGATAAATACTCACAAAGTTGTTTTTCATCAGGAGTATTTATAATTATCTTAGGAGCTAGAGGAAGTCTATATTTTTTCATATGGGGATATAATAAATACACTCCTGTAGGATTAAACATATCAAAGAAAATATGAGATATACACCCTAAAATAAATCCAATTTGAATTGAAAATATGTAAATTTTGAAATAAGCATAAAATGAATGATAAAAAAGTCTAATAGAAAGATTAAAAACTAAGGATAGAAAAATCAATAGATATATAAATAATAAGCTATGGGTAAATCCTCTATGAGAAAACTTTTTATGAATGAGGTTTGATATAAGTGAATATCTTTTACCTAAATAGGACTGTGGATGATCTATATCAGGAAAAAGGGAGCCTATATCTAATGAGTATATATATAATATTAATAATATGAGGATTTGAAGTATACTGTAGTTAATAAGTATATATTTAAAAGGGATTGCGATGAATAATGTACCTATAAAAAATCCACCTGCGCTATGAGTTTTATATGTTATTAAAATCACCTCCAATAAATAATATTCATATTAGGTTATTTAAATGATAAGGACTGAATAAGTGTTAACCTAAATACATCATATAGATTATTAGAAAGATAAATATAATGAGTAATTTACTAATTAAAAATAGAATATAGATTTAACATAACTGAGAAAGGGTGTGGTAAAAATACTTAGAAAAACAATAATTTTTGATAAAGATATGAAAAGTAAAATTAATGGATATAAAACTCCAAATCAAAACTTTATATATCATATCACACCAAGAATAGGAATTAAGAGAAATACAGAAAAAGATAAGGATGATGATAAAAATAAAGTAGAAGAAATAGCAGAAGCACTAACGGATAATGAAGATATCAATAACTTTTTACTATCAATAATAGTTAAAATATCGATGATATATAAAATACCTGTATGGTTAATAGAGTACTCACCAGCAATATTAATAGAAATTGATAATTTAATATTGATTATAGGAAAAATAATAGGAATTTATTAAATGTTTTTATAATCTAGAATATGATAGAGTTATTTTTTTAGATAGAAGGTAAAAAAAGGTGAGCCTTAGTTAAAAGGCACACCTTTTGTCTTCTTCATTTGAAAAAGATAAATTCTTAGAATGAAGCCATTTTAAAATATTTTCTATAACTTCATCTTTATTTGTTTCATTTAGCATTTCATGTCTACCACCTTTATAAAGTGTGCAAGAAACATTTTTTACTCCTAAATTAATGTATTGATCTCTTAATCTAAGAACACCTTTTCCATTTTTACCAACTGGATCTTCATCTCCAGATAAAATATATATTGGTAAATCAAGAGGTATATTTTTTAACTTATCTTTATCTTCTATTTCTTGTAATCCCTTTACGAAGTCATAGAAAAAACCACAAGTAAATAAAACTCCACAGAAAGGGTCATTTATGTACTTATCTACTTCTTTTTCATCTCTGCTTAACCAATCAAATTCTGTTCTAGGGGATTTAAGTTTTTTATTATTACCTCCAAAGAATAGATTATCAAGTTGCTTACTTCTATATAGCCTTCCATGTTTTTTTATTTTATGTAAGATAAATTTCTCACCTATTTTAAGAATTACACCATGCTTACCGTTAGAACCAGATAAGATTAATCCATCTAAGTTATTGGCATGATCCATGATATATCTTTGACTAGCAAAGGAGCCCATGCTATGACCGAATAGGAATAAAGGTAGATTTGGATTTTCTTTTTTTATTATTTTACTAAGTGTATTCATATCATCAACAAGATATGAGAATCCATCTTTTTCTGCTAAATATCCAACTTTATCAGTTGTTTTAGCTGTCATACCATGACCTCTGTGGTCATTTATATATACAATATATCCATTTTGAGTAAGCTGTTTTGCAAAATACTCGTATCTTATTGCTGTTTCAGACATTCCATGGGCGATTTGAACAACACCTATTGGATTTATATCTATAGGATCCCATTTGTATACATGTATATCTAAAGAATCTTTATTACTTTTAAAGTAAAATTCACTTTTATTCATAGCGACCTCCCTTATTTTTATATATTTTATCAGAACTAGATATATTGTTAAATAGTTATATATACAGTTTTTTATAAAAATTTAATCTTTCAGATAAAGATATTGAAATAATAGGTTATATTAGCTTGTTTCATGATAGTTAAAATTTAAAAATATCCATTAGTAATTTCAATGCTTTGAATTCTAAGATATGGATATTAAATATCCTAAACCTTTAATATCCCAAATAGCTGTAAAAGAAAATATTGAGTCATAAAACTAGGATTAAATTTATGTAAATTATATATTCTATTTGTTATAATAGATATAAGAATTAACATCATAGGGGGATAAAATGGAAATAAAAAAAGAAAACAAACTAATAGGAAATTTATTAAAGAGCGGGAATGTATATAAATTAAAATGTGAAAAATGTAAAAGTATATCAGTACAAATAAGTGATGATAAACAACCAGACCTTGTATGCTTAGAGTGTGGAGGAGTATGTAAGGTTTTATAACTATAGGAAAGAGCTTAATATTTGAGATAAATAGGATTTGAACGTATCACAAGATATATAGCAGGAAAAACAGTAATCAAAAATGTAGTGATACTAAGAGATAAATTTATACTAGAAAGAGAAGGTGGTAGCGAAGTATACATAGAATTTCTAGACACAAAAAGCTGGATAAAAAACAAATTCCAAGTGTCAAATCAAATAACAATGGTAGGAAAATACAAAAATATATATCTATTTAAAATAAAAGACGAAGTAGAAGAAATAGAAGGAACATCCATGCAACTAGAAAAGAATCTACAAAATATAATAGAAGAAAATATGGAAGTATTCTTAGGAATAAAATTCTTAGCAACAGAGCACTCTACTGGAAAAGTACACAATGGAAGAATTAAATAGGGCATCAAGATAAAAAGAAAAGGTTGGGCTAATATAGAGTTCAACATATATATATGACCCTTACGTTTGTGAAGTGGATGTAGAAGAGCCATGTCAAAAGAAAGTATCTTTAGAAACTTTTTTAAAAGAATCTGATTTTGTGAGTGTTTACCTTAAGGTAACGCCAGATACAAGAGGATTTATAGGAGAAAAAGAATTTAATCTGATGAAAAAAACAGCATATTTTATAAATTATTCAAGAGGATCTGTAGTTGATGAAAAAGCTCTTATAGTATAATATAATTTATAACTATTAGTATTAATAACAAGGATGGATAAAGATGTCAAACAATATAAAAATAGAAAATACTAATTTAGTATTAAGTAAAATAGGATTTGGAACAGTAAATGCTGGACTTGCATGGGATAATGAAGATGCATTTGAAATATTAGAAAGATATGTTAATCTAGGTGGAAATGTTATAGATTGTGCAAGAATCTATTCTGATTGGGTTGAACCAGAAATAGGTCGCGCAGAAAGAGTAATAGGTGATTGGATAAGACATAGAGGAAAAAGAGATGACTTAGTTATAATGACTAAAGGTGGTCATCCTAAAATGGACACTATGAATGTAAGTAGAATGAGTAAAGAGGATATGGAGTATGATTTAAACTTAAGTTTAAATGCTTTAGGTATAAATTGTATAGATATATACTTTTATCACAGAGATGATTTAAGTCAACCTGTAAGTGACCTAATAGACGTTATGGAAGGATTCGTAAGAGAAGGTAAAATAAGATATTATGGATGCTCAAACTGGACAACTAAAAGAATGATAGAAGCAGATAATTACTGTAAGGAAAAGGGATATAGAGGATTTGTAGCTAATCAAATGTTATTTAATCTTGCATCTGATAATATGAAGCCATTCCCAGATGAGACTATGGTAACTATGGATAAAGAAATGATGGACTATCATAAAAACTCGAATAATTTAGCGATGCCATACTTTGGATTATGTAGTGGATTTTTTCAAAAGCTTGAAACTAAAGGAAAAGAAGCTGTTATTGATAGTCCTTACTATACTGAAGGAAACTTAAAAAGAGCAAAGCAGATAAATTATTTAAAAGAAAAATATAGTGCTACAACATCCAAAATTCTGTTAGGTTATATTTTAAATCAAGATGTTAATATGGTGCCTCTAGCTGGTGCAAGTAAGATAGAGCAATTAGAAGATTTTATGAAGACAATAAATATAAATTTTGATAAAGATGACTTTAGATTTTAATTTAAATTTAAATAAAAATTTAAAAAGAGTTATAAAATATCGTTAAGCATAACAAAAAATAGCATGGAAATATTTCAGTAATCATAGATATTGATAATTTAATATTGATTATAGGAAAAATAATAGAAATTTATTAAAGGATTTTATAAACTAGAAGAGGATGGAGTTATATTTTGCTACTCCATCTTTTTCATATTAAACTCCTAAATAGACAATGATGAACCGCATTACAACTAGGTTATATGGTTTTAGTAAATTCACAAATAAACTTAATAAATATTATGATTATTATATTAAATAAATTAGAATATATGATTTGTATAAAATTATGCATATTGTAGAATAAAGGAATATAATTATAAATTTTGACGATGATAGTAACTATTTTAAAATATAATAAGTATTTTAATAATAGGAATAGATTTTTATAATTAAAAGTCATTTCCTAAAATGTACAAACATGTTATGATTTGGAAGAAACTATATATAAGTATAATTATATATAAAGGGGATGATTTATATAAACTTCAAATATTTTGTGTTTATAATATTATTTATAAACATCTTATCGATAAATGTATATTCACAAAACGAAAATATTAAAGATGAAATAAAAATAGGGGTATATGAATATGATCCTTATATTATTGTAGATGATGAAGGGAACATTAGTGGGTATTATAATGATTTTTTTAATCTGTTAAAGAAACATTATGACTTTGAATATGAATACATTGTATGCAGTATTTCTGATGGATTAAAAAAACTAGAAGATGGCTATATAGATATTATGCCAGGAATTCCTATCGACATTAAAAATTCAGAAAATATAATATTTAATAAGAATAGTATTTCAAAAGAAAAGTTTGGTATTTTTACTAATAAAGATATTAATATAAATGATTTAGAAAAATTTAATGTAGTAAGAGTTGGTCTAGTTGAAGATGATTACAATGTAGAATGGGTATTAGATTATTTCAAATCTAATAATATTAATATAGAAATTGTTTTTGATGAAGACTATGAAGGTTTAGAAAAACTAATAGAAGAAGATAAAATTGATGTAATGATTGATAGTGGTTATAAAAACAGTAAATATAATAAAATTTATGAATTTGTAGGACATCAAGTTTATTTAGCGGGCAATAAAAATAGTGAGTCTATATTAAATAATATGGATAGAGCTATTGATAAATTTGGACTAAAAGAGAAATATAAAATTAATAAACTTACTAATAAATACTTTAATGAAGAATATAATATAGTTTCCTTTAAAGAGATGGTTTTATTAATAATAATAACAGTATTATCTCTAATGATAATTTTATTTTTAATAATACCAAGAATAAAAAAGAATCTTATAAGAAATAAAATTAAAAATAGAATAAATAATAATCAGTATTTATTACAATATCAACCTATTTATAATCCCAGAAATAAAGAAATAGTTGGTTTTGAAGGTTTATTAAGATTAGTAGATGAAAATAACAAAATCATTCCTACTTATAAATTCATACCAGAAATTGAAAAAAATAATATGTTATTTGATGTATCTATTTGGATACTTGAAAAAGCTATTAAAGATTATAAAAAAATTAAAAATTTTGAATGTATGAATGAAAAGGATTTTTATATTTCGATTAATTTGTCTTTAAACGAACTTGAAAATGATAAATTTGTTAAAAATGCCATTGAAACATTATATAAATCAAATTTAGAGAAGAATAAAATTTGTCTTGAAATAATTGAAAGAGTTAAGGCAAATGATATAGATAAAATAAAGAGCAATATAAAATATTTAAAAGATGCAGGCTTTAAAATTGCAATAGATGATTTTGGAGTAGAGTACTCAAATTTAGATATACTTGAAATGTTAGACATTGATATTATAAAGGTAGATAAAAATTTTATTGATGGAATTGGCGAAAATATAATTATAAATGAAATAATACTATTTATATGTAGAATAGCATCAGTTAAAAATAGATCTATCGTATTAGAAGGTGTTGAAGAGGAATATCAAGATATTATTATAAAGAATATAAATAATGACTTTTTATATGTACAAGGATATTACTATAATAAGCCTATGTATATAGAAGATATTGAAAAACTTTAATACTAAATAAATATACGAAAACACATTGATATTTTTATCAATGTGTTTTTTATGCATTAAACATTTATAAAAATACAAAATATAGTCTTGAAATATTAGGTTTAAGGTTGTAACCTTAATAAAGGACTACAATCTTAAACCTAAATATGAAAAATTTGATATTTAATTAACTTTAATGAATATAATTTTTTAGCTAAGGGGATTTATTAATTTATTATATACTTAATTCTTTAACTGTATATTTTTTTACTCTATCGTCATCTATAACTCCACTAAAATCAAGACCATATGCAAACTTATATACATTTCCTAACTCATCCTTATAACATTCCATATCATGAGGAATATCTTCGCACTGATTTTCAACCGTTCTCATATTAGCAGGCATATTAAATGGTAATAATCCACTTGGATTTATGTTACCACTAATTATATCCATTATAGCTTGTGTTTGAGCTCCGAAGTCTGCAATTATTGCATCTACAGAACGCTCAAATTCTTCCACTATAGTTGGGTTTGTCATATTTAAAGAGACTATTACAGGTTTTTGACCTATAGCTTTTCTTGTTTCTAATATTATATTTAAATCAGATTCATTACTAGCAAAGTTAGTTTTTCCTAAATAAGATCTATTAGTTGATGATTCTAATGGGTCTCCACCTGCAATACTTGTTTTTCTTGAATTTACTGCAGTATATGGTCTATACTGTAAACTTATTGGCAAGTAGCCATCTTCTTTTGTATATCCAACAGTTTTAGGAGATTCTATAAATACTATTGAAAAATCAGCTTCTTTTGGATCATCTACAACATCAAAATATTTTTCAACTATAGATTTACTAGCAGGTTCAATCTCTCTGGCAGGTATTACATTACCAAACCAGTCTTTACTTTCTTTTATTTTTCTTTTTGGAATATACACTTTTTTTCTTTCTTTTATTGGAAGTACATTGTTTTTATTTTTTAACATAACTAATGATTTTAATTGTGCATCATATCCAGCTTGCATAAATTTAGGATTACCAACTAACTCTTGAGATTTATCTGCATCTAAATATGGATTTTCAAATAATCCAGTTCGGAATATATTAAGTAGTAATCTTACTGCAGACTTTTCAAATCTTTCACGCATAAATTTTTCTCCGTGTTCTTTAACACCCATATAATATGCATTAAGAACAGGTTGAACCTCATTATTTCCACCGAACTGGTCAACACCAGCCATAAGTGCCTTATAATGTCTTTCATCCACAGAAAGATTTTCAACACCCCAACATTTTCCAGACATGAAGGCATCAACTACATGATTATCCTTAGTAATATTCCAGTCTGTGCATACAACTCCATCATATTCATATTTATCTCTTAATAAATCACTTATTATATACTTGTTATATGAATTCCCTACATTTTCACCGTTTTTCTTATCTTGGTTATAAGATATAGTATAGTAAGGCATTATAGCAGAGGCTTTTTTAGTTTTTCCTTTTAATTTAAAAGCGCCTTCTGTAAAAGGTATTAGATGTTCATCAAAGTTATCTCCTGGATAAACAGCAAACTTGCCATAAGCATAGTGAGCATCTCTACCACTTTCACCACTACCGCCACCTGGCCAATGTTTAACCATTGCATTTACACTATCATATCCCCAACCATCATTTATTTCAGAATCACCATATGAAGTTTGGAAACCATCACAATAAGCTTCTCCTAAATCTCTTGATAAAATTGGGTCTTCTCCAAGAGTACCATCAAACCTCATCCATCTTGGCTCTGTTGCTATATCTACCTGTGGAGATAAAGCTGTAGTTATTCCTAAAGCTCTATATTCTTTAGCTGCTATTTGTCCAAAGTTTCTAACCAATTCACTATCAAAAGTAGCAGCAAGACCTAGTGGCTCTGGCCATTTTGAAATATCTCCACCTGCGCCTGCATTAAATTCTGTATCTGCACTTGCTCCATGTCTTGGATCAGTGCTTATGTTCACTGGTATTCCAAAACCTATTTTTTCTACAAAAGCTTGAACATTATTATTCCATAAAGCAGCAGTCTTAGCATCATTTACAACTGTTATTAATACATGCCTTAAATTATCATTTAATAAGAAATTTTTTTGCTGATCAGTTAAATCAGTTATTTTAGCATTAGATTCTTCAAATTTTTTACCATTATATGTACCTGAAAATACTTTAGAAAAGAAGTCATCCTTAGTTGAAATAGATTGATGCGCACTATAAAGCATTAATCCTGCGATTTGTTCTACAGTCATTTTAGATGCTAAGTCCTTAGCTCTTTCTTCTACAGGTAATCTCCAGTCTTCATATTTTTCTAGCTTTCCACTTTTACTTAAGTTTTTAAAAGCATATCCATCTTCTTCTATTATCTTAACTCCTGAGTCTGGTGAGTAAGCTATGGATTGTCCACCTTCATTTAATATAATGTTGTATCCATGTTTTTTGATTTCTGTCCATTTTTTCATAGATAGAACTTCCCCTTTTACTTTTAATTTGTTTAATTGATTATTAATTTTATATATCATTTATAATATATTACTTAACTATCTAGTTATGTAATATATTATAAATGATAGTAGTAGATTTTTCACATTATTTTTGATTTTTTATAATACTTTTGATATATTATATAATTTTACTATGTTAAAATTTAAATATGAAAATGTAAAATTAAGTGAAACCATAGTAAATAAAAGCTATTATTAGGAGTATGTTGAAGAATCTAAGGGATATATTTATTATTAAGTGATTGAAAATAAGAAGGCAGTAGTTTATTAAACTCTAAAAATTAATGAGGCAAAGGAGTTGTAATAATGACTTATAGTCACGAGTTTGGAATAATTGATTATATTGAAGAAAATAAAGATTATACTTATGAACCTAAAAAATATAATTGTATTTCTGTAGATGGTGATTTAATTGATGAAATATATCATAAGGGGTTTGGAAGTAAAATGAAAAAACTTGAAACATTCGCATATAATACAAATAGACCTTATAAAGACCTCTCGTATTACGGGATAACTTTGATACCTCCGAAATCTCTTACGGAATTTTTGAATATTGTTACTGAAGAAAATTTAGATTGTAAATCAGAAGAGCTTGAAGTATTAATAAATAAAATATCTGATGCAATTAAGGAAAATAAGTGGATAATTCATTATGGAATTTAATTATTATAAATTACTGGCTTTATTTACAGGATATGATGATCAAAAATTATCAAAGTTTTTTAATATAAAAGGTTTAATCTGATATAAGTAAAATTGAAACTTTAAAGTAATAGAGCAATAGAGTAAAATCTATTGCTCTATTATGATGTTTAATGAAAATTTTTATTATATAATTAAACTATCATTGTATATTAAAGGCAATAAATAGTATAACTATAACTATTATAAAAGGAGAAAAGAATAATATCTTTCCTTTAATACTTCCGATATTAACAGTCCAGCCTACACCAAATCTTTTCTGAACAAATAAAGATGGATCATTATGATTATTATATATACTTCCAAATATCCAATTATCATCATCATCATCTACAGAATAAACAGCATCTTTATATTTACTTGGTGACTTATAATACACGTATGTTTGATAAATAGAAGATACAACTAATAATATTGTAGCAGTCCACATTATATAAGTATTTACATTACTAGCATTAACTGTAGCAATTAATATGTTAATAAATAAAACTTGGCATGATAAATTTAGTATAAAGAAAGTAAAAGCAATTTTATTTAAATAATTTAAATGAGCTTTTTTGCTTTCATTGATATTATCAGAATTTAACTTAGCTCTACTTTTTAAAGAGTTTACAGAACTAATATATATTATTATTCCAACTCCAATACTCATAAACACATTACCAAAAACACTAAAAAATGATTTTTGTGAAAATGCATCTGCTTCACCAGTAAAGCCCCAGTGAGTAGGGATAATATCAGGCATTGAATTATATTGAGTAGCTGTATATATTGCAACTAGTAGATTAATTATAAGTGGAATCCAAAATAGCATAGAGTATTTCTTTATAATTCTATTCTTTTCATTAATAAAATCAGTATCTAGTATTATCTTAGTCTTCTTTAACTCTAAATCATGTATTTCTAAAGACAAATCTTGCTTTAAAGCTTTCACCTTATTATGAATATATACAAATATAATAAATTGATATAGACAAAATCCTAATATTGGAATAATAGAAGAAGCTAAGTAAGCCTCAAATATATAAATACTAACTAATGTAATTATTACAAACGCAATAAATCCTACAGTAAGAAGCAGCTTAAACTTTTTATCTAAATTTTTAAATTCTTTTTTTGCAAAATAATCACTATTTAAACTAACACCATAAAATTGTCTTTTTCCACTTAATGCTTGAGTAAAATACATTAATACATACACCAAGAATAACATTGGTATATTTATTATAACTGCTAAAGTACTATTCATAATCTTTCACCCCATATTTATCAAATAATTTATTGCTATAATCTATAAATTCTTCTTTAGACATACCTAGAAGATAACTCTGTGCAGTTAGAAGCTCTAATGTAGATTTGATTTTTTCAACATTTTCATCTTTTTTATCGAGAGGGAGATTATTTACTATAGCACCTTTTCTTCTATCGATATTTATATATCCTTCATCTTTAAGTAAATTATATGATTTATTTACAGTATGAAGATTAACTCCTATTTCTTCTGCCATATTTCTAACTGATGGTAATGATTCATTTAATTTTAAATCACCACTTGCAATAGATTTTATAATTTGTTCCTTAATTTGTGTATATATAGGAACATCGCTGTTAAAATCTAAGTTCAGTATCATATTTGTCACCTCTTATTATATTAAATATATTTGTTATATATAATATATAACAATGAAAACGAAATTGCAACTAAAAAACTCTATCTTATTATAAATTTAAGATAGAGTTTTTACTTTATATAAATCTATTTAAATTAAGCTTCCTTAGCTATATCTAAGTACACATCATCTTCTCTTTCTTTTGATGATTTCTTTGATAAGAATATAAAGAAAGATACACACAATATAATTTGGACAAAAGTAGATATTGGTGTTGCAAGACCTACTTTAAATAGTGATACTGGTTCTATTTTACTCATAATAAAAGATACTGGTATTCTTACGCAGAATGCACCTACTATACCTTGTATCATAACGAAAGTCGTTTTACCACAACCATTGAAATATCCTACCATACAGAACATTATAGCAGTAAATAAGCAATCAATTCCATAAGATTTCATATAGTCCCAAGATGCGAAAATAACAGCTTCATCTTTAGTGAATATCTGAGCAAGTAAGTTTCCATGGAAGAATGTAACATAGAACATTACAATTCCACAACATAGAGACGCAGATACAGAATAAAGAAGAACTTTTTTAGCTCTATCGTATTTTTTCGCACCATAATTTTGAGCAACAAATGCAGATACAGCCTGAGAGAATGATAATGGTATTAACATTATAAATCCAACCAGTTTTTGAGCAACACCCATACCTGCTGATGCAATTACACCCATTGAATTACCTATCATTACAATTACTAAGAAAGATAAGTTTACAAGCATATCTTGTAGAGCTATAGGTGCACCAAATTTTATTATTTGTGAAGTTAAACCCTTGTGAAACTTTATACTTTCTCTTGAAAAATCAAAAGGAAGTCCACGTCTTTTAATTAATATTAAAGATAAAATAACACTAATTGCTTGAGCTAGTACAGTAGCATAAGCTGCACCTGTTGCAGCCATTTTAAATATACCAACAAATATTAAATCGCCTACGATATTTACAACACATGCTATTGCCACTGTAATAAGTGGTGTTTTTGAATCTCCAAGTCCTCTGAACACTCCTCCGATAACATTATAAGAAACTATAAAAACAGCACCCATAGCACAAATTTTTAGATATGAAACTGTGCTATCAAAAGCTTCTGATGGTACATTCATTATAGTTGTAATAGATGATGAAAAAGTAACAACAATAACAGTTACAATAATAGCTATAATTGCAAAAATTGAAATACCACTTCCTACAACATTTCCAGCATCTTTTCTTTTTCCTTCACCAAGTTTTTGACCTATTAATATGGTAATTCCCATAGTAAGTCCTGTAATCATTGATGTTATAGCAGTCATTATCTGACTTCCTGTTGAAACTGCAGATACATCAGCAGCATTACCAAATTGACCAACTACAAGTAAATCTACAGCTCCATACATAGTTTGTAAAAACAACGCCATCAATATAGGGATTGTAAATCTTAGTAGGGGAGAGAAGATTTTTCCTTCTGTAAAATTAGATATTTTTGCCATATATCAATCTCCTTTTAAAATTAAGTTTTGCACAAAACAATATTAATGTAAGATGTTATAGTCTAGAGTTTAAATAATTAATCTAGACTATTTCGTATTTTATTAAGTACTCTATAAAATACTTTTATTTCTTCTTCGGTTAAATCTTTTGATAATTTATTTTCAATTGAATCAATTGCGTTAGAGATTTTCTCATTAAGTTCTATAGACTTCTCTGTCAAAACTATTTTTTTTAACCTAGCATCTTCAGCAACTGGAACTCTTTGAATTAAATCACTTTTTTCCATATTATTCAACATAAGACTAACAGATGAACGTTTTAGATCAAACTTTTTTTCTAAATCTTTTTGAAATATATCTTTGTTTTTTTCTATATTATAAATAAAATCTATTACATAAGCTTGAGATACAGTTAAGTTATCATCTATTGCATTAATTACAGCAGCGTCTACTTTTCTTGAAATTATATGGTTTATTTTATTAATATCAAGTCCTAGTTTAAGTTTATCTTTATTCATAGTAGAATCACCTTCTAATATATATTTTGCGCAAAACTATAATAACTAGTATAATATATTCATGTCAATAGTAAATAAAATAAGTATAGTTTAATTAATCAAAACATAAATATTAGAGGTTAGTATTTTTATATTACGGGGAGGATTATAAAATGAATAATTCAAAAAAATTTTTTATATGTAGTGTATGTGGCAACATAATAGAAATGGTAGAAAGTAAAGGGCCTAAAGTAGTCTGTTGTGGTAAACAAATGGATGAATTAGTAGCAAATACAACTGAAGCTTCAGTAGAAAAGCATATACCAGTAGTAGATGTAAATGACAACAAAGTAAAAGTACAAGTTGGAAGTACATTACACCCTATGACACAAGAGCATCATATAAGTTGGATATATCTTTTAACAACACAAGGTGGACAACGTAAATATTTAGAAATAAATGGTGAGCCAACTATAGAATTTGCATTAACTGAAGATGATAAACTACTAGAAGTATATGCTTATTGTAATCTTCATGGATTATGGAAAGTAGAATTATAGAGATTATATATATTTTTTAGTTATACTTTATTGCTATTGAAAAACTTTAAAAATATTAATAAATATAAAAATAACATATTCAAAGGCTATAGATATATTTGATCTATAGCCTTTTTTAGATTATTAATATTCTTATTGATAATAGAATCACTTCCAACTATACTATTTAAAAATTTATATTCCATATAAATTTATATAAATTTATTTTTTGGACAAGCACTTTGATAGCTTATTTAAAATATAATAATTAATAATACTAAAAAAATAATGATTATTATATTTTAATATTATTAATTATAAATATAGGTAGGATGGTGATTTACATTAGAAGGATAGTAAATAGAATTAAATGTCCTAATTGTGGAGAGTACTCAAATATAAGATTATTTAAGTCAACTATGATAAATACAATTATAGCGATATTACTGACAGTAGGATGTATAGCACTTATACCTATAATAGGATGGATAACAATACCTATATTATTATTATCATCGGTATTATATTTTAGATTATTATTATTAATATATGTATTATTTTTCGAATCAAAACTATTTATATTATCTATAGTAGTGAAATGTGAAAAATGTGGAAGCGAAATTACATTAACTAATGAAAGAAATAAAAAATTAAAAATAGACAAAATAAGTCAGACAAATAGTAAATAGATGAAATTATAAAAAGTATACAGAAATAACCATTATAAAATTCTAAAAGTATATTAGGGACTTTTAGAATTTTATAATGCAAATAATTAATGAATTATAGAATATATGAAATAAAATTTGATAATATTGCTGTAAAGATTGAAGGTATAGGCAAATTAGAAAATAATAATTCAAATTATATTTATAACAACTTATAAAAGATTTATAATAAGTAATGTATTTTAAAATAAGGGTGTATAAATATTTTGATAAAGGTGACTTTAAATTTTAATCAGTTTATTAATATTTATAAAAATAGAGAATTTAATTTCAAGGAGAAGATTATGAACTGTATATTTTGTAACATGAAAGACCATTATATCTTAGAAAATGAACTAGCATATGCTATATTTGATAAATTTCCAGTAAACAAAGGTCATATGTTATTTATACCCAAAAGACATGTAAAAGATTTTTTCGATATAACAAAGGAAGAGCGAGAAGCAATATTTGAATTAGCAGATGAAGGTAAAAAACTACTAGATGAAAAATACTCACCAGATGCTTATAATATAGGAGTAAATTGTGGCGAATACTCAGGACAAACAGTAATGCATGTACATGTGCATCTAATTCCTAGATATAAGGGAGACACATCATCTCCTCAAGGAGGAGTAAGAGGTGTAATACCAGAGAAAATGAAATATTAGATAAATACAATTATTCAAGGAGATATAATAATTATGAATAATAAATTTGAAAAATCAGTAATAGAAAGTATAAAATTAAGAAAATCAGTAAGAAACTACGATAATCAGACGCTATCAAAAGAAATAATACAAAAAATAGAAAACTACATAAATAAAATAGAAAATCCATTTAATAAAGAAATAAGAATTAAACTAATAGAAAAAAGTGAATACAATAAGGAATTTAAACTTGGTACTTATGGTGTAATAAAAGGAGCTAATTACTTTTTAGCAGTCGCATGTAAAAATGAAGACTTTAGCCTAGAAGCATTAGGATATACCTTTGAAAAATTAGTTTTATACTGTACATCATTAGGTCTTGGTACAGTATGGTTAGGAGGAACTTTCAATAAAGGGGAATTCTTTAAAGCTATGAATTTAACTGAAAATGAAATACTTCCAATAGTATCGCCAGTAGGATATGAGGGTGGTAAGAAATCATTTATTTCAAGATTAATTGGAAATAACAATGATAAAAGAAAAGATTTTTCTGAGATTTTCTTTAATGGAAGTTTTAACAAAGGACTTTCAAAAGAAGAGTCAGGAGAGTATTTAGAAGTATTAGAAATGGTTAGATTAGCTCCATCAGCTTTAAATAAGCAACCGTGGAGAATTCTAAAAGATAAAAATAAATTCCACTTCTATATGGATTATAAGAATGAAATGAATAAAATCGATATAGGAATAGCTATTTGTCATTTTCATTTAACATTACAAGAAAAAGAATTAGATGGAAGATTTGAATTTGATGAGTCTAATAATATAGATAGCAAATTTAAATATGTTATATCTTGGGTATGTGAGTAAGATAAATCTAACTTTGAAGAATGTAAAGAAAATCCACTAATAGAATTTATATATAGTCAAATAAATCAAATTGTAACTATTGATAATCTATCAAGCTATTATATTAAAAATATAATACTAATCATCATATCTAGTATTTTTACTATGATAATAAAAAGAATATTTTTTATTGAATATTTAGATTTATATACATTATCTATTAAGAAGTTTCTAATATTTCAGCTTGAAATATTAGAAGCTTTTATTATTATTATTATTTACTTTACACATATTTTCTTTCACATAATCATCTAAAATAGTGACAATTAAATTATTCACACTTCTATTATCTTCCTTAGCCAATACCTCTAAATGAGATTTTAACTCTTTAGGTATAGTCAAAGTAGTTCTCATATTAATATCTTTATTAATCATCAAATCACCTCAACTGTATTATAACCAAAAAATTTCCATTAATAACATGGTGATATTTGAGAAACATAATAGTGACATCACTAATGAATCACTAATTAATGGAGGATATAAAATGGGCAGAAATAAAATACATGTTGATATAAATAAATTAATAGATCTTATAGATAAAGGATATACACAGATTCAAATTGCTAAAGAGTTAAGAATAGGTAAAAATACAATAGTAAGAATATTAGAAGAAAATAATCTATCTACAAAAACTAGATATGAAGACCTAGTAGGAAAAGTATATGGAAAATTAACAGTAATTAAAAGATTAAAAAATACAAAAGATAGAAGAAGATTATATTTATGTAGATGTGAATGTGGAAATCTTGCAAAGGTTAAGGCAAAATATTTAACTAATGGAGATACAAGAAGTTGTGGATGTTATAAGAATTTTGAAAACTACCAAGATAAAAACTATCATGAAGCATTTAGTAAGATAGGAGAAAAATATGGTAGATTAACTATTATTAATATAGAAAAAGATACTAAAAAGAATAGATATTATATGATATATAAATGTGATTGTGGAAATATAGTCAAAGATTTCTATTCAAGGGTTAAGTCAGGATATAGAGTTTCTTGTGGTTGTTATGCTAGAGAACAATCTAGTAAGAGAATGTCTAATATATGTCATTATAATTTATATAGTAAATATAGATGGTACTTTATTAAGAATGATGGTCAAAGAGTGAATTGTAGATCTGGATATGAAGTTATATTTGCCAATTATTTAATCGTAAATGATATAGAGTTTGAGTATGAACCAAATATATTTAAATTAGAAGATGGAAAGAGATATACTCCAGATTTTTATCTAGTGAAAGAAGATAAGTATATTGAAATTAAAGGAATTAATTATGAATTATATGATAAAGGAAATCAAAAGGAAAAATTTGAGTTATTTAGTAAGGATCATAATATAGAGTTATATTATTGGGAAGACTTATGTAGAATTTGTGGTATTAAGTATAAATGTTATAGTAATATTCTTACAAAAGCTAAAAGATTAAATTTATGTCCAGAGGAATATCTAGGGAATAAGTTATATTTATAAATTTAAAAATAAAACCTAAAGGTTCAATCTGAATCTTTAGGTTTTTATAATACCTTCTTCAAAACTATATTATCCTCAAATCCACCTCTAGCAGACTTCTTACCATTCCTAACCTCGAGAACCTCGTCCTCAGCATAACCATATTTACTAGCAATAGCAAACAATACTTCCATAACATCAGCAATTTCATCAACATTTCTATCAGTCAAAAGCTCCTCAACCTCTTCACCTAACTTCTTATAAAGGTATTCAAGGGCTACCTCATTACTAACAACCTCAACTTCACATTTTTTACCAGATTCCTCAATAATCTCAGGAATTCTATCTCTAACTAACTTATCATAAATTTTCATAAAAACCTCCTAAAACTTAATAAAAAAATTATAAACCCTATAAATAACAATGTCAAAAAATGATACAATATAAATATTATCAAAATAGGGGAGAATTAATATGAATTTAAACATAAATTGCATAACAGGTAATAACGATCATCTATATAAACATATACAACAAAGTTTACATAGTGCAAAATCAATAGACATAATAGTTTCATTCTTAATGGAATCGGGAGTAAAGCTAATAAAAGAAGACTTAGAAGAAATTAAAAATAAAAACATACCAATAAGAATATTAACAGGGAACTATCTAAATATAACTCAGCCATCAGCATTATATCTTTTAAAAGATATACTAGGAGAAAATGTAGATTTAAGATTTTATAACGATACAAAAAGAAGTTTTCATCCAAAGGCATATATATTTGAATACGATAATGGAGGGGAAATATTTATAGGTTCATCTAATTTATCACGATCAGCATTAACTAGTGGAATAGAATGGAATTATAGGATTGATAAATGTAAATCAGAAGAAGATTTTAATTACTATAAAATTATGTTTGAAGATTTATTTAACAATGAATCAATAATAGTAGATGATATAGAGTTAGAAAGATACTCAAAAACTTGGAAAAAGCCTAAGTTATACTCAACTTCATCAAGTAAAGAAGATCCTATAAATTATATATATAAAGAGGATAAAGATAATATAGTAAATTTATTTGAGCCAAGAGGAGCTCAAATAGAAGCATTATATCAACTGAAAAAAAGTCGAGAAGAAGGTTATGATAAAGGATTAGTAGTAGCGGCTACAGGAATAGGAAAAACATACTTAGCAGCATTTGATAGTAGAGAATTCAATAAAGTTTTATTTGTAGCCCATAGAGAAGAAATTTTAAAACAAGCTTATGAAAGCTTCAAAAACATAAGAAAAGATAAAATTATAAATTCTAATATAGATGATGAATTTAGTAATAGTATGTGTATAGTAGCCGAAAGTAATAAAATTGAAAATAATCTATATGATGATAAGTTAAATTCGAATGTAGAAGAATATAATATGGGATATTTCATGAATTCAATAAAAGATACTAATAAGGATATAGTTTTCGCATCGGTACAAAGTTTAGGGAAAAAAGAGTATTTAAAAGAAGAATATTTTTCAGAAGATTATTTTGATTATATAGTAGTTGACGAATTTCATCATGCAGTATCTAAAAATTATCAAAATATAATAAATTACTTCAAGCCTAAATTTTTACTAGGAATTACAGCCACTCCAGATAGAATGGATAACAAAGATGTATTTAGTATTTGTGATTATAATACTGTATATGAAGTTTCTTTAAAGGATGCAATAAATAAAGGTTGGTTAGTGCCATTTAGATATTATGGGATTTACGATGAAAGTGTAAATTATGATAATATAGAATTCAAAAATGGAAAATACAATGATAAGCAATTAGAAGAAGCTTTGAGTATAAATAAAAGAGCAAACTTAATATTAAATCATTATAAGAAATATAAATCAAAAAGGGCTCTGGGATTCTGTACTAGTAAAGCTCATGCAGAATTTATGGCAAAATTCTTCAATGAAAATAATATAAAAGCATGTGCTGTATATAGCGGAAACGAAGGTCAATATAATGAAGATAGAAATATTGCTTTACAAAAGCTAAGAAATGAAGAACTTCAAATAATATTCTCTGTAGATATGTTTAATGAAGGACTAGATGTAAAGGAAATAGATATGGTTTTATTTTTAAGACCTACTCAGTCTAGTACAATATTTTTACAACAGCTTGGTAGAGGACTTAGAATATCCAAAGATAAAAAATACCTTAATGTACTAGATTTTATAGGAAATTATAAAAAAGCAAATTTAGTTCCTTACTTATTAACAGGTAAAGTTAGCATAGGTAAAAATGGAGAAAGTTATATACCTAATGAAGAAGATTATCCAGAAGATTGCTTTATAGACTTTGATTTTAGAATAATAGATATCTTTGAAAATATGAGAAAAGCAAATCAAAAGTTAGAAGATATTATTAAAGAAGAATTTTATAAAGTAAAGCTAGATTTAGGATATGCACCTTCTAGAGTAGAAATGTTTACCTATATGGATGATATGGCTTATGTTAATATGAAGAAAAAAGCAAAACTAAATATATTCAAAGATTATATTAAGTTCTTAGATTTAATAAATGAAATTAATGGGGAAGAAGCTAGCATAAAAGATAGTATTGCTTATGAGTTTATAAATTTTATAGAAAATACAAGTATGAGTAAAACCTATAAGATACCAGTACTATTAGCTTTTTATAATAATGGATATATGAAATTAAAAATAAATGATAATGATTTATACAAGTCATTTAAAGAATTTTATAGCATAGGATCTAATGCAGTTGATATGCTTAGAGATAAGTCAACTTCAAATTTTAAGAGTTGGGAAGAAAAACAGTATATAAGTTTAGCTAGAAAAAATCCAGTTAAGTTTTTATGTAAGAGCAGTAGTGAGTTTTTCTATTTAGAAGGGGATTATGTGTGCTTAAATGAAGAATTAAAGCCATTTTTAAACAATGCATATTTCCTAAGAAATGTTAAAGATGCTATAGATTTTAGAACTAAAGAATATTATAAAAATAGATTTGAACGCAATAAAAAGTTCTAAATTTTAAAATTATTTAGTAGAAATACTTACACTTATGAAAATTATACTAGAATAATCAACAGGGGGAGTATTAGATGATAAAAAGTATATTAAATAAAATATTTAAAGAAGATAAACCAAATTTATCAAAACAAGATAAAGTAGAAATTAAAGGATCATTAGGAGAGTTAAGACAAGAATTTAGACTAGATAGACTAGAAAGAAATAAATATAGGGTAATAAGTAACATAATTATACCAAATAAAGGTAAAACAACTCAAATAGATCACTTGGTAATATCTAACTATGGGATATTTGTTATAGAAAATAAAAACTTTATAGGCGATATTTACGGTAGTGAATATGATAAAACTTGGACACAGGTAATAGGAAAATCGAGAAATATATTTTATAATCCAGTAGCTCAAAACTATGGGCATATAAAAGCACTAGAAAATATAATAGGAACAGGTAAAGAGATTTACTCTATAATAGTATTTGGAGATAAATCATTATTAAAAAAAATTGATATATCAAGTAATAATGTGAAAGTGATAAATGAAAGAGATCTAATATCAACAATAACCTCATATACAGTAGAAGTATTAACTAATGAAGAGGTAAAAGAATATTTAAATAAAGTTTTAAGTAGTATGGCGAGTATAAGACAAGATATTAAATCTCATATAAAAAATATAAAGAG
This sequence comes from Romboutsia sp. CE17, assembly GCF_012317385.1. Lineage (GTDB taxonomy): Bacteria > Bacillota > Clostridia > Peptostreptococcales > Peptostreptococcaceae > Romboutsia_E. The sequence continues at coordinate 921,083 of NZ_CP051144.1, forward strand.
TACATTAGAAGATAAAAATAAGATATGCCCTAAATGTAATAGTGAGTTAGTAAAGAGAAGCGGAAAATATGGAGAATTTTTAGGCTGTAAATCTTATCCAAAATGTAAATATACATATAAGTTATAAATCATAATACAGTTTAAACCTACTAATATTTGGTATAATACCTAATATAAAATATATTATAGGAGTGAAATTATGTTAGAAGCAGGAACAAAAGCACCAGACTTTAAACTACAAGACAAAGATGGAAACATAGTAAGTCTATCAGACTTCAAAAATAAAAAAGTAGTATTATATTTTTATCCTAGAGACAATACTCCAGGATGTACAAAGCAAGCGTGTGCATTTAGAGATAATTATGAAGAATTTAAATCAAAAGATGTTGTAGTTATAGGAATAAGCAAAGATAGTGTAGCTTCACATGAAAGATTTGCTACAAAACACGAGTTACCATTTATACTATTATCAGATCCAGAGTTAGAAGCTATACAAGCTTATGATGTATGGCAAGAAAAGAAGTTGTACGGAAAAGTAAGCATGGGAGTTGTAAGAACTACATATATAATAGATGAAAATGGAATAATAGAAAAAGTATACAACAAAGTTAAAACTGATAAAAATGCAGGGGAAATATTAGAATACTTAGGATAGATAAAAAGAGCTAGATATAAAGTCTAGTTCTTTTTTAATTTAAAGAAAAACATATTAAATAAGAAGTTCATATAATAATTACATATAATAATGAAAATTATTATCAAAAATAATTGACAATTAATTCCATATTGATTACAATTTACTTAATGATAATAATTTTCAAATAAAAAAGGGGCGATATAAATGACATTGAGTATGGCTAATATTGGAGAAGAAAAAGAAATAGTTGAATTAAGAGCAAAAGACTCAGTGAAAAAACACTTACAAAGTTTAGGATTTATTGTAGGTGAAAAAGTAGAAGTAGTATCTGAAAATTCAAGTGGATTAATATTATTAATAAAAGGCTCAAAGATAGCTTTAAATAAAGGTGTAGCAAGTAAAATAATGGTTGCTTAAGGAGGGGATAATATGACGTTAAAAGATTTAGCTCCAGGTCAATCTGGAATAGTAGCAAGTATAGGGCAAAAAGGACCAATGAGAAGAAGGTTAATGGACATGGGAGTAACTCCAGGAGTAAAGCTAGAGGTAGTTAAGGTGGCTCCACTTGGAGATCCTATAGAAATAAATATTAGAGGATATGAATTAACTCTTAGAAAAGATGAGGCAGAAAATATACTATTAAAGTAAAAAAGGGGAGTAGATATGAGTTATACAATAGCACTAGGGGGGAATCCGAACTGTGGAAAAACAACCCTATTTAATGAGTTAACAGGATCAAAACAACATGTAGGTAACTGGCCAGGAGTTACTGTTGAGAAAAAAGAAGGTAAATATAAAAAGAATAAAGATATAAATATAGTGGATTTACCAGGAATTTATTCATTATCTCCATATACTGCGGAGGAAATAGTAGCTAGGAATTATATTATTGATGAAAAGCCAGATGTACTTATAAATATAATTGATGCAACAAATATTGAAAGAAATATGTATCTTACACTTCAAATGCTTGAAACTAGTATTCCAACAGTAATAGCTCTTAATATGATGGATGAGGCAGAGAGCAGAGGAATGAAGATAAATACAGAAAAGCTGTCTAAGAACTTAGGAGTTAAGGTAGTTCCTATAGTTGCTAGAAGTGGTAAAGGCATAAATGAGCTTATGAATGCAGCTATAGAAGTTGCAAACTTTAAATCTGAACAATCACAAGAAAATGAAATATCTGGAACAGTTGAATCAGATGGAGTAGTCAGCTTAAACTTAGGTCTAAATGTATTTTCTGAAAAAATAGAAGATTATATTAGTAGCATATATTCTAAATTAAATGAAGATAATGATAACAATGCATGGAGAGCAATAAAGCTTTTAGAAGAAGATGAAATAGTAAAACAGTCTTTAACTGTTAAGGAATCTATTGAAATAAATGAAATTATAGAAAAAGCAAATACTGAATTTAACGATGATATAGAAGCAGAAATAGCAGATCAGAGATATAAATTTATATCAAAATTAGTAAATAAAACAGTGTCTAAAGGAAATTCAAAATCAAAACAAAGACAAGAAACAACTTCAGATAAAATAGACAAAATACTAACTAATAGAATATTAGCAATACCAATATTCTTAGCAGTAATGTACTTATTATTCTCAATAACTTTTTCAGAAGGTGCTATTGGTATAGGGGTATACTTACAAGGTATAGTAACAGAGTTTTGGGATGGACCATTAACTGGAGCTATAATATCGACAATTGAAAGCTTAGGGGCAGCAGATTGGGCTGTATCTCTTGTTGGTGATGGAATATTAGCAGGTTTAGGTGGGGTAGTGTCATTCTTACCTCAAATATTAGTATTATTCTTACTTATGTCTGTTCTTGAAGATAGTGGATATATGGCGAGAGTTGCCTTCGTAATGGATAAATTATTTAGAAAATTTGGTTTATCAGGAAAATCTTTCATACCACTACTAATGGGATTTGGTTGTTCTGTACCAGCACTTATGGCATCTAGAACTTTAGAAAATGACAAAGACCGTAAGATAACTATGATGATAACACCATTTATGTCTTGTGGTGCTAAGTTACCAATTTACCTAATGTTTGCAGCAACTTTATTTGCTGGAAGTAATCAAACTAATATAATTTACTTCATTTATATGTTAGGTTTAGTAGTGGCAGTTTTATCTGCACTTATTTTAAGTAAATTTGTATTAAAGGGAGAAGCTTCAAACTTTATAATGGAACTTCCTCAATATAGAATACCTACTTTAAAAAGTGTATTAATACATGGATTAGAAAAAGTTAAAGGCTTTGCAATAAAAGCAGGAACTATAATTTTAGCATCTACAATACTTATATGGCTATTATCTAGCTTCAATTTCTCAGGAATGTGTGAAATGGAAGATAGTATACTTGCAAGTATTGGTAGAAGTATTCAGTGGATATTTGCACCACTAGGATTTGGAGACTGGAAAGCTTCAGTTGGTGTTATAACTGGATGGATAGCAAAAGAAAATATAGTATCTACATTTGGTGTATTATTTGGAGCAAGTGAAGCTATAACAGAAGCAGCTATGGAAGGAAGTGCGGCAATACCAGGAGTAGCTACAGTATTTACTCAAAGTGCAGCAATTTCTTATATGATATTTAACTTATTATGTATGCCATGCTTTGCAGCAGTAGGTGCAATAAGAAGAGAAATGGGATCTTGGAAATGGACTGGAATTACAGTAGGATTCCAAATGTTAGTAGCATGGGTAGTATCATTTATTGTTTATATGGTATGCAATATGATTTTATAAGGTTAGGTAATTAAAATATGATTAACTATATAATTGGAATCGGAGCTTTTTTAGTAGTAGCAATAGTAATTAAAAATTTTATTAAGTCTACAAAAAGCGGAGGTAGTTGTGGATGTGGTTGTAAAACTTGTCCATCAAAAGAGAGTTGTAGTACAGATAAAAAATAATATAAAATGTAGATAATAAGCTATTTAGAGGCAATCCAAAGTAAATTTGGATTGTCTTTTTATTAACACAGAATCTAATTGAAATAATAAAACTAGTATGGTAGTATTATTATTTAATAAGGAAAACGATAACAGATATCATGTCTACATACAAAAATTTTATATGTTTAAGAATTAGATTTTAAGGTATAAATTATATTAATATGTTACATATAAATATAATTTAAATGTATTGTCTAAACAAATAAACATATAGATTTTTATAGTTTATATAAGGGAAAGTATATATCAAAAGGAGAGACGAGCTATGAAAAAACTAAAGAATAAAGTAGCATTAGTAACTTCAGCTACAAGAGGAATTGGATTTGCTAGTGCTTTAAAATTAGCAGAAAATGGAGCAACAGTTTATTTAGGGGTTAGAAGACTTGAGGCAACTCAAGAGATATGTAATAAATATCCAAAATTAAAAATGATACCAGTTTACTTTGATGCTTATAAAGAAGAAACATATAAAACTATGGTTGAAGAAGTAATAAAAAAAGAAGGAAAGTTAGATATACTAGTTAATAACTTTGGAACTGGCAGACCAGAAAAAGACTTAGAATTAATAAAAACTGATGAAGAAGTTTTCTTTGAAATATTAAAAGCGAACATAGGAAGTGTATATAGTATATCTAAAAATGTTATACCTCATATGATAAAAAGCGGTGGAGGAAGTATAGTTAACATATCTTCAATTGGAGGTACAATACCTGATATATCAAGAATAGGATATGGAGTATCTAAATCGGGGATTAACAATATAACTCAACAAATATCAATGCAATATGCAAGACACAATATAAGATGTAATGCAGTTCTTCCAGGCTTAACAGCAACTGATGCAGCAATGGATAACATGCCAGAAGAATTTATAAATTCTTTCTTATCTCATATTCCATTAAAAAGAATGGGAAAACCAGAAGATATAGCTAATGCAGTATTATTCTTTGCTAGTGATGATTCATCATACATTACAGGAAATATAATGGAAGTAGCAGGTGGATATGGAATCGGAACACCTCAATATGCAGATTTCGTAGGAAGAAATGAAGTACAGAAATTATCCTTAAAAAAGGTTGCAAACGATATGTAATTAGATTAACTAATAAATATACTAAAACTTAAATATAAAAGCCTTGTGAATATATTTATAAAATTACATTCATAAGGCTTTAATTTTTATGTAAATTTATTTTATAAATTTTAAGATATAGTGTTTCTAGTCTTTTTAGAATTATAAAGCTTAGAATCGACTAAATTTAAAGCGTCTGCAATATTAATATTTTCATTACAAAGATAGCATACGCCAAAACTACAACTTAAATTAATTTTTTTTTCATCAAAAACGAAGTTAGTGCGTAATAGTGTTTCTTTAAAATTATTTAATTTATTGTAAAGTTCATCTTCAGGAATATTTTCTACAACACATATGAATTCATCTCCACCATATCGACAAGTCCAACCTCCAAGTTCAGAAATATATGAGTCTAATAATTTGGCAAATTCTTTAATTATGTAATCCCCACATAAATGACCATAAGTATCATTAATAGATTTAAATTTATCTATGTCTGCCATTGCTATGCTTAATGAAAATTCTGGTGAAGATAGATTCTCCAGTAGTACAGGTAAGTGTTCATTTAAGTATCTTGAATTAAAAACATTTGTTAGCTCATCTTTTATAACTAACATATTTAATCTATTTACTTCATCTCTTAACTCTTCTATAGTTTTGTCTTTGTACGTATAGAATAAAGTATCTTCTGTAACATCTTTTATAAGTTCTAGCACATAAGTTTTATCTTTTAGAACTAAAGGAGCAGCAATTACCATATATAGTTTATTATCTAAACTTTCTAGTTTAGAAAATGAACGATTTTCATTTAATGCTCTCATAGAGATACAATTAGAACATGAAGCTCCTGTTTCTCAGAAGTCAAAACATTGATTAGAATTTATATTTTTTATATTATTCTCAAAATTTATAACCTTCTTAGCTTGAGGATCGATAATTCGCTGAACTAAAAATATATTATCTAATATTTCAAGCTTGTTTTCTTTTGATGACAAAAGATTTCACATCCTTTCATATAAATTTTATATATACAAATGAAACTTGTTCATTCAGATTTTATTTTGGTATTTTATTCCATTATACTGGATAAATGAAATAAATATAAGTACTTTTCTATATCTGATAATAATATAATATTAAAATATACCGAATAAGCTCTACAAAAAAAGAGATTATGATAATTAATATAATTGTCGATATAAATTTAACTCTTAAAGTCATAATAACAAAAGTTAAGTAGTAGAATTAAAGAATAGAAGTTAAGGAGGTGTTAATATTCTAGATAAATTAAAAGGCTCCCTAAAAGCATATTTTGATATATATGATAATTATTCAGTAAAAAATTATAAGTTTGACTTTATGGGAGAGTACTTACTAACTAACACAAGGTACTTTTTAAGTAAGGACAGAGTAATAGATGCGTATGAAAATAAAGAATATATATTTGCGAAAAATATGACTAACCTTTCGAAAGACCACCTACAAGATGAAATACTATCATTTGCAGAATATGCAATTGATAATATTGTTCAAACCGATGATAAACACATGTCTACAGTAATCACATTATTTTTATCAGCTGACAAAGTTGATCCACACCTAAAAAAATATATCAAGAAATACAAAAAAAGAAAAAGCTATAAACTAGGTCTTAGAGGATATGCTTCAACAAGACTTATTTTATTTAATAACTCAACTAAAGAATTAATATATAACAAAGAGTCTAGAGATGTTATTAAATTTTATAAGGAGGTACTTAGATGAACTCGTTAACCTTATTATTAGGAAGTGCAATCATATTTATTATAGCGTATGTTTGTTATGGTGGATATTTAGCTAAAAAATGGGGTATAGATGATAATAGAAAAACTCCAGCTCATACAAAATATGATGGAATAGATTATGTACCAGCAAAATCACCAATATTACTTGGTCATCATTTTGCATCAATTGCAGGAGCAGGACCAATAGTAGGACCAATTCAAGCAGCAGTATTTGGATGGATTCCAGTTACACTTTGGGTGATATTTGGTAGTATCTTCTTCGGTGGAGTACAAGACTTTGGTTCTTTATTTGCTTCGATAAGACATGATGGTAAATCAATTGGTGAGATAATAGAAACTAATATGGGTAAAAGAGGTAAAAAATTATTTGCGTTATTTGCATGGCTTACACTAGTTTTAGTTGTTGCTGCTTTTGCAAATATAGTTGCTGATAACTTTGTATCAACACCAGAGGCAGCTACTGCATCTCTTTTATTTATAGTGCTTGCAGTATTATTTGGTATATGTGTTTATAGATTAAAAATGCCAATACTTCCTGCGACTATAGTTGGTGTAATACTATTATTTGCTTCTATATATGTAGGATTCTTATTCCCAGTAGAATTATCTAAACAAACTTGGATAATATTACTTATGATATATATATTTATAGCATCAGTAACACCTGTTTGGATATTACTTCAACCTAGAGATTATTTAAATTCGTACTTATTATATGTAATGATGTTTGGAGCAATTATAGGTATAGTAGTTCTAAGACCAGAAATACAAATGGATGGATTTGTAGGATTTAATGTTAATGGTCAATATTTGTTCCCAATACTATTTGTCACAGTAGCTTGTGGTGCAATATCAGGATTCCATTCTTTAGTTGGTTCTGGTACATCTGCTAAGCAATTATATAAAGAATCAGATGCTAAAAAGATTGGTTATGGTGCAATGCTTATAGAAGGTCTTCTTGCAATAGTTGCACTTATAACAGTTGCATATTTAGCAAGTAGTAAATATGGAGATTTAATGGCTAATGGTGGCCCTGTAAATGTATTTGCTGAAGGTATAGCAACATTTATGGCTACATTTGGTATACCTTTTGGTATTGGTAAAACTTTTACATCACTTGCAATATCTGCATTTGCTCTTACATCATTAGATACAGCTACAAGACTTGCTAGATTTATATTCCAAGAGTTCTTTGATACAAATGGAATGGATGATAAAGAAGCTACTCAAGCTAATCCGCTTTCAAATAAATATGTTTCAACTGTAATAACTGTTGTATGCTCTGGATTATTAGCTGTTATGGGATACGAAAAAATCTGGCCAATATTTGGTTCTGCAAACCAATTGCTAGCTGCAATAGCATTAATGGCAATAGCTATCTGGTTATCTAACGCTAAAAAAGGATGCAAAGAGTTTATTATTCCAATAATATTTATGTTTATAGTGACTATCGTATCCTTAGTATTGAATATTAAGGATAATATAGGAGTTAACTACTTGTTAGTATTTATAGCAGTAGCACTGTTGATACTTGCCTTAATTTTAATAAAAGAAGCAATTATATTCTTAAATAGTAAAAGAAAAAGTGAAAAGATAGAATAATTAAAGTAGATTATAAAATAAATAAGTATTAAAGTAAAAAGGATAATAGTTTAGTTATTAGACACTAAATTATTATCCTTTTTATTTTCCTAAATTAAAATTAAATTTTAGTATTTAAATTTATCTAGATTTTTCTAGGGCATATTTAAATTTAAATACATTTTCATACATATAATTTTGCTTATATTTGTATAAATATATAATTGAAAAAATTAAAGTAGTAAATTCAGCAAATGGAACAACAAGCCATACACCATTTATACCTATAATTTTAGGTAAAATTCCAATTCCAACTATGAAAAATGCAAAAGTTCTAAGTAATGATAATAAAGCTGATATTTTTCCGTTTGAAAATGCAGTAAACATACCTGAAGTAAATATATTTACTCCACTTACTAAGAATCCAAAAGAAAAAATCATAAATCCATTTAAAGTTATATCAAATAAATTACTATTTTTATCTGTAAATAAAGATATTAAAGTAGTAGACATTCCTCTAGATGATAAAAACGTGATTAAAGCAAATATTAGTATAGATAAATAACTATATTTAATTAGTTTTTCAAGTTCTTTCTTATTTTTACTACCATAATTATAGCTTATACGAGGAGAAGCTCCTGAAGTAAATCCTAGATAAGCTGAATTTAATAAGAACTGTACATATAAAATAATAGTTATAGAAGCTACACCATCTTCACCTAAAAACTTTATCATTGTAATATTGTATAAAAATGTAGTAACAGAAGATGATAGTTGAGTTACCATTTCAGAACAACCATTTGTACAAGTATTTTTTATAAGATTAAAGTCAAACTTTGTTTTTACAAAATGCAAAGTATTGCTTTTTCTTAAGAAGTAAAAAATTCCAATAAATGAAGGCAGAGAATAACCTATACAAGTAGCAAGTGCTGCTCCAGAAACACCCATATTAAGAGGAACTATAAACACATAGTCTAAAATAATATTAATGATACCTCCTAAAACAGAACTAAATAAACCTAGAGTAGGAACACCAGCAGTTACTAAAAAGTAATCAAAATAAACCTTAAGTACAATAAATGGTGTAAAAATTAACATAGTTAATAAGAAAGCATAACAATCTTCATATAAAATATCTGTAGATCCTAAAGCATATATAATTTCTTTTATGAAAATAATGCAAAATACAGCGACAATAATTCCAAATACTAAAGCACTTATTGTTATAAGTGTAAAACTTTCTTTAGCTTCTTTGTCATTTCCCTTCCCCATAAGGTTAGCAACGATGGCACTTCCACCAGTAGCAAACATAACTCCTATACCAATCAATATATTTATTACAGGGTATACAATATTAGTAGAAGATAAAGCATTTGATCCAACAAATCTAGATATAAACATCCCATCTATAATAGTATAAAGAGAGAAAAAAACCATCATTACAACTGTTGGCAGGGTATATTTTATAAGAGACAGAAAAGTAATTTTTTTCTCTAATGAATTTTCCATAAAAACCTCCTTAATATTATATTTCTGTAGAATATAATAAAGTATCCAGCTACTGGAGAGTCAATGAAAATTTGGAAAAAATTATATAAAATAAAATATTTATAAATATTAATTTATATTTGATATTTAATGCAAATGATTTTTTACTCTTAAGGGAAATGAATTTTTTATGATATAATAAAAAGACGATCATAGCTAATAGGGGGGGAATAAAGTATGAGTTTTCAATTACCAAAATACAATCATCCAAATTTTAATGAAGAAAGGTTTTTAATTGCACCAAATGCAGAATATAAATTAGTAGAAAAAGATGGAGTTGCACCTGATAATTATCATGCAATGTCAATATTCCCAGAATATTTTAAGATAAATGGAAAATGGATACTTGCAGAGGAAACAAGAATGGACTGTGTTCCACGATTAAACTCTAATAATGAAATAGAAATAGTAGAGTTTAGAGCTTTAAAAGTAAACGATAAAGTAATAGTAGGAAGAACTGAAGATGCAAGTGAAGGTATATACTTACATGCAAATGGATTTGTAAAAGAAGAACAAGATAAAGATGTATTTGCTTTTAGAGGAGGACGTTCTAGAGAAACATCACAAACTATGGACTATGATAAATTAATAGAATTATTAAAATATGAGAAAGAAAATGGATATGTAGTATGGGTGATGGGACCAGCTGCAGTATTTTCAGAAGGAGCTAGAAATTCTCTTACAAAATTAATAAATTCAGGATATGTGCATGCTTTTTTAGGAGGAAACGCAGTAGCAACTCACGATTTAGAAGCAGGGATATTCCATACAGCTTTAGGTCAAGATATTTATACTCAAGAGTCTATAAAAAATGGACACTATTGTCATTTAGATTTATTAAATAAAGCAAGAAAATATGATTCTATAGAAAAATTAATAGAAGAAGAAAATATAACATCTGGGCTTATGCAATCTTGTTATAAAAATAATATTCCAGTAGTTCTTGGTGGATCAATAAGAGATGATGGACCACTTCCAATAGTAATAAGTGATGTTTATAAGGCGCAAGATGAAATGAGAAAACATATAAGAAAAGCTACAACTGTAATATGTATGGCAACTCAACTTCATACAATAGCTACGGGAAATATGACTCCATCTTTTAGAGTAGTAGATAAAAATATAAGACCTATATATTTTTATACAATAGATACATCAGAATTTGCAGTTAATAAATTAAGGGATAGAGGAAGCTTAGAAGTTATAACTATGATTTCTAATGCACAAGACTTTTTACAAAGATTAGCTGATAATTTAGAGTAATCTAAAAATATACACATAATTACAAATATTAACATAAAAAATATTAAAAGAGTAACAAAATGTCTAATTATATCATATATATTTAGAGAGGATTGAAAAATGTTCTCATATTAAATATATAATAATATAAGGAGAGGTTTTGTTTTATGGCTAATTGTAATTGTGGTTGGATGAGTGGAAATTCATTTTCAAATGGTGGATATTTTGAGACTAATATGAGTAATAATATAGCTAATAATGGTAATGTTGCAGCTGTATCAAATACAGGAAATGGATTTGGGCAAGGTCAAACTAATGTTTATGATAATTATGAGGTTATAAATGGAGAGGAATATTCTGTTGCAAACCAAAATTATTATAATAATCATCATCAGACATATAATCATTACTATACAACTGATTACAACTATATAAGGGATCATTATTACGATTATAATGTATATCATAATGATTCAATAGATATTTACACTGGATCAGAATATCATGGTACTCAAAATATGGTAGCAGGCGCTAGTTTTAATGGTGGTACTAATGCAGCAGGTGCTAACTTTATGACAAATAATGGTTCAACATTAGTTGCTGGAACAGCAGGTGTTCCAGGTTCTAACTCAGGTAATAATTCAAGAAATTGCAGAAAGACGATAGCATGCAATTGTTGTAATCGTTGTGAAGAACGTTCATGTAGATGTGATGATAAATGTAAAAGAAATTGCTGTCATGAATGTTCATGCAAATGCGATGATAAATGCAAACGTAATTGCTGCTGTTAGAAATAATTGCTTTAGGATGAAAAGCAATGAAACAGTTTAAGAATAATAAAAATAATATCGTTAAAGGAATAAATAAGTATGATAATTATAATATAATAAATGAAGAAGTATATTATTTAGAAAGAAAAAATTATTATGATAATTACTATATTAGATATAATCATTATTATTTAGATGAAAATTATAACTTAAAATATATATATACAGATGTTGTTTATATAAAAACAACATGTAATAAGAATTAAATAATTAAAAAAATTATAATGCTGTATAAAAATGATTTTTATTTGTTTTTATACAGCATTATTTTTATGTTTAAAAAACAATATAATGTGATTAACTAAAGTAGTTGATCAGTTAAAGTAAATTTTTTATTAGAAATAATTTAAAGCTATATGGTTTTAGGTATTGTTACCTTATTTTAATTGAATTAGTTTATTAGGTAAGTTATTCTTAATATATAAAGGGGGAGACATTTATGAAAAAACTTAAAAGTACATTTATAGCACTACTCACTATAATATGCGTACTTACTTTAAATCTATCTTATATAAATGCAGAGGATGAAGGTTATTATATAAAAAGCATGGATATACAAGTAAATGTAAATGATAAAAGGGAGTATGAGATAAAAGAAACATTAGATGTGTATTTTAATGAAGAAAGACATGGAATAATTAGATATATTCCTACCTCATCTCAATTAGAAGAATATGAAATCACTAATGTTAATGTGGAAGGTGCGACTTTTACAGAAGAAGATTCTGAAGACCTTAAAATTAAAATAGGTGATGAGGATGAAACTATTGAAGGTAACAAAAGATATATAATTACATATACAATAAAAACATATGATGATGAGCAATTAGAAGCAGATTATTTGTATTTAAATGTACTTGGAACACAGTGGGACACAAGAATAGAAAAGTTGACATCAACAATAACTTATCCAAAGGGTGCAAAGTTAGAAGAGCTAAATATAACTGATGGCCAACTTGGAAATACAACTAGTAGATATGTGAACTTCACTCAAAGTGAAAATAAAATAAAGATATCATCAAAAGGATCTATAGATCCATATTGTGGAGTAACAGTTAATGCAAAACTAGAAGAAGGAACTTTTAAAAATGCCCCAATAAGAAAGTATCCATATACTATAAAAAATGAAAATATAAATATATCTATAACTAAGGAAAAATATTATTTAATAGAAAGAGAATTTACAATAGATGTAAATGAATATAATTATAGTTATGATAATAAAATAAATTTATTGCATCCATATGATAATAGGTATGATTATATAAAATCAATTGAAGTTAATAATGATGATATAAGTATAGACCATAGTGATAATACATTAATACTTCCTTCAAAAGTAGGAACATATAAGTTTAAAGTGTCTTACAAGGTAGATCCACCAATACAGTCACAAATAGATTTTTCGATAGTGGATGGTTTTCGAAATGGAAAAACAGAAAATCTAAATGTAAGTATAACTTCTCCTTTTGAGATAAAAAATTATAAAGTTAATTTTTATGAAAAAGGTGTAAACTTAGGGCAAAAAAGATATGAATCAGAAATTAAAGATAAAACTTTAAGTTTTTATAATTTAAATAGTATAAATGTAGGTGAAAAAATAAGTTTAATTTTAGATATTAACAATAAATTATTTAGTAGACCAACTCCATTAATAGGATATATAACAATGTATGGAACACCACTTATTTTAATTGGTTTAATATTATTATTTTTAAAATATAAAGAAAAAACACAATTTATAACATCAGTTGAGTTTTACCCACCAAAAGGTATGAATAGTGCAGAAGTAGCTTATGCTTTCAAACAAAGGGTTAGTACAAATGATGTAACAACCTTATTATATTATTGGGCTAGCCAAAATCATATAAAAATAACTATGAAAGAAAATGATAAATTTATTTTAAGTAAGATATCAGAATTAGATGATGATCATCAAGGTTATGAAAAAAGATTATTTAAAGAAATATTTGAATATGGTGATGGGAAGACTGTAAGTGATAAACAATTAAAATATAAAAATATAAAAGAAATAAATAATTCAATAAAAGATATAATTGAATATTTTACAGAAGAAAGAAAGTTAAAAAATAGTAAATCATATAAACTATCATTATTAATGCTAGTAATATCTATTTTACCAATATTTTTAGGTGGAGCATACAACCAGATACTAAATCATAACTTTATAAATTCTATTATGATAGGTATACTTTTAATAAGTGTCTTATTAGTAATGTATATTATTTTACTTTCATTTACTAAAAATAGATATAGTGAAGGTGGAAAAAAATCAGCAAAAACTGCATCAATTATAGTATCAATAATATATATTTTAATTCAATCAACAATATTGATATTCACTAGTCTACCAAAAATTGTTTTATTATTAATAGTAGGAACTTCTTTAATAGGGTTAATTATGAGTGTCTATGTACCAAAAAGAAGTGAGTATGGAAAAGATATACTAGCACAAATATTAGGATTTAGAAATTTTGTTGAAATAGCAGAAAAAGATAGATTAGAAGCTTTATTAGAAGAAGACCCAGAATATTTCTACAATACACTGCCATATGCACAAGTGTTAGGAATAACTAAAAAATGGGCAAATAAATTTGAAGGAATAACAATGCAACCACCTTCTTTCTATGAAACTTATTATCCAATAAATAATGTATATGCAATGACTTATTTATTGAATGATTTAGAACATATAAACTCTACAATATCTACTGTACCTAGTTCATCAAATGATAACTTCGGTGGAGGAGGCTTCGGTGGAGGAGGATTTTCAGGAGGAGGAGTTGGCGGTGGTGGCGGCTCAAGTTGGTAAAACAAGATAAGGAGAGGAGATGTTAAAATGATTGGAATAATAATAGTTGTAATTGCTGTAGTTATAGTATTTTTCTTTATATCAATATACAATAATTTAGTGTCGCTAAGGATGAAGGTTAGAGAAGGATTTTCAACAATAGATGTATTTTTAAAGAAAAGATATGATTTAATACCTAACTTAGTAGAGACAGTAAAGGGATATGCAAATCATGAAAAAGAAACCCTAAATCAAGTTATAGAAGCTAGAGGAAAAGCTCTTTCTAGTAGCGTAGATGACAAATTAAAATATGAAGGAGAATTATCAAATGCATTAAGTAGATTATTAATGCTAAGCGAGAATTATCCAGATTTAAAGGCAGATACTCAATTTGTTAACTTACAAAATCAGCTTCAACAAATTGAATCAGAAATAGAGAAATCAAGAAGATACTATAATGGAGTAGTTAGAGAGTTTAATACAAGTATTCAAAAATTTCCTAATTGTATTGTTGCATCTATGTTTAAGTTTAAAGAAGAGATATTCTTTGAACTTGAAAGTATAAATGAAAGAGAAAATATTAAAATAGAATTTTAGAATGCTAATTTGATATAGATTTACTTTCATAATTATATAGAATTAACCGATTTATTGTTAGATAAAGGATAAATTTATAGAAATAAATTCAAAATAAAACTAGGTAGATTATTTTAATGCTTACTCTACCTAGTTTTATTTTAAGTTTATCTTCTTTTTTTAGTTTTTTTCTTTTTCTTCTTGCCCTTTATTTTAGCCTTTTGCTCTTTTAGTAGGGCTTTTTTTTCAGTCTTTAATAAGGCCTTTTGCTCTTCAATTTTCTTTTCTTGAGATGCAACGTATACATTAAGAATAGCTAATAATATACCTATAACTACAAATTTGTAATCTTTAGAAAAGAATCCTAAAGCAATTATCATTACATTCATAGCCATGACAATACTGTTTTTATTTTTCTTTAGAAACTTACTCACTTTTTTATCCTCTTTCAAATTATAAATGTATTACAGAATATATTATAATACATAAATTCAAATAAAATCAATTGTCTCAATTGCATACCTATATAAATAATTAATAATAGTAAATTTAAATAAAGATTGTTTGTAAAAAATTTACACATTTATATAATTACAAATTTAGTTATTTTTAGACATATTATGATATAATTATACAACAATCATCTTATTAGGAGGAGTAATGGGTACTAAAATTTTAAATGACAGCTATTATATGAACATCATTAAAGTATTAGGAATAATTATGGTAGTTGGTGGGCACACAGGGTTTAATTTATTTGATCTTATAGGTATTCCATATGGAGAATTTAAAGAAATATTTCCAGCATATTCTTATCATATGCCACTATTTATATTTATTTCTGGATACTTTATTAACTTAAATAAGAATAGCGATATAAATATATTTGTTAATAAAAAAGTAAAATCTTTAATAGTTCCTTATTATATAACAAATATTTTCTATGCTTTTTTAACAATGGTTTTAGTAAATGAAGGTCTTTTTTATAAAAGTAAGGAAGCTACAATTCATAATATTTTTGTAGAGCCATGGATATCTGGATACCAATTTAATTTAAATGGCCCAGGATGGTTTGTCTTATTTTTATTTTTAGTACAAGTTACTTATTTATTATTTAGAACAAAGATAAAAAGTAACAAAGAAAAAGAAGTTGATTTTATACTATTAGGAGTATTTATATTATTAGGTTTTGTAAGTACTTATTTATCTATTAATTTTAATGAAGAAAATAATTCTTTATTATGGGTAATACTTAGGACTTCTTTTGGTTTTCAATTTTATCATTTAGGATATATTTATAAAAAATATCTGAAAGATAAGATACCTCTTAATGTAAAATCATTTTTAATCTTAATAGTAGCGAAAATATTATTTATAGCATTTTTAGGAAATTATACCTTTAGTATGAGGGCATTAGTGTTTAGAGATAAAGTGTTTTTACCATTGATAGTTTCTATAATGGGAATATATTATATTCTTCATGTATCAAAATTTATAGCTTATTTAACAGAATCTATAAAGAATAATAAAATAAAAAATACTATTAACTATATAGGAAATAATACTTGGGCTATTATGATGCATCATATGACTGTTAACTTCTTTTATGATAAATTCATAGGTCTAGGAAAATATGAAATATTAGATTATTTTGTATTACCTTTAGTATGCACTATATTACCTCTTATATGGAGTAAAGTTTATACTATATTTAAAACGTTAAGACTTGAAAGAAAAATGGCAGAAAATGCGTAAATTTAAAAAAACATAATATTTATTATTTTGTAAGTAAGATATATAAGTCTAAATTTAGGAAAAAATATTTTATTATGTTACTATATAAAATATAAGATATAAGGAGAATGTTAAATGTATTTAATAGACCTATTATTTATAGATATACCCGAGTTTATAGTTATATTTTTATTAATATCTATACTAGTTAATAATAAATTTACAACAAATCAGTTAATATGGAGTACGGTTATTTATTCAATAATTACAATAATAAAGTATACAACTGGAACATCTTTAGGAAGTACAATTCAAGGATTAACAATATGTATATCTATATACATAATGACTAATATAAGGTTTGTTAATATATGTATAGCAACGATTACATCATTAGTTATAAGGTTTATGCTTGATGTAATAGCACTAATTATTATTAATAATATGGGGATAAAATTAGAAGTGATATTAAACAATAAATTATATAAAATAATTGTATGTCATATTTGTCTAATTACACTTTATGGAATCTATATTATAATTAAAAAATATAAAGAAAAACATCAAGTAGAGATAAATAAAAAAATAAAAAATATTAGTTTATATATTAATAAAAATATAGAATCTATTATAGTATCATCAAGTATACTAGTTTTATTAGTAATAACGATTATATTATTAGATTTAGAAAATAATAAAGATAAAAATCTAGGGTCTAGCAATTTAATAGCAATATATCTATTTTTTTCATTAATAATTTTAATAATAGGATTAATTTTAACAATTATAAATCATAACAAGCAAAAAATATTAAGTAAATTAGAAAATAATCTAATGCAAACAAATTTAAATCAAATGAAAGAAACTGTAGACTTACTAAGAATACAAAAGCATGATTATATGAATCATTTACAGGTTATATTAATGCAAGTTACAAATGGAAAAAATGAAGATGCAAAAAACTATATATTAAGTATAGCAAATGAAAATAGCAACTCTATTATATATTTTAATACAGGAAATTCTTATATAGATGCAGTTCTTAATACTAAGAAAAGAAGAGCATCTAAGTATAATATAGAATTAACTGCATGTATAGATAGCTTATTAGAAAAAATAGAGTTATCAGACTCAGAACTTACTTCAATACTTCTAAATATAGTTGATAATTCAATAGATGAACTTAAAAAATTCAATAGAGATTATAAATATATACATGTAGATACTTATAAAGAAGACGATTTTTATAATATATCTATAAAAAATAATGGTAGCAAGATAGAAGATATTAATAAGATATTTGAACTTGGATATTCATCAAAGGGGAAAGATAGAGGGTATGGTTTATATCATATAAAGAAAATATTAGAATCATATAATTGTACATTAGATATATATAGTGATGAAATTGAAACTGAATTTATAATAAAAATACCAGAAATAAAAAATATTGTAATATAGTTTGCATAAGACAAGCTAGATTGCAATATTTTTTATATAAGTATATAAAACTGATAGATAAAATATTTAAAATAGAACACTGCATAAAGAAAATTTAGAAAATTCATAAAAATACGAAGGATTAAAAAGGATTTTTATAGAAAATGTATAATAATTAAAGGATTAAAAAGGATTTTTATAGAAAATGTATAATAATTAATAAATACAAATTATATATAAGCTTAAGGGAGGGAAAAATGAAAGAATTATTAAAAAAATGGAACAGTATAAGCTTAGTAAAGAGAATTTTAGTTGGATTAATTATTGGTATTATATTAGCTACAACAGTTCCAACATACGCTAGTCCAATAACTATACTTGGATCACTTTTTGTAAGCGCATTAAAAGGTGTTGCACCTATTTTAGTATTTTTCTTAGTAATGACAGCTATATCACAACATGAAAGTGGTAAAAAGACTAATATGAGTTCAATTATAGGGCTTTATCTTTTAGGAACATTTTTAGCAGCGCTAATTGCAGTTATAGCAAGTTTTATGTTCCCGATTAAACTAACTCTTGGAGTTACTGCTAATGATGTGGCACCTCCAGGCGGTGTTGCAGAGGTATTAAAAAATTTACTTGTAAATATAGTTGATAATCCAGTTAAGGCATTATTTAATGCTAACTATATAGGAATATTAGCATGGGCATTAATTTTAGGTCTTGCACTTAAAAATTCTGCAGAGTCTACAAAAACAATGATTAGCAATGTATCAGACGCTTTATCTCAAGTAGTTAGATGGATTATAAGTTTTGCACCATTTGGAATAATGGGCCTTGTATTTGATAGTATAGCTACACAAGGTTTAGAAACATTACTAGGATATGGGCAGTTAATAATATTATTAGTAGGTTCCATGGCATTTATAGCTCTTATAGTAAACCCAATTATAGTATTTGGAGCGACTCACCAAAATCCATATCCATTGGTATTTAAATGTTTAAAAGATAGTGGAATAACTGCCTTTTTTACACGTAGTTCTGCAGCAAATATACCAGTAAATATGGAACTATGTGAAGAATTAGGATTAGATAAAGATACTTATTCAGTTTCTATACCATTAGGTGCCACAATAAATATGGCAGGAGCTGCTATAACAATATCAATACTAACACTTGCAGCAGTAAATACACTAGGAATAAAAGTAGATGTAGGTATGGCTTTAGTTTTAAGTTTATTATCAACAATAAGTGCTTGTGGATCCTCAGGAGTAGCTGGAGGTTCATTATTACTAGTACCTCTTGCTTGTAGTTTATTTGGGATACCAAATGACATTGCAATGCAAGTTGTTGGAGTTGGATTTATAGTAGGAGTTATACAAGATTCTTGCGAAACAGCTCTTAACTCTTCTACAGATGTTCTTTTTACAGCTGCAGCAGAATATGCTAAGCTTCGTAAGAGTAGAAGTAAAAAAGAAGTAAATGTATAATATATAATAAAAATATAATATATAATAAAAATAAGTTTAAGAGAATAAAAAACTCTTGAACTTATTTTTTATTAAAGAATACTGTATATATCAATACATGGTAATACAAAATAGACTTTTATATTACCTTATTTTGTTGATAAGTTATTATGTATATTTATTTGATTTTGATATATAATTTTTATAAAAATAATTAACATAGAAGATTTAAAGGAGTTATATATGAATAAAATAGGATTAATATTAGAAGGAGGCGGTATGAGGGGGATTTATACTGCTGGAGTATTAGATTTTTTTATAGAAAAAGATATTGAAGTTGATTGTGTAATTGGTGTATCTGCAGGAAGTTGTCATGGTGCATCATATTTATCAAAGCAATTAAAAAGATCATATAATGTAACTGTAGATTATCTTAAGCATAAAGATTATCTAAGTTTTAGAAACTTAATAAAAACAGGCTCTATGTTTGGAATGGAATTTATATTTAATAAGATACCTAATGAATTAAATGTTTATGATTATGATACTTTCAATAAATCAAAAACTAAATTCATAGCAGTAACAACTAATTGTGAAACGGGAAAAGCAGAATATTTTCAACTTAAAGATTTAAATAAAGATATTCCTTATATGCAAGCATCCTCATCTATACCAATGTTTTCTAATATAGTAGAGGTGAATGGATATAAGCTTTTAGATGGTGGTGTTGCAGACTCTATACCTATAGAATATGCAATAAAAAATGGATATAAGAAAAATATAGTAATACTTACTCGAGATGAAACCTATGAAAAAGGGCAGCAAAAATTTATTCCTATTATAAAAAGAAAATATAGGGAATATCCCAAACTTATAGAAGCTATAGAAAATAGACATATAAACTATAATAGAAGTCTAAAAAGATTAAAAGAGCTAGAAAAAAATAATGAAGTTCTTATAATAAGACCTAAAAATCCTGTAAAAATTAGTCAGGTTGAGAAAAATATATCAAAACTTACTTCTTTATATGAAGATGGATATAATGATGCAAAAGCTCTATATAGCAATATAATAGATTTTATTAACGAATAATAAGGTGTAACAATTTTATATAAAAATACATAAGATTATATGAGAGAATATGTCAACTTAAAAGGAGAAGCTTTATGACTTTAAAGGATAATCTTGATATTTGTTCAATAAATCTAATTCCGTATAAAGAATTATCATTAGAAGAAATATATAAGGTTTTAGATAAGAGTATATTGTGTAAATTGGGTTTATGTATAGAAAATACCCCATATATAGTTCCTATGTACTTTCACTATACCACAGAAAGTGATGGAATTTATTTTTATATGGCTAGTGAGAAGAGAGGGAAAAAAATAAAGAGCATTTATAATAATAAAAATATTTCTATAGAAATAGACAATCCGGTTGATTACACTTGTAATGCAAATTTTGAAAGTATTATTATTTCTGGGGAAATAGTATCAATAAAAAGTGTTAAACCTAAAAATATATATATACAAAAAATATTTAGTGATAATCAGATATTAGAAAAAGAGTATTTAGAAAATCGCAACCTAGATGATTTACTGTTAATAAAAATAAAAGTTAATGATATTTCAGGAAGAGTAACTCTATATTAAATAAAAAAATTCATGTTTATATAAACATGAATTTTTTTATTTTATTATATATTTTTAAAAATATGAATTTTTAAATAAAATTATTAAATGATGAATTTATAATGAATTTATTATGAAATAAATAAAAATATGTCTATATAATAAGAAAACTAATAATAAAAAAGTGCGATAATTATCACATAGAGAATAAAGTGATATACTAAATACAAAATGGTGTGTAATAAATAAGGAGAAAAGTGTTGCAATTTGTCTAATGCCGTTATACAATAAATACAAATCAAAATTATTTGGAGGAGAACATGAAAATAAAAAAAATTTTATCACTAGGATTAATACTATCATTAGCATCTTCAGTTTTAGTAGGATGTAGTTCAAGTAATGAAAGCTCAGGAGATGATAATAAGACTAAAATAACTATGATAGCAGATTTAGGTGGAATAAACGATCAAAGTTTTAACCAAAGTGCTTGGGAAGGTTTACAAAGAGCTGAAAAAGAATTAGGGGTAGAAATTAGTGTTTTAGAATCTAAACAAGTATCAGATTATGATGCTAATGTAGAAACTGCAGTAGATCAAGATTCTGATTTAATAATAGGTATAGGATTCCAAATGGACAAAGCTATAGAAAATGCAGCAAAGAGTTATCCAGAACAAAAATTCGCAATAATAGATTATGCATATGAAAATCAACCAGCTAATGTTAATTCAATAATGTTTAAAGCGGAAGAAGCATCTTATTTAGTTGGACTAATTGCAGCTAAAATGAGTGAAACTGGAAAAGTTGGATTTATAGGTGGAACTAAAGTACCTGTGATAGAAAGTTTTGAATATGGATTTTTAGCAGGTGCAGAATCTGTAGGAAATAATATAAAAGTATCTAGACAGTATGCAGACACATATGCAGATGCAGCTAAAGGAAAAGCAATAGCTAATCAAATGCATAAGGATGATGTTGATATAATATTTACAGCAGCAGGAAGCACGGGAACTGGAGCAATAGAAGCTGCTAGAGAAAATAATAAAAAAGCTATAGGTGTTGATATGGATCAAAACTTTGTAGCACCAGAGAATGTTATAACATCAGCTATAAAAAGAGTTGACAATGTAGTATTCGACATGGTAAAAAATTTATTAGATGGCAAATTTAATGGTGGCGAAGTAACTGTATGCGGCTTAAAAGAGGATGCAGTAGGAATTGCGCCATCAACTAAAAACTTTGTAAGTGAAGAAATTTTAAAATTCGTTGAAGAACAAGCTGAAAAAATAAAAAATGGTGAAATAGTTGTTCCAGTGAATGAAGAACAATATAATAAAGCAAAATAAGTAGTAAACTAAAGACAGTTGGAGGAAAGATATATGGGATTAACAGCACACAATAATGCTAATAAGGGAGATATAGCAGAAACTATATTATTACCAGGTGATCCATTAAGAGCTAAGTTTATAGCAGAAAACTTTTTAGAAGATGCAGTTCAATACAATACAGTAAGAGGAATGTATGGATATACTGGTTACTACAAAGGAAAGAGAATATCTGTACAAGGTACTGGTATGGGTGGACCATCTATGGGAATATACTCATATGAATTAATACACTTTTATGGAGTTAAAAATCTTATAAGAATAGGTTCTGCAGGAGCTTTAAATAAGGACTTAAAAATACAAGATTTAGTAATAGGTATGGCAGCGAGTACTGATTCTAACTATGGCGCTCAATATAACTTACCAGGAACTTATGCTCCATCTGCTAGTTTTGAGCTTGTAAAAAAAGCTTATGATATAGCAAAAGAAAAAGGCATAGATGCTAAAGTTGGAAATATATTATCAAGCGATGTTTTCTATAATGACAACGGAATGGATTCATTAAAAACATGGAGCAAGATGAATATATTAGCAGTAGAAATGGAAGCAGCAGCCCTTTATATGAATGCTGCAAGAGCTGGTGTTAACGCACTTTGTATGTTAACTATATCAGATTTACCATTTGAAGGTGTTGCTACAACTGCAATGGAAAGACAAACTGCTTTTACTAAAATGATGGAAGTAGCATTAGAATTAGCTTAATTAAGGTTATTATATAAAAATAAAAAGTAAAACCTATAAAATAAACTTATAAAAGTTTGTTTTATAGGTTTTTTTAAGTAGATAAATATTCTAATATTAAGGTAAGTAAATATTTGGTAAAATAATTATATTAATTTATAAATAAGAGTAAGGAGAATAAAATGAAGAAATACGCAAAGTTACAGAAAAATATAGATGGGAAAGAAAAATATTCAATAACACCTATGATTCCTGGAGGATATATAACTCCGGATCAGCTTATAAAAATAGGAGAAGTTGCAAAAAAGTATAAAGCATCAGTAAGACTGACTTCAGCTCAGAAAATAACTATTGGAAATTTAATGAAAGAAGATATAGATAATATATGGAAAGATTTAAATATGGAACCTGCTATTAAAGATATATGTTCAGTTATAAATATAGATATATGTTCAGCTAATTTTTGTAGAAGATCGAAATACCCTATAATAGGGTTAGGAATGAAGATAACTAAAAAGTATCACGGAATGGAGCTACCTGCAAAAGTAAAAATAGCAGTTGCTGGCTGTAAAAATTCATGCACAAACGCATATTCAAAAGATATAGGTGTACTACCTGATATAGATGGAAAATTATTTATAGTTATCGGAGGAAAAAGTGGTTTAAAACAAAGAAAATATGATTTACTTGCAGATAATTTAAATGAGAGAGATGTCATGTTAATAATTGGAAAACTTCTTAATTACTATAAAATAAACGCATTGGAAGGAGAAAGACTTAGTAGTTTTATAGATAGATTAAGTATAGAGAAAATAAAAGAAGATATACTAATCAAGCTAAAGTAAATAACATAAAATACTATATATGCAATAGAGTAATGGAGTTTATTTCTGTAACTAAACACTTTAAATTTCATAGAATTTACTTTATGTTAATATCATATTTTAATTATAAATTAGGAGGGAATAATGAAAAAATTATGGAAATACATCTTTAAATATAAACTTTTATTTTTCACAAGAGTTATAACCATATCAATGGCAGCTTTATCTGTTATAGCTTTTGATTTTATTATGGGATTTATAGTAGATATATTTGCAAATGGAGAAAGTCAAAGATTTATTCCTATTATTATAACAAGTATTGCGCTTATAATAATTTTATTTATAACAGAGTACATAGACGGTTTAGTTATGTCATCTTATATAAAAAATACAGTTAATTATATGAGAACTGATATATTTAACAAAATATTAAATAAGGATATGAAAGACTTTGCTTTAGATAATAGTGGTAAGTACATATCAATTCTTTATAATGATATTAAAATAATAGAAGATAGCTTATTTAATAATATATTCCAAGTTATTTCTTCTTTTATATCATTTATAATATCATTAGTTTTTTTATTTTCTATTAGTCCAGCCATAGTAATTTTTATAGCTATATTTGGGACTTTAGGATTTATTATACCAAATGTTCTATCAAAAAAATTAGTAATTGAGAAGAATAATTATTCAAGTAACCTTGAAGATATTACTTCAGTTACAAAAGATCTATTTTCTGGATTTGAAGTAATAAAAGGGTTTAATATAGGATTTAAGATCAAGGAAATTTTTAAACAATCATCTACTACTGTTGAAAGTAGTAAGAGAAGATGTTCTATACTTGAAGCGGTAATAAGAGGATTTTCACTTTCATTTAGTGTAACCATATACTTAGGTGTTTTAATCTTAGGTGGATACTTAATGTACAAAGGAAGTGTATCTGTTGGAACAGCAATAATAATAATTCAATTAAGTACACACATAGTTGGACCTGTTAAGGTAAGCATATCTCTAATAAATCAAATAAAATCAGTATCTCTTATTGCTGATAAAATTGATAGTATGATTAACAATTCAAATGACAATATTGAATGTTTAGAATTACCGTTATTTGAGGAAAATATAAAAGTTAGTAATTTGAATTTCTCTTACACGGATGATAGAAAGACGTTATCTAATATAAATATAAACTTTGATAAAAATAAAAAGTATGCAATTGTAGGAGAGAGCGGAAGTGGTAAAAGTACATTAATTAAGCTATTAATGAGATATTATAAAAACTATGATGGAGATATATTAATAGATAATAAAAATCTTCAAAATATACTAAGCCATGATTTGTATAAAAATATGTCTATGATTCAACAAAATGTATTTATGTTTGATGATAGTATAAAAGAGAATATAAAACTATTTTCAAACTATAGTGATAAAGAAGTTTTAAATATTTGTAAAAGAGCGGGCCTATCTAATTTAATAGAATCACTTCCTAATGGAATTGATTCTTTAGTTGGAGAAAATGGAAATAAGTTATCTGGAGGAGAAAAGCAAAGAATAGCTATTGCTAGATCATTAATAAATAATACAAAAATTCTAATTTTAGATGAATCGACTTCTGCTTTAGATAATGAAACTGCATATCACTTAGAAAATTCATTATTATCTATTGAAGATTTGACATTAATAGTCGTAACACACAAGCTTATAAGAAATACATTACTTAAATATGATGAAATAATTGTTATGAAAGATGGTATGATTATAGAAAAAGGAACTTTTGATGAGTTAATTGAATATAAGGGATATTTTTATAGTTTATATTACTTGCAAAATTAAGAAATATATTAATAAATATAATTTACATATAAGTGTATCTATAACATAAAGGAGAGGCGTTATGTTAATAAATATTTCAAATGAGTTTAAAGAAAATAATATAGATGTAGCTATAGGAAGCATACGAGCTAAGGTGAAAATAAAAAAGAGTGATGATGAACTATGGAAAATTATAAACGAAAAATGCATAGAAATTCAAAATAAATACAAGCTAGAAGATGTTTTAAAAATAGAAAATATACATAGTTCGAGAGTTGCTTATAAAAAATTAGGCAAAGATCCAAGTAGGTATAAAGTGTCTTCAGAATCTTTAGTAAGAAGAATAGTAAAAGGTAATGAATTATATAAAGTAAATAATGTCGTAGACATAAATAACTTAATATCATTAATAAGTGGTTATTCTATAGGATGTTATGATAATGATAAGATAGATAATACAATATTATTTAACGTTGGAGAAGAAGGAAGCTCATATAAGGGTATAGGTAGAGGAGATATAAATTTAAGTAATATGCCTTTATTTGAAGACAAAGATGGTAAATTTGGTAGCACAACATCTGATTCGGATAGAGCCATGATTAGAGATAACACTGAAAATATAGCTATGAATATAATCTCTTTTGATGGAGATAAGCAATTAAATACTTATATTGATTATGCCTGTGAATTACTAAAGAAATTTGCAGATGCAGATATAATAGATATAAATATTTTTAAAAATTAATATTTAATATATAAAAAGTGTAGAATAGTTAAACTAATCTACACTTTTTATACTTATTATTTAAAGGCTCTATTATCCTATAAACATTTGTGTCCAATATAATTGTCCCTTTGAATTCTTTGCAACTCCAACTCCTATTTGAGTAAAGTTTTCATTTAATATATTAGCTCTATGCCCAGGAGAATTCATCCAAGCATTAACAACTTCTGTTGGAGTTTTTTGACCCATAGCTATATTTTCGCCAGCAGTCTTATAGCTTATTCCGAATTGCTTCATCATATCAAATGGTGAACCATAAGTTGGTGAAGTATGATCAAAGTAGTTTTTATCAATCATATCTTGAGATTTTATTGTAGCAACATTAGCTAATGATGCATTTGATTTAAGTGCACTTAAACCATATTTAGCTCTTTCTTTATTTACTAAATTAACAACTTCTTGTTGGTAAGCTGCAAAGCTATTAGTTGAATCTTGGTTAGTAGAACCGTTGTTAGAATCAGTATTGTTATCAGGTTTACTAGTAGAATCATTGTTAGAACCAGTATTATTGTCTGGCTTACTAGTAGAACCGTTATTAGAATCAGTATTATTATCAGGCTTACTAGTAGAATCATTGTTAGAACCAGTATTGTTGTCTGGCTTACTAGTAGAACCGTTATTAGAATCAGTATCGCTATCAGGTTTGCTAGTAGATCCGTTAGAACCAGTATTGTTGTCAGGTTTACTAGTAGAATCGTTATTATTGTTGTTAGAGCAATTTGTATTTATTTGATACTTTTTACCATTTATACATACATATATAACTCTTTTAGTAGTACTAGTTTTAGTATTTGATAAAGCGTTAGCTGGTGCAGCTGTACCTGCAGTAACTACAGTAACTACTCCTAATGCTAATAAAGTTTTTAATTTTTTAATCATAAAAACACCTCTTCCTTCGTTATTTATAAAACTCTGAAAATGTTACTAAATTGTAACCTATTAGTTAGGGAGGACCCCTTTCGTAAATTAATGATAACATAGAAAATTGTCGAAAATACATGTAAATAAATGTAAATAGGCGAAAAAATAGATATATGCTAGTAATTTCAACAGGTATAAAATTTTAAAAAATATATATAAATTGAATAAAAATAAATTTTAATGATTTATATATGAAAAAGTTATTATAAAAATCATTAGAAAACAGATTTATTAAAAATAAATCTATATAAAAAAATAACAAAGTGATAAATTATAGACTTTAAAAGTAACAAATTTAATTTCAAAAGTTACAATTTCAGTAAAATGAAATTAATAATATAAAAAATGAAAAAAATACTTCAAATAATTATAAAATTTTAATAAAGGTCAGGATAAAAATGATTTGTTTAAGAAATGTAATTTATAAATGAAGATATAATAGTTCTACGATTCTAATTATAATAAGGAAGGTATGCGCTATGAGTTTATAATATAAATGTCTTTAAAATTTAGTTAGAACGCTATAAAATGGGTATTATATATAATGCAGATTAAAATATTTTTATCTAAACATTGAAAAAAATATTGATGTATTATACTATAAAAAGGTAAACTTTGGTTTAGGATAATAGAACATTGAAAGGAGATATAATAAATATGTCACAACAATTAGTAAAAGAGAGAGTAATAAAATATTTAATGGAAGATTTACTAGTTCCTCACGATATGATAGATACAGATGTACCTTTATCTGAATTTGAAGAAGGAGCAGAAGGTATATTAGATATAATAGTAAATGTAAAAGATAGCGAAGACTATTATGCTCCAGTTTTAATAGTAAAATGCTTAGATGAAGATGTTGCTATGGAAGGTGAAACAGTTCAAAAGCAAATAGACTTCTTAGAAGATGTTGATAATATAACTATGGCTGGAAGAATGATATTAACTAACGGAAATGAAATGATGTATGCTGATTGGACTGGTGAAGAATATGATACAGAAGCAGAGCTTCCTACATATGAAACAATGGTAAAAGAATTCTTTGAAATGGAAGAAAAAATAAAAGAATTAGAAGCTGATCATCATCACGAATGTGGATGTGGATGTGGACATGATCATGGACACGATCATCATGAAGGTGGATGTTGTGGAGGACACAACCATGGTGAAAATCACGAATGCGGATGCAATCATCATCACGAATAATTAAATAAGAAAACTTGACTATAATTTTCAATGATGTTATTATTAAATGGTTAAAATTCACTAATAAAACCGTAAGTGTTGGGGCAAAGATGCGAAGGATTTATTACTAGTGGGATTTATAACGTCGTTCGAAAATAAAAGACCGCATTATATGCGGTCTTTTATTTTGTCTAAAATACAAAATTTTTATAAAAAAGAAGGGAATTTAGGCCTATTAGTAGAATTTACTAAGTAATTATTATAATGACAGATTATGTATGCATAAGTAATTTGCTAGTGTATATGTATAGGATATAAATTAAAAATATTATAAAGATTTAAGTAACGTGGAATATGATTTTAAAAAATAAAAAGGTTTTTTAAGATATATGTAGAATTATTGATAAATAAACTAATTGACTTTTTAGAATAAATAGAAATAGGATAGTGTGTACAAGGTATTTTTTATAAATTATAATCATATTCTATAAATAAGACTACAGACACTTTAATATTGAATTTAATAAACTATATGTATAGAAGGGGTTAGATTATGGGGGCTAAAAGAGAAAATACTTATGAAAATTATATTTACGGAGATTCATCAAATTCATCCAATGCAATGAAAATGTATTTAAAAGAAATAGAAGAGTACAAAATGTTGTCTGCAGTAGAAGAAGTTGAATTAGCTAAAGCAATATGTGATTCATCACCTGATGCTAAAGAGCAGTTTATAAATGCAAACTACAGATTAGTTGTAAGTATAGCAAAAAGATATAGAAAAGAAAGTGTTGATATGCTTGATTTAATTCAAGCAGGAAATATTGGTTTAATAAAAGCTGTAGAAAAATATGATTATACCAAAGGATATAAGTTTAGTACTTATGCTACTTGGTGGATAAAACAAAGTATAACAAGATATATTGATGATTGTGAAAATACAATAAGGATACCAGTGCATCTTCATCAAAGAATTAATTTTGTAAAAAGAAAAAAACAAGAACTTGCAAATGTACTTCAAAGGGAACCTTCATTAGAAGAGCTTGCAAAAGTTTGTGATCTTGAAGTTGAAAAAGTTATAGATATATTAAAAAGAGATAAAAATATAGTTTCTTTAGATACTCCTATAAAAGAAGATGAAGACAGTAGCTTAGTTGAATTTATTCCATCTGATGCAAATTTTGCTGATGTTGTTATACATGAAGTTGAACAACACAATTTAAGAGAAAAAATAGAAGAATTATTAACTGGTCTTAGTGAGCAAGAACAGAAAGTATTGAGAATGAGATTTGGGCTTGATGATGATGATCCAAAAACTCTTGAAGAAATCGGTAAAGTGTTTGGGGTTACGAGAGAGAGAATAAGACAAATAGAAGCTAAGGCAATACGTAAGCTTAGACATCCAAGTAGATTAAAACAATTAAAGCATTTTTATTAAAACTTGCTATAATAAGTAAAATTAAAAAAAGATTATAATGGATTAATATATAATTAAAAAGAAAGATAAAGTTCCTTACATACAATAAAATGATTGTTATGCAAGGAATTTTATTATTTTGCTTATTTACATATATTAGAGTATCTACACATATAATTTATTAAATATTTGATATGTGTAGAGGACTGATGTAAATGAATTCAGTTAATAGAAATAAAGAATTTTTTAGATTTAGCTCAGTACTTAATAATTTATTAGAAATAATTGATTGTATGAAAGAGGAACTACAGATTTATAGAAATAATTTAGAAGAAGATATTAACTTTACTGATATAAATAAGTCATTAAGATTTTTAAATGAAGTTGAATTTGAAATAATGGATTCTTTAGAAAATCTAAAGGAATTGATGAATCCTTTTTTATTATTTGTAATAGGAAATGGAAACTATGGAAAGTCCACGTTAATAAACGCATTGCTTGAAGATTCTTTTATTAAAACGAAAGATTTACCTAATACTTGGAAATTAGATTTATTTTGTAAATCTAAAGAGCTGAAAGAAATAGTTGAGTTTTCTTATATAAATAAAGAGAAAGAAGTTATGTCATTAGAAAATGGAGAAAAATTATTATTAGAAGAGGAAAAAAAATTTAAAGAATCTAAGAAGAAAATCTTTAAATATTTAAAGGAATATAAGATAAATAATAATTTAGAAGTTAAAGCATTAGAAAAATATAAAAAAAACTTAGAAAAGAAATATCTTTATATTTCAGAAATTGTAGAAGCGAAATATTATCTTAATAAAAACGGAATTTTAGATGATTTTATTATTGTAGATACACCTGGTCTTAATCAGAATTTAGATAAAAGTTTGATTGCATCAATAAAAGATTATTATATAAAATCAGATGGAATAATTTGGATTATAGATGCTCAAAATATTGTTTCAAAAAATAGTTGTGACTTAATAAATGATATTAATAAGTTAAATAGACTCACTGATTTAAAAAAGAAGATGGTACTAGTAGTAAATAAAATAGATATAATAGAAAAAAATAATCCATATAATTTAGACAAAATAAAATTAAAGGTTAAAGAAATTTATAGCAATGTATTTGATGATATAGTATTTATATCAGCTAAGGATGCTATAAATGGTATTAGTGAAAACAAAGAAGAGTTAGTATGTAGAAGTAATATAAGAATACTCAAAAAATCTATAAATACATACTTCAAGAGAACGGCTGAAATAAATCAAATAAATTCAAAAAGAAAAAATTTGAGTTTAAAATCTGAAAAAATATTAAAAAATATTGATAGATATAAGCGAGAGTTGTATAAAGATATATCAATATATAATACATTAAAGTTAGAAGATAGTGAGAAGATAAATAAAACTAAGTTCTATATAATAGACTTAATAAAATCAATTAAAAATAAGTCTTGTTACAAAGATATTAATATGGAGATTTTAGTGCAAAACCTAAAAGAAATAGAACTAATTTGCAATAAAGAAATTAAGATTATTTATCAAGAATTATTTAGAAAGTCTAATTTTATAAAAGGTGATAAATTTAATAAATACATAGATTATAATATATATATAACTAAAAATAAAAATATTGTTATAGATTATAATCTTTTAAAATCTATAAAATCAAAAGAAAAAAATAACCTTTCAGAAGAAACTATACTCAATTCTATAATTAGAAATAAATCAAAAAAATTCACCCAAAATGATGAAATTATATTAAATACTATTTATAAAAAAATAGATACTTTAATAGAAGAATCCGTACATGAAGTAAATGAAAAATTTGAACTAATGAAAATTAATATAGAGAATATAAGAGAAAATACTTTTGAATATAAGTACTTAAATTATAAGAACATAAAAAATCATATAAAAGATTTAGACATGATTTATAATATGATAAGGAATTTGAGGTGATACTTTGAAGGAAATAAATGAATGTATTCAAGAAGTGAAGTTAGATTTTTTAAGATCTCCATTAAGAACAAAATTATCACAAGAAGAAAATATACCTTTTAAGAATTTAGTTATAAAAAATTTAAATAATAGTATGGATAATCTTGAATTATTAGAAATAAATAAGACTAATCCTTTAAAGATTGTAATAGTAGGAGAGGTTAAATCAGGAAAGTCAACATTAGTAAATGCATTATTAGAAAAGGATATAAGTAAAACTGATGTGTTAGAAGCTACATCATCAATATTGGAAGTAACATATGGTGAAAAATATGATACTAAAATAGTTGATTGTGTAACTAAAATATATTTAGATTTAGATATTTTAAAAAAAATAAATATTGTTGATACTCCAGGCCTAAGAAGTATAACTACTAAAAATGAAACAAAGACTTTAAATTATATACAAAATGCTGATTTTATAGTTTTTGTAATAGATGCTACACATATAGGTCAGGAAGATATAATAAATACATTAGATATAATAGAATCATTAAAAAAACCTATAATAGGCGTAATAAATAAATGCGATTTACTTCAAGATGATAAAGATGAAGTTTTAGAATATATAAATGAAGAATATGGACTTTATATAGATAAATTTTTCTTAATATCATCATATTTGGAATATGAAGCTAAAATAAAAAATGATTATTTAGGTGATATTGAAAGTATTAAAGAAGAGGATTATAAGGAACTGAGAGAAAATTATGAACTTCTTAAGAATTATATTGACGAGTTATATAGAAATTCTAATGGCGTGAAAGAGGAAAGTTTAAAGAGTTCACTTCAAGGAATTATACAAAAAGAAATAATATTAAACTATGATTATTATAAAAGTATTTCTATATTAAGCGAAGAAATTTTAAGGTATGAAAATATACTTAGAAATAAGCTGGACTATGTAACTTCAAAGATGAATTTTGAAATAGATGACTGGATTGATAGAATATTTTTCTATGATCAGATAAATAAAATAAACAATAATTTAGAATATGCAAATGAATATATAAATGAAAGTTATATAAATAAATGCATAAATGAAAAAAAAGATGAATTAGATAAACTATTTTTTAATGAATGGGAAGAATGCATAAGAGAAGTGCAATATGAAATAAATAATAACATAAATAAATCTGTAGAAAGAGTTTACTATAAAGATGAATTTTTAAATAACACTCACTATAAGATAGATAAAAATGATTTGAACTTAAATGAGATTCTTGCAAGTGTAGGAACAGGAGCAATTTTAGGTGTAACTTCAGGAGGTATTGCATCAGTATATGCAGCAGCAGTTGGTTCTAGTGCAGCTTCAGTCACAATTTCAAGTGCATTAATGATATACTGTCCACCACTACTAATAGCTGGAACAATATGTGGGGCTGTAGGTAAAATAATTTATGACAAATTAAAATCAGATAAAAGTAATAAGGATATGCTACAAGATATTGAAAAGTTTATAGCTGGACTTAGGGAGTCAATAAAAATAGAACTTAAATCTAATTACTATAAATGTAGTGAAGAAATAATTAATACTAGTTGTGAAATATTTAAAAAGGAAAAAAATATAAATATGTCAAAATATGAATTGGAAGAGTTTATAAATAATATGGAAAAATATGTAGAAGGATTAAATAAATATATAAGAGAATAATTATAGTTTTTTAACAAAAAATGACATTCTATCATATATTAAACTACAACTATAATTTAAGGAGAATGTCATAATGATTAACTTAAGTCTATGTATGATAGTAAAGGATGAGGAAAAAGTAATTAAAAGATGCTTAGATACAGTAAAAGATATAGTTGATGAAATAATAATAGTAGATACAGGTTCAAATGATAATACTATAGAGATTGTAAAAGAATATACAGATAAGATATATTATTTTAAGTGGATAGATGATTTTAGTAAAGCAAGAAATTTTTCCTTTAGCAAAGCAAGTAAGGACTATATATTATGGTTAGATGCAGATGAATATTTAGATGAAGAAAATATAGAAAAATTAAAAAAATTAAAAGTGAACTTAGATGATAGCATTGATATTGTAACCTTAGAAACTAATATGGTTATAGATGAAGATGATCACCTTGCTTTTATAGGAAGAAGAAATAGAATAGTAAAAAAAAGTAAGAATTTCAAATGGATAGGATTTGTTCATGAGTATATAGATGTAAGTGGAAATTTTTTTGATAGTGATATTTGCATAATTCATCATAAAATAAAATGTGTAAGTGATAGAAATCTGCAATTATATAAAAAAAATATTGAAGCTGGAAATAAATTAAGTGACAGAGATTTATACTACTATGGAAAAGAGTTGATTTGTAACAAGTACTATGAAGAAGCAATAAAGATATTAGAAGAATTTATAACCAAAGAAATTTGGATTGAAGAGATGATTGATGCGTTATGCAAAATAGGAAAATGTCATTTGTATTTAAATGATCATCAAAAAGCAAGAAGTTATTATTATAGAACTTTTGAATATATATCACCTAATGTAAATTTATTATATAATATAGCAGAATCATTTGAACTGCAGAAAGAATATAAAAAAGCTATAAAATGGTATGAGATAATACAAGATCTTAGAAATTCTGAAAACTTTTGTCCGTGTGAATGTGATAGTTTAGAGTGTTTTGATTTTAACATTAACTTAAGCCTTTGTGTATGTAATTTTGAGATGGGGAATATAAGAAAATCTTATTATCACCATTTAAAGTGTAAAAGTATTAGCCCATCAAATCCATGTGTTATAAGAAATGATGAAATTTTCAAAGATATAATTATAAAAGATTAATAAACTAAAATGAAAGCCTAGGTATATTTCCTAGGCTTTAGATATACTTTTTACATTTATCTATAGTTTTATAAATAAACATAGTTGAGTTTTTTACTAATGAATCTATAAAATCTTCATTCTCATGAATATTTTCATCTGAATATAGCTTATTAATATCCATTCCCAATAATAAATTTATACTCATAATACGGTTTAATTGAATACATACCATAGATAAAAAATAAATCAAGCAAAGACAGATCATAGATAAACTTATAAGAGTGAAAGCAACCATAATATCCCCCCTCAAGAACAAAGATAAGTGTACTTTAATTTAATTCTACTATATTTGCACTTTTATATCACTATAAAAGATATTATAAAATAACAAGTAAAATTACAAAAAAATACAAAATGTATTTTGAAATCATAAATAAAGTTAGAAATATTTATACATTAAAATATAATAAAGTATTTTAATGTAATTTTTAAAGTATTTAAAATTTTATAATGAATTTTGGAAAATATTATTGACTAAAGAAAGGATAATATAGTATTTTATTTTTACTAATAGTTAGTTTGCTAAGTAATTAACTAAAAACGTGGAGGAAGAGTAAGTGAAACAAGAAGTACTAGGAAAGAGGGCTCCTTCTTTCAGTATATTAGAGACGGTAATAATTAATCCAATAGTTAATGGAGAAACTATTCGATTACAATTTGAATTACGAGGAAATAAAGAAATAACGGTAATAGGTGGTATAAATTCAATAACTAGCTTTTTTGAGCTTGATATTGTAGAAAAAATAGAAAATGGTTATAAATTAGGAATAAAAAGGGATGATGATGTTAAACGAAACCCAAAGTCATATAAGTACTTTACAAACATATGCAATTACAAAAAAGAAGTTGTATATGCATTAAAGAAGCATTTTAGATTACCTCAAAGCGAAAATATTTATTTTTATAGGCCTAATATATTCTTAATGGATGAAAAAGAAACTATAGAATTTATTAAAAAAAGAAAAAGCTATAATAATTTTAATAAGTTTGTCAAAAACACAATTAACAGACAAATTTTATTTCATAAGATGTTAAATATACCTTATAAACTAAATTATAATATATTTACATTGATAAAAATAAAGCTATTATAAATAGGAAAGACAATTTTTTATAACATAAATAATATAAAAATGGCTAGTGTGAAAGATAATATCCACACATAGCCATTTTTATTACTTATATAAATATATTATAAATAGTTGTTGTTAAGAAACATACGATAAATGCTATTAATGTAGGTAATAAAAATCCTACAGCAGTCCACTTCAAACTGCCAGTTTCTCTTTTTATTGTCAATAATGTAGTTGCACAAGGCCAGTGAAGTAAACTAAATAACATAACATTTAATGCAGTTAAATAAGTCCAACCATTTTCTATTAATACTTTACCTAATTCTAAATTATCCAACTCTATCATAGATCCGGTTGAAAGGTAGCACATTAGAAGTATAGGTATTACAATTTCATTTGCAGGAAAGCCTAATATAAATGCTAGCAATATGAAACCATCAAGTCCTATTAGCTGTGCCAAAGGATTCAAAAAGTTAGCTATATGAACTAATATGCTAAAATCTCCTATATACACGTTAGCGCATATCCAAATAACTATACCAGCAGGGATAGCTACTGTAACAGCTCTACCCAATACGAAAATAGTTCTATCAACTATAGAAGTATAAATAACTCTACCTATCTGAGGAACTCTATAAGGTGGTAGTTCTAATGTAAAAGTTGAAGTAACACCTTTAAGCATAGTTTTAGACAAAGTATAAGATACTAACAATGTAACAATTACACCTAGTATAATTAATAAAGTAATACACAAGGCAGTAGTAGCACTAGCTAAAGCTGAATTAGTTATTACTGATGCAAAGAATATAGTAGATATAGCTATTAAAGTGGGGAATCGACCATTACAAGGAACAAAGTTATTAGTAAGTATAGCAATAAGTCTCTCACGTGGAGAATCAATTATTCTACAACCGATAACACCTGCTGCATTACAACCAAATCCCATACACATAGTTAAACATTGCTTTCCATGACAGCAAGATCTCTTAAATAGATGATCTAAGTTAAATGCAACTCTAGGTAAATATCCCAAGTCCTCTAATAAAGTAAATAAAGGGAAGAATATAGCCATAGGAGGAAGCATAACAGAGACTACCCATGCAAGTGTTTTATATAGTCCATCAACTAACATACTATTTAGCCATAAAGGAGCTCCTAAAGAAGATAAAATACTTGATATTTTTGGTTGTATACCAAATAATGAATCTGATAAAAATTGTGATGGGTAATTTGCACCTTGTATTGTGATCCATAGTATAAGGGATAATAACAAAAGCATCAGTGGCATACCAAAATATTTTGAAGTTATGACTTTATCTATTTTTTCATCTCTATCAATTTTATTTTTTGACTTAATTATCATACATTTGTCGCTTATTACTTTAGCCATATCATAGTTAATTTTTGTAAACACATCTCTAATATTTTTATTACTCTGTAAAGGTGGAAGCTTTGATTTTATCTCATATAATGAATCTATATAATCTATAGTTATATAATTATTCATTGACTCGAATATACTTTTATCCTCATCAATTAGTCTAAGTCCTAACCATCTTGGATTTAAGTCAGGAATTAACTCTTGCAAATCTTTTTTTATTAAATTTATATTATTTTCAATTTCATCGCCATAAGTTATAGGCTTATTATTGAATTCGTATTTATTGGAAGATACTTTATCTATAGTATCTAAAAGTTTCTTCATTCCATAGCCAGATCTAGCTGCAGTTAAAACGACAGGTATACCTAATTCTTTTTCTAAATTATCTTTATCAATAGTAATACCTTTTTTTTCAGCTTCATCTACTAAGTTAATGCATAGTATTACTTTATCAGTAAGTTCCATTACTTGAAATGCTAAATTTAAATTCCTTTCTAAGCAATTGGCATCACATAAAACTATAACTGCATCAGGATTTCCAAAGCAAATAAAGTCTCTTGCGACAACTTCCTCTTGAGATAAAGCAAACAATGAGTATGTTCCAGGTAAATCAATTAAAGAATAGTCTTTATCTTTATACTTAAAATCGCCTCTAGCTGTTGCTACTGTTTTACCAGGCCAATTGCCTGTATGTTGCTTTAATCCTGTTAGATAGTTAAATACTGTACTTTTACCAGTATTAGGATTTCCGGCTAAGGCGATTACATATTGATCTTCTTTTTTTTCTATGTCAAACATATCTTTTAAAGATTTTGTTTTAGTGCTTTGATGGGTTAATCCCATACCTTAAATCCCCCCTTCTTAAAAAATATATATTAATCAAATTTGTGATACTAATATTAATTTACTTTCTTCACTTCGAAGCGCTATTTTACTTCCTCTAATATTGTACACAGTTAAATTATTCTTAGGTCCTTTGCGTACTACATCTATTAAAGCACCTTCAGTTAGACCAAGTGCAAGCATTCTTTCTCTTAAATTGCCTTTAGATAATAATTTTTCAACACGAACAGTGTTTTTTACTTGAATATCAGCAAGGTTCTTCATGACACACCTCCGAGTTAATTTTTAGCCTAAGCTAACATTCTTAATTTAGAGTATGCATATATGTACATGTTTGTTACTAGAAATAGTAGTAATTAAAATAAGGGGAAAAAATATATATTAATATAAGAAAAAATTTATGAGGTGATTTTTTGAACGATAGAGAAGATTATTACACTTTTAATGAATATATGAAGTACAACTCATTAACACCAAGTGAAGAGGATTATATAGAAATGATTTATAGATTATCTTTAAATGAAGAAAAAATAAAGCTAAAAGAAATATCAGATTCATTAAATATAAAACCACCTTCAGTTACTAAGATGATAAAAAAGCTAGAATCTAAAAATTTTTTAATATATAGAAAATATGACTATATAAAACTTACGAATATGGGAGAAATTGTTGGAAAAAGGCTATACGATAGACATAATATTATTTATTCATTTTTGCAAACAATAGGGCTAAAAGAATATATACATGAAGAAACTGAAAAAATAGAGCACACCATAAGCATAGAAACCTTAATAAGAATTAAAGAACTTCTTAGATTTTTTAAAGAAAATGAGGAAGTATTGATTAAATTTAGAAATTATCAAAATAAGTAAAAAATTATAAATAATATTAAAAATAAATTAGTACAAGGCTATTAATATTTAATAAAATATATTTATAAATAATTATTTAGGTGGTGTAATATGTATCTTAGAAAACTGATAGAAGGAATGGATATTATAGAAGTATATGGAAGTATTGATTTTGATATAAAAAATATAGAGTATGATTCTCGAAATATAAGTAGCGAAGACTTATTTATATGTATAAATGGCAGTAATGTGAATGGTCATAAGTTCATTAATAATGCAATAGAAAAAGGTGCTAAGGCTTTTATAATAACAGAAGATGTTCCTATGAATGAAAATCTTACTTATATTAAAGTAAAAGATGCAAAAAAAGCAATGTCTTTTATAGCTGGTAAATTCTATGAAAATCCTAGCGAAAAATTAAATATAATTGGTGTAACAGGAACTAATGGAAAAACTAGTATAACAACATACTTAAGTCAAGTTTTAAATATACATGATAAGTGTGGACTAATAGGAACTATAAAAATAGATGATGGAAATAAGGAAATAATATCTAAAAATACAACTCCGGATTCTTTAGATTTACAAAAAAGTTTTAACAATATGGTAAAAAACAAATGTAAGTATTGTGCTATGGAAGTATCATCTCATTCTCTTGCGCTAAATAGAGTAGATGGTATAAACTTAAATATTGGTATATTTACAAATCTTACAGAGGATCATTTAGACTTTCATAAGAACATAGAGGAATATAGAAAGGTAAAAGAAAGTTTATTTTATAAAACGAAGGTTGCTAATATAATAAATATAGATGATAGTACAGGAAAAATTATTTTTAATAATATAAAAAACTTAAAAACACCTGTTTATACTTATGGTATAGATGATAAGTGTGATTTTAGAGCTAAAGATATAAAGTTAAGCTCAAATGGAATAGAGTATACACTTATAACACCAACCTATAGTACACAAATAATCGTTCCAATTCCAGGTAAATTTACAGTTTATAATACTTTAGCAGTAATAAGCTCTTGTTATATTTTAAATATACCCATAGAAATCATTAAAGAAGGATTAAAAAATTCTTGTGGAGTAGAAGGGCGATTTGAAATTGTAAAAAATAATAAGAATCTAAATATTATAGTTGATTATGCTCATACACCTGATGCATTAAAAAATATATTAACTTCAGTAAAAGAATTTGCAAAAGGCAAAATAATCACAGTATTTGGTTGCGGTGGAGATAGAGACAAACAAAAAAGGCCTATAATGGGTAGAATTGGGCAAGAAAATTCTGATATAGCTATAATAACTTCTGATAATCCAAGATCAGAAAATGCCAAAAATATTATAGAAGATATTGTAAAGGGAATTAATAAAGAGAAAAATAATTATATAGTTATAGAAGATAGAAAAGAAGCTATAGAAAAGGCTATTAAAATTGCTAATGAAAATGATATAGTAATAATAGCTGGAAAAGGTCATGAAACATATCAAATTATAGGAAAAGTTAAATATGATTTTGATGATAGAAAAATAGCTAAAGAAATAGCTGATAGTATATAAAAATAAAAATATCTTGGAGAAAACTTACACATTTTCTCTAAGATATTTTTATGCTATAATCTCATTTTTATATGAGGTATTCCGGCTTCATAATATACATTAGAAATCTCTACAAATCCACAACTAGAGTATAGATTTTTTATATATTCTTGCGCAGATAATGTTATATGTTTTTCATTTAGAGTATTGTGTATAAATTTTATAGAAGATAATATCAATTGTTTGGCTAAATTTTTTCTTCTAAATTCAGGTAACACTAAAACTCGACCTATAGAAGTATCTTCATAGGAACTAAATTCTTTTGGAATTATTCTGGCATAAGCTATAACTTTGTCGTTATTTTCATAAAAAATATGATAACAGTTTTTATCTACATCATCAAAATCATTTTCACAAAAGATTTTTTGCTCACAGGCAAATACTTCATATCTTGATTTTGCAATTTCATACATTTCATTTACATTTAACTCATTAAAATGTTTTATTTTAAACATGATACACCTCCATGTATATTTTTATTTATTATATCAAAAATACTACTGTTAGAGATTATAAAATAAGCATTGTATATAAAAAAGTGATATACTTAACTAATAAATTATTAAAAAACAAAGGATGGAGGTTTTATATGAGATGAACTCTACAAAGAAGCTAACGGAAGCAGCATTATTAACATCCTTGTTTATTGTTATTACGATTATAGCTGTAGGTACAGGAATAGGATATGCAGCTTATTTAGATTTTGCTGTACCTATTTTCTTCTGTATAATACTCTTAAAATGTGATTTTAAATATACAGTATTATCGAGTATAAGTGCTCTATTAATAGTATCGTTAGTTTTAGGAAATATAGGAACTGCAATATGGATTAGTCAAAGTATTATAATAGGTATTTTATGTGGTGTATTATTGACTAAAAATACATCTATAATAGATGACTTTGTTTATGGATCAATTATAGGTGTTATGCTAATGGTTTTTGTTGATATATATGGATCAACATTAATAGGTTACAGTTTTATGGAGGAATTTCAAGGTTATGCTAACATGTTAAAAAATCCTAAATTTATAAATATAGTATTTTATACATTTATTGCGTTGCTTCCGATGGGAACTATATTTTGTGTATATTTTTTAGCTTTAATATTAGGGAAGAAGTTAAATCTTCTAAAAGGAAACTCAAAGAAAAAATTATACATGATGAGTAATTTCAAAACTTGTGGAAGATATATGTGTTGTTCAAAGAAAGTGTTTTATACATGCGCTTCATACATATTATTTATTGAAATATTAAATTTATTCGGAGTAAAATTTGAACAAACTTATATAAAGACTATATTAATATCCTCAGAATATGTATGTCTATATTTTGTAATAAGAGATGCATTTGTATTATTACAAAATTATTTATTAATAAAATATAATAAGGTTTCTTATTTGAGAATACTGTCTATAGTAGTATTTTTATCTTTAATATTTTCATTTAAAATAACTACTGTAGTACTAGTAATTATAAATATTATTTTAGATAAAAAAATAGATATAAGAATAAAGCAAAATATAATAGTGAACAATTATGTAAATAAACTTATATATAGATAAGTTTTATTATTAATATTATATGTTTATTTTTGAATAAAATAGAAAAAGTTGTAGATAATAATAAAAATAGTTGACAAAAAATTAAATTGCACATATATTATAATTAACAATTTATTAAAATAAAGCGATGAAGAGAAGAAGTAAATTAATGTAATTTAACAGAGAGTTCCCGGATGGTGAGAGGGGCAAAATAAGTTAATTGAAATACATCTCAGAGCAGTATCCCTGAAAAAATTATTTAGTAGGGGCTTATCGTAGTAGCACACGTTACAGTGCTAAAGTATACATTTAAGTGTACTTATTGAGATTAATATTGTGAAATATTAATGAATTAAGGTGGTAACACGTAAGCACAGCTTTCGTCCTTTTGTAGGATGAAGGCTTTTTTTATTTAAAAAATAAATAAATCATTAAAATAATATGTAAGGAGAGAATAACAATGACTATGACAGTATATGATGAATTGGTTGCAAGAGGATTAGTGGCTCAAATAACAGATGAAGATGAATTAAAAGAGCTTATAAATGCAGGTAAAGCAACATTTTATATAGGATTTGATGCTACTGCAGATAGTTTACATGTTGGTCATTTTATGGCTTTATGCTTAATGAAGAGACTGCAAATGGCAGGAAATAGACCAATAGCTCTTGTAGGTGGAGGGACAACTATGGTAGGTGACCCATCTGGAAGAACTGATATGAGACAAATGATGACTCCAGAACAAATAAACTATAACTGTGAGTGCTTTAAAAAACAAATGAGTAAATTCATAGATTTTTCAGAAGATAAAGCCTTATTAGTTAATAATGCTGATTGGTTATTAGATTTAAATTATGTAGAATTATTAAGAGAAGTTGGAGCTAATTTCAGTGTTAATAGAATGCTTACTGCTGAATGTTATAAAAATAGAATGGAAAGAGGCCTAAG
The DNA here is from genome assembly GCF_012317385.1 of Romboutsia sp. CE17. Taxonomy (GTDB): domain Bacteria; phylum Bacillota; class Clostridia; order Peptostreptococcales; family Peptostreptococcaceae; genus Romboutsia_E. Next base: position 964,524 of record NZ_CP051144.1, read on the forward strand.
TTTCTTAGAGTTTAACTACATGATAATGCAAGCTTATGACTTCTATCATTTATATGAAAAATACGGATGTCAAATGCAATTAGGTGGAAATGATCAGTGGAGCAATATGCTTGCTGGTACTGATTTAATAAGACGTAAATTAGGTGAAAATGCATATGCAATGACTATAACGTTACTTCTTAACTCAGAAGGAAATAAAATGGGTAAAACTGCAAATGGTGCAGTATGGTTAGATCCTAATAAAACTACTCCATTTGAGTTCTATCAATACTGGAGAAATGTTGCAGATGCAGACGTATTTAAATGTATGCGTATGTTAACATTCTTACCACTTGAAGAAATAGAAGAAATAGAAAAGTGGGAAGGAAATAGAATAAATGAGGCTAAAGAAATATTAGCATTTGAATTAACTAAACTTGTACATAATGAAGAAGAAGCTATAAAAGCACAAGAAAGTGCAAGAGCTTTATTCTCAGGTGCAGCTCATGCAAATATGCCAACTACAGAATTAGAAGAAGCTGACTTAGCTGATGGTAAAGTAGACTTAATTTCTTTATTAGTTAAGGCAGAACTTGCTCCTACTAGATCAGAAGCTAGAAGAAATATAGAGCAAGGCGGAGTAACTGTAGATGGTGAAAAAGTAACAGATGTAAAAGCTACATTTACTAAAGAATCTCTAATGGGTGATGGTTTAGTTGTAAAGCGTGGTAAGAAGAAATTTAAGAAAATAGTATTAAGATAAAATGATAAAAAACAGGCAGTTATGTATTACTAAATGCCTGTTTTTGATTTATGACAATATATGCATTTCAAAATAAAATTTCCATAACCATTAAGTTTTGTATCACTTTTCTTAGGTGTTATGTATTTTGTATATGATAAATTATATAGATATAATTTGAAATTATTAATAAAGAATTAAAATTTAGAATATTTTCAAAATATAAATTTATTTAGTAATATATTAATTATTTATGATATACTAAAGTTTGATTTGAAATTTAGATATATTTTGTGGGAGATTGTATGAAGAAATTATTAAAATTAATATTAAGATTATTTATTGGTTTTTTTGTAGCTTCAATGGGAATTGTATTTATGCTAAATTCTAACTTAGGGGCGGGACCTTGGGATGTTTTTCATCAAGGCTTATCAAATAATACATTTTTAACGATAGGTCAAGCAAGTATAGTAGCTGGATTCGTAGTAGTTGCATTAACGACTGTACTAAAATTAAAGGTTGGTATAGGAACAGTGCTAAATATGATATTTATTGGTATATTCACTGATATAATATTATTTACAAATTTAATACCAATAAGTAAAAACTTATTTACTGGTCTAATAATGTTATTCATAGGTATGATGCTTATGAGTATTGGAACATATCTATATATAAGTTGTGAGCTTGGATGTGGACCTAGAGATGGATTAATGGTTGCATTAACTTCAATCACTAAAAAGCCTGTAAATGTTATTCGAAGAAGCACTGAATTAGGGGCTCTTATTTGTGGATATATACTAGGTGGTAAAATAGGAGTAGGTACATTTATAATAGCACTTGGACTTGGAGGGTGCATGAAGTTTGTATTTGAATTTTGTAATTTTGATCTAGGAGTTTTAAATCATAAATCATTAAAAGATACTATACCTTTTATTAAAGAGTTATTAAAAGAAGATAATGATATGGAAAATATTAGAATGTAAATAGAAGAAGCAGAGTTATACTGCTTCTTCTATTTTTATATAGTTTATATCTATAGTGGTTTATATTGTATAGATATAAACTATTATTATATATTTAATGGAAATGGTAAAATTTAATAGAAAAGTAATTAAGGGGGATAGTTAGATGATAAATTTACCAGATAACTTTAATAGTTTTAATGAAGCTAGACAAAAAGGATTTATATTAGCTAAAGAGTTGAAAGAAAGAGGACAAAAGTTAGTAGGAGTATTTTGTACATTTACTCCTGTTGAGATACCTATGGCAGCTAAAGCTACAGTAGTAGGTGTCTGTGGAGTGAGTGAAGAGTCAATACCTGATGCAGAGAAGGTTTTACCAAGGAATCTTTGTCCACTTATAAAATCAAGCTATGGACATGCAATAACAGATACATGTCCATATTTTTATTTCTCAGACTTACTTATTGGAGAAACTACGTGCGATGGTAAAAAGAAAATGTACGAAGAGCTTAAAAAAGTAAAAAATATGCATGTAATGCATTTGCCAAATATGAAAAGTGGTGAAATTACATATAAACTCTGGAAGGAAGAAATAAAATTATTAAAAGAAGAAGTAGAAAAGTCTTTAGGAGTAACTATAAGTGAAGATGATATAAGAGAATCTATAAAAGATAAGAATGAAGAACGAAAACTTTTAAAAGAATTTTATGAGTTAGGAAAATTACAACCTTCAGCTTTAACTGGTATGGAAATGCACCAAGTATTATATCAATCAGGATTTAAATTTAATAGAGATGAATTAAAGCAGTCTTTAAGAGATTTGATTGATAATATGAAGAAAAGGTATGAATATGGAGAGTGCCCAGTTAATAAGAATGCACCAAGAATATTAATAACAGGATCTCCAATAGGTGGAATTAGCGATAAGTTAATTAATACAATAGAAGAAAGCGGTGCATCAATAGTTGCATATGAGCTTTGCGGTGGAATAAGAGCAAATGATTTATTAGTTGACGAAGAAAATGAAGATGTATATGATGCACTAACTCAAAAATATATAAATATAGGATGTTCATGTATGATGCATAATGACAACAGAATAGAGTTAATAGATAGACTTATAGATGAATATAAAGTAGATGGAGTAATAGATGTAGTTCTTCAAGCATGCCATACCTTTAATATAGAAAGTTATAGAATTAAGGAGTTTGTAACTTCAAAGAAAAATATTCCTTATATGGCTATAGAAACAAACTATTCAAAATCAGATACAGAGCAACTTAGAACAAGATTTGAAGCATTCGTAGAAATGATAGAAGAAGGTGCAACTGTAAAATAGGAGGACGTATGTATAGTATAGGTATTGATTCAGGGTCAGTAGCAACTAAAGGTGTATTATTCGACGGAGAAAAAATTATAAATCAAGTTATTGTACCAACAGGATGGAGTCCTAAAACTGCATCAAAAGAAGTCTATGATTTCCTTACAAAAAGAATTGATAGAAAAGATGTAAAAAAAGTAATTGGGACTGGATATGGTAGAGTTACTATGGATTTTGTAGATAAGAAAGTAACAGAAATAACTTGTCATGCTAAAGGAATTAAATTTATAAATCCTAAAATAAGAACAATTTTAGATATAGGTGGTCAAGATATAAAGGTAATAAATTTAAATGATGATGGAAGTGTAGAAGATTTTATAATGAATGATAAATGCGCAGCTGGAACAGGAAGGTTTTTAGAGATAACATCTAATTTATTAGGAAGCGATATATCCAGTATAGATAACATGGCGAAAGGACATAATCCAGAAAACATATCTAGTATGTGTACTGTTTTTGCTGAATCAGAAATAATAAGTTTACTTGCTAAAAATGTGTCTAAAGAAAGAATTGCTTCAGGAATATTAAAATCTATAGCAAATAAATCAACAGCAATGCTTTCTAGAGGTACTTTTAAAAATGAAATAGCCTTTACAGGAGGACTAGCTAAAAGTAAAGTCTTAGTAAAGATGATAGAAGAAAATCTAAATAATAGTATATTTATAGCAGAAGATACTCAAATAATTGGGGCACTTGGAGCTGCTGTAATTGCATATAAGTAAAAAAATTGCTTTGGGATATTCCTAAAGCAATTTTTTACTTATATAATAAAGATAATATGCAAAAGTTAATAAATTTAGAAAATTCTGAAAATAATGTTGATTATAAATAAATATGTGTTAATATTTAAGTTAATATTATAAATTTTAATTTGAATATTAAGAACTAAAATATCTACAATATATACTTTATTCCACAATTTTATTAAATTTTAACTTTTAATTATACTATCATTAAGGAGAAAATTAAAATATATTCAAAAGGGGGAGATTATATGGGACTAAGCGACCTGAGCCTTATTGGTCTGATTCATAGTTTAAAGATTAATTTTATAAGACATAATTACTGGAATATATTTTATATGTGTAGATATTAAAATCAAGTAAGGGGGAATAAATTATGGATTTTGTAGATAAAATGGGAGTGTTTGTTAAGAAATATATGTCACTTATGGTGCTAATTGCAGCTATTATAGCTTACTTTAAACAAGAAGTATTTTTATGGGTAGTACCTAATATGAATACTATGTTAGGATTTATAATGTTTGGAATGGGTATGACATTAAAGAAAGATGATTTTACTTTAATTTTAAAAAGACCAAAGGATGTAATATTTGGAACTTTAGCTCAGTATATAATAATGCCTTTAGGCGCATTTTTAGTTGTTAAAGCTTTTAATTTACCTGGAGAACTGGCTGTTGGACTTATATTATTAGGATCTTGTCCTGGTGGAGTTACATCAAATGTAATGAGTTTCATAGCAAAAGGAGATGTAGCTTTATCAGTAACATTTACTTCTATATCAACTTTATTAGCACCAATAGTAACACCTGCATTCATACTTTTATTTGCTGGTCAATGGGTTCAAATTAATGCATTAGGAATGTTTATATCAATAACAAAAGTAGTTATTGTTCCAATAATATTAGGAGGTATATGTCATAGATTCTTTAGCAGGTTTACAGAAAAAGCGATAAGAGTCTTACCTTCGATATCAGGTTTAGCAATGGTTCTTTTAGTGGGAGGTATAGTAAGTGCAAATGCAGATAAGCTAACTTATTCTGTTATAATAGTAGCATTTGCAGTAATAGTTCACAATATACTAGGGTATATAGGTGGATACATAACTGCATCTAAGATTGGTTTTGATGAAGAGAAAAGAAGAGTTTTATCGATAGAGACTGGAATGAAAAATGCGACATTAGCAACTACACTAGCAATGGCACATTTTGCACCACAAGCAGCCATAGCTCCAGCTATAGCAGGTATATGGCATGCATTTTCAGTATCAGTACTTGCTAATTATTGGGGTAATAAAGACATTGATGATAATGAAATAGGTATATCTAATCAGATTATAGAATAAAAATATATATTAAATAAAATTAATAAAATAATCCTCCGAATCTAATTAGATATGGAGGATTATTTTATTGAAAAAGTTTTGAAATAAAAATGCTATCAAATCAGGAGCTATACTAAGTATATTTTTATTTGTAGCATTTCAATTTCAAACTATAGGATTGGTGTATACTACTCCATCAAAAAATACATTTATAACAGCTGCAAATGTAGTAATAGTACCTTTTATAGGTTACATAATATATAAAAGAAAAATTGACAAATTGGGACTTATAAGTAGTTTAGTTGCAAAAAAGGAAAATCCAATTGTTTTAACTGATGTACAATTTTGTGTTGCATTTAGCCTTTTATTTGTAATTCAATTTATATCAAAAGAAATGGATATGAATGTTAGATCAGATACATATATAAGAGTTATATATTTATGCATCTTTTATACTGCTGTCTGTTTTTTGATACAGACTGTATGTCAAAAAATGGTTACAGAGACTAAGGCTGCAATAATATTATCTACAGAATCATTTTTTGGAACTATTTTATCAGTAATTATATTTAAAGAATTGATTACATTAAAATTAATTTTAGGATGTTTATTAATATTTCTAGCTATAATTGTCTCTGAAACCAAACTAGCATTTATTAAAAAAAAAGTAGAGATTGTTGAAGAATAATAACTTTAAATTGAGTGTAAATTAAATAATAATTTCTTAGTATTTAAAAATAGTATTTGTTAAATAATAAATATGAAATAAATATTAAAAAGGAAGTGACATTATGGCAAAGCATCCAAATAGGGTACCTAAATACAATAGAAAACCTGATGCAATGAAAATAGAGGCTGCAAGAGAACTTGGAGTTACTCATGCATCTGGAGTAGAAGTAAATGTTGATTTAGCAGCTCAAAAAGAAAGTAAATATAGTAAAGATACAACAAGAAGAATGCATGATCAAAGAAGAGAGTTAGCATATAAATGTAAAAATGAAAGTAAATATAAAGAAGATTTAAATGATTAATAATTAAATATTAAAAAAGTAAATATATTAATATGAAATGGCTTTTTCTTAAAGTAGAGTTATAATTCTATTAGAAGAAAAGCCATTTTTTATTTAAATATGCTAACATTAAATTATAAATAAGGTATAGTACAAGGGGGAATATATGGGAATATATTTAGATAATGCAGCTACATCATATCCAAAGCCTAGAGAGGTGACAGATGCTGTTTATAATTTTATGGTAAATAATGGAACTAGCTCAGGAAGAGGTTCTTATAAAAAAGCAATGGAATCAGATTTTTTAGTTTATAGCACTAGAAAAGTATTAGCATCATTTTTTAATTTTAGTGATCCGAAAAAAGTAATTTTTACTTGTAATGTTACAGAGGCTTTAAACTTAGCTATAAGAGGGATAGTTAAAGAAGGAGATAATGTAATAACAAGCAGTCTTGAACATAATGCAGTTTGGAGATGTTTAAAAACATTAGAAAAAGAAATGAATATAAGTATTACTAAAATACATTCAACTAAAGAAGGTTATACAAATATAGAAGATATTGAAAATGCTATAAAGGATAATACGTCTTTAATAGTATTTACACATGCTTCAAATGTATTAGGAACAATACAGCCAATAAAAGAGATTGGTTCTATTGCAAGAAAGTATAAGATACCATTTTTAGTTGATGCAGCACAAAGCGCTGGAGCAATTCCAATTGATATTAAAGAAGATAATATAGATTTATTAGCATTTACAGGCCATAAATCTTTATTAGGCCCTATGGGTACAGGTGGATTAATAATTAATTGTGATTATGAAATAAATCCATTAAAAGCAGGAGGAACAGGAGGAGATTCATCCTATGAGTATCAACCTGACTATTACCCTAATAAATTAGAAGCAGGTACCTTAAATGTAAGTGGAATAGTTGGGCTTGGAGAAGGAATAAAATTTATACAAAAAAATGGATTAAAGAATATACAGGAGAAAGAAAATAAATTAATAAAATATGCATTAGATAAATTAAGTTTAGTAGATAATATATATATTTATGGACCTAAAAAGAGTGAAAAGGTTGTAGGTGTCATATCATTTAATATTAAGAATATGAGAGCAGAAGATGTTGCCTATGAACTAGATAATAACTATGGAATTATGGTTAGATCAGGGTTACACTGCTCACCAAATGCTCATGACTTAGTAGGAACAAAAGAAATAGGGGCTTTAAGAATAGGGATAGGGTATTTTAACGAAAAAGAAGATATTGATAATTTAGTAAAAGCATTAAATGAAATTCAGGTAAAAAAGGGGAGTTAATATGTATTTAGAAAAAATAACATTAAGTTTTATACAACCTTGCACTACAGATTCATTGAGAATAAGGATAAAGGCAATTACTAGTAGAGATATAAGTAATATATTTCCTTATTTAAATACTTATTTAAAAAATGGGATTTATAACAAAAAAGCTAATACTTTTACTTTTAACTATGGTTCTAAAATAATAATTATGTATCCAGAATCTATAAATGTATCAAAGTTATTAAATGAAACAGATGCATTTGAAACTTTGGACTATATAAAAGATATAATTAATAAAGTATATGAAAAAAGGGGTGAAATAAATCCTTCTGATGAAATGCGAAAACTTCCAAGTCCGTTAGAAATATATACATATCTTCCTAAGATAAATTGTGGAAAATGTGGTGAAGCCACTTGTTTAGCATTTGCTACAAAACTTATTAATAATAAGACAAAGCCTAAAAATTGTGTTCATTTATATGAAAAAGGTAATGAAAATAATATAGATAAAATTGAGTCGATATATTTAATGCTAGGTAATGATATATAAAGATTATATTTAAAAATACCTTGAGAGATACAAATTTCTCAAGGTATTTTTGTATTTAATACGTGAATGAATTTTCTTAAATATTTAGTATTTATAAATTAAACAAAGGAATTTATCTTAATTTGTAGAAATTAGAAGTAATAAATTCAATTAAGGAGACTTTTTTATGGACTGTAAAGTATTTGATACAATTATAATAGGAGCTGGTTTAGGTGGTATTAGAAGTGCTCAAGAACTTTTAAAAAATAACTTAAAGATTTGTATGATAACTTCAAAAGATTTTTGTTCAGGAGCTAGTTTTTATCCAGGAACATGGGGTTTGGGTATGGTAGGTCCTAAAAATGAAGAGGATAAAAAAGACTTATTAGAAAATATAATTAAAGTAGGATGTAAATTATCTAATCCAAAACTTAGTTCTATTTTAGTAGATAAAGTAAATGATGAAATTAATTTATTAGATAAACAAGGTATTAATTTAAAAAAATCAGTAGATGAGGATGGTGTAATTCCATGCTTTGATTCTAATAAGAGAAGATGGTTTGGATTTGACTTTAAAACAGGAAAGGATGCATTTTATAAAATTTTAGACAATGAAAATCTGACATTACTAAACAAGTCAAAAGTAATCAATATTTTTAATGAGGGGGAAACATCTAAAGGGGTTTTAATTGAAAAAGAAGATAAGAGTATAGAGTTAGTAAAATCAAAATCAATAATAATAGCATCAGGTGGATATACCTGTTTATTTAAACATAATTTCTCTTTAGAGCTAGATAGCCCTATAATTCAATATTTAGCAAATAAAGTTGGATGTGAACTTATTAATTTAGAATTTATTCAGTTTATACCAGCATATATGAAGCCAATGTATAAAACCGTATTTAATGAAAGAGTATTTAAATATATAACTATTAAAGATAAAAATGGAGAAGATATCTTAAAAGATGTAAATGATATAGAAAATTTAATTAGTGAAAGATCTACATATGGACCATTTTCAACTAGATTAAGATCAAATATTATAGATAAAATTTTATTTAAATACTACCAAGATAATAATGAGTGTGCTTATTTTGAGTATCCAGATAATATAGAAGGAATTAATGATACTTTAATATACAACTATTTTAATTGGATGAAAGAATCTAAAAAAGACACTGATAAAAAAATATATATAACTCCATTTGCTCATGCATGTAATGGGGGCATTAAAATAAATGAAGATGCAAGTACAACTGTAAATGGAATTTTTGCATGTGGAGAAGCAACTGGTGGAGTACATGGAGCAGATAGAATAGGTGGTTTATCTACATGTAATGCACTTGTATTTGGTGCTATAGCAGGTAAAAGTGCGAGTAAATATTGTAAAAATAGCACTTTTAAGGATTTTGACCTAAGTATAAATTACGATTTAAAAAAAGAATCAAAAGATTATAGTAGGTTTAAAAATGCTATAGATGAAATTAGAAAAATATTATACAATAAGGTATCTATATTAAGAAGTAAAGAAAGTATTTTGGATGCAAAAAATGAGATTAGAAAAATAAAAGAAAATACCTTTAATATAGAGTTATCAACAGGTGATAAAGCTATGCTTGAAAGTTATATCGAATTTTCATTTATTTTATTGGATCATATGTTAAAACAAGGAAAGTCTATAGGATGTCATTGCAGAGTGGATTCTCAAACTAAATAGCTCTTATACATATATTAAAAAAGCTTTTCGTATCTTTATATTGGGGGTGAGAATTAACTTATGAGCAATAGTTCTGTATTTGAGGGAATAACATCATTATTTTTAATAATGTTAGTAGGTATTTATGGGAGCAAGAAAAATATTATAACAAAAGAAATAAATAAAGGTTTAACAGATATTCTTTTCAAGATATCTATGCCTATGCTTATAATATCATCTTTTAGTATTACATATAGCGATGAACTAAAAGGAAATATAATTAAATGTTTTTGTTATAGTATTATAACTTTGTTTATTTCAATATTAATATCTAAAGTACTTTTGGCACCAATAAAAAAAGATAATAAGTTTATACTTCAATTTTCAAATGTTTTTTCAAACTGTGGATTCATTGGATTTCCAATAGTAGAAAGTATATATGGGAAAGAAGGATTAATATATACATCGGTATTTAATATGGTATTTACTATACTTATATGGACTTATGGTATATCATTATATTCGGGAACTGTAAACAAAAATGATATAAAAAAAGTATTGTGTAATCCAGCAATTATTGCAGTATATATAGGTATTGTAATTATGATATTTAATATAAATATACCATCGATGATATTATACCCTATAGAAATGGTAGGAGGTATTACACCTCCATTATCTATGATAATAGTAGGATGTATAATATCGAATATAAAAATAAATGATTATATAAGAGATTGTAGTTTGTATTATGGAACTATTGTAAGAATTATTATAATCCCTTTATTAATATATTTCATATTGAATATAATAAAAGGACCATCTAAGATTATAAAAGTTATGGCTTTATTATCAGCAATGCCAACGGCAGCTATGGCACCTATATTTGCAGAAAATTATGAAAAAGATAAGGGGTATGCAGCAGTTCTTTTGTTTATAACTACGTTTTTTTCAGTTTTTACAATTCCACTTATATTGACTATAATAAAATAATAAATTTATTTAATTAAAATTTATAAAAAGTGTTTAAGCTTAAGATGCAGGGGTATTTATATATCATAACGTAATGTAATACTTACCCCAGATTACTAAGTTATTTATGTCAATTTATTTAACATTTTTTACATTTATAAAAACATCTTAGTAAGTAATTTGTTTCTAAGGTGTTTTTATTTAATATACTATTTAGAGAAAAAGGAAAAATATATTAATATTAAATTAATATGAATTTTTTAGCTATACCGTTTATTATAATATACTTAATGAAAAAGTTATAAAAAATAAATATAAATTATGAAAAAAATGTTTAAAGATAAATTTATATGGTATATATAAAATATAAATAATAACAAAAGTTGTTAATAAATTTAAATTGAAATTTAGGAGGAGATTAAATATGAAAAAATTCGTATGTACAGTTTGTGGATATATCCATGAAGCAGATTCTATAGAAGGTGTAGTATGTCCAGTATGTAAAGTTGGAGCTGATAAGTTCGAAGAAATGGCTGGAGAATTAAAGTGGGCTGACGAACATAGAATAGGTGTAGCTCAAGGAGTAGATGAAGAGGTTGTAGAAGGATTAAGAGCTAACTTTGTTGGAGAATGTACAGAGGTAGGAATGTACTTAGCAATGAGTAGACAAGCTGATAGAGAAGGATACCCAGAAGTTGCAGAAGCTTACAAGAGAATAGCTTTTGAAGAAGCAGAGCATGCTGCTAAGTTTGCTGAATTATTAGGAGAAGTAGTTGTAGCTGACACTAAAGAAAACTTAAGAGTTAGAGTTGAAGCAGAGTACGGTGCTACTGATGGAAAGTTAAAGTTAGCTAAGAGAGCTAAAGAATTAGGACTTGATGCTATACATGATACAGTTCATGAAATGTGTAAAGATGAAGCTAGACATGGTAAAGCATTCTTAGGATTATTAGAAAGACATTTTGGTAAGCAAAACTAATAAGCTTTTATTATATAAATAGTTTTTAAAATCATAAAAGCCTTGGAATTATAGTAATTCCAAGGCTTTTATTTTAATTATTATAAAGTAAATTTTTAAAAGAAGATTTTTTAGTATAAGCTTCTATATATATGCTCTATTTCTTCTTTAGAAAGTTGAATATAACTTTGACTAAGAAGCCTTTTTTGATTGTTAATAATGTTTTCTGTAAAAGAGCAAATTTCAAATTCCTTCATTCCAAATTCTCTTAGATTCTTTTTAGATATAATATTATCTAATAATTCATCTAATTTGTCATAAACTTCATCTATATTACATTCCAATATTTTACTTAAATGTATATTTAAATTTTTTATTTTGCCATTTGGATTTTTCCTATTGTATTCTCTAAAAACTGCAGTTAAGAATTGGTAATTTGCTTCTCCATGTGGTACATGATAGGTTCCACTTAAAGGAGAAGAAAAAGCATGGACAGCACCATTACCAGCATTTCCAAAGGCAATACCTGCTAAGTTACTTGCAGTTAAAAATTCATCTAGCATTGAAAATCTAGATTCTTTACCATGTTTTGCGATAGTCTTAAATCCATGAAGTATCATACTCATAGCTTCCTTGCTAAACATTTCTGTATAAACATTTGCCTTTGGTGATACATATGATTCTATAGAATGTATAAGAGCATCAATTGCACTAGTAGCAAAGTACTTATATGGTAAATCTTCTAGAAGTTTAGGAATAAGTACGGCATAATCTGGATATAATTCATCAATTGCTAAGCCTAATTTAGAATTTATCTTAGTTATTTCGGTAATGCTTATATTTGATACCTCAGATCCAGCACCGCAAGTTGTTGGAATTGCTATTAAGGTTCTAACCTTATTTAAAGGTATATTTTTTTCAAATATGTCCGTAGCTGAAGTTCCATTTTCTAAAACTAGAATTTTTGCCATATCAATTACAGCACCACCACCTATGGCAATGACTCTACTATATTCTTTTTTGTTAAAATCATTAAGTAAAGCATCCATCATTATATCAGTAGGTTCACTATTGCCATATTTATTTTTATAAGCTACAGTTGCTTTTATATCCAAAGAAATAAAATGTTTTTCATAAATATTTTTACTTGCAAGAATAAAATCATCTTCATTTATATTAAAATCTTCTATAAATTTATTTATATCTTTAAACTTATGAATATTTGTTTTTAATTTAAACAAGTTCATTGTATCACCACTCCTTATAGATATTATCTATATTGATGTTACATAATAAAATATATAATTTCAAGTATAATAATATTTTAATAATAAGATTAAATATAATCTAATCATCATATATTTTTATTATTTAATATTATAATTGTTAAAAATAATTTATTTATAAAAAATGTTGAAAAAACTATATTTTGATAAGTGATTAATTTGAAAGTCAAAATTAATTATTGTACTGCTATGAAAAGTATGGTAAATTATAACACAAGACGGGGAGAACTATAAATTTAAGAATATTTTCAGTAAGGAGATTGAGTATGAAGTCAAAAAAATATATAACATACGGACTAATATTATTAGTAGTAATTGTATCGTGCATAATAGGTTACAATTCATTGTATCCGTCAAAAGCAAATTATGATGATTATACAAAAGTAAACACAGAAAATCAAATAAACCATATAAAAGAAATAGCAAAAGAGCCACATTCAATATATGATAGAGAAGCTCATGATGAAGTAAGAGATTATTTATTGTCAGAGCTTAAAAAGTTAGATATTGATCCTAAATTATATACATATGAAGATGTATATATAGAGAGAAGTAAAAGTAAAGAAAAACTTGAGAATATTTATGCAGAAATAAAAGGAAAAAGTGATTCTTATATAATGTTAGTAACACATTATGACAGCTCAAGGGCAAAGACAGAGCGTTATGCAGAAAAAGATGGATCAAAAGGTGCTGCAGATGCAGGATATGGATTATCTACAATACTAGAAACCTTAAGAGTTATAAAAGAAAATAACGTAACTCTAAACAATGGGATAAAAATACTTATAACAGACGGTGAAGAATGTGGACTTGCTGGTGCAAAGGAAGCAGTGAAAGAAAAAGAGATATTTGAAAATGTAAACTATCTTATAAATTTAGAAGCAAGAGGAACAAAAGGTCCAGCTATAATGTTTGAAACAAGCACGAATAATTCTAGTGTAGTAGATTTATATAGTTATAGTGAAAAGCCGTTTTCTTACTCTATAACACCAGAAATATATCGTTTACTTCCAAATGGAACAGATTTTACAGTATTTTTAGAGAGTAATATACCAGGCATTAATATAAGTGTTTTAGATGGATTAGAAAACTATCATACTCCTAATGATAGTATAGAATCAGTTAATGATAGGTCATTACAACATTATGGAGATCAAGTATTACCGATAGTAACTGAATTTGTAAGCAATGAGAAATATGCAGATAAAGCTAGTATAATTAGTAATAATGATGCTATTTTCTTTTCAATAGGAAGTGCATTTATCAAATATTCAAAAACTATAAACTATACATTAATTGGAATTATTTTATTAGCTATAATATTCTTATTTAATAAATTAAAAATAAAGAATATTTTAGTTCCAATAAAATATTCTTTGGTAAATTTAGGATTTACAACGTTAGTAGCTATAGTATGTTATGGTATATCAAGGTTAGCAGCAATTGTAAATAATCATCCATTTAAGTTGACGTATTTACCTCTTATAAAGCATGAAAAATTAGCAATACTTGCTATAATAGCAGTAGCTTTAATTACATATACACTTCTTATAAAAAAAATTAGCAAAAGGTTTAAAGAAAAAAATGAGTATATTCTAGGAAGCATTATATTATTATTCTTATTGGGATTAATACTTACTTTTGTATTGCCAGGAGGAAGCTACTTATTTATATTCCCAGCAATAATAATATCATTATCAACAATTTTATGTACTATACTAAATGGTAAGATAAATAAGATTAGTTATATATTATTAATACCAGCGTCTTTAATCATAGTACTTTATGTACCAACAGTATATTTATTTAATGCAGCTTTAACTTTTGGAGCATTATGTGTAACTATGATATTTGCAATAATAGGAATAATATCAGTTACTACTTGTTTAATACAAGTAGACTAAGATTAAAATATAGCAGTTAACTTATTAAGAAGTATAAATTAAACTTCAAATAATTGGTTAACTGTTTTTTATAAATAAAAATTATTCATAAAAGAAGCATTATGAAGTTTTATATATAAAGCATGTCTTATATAATAATAAAATTCATTAGTTAATGTAGTTATAATAAATTATTTAAAAGTATAAAATTAAGTATATTATAGCATATTAAAATATGAAGAAATTATTTCGAAAATATGTTAATATATAGTAAGAATATTTTTGGAGGTAATGTTATGGCAACAATGTACTGTCCTAAGTGTATAATTGAAATTATGGACTTAGTAGATCACGAAGAAGGCGATGATTTTGAAATAATAAATGAAGGTAGTGAAAATGAAATAAGAGAAGACTATCACTACATTCTTGATACGTATAAATGTCCAGTATGCGGATTTGAAGTAGAAGATTACATAGAGGATGAACAAGAGTAATAGATTTTGATTTATAAGAGTGTTGTTTTAGAATAAACTGCGCTCTTTTTAAATTGTTATATATTAAAAACGACATATTATACTCTCAATTTACAGATTTAACTATATTTATCTAAAATTTTTTATGATATACTTAAGAGGTATAAGTTATATTAAAAAAATTTATTAATATGAGGGTAAATAACTATGAAAAATAACAACATAAAAGTAATCTGTGATGGGATAGCAAATATGCCAAGAGAATTAGCAAAACAATACGATATAGAAATAGTACCATTAACAGTAAGAGTTGATGGAAAAGAGTATAGAGATGTTGATTTAACAGATGAAGAGTTTTATGTAATTATGAGAGAAGCTAAGGAGATGCCTAAAACTTCTCAAGCTACCTATGTTGATTTTAAAGAAATATTTGATAGACATGTAGCAGAAGGCAAAACAGTTTTATATATATCAGGTTCTTCAAAATCATCTGGAACATATCAATCCGCAGTTCTTGCAAGCAAGGATATTGAAGGAGATATTTATATATTTGATAGCATGAGTATTAGTTTTGGATGTGGACTTCAAGTATTAATTGCTGCTAGGATGTTAGAATCTGGATCTACTTTAGAAGAAGTGCTAAAAGAATTAGAAAATTTAAGAGATAGAGTATTTGTATCTATGTCTATGAACTCATTAGAATACCTTAAAAAGGGTGGAAGAATATCTAACGGTAAGGCTTTAGTTGGTAATATGTTAAGTTTAAGACCAATGCTTACTGTAAAAGATGGTTTAATATTCCAAGAAGGTCAAGTAAGAGGTAATAAAAAAATAATACCTACAATAATAAAGCGTACTAAAGAAGTATGTGGAGAAGACTTTAGCGATAGAACTATAGCTATAGGTTGTGGAGATAACCTAGAAGAAAGAGAACAGTTAAAAGAAGCGGTTTTAAGAGAGTTAAATCCAAAAGAATTAATTGAAATAACAATAAACCCTCCAATGTGTTCTCATTCAGGACCAGGGTTTATAGGTCTTACATGTTTTAAATAAAAATAAAATTTAATTCGACTAAAGGGAGTCAAGAAAATGAATGATATAAAAATAATATGTGACACGATGAACGATGTGCCACAAGATATAGCTGAGAAATACGACATAGATGTATTACCCGCAACTATAATATTTGGAAATAAAGAATACAGGGCTGGTGTAGATCTTAGTGGAGATGAATTCTATACGATGTTAAGAGAATCTAATGAAATACCAAAGACTTCTCAAATAACATATGCTACATTTACAGAAGTATTTAATAAATATATAAATGAAGGCAAAATAATACTATATTTAGCTGGATCATCAGCAGGTTCTGGAACTTATCAATCTGCAATGCTTGCTAAAAGTGATATAGATGGTCCTATATACGTTTTTGACACTTATAGTTTATGTATAGGTGGTGGAATGTTAATAAAAGAAGCTGCAATAATGGCTAATAAAGGAAAAAAGGTAGAAGAAATAATTGAAAAATTAGAAGAATTAAAAAATAAGGTAGAAGTTTACTTTTCAGTAGATTCTTTAGATTATTTACACAAAGGCGGAAGAATTTCAGGAGCTAAGGCTGCAGTAGGTACTCTACTAAACATAAAGCCAATACTAAAAATTGAAGATGGATTAGTTAAGCAAAAATCTCAGGTTAGAGGAAGTAAAAAAATAATACCAGCTCTTATTGATAAAATGGTAGAAGCGGTAGGAAATGATTTTTCAGATAAAGATATTTATGTTGCATATGGAGACGATTTAGAATTAAGAGATCAATTTGCACAAAAAGTTAAAGAAAAGTTAAATCCAAGAAATGTTTATACTATGCAAATTGGTGCATGTGTAGCATGTCATTCAGGTCCAGAAGTTATAGGACTAGCTTGTTTAAATAAATAGTAAGTATGAAAATATTATAAGAATATTAATTTTATTAGAGGCAGTATGGATATTCCATCCTGCCTTATTCGTATAAATGATATAAAAAATATGCTTGCAATTGATGAAATTAGTAACTAATTGTTATTTAGTGCATATTATAATATAGGTAATAAATCACCTAAGGCTTATTATACTATTTTATATAATAGGGAGATGTATTATAATATGAAAGATAATGTTAAAAAGGTCACTAAACCTGTTACAGATGTAGGAAAAGAACTTGTAAATGGTGTTGGAAATGTAGGAAAAGAAGTTGTAGATAGTGTAAGTAATATTGGAAAAGATGCTATAAAAGGTGTAGGTGGAGTTGCTAAAGAAACTTATAAAACAGGTAAAAATGTAGGTAAGGCAGTAACAGGAAATATTAAGAAAAAGTAAAATTTAGATTTAATAATGATATAAATAAGCATATAATTATTTTAACTATTTAACTAGTTAATAAAAGGTTGATATCAAAAATATATATGATATCAACCTTTTAATTTATAATAAAAATAATTATATAATAAAGTTATATAATTACATCTATTTTATAAGCTCCTCTCCATTTATAACTAAGGAGATTGGGTTATTATTTTTTAACCTTACATCAAAGTAAATCTTTCCTTTATCAGGATAGTCTATATATCCTGTGGCGTAAATGCTGCTTCCATTTTTATGCATAGTTTCAGTTTTTACATTATGATTTAAACCAGTATAAGTCTTAATTGTTTCATTAATTATTTTAGAATAAGTTAAAGCTTTAGATTTAGATATATATGTACTTTCTGCAATTAAATTGGAAGGAGTACTTTTAGTATTTGTGTTATTGGGTAATACAACTTTATTGAATAGAAATAAAAGTCCAGTTAAAGTGACGCCTATAAGAATAATTTTAATATATTTTTTGTTTTTAAATTTATTTTTTAAATTGTCTTTAAATTCAATGATTTTTTTTACGCTTTTTCTTCTTTTAGTAGGATATTCTAAGACTTTATGACTATCATCACTGATTTTATGGAATTTTAATTTATCCCTTTTAAAGTGTTTTTTATTATATGATCCTTCTAATTCTTGTTTTTTACTATGAAATTCTATTGTATTTTTATTAGTATTAGAAGATTTCAAACTATTCCCCCCTTTTAGACTCGTCTTAGTTTGATTAACTGTTCTTATATAGATAATAATACTATAAAACAATTAAAATACCAAGACTAAGTAAAAATCATAATTATTTAATTTGAGTCAGTAAATCTAAAAATAGCTTATAAAAACTTACTAAAAATTATAAAAAGACAATTTAAATTTAGTAGAATATGCATTTGTCATAATAAATAGTCCTATATATACTCTAACAGATTGAGGTATAGAATTAAAACTTATATTTATTATATTATCTCCTTAAAATGTCTTAATAATCTTAATAAACGGTAATTAAGGAATTTGAATTTTAATGAGAATATTAGATATTATATAAATCTGCACAGCAAAAAAATAAAATAAAAAAATAAATTTATCTATTGAAAAAGAACAAGTGTTCTTGTATAATAAAAAAGAACAAATGTTCTAGGAATAAAAAATAGACAAACTAGTAATAAAGTAATTTATACATGAATATATATATACTATAAAAATTAAACTTAAGGAGTGGGATTTGAAATGATACCAGTTAAAAATATTCAAGATATAACAGTTGCTAACTTAAAAAATGGAGAAGTTACTTTAAGTCAATTAGAGGAAATATATAATAAATTTGGATTTATATTTGAAGCAAGTGAAGGAAAATTTATAAAAATAAAAAGAGAGATACGTCATTAATGGTAACTAAATTTAATAATATATATAATAAAACCTAGCTTTATACTAAAAGTAGAATGAAGCTAGGTTTTATTTTGAAATTTAAAATATATTACAGATAATATGATATTTATAAGTTTTAATTAAAATTTTTAAAGGAGTGAGATATATTGAAAATTGTATCTTATAATATTCATAGAGGTTTTGATTCGAAAAAAGTAACATCTTTGAAAAAAATTATAAAATACTTAAATAAATTAGATAGTGATATTATATGTTTGCAAGAAGTTTTATATAATCAATTTTTAAAGATAAAATCAGAGTTAGGTATAGATGGTGTATTTGCAGCAAATGTAAACAATAAAACTATGAAATATGGTATTTGTACACTTTCAAAATATAAAATAAAATCAAACCATCATGTATTATTAACTAGTAAAAAGGAACAAAGAGGTCTCTTATCGATTAATGTTAATACTGGAAAAATTGATAATATAAATATAATTAATACTCATTTGGGTTTAGATAGAGAAGAGAGAAATATTCAAATAGAAGAAATTTTAAACTTTAAAAATAGATTAGTAGGTTCAAGCTTAATTTGTGGAGATTTTAATGAAAAAAATATATATATTAGTAACTATTATGATAGTGCGGTTTATTTAAAAAAAGACTATATACCAACTCTTCCAAAATATAATGCTAGAATAGATTATATATTTGTGGAGAATATATACAATCCTAAAGAATATATTGTAGATAAAATTACTTTATCGGATCATTATCCTATAATATGTGTATTTTAGGATAAATGTAACAATATAGTTACACATTTATTTTAAATGTTGTTATTCTTACTAAGAATATACTAAAATGTAATTAATTGTTGCTATATATTAGTAAGTTTGGGGGTGTATGATGAGCAGTGAAGTAGTTATAAAAGAAAATGTAAATAAATCAAAAATCACGAAGAAAAAAATTGTTATATTAGTGATAGCATTAATAGCTTTAATTAGTGGATATATGATTTATTCATTTAATAACAACTATATATATAATGGAAAGATTGCAAATAATATTTTTGTAGAAGGTGTAAATATTTCGCTAATGACAAAAGAAGAGGCTGTGGATTTAATTAGCCAAAAACATAAACCACAAGCTATATCATTAAATTACAATGATAATAGCTTTTCTATTAATCCAGAAGATATAGATCTTAAATATAATATAGAAGAAGTTGTAAATAATGCTTATAATTATACAAAAACGGACTCATATTTTGAAAATGTAAAAAGATTATTTCAACTAGATAAAACTAAAAAGGAGTATACGTTAAAAAACTCTTTTGATGAAGCTAAATTAAGTAGTAAGTTAGAACAAATAGCGAGTGAAGTTAATGTTCCAGTAAGGAATGCAAAGTTATTAATATCAGGTGGAAGTTTTAATGTAACACCATCTATAACTGGTAAAGAATTTGATATTTCATCGAATAAAGAAGCTATATATGAAGCGATAAATAGTAGAAATTATGGAACAATAGACTTAAAGATAAATGATATAGAACCTGATATAAGTACAGCTATGGCAAGTAGTGTAAATACATTATTAAGTGAACACACTACAACGTTTAATGCTAGTATGATAGGTAGAACAGAAAATATAAGAATATCATCAAATCGAATAAGTGATGTTCTGCTTATGCCTGGTGAAACATATTCTTATAATAAGCAAACTGGAGTAAGAACTATCTCTAATGGATTTTATAATGCACCTGTAATTATAAATGGAGATTTAGAAGATGCCCCAGGAGGAGGAGTTTGTCAAACATCTACAACTTTATATAATGCAGTACTATACTCTGGTTTAAATATAGAACAAGTTAAAAATCACTCAATAACATCAAGCTATGCACCGAGAGGTAAAGATGCTATGGTTAATGATAGTGGAAGTGACTTAAAGTTCTCTAATCCTTACAGCCATCCAATATATATTAAGAGTTATGTGAGTGGCAATTCAGTAACTTGTCAAGTATATGGAAATGCTGAAGATAAGCCAAATGTAGAAATAAAAGTAGAAAATTTCCATATGGGAGCTAAAACTTATAGAGTTTTTAAAGATGACTCTGGTAATGAAATAAAAACTGAATACATAGCTACAAGTGTATATAAGAAATAGTTAAATGTAAAAGTGGATGATAACTTTTTAAAAAAGGATCATTCACTTTTTTATTGTAATTTTTATAAAAGACAAGTAGAATAAAGACTAATTGATATGTAAAAAAATAGAAAAAATTGATATAATTATTCTTAATTGAGATTTAGGTTTATGTTATTGGAGGAAAAATAAATGCAGTTTGTAGGAAATAGATATGAAATTTTAGACTATAATAGTGAGATTGAAGTAGGAAAACTTTATAAAGCAAGAGATACTTACTATAATAGTTTTGTTTATATAAGTCTTATTGAAGTTAATAAAAATGTAATGAAGAACTTTAAGCCGGATTTTATTGATGAGATTACAACATTAAAAGAAATAAATTCTTCTTATATTTCAAAGAATTTACATATTGATGTACATTGCGATGAGTATGATGTATATTATTATATAGTTAGTGAATATTTTGAAGGTCAAACTTTAAAAGAGTATATATATAATAATATACTAGATAAAAATTCCATAATTAATATTGTTAGTCAAATAGTAAAAGCTTTAGAAATTGCTAATACAAATAACTTATATCATGGGAACTT
Organism: Romboutsia sp. CE17; assembly: GCF_012317385.1. Lineage (GTDB taxonomy): Bacteria > Bacillota > Clostridia > Peptostreptococcales > Peptostreptococcaceae > Romboutsia_E. The sequence goes on from NZ_CP051144.1 coordinate 986,268, forward strand.
AAATCCAAACAATATACTTATTGATTCAAATGAAAATATAAAAATATTTGATTTTGGTATTACAAAATCAAATAAAGGTATAAATTTAAGACAAAATGGAGATTTAAGTTACTTATGCCCTCACCAATTGAATATAGACTATACGGATAAGGATAGTGATTTATTTGTTTTAGGAATAATCTTATTTGAAATGATATTTAGAGAACATCCTTTTGGACATGCTTATAATGATAATGAAATGCTAAAGCTTGTAGATAAAGGGGTAAAATGGAGTCTTTTAATATATGATGAAAGTCTTACTGAGTTAGTTAAAATTTCTCAAAAGCTACTTAGTAGAAAAAAAGAGTACAAAAACTCTTCTGAGATTTTAATTGATTTGAGCTATATTATGTATGAAGAGGTTGAAGTAGATGAGGAAGAAGATAAAATAGGCTATGAAGAGGAAGAGTGCAGATCTAATAAAGTAAACTTGAAAAAAAAATTAGTAATTACTATGTTCACTTTATTATTAGTAATAACAATAGTCATAGGTTATTTATAAATTAAAAAAAGGAGGAAATAATGAAAATTAACTGGAATGAAAAATACACTACAATTTCTGTATATTCTTTTATAGTGGTGTGTAGTAGTATAGTATTTTATTTGATTGCATCTCAATTAAATGTTTTTACTGGAAAAATAAATGAAATAATGGGTATAATGCAACCTTTCATTATAGGATTTATTATTGCATACTTATTAAATTTTATATTAAAGTTTTATGAAGAAATATTAGATAAGCTTGAGAGCTTCAAAAAACTTAATAAAAAATCAAAAAGAGGTATAAGTTTAGTCTTTACATATATAACAGCATTTTTAATCGTATACTTATTTATGAACTTTGTTGTTCCTCAATTAATAGAAAGCGTAGTTGGACTAGCAAATAATATACCTGATTATCTTAATAATGTAACTATTTTATTTGAAAAGACAATGACTGAGTTGGAAGTAGATCCACAGTACTTAGATTTAGTTAATGAAAAATTAAATCAAGTAGTTAATTATATTATACAATTTGCAACTGATTTAATACCTATATTAGGTAACTGGGTAGTTACAATTGCTTCAAGTATTTGGAATATAATTTTAGGTTTAATAGTATCTTCGTATTTATTAATAGACAAAGAAAAATTCTATGGAGTTGGAAAGAAAATAATATATGCAACTTCTTCTAAAAGAGTAGCAAATAGAATATTTGAATTAGTATATAGAAGTAACTATACTTTTGGAAGATTCTTAAGTGGAAAAATAATAGATTCTGCTATTATAGGGGTATTAACATTTTTTATTCTAAGTTTTTTTAAAATGCCATACTCAACTTTAATATCAGTTATTATAGGTATAACTAATATTATACCGTTTTTCGGGCCATTTTTTGGGGCTATACCATCGGCTATAATAATACTATTTGTTTCTCCGATAAAAGCAGTATGGTTTTTAATAATTATATTAATTATACAACAAATAGATGGAAATATAATAGGACCCAAAATTTTAGGTGATTCTATTGGTATTTCTGCATTTTGGATATTATTTACGCTTTTAGTAGCGGGTAAATTCTTTGGATTGGTTGGAATGGTAGTTGGAGTACCTATCTTTGCAATTATTTACTCTATTATAAAAGAAGTTGTTGAAGGTAAACTTAGAAATAAAGGGTTACCAGAAGATACGAAAGATTATATGTAGTATAGCTTAGATAATAGATTATTTAGACGGGTAGTAAAGTTAACTTTATGCCTGTCTTTTTTATGTTAATTATATAATAAATAAAAGTTTTTCTTTATGAAAAATAAAATAGCAACTTTGTTGCTATTTTATTTAAAAGGAGGTCTATCTTATTGAACAAAAATTAACTAGTGAGAATACATGCTAAATACAAAAGACTACTAGGCTACACTATTATTATGTGTATATAAATTTAATTTATTCTATTAGAATATTTCCAGTAAAAATCTTCAAACTAATTATAATATATTGTTTTGGAGGTTTTTATTTATGCAATGTAAATGGGAGTCTAACCATGAGCCAAGCCTTAAATGTTTAAGAAGAGCAGACTCATCTGGATATTGTATATTTCATAAGAAAGATAAAAGTAGAGAAGAAAACTCATTGTTTACATATTTAATAATGAAAGAAAGTATAAGTGACTTTAGAGGTTTCATATTTGAAGATGATTTCATAATAAGGGATGTAATTAAGTATGACTATTTAAAACTTAATTTTGATGAAGCGATATTTAAGAAAAAGGCTTTTTTTAATAAGTTTGAATTTAAAAAAAGTGTCACTCTAAATTATACAGAATTTAAAGGATATATAAATTTTGAAAGCTCTACTTTTATGGAAAACCTTGAGCTTACTAGGACTAAATTCAATAAAAAGTATATAGCTAATAAAGTGTTTGAAAAAGTTAGTTTCCAAGGTCAAGCATTTATTATTACTAGCGCTAAAAATTTACCTAGGTTAGAAGGAATAATTTTTAGTCCTTGTACTAAATTTATACTTAGATATGTTAGATATTCAAAATCAAATGGTCTATATGGCAAAATTAATTATAGGATAGCAAGAACTCAGGCCAATATAATAGGAGACAATGAAAGGATAGGGTATTATTATTATAATGAAAGAAACTATGCAAGTAAAATAATGAAACCTAGTGACTATCCTCGGTTTAGCACATATTTAAATGAAAAATTTTTTGATTTACTTTCTAAATATACAATAGGTTATGGAGAAAAACCTTGGAGATTAATAATAACAACTTTAATTGTAATTAGTTTATTTGCGTTTTTATATATGTTTTGTGGTGTTAAAAACTCAGGCAGCACATTTATAAGTATAAGTTTAAATGATATAAATCGTTATTCTATAAAAGAACTTATAAAAAGATATATAGACTTGTGGTATTTTAGTACAGTTACTTTTACAACTTTAGGTTATGGAGATCTAACTGTAAGTACAGGTATTGGAAAAGTATTAGTGTGCTTAGAAGCTTTTATTGGTATAACAATTGGATCAACTTGGGCATCTATTGTGATAAAAAGGATGATTAGATAAGTTAGTAAATAATTACTAGATATAAAATTTACCTATAAGGAAAAAATAAGATAGACTTATTAATCCAAGAAGGTGAGAGTTTTGAAAAAAGGAGCACAAAAATTATTAATATTTAGTATCATCTTAGCAGTTATAACTCCTCATTGTGTCCATGCTTTAGATAAAATAGATAAGTATTCAAAATCATCAATATTAATGGACCAAGGAACAGGTAGAGTATTATATGAAAAAGAACCAGATGAAAAAAGACCACTAGCTAGCTTAAGTAAAATGATGACTTTTTTAATTGCAATAGAAGCCATAGAAAATAAGGAAGTAAATGCAAATGATATAGTAAAAATAGACAAAGATATGGCTAAGGTAAAAGGTTCAAGTTATCATTTAAAGGAAGGTGAAGAGGTTCCTTTAATAGAACTTATGAAAGGTCTTATGATAGTTTCTGGAAATGATGCTTCTATTGGTATAGCAAAACATATTTGTAAAGATGAAAAAACATTTGTAGAAAGAATGAATAAAAAAGCAAAAGAAATAGGAATGATAAATACTTCTTTTGTAAATCCAAATGGATTACCTATATATAATCTAAGTGATCCTAAAGCACAACCTAAGCAAAATATATCCACAGCAAGAGATATAGCAGTTTTAGCAAAGTATATGTTAGATAATTATGAGAAACAAGTAATATCAATAACTGATATGTCTACCTATTCAAATCCACAAAGAGGGTTTGTAAAAAATAACACAAATGCATTACTTAGAATAATTCCTGAAGTAGATGGAATAAAAACAGGTTACACAGGTAATGCTGGGTACTGCTTGTCTTTTTCTATGAAGATAAAGAAAAATGAAGATAATGAGAAAGATAGAAGAGTAATAGGAGTGGTTTTAGGTGCTAATCATAAAGATAAAAGAACTTCAGCTGCACTATCTATTCTTGAACATGCTAAAAAAGATTTTAAAAGTGAAACTGTAGTCCAAAAAGATGAATTAATAGGGAAAAAGTATATAAAGCATATAAATGATTTAGAAGTAACTTTAGTTGCAGAAGATGAATTATATGCAGTACTTAATAAAGAAGAAAAATTAAAATCTCAAATTACATTTAAAGAACTGACTTATCCTATAAAAAAAGGAGATGTACTTGGTGTTATTAAATATTATACTGATAATGGAGAGATTTTAGGAAGTATAAATATTGTGAGTGCTAATGATGTTAATGATGTATCTATAATTAATAAAATTAAAATGTTACTTTCTGAGTAAACAAATAGAGAAGTGGATATAATTTTAATATCATATATTTAAAATATATGACAATAAATCTATTGTATTTTATAAAACCCTATGTTATACTACAAAAGGTGAAAAAATAAAATATAAATAATCACACACGGTGATGGGATCCTTAAAAGGTGCCTAAATTAGGTTTTTTAGGGAGATGATCACACCGGAGGTATAAAACCAAGGAGGTAAAGCAATGTCAGTAATATCAATGAAACAATTATTAGAAGCTGGTGTTCACTTTGGACATCAAACTAGAAGATGGAATCCTAAAATGGCTAAATACATCTTCACAGAAAGAAACGGAATCTATATAATAGATTTACAAAAAACAGTTAAGAAAGTAGAAGAAGCTTACAAGTTTACTAAAGAAATAGCTGAAACTGGAAAGCCAATCTTATTCGTAGGAACTAAGAAGCAAGCTCAAGAAGCTATAAAAGAAGAAGCTGAAAGATGTGGAATGTTCTATGTTAACGAAAGATGGTTAGGTGGAATGTTAACAAACCATAAAACTATCCAAACTAGAATAAATAAATTAAGAGAATTAGAAAGAATGGAAAACGAAGGTGTATTCAACGTTCTTCCTAAGAAAGAAGTTATAAAATTAAGAGCTGAAAAAGAAAAATTAGAAAAATACTTAAATGGTATAAAAGATATGCCTGAATTACCAGGAGCTATATTTGTAGTAGACCCAAGAAAAGAAAATATAGCTATACAAGAAGCTCATAGATTAGGAATCCCAGTAATAGGTATAGTAGATACTAACTGTGACCCAGATGAGTTAGACTATGCAATACCAGGAAATGACGATGCTATAAGAGCTGTTAAGTTAATAACTGGTGCTATGGCTACTGCTATAATAGAAGGTAGACAAGCAATAGCTGACGAAGCTGAAGAAGTAGCTGAAGATCAAGAATAATTGAAAACTGAATGGTAAGGGTCATTCCCTTACCATTAATAATATATAGGAGGAATTCAAAATGGCTATAACTGCACAAATGGTTAAAGAGTTAAGAGAAAGTACTGGCGCTGGAATGATGGACTGTAAAAAAGCTTTACAAGAAGCTGAAGGAAACATGGAAAGAGCCGTTGATATATTAAGAGAAAAAGGTTTATCTAAAGCTGCTAAAAAAGCTGATAGAGTTGCAGCTGAAGGTTTAGTTGCTATAGAAATGAACGCTGATAATACTGCTGCTGTAGTAGTAGAAGTAAACTCAGAAACAGACTTCGTTGCTAAGAACGAAGATTTCAAAGTATTCGTTAAGGATGCTGCTGAAATGGCTTTAGCTACAGAAGCTAAAGATGTTGATGCTTTATTAAAAGAAACTCATAAAGAAGGTAAATCATTACAAGAAGTTTTAAATGATAGAGTAGCTAAAATAGGTGAAAAATTAGACTTAAGAAGATTTGAAAAAATAACTACTGACGGACAAATCGCAGGTTACATACACGGCGGAGGAAAGATAGGAGTTCTTGTTGAACTTTTAACTTCTGCTAAAAATGAAGAGTTAATAGCTATGGGAAGAGATATAGCTATGCAAGTTGCTGCAATGAATCCAAAATATGTTTCAAGAAACGATGTAGATCCTACATATATAGCTCATGAAACAGAAATATTAACTCAACAAGCTTTAAACGAAGGAAAGCCAGCTAATATAGTTGAAAAGATGATAAAAGGTAGACTTGAAAAGCAATTAAAAGAAGTTTGTCTTTTAGAACAACCTTTCGTTAAAAACGGAGATTTAACAGTTAAGCAACTAGTTGCTGAAACTGCTAAAAAACTTGGAACTGAAATAGAAGTAGGAAGAGTTGTAAGATTCGAAGTTGGTGAAGGTATAGAAAAGAAAGAAGAAAACTTTGCAGAAGAAGTTGCTAAGCAACTTAAGTAATAACCAAAAGAGAGCACTTACGTGTTCTCTTTTTTAGAAATGTAAAAAATTTCAAAAAATAGAACTTATAAATAGATATAATAATTATATTGAATATATAAAGGACAAATTTAAGAGGAGGATTTCTGATGAATAGACCAATGTACAAAAGAGTATTGTTAAAGCTTAGTGGAGAAGCTTTATCAGGAGCAAAAGGCTTTGGTATAAACAACGAAGTTGTAAATGATATAGCTACTGGAATCAAAAAATTAAGAGATATTGATGTTGAAGTAGCTGTAGTTGTAGGTGGAGGTAACTTCTGGAGAGGTAGAACGTCTGAAGGAATGGACAGAACTACTGCTGACTATATAGGTATGCTTGCAACTGTAATGAATTCTATGGCACTTCAAGATGCTCTTGAAAACATAGGAGTTGAAACAAGAGTACAAACAGCTATAGAAATGAGACAAGTAGCAGAACCTTACATAAGAAGAAGAGCCGTTAGACACTTAGAAAAAGATAGAGTTGTTATATTTGGTGCAGGAACAGGAAATCCATATTTCTCAACTGATACAACAGCAGCACTTCGTGCAGCAGAAATGGAAGCAGAGGTTATATTATTAGCTAAAAATGTAGATGCAGTATATGACAAAGATCCAAAGGTACATGCAGATGCAAAAAAGTTTGAAGAATTAAGTTATATTGAAGTCTTACAAAAAGGATTAAAAGTAATGGATTCAACAGCTACATCTTTATGTATGGATAATGGAATACCAATAAAGGTATTTGAGCTTTCAACAGAGAATATATTAAGAGCAGTAATGGGCGAAAATTTAGGAACTATAGTAAAATAATAGATATTAATTTAAGGAGGAACTGAAAATGAAAGCAGTACATAATGAATTAAAGACAAAGATGGATAAAACAATAGAAGCACTTAAATTTGAATTTACAACTATAAGAGCTGGAAAAGCAAATCCTCAAATGTTAGACAAAATAAGAGTTGATTACTACGGAACGCCAACTCCAATAAATCAAATAGGAGCTATATCTGTTCCAGAACCAAGAACTTTAATGATAAGTCCTTGGGATAAGTCTGCGATGAGTGAAATAGAAAAAGCAATAAGAAACTCTGATTTAGGGCTTAATCCAACTAGTGACGGAGAAGTTATAAGAATAAATGTACCAGCATTAACAGAAGAAAGAAGAAGAGAGTTAGCTAAAAAAGCTCACAAAGTAGCTGAAGATTTCAAAGTTAGATTAAGAAATGAAAGAAGAGATGCTAACGATAAATTCAAAAAAATGGAAAAAGAAGGCGAAATAACAGCTGACGAATTAAAGAAAGCTCAAGATGAAGTTCAAAAAACTACTGATAAATATGTTAAGGAAATAGATACATTATTAGCTGCTAAAGAAGCAGATATAATGGCTGTATAATAAAAGTGAATAAGTATTACGAACTTTTAGGCCTTCACTTAGATGATGTTAAAAAGTTTTTTGAAAATGAAAATATTAGTTATACAATAACAACTATTCAAGGAAATAAAGATAAGGATAAACTTATTATTCCTAAGGTTATAAAAATAACTGAAATAGAAGATAGTGTAGAGTTAATAGTCACATACTTTTCTGACTCCTTAAAATAAGGAGTCAGAATAATATTGGAGTCAGATATGAATAGTGAATTAATTTATGATATAGATTTAGATAATGTGCCTACTCATATAGCTATAATTATGGATGGAAATGGAAGATGGGCTAAAAAAAGATTTCTTCCAAGGACTGCAGGACATAAAGCAGGAGTAGAAACTATTAGAGAAGTTGTGAAAGAATGTTCTAGGCTTAATGTAAAATATTTAACATTATATGCTTTTTCAACTGAAAACTGGAAAAGACCTAAAATAGAAATAGATACTCTTATGAACTTATTAGTTTCTTATTTAAAGAGTGAAATAAAAGAATTACATAAAAATAATGTCAAAATTGCTACAATAGGTGATATAAACAAATTGCCTGAAATGTGTATTAAAGAGTTAGATAATGCTAAAGAACTAACAAAAGATAATACTGGCGTTAATTTAAACTTAGCATTAAACTATGGAAGTAGATACGATATAACAAATGCAGTTTTAGATATAGTAAAAGATTGTAAATCTGATAAAATAAATATAGATAGTATTAATGAAGATACTATAAAAAACTATTTAAGTACAAAGTCTACTCCAGACCCAGATTTACTTATTAGAACTAGTGGAGAACAAAGATTAAGTAACTTTTTATTATGGGAGCTTGCTTATTCAGAATTTTACTTCACTGACATACACTGGCCTGACTTTAATAGGCAAGAATTACAAAAGGCAATATATGTTTATCAAAGTAGGGATAGAAGGTTTGGAGGACTTAAGTAAGGAGATTAATTAATATGCTTACAAGAATTATTGCTGCATTAGCTTTAGTCCCACTACTTGGAATATTGATATATGGAGGAATACCTTTATATATTACTGAGATAGTATTAATTTCTATTGCATTACATGAGTTTTATAAAGCCTTTAATGAAAAGGATATAAAGCCAATATACTGGTTAGGATATATTTTTGCTGTTTATTTAGGAATCAAAAATTACTTTAAACTACCACTTTCATATACCCTTACTTTAGGTTTTATACTATTTTTAATTGGAATTATTTACATGTTAAGCTTAAAACATGACATAATTGATATAGCTATTACAACTTTAGGAATAATGTATGTAGGCGTATTAATGGATTTCATAGTTTTAACAAATAATAATTTTAAACTAGGTGAAATTTATGTATTGCTTATATTTATAATATCTTTTGCAACTGATACATTTGCATATTTCAGTGGGTATTTATTTGGAAAACATAAATTGATACCGAAGATAAGTCCTAAAAAGACTGTGGAAGGATCGATTGGAGGAATTATAGGAAGCATAGTATGTTGCATTCTATTTGGTTACTTATTTAAATTAGATCCTGTTCATATGGCTATAATAGGTAGTATAGGTAGTATTGTTGCACAATTAGGAGATTTATTTGCATCTGCTATAAAAAGATATGTAGGAATAAAAGATTATGGAAAATTAATACCAGGCCATGGTGGTATATTAGATAGATTTGATAGTGTTATATTGGTTGCACCATTTGTATATAATGCAATAAATCTTTTTGTTAAGTAGCTTCAGTTCATACTGAAGCTTTAATTATTTATAAATTTAATTATTAAAAAAGTTTTAAATATGAAATTTTTATGAATAATGTAAATAATATATTTAACAATGTTATAATACAATATATAGTAAAATGTTATAATACAATATATAGTAAAATGTTTAATAACAAAGTTAGAAAGGAAAAACTTAGTATGAAAAAAATATCCATATTAGGCTCAACAGGTTCTATAGGCACACAAACTTTAGATGTTATAAGAAAAAATCCTGAAAAGTTTGAAGTAGTTGCTATATCTGCTAACAGCAGTGTAAATCTATTATTAGAACAAATAAAAGAATTTAAACCTAAGTACGTAGCAGTTTATAATGAATCTAGTGCAGAAAAACTTAAGAGTATGATACCAAATAATATTAATATAGAAGTATTAAGTGGTATGGAGGGATTAGAAAAAATATCATCTTTAGATGAAATAGACGTCCTTTTAACTGCTATAGTTGGAATGATAGGTTTAAAACCAACATTAGCAGCTATAAGATGCGGAAAAACGATAGCGCTTGCAAATAAAGAAACACTAGTTACTGCAGGTAAATTAGTTATGAGTGAAGCTAAAAAATATAATGTAGATATACTTCCAGTAGATAGTGAGCATAGTGCAATATTTCAATCTTTAAATGGTGAGAATTATAAAAACATAGACAAAATAATATTAACTGCTTCGGGAGGTCCATTTAGAGGAAAGACTAAAGATGAACTTTTAAATGTAACTAAAAATGAAGCTTTAAAGCATCCAAATTGGAGTATGGGAAGAAAAATAAGTATAGACTCTTCTACTTTAATGAATAAAGGTTTAGAAGTAATAGAAGCAAAATGGTTGTTTGATGTTGATTATAAAGATATAGATGTAGTTGTACACCCTCAAAGTATAATTCACTCAATGGTACAATTTAATGATAGCTCAATAATAGCTCAGCTTGGTTGTCCAGATATGAGGCTTCCTATCCAATATGCATTAACTTATCCCGATAGAATTTTAAATGACTTTGAGAGGTTAGATTTTACAAAATTTTCAACTTTTACCTTTGAAAAACCTGATTTAGAAACATTCCCTTGCTTAAAACTAGCATTTGACTGTTTGAAAATGGGTGGAACATATTGTGCAGTATTAAATGCAGCGAATGAAGTATTAGTAAATGAATTTTTAGAGGATAAAATTGGTTTTTATGACATACCATATTACATAGAAAAAGCATTAGAAGCTCATGAGTCAATAGAAGATCCAACATTAGATGAAATATTATCGGTAGATAAATGGGCAAGAGACTTTGTAATAAAATCGATTAATTAGGATGGTGAAATTATGACTATAATAGTTGCCTTATTAGTATTTAGTATAATAGTATTTATACATGAATTAGGGCATTTTACTTTTGCTAAAATGAATGGTGTAAAAGTACATGAATTTTCAATAGGTATGGGACCTAAAATATATAGCATAAAAAAAGATACTGAATACTCAATAAGATTATTACCCTTAGGTGGATTTGTAAGTATGGAAGGAGAAGATGAGGAGTCAAGTGACCCTAGATCTTTTGGAGCAAAAAGCATACTTCAAAGAGCAAGTATAATATTTGCTGGACCATTTTTTAATATAATATTTACAATAATTTTATTTATACCAATATTTATATTTATAGGTAGTCAAACTACAACATTAGGTGGGGTAACAGAAAATGGCCCTGCATATAGTGCAGGTGTAAAAGTAGGAGATACTATAGAGGCTATAGATGGTAAAAAAGTAAATAGCTGGCAAGATGTAATTCAAAGCTTGAACGAATCTGATGGAAGTGATGTTAAGCTTTCTATAGATAGAAATGGTCAGAATAAAGAAATAAGTGTAACTCCTAAAAAAGGTGAAGATGGTAGATATGTAATAGGAATAGAAACTAAAGTAGAAAGAAATATATTAACTTCTATTAAAAATGCATTTACCACGACTTATGATATGACAGTACAAATGATAACATTTGTTGGCCAATTATTTACAGGAACTGTTCCAGGTGGAGTTGGTAATTCTGTATCAGGTCCTCTAGGAGTTATAAGTATAGTTTCAGAAGCGGCTAAAATGGGTATAGTTAATATAATGTATATAGCTGCTGTACTAAGTTTAAACTTAGGTATAATAAATTTAGTACCATTCCCAGCGTTAGATGGTGGTAGATTATTTATGTTAGCTATAGAGGCAATAAGAGGTGGTAAAAAACTTGATCCAAATAAAGAAGCTATGATTAATATGGTAGGTCTTGGAGCCTTAATGATATTCATGGTATTTATAACTTATAAGGATATATTAAGATTATTTTAATCTTAGCCACAAAGCTAAAGATTTTATATAGAGGTGACATTATGAGTTACAATAGAAGAATTAGTAGAGAAGTTAGCGTAGGAAATGTTAAAATAGGGGGAAATAACCCTATAAGTGTTCAATCTATGACTACAACAGATACAAGAGATGCTAATAGTACTATAGCTCAAATAAAGAAGCTAGAGGCTGTAGGTTGTGATATAGTTAGAGTGGCAGTACCTGATATGGAAGCTGCAAAGAGCATAGGTAAAATAAAAGCTGAAGTGAATATACCAGTTATTGCTGATATACACTTTGATTATAGATTAGCATTAGAAGCTATAGAACAAGGTGTAGATGGAGTAAGAATAAACCCAGGTAATATAGGAAGTATAGAAAAAGTTAAAGCTGTAGTTGAAAAATGTAAAGAAAGAAATTTAAAAATAAGAATCGGGGTTAATGGTGGTTCCCTAGAAAAAGAACTCTTAGAAAAATACGGATCAGCAACACCAGAAGCTTTAGTAGAAAGTGCACTAGGTCATGTAAAGATATTAGAGGACTTAGATTTTCATAACATAGTTATATCTTTAAAGTCATCTGATATATATAAGACATTAGATGCTTATGAGATTATATCTAAAAAAGTTGATTATCCACTTCATATAGGAATAACAGAATCAGGAAGTATTAAAAAAGGAACTATAAAATCATCTATAGGCGTAGGTGCATTACTTTTAAAAGGGATAGGAGATACTCTAAGAATATCTCTAACAGGTGACCCTACAGAGGAAATAATAGTAGGGAAAGAAATATTAAGAAGTTTAGATTTGCTAAATGACAAGATAAAAGTAGTATCTTGTCCTACGTGTGGAAGGTGTAATATAGACTTAATAAATACTGTAAATGAAGTCGAGAAAAAGATAAGCGATATAGAAAAAAATATAACTGTAGCAATAATGGGGTGTGCAGTCAATGGACCTGGAGAAGCTAGAGATGCTGATATTGGCATAGCTGGTGGGAAAGGTGAAGGACTTTTATTTAAAAAAGGAGAAATAGTTCGCAAAATAAAAGGTGACCGATTAGTTGAAGAACTATTAGAAGAAATTCAAAAATATTAATAGTAAATAAAAAAACTTAGAGGAAAATTTTCTCTAAGTTTTTTTATTTATAAATACAATTAGTGTATACAAAGGTAAATATATATTTATTGGAAAAAATATGTAAATAGTATATAATTAATTTTATATTGGGAATGAAAAGGAGTTTATACGTAGCAATGAATAAAAGAAAAACAAAAAGAAAATTAAAACCACAAGTTAGGATTTTAATAGGAATTATAGGAATAGGTTTAATAATTGGAGCATTTGATCTTATAGAAAGTACATATAGAAGCGTAAAAAATATAAATATAGATAATAGAAAAGTAGTAGTTATTGATATGGGTCATGGAGGTAAAGATCAAGGGACTCAAAGTTTAAATAAGAAGATAATAGAAAAAGATATAACTCTAAATATTGGAAATAAAGTAATTGATAAATTAAAAAATGATGAAAATATAAAAGTAGTAGCAACTAGAGATAGTGATAAATTTATATCATTACAAGAAAGGAATAAAATTGCTGAGCAAAATGATGCTGAATTATTTATTTCAATACATGCAAATGCATCAGGAGATAGTCTTCAAAGTGCACAAGGAATTGAAACTTTTTATTGGAGTGATGATGATGACTCATACAAGGTTGCACAATTGATACATGATAATATGATAAAGAATACAAAAGCCTATGATAGAGGTATAAAAAAAGGGAATTATCAAGTTTTAAGGGATGCTAATTATCCAGCAATATTGATAGAAACTGGTTTTCTAACAAATTACTTAGAATCCATTAATTTATCAAATAATAATTATCAATCTCAAATTGCTAATGCAATTGTATATGGAATAAAAGAATATTTTAAAGAAAAATAATAGTTATTAAATATAAAAAAGTAATAATAAATTAGTATAAATATCATATAAATTTAATTATACATTAGTTCAAATAAAAATAATAAAGCAGTGATTATAATGAATTAAATAATCGCTGCTTTATTATTTTTATAAGTACAAGGATAATTTACAAAGTTGTAATAAAATAGCGTTATTGACAAACATCAAGTTTTAAAATATTCTATTTATTAGCTTTACAGAAGATATATAATTTATGGCTATATTATGTAATTAAAATTTTTTTAAAGGTCAAAATAGTATAGTAGACATGTAAGCAAAATCATAAACGAAGGGGATGTATATGAATAAAAAGTTGATAATATCAAATAGTTTAACTTTTATATTTGTAGTTGTATTTGTAGTTATATTTAAAAGTATGTTTGGTGAAGAGAATACATTGATAGGTGTGACGACAATAACAGCTACACTAATGTTTTTAGGAAAGGACTTGACTATATCACCAATTAGAAATGCGATAAGATTAATTTTACTTAATTTATTTATAGGTATTTGTGCAATTCTAGCAGTAAAACATATATACTTAGGAATAGTAGTTAACTTTATAGCATTATTTATAGTAAGTTATGCTTTATGTTATAATTTAGAAAGTCCAATGTACTTTCCTTTCACACTTCAATATCTATTTTTACTATCCGCACCAGTAAGTGCTGAACAAATACCAAAAAGGTTAATAGCATTAGTTTTTGGAGCGATATTTATAATATTAATCCAACTAATTGTCAATAAAGATAAAATATCTAAAAGTGGTAATAAAATATTAACAAATGTTTGTGATCTTATTTTAGGTAAAATAGAAAATTTTGAAAATAACTATATAGATGATGAAAATTTAGAGATAGAATCTAAAATAAATGCTTTTAGAAAAATGGTATATGATAAAAGAGAAGTTGATTTTTATTTAACTGAAGAAGGAAGGATAAAACTTAATTTATCAGCAGCATTAGAAAATACATATTATATGATAGGTGCTATTGAAAAATCACCTGATGTATTATTTATATTAAATAATTTAAAAGAATTAATTAATAATACAAAAAATGTTCTTGAAGGCAAAGATATAGATAAGGACTTATGTAAAGAAAAGTATATATTCTTACAAGAATGCGAAGATAGAAATATTAATGAACTGCTAGTATTACAACTTTTAGACAGCATAGTTCTTTTACAAGATACATTGTATGAGTTAAAAAATTTGAAGAAGGAAAACTATAACTTAGTCAAATCAGTAGGAGATATTCCAAGTAATACTAAAGAGAGTTTATTTAAATATGTGGTTGGTGACCATAGATCTCTTAAATATTGCTATGCAATGCGTGTTGCAATAGCAATAAGTATAGGAGGATATATTAAAGATTTGTTTAATATATCAGAAGGCAGATGGATAATGTTTACTATATTATCCTTAGTCAATCCAATATATGAAGTATCTAAAAATAAAACAAAAGATAGAGTATTATCTACTATTATAGGTAGCGTAATAGTACTTGCTTTATTTAGTATTTTTAAAGATACTACAATTAGAAGTATAATATTAATGATAACAGGATATATAAGTGGATATTTAAAACAATACAAATATAGTATTATTTGTGTAACTATATCTGCAGTAGGATCTGCAGCACTTGTAGGAGATGTATCAGGTTTAACTGTTGACAGAATCTTACTTGTTATATTAGGTGCAATAATAGCAATAATAGCTAATAAATTTATATTCCCATATAAGTTACAAGACTCTAATGATGAGTTAGAGGTAATGTATAGTTCAGCTGTTATAGAAATGCTTAAGGAAATACAAAAAGCAGTAGAAGGAATAAAAGAGCCACATATTATGAAGAATCTATTAATAAAAACTTCTTTAATAGAAGAAAGGTTAAAGCTTAATAATCAAATACTTGATATAAGTTCTTATGATAAATTAGTAAAGGAACAAAGGTTTTTGGTTACGAATATATATGAACTTTATATTTGGATAATAAGAGAAAAGGTAAATCCAGAATATATAAAGTATGTTTTAAGAGATATAAAGCAATTAATTGATTACAAAGATGAACCTATAGAAAATAGAATAGATGAAATAAAAAGTCATATAAGAGTAGTAAAAGATTTAAAAACAAAAATAACATTAAGTAGTATAACAATAATATTAAAGGAACTTAAGAAAATATCAGATATGAAAAAATCAATATAAATAAAAGCACCTAACTTAATTTAATAGTTAGGTGCTTTATTTATATTAAGAGAAGAAGGGTTCCTAAAACTATAGATATAAGTCCTAAAAAAGATTTTTTTGTAAGTCTTTCTTTTAAAAATATATAAGAGAATGTTATAGTTACAACTATACTTAATTTATCTATAGGAACAACTATGCTTGCATCTCCATCTTGTAGAGCTTTATAGTAGCAAAGCCAAGATAATCCTGTAGTTATGCCAGATAAAATAATAAATATCCAACTTGTTTTATCAATATCTTTAATTTCATTCTGTTT
Source organism: Romboutsia sp. CE17 (assembly GCF_012317385.1). Classification (GTDB taxonomy): domain Bacteria; phylum Bacillota; class Clostridia; order Peptostreptococcales; family Peptostreptococcaceae; genus Romboutsia_E. The sequence goes on from NZ_CP051144.1 coordinate 1,002,542, forward strand.
TTTTGTAATAAAAACAACTATCCATGCCATTATTAAAACTACAACTGTTCTAATAGCAGTACCTAAATTTGACTCAACTCCTATAATCCCGATTTTTCCTAAAATAGATGTTAAGCTAGATAAGAATGCTGAAAGTATAGCATAAAAAATCCATTTTTTATTACTTTGGACTTCTTTTATTTCACTAGTATCTTTTTTAGTAATCATCATATAAGTTCCAAAACCAATTGCAATCATTCCTATAACTTTAGTAAGTGAAAGAGATTCTCCAAGGATAATAAATGCTAATATCATTGTCAATACAGTACTTGACTTATCAATTGGTGTTACTTTATTAACATCTCCGATTTGTAAAGCTTTAAAATAACATAACCATGAACCTCCAGTAGCTAAGCCAGATAAAATTAGAAATACAAGTGTTTTGGAGCTAATAGATGATATTGTTTCAAAAGAACCAACAACAAAAACCATAAACCATGAAAATATCAAGATTACAATAGTTCTAATTGCAGTTGCGACATTAGAATCTGTATTTTTTATACCTATCTTTGCTAAAATAGCGGTAATACCTGCAAATAAAGCAGATCCAAAAGCGTATAATAACCACATAAATATTCCTCCAGTAAATTTATATTAAATTCTAAAATGAATAAAACATTCAATTGATAATAATTAATAATTAGACTTATCTTAGTTTAATATATTTAATAAAATATATCAACTATTTAATGATATAGATTTATATTAATTAAAAAATATATAAATCTATTGAAAGTGAACTTATATTATTCATTAATATATTAGAAGAAAGAACAAATAATATATGTAGTATCTTTAGATAAAATAATGAACAAAATATAAATTATATCGCAATATATATAAGTATTACTTGGAATAAATTAAAGAATGGGAGTTTAGTTAGATGGTACATATTATAAAAAGAGATGGTACAAAGGAACCATTTGATAAAGTAAAGATAATGAATGCAGTATATAAATCTACTATAAATAGTAAGTTAGGAGAAGATAAAGAGTTAGCAAGGTTAGTTGCAGATAAAATAGAAGAAACAGTGACTTCTCAAATAAAAGATATAAGTGTGGAGGATATTCAAGATAGTGTAGAGTTTTTTTTAATGGAGTCAAATAGAAAAGATGTTGCTAAAAAATATATATTATATAGAGAAAAAAGAGCTGATATAAGAAAATCAAAATGGCATATGGATGAGTTGCAAAAATCAATCTGGAGTAATAAATATCAATATAATAATGAAAGTTTTGATGAATGGGTTGAAAGAGTATCAGGTAAAAATACTAAAATAGCTAAGTTAATTAGGGAGAGAAAATTTTTATATGCAGGACGAATACTAGCAAATAGAGGTTTATCTAAAGAGGGAATAAAAGTAACATATTCTAATTGTTATGTCCTAGATCCACCTAAAGATAATTTAGAATCAATTTTTGATACAGCAAAAAAATTAGCAAGAACCTTTAGTTATGGCGGAGGTGTAGGATTTGATATATCAAAACTAAGACCTAGTGGAGCATTAGTACATAATTCGGCTAAAACAACAACTGGAGCAGTTAGTTTCATGGATTTATATTCAATGACAACGGGATTGATAGGACAGAAAGGTAGAAGAGGAGCATTGATGATTTCCATGGATATAAATCATCCAGACATAGAAGATTTTATTAACGTAAAAACAGATTTAGAAAGAATAACAAAAGCTAATATATCTGTAAGAATAAATGATAAATTTATGAAAGCTGTAGAAAATAAAGGAAAATTTTCATGTAGATTTGTAGTTAAAGAAACAAGAGAAGTTATTGAAAGAGAAGTAGATGCGTATAAACTATTCATGAAATTAATAGTAAACAACTGGGATTTTGCAGAACCAGGAATATTATTTTGGGATAATATAGAAAAATATCATTTACTAAGTGAAGATAAAGAGTTTAAGTATGCAGGTGTAAATCCATGTGCAGAAGAACCGCTACCATCTGGAGGCAGTTGTTTATTAGGCTCTATAAATTTAGCAGAGTTTGTAGTAGAACCATTTACAGAAAATGCTATATTTGATAAACAAAAATTTATAAATACAGTTGCTGACTGTATAGTAGGTCTTAATGAAGTTTTAGATGAAGGATTACAGTTTCATCCGTTAGAGGAACAAAAAGATAGCGTAAGAAAGTATAGACAAATTGGTTTAGGTGTAATGGGAATAGCAGATATGCTAATAAAGTTAAATATTAGATATGGTTCAAAAGAATCGATAGAATTATGTGAAGAATTAGCTAAATTAATGCTAAATAGTGCAGTTAAACAATCTGCTCTTTTAGCTAAAGACTTTGGATGCTATGAAATGTACGATAAAGATATTGTATTTAAATCAGATTTTTTTGTAAAAAATATAGAAGATGATGTAAAACAAATAGTAGAAAAGTATGGATTGCGAAACTCACAAATATTAACTATACCTCCTACTGGATCAATATCTACTATGCTAGGAGTGTGTGGAGGTATAGAGCCTATGTTTAACACTTCTTATATAAGAAAAACAGAAAGTTTGCATGATGAAGATGTATATTATAAAGTATATACTCCTATAGTTAAAGAATACATGGATTTTAATAATATATTAAATGATAAAGACTTGCCTAATATATTTGAAACCGCTATGACACTAAAGCCAGAAGAACGAATAAAAATGCAAGGAGCTTGGCAAAAGTACATTGATGCGTCTATATCATCAACTATAAATTTACCTAATGAAGCAACTGTAGAAGATATATATAATATTTATGTTTCTGCATGGAAAAATAAACTTAAGGGAGTGACTATATATAGAGATGGATGTAAAAGAAGCGGTATTCTCTTAAATGATAAAGTTGATAAAGGAGAAAAAAAAGAGGAGAAATTTAAAGATGAAAGAATAACAACTTTAAAAGATGGTGTTGAGGAATTTATATGTCCTGAATGTGGAAATAAAAGCGTAATTCCAACTGGAGGATGTACTATTTGTTTACAATGTGGTTATAGTAAATGTAACTAGATTGATTTGAATAATAGTCGCATAATTAAAAAAATTAAGAAAAAAATATTGACATTAGAAAATTAATAGTTTATTATTACATTAAGAATTAAGCAAAGAAAATTAAAAGCTATGAAGGGAAGAGTAATTATAATATTGAGTCAAAGCGAGCTGGTTATGGTGAGAGTCCAGTACAAAATTTATAATGAAGAACATCCCAGAGCTACTAACCGAAATCTTTTATAAGAAAGTAGACTTAGTCGGAACCAAACCGTTATCATATTGGTAGCATATGATTAGTATGCTAATAAAGTGAACTTTAATTAAAGTTAAATTGGGTGGTACCGCGGAAGCAAAGCCTTTCGTCCCTTTATAGGGATGAAGGGCTTTTTTTAATTTATAAAAGGACAATTTTAAATAAAAAATCAAAAGGAGTGTGTGAGTATGTGCTTAATAATACCAGAAAAATATGAAACTAGTTTAGGAGTTATAGAAACTCAACAAGCCATAAAGGATTTAAAAGACTTTTTTGAAAATAGATTAGGGGAAATGTTAAAACTAACAAGGGTGTCTTCACCATTATTTGTTTTACCAGAAACAGGAACAAATGATAATTTAAGTGGAATAGAAAAACCTGTAAGTTTTGAAATAACTCATTTAAAAAAAGAAGCTGAAATTGTTCATTCATTAGCTAAATGGAAAAGAATGGCACTTAAAAAGTATGGATTTTCAGTAGGAAAAGGATTGTATACGGATATGAATGCAATAAGAAAAGACGAAGAACTAGATAATCTTCACTCTTTATATGTAGATCAATGGGATTGGGAACTTATAATAAACAAAGAAGATAGAAATTTGGATACATTGAAAAAAGTCGTAAAATGTATATATAAAGTGTTTAAAGAAACAGAAGAACACGTACATGCAATATATCCAGAAGTAAAATGTTTCTTACCAGAAGAAATAACATTTATAACTTCACAAGAGCTACTAGAAATGTACCCAGATTTAACACCAAAAGAAAGAGAAGATGCTATAGTAAGAGATAAAAAGGCAGTATTTTTAATGCAAATAGGTAAGGTTTTAAGTAATGGAAAAAAACATGATGGTAGAAGCCCAGATTATGATGATTGGGAATTAAATGGAGATATATTATTTTATAACCCAGTTTTAGATAATGCAATAGAGTTATCTTCAATGGGAATAAGAGTAGATGAAAAAAGTCTAGAAAAACAACTTGAAATATCTGGATGCGAAGATAGAAAAGAATTAGAATATCATAAATCATTATTAAATGGAGAGCTTCCATATACTATAGGTGGAGGAATAGGTCAGTCTAGAATCTGTATGTATTTTTTAAACAAGGCACATATAGGAGAGGTTCAAGTAGGTATTTGGCCAGAAGATATGGTTAAAGAGTGTAGTGAAGCAGGAATTTATTTATTATAATAAATTATTAAATAGTAGAATTAAATAAATATATAATAAAATCTAAGTTGCATAATAAATAATTATATAACTTGGATTTTATTATGTTATTCTAAATTATAATGAAAATAATAACTTAGATATATTAATTAACAATACATATATTTAAATCATAAAATATCTATATACTACTAACTAAGGAGGGATATAGATGAAACCAGAATATGGAGATGTAATTTGTGTAAATCATGGTATCTATAATCATTTTGGTATCTATGTAGATGATGATCATGTAATCCATTATGCTGGTAAAGATGAAGATTTTTTTCTAAGAAATATGTATATTGACGAAACTAGAATGAGTAAATTTTTAGGAAACTCGAATAAATATTATGTATATAAGTTTCCTTATGATGTAACAAAACCGATTAAAAGAATTAAAGGAGAAGGGTTAAATAGAGGGTATAAAGAAAGTGCATATGCTATGTATATGCTTTTAAAAATAAAAAATAAGATTAAATATAAAATATATTCACCAGAAGAAACTGTAAAAAGAGCGAGAAGTAGAATTGGTGAAAGACGCTTTAACTTAGGACTTAATAACTGTGAATATTTTGCAATTTGGTGCAAAACAGGTGTTAGCCAATCGTATCAAGTTAATTTAGTTTTAGATGCAATATTTATAAAGAGCAAAATAGATATTGCATAATATAAAAATAAAACTGACTATATTACAAACTCATTGTAAAAGTCTTGAGATAATTTAAGAGGTTAGATAATTAAAACCGTATAGCATAATTTATGCGATACGGTTTTTAATATTTATTAATTAGAATTAAAATTTATCTAATCAATAATCATAGTATGTTGATGGATGCTACTAAGAGGGATATAATAAGATTTATAATAAAAGAAAACAGGTGAGATAATGGACTTTAAAATAGTAAATAATATACTACTAGATAATACAGAGAAAAGTAGATTAAGTAGAGGGAAAATATATTATGAAGATGGATATGTAGAAGAAGTTAGATACAGCAATGAAGGCAAAGTACTAACAATAGATGGACATGTAGCTTCAGAATTTCAAAATCGTATATATAATAGTTCTATAGTTATAGATTTAGAAAATAAAAGAGTAATAACAGGAATGTGTGACTGTCAAGATTGCATGTCTAGAAGTACGACTGAGCATTTATCTATATGTAAACATATAGTAGCAATAACATTATATGTAATAAATTTATTAAAATCAGATGTAATAAGTAGTTTAAAACAAACTACATTTACAGTTAAAAACAAAAGCAAAATAAAGAGAGATAAAAACTATATAAATAAAGATTTATTGAATTATTTCAAAAGTAACCCTAAGGAGCAAATTAATTTATATATAAAACTAGAGTTTATAGGTGCAAATAGTATAAGTGCGGACTTTAAAATAGGTATTGATAAAATGTATGTTTTAAAGAATTTAAGAGATTTTGCATATGCAAGATTAAATTCAAATGATTTAGTATACGGAGTAGACTTTATATATAATCCTTTAAATAACTATTTTTGCGAGGATGATGAAAAAGTGGTAGACATGATTGAAGAGTATGGAATGGGACTATCATATATAGCACCTCAAAGAGAACTTAGATATATGACAGTAAAAGGACCTAATATAAGAAGATTAATGGAATCATTACAGTATAGAAATTTTGAATTTAAATTTGGAAAATTGTATTATAATCCCAAAATTATAAAAGGAGAATTACCTATAAGCGTAAATTTAGAACTAGATGATAATGAAGTAATACTTAAAAGTAATGGTCAATTACCAACTCCAATATCTCAAAAAGGAGATGTAGTGTTTTATAAAGGTGATATATATTTATTAAGTGGAGAAAATGGAATTTATTACAATAAAATATACAAAATACTAGATGAATTTAAAGAAATTTCATTTAATAGAGACGAAGTAAGCGAAGTTTTAACTAATATTATACCAAAACTTGAAAATATTTGCAGTGAAGTAATATTAGATGAACAGATTAAAAAAAATATTAGCAATAACCTAATTGTAAAGTATTACTTTGATCTAGAAGATAGCAAAGTAACTTGTAAGGTAGAATTTGAATATGAAGGGCAAGAGGAAGGGAAATTTATAATTAAAGATATAGATAAAGAACAACAAGCTATATATAGACTTTATACAAATTATTTTGAGGAAGATAAAAATAGATATGTATTTAAAGGGAATGATGTGCAGTTGTATGACTTTCTGAGCAATGAAATAAACAGATTAAAAAATATAGGGGAAGTTTATTACTCAGATAAGTTAAAAGAAAAAAAGATTTATAATTCAACAAATATAAGGATTGGCTTAGGAGAAGAAGTTAATCATTACTTAGATTTTAATTTTGAAATAGAAGGTGTAGATGAAAATGAATATAAAAAAATAATAGATGCATTTAAAGTTAATAAAAGATTTTATAAGCTAGGGAATGGAAGTTTTATAAATTTAGAAGAAGAAAAAACAAAAGAAGTATTTAAATTAATGGAAAGTTTAGGCTTTACTAGTAGTATGAAAGAAATGAAAATACATAGTAGTAAAGCTTTATTTATAAACGATCTTTTTACAGAGGAGAAATTACCGTATATAAGTGGAATTGAAAATACAAAAGAAATAGTTGAAAGGTTTAAATATATAAGTAGCTTAAAAATAGATATACCAAATAACTTAAATGCAACATTAAGAGATTATCAAGTAGATGCATTAAATTGGTTTGAAACCCTAGATTATTGTGGATTTGGAGGTATACTTGCTGATGAAATGGGTCTTGGAAAAACAATACAAACTATAACCTTTTTATTAAAAAAAGAAAATAAGAAAACATTAATTATAACACCTACATCTCTTATACATAATTGGAAAAACGAGTTTGAAAAATTTGCACCAAGCATTAAAGTTGGGATTGCGCATGGATTAAAAAAAGAAAGAGATATGGTAATAAAGAATATAAAAGAATTTGATATAATCTTAACTACATATGGATCTATTAGAAATGATTTAGAAAAATATGAAGAAATAAATTTTGATTATTGTATCATAGATGAGGCACAAAATATAAAAAATCCCACAGCATTAAGTACAGATGCAGTGAAAGCTATAAAATCTAAGAATAAGTTTGCTCTTACAGGAACACCAATAGAAAATAATTTATTAGAACTTTGGTCAATTTTTGATTTTATTATGCCAGGTTATTTATATAATTTAACTAAATTTAATGCAGTTTTTATAAGAGATGAAAGCCATATCGAACACTTAAAAAGAATGATTAAACCATTTATACTTAGAAGGACTAAAAAACAAGTTATAAAAGAATTACCGGATAAAATAGAAAGACAATTCTTGATTGAATTAAGCAAAGAACAAAGAAAAATTTATGGTGTTTATGTAGAAGATATACAAAAAAAACTCAAAGAAAAAAAAGCTATAAAAGATAAAATAACTGTATTTGCATATTTAACTAAACTAAGACAACTTTGCTTGGACCCAAGTATAATAGTGGATGATTACAAAGGAAAAAGTGCAAAAATTGAAGCTTGTTTAGAAATAATAAAAGAATATGGTGAAGAAAATAATAAAATATTAGTATTTTCACAATTTACAAGTGTATTAAAGAATATAGGTAAAAAACTTTCAAGAAATAAGATAGAATACTATTATTTAGATGGTCAGACTAAAGCTATTGATAGAATAAAATTAGTAGATGAATTTAATGAAGGAAATGAGAAAAAAGTGTTTTTAATTTCCTTAAAGACTGGAGGTACAGGCTTAAACTTAACGTCTGCTAACACTGTTATACACTTTGATCCATGGTGGAATCCTTCAGTAGAAGATCAAGCTAGTGATAGAGCTCATAGATATGGTCAAAAAAACGTGGTTGAAGTTATAAAGCTTATAGCAAAAGGGACCATAGAAGAGAAAATAGTTAAACTACAAGAAAGTAAAAAAGAATTAATTGATGATATTATAAATGGTAATTTATCTGATGGTGGTGTATTGAAGAGTTTAACTGATGAAGAAATATTAAATCTATTTAAATAATTTTATTAAAAAACTATCTTAAATTATTTATTGATTAAAATTTAATTTAAGATAGTTTTAATTTACATAATTAAACAAACTCTATAGAAAGTACGTTATTTTTACTAATACAAATAGCACTGCCTAAATCTCTTCCAGACATAGTAAGTAGACCTACATCCTCATTCTTATTAAATTTATTCATCCATTCAACTAGAGAAGAAAAGTTTCTAACTCCATCTCTTTCTATGAATCTTATAAATCCATTTTTGTAAGTTATTTTTATTTTGTTATTATTTTTCATTTAACCACTCTCCTCAATAAATTATACCCCTAAAATAGATTTATATAAATATTTAAAATTTAAAAATAAAATTAATTATATTTATTATGATTTTAATTAAATAAAAAAAATAAAATTAGTAATACTAATATTATATAAATAAAAAGGAGGTTAAAAATGAAAAAGTCATCTAATTTATTAATAGTACTAATTTGTATATTAGGCATAAATTTAGTTGGATGTAGCAATAATAAAAACTCAAATGTAGATAATTTACAAAAAGAAAATCAAACTACAAATGAAATTACGAACACTAATAATACTTTGACCAAAGATGAGTATAAAGATACATTTGTAAAAAATTATGAAAAATATATAAGTCCGATAGATTTTAGAGATGAGCAGTTAGATGATATATTAGATAAAAATAATGATTTAAATAATGAACAACTGATAGAAAACTATAAAGCTTTACTATCAGATAGCAAAACTAATATAAAATCATTTTGTGAATCTTTAAAAGGTCTAAAAATTGAGGATTCCAACTTACAAAATTTAAATAATGCTTTAGTAGAAAACTGTGATAAAGTAATTTCTGATATAAAATTAAAAGAAGAGAATATTAACTCAATAGATCCTAGTTTAATTAGTGGAGATAAAATAGCATTAATGGATTATCTAGAAAAAGAATTAGACAAAGATATTAAAAATGAAGAAAGTTTTGATAATACTTTAGAAAAGATAGAGAATAATTTAGGCATAGATTTAGATAATAATAAATAATAAATTTATACATATATTTTGGAGGTATTGAAAATGAAATTAAGAAAAACATTAGCAATAGGACTTTCTATAGGATTAGCATTAGGGACTTTTGGATGTAGTAATAAAACAGAAACTCCAAATGAAGAGAACATTACTAATAATAGTGCAACAGAAACAAATAAGTATGCAGGAACTGAATATTATAACCAATACTCAGACCTTTATAGCAACAATTTAAGACCATTAAGTAATTATAATATATATAGAACCGTAGATGATGTAAATAAGGCATATGAAAATGAAAATGATTACCCAGGAAATGAAAAATATTTATCAGACTTAAAGGCTGCTTATAAAGATAGTAAAGAAAAAATACAAGCATTTATTGATGGATTGAAAAACGATGTAAAAACAGATGATAAAGATTTAAAAGCTGCAAATGATGAGCTTATAGCAGAAGGTGAAAAATTAATAAATGAAATAGATGCTAGAATGAAAAAACTAGACACAATACCTAAAGATGCTTATTCTAAGAGTAAAGATGAGTTTATTAAACTTGTAGATGATACAACTAAAGTTGAAGGTGATGTAAGTAATGAGTTTGATAAAATGATAAAAAATATGAATGAAATGTTAGGAATAAACACGACTCCAAGTACTAAAACTACAAAATAAAAATAAAAATATATATAAAAGAATAAATATTCAAAAAATAGTGAAAATTAGATTGACAGATATTTTAAATTAATATATGATATAAATAATAAGAAACAAAAATAAATTAAAAATAGAATAAAAATAATTTCTTATCAAGAGAGGTGGAGGGACTGGCCCTATGAAACCCGGCAACCAGTATATTTTATATACACGGTGCTAAATCCTGCAATTCGCAAGAATTGAAAGATGAGTATAAGTCTGCTTAAAAAGCCTGAGTTTATACTCAGGCTTTTATTATTGTATAGATAGAATTAAATTTGGGGGAGTGAGTTAAATGATAAGCATCAAAGGTGTAAATAAGTATTATGGAAATACTAAGGTACTTAATGAAGTTAATATGGAAATAAGAGAAGGAGAGATATTTGGAATAATTGGTCATAGTGGTGCAGGTAAATCAACATTACTTAGGTGCATAAATGGGCTTGAAGAATATCAAGAAGGTAGTATTTTTGTTAGTGAAAAAGAAGTAAAATCTCTTAGAGAGAATGAGTTAAGATTTTTAAGAAAAGATTTAGGAATGATATTTCAGCATTTTTCCCTATTAGAAAGAAAAACTGTATTTGAGAATATTGCATTGCCACTAGAATGTTTTAAATACTCTAGAAAAGAAATTGAAAAGAGAGTAATTGAACTGTTAGACCTAGTAGGATTAAGTGATAAAAAAAATTCGAAGCCAAGAAATTTAAGCGGTGGACAAAAACAAAGGGTTGCAATAGCAAGAGCTCTAGCACTAAATCCTAAAGTTCTTCTTTGCGATGAAGCAACTTCAGCTTTAGATCCTAATACAACAAAGTCTATATTAGCTTTGCTTGAAGATATAAATAAAAAATTAGGAATAACTATTATAATGGTAACCCATCAAATGGAAGTTATAAAACAAATATGTACTAGAGTTGCAATTATGGAAGGTGGCAAAGTTTTAGAAATAGATGACACAGAAGAGGTGTTTTTACACAATACAAATGGACTTAGAAAACTAATTGGAGAAGAAAATATAGTATTACCAAAAGGAACAAATATAAAGATATTATTTCCAAAAGATATTTCTAATGATTGTATAATTACAAATATGGCAAGAAGCTTAGATTTAGATTTCTCTATAGTATTTGGTAAATTAGAAAAATTCAGAAATGATATATTAGGATCTTTAATTATAAATGTTTCTTCAGAACATGGAGATAGTGTAAAGAGATATTTAGATAGTCAGAATATGAGATGGGAGGAGATTACAGATGAATCAAACTAGTTTAAGTGAATTTTTAACAGAAATTTTAGGGGATGCATTATTCGAAACACTAATAATGATAGCTATTCCTACATTAATAGCTACAATAATAGGATTTATACTAGCAATAATACTTGTAGTTACAAAGCCAGATGGATTAAAGCCTTGTAATACTATTTATAAAGTACTAGGATTTATTGTTAATATTTTTAGAAGTTTTCCATTTATTATACTTATGGTAGCATTAATACCATTTACTAGAATGTTAGTTGGAACTAGTATAGGAGTAAAAGCAGCAATAGTACCAATTACCATAGGATCTGCACCTTTTATAGCTAGAATTATAGAAAGTGCTCTAAATGAAGTTGACAAAGGTTTAATAGAGGCAGCTAAATCTTTTGGAGCAACAAAATCACAAATAATTTTTAAAGTAATGATAAAAGAAGCTATGCCATCTATAATATCTGGTATTACTTTATCAGTAATTTCAATACTTGGATATACAGCAATGGCAGGTGCCGTTGGGGCAGGTGGTCTTGGAAATGTAGCTTTAACTTATGGACATCAAAGATTTGATACAGCAGTAATGATTTACACAGTTATTACATTAATAATCATTGTACAGATAATACAAAGTTTAGGAAACTTAGCTTATAGAAAACTAAAATAAGGATTTAAATAGGGGGATTATATTATGAAATTAAAAAAATTATTATCTTTAGGTTTAGCAGTAATAATATCAGTATCTGCAGTAGGATGTTCTTCAAGCAAAGATAAAAAGGATGATATAGAAGCATCTGAAAGTAAAACGATAGTAGTGGGGGCATCATCAACTCCACATGCAGAGATTTTAGAAGAAATAAAACCTTTAGTAGAAGCAAAAGGATATGATTTAGATATTAAAATATTTGATGATTATGTTATGCCTAATACAGCATTAAGTGAAGGCTCTTTAGATGCTAATTATTTTCAGCATATACCATATCTAGAAGAAACTATTTCACAAAAAGGATATAAGTTAACATATACTGAAAAAATACACTTAGAACCAATGGGTGTATATTCAAAGACATTAAAAAATCTAGAAGAATTATCTAATAATTCGAAAATAGCAATACCTAATGATCCAACTAATGGGTCAAGAGCGATACAATTATTGGCAGATAATGGATTAATTAAGGTTTCTGACCATGATTTACTTACAATAAAAGATATAACTGAAAATCCTAAAAATATAGAATTTGTAGAGGTAGAAGCAGCTCAATTACCATCTGTATTAGAAGATGTTGATGCTGCGGTTATAAATACTAATTATGCTTTAAGTGCAAACTTAAATCCAACAAAAGATGCAATTGCAATAGAATCATCTGATTCACCTTATTCAAATATTTTAGCTTGTAGAGAAGATAATAAAGATAGCGAAAAAATAAAGGTATTATCAGAAGCATTAACTAGTCCTGAAGCCAAGGCATTTATAGAAGAAAAATATAAAGGTAGTATAATACCATCATTTGAATAAAATTAATATCTGTAAAGTAGAAATATAAAAAGACGAGATAAAAAATATCTCGTCTTTTTATATGAGAAAAATTGGTATATAAATAGTATAGAAAAATGGATTACTATCATATAATATATGAATAATAATATTTATTTAGGAGGAAAAAATGGGTAATTTAGATTCAGACCCCGGGGGCGTTCTCTCGAAAATAATACTAATAATAGTATTAACATCAATTAATGCTTTTTTTGCAGCTTCAGAAATGGCAATAGTTTCTGCAAACAAAACAAAAATAAAACAATTTAGTAGCCAAGGAAATGTAAAGGCTAAACTATTAGAAAAGCTTATGGAAGATCCTAGCGATTTTCTATCAACGATTCAAATAGGAATAACTTTAGCTGGATTCTTTTCAAGTGCATCAGCAGCAACTGGTATATCAAATTATATAAATAGATTTATTTCTATTTTAGATATTCCTTATACTCATGAAATATCAATTATATTTATAACAATAATACTATCTTACTTTACATTAGTATTTGGAGAGTTGGTTCCTAAGAGAATTGCTTTAAAAAGATCTGAGAGTATAGCATTATTATCTGTTAAGACGATTTACATGGTATCAGTAATAGCTAAACCTTTTACAAAAATTTTATCATTTTCAACTTTATTAGTGTTAAAGCTTACAGGTAATAATACTGAAGATGTAGAAGAAAAAATATCTGAAGAAGAAATTAAATCATTAGTAGCACAATCAGAAGAAGATGGATGCATTGAAGATGATGAAAAAAATATGATTTATGGTATATTTGAGTTTAATGATAAAATATGTAAAGAAGTAATGACATCTAGAAAAGATACATTTTTAATTGAGGTAGAAGATGATATTAATGATATATTAGATGAAATTTTAAGGTTAGGTTATTCTAGAGTACCTGTATATAAGGATAATGTAGATAATATTGTAGGAGTGCTATATGTAAAAGACTTATTAAAAGAAGCTAGAAGGGTTGGATTTACAAATATAGATATAAAAAGCATAATTCATAAACCATATTTTGTTCCAGAAAATAAGAAGACTAATGAGTTATTCAAAATTTTAAAAGAAAAGAAAATTCATTTAGCGTTGCTAGTAGATGAATATGGTGGATTCTCAGGAATAGTTACAATGGAAGATTTGATAGAAGAAATAATGGGAGAAATAAATGATGAGTATGACACAGATGAATCTGATATAAATCAAATAGATGAAGGTACTTTTATTGTTAAAGGTATAGTACCACTTTGTGAGGTTAAAGAAAAATTTAATGTTAATTTAACTGACAGAGATTACGATACTTTAAATGGTTATTTTATTGATAATCTTGGTGAAGTGCCAAAGGACATTAATGAAGTACCTAAAGATAAAAAAGAGATTATTTTAGATGATATAAAGCTCGAGATACTTAAAATTGGAAATAAAAGAATAGAAAAGGTTAAGTTAAGTATTTTAAAATAAAGCTAAAATCATATAAATTTTATAAAGAAAAAGTGTAGATAAGAATATTTTTATCTACACTTTTTAAGTTTTTAAATTTCTTATTAATAAATTTTAATATGGTATAATAAGACTAATGACATAGAAAAAGAAGGTGTTAGTTTGCAAGAAAAATTTTTTGAACAAAATGGATTAGATTTAGCTAAGAGTATTTTAGGTAAATTTCTTATAAGAAGGTATAATGGAAAAACTATAGTTAGTAAAATAGTTGAAACTGAAGCATATATGGGTATAACTGATAAAGGTGCACATGTTTATGGTGATAAAAAAACAGAAAGAACAAAGCCATTATACTTAAATGGTGGTCATATTTATATTTACTTAATTTATGGAATGTATTATTGCTTAAACATATCTGCAAATAAAGAAAATATACCAGAATGCGTTCTTATAAGAGCTGTAGAGCCTATAGATGGCTTAGAAGAAATTTGTAAAAATAGGTATAATAAAAATTATAATGAATTGAATAACTACCAGAAGAAAAATATATCTAATGGTCCAGGCAAATTATGTATGGCATTAAATATAGATAAGACTCTAAATTCTAAAAGTATTTTAGAAAATGAACTATTTATAAGTGAATTTTATTATAAAGGAAATGAAAAGGTTTATGGAGAAGAAAATTTTGAAATAGAAACGGATACTAGAATAAATATAGATTATGCAGAGGAAGCTAAATATTATCCATGGAGATTTTATATAAAAGATAATAAATTTGTATCTGTATTAAAAAAGTAAGACTTATAAATATAAATCTTAGTTGTATAATCAGTTTTGTATAAGATTATACAACTAAGATTTTTTATACTAAAAGTATAAATTAGAGATTAAAACCTATATAGTATTAAATATGTAAATATATGTTATAATTGAAGTAAATTTAGTTATAGAGTTAACAATACGCGTTATTGCTTAACTCTATTTTAATGATATTTTTTGATATAAAAAAGGAGGGTTATGATGAGAAATATAGGATTTATAGGAGCTGGAAATATGGCATCAGCTATAATAGGAGGAATCGTAAAAGCAAAATTACTACAGACAGAGAATATAATAGCATCTGCACTTAGAGATTCCACATTAGAAAGAGTAAATAAAGAATTTGGAATAAAGGTTAC
Source organism: Romboutsia sp. CE17 (assembly GCF_012317385.1). Taxonomy (GTDB): domain Bacteria; phylum Bacillota; class Clostridia; order Peptostreptococcales; family Peptostreptococcaceae; genus Romboutsia_E. Next base: position 1,018,222 of record NZ_CP051144.1, read on the forward strand.
AAAGGATTCACAACAGGTAGTAAAAGAATCTGATATAATATTTGTTTCAGTAAAACCTAACGTATATGATGAAGTATTAAAGCAAGTTAAAGAATTTATAACTAACGATAAAATAATAATTGCTATAGCAGCGGGAAAAACTATAGAATCAATAGAGGCTGTTATTGGAAATGATAAGAAAATAGTTAGAACAATGCCAAATACACCGGCATTAGTAAATGAAGCTATGTCATCTATATCTCCAAATAAAAATATAAGTGAAGAAGAATTAAATTTAGTTATAGATATATTTAATTCTTTTGGACAATGTGAAGTCGTAGAAGAATATTTAATAGATGCAGTAGTAGGAGTAAGTGGATCATCACCAGCATATGTATTTATGTTTATAGAAGCTTTAGCAGATGGAGCAGTGAAAGCAGGTATGCCAAGAGAAAAAGCTTATAAATTTGCAGCTCAAGCTGTTATGGGATCTGCAAAGATGGTTCTTGAAAGTGGTAAGCATCCAGGTGAATTAAAAGATATGGTTTGCTCTCCAGGTGGAACAACAATAGAAGCAGTTACTATTTTAGAAGAAGAAAATATGAGGTCTGCTATAATAAAAGCAGTAGATGCAGCTGCTAAAAAGTCAAAGCTAATGAGCAGTAAATAAGAGGGAAAAATGAATAACTGTGATAAAATAATTGAAATTAAAAATTTAAGCAAACGTTATGGAGAAAAAGAAGTACTAAAAAATATTAGTTTAGATGTAAGCAAAGGAAATATAATTGGATATATAGGTCCAAATGGAGCTGGTAAAAGTACGACAATAAAAATAATACTAGGTCTTATTAGTGAATATGATGGAAAAGTAAAAATATTTGGTAGAGATATTAAGGAAGAGAATTTTGAATATAAAAACAAAATTGGGTATGTACCAGAAGTTGTTAAAGTATATGAAAGTTTAACTGCTAAAGAATATTTAACTTTTATTGGACAGTTATATGGAATAGAATATGAAAAGTGTGACAATAAAGCAAGAAGGCTTATGAAAGTATTAGGTATTGAAGATGCTTATGAAAGTAGAATATCATCTTATTCAAAAGGAATGAAGCAAAAAGTTGCTATAATTTCTTCTGTACTTCATAATCCAGACATACTTTTTTTAGATGAGCCACTTAGTGGATTAGATGCTAACAGTGTTCTTTTAATAAAAGAAATTATAAATAGGTTAAAAGAAGATGGGAAAACTATTTTCTATTCATCTCATATAATGGAAGTTGTAGAAAAAATAAGTGATAGAATAATAGTATTAAATGGTGGAAATATTGTAGCAGATGGAAATTTTGATGAAATTAGAAATTCGAGTTTTGATGGTTCTTTAGAAGAAATATTTAATGAGCTTACTGGATTTGATGAACATAATGATTTATCTAATGAGTTTGTAAATATTTTAAATGAGGTGTAACATATGAAAAACTATTTTGCACTTAAGGGTCTTGATTTATTTAAGAAGATATATACTAGATATGGGGTAGACTATGATGTAATGAGATTAATAATTCAGGTTAAATTAACCTTAGATTCTAGAAGAATGTCAAATAATAATAGTAATATGTATGAAGAAATAAAAGAGAAAAATTATTTCTTTACGTCATTAATAGTATATGCAATTTTAGGTGTTATGTCTGTTCCCTTATTGTTTATGAATATGGATATTAGATTAAAAATGACTATGAATTTCTCTTGCTTTATGATACTTCTATTAACTGCATTAATATCTGATTTTTCTAGTGTAATACTAGATATAGATGATAAAGATATAATTGGAATTAGAGGAGTGGATTCTAAAACTTTAAATGCTGCAAAAGCTACACATATATTTTTATATATATTTGCTTTAAGTTTAGCGTTATCTGCATTTAGTATGATTGCATTTTTAAGATTTGGAATAAAGTATTTTTTATTGTATATATTAAGTATAATTTTAATAGATATATTAATGATAATGATAACCTCTATTATATATTTAGTAATTTTAAAGTTATTTAAAGGTGAAAAACTAAAAGATATATTAAATACTTTTCAAATAGCTTTTTTATTACTATTTACGATAGGTTTTCAATTTATAATAAGAGGATTTGATTATATGAATATAGACTTTACATATACTTCATCATGGTGGAATATTCTTTTTATACCCATGTGGTTTGCGTCTAATTTTAAATTAATTCAAGGAAGTGGTTACGATATCGTAGGAATTATATTAAGCATAATGTCTGTATCAGTACCTATAATTTCTGTGATAATATATGGAAAGTTTTCGTTAGTTTTTGAAAAGAATCTTCAAAAATTAAATGATAATACTTATAAAAATAAGTCTAAAAAAGAAAATCTTACTTTTAAGATAAGCAAACTTATTTGCAAAGAAAAAGAAGAAAGAGCTATATTTAATTTTACTTATAATATTTTATCTAAAGATAGAGATTTTAAGACAAAAGTATATCCTTCTTTAGCATTAGGAACATTTATGCCAATAATAATGTTAATTAGTGCTTATGATAATAGTGGATTAGGAAATTATATGAATGAAATAAAAGATAGTTATATGTTTCTTAGTGCATATTTTATAGTTGTAATAATGCAAAATATTATAACTATGACTGGATACTCAAATGAATATGAAGGGGCATGGGTATATAATGTTTTGCCTATTAAAAATAAAAGTAATATATATACTGGAACATTTAAAAGTAGCATATATAAACTAGGCATACCTTCTTTTATAATATTATCTATTATTTTTATAGGCATATTTGAAATAAAAGTAGTCAAGCATTTATTAATAATATTTTTATCTGAAATATTTGTATCAATGCTTACTTTTAAATTTAATGAAAAGATTTTACCATTTTCTAAACCTTATAATATAGGAGATTCTTCTAAAAATATTTTTGTAGTTTTTAGATGTATATTTATAACTGGGATATTATTACTAATTCATTTTGGAATTATATTAATGAATAATAATATGCTAATATATATTTACTTATTAGCTTTAATAATTATAGTGCGAATGTCATGGAAAGTTGTTTTTAAGATAAATAATAAGAATTAAATAAAAAATACTTAAAAATGAGTTATTTGTAGCCTATATTAATAATATATTACAAATAACTCATTTTTTTTAAAACCTTTTCTTATATATTAGAGTCTAACTATTGTATAGTAATATAATATAAAATGTTATGGAAGGAGATATAATGGAAGAAATTGTCTTAGTAAAAAGAGCAATCAAAGGTGATAGGCAAGCCTTTGAAAGTCTTATAGACATATACTCTGATAGGTTATACAGAGAAGCTTATTTAAGGTGTAAACATGAAGATGATGCAAAGGAAATTATACAAGAAACAGTGTATAAAGCATATAGAAACATAGGTACCTTAAAAGAGGCGAAATATTTTAAAACTTGGATAAGTAGAATACTTATTAATGTTTCTAATGACTATTTAAGTAAAATGGGAATGATTGACTTACAACATGATGAAAGTGCTTATGCAAAAAAAGTAATTGTTGAAGACAAAATAGAAATGAAAATAGATTTATATAATGCAATTGATGAACTAGAAGATAAATATAAAGATGTTATTATATTAAGATATATAGAAGATTTAAAAATAGAAGAAGTATCAAAAATACTTGATCGTCCTATTAATACGATAAAGACCCACCTAAGAAAAGCAATTTCGGATATGAAAAATCTATTAAAGGAGGGGTATGGAAATGAGTAAAAAAATAGAACGTCAAAATATAAATGATACCTTAGATATTGAATTAGAAGATATAAGTTTAGAAGAATTTGATTTATCAATGGATAAATTTTATATAGATGAAGAAAAAATAAATTCTATAAAAGCCCCAAAAGATATGAAGCTTTGGGTTAAAGATGCTATAGATAAAGCCGAATATGATGTAAAGAAAAGTAAAAGAAAAAAACAAATAATAGCAAGTGTAGCAAGTATTACAGTGATATTTTCTATAGGAGTTTATAATCCAGTTTTAGCTCATAGAATCTCTTTTTTAGAAAATGTACTACAGAATATAAATGATACTTTAAAAATAGATGAAATATCTTATAGATTAGGTATAGATAAAATACTACCAAAAGTTACTATAAATAAGGAAAATAAAGTTAAATATATAAAACCACCAAAATATAAAATAAACAAAAATGAAATTAATAAAGATGATATAAGCTTTTTAGAGAGTAGTGACTTTGAAAATTCAGAAGGCCCTAAAAGTGAATATTCATCAGTACAATTTATACATAAGATGTCAAATAGCATAATTAATCCTATTGATGGAAGAAAATATGGTAATATAGAAATTAGTCCTAAAACTATAGATTTAGCTATAAAAGGATTAAAGTATATAAACAATGAAGATATTCAAAACTACTTGAATTTTGAGCTAGAAAAATGGAAAAATGGAGATTTTAATAATGCAGTAGAAGTACATAATTATGTATGGGAATTATTAGATGGACAAGTAGGTAAAGCTATATCAATAAATGAGTCAAGTGTAGAAAATGTATTAAAAAAACATTTTAAATAATTTTAAGGGGAGAATATATGAATATAAAAAAAATAATATTATTAACATTAACTATTATTATGAGTATGTTTGTTTTGATAGGATGTAATAAAGAAAATGAATTACAAACAACAATAAATAAGTATACTGATTTGTTAAATGAAAATAATTATGATGAGATATATGAAAGCTTATCAAAAAAGTCTAAGGAATATATAGATAGTGAATATGATGGAAAAGATGGTTTTATAAATAAATATTCTGCTATATACTCAGCTATGGGAGTAAATAATGTAAAAATAGAAATAAAAGATTTAAAAAATGAATCTTCAATACCAGTAAATATGTCAATGAATACAATTGCAGGAGATTTAAAGTTTGAAGATTTAAATATAGAATTAGTTAAAGAAGATAAAAATTATAAGATTCTTTGGAATGAAAGTATGATAATTCCAGGTATGATACAAGGAGATAAAGTTAGAGTTAAAATTACAAATGGTAATAGAGGACGCATTTTAGATAGAGATGGAAACTTATTAGCATATAATGGAGATGTAAATAGCATCAATATAGATCAGAGAATTTTTGATGAACATAAAGATGAAAATATTATCAAATTGGCATCTATTTTGGATATAAGTGAAGAATATATAAAGGATAAATTAGATAAAAATACTAATAAAGAACAATTAGTTTTTATAGTTAAACTTTCAAAATATGAGGATGAGAAAATATCAGAGTTAAATGAAGTACCAGGAGTAATAGTTCAAAGAGTAATATCGAGGGTTTATGCAAATGGTGAAGCTTTTGGTAGTTTATTAGGTTATATAGGTAGTATAACAGCTGAAGAATTAGAGAAAAATCCAGGAAAAGGATATACATCAACAAGTCAAATTGGCAAAAATGGATTAGAGCAAGTTTATGAAGAAAGGTTAAGATCAAAAGATGGTGTACATATATATATAGATAGAAATGGAGAGCAAATAACAGTATACAAGACTGAGGCTAGCGATGGAGAAGATATACAATTAGCAATAGACTCAAAACTTCAAGAAAAAATTTATAAAGAGATGGATAAACAAAAAGGAGCTTCTATTGCAATGGATTCTAATACGGGAGAAGTACTAGCTATGGTAAGTTCACCTTCATATGATTCAAATACTCTTGTTACTTATAAAACTAAAACCATAGCAAAAGAATGGGAAGAAAGTAATAAGGCAGAATTTGATAATAGAGCTAATAACTCATATTCTCCTGGTTCTACAATGAAGCTTATAACAGCTGCTATAGGACTTGAGAATAAGGTTATAAACCCTAATGAAAAAATGGATATACAAGGCTTAAGTTGGCAAAATGGATCTTCTTGGGGAGATTATGCAGTAAGTCGTGTAAAAGATGCAAAAAAAGTAGGTTTATATGAAGCTGTAAAATACTCAGATAATATATACTTTGCAGATAAAGCAATCAAAATAGGAAGTGAGAGATTTATAGAGGGAAGTAAAAAATTTGGAATAGGAGAAGATATAAAATTTGAATATCCTATGGCAAAATCTCAAATTTCTAATAATGGAGAATTAAATGATGAGATACTCTTAGCTGATACTGGCTATGGACAGGGGCAAGTTCTCACTACACCACTTAATATTACTATGGCATATAGTGCTTTAGCAAATGAAGGCAATATAATGCAGCCTAGATTAGTGATAAGTGAAAATACTGAAGCTAAGATATATAAAGAAGCTATTTCTAAAGAGTATATAAGTGAGTTAAAGAAAGATTTTATTGGTGTAATTAATGACTCTGATGGAAGTGGATATTTAGCAAAGATAGATGGTGTAAATCTTGCAGGAAAAACAGGTACAGCAGAAATTAAATCGAGTAAAGATGATGAAAATGGAAATGAGAATAGCTGGTTTGTTGCTGTAGATTTAGATAATTCTAAGGTATCAATATCTATGGTTATGGAAGATATGAAAGATAAATCTACATCTAAGTATTTAGTACCAAAAGTTAAAAATATTTTAGAAAATTATATAAAAAAACAATAATTAAATATATTATTTAATATATTTAATAAATAAAAAGGATTATGAAAGTTTTTCATAATCCTTTTTATTTATTTTGTATACTTGAGTGAATATAGAAGAAAATATATTTAAAATAAGATTTATCAAGGAGAAATGCTATGAAAAAATTACAAAAGCCATTATTATTTATTTTATTAATTATATTTTTATATACTTCTAGTTCATATTCTATGGAAAGAAAAGAAGATATTTGTGTTAATAAATTATTTGTAGTTGAATCTAAAATTGAAAATAAAGAAAATGAGTTCTTCAAGTATAATATAAAATATCCCTTTATGAATTTTAAAGAAGAGTACGCAAAGAAAAACAAAAAAAATGTAAAAATCATAGATGAAATAAATAAAGATATATATGAGTACATAATGAGTTTTAAAGAGAATATAAGTAAGCAATCTGAAAAATATAAAGAAGATTACACTAATATATATGCTAAAGAGAAAGAAAAATATGTAAAGTATCAATATGAAGCTGATTCAGACTATCAAGTTACTTATAATAAAAATAATATTATAAGCATTCCTATAACAACATATGAGTTTACTGGAGGGGCACATGGAATGACATATTTAAAGTCTTTTAATTATAATTTAAATAATGGATCAAAACTTATGTTAAAAGACTTATTTAAAGAAGACATAGATTACGAAAAAATAATAAATAATTTTATTAAATCAGAAATATCTAAAAATAAACTACTATATTTTACGGGGAAAGATGGTTTTAAAGGAATAAAAAGAGATCAAGATTTTTATTTAGAAGATGATGGTATTGTAGTATATTTTCAATTATATGATATAGCTCCATACTATGTTGGAATTCCAAAGTTTAAATTGACATATAATCAATTTGGAGATTATTTAAAATAAAGATAAAAAAGATAGGTAATTTTTAATTACACTATCTTTTTTTATCTTTATTATTGAACTGTATTTATAGTATCTTCAGGATGGTCTTCTGAATTATTATTTTCAGTACTATTGTCATTATTAGACTCATAAGAAGATGTATTATCATCTTCTGTAGATTGACTATTTTCATCTATGTTATTAGTATTATCTTCTACAATAGGTGTTTCTAAGTTTTGTTCTGTTTCATAATTAGATTCTGAGTTAGAAGAATCATTGTTATTAAATAATCCTGTAAACCAATTCCATATTTTAGTGAAGAAACCTTCAACCTCCTCACTTGATGGTAAATTTATAGCTTCCTTGTCAGTAGCATCTATTTGAGCATTTTCCCCAAGTAAACTATCGTTCGTATTTTCTAGGATACCTAAATCTTTATTTCCTTCAAATATACCTGCTACCCAATCACCAATTCCACTAAACCAATTTTTTACTGAATCAAAGAATCCAGGGTTTATTTCACCTAATGCAATTAAATTATCATTAACATTTTCCTTAACACTTTCTAAAGCATTTTTTATACTATTATAATCATATTCTTGTTGTGCTATTTTAGCCATTAAATCTTCTATTTGTTTTTGTTGCTCTGCTGTTAAAGTAACGTTATAGTTATTAGTAACATTATTTATAGTTTCAGCTATTTGTATAGTATCACTGGTATTATTTTTTATTATCTCTGTTTTTATATCGTTGATTATACCAGTAGCTTTATCTTGACCAGAATCACCACCAATATCATCTGCTAAGTCACCAGTTATTATTAGTTCTTCAGATGCAATTTCTTTTTTCTCTTCGTCTAAAGGTTCACCAGTAGCATCTTCAAAAGCTTTCATTATACCAGTCATCATTCCTGTACCTGAAACTGGAAATGGAGCAGCAGCAACTACATTAGCATCTTCAATTCCAACTGTAGACATTATACTTGCAATCATTGAACTTGTAGCCCAAGTTATATTTGCAGTTTTAACATTTATACCGCTTCCAGGTTTAGTTGGTTCAACATAAGCACAAGAGAAAGTTTTTTTCCCTAGTTGCGCCTCTGTAGCAACTCCTTGTAAATATTTTCTTTCTTCTTGGTTATTTACTTCTACTATAACTACTTCATTCTCATCTACGCCAAAATACTTTAGCATAGTTGCACGTTGTTCTTTACTTAAGTTTGCACCTAATGTAACAACTCTTGAGCCATCAGCAAAAGCAAAGTTAATGCTTCCTAAAATTATAGCACCGCATAAGATTAATGAAGTTATTTTCTTTTTTAGTTTCATACTCAATCTCCTTTAATTTGTCGTATAGATAATATATACGATTTGTTAACAGTATTTATGTATTTCCTGTCTTTAATATACTATAAACTATTTTTTTATTCAATGCGTTTACAATTTTGTAACTCTAATTACAAAAATATTAAGGAAATCTTAAGATAATTTACTCTATAGATTCTTATTTAAAAATACACATAAATAAATCTTATATAAAATGAAATATCATTATATATAAGCTAATTACATTAACCCCCAAGAGTAACATCTTGTTCATTATACCAATTTAATGCATCATAAAAGTCTTTTGATTTAAAATCAGGCCAATAGTTATCTATTACATAAAAATCTGCGTATACAGATTGAGCAGGTAAGAATCCACTAAGTCTTCTTCTACCACCCCATCTTATAATTAAATCTATTCTAGAAATATCCTTAGAGTGTAAGTAAGGTATAATATGTTTTTTAGAAGTATCAGCTTCTTTTAATAAATTTAAATCCCATTCCCATCCATAGTGTATTAAAAAGTTTACTTTTATCCCACCTTTACCAAATTTTTGTCTTGTCGCAAATGGAAGTAATTCTTTTGGAAAAGCGCTTGATTCAGTATTACCAAGAACAAGTATTTCACAATCTTCCTTTGTAAGTAGCATAACAGAGTCAATACATGCTTGTGTAAAGGCAAGTTTTTGTTCTGTAGGCCTTTTTGTATTATCTACGGTAAATCCATAGAAAGTTACTTCTTTTATATTTTCTTTCTGGCAAAGTTTAAATACATCTAATCCAGGATTAATTCCATGTTTATATCCCATATCTTTAGTCATATTATTAGATAAAGCCCAACGTCTATTACCGTCGGGTATGATTCCTATATGCTCTGGTACTCTCATAAAACCTCCTAATTAATAATTATTATTTTTATATTATTTCCAGTAAAATATAAAATAAACCAAATTATAGAAAGTCTTTAGCCATGAATGATTAGCATAATTAAAAAATGATTGGTATTTAGCAAATTTTTATATTACATATATGATGTATTTTTACAAATAATAAAATTAAATTCTATATATTTAAGGAGGCGTATAAATGAATAAAAATTTTAAGGATGAAGTTAATAATCAATGGGCAGGTTCAAATATTTCTTTGATGAGTAGAACTGAAAGTAAAGAAAAAGATGAAAATAATAATGAATGGACTTCTACATTAAAGAAAAGTCCGAAAGTTTATGGTAGGAATTGTCATCCAGAAAAACATAATAATAAATAGTAAATAAAGTAAATTAAATAGACTATATTTTAGTCTATTTAATTTACTTTATTTTATAAGGAGTGTGCTTTATGAAAAGTGTAATCATTATTGGAGGTGGGGTAGGAGGATTATGTACTGCAGTAAGATTATTAAATAAAGGATTTAAAGTAACTGTTTTAGAGAAAGAAAATACTTTAGGTGGAAAAGTAAATATAATAAAAAGAAATAAGTTTAAATTTGATTTAACTGCATCTGTTTTAATGACACCTGATATATATATAAGTATCTTTAAAGATATAGGCAAGGACTATAAAAAATATATAAATTTTGTTAAATTAGATACTCTTTATAGAGTGAATTATTATGACAACACATCTATTGATATTTCATATGATAGCAGAACTATGATTAATACATTAGAAGATATTCAAGATGGATTATCAAAAGAGTACATAGACTTTTTATCCGAATCTTTTAAAAAATATTCTATAAGTAAAAGTAATTTTCTAGATAAAGATATGATAGATATAAAAGAAGTTATAAATATTAATTCTATGAGTAAGTTAATTGAATTGAAGCCTTTTTCAAGTTCGAGTAATTATATTTCATCAAAAATTAGTAATGAAAAGTTAAAAAATTATTTAATATTCAAATCTATGTATATAGGAATAAATCCATATGATAGTTCTAATTTATATACATTAATACCAGCAATATCACAGTTATATGGTCTTTGGTATATAAAAGGTGGTTTTTATGAATATATAAGAGCCTTAGAAAAATTGATATATGAACTTAATGGTAGTATAAAATTGAATACGAGAGTAGACGAAATACTAATAGATGAAAGTAGGATTTTAGGTGTTAGGTGTAAAGATAAGGTTTATGAAAGCAATATTGTGATATGTAATGCTGATTATCCTTATGCAATAAAAAATTTATTTAGATATAATCTTAAGAGACCTTTTAATAAAGAAAATATAGATAAAAAAGAATTATCATGCTCAGTATTTATATTGTACTTAGGCTTAAATAAAAAATATAAAGAATTAAAAACTCATAATATATATATAAATAAAAATTTTAAAGAGAGTATAGAAGCACCTTTTAAAGGTGAAATACCTAAAAATCTTTCTCTTTATATATATTATCCAAGTCATATAGACGAGAGTATATGTGAGGATGGATATAGCGCTTTAAATATTATGGTTCGAGTTCCTAATCTAACTTATAAAAATATAAATTGGGATGAAAATAGCACAAAAAAAATTAGAAATAAAATTATAGAAACCTTAAAAGATTTAAATGGACTGGAAGATATTGAGGAGCATATAGAGGACGAAGAATATTTGACACCATTAGATTTAGAAGAAAAATTTAATGCGTATAAAGGGTGTGCTTTTGGTTTAAGTCATAAGCTAAAACAAACTGCATATTTAAGGCCTCATATAAAGTCTAAATGTATAAATGGATTATACTTTATAGGTTCATCAACTCATCCAGGTAATGGAGTTTCTGTTATAATTGATGGTAGTAAAGTTTTAAGTGAACTAATTTATAAAGATTACTTTAATGATTAGTATAATACGATATATAAATTTAAATATTATTACCATTATATTAAATAAAAAATTATGAATATATTATAATTAGGGCCACTAAGGTATTTAAATCAAGAAGCAATCTTGAGAAGACTTTATGGCTTTTTATATTGCACACAAATAGAATATAGAAAAGGATACTAGTTGTAAGTATAAAATTATAAATAATAATAAAAGAAAAAGTTTAAGCGTACATGAATTTGTGTATATACTATATATGGTTTTAAAATAAGTATAAAACAACTATATATAGTATTTTTAGAATTTAAATAAAAGGATGTGCGCTAATGAACTGGATAGAACTTAACAACCAAGTTATTCAAAAAGATAAGCTTGGGAAATATCAACTTGAAAAAGATAAAGAAGCTTTAGAAAATTACATAAACGAATATGTGATACAAAAATTAAAAAAATTTAAAAGTATAGAAGAAAGATTAAAATTTTTAGTGGAAAATAATTATTATTCAAAGGATGTAATTAGTAAATATAACATGAAATTTATAAAAAAACTATACGAACATATTGAAAATTATGGTTTTAAATTTCAATCTTATATGAGTGCTAATAAATTTTATGGAAACTATGCATTAAAAAGTGATGATGGAAAGGAAATTTTAGAAAACTACAATGATAAGGTTTTAATAGTATCATTAGCATTAGGGGACGGTAATGAAGATTTAGCTTTTAACTTAGCAGATAAATTAATTAAGCAAGAGTTTCAACCAGCAACTCCTACTTTTTTAAATGCAGGTAGGAAAAGAGCTGGAGAAATGGTATCTTGCTTTTTATTATCAATAGAAGATAGTACAGAAGGCATTTCTTATGCCATATCTTCAGCGAATCATTTATCAAAAATTGGAGGAGGAGTCGCTCTTAATTTATCTAGACTTAGAGCAGCTGGTGAAGATATAAAAGGTATTGAAGGTGCAGCAGGTGGATCAGTTGGAGTAGCTAAAATGTTAGAACAGTCATTTAGTTATTTTAATCAAATGGGAGCAAGACAAGGGGCAGGAGCCGTTTATTTAAATGTTTTTCATCCAGATTTCGAAATGCTAATGGATACAAAGAAAATAAATGCTGATGAAAAAATAAGGTTAGCAACGTTGTCATTAGGAGCAGTAATTCCAGATAAGTTTATGGAATTGGCAGAAAAAAATGAAGTTGGATACGCTTTTTATCCTCACTCTGTTTATAAAAAATACGGTGTTCATCTTGATGAAATTAAAATGGATGAGTGGTATTTGAAATTAGCTAATGATAAAGAAATAAGAAAAAAAGAAATTAATCCAAGAAAAATGTTAACTAAGATAGCTCAAATGCAGCAAGAAAGTGGATACCCATATGTTGTATTTATAGATACTGCAAATAAAGAACATGTACTTCAAGACTTAGGGATGATAAAAATGTCTAACTTATGCTGTGAAATATTTCAGTATCAAACAGATTCTAATATTAAAGGATATGGTGGAGAAAACATCTGGGGACAAGATATAAGCTGCAACTTAGGATCATTAAATATTGCAAATGTAATGGATAATAAGGATATAGAAAAAACAGTTAATACTGCAATAAGAGCATTATCAATCGTTTCTGATAAGACAAATATTAATGAAGTCCCAACTATAAAAAATGGTAATAATAAATCACATTCTATAGGTTTAGGAGCGATGAATTTACATGGATATTTAGTTAGAGAAAATATTTTATATACATCAAAAGAAGCAGTAGATTTTTGTAATGTATTTTTTGCAATCATTAGATATTATGCAATAAAAGCATCTATGGAATTAGCAATAGAAAAAAATACAGTTTTTGAAGGATTTGAAAAATCAGAGTATGTAAAAGGAAGAAAAAGTACAGTATTATCTAAATATTATACTCAATCTTATTTACCAAAAACTAATAAAGTAAAGGAATTATTTGAAGGCATATATATACCAACAACAAAGGATTGGTCAAATTTACTTGATAAGGTAAAAGAAAATGGAATCTATAATGCATATTTAACTGCAATAGCACCTACACAAAGTATAAGCTATGTACAAAATGCAACATCAAGTATAATGCCAATTACAGAACCAGTAGAAATTAGAACATATGGAGATTCGACAACGATTTATCCTATGCCGTTTTTAACTAATGAAAATATGTTATATTATCAATCTGCGTATAGAATGGATATGAGAAAAGTTATAGATATTGTAGCTACAGTTCAACAGCATGTAGACCAAGGTATATCAACTACTTTATTTGTAACAGATGATAAGACAACAAGAGATATAGCAAGGTATTATATTTATGCTTATAAAAAAGGATTAAAGAGTTTATATTACACAAGAACAAAAATGACTAGAGAAGACAATGAATGTCTAATGTGTTCGGTATAAGGAGAAAGGGTATGGAATTTAAATTATCAAAGGTACATAAGGCAGTTAACTGGAATAAGGAAGATGATGGATTTACTCAAGCGTTTTGGGAACAAAATGTTAAGCAGTTTTGGCTACCAGAAGAGATATCAGTATCAAAAGATTTAAAAGTATGGAATGAACTTAGTGATAAAGAAAAAGATTTATATAAAAAAGTACTAGGTGGATTAACTTTACTAGACACTAAGCAAGGTAATAATGGGGTACCATCAATGATGAGCTTAACTGAAAATCTTCAAAGAAAGGCAGTATTATCATTTATGGGAACTATGGAAGAAATACATGCAAAAAGTTATTCTTCGATATTTACAACACTTTTATCAACAACTGAAATTGATGAGTTATTTGATTGGATAGAAAGTGAAGAGACTTTACAAAAAAAAGCTGATTTAATTTTAGCTCAATACGAAAATACTACAGATAAAAGTAGCTTATATTTATCTATGGTTACAAGTGTGTTCTTAGAAAGCTTTTTATTCTATTCAGGATTTTTCTATCCACTTTATTTAGCAGGGCAAGGTAAGATGATATCAAGCGGAGAAATAATTTCACTTATACTTAGAGATGAGTCACTACATGGAAAATATATAGGGTTATTAGCACAAGAAATATATGAAACTTTTAATGAAAAAGAGAAAAAAGAATTAGTTACTAAGATGTATGATATTTTAAATAATCTTATGGAAAATGAAATAAATTATACTAAAAAAATATATAATGAAAGTAAACTTGAAAATGAAGTTATAGATTTTCTTAAATATAATGCAAATAGAGCTTTAGAAAATTTAGGATTTAAATCAATTTATGAAGTTAGTGAGATAAACCCAATTGTACTAAATGGATTAAGTACAGAAACAAAGACACATGACTTCTTTTCTACAAAAGGTAATGGATATCAAAAAGGAATTTATGAAGAACTAGAAGATGAAGATTTTATTATAGATTAAAGAATATAACAGGTAGAAAATAAAAAGGATTACTAAAATAGTAATCCTTTTTATTTTTCGTATAATTAAAATATTTATAAATTAATTTAAGATGAGATCAAAGTTTGTATTAATTTATATTAAATAATAGACATAAATTTGGAGAATATAATCTTAGTATGAATTCACTTTAATCATAAAAAAATATAATGATATCCATTTTAATAATAAATTTTACTTATGGATAAATTAGGAATATAATTAAGTTATTAAAATATAGAAAATTTCGCATGTACAAAAGGAGAGTTGCATATGAAGGATGTAGTAATAATAGGTGCGGGTGTAGTAGGTTGTTCGATTGCTAGAGAATTATCAAAGTATAATTTAGATATATGTGTAGTAGATAAAAATAGTGATGTAGCAGAAGGAATATCAAAAGGGAATAGCGGTATAATTCATGCAGGATATAACGAAAAAGAAAATACTTTAAAAGCAAAACTTAATTTAGCAGGTAATATATTAATGGATAGTCTAGCTAAACAACTAGATATACCTTTTAAAAGAAATGGTGCTTTAATATTAGCTTTTAATGAAGATGAAATGAAAAGAGTGTATGAATTAAAATCCAATGGAGATAAATTAGGAGTACCAGGATTAGAAATATTAAATAAAGAAGAGATTTTAAGTTTAGAACCAAATATAAACAATCAGGTAGTAGGAGCATTACATGCAAAATCATCAGCAATAGTAAGCCCTTATGAAATGACTATAGCATTAGGAGAAAATGCTGTAGAAAATGGAGTAGAATTCAAGTTAAATCATGAAGTAATCAATATTAAAAAAGTAGATGAAAACTTTAAAATATATTTTAAAGATAGAGAAAGTATAGAAAGTAAAATTGTAATAAATGCAGCAGGATTATATGGTGCTTATATCAATAATTTTATAAATACTAAACAATATGAAATAAATCCAGTCAAAGGAGAGTATTGCTTATTCGATAAAGTTGCAGGAGAGATTTGTAATAAAACTTTATTTCAAGTACCAAGTAAATTAAGCAAAGGAGTATTAGTTACACCAACAGTAGAGGGAAATTTACTTCTTGGTCCGAATGCTAAATCAAATGAAAGTATTCAAACTACAAGAGAAGGTGTAGATGAAATAATAGAAAAGGGTAGAAAAACAATAGAAGAATTACCTTTAGGTAGAATATTAACTACTTTTAGTGGGTTAAGACCTAAAACAGAAAATGAAGATTTTATAATAGAAAGTGTAAAAGATAATCCTAATTTTATAAATGTAATAGGTATAGACTCACCTGGACTTACTGCAGCACCTGCTATTGGAAAATATGTAGCAAAGATAGTTTCAACTATAACAGATTTAACGGAGAAAGAAAACTTTAAGAGTACTAGAAAAAATATATTAAGATTTGCAAATCTTAATATAGAAGAAAAGAATAAATTAATCAAAGAAAATCCTTCTTATGGAAAAATGGTATGCAAATGTGAATTAATAACTGAAGGTGAAATAATAGACGCTATAAAAAGACCATTGGGTGCGACTACAATCGACGGAGTTAAAAGAAGAACAAGAGCAATGATGGGTGGATGTCAAGGCATAGGATGTATGCTGACTATAGCTAATATACTTAGTAAAGAGCTAGGCGTAGATATAAGTGAAATAAAGAAAAATAATGAATCTTCAGTAGTTGTTGGATATAAGGAGGACTAGTATAATGAGAGAATATGATTTAGTTATTGTTGGTGGTGGAGCTTCAGGTATTTTATGTGCAATAGAAGCTAAAAAACAAAATATAAAAAATATTTTAATTATAGAAAAAGATCCAATGCTTGGAGGAATGTTAAGTAATGGTAACTATAACATAGGCGGAGATAATTATATTACTGGAATAAAATACAAAGAAAAGTTATTAGAAGAAATAAAAAAATATGATATAGATATTTACTTAAATACTATGGTATTAAAAATAGAAGATAATAATGAAGTAATATGTACAAGTTCAAGTAGAGGAATAGAAAAAGTAAAAGGCAGAAATATAATCATTGCAAATGGAGGTAAAGAAAAATCAAGAAATGTAGTTTCAATGGTAGGAGATAGATCTTCAGGTATTCTTACTGTAGGCATGTCTAAAAAAATTTTTGCAATGGAAAAAATGATTCCAGGGAAAAATATATTAATAGTTGGAGATGCTACAATTTATATGATTGAAGAAGAACTTAAAAATAGTGAAATCAATATTGTTGGAATACTTTGTGATAAAGGCAATAAAAGTAAAATAGAAAAAATGAACTTAACTAATAATGTATATGAAGGATATAATATAATATCAATTAATGGATCTGGAAGAATTAGTAATGTTATTATCGAAAAAGAAGATGATAGGAAAGAGATAAATTGTGATACTTTAATATTTGCATATCCAATGTTAAGCGATGGTGTCGTGGCTATGAGAAGCAATATAGTTTTAAATCCAGAAACTACAGGTCCAAAGGTTGATCAAAATTATATGACTTCAAGAAATAATATATATGCTTGTGGAAATGGAATATATATTCATAGCACTATTTATGATATAGAAAAAGAATGTAAAGCATTGATTAAAAATATAAAATAAACATTTATACTATATAGTTCTATAAAAAGCTGTAATAAACTTATATTTTATTACAGCTTTTTATATTACAAAACAATTGTGACTGAAACTAAATATGATATAATTATATAACAATATACATGAAGGTGGGATTAAATTGAATAATGAAAAGAGGAGAGATAACAGACATATAGGAAAATACATCTCTCAATTATACAGAAAAGGTAGCGTTTTCATTAATAAAGAAGTATCGAAATACGGTATTAGTTCTGGGCAGTTTATGTTTTTACTGGAAGTTTATATACAAGATGGCAGAAATCAAGAAGAAATTTCTGAAAAGTTAAAAATAGATAAAGGCACGACAGCAAGAGCATTAAAAAAATTAGAAGAACAAGGGTTTATTACTAGAGTCAAGGATGAATATGATAAGAGGTCTAATAAGGTTTATTTAACTGATAAAGCTAAAGAGATAAGAGAAAATGTATTCGATGTTTTAAGAGATTGGAACCATATGATAAGCCAAAGTTTAACAGAAGAAGAAGAAGAGGCTATGGATAAATTACTTGAAAAAGTGTGCAACAATATTAATATATAGATTTAAACTATTAATGTATAGTAAATATAATAAGGTATGAAATACAAATGTAGATTTCATGCCTTATTATATTTGTATACAAAAAATTATATAATTACACTATAATCTAGTTAAATAAATAAAAAGGAGGAGGGAGTATATAATGATTGAAGTAAAAGGCTTATCTAAATCATTTACAAGAGCAGTAAAAGATGATCATTCAAAATCATTAAAAAAGAAAAAGAGGTTTTTAACTAAAAAAGAAGAATTCCTTGCAGTTAATAATATATCATTTAGTGCAAATAAAGGAGAGATTATAGGTATTTTAGGTCCAAATGGTGCAGGAAAAACAACTTTACTAAGAATGTTAGGTGGCATATTAACACCTACATCGGGTAGTATAAAAATAGCTGGATATGATTATTCAGATGATAAGAATATTGCCAAAAAAGAAATTGGTTATTTATCAGGAAATACAAAACTCTATAATAGGTTATCGCCAAGAGAATTATTAGAAACATTTGCAAGTCTTTATGGAATGGAAAAAAACGAAATAGAGAAATCAATAGAAGAAATAATAGATGTTATGGATATGGAGAGTTTTATAGATAATAGAATAGAAAATTTATCAACAGGTCAAAATCAACGTACATCAATAGCAAGATGCTTAGTCCACTCACCACAAGTATACATTTTTGATGAGCCAACTTTAGGACTAGATGTAATAAGTAGCAAATCAATAATTGATTTTATGAAAAATGAAAGAAATAGAGGAAAAACAGTAATTTATTCAACACATTATATGGAGGAAGCTGAAACCCTATGTGATAGAATATATATGATTCACAAGGGAGAATTTATAGAAAGCGGATCTTGTGAAGAATTAAAGATAAAATATAATACTAATAGTTTGAGAGATATATTTATAACTCTTGCAAGTGAGAGGGGAGATTTACTTGAGGATTAAGATGGTTAAAGCAATTTTTAAAAAAGAAATGATTGATATACTCAGAGATAAAAAGACATTATTTATGGGGATTATCCTTCCAATAATTTTATATCCAGTGTTAATGATAGTAATGACTCAAATACTATCATCATCTATGAATAGTATAAGTAGTAAAGATATAAACATAGCATTTAGTAAAGAACCAAGTTCTTCATTAATTTCAATAATAGACAATTATGATGATGAAACAGATTCAAAAATAAATATAATAGAAAGTCAAAGTTATATAAAAGAACTAGAAGATGGTAGATTAGATGCTTACTTAGAAATTGATGAAAATAATAATATAGAAAACTATTATGTATACATAAATTCATCAAAAGAAAATTCAAGTACAGTTAGCATAAAGCTAGAAGAGATCTTAAATACATATAAACTTAGTTTAACTGAAAGAGAGTTAAATAATAATGGACTAGATGTAAATAAGATATTAGAGCCTATAGTTTTTGAAACTAGAGATGTAGCAAAAACTGAAGAAATAGCAGGGTTCTTCTTAGGGCAAGTTCTTCCAATTATACTTATAATAGGAGTTTTACTTGGAGCAATATATCCAGCAATAGATTCTATGGCAGGAGAAAAAGAAAGAGGAACTTTAGAAACATTATTTACCTTACCAATAAGTAACTTAGAGCTTGTAATGGGGAAATATATGGCCGTATCTTTTTGTGCTATAGTAACAGCTGTGCTTAATATATTATCGATACTTCTAACAATATCATATTTATTTTTAAGTGGAAGTATAGTAGAAGGATTAGAGATTAGTAAATTTAATATAAATGAATTAATATTACCGATTATAATTACATTATTATGTGTTTGTTTATTTGCTATGGTAATATCAGCGGTTAGTATGTGTGTATGCTCTTTTGCAAAGAGTTTTAAGGATGCACAAAACTATATTACACCTGTAATGTTCTTAGTTCTAATACCATCATATGTATCAATGATACCCAATATGAAGTTAGATAGCACAACAGCTATAATCCCTGTAGTAAATATTTCATTACTTATAAAAAGTGTATTAAGTTTCAATTCAAATATTGGTTTAATTGCAATGGTATTCATGTCAAATTTTGCTTTTGTTATACTAGCTGTAATTTTATTATCAAAAATATTTAATTCAGAAGAAATATTATTTGGAAGTAGTAAAAGTTTTTCATTTTTAGAAAGAAGATCTAATATTAAAAAAGGAACTATGCCTAGCCAAAGTGATGGGATAATTATGTATGCATTTGGATTGGTTCTTTTAATATATGTAGGAAGTTTAGTACAGATTAAATTTGGAATGGCAGGTCTTGCAATAACTCAAATTATGATTATAAGCTTACCACTACTATTTGCATATTATATAAAATCTAATTTTAAGAAAGTATTTAATTTAAAACTTCCAACTATAAAACAAATATTTGGAGCTATAAGTCTTTGGATAGGCACATATACAATTGCAATGTTAATAACACAACTATTATTATATTTATTCCCTCAAAATATGGAAGTTGTAGAAGGATTAAATGAGGCGTTGTTCATAGAAGACAGTTTGTTACTAAATATATTAATAGTAGCTTGTATGCCGGCTGTATGTGAAGAGATATTTTTTAGAGGATTTTTACTAAGTGCTTTTAGAAATAATAAAAAGTCATATAAGAGTGCGATAATAATTACAGGTATATTATTTGGATTTATGCATATGGACTTTATTAGAATGATACCAACAGGTATACTTGGTATATCATTTGCTTACGCTGTATGTAAAACAAATTCAATATTTATAAGTATGATTATGCATTTTTTAAATAATGGATTGGCTGTTTTGGTAAGTCACTATACAGCAAATTTAGAATTAGCAGAATCGAGTAGTGAAGTAGTAGCATTAACATTTAATCAAGTAATGATTTATTTAATAATAGGTTTATTATTTATAACTCTAGGAAGTAGATTATTAAAAAGAATGAATAAAACAGAAAAAAATAAATAATAAGATAAAAATGAATAATTTTGTCGCAAATTTAAAGTCCTTGAATAGTATATATTAGGAGAGAAAAAATTCTCTAAATATAATATTAAAAAGGATGGTTGAATGATATTTATGAAAAAATGTTGTAAAAAATCATGTTTAAAAAAATCATGTGGATCTAATCAATCAAATTGTGTAAGTTCTAATAATGTTACAAATGAATGTATTCAATTCAAACAATCTGCAAATGATAAATGTCAACAAGCTGAATGTTTAAGTAATAAAGCTAATAAGATAGCTCAAGAGGCAATCGCTGCAGAAAAAAGAGCAGAATGTCTAAAGCAACAGGCTATTGAAGAATGTATGAGAGCAAATGAACTTTGGGATAGATATAATCAATTAGCAGATGAAGGTATATGCTTAATGCAACAAGCTCAAGCCTGCTTAGCTAAGAGTGTGGAATGTTATGAAAATCTATATGAAGATGTTGAAGGATGTGATTTAGATGACTTTGGATATGATTCAGCATCTACTTCACCAACATCAAATAATTGGGGATGTAAAGGAAACTGTAATTGTGGATGTAACTAAATAAAAATATATAAATAAACGGTGAACTTTAAATAGTTCACCATTTGTTTATATTATAAATTTGCAACAAAAATGGGAAATAGAAGGTTTATTAAGATGTATATGAGTTATATAAAATGAAGGTGAATGGATAATTATAGTTTTAGAACTATAAATCTAGTTTTAAATCTCCATCATTAATTAATCCTTTTTTCCTCATCATAGAAGAAATTAAAAGAGTTATTATAGCAGGTAGTATGAAATGAAGTAGGATTATACCTGTATAAATCATAAAAACACTATAACCAGATTTTTGCATAGCAGCAATAGTTCCAAATTGACCTACAAAGCCACTAGTTCCCATACCTGATCCGATTGGTATATTTTCCATTTTAAATATAGTAGTAGACAATGGACCTAGAATCATAGAAGCTAGAATTGGAGGTATCCATATTTTATAGTTTTTTATTATATTAGGCATTTGGAGCATTGATGTTCCAATTCCTTGTGCTACTAATCCACTAAATCCATTTTCTTTAAAACTCATAACAGCAAAACCAATCATTTGACAGCAACATCCTACAGTAGCAGCCCCACCTGCTAAACCACTAAGATCTAGCATCATACATATTGCTGCACTACTTATCGGAAGAGTAAGAGCTATACCCATTAAAGATGAAACTAAAGCTCCCATTACGATTGGTTGCATATCAGTAGCATTCATTATAAGATTTCCAAAATATGACATAAAAGTGGAGACTAAAGGACCTACAAATTGAGCTGTTAATACTCCTACTAAAATAGTAAGGGCTGGTGTAATTATTATATCAATTTTAGTTTCTTTAGAAATTAATTTACCAAATTCACTAGATAATAATGCAGACATAAAAGCACCTACAGGTCCACCTAATTCATAACCACAAGCACCTACTATAGCTGAAGAAAACATTACTAAAGGTGGAGCTTGAAGCCCATATGCTATTGACATAGCTATACAAGGTCCTGTTACCTGTTTTGCAATTGGATTTATTACTTCTGTAAATAGGCTTATATTAAAAGCCTCACCAATACTGTTAAAAATGGTTCCTATCAGCAGAGAAGAAAAAAGACCGAGTGCCATAGAACTAAGTGAATCAATAAGGTATCTATTGACTGAAACTTCTATATTTTTCTTTTTGAAGAATATTCTTAAATTTGATGGTATATGTAATATATTATTAATAATGAGCCCTCCTTTATATATAGTATACAATAATTATATACATATACATATACATGTGACAAGACAACTGTTATTACATAAAAATATATTAAAATTAGATTATTCAATATTAGCGTACATATTAAAAAAGACTTATATAAGTATAAGTCTTTCTGCGTATATATTAGATTTTTTCAGGCTCCTGATAATCTACACCCTTAGTATCAACTTTTATAGATTCAATAATAACATCATTAATAGGTTTATTATTAGCTCCAGTTTGAACATTTTCAATATCATGAACTATATCCATTCCATTTATAACTTTACCAAAAGAAGCATACTGTCCATCTAAATGGGAAGCATCTTTAGTAACTATAAAAAATTGGCTGCCGGCACTATTTTTATTTTGACTTCTAGCCATAGATATGACACCCTCTGTATGCTTTAAGTCATTTTGAAATTTATTTTTACTGAATTCTCCTTTTATTTTATATCCAGGTCCACCCATACCACTTCCTTCAGGATCTCCTCCTTGAATCATGAAGTCTTTTATAACTCTATGGAAAGTTAGTCCATTATAAAACCCGCTATTAGCTAAATATATAAAATTATTAACAGTATTAGGAGCAATATGAGGGTAAAGTTCTATTTCAACTCTACCAAAATCTTTTACAATCATTGTTGCAACTGGAAGTTCTTTTGGTGGAGTTCTAGTTTCTTCAATATTACTTTCTGACGAGCATCCTACTAGAGCTAAGGCTGAAGCAAGTATACTTGCAAATAATCCTTTTTTTTGTTTATTAGTCATAATATTTACCGCCCTTATATATTTTTATTACTTACGTCTTCTTTTTTTAGCATTAGCATAAAAAGGAGTTTTTAGCTGCGTTTTATTTGATTTTGAAATGGAAGTTTTTTCTATTTTCTTTTTAATATCATCCTTAACTTCTTTACCAGCCAAAGTATCTAGTACTATTTTTTTTATAGTCTTAGCATCTCCAGTTTTATTTATAAATCCATTAGAAGTTTGAGTAGCTATAGCTAAGTCATAATAATCGATACCTTTTACTTCATCTTTAAAATTAATATAAAAACTATATTTTCCACATTTGCTATGCATCATTAATGTTTCTTCATCTAACCCTATTTTTGAAAACGAACTTAGATCATCAAATTGTAAAAATTCCATTATATCACCTTTTTCTTAAATTTATATATAGTATATGAATATAAGATTTATTATACTATAAAATCTATTTTTATGGACAGGCTCTTTTTATAATGATACACAATATTATATAATAGATAACTATAAAAGATATTTTATTGTAGTATTTTAAATAATTTATAAGTATATATTTTTTATAAACATCATAGTACTACTAAGGGCTTAGGATCTATTTAATAGGAGGGGTCTTATGAAGTTTGGAGATAGAGTTTTATATGAGGATGATGGCCATAGAGTAATGGGCGTATATATACATGATGTTAATTCTAAAGAAGCAATAGTCAAGCTAGATAATTTAAAAGAAAAAAGTATAGTGTTAGAGGATAGATTAACTTTTATAAAAGATATGGAACAGATGGATTTAGTTCAAGCTATGGTTATAGCAGACTATATATCTAAGGAAAAATATGATGGACATTATACTTTATTAGCATTTACAAGTGGATGTAGATTTTGTTTTGGTACTTTAGAAAAGATGACTTATAATTCGACAAGTCTTATGGCTTTAGGTAAAACAGTAGAAGAAGCTATAAGTAAGGCTATAAAATATAACATAGACTCTGATAGCATTATAAATAAAGAAGATAAGATGTATAAGTAATTTAAATATAAAAGGAGCTTAGCTGAATTAACTAGTAAATTCAGCTAAGCTCCTTTATAATTTATATAACTATTCTTCAATATCTAAATCATCTACGATATTTTCTACATTTTCTGTTATACCAGTATGTTCGATTAACTTATTGTTATTATCTTTCTTTATTTCAGGTACACTTTCGTCATTTAAAATTTTCATAAACTCTTGGCCTGTTATTGTTTCTTTTTCAAGAAGATAATTAGATAATTCATGTAATTTATCTAAGTTATCACTTAATATTTTACTAGCCTTTTTATGAGCTTCTTTTATTATACTAAGAACTTCTTCATCTACTTTAGCAGCTGTTGTGGAAGAACAAGTTAAGGAAGTATCGCCTCCTAAGTAAGGGTTATTAACTGTCTCTAAAGCAACCATACCAAATTTATCACTCATACCAAATCTAGTAACCATTGCACGAGCTATTTTTGTAGCTTGTTCAATATCATTTGAAGCGCCAGAAGTACATATATTAAATATTATTTCTTCTGCAGCACGACCACCTGTAAATGTAGTTATTTTGTTGAAGGCTTCTTCTTTAGACATAAGCACACTTTCTGATTCTGAAACTTGCATTGTATATCCAAGTGCCCCCGAAGTACGAGGTATTATTGTTATTTTATGAACTGGATCACTATTAGTTTGAATAGCAGCAACAAGTGCATGACCTATCTCATGATAAGCAATAATCTTCTTTTCCTTGTCAGAAATGACAGCACCTTTACGTTGATAACCAGCTATTACTACTTCAACTGCTTCTTCTAAATCTTTCTGGGAAACTAAGTTTCTATTATCCTTTACAGCTGCAATTGCAGCTTCATTAACTATATTAGCAAGTTCAGCACCTGATGCACCAGAAGTTGCTCTTGCAATTACATTAAAGTCAATATTAGATTCAGTTTTTATATTTTTTGCGTGAACTTTAAGTATGGATTCACGACCTGCCAAATCTGGCATTTCAACTGGTATTCTTCTATCGAAACGTCCGGGTCTAAGTAATGCTTTATCTAAGCTTTCAGGTCTATTAGTTGCAGCAAGTATAACTACACCTATACCACCATCAAATCCATCCATTTCTGTAAGCAATTGATTAAGTGTTTGTTCACGTTCATCATTTCCGCCCATTCCACTTCCGTTGTCACGTTTTTTACCAATAGTATCAATTTCATCGATAAAGACTATACAAGGAGCTTTTTCTTGGGCTTGCTTAAATAAATCCCTAACTCTAGCAGCTCCCATACCAACAAACATCTCAACAAATTCAGAGCCTGATATAGAGAAGAACGGAACGTTAGCCTCACCAGCAACTGCTTTTGCAAGTAAGGTTTTACCTGTACCTGGAGGGCCGACTAATAAAGCTCCCTTTGGCATCTTGGCTCCTATTTGTCGATACTTATCTGGATTATTTAAGAAATCTACTATTTCTGTTAAGGCTTCTTTTGCTTCATCTTGTCCAGCTACATCATTAAAGGTTTTACCTGTTTGAGCTTCTACATAGACTTTAGCATTACTTTTGCCAAATTGCATAGCTCCAGGACCGCCCATTTTTTTTGTTATCATCTTTGAAAACATTTGTCCAAGTAAGAAGAATATTAATATTGGACCTATCCATGTTAGTATGAAGTTAAGTATAGGAGAGCTTTCCTTAGGAATACTTTTAGAGAAGGTTACTCCAGCACTTTCAAGCCTATTAACTAAATCAGGATCATCCATTTTTCCTGTTACATATACTTTTCCAGATTTAGGATTAGAAGATGTAAATAATATTTCGTTACTTTGAACTTCAACACTCTTTATTTCTTTATTTTCTAACATTGATATAAATTTGCCATAGTCTACCTCTTCAGTATACATTGACTTCATACTTGGAAATAAAAAAGCATTTAATAACATTACTATTAGCAAGGTCGTTATGTAATAGTAAATAAGGGGTTTTTTTGGTTTTTTATTATCATCCATATTTTGAATCTCCTTAGTAAAAATACTAAACAGTTATTTGAATAACTATTTTAAAGTAAAATTATTTATTGAATATAATAATATATTTTATGCAAATTTACAATATCAAACGCATTTTCTTACAAAACTTTAATAATTCTCCTTTTATTTTAATATAAATATTAATTGTAACTTTCCAATAATCCCTATACTAATAGGAGATGAAAAAATCGTCAGCATAGAGAAGCTTTCCTTGAATATAATATATTTATACCAGCAATAAGATTTCCAACAGTTAAAAAAGGGAAGTCGATACTTAGATTAACACTTATGTCTACTCATGATTTTGAAGATATAGATTATTTATTGAAAAGTTAAGTGAAATTAAATTAAAATTAAATTAGCATAAAAGTTATATTAATTGACAATAGAAAAAAAGATGTATACACTTTATATGTATAGGTATTATTGCTATTCTTATAGAAATAATACCTATATTTATGAATATATAGTTGTAAATGCAACTAAAAGACAGAGGAGGTTAATAGGGATGGATAATAGCACGTTACAAGAAAATAAGATGGGAGTGATGCCTATAAATAAATTACTTATAAGCATGTCACTACCTATGATGATATCAATGTTAGTTCAAGCATTATACAATATAGTAGATAGTATATACGTATCTCAAATAAGTGAAAATGCTCTAACTGCAGTATCTTTAGCGTTTCCAATACAAAACTTTATGATTGCAGTAGGTTCCGGTACTAGTGTAGGAATTAATGCATTGCTTTCAAAATCATTGGGAGAAAAAAACTATGAAGAGGCAAATAATGCAGCTAATAATGGTATATTTTTATCTTTACTTAATTATGTATTATTTCTTTTAATTGGTATATTTGGAACAAAATATTTCTTTGAAAGTCAAACAAATGTAAAAGAGATAGTAGAGGGTGGATATACTTATTTAATTATATGCACAACTTTTTCTTTTGGATTATTTGGTCAATTTGTTTTTGAGAGATTAATGCAGTCAACGGGGAAGACTTTCTACACTATGATTACTCAAGGACTTGGAGCTATTATAAATATAATATTAGATCCAATTTTAATTTTTGGATTGTTTGGTTTACCAAAGATGGGAATAGCTGGAGCAGCTATTGCTACAGTTATAGGTCAAATTACTGCTATGATTTTAGCCATTTATTTTAATATAACTAAGAATCATGAAATAACAATTAAAATGAGAGGATTTAAACCGAATCTAAACACAATAAAGAAAATATATTCTGTAGGAATACCTTCAATAATTATGGGATCGATAGGGTCAATAATGACATTTGGTATGAATAAGATTCTTTTAGTATTCACTTCAACAGCTACTGCAGTATTTGGAGTATATTTCAAATTACAAAGTTTTATATTTATGCCAGTATTCGGACTAAATAATGGGATGGTACCTATAGTTTCTTATAACTATGGAGCTAAAAATAAAGATAGAATGATGAAAACAGTAAAAATTAGTATAATATATGCTATGGGAATGATGTTTATTGGATTAGCTATACTGCAATTATTTCCAAAACAATTACTTAATATGTTCAATGCATCAGAATCTCTTATAAGTATTGGGGTAGTAGCTCTTAAAACTATAAGTTTAAGTTTTTTATTTGCTGGATTTTGTATTATAGTAAGTTCTATGTTCCAATCACTAGGTAAAGGATTACTTAGCTTAATGGTATCAGCAGTAAGACAATTAGTAGTATTATTACCAGTAGCATACTTATTATCAAAAACAGGAAATTTAAATCTAGTATGGTTGTCCTTTCCAATAGCTGAAATTGCATCTGTTATACTATGTTATTTTGGATTTAAATATGTTTATAATAAAGAAATAAAACCACTAGAAGAAAATAGTAAAGAAAATAACTATTTAAATAATAAAAAACAATTAGTAAAATTTTCTACAAGAAATTAAATAATAAAAATAATAACCTATAGATTATATATACTAAATATAATTCTATAGGTTATATAAATCATTATAATTTTTTTATTAACAATCTATATTATATTTTACTTTTTCAACTAATTTATATATATTTTCTCTCTTAGTAAAATCAACAGGAATATCATAAATTGAAAGCATATCTCTTTCGTTTGAAGTTAGATTTTTCTTTATTTTAAGCTTTAGTTTTATCAAATATATTAAATATTTATCCATTAAAGAAAGTGATTTAAAATTGAATCCTCCTCTCAAATAAAAGAAAGAGATAATTTTTTGTTGTTCATTTGTAAAATTAGAATTTTTAATTTCAGTAATCTCATCATCTATTCCAGAACATATACCCGTTGCAAAGACTATTACTTTATGATTTTGCAAATTTTCTAAATTCTTAGTTATAAAGTCAATTCCATTGATTATACCAGAATATAGGCCCCCTCCATAGATTATAGTACCATAATCATCTAAATCTTTTATACTTATTTCCTGAAGATCATAAATTTCGGCATCTAAATCTTCGGCAATGAATTCAGCATATTTTTTTGTATATCCAGTTTTAGATTTATATATAACTATAGTTTCTATATGTAACACCCCCTTGTTTTAGTTCATAAAAATAATAGTTTTAAAGGATATACTATAAAGAATATATCAATTAGTACAAAAAAGAAATTGTAATTTCATAAAATTATAAATTTATGTAAATAATTATCTAACAAAGTTAGCTATAATTAATATAGGAATATATAAAATTACAATTAAAAGGAGGTAACATAATGCTAGGATTAGCACTAGAAGGAGGAGGCGCTAAAGGCGCATTTCATATAGGTGCAGTCAAGGCTCTTTTAGAATATGGATATGAGTTTGACGGAATAGTAGGGACCTCAATAGGAGCCTTTAATGGTGCACTAATAAGTCAGGGTGACTTTGAGAAGGCTTATGATATATGGTTAAATATAGAGCCATCAACCTTATTTGACATAGAAAATGAGTATATGAGTCAAGTGATACATGGTGAAATTACAAAGGATACAATTAAATATTTATCAATAAAGACTAAAGATATAATTGAGAATAAAGGGATCGATACTAGTCGAATGAGAAAGGTTTTATATAATAATATTGATGAATTTAAAATTAGAGATTCAAATGTAGACTTCGGAATGGTTACGGTAGAACTTCCAGACTTTAATCCGATTGAAATATATAAAGAAGATATACCAATTGGAAAATTAAATGACTATATTATGGCAAGTGCAAATTTTCCAGGATTTAAGCTTTATCCAATAGATGGAAAATATTATATAGATGGAGGCATACATGATAATTGTCCAGTAAATTTACTAATAAGAAAAGGATATAAGGATATTATTGCAATTAGAACTTCTCATAGTGAAAAATTCTCTAAGTTGGAGAGTAAAGACGTAAATATCACTAATATAATAGCATCAGAAGATTTAGGAAAGGCTATACTTTTTGATAATGATATTATAAGAAGAAATATAACTTTAGGCTATTTTGATACACTTAAAGTTATTAGAAATCTTAAGGGAAGAAAGTATTATATTAAACCTTTTGAGGAAAGATTCTTCTTTGATATATTATATAATATACCAGAAGATATAGTTTTTCAAATAGGTGAAACTTTAAAAGTACCTCCTATGGATTCTAAGAGAATGATATTTGAAAAAATTATGCCTATTATTGCAAATTTATTAAAATTACCTAATACAGCTACATATGATGAGATATTTTTAGGTATGCTAGAATTTGTAGCAGAAAAGAAAAGCGTAGAAAAGTTTAAAATATATACTATAAATGAATTTATAGAAGCTATAGAAAATAATAATCCGATAGAAAATATAGAAGAGAGAAAGAAAAGACACTTAAGAAATCTAAAAAAATTAGTGAAAGATTTATTAGGAAGTCATATGTTAGATGAAGTAGCTTATGTAATATTAGATACATTGCCTATCAAAAAATAATATAAATAATTGAGAAGAGGACAGATTTAGTCCTTTTTATTATTTAGCTACTTTATTTTACATAAAATTGAAAAGATGCCATATGATTTTGAATAAAAGTAGTGTCTAGGAATAAGTACAGCTATCTACTAAACTCGCATACATGATATTAATAGATTAAATTTTAATTAATAGAAGTTAGATTAAGTGTTGTATCAATTGAAAGAATACTTTGAATATAATGTATTAATATTTAATTAATATTTAGTTGGAGGAAAATATGGAAATTAGTTTATGTATGATAGTAAAAGATGAGGAAGATGTTATTGAAAGATGTTTAAATAGCGTATCTAATGTGATTGATGAAGTTATAATTGTAGATACTGGTTCATCTGATACTACTATAGAAAAAGTTAAAAGTCTAGGTGCTAAAGTTTATAATTTTAAATGGATAAATGATTTTTCAAAAGCTAGAAACTTTTCTTTTTCAAAAGCAACTAAAGATTATATATTATGGATAGATGCTGATGATATATTAACGGAAAATGATGCAGAGAGATTATTAAATTTAAAAGAAAATTTAGATGAAAGTGTAGATTCTGTAACTATGAATTATATACTAGAAGTTGATGAAAATAACAAACCTTTATATTCTTTAAAAAGAAATAGATTAGTTAAGAGAAGTAGAAATTTTAAATGGATAGGATATGTTCATGAGTACTTAGAAGTTTATGGAAATATAATTAATTCTAATATAAGTATTACACATAAAAAAAATAAAATACACACGAATAGAAATTTAAAAATTTATGAAGATCAAATATCTAAAGGATGTAAACTTTCAAATAGAGATATATATTATTATGCAAATGAGTTATACGATAACTGTAGATATGATGATGCAATTAATCAATATATAAAGTTTATAGAAAATAATAAGGGATGGGTTGAAGATATAAAAGCTGCGTGCTTTAAATTAGCTGATTGTTATAGTAAAAAAAATAATCGTGAAAATGAATTTAAATATATATTTAAATCCTTTGAATATGGAATACCAAGATCAGATTTTTGCTGTGTATTAGGTGAAAAATTTTTAAGAGAAAATAAAATAGATGAAGCTATTTTTTGGTATAAACTAGCGATAAATTTATATCCTAGAGAGGATGATATGGCTCTAATAAGTCATGACACATATACTTATTTACCTTGGATTCAACTTTGTGTATGCTATTTTAGAAAAGGGGATATGAAAGAATCTTTTAGATGTAATGAAATGGCTGCTAGGTACAAACCTAATGATTATGCAGTTAAATACAACAAAAATTATTTTACTAAAAATAAAAACCTTCTGCAGTAGAGAAAAATCATATTAAAAATAGTATGTTGTAAGTAAAATAGATTATATTTAGAATAGATATTATCTATTTTACTTACATTTTAAAATTTATATACTTTGATAAGTAAAAATATATGTATAGTAAAATAGATAATTATAGCTACTTTACTGTCTTAATAAATAGAATATAATAAATAATAGTTAAAATAAGATAAATTGTCCAGGCAGCAGGATAACCATAATACGTATCTGCTATTATTCCTGATAAAAATGGACCGATAGATGCACCGATAGTTATAAACATATTAGCAACACCAAATATAACAGAATAATTTTCATTTGGGAAAATTCTACTTACGCCAAAAGCAGGCCATACAGAAGATACAAACATTGTCATTCCATAAAATATTGTAAATAAGTAAGCAAAAAATGGTTGATTTGCTAAAAATAATAATATAATACTAGTTATACTTATAATACCAAGAGATCCTAATACATATTTTGTTTTAAACTTATCAAATACAATCCCACCAACTATATTACCACTAAGACCAACAACTGCAATAAGTGAACCTATATTGGCATTAAAGGAAAGTGAGTATCCTAAAATAGATAAATATGACTGAACATGTTGTTTAATTCCGGCAAAACTAATGCCCATTAAAAAAAGTCCAATTGTAAAAGACCAAAAACCAGGAGTCTTTGAAATTTCTTTAAAATTTATTGATTTATTTTGTATAGAGTCATTATCCTCTAAGGTATTTTTATAAGCATAAGAAGGTCTTTTAGCAATAAATAAACTAATCGGAAGAGAGATAATTAGTATAATAAATCCTAATAGTAAATAAACCCATTTATAGCTTGCTTTTTCTAAAATTTTGGATACTAATTGCATCCAAAAGAAAGTACCAGTACCTATACCTGCAAAAACTATACCCATTACAGATGCTTTTTTATTAGAATCAAACCAATCTGAAATCATTGTAGAAATTGGAATTGTAGTAAGACCGCAAACGCCAATAGAAACAATTATACCTATAGCATAAAACGCAAAAATATTGTTTGCAAAGCCATACATAATATATCCTACACCTGCAAATATGGATGATACAGCCATTATAATTTTTATATTAATTTTACTAAGTAAAGCACCTATAAGAGGAGAAAAAATAGCCATTGTAATTGCATTTATAGTAAATAATAAGGAATACTCACTAATAGTAAAGTTTCTTGCATTGATAACTGGAGCAACTAATATAGTGCTAACGCTATTAACTATACTAAAAGTTGTAGCCATTAATATAAATCCAGATATAGCAATTATATATTTATAATTACTTTTAGAGTCCATATACTACCACCTTTCTTATATAAATATTTACATTTTTATAATTACCAATGAATAATAAAAAATTCTATATAATAACAATCAATAAATAGCTTATAAAATAAATTGGAAATTTAGTTAGTATAACACAGTTTTAATATAAATATCTTCATATATAAATTTAATTATTGGAAAACCTAATATTATGTAATTTAGTTTAATTTAAATTGAAATAAATATTTTCATCTAGGAGGAGAATAATGCAAAAAGTGACATTAAAAGATATTCAAGATGCAAAAAAAACAATAAGTGAGATTGTAAAAAAAACAGATATACTTGAAAGTAGAAAGTTAAGTGATATAACTAAAGCAAATATTTTTTATAAATGTGAAAACTTACAAAAAACTGGATCATTCAAAGTAAGAGGAGCATGTAATAAAATTGCAAACTTGACAGATGAAGAAAAATTTCATGGAGTTATTGCTTCTAGTGCAGGTAATCATGCTCAAGGAGTTGCACTTGGGGCTACTATGAATGGTATTGATGCAACAATAGTTATGCCATCTACAGCTCCTTTAGCTAAAGTAACAGCAACTAAAAGATATGGTGCAAAAGTTATACTAGAGGGATTGGTATATGATGATGCTTATGCAAAAGCTGTAGAGATTCAAAAAGAAACAGGAGCAACATTCTTACATCCTTTTGATGACAAATATGTTATAGCTGGACAAGGTACTATTGGACTTGAAATATTTGAACAAATGGATTATAAAGTAGATACGATACTATGCCCCATTGGTGGAGGTGGACTTATATCTGGTGTAGCAGTAGCAGCAAAGGCATTGAATCCAAATGTGAAAATAATAGGTGTACAAACTGCTAATATACCTTCTATGTATGAATCTATAAAATCAGGTAAAGTTACAACTGCATTTAAATCTACTTCCGTTGCAGATGGTATATCTGTAAAAACAGTAGGCGAATTAACATTTGAAATTGTTAAGGACTTAGTTGATGAAGTTATTTTAGTAGAAGAAGATGAAATTGCTGAAGGGTTATTATTTTTAATGGAAAATCAAAAAGTAGTTGCAGAAGGTTCAGGTGCAGTAACCACAGCAGCATTATTAAGTGGTAAGTATAAGCCAAGATCTAATGAAAATATTGTATGTATAATATCTGGTGGAAATATTGATGTTAATACACTTAATAAGATTATAGGAATAGGGCTAATAAAAAGTGGTAGGCTTTATTCATTTAATACAAATATACAAGATAGACCAGGAGGATTAGCGGAATTAAGTAAAATAATAAGTGGTTTTGATGGTAATATAATAAAAGCTAACTTATCTTCTATAGGAGATATTGGTAGTTTAAACGCAGATATGACAATTGAAACATTTAATCATGAACATATAGCAAAAATTAAAAAAGCTATAATAGATGCCGGGTTTAAAATTAAAGAAAAATAATTAAATTTACGGAAAATTCAAAAAATATATTCTATTCTCTTCTCATTGTGCTATTATATAGTAAAAGTATAATAACACAATGAGAGAGGGGATAAAAATGGAAAAAGCAAATATAAATTGGGAGGAACTAGGATTTAAATACCAAAAAGTAGATAAAGTATACATATCTCACTATAAAGATGGAAAATGGGATGATGGCTTATTACAAGATGATGATAAAATATCAATTAGCATAAGTGCAACATCACTTCACTATGGACAACAATGTTTTGAAGGTTTAAAAGCATATAGTACTAAAAATGGAGATATACAATTATTCAGACCAGATATGAATGCAAAGCGACTTCAAAAAAGTTGCAAAAGGATATTAATGCCTGAAGTACCTGTTGATAAATTTATAGACGCATGTTTAAAAGTAGTAGAAGCAAATGAAAGATTTGTACCACCTTATGGAAGCGGGGCAACTTTTTATTTAAGACCATTTGTAATTGGTTCAGGGGACAATATAGGATCAGGTCCAGCTTCAGAATATATATTCTGTGTATTTGGAATACCAGTAGGTCCTTACTTTAAGGGTGGATTTAAACCTGTAAAAATGACTACAGCAAAATATGATAGAGCAGCTATGTTAGGAACTGGTGGTGTTAAAGTTGGAGGAAACTATGCTTGTGGTATGCTTCCTCACCAAATAGCTGTAGAAGAAGGGTTTGCAGATTGTATATACTTAGATCCAGAAACTCATACAAAAATAGAAGAAGCTGGAACATCTAACTTCTTCGGAATAACGAAAGATAATAAATTTATAACACCAGATTCACCTTCAATACTTCCAAGTATAACTAGAAATTCATTATTAACAGTTGCAAGAGATTATTTGGGAATGGAAGCTATAGAAGGTGAAATAAAAATAGATGAAATTGATAAGTTTGATGAAGTTGGTGCTTGTGGAACTGCCGCTGTAATAACGCCAATTGGAAGTATAACTTATAATGGAAATAAACATATATTTTATAGTGAAGAAGAAGCAGGACCAAAAGTAACTAAATTATATGAAACTCTTTACAAGATACAATTTGGAGATATAGAAGCTCCAGAGGGTTGGATAGTAAAGCTTGAGAAGGAATATTCTAAATAAAAAAATGAATATTTAAAAGGTTAATATAAGTTGTAATTAATAAAAGATTTTATAGTTTATTTTATATTATCAGTTTCATTTTCTTTGGAAATTTAGTAACCAAGTAATATTGGTTATTATATAAATTGTATACTTCTGTATGTATTTCATATTTTATTTATCTCTTTATATATTATGTAAATTAATGATATAATTATAAGATAATAAAGCCTAACTATAACTATATCACAAAATAGTTAAAGTTAAATGGGAGAATAAAATATAAAAGACATAATGGGGGCTATAATGAAAAAAGTTATATTTTTTGATATAGATGGAACATTAATAGATTGTTTTGGTGGAATTGTTGATATAACTCCAAAGGTTAAAGAAGTAATTCGTGCAGTTCAAAAAAATGGTGATTATGTATTTATTGCTACAGGTAGACCATATGCTCTTTTAAGTCAAAATTTATTAGATTTTGGTTTTGATGGATTTATATTATCTAATGGAGCACATGTTATAATAAATAATGAAACCATATATAGCGAAACTATTGATAAGGAATTTATATCGACATTAGAAAATGAATTAGAAAAAAATAATATTCAATATATCTTACAAGGTGAATTATATTCTTATTTAAAAGATAAGTTTGATGATTTTTATGCTTATTATGATAAAATAGGTGTATCAAGAAAATACTTAAAAGGAAATTACACTTTAGATGAAGTAGAAGCACATAAAGTAGAGATGTTATGTCCAGATGATAAATCTATGGATATTTGTATATCTCTAGTAAAAAGTAATCCAGAGTGTGATTATTTTAGTAGTATAAATAAAAGAGCTGTAGAATTATATTTAAAGAAAAATACCAAAGCTACGGCTATATTAAAAACAATAGAATATCTAAATATACCTATTGAAAACACTTATGCTTTTGGGGATGGAAAAAATGATATAGAAATGCTTAGTGTTGTAGGTTGCGGAATAGCTATGGGTAATGCAAGTGATGAGGTAAAAAAATATGCTAAACAAGTTACTGATTCTGTGCAAAATGATGGGGTAGCTATAGGGATTGAAAAATATGTAATATGATAAAAATAAATTTAAGAGCATATTTAGAGAATGTAAATAAATAATATAAAAAACACATGCAAAATATAATTTGCATGTGTTTTTTATATTATTTCATATTTAAAGATAATATTACCTATAATTAAACAGATATTTTAATTATAATTCTATTGTACTTTCACCATCATCTTTAAAAAATTTTTTAGCATACATAAGTAGTACTCCTGTTACAGGAACAGATAATAGTATGCCTATAAAACCAGTATACTTAGTAGCAATAGTAACAGCTAATATTGTAAATATAGGAGGAACTCCAACTTGTTTTCCAACAAAGAATGGCTCAAGTACAGCACTCTCTATTTGTTGAACAACAACCATAACAATTAATACAATGATAGCTTTATCAAAGGAGAAGAATAAGTTTACTACTACAGCAATTATCGTACCGATTATTGGACCGAAAAATGGAATCATATTAGTAATACCGGCTATAATACCTAGGAAAAGAGCATATTTTGAACCTGCTAAATGAAGTATTATAGTACAAATAATAGCATAAATAGTTGAATCAGTAGCTTTAGCGACTATATAAACTCCTATATTTTTGTCTAATATGTTAACAAATTCTTTTATCTTTAAATAGTATTTTTTCAATAATTTTTTAGCTACTATATTAGCTATATGAAGAGATTTTTCTTTAGATAAAAGTAAGTAAACTGATATAACTATTCCTAAGAATATATTAATTACATACGATACAATTACACTAGTTAAATTTATTACTAATTCACTAAGCATAGTAGCGGTTGAAGTAGATAAAGGAACTAGTATATTAGTTATAAATTTATTTATTTGAAGCTTAGCATCTGGATTATTTATATTAAATTTTATCTCTGAAGAAATATTGTTTATAAAATTTTGAACCTGCTCAATGCCTTGAGGCATTAATGAATAAATTTCATTAATATTGGATCTTATAACGGGAACTATAAATAACCATGCAAATATTACTATACATAGAACTACACCGTAAATAATGCATATAGATATAGGTCTTTTAAGCTTAAATTTAATTTCTAAAAGTTTCATAGGTTGATTAAGTATATAAGCTATTACAAACCCAATAAAAAATGGTGTGAGTATTTCACTTATATTAGCAATATTAACACTGATAAAATTTGTTATTGAGTTGAAGTTTTTTAATATTAATATACCAATAAATATTAATATTATTGGTATTACATATTTTATAGATTTAAAAATTTCTTCTTTTATTTTATTCATATTTTTATACCTCATTTATGTTTATTTTGTCAAAACTATTTACTTTCAAATAAAAAAGACCTTTAAAGATATAGTCATTAAAAATGAAGATATCTCTAAAGGTCTTGCTAACAAGTTTAATTTTCTTGCTAATCAACCGGGATTTAATCCGAAATGACGACTGATTATCACAATGTGAAAGCTACTCCCCTTTAAGGAATTTAGTTTTATAGTTATTTATTATATTATAACAAATTAAAAATATCAATAAAAACTATGAGTAAAAGTTTTTTACTAAATTATACAAAGTTAAATTTATAGATTTTAAAGGAAGTAGATGTTAAATTAAAATGTAAATAGGGTATAGAATAATGTATATAAATAATGACAAATAAGGAAACTAATATTAACTAACTAATAAAAAGAGGATAATTATTATGGGAAAAGAAAGAAGACGTATAATAATAGACTTTGAAGTTTTATCTAAAGGTGGATTTTGGATGTGTTGTATGAAAGATTATAAAACAAAAAAAGAACACATCATAGTAAATAATAGAGAGGAACTTATAAGAGTATATAATAAAAATAAAGACTCTGTTTGGATAGGATATAATATAAAGGGATATGATCAATGGATATTAAAATCAATAATAGCTGGACTTGATCCTTGTAAGGTTTCAGAAAAACTTATTGAACAAAAATTATCAGGATGGCAAATTGATCGAAATTTACACAAGGTGCCATTATATATTTTTGAAATAAATGATACATATAGAAGCTTAAAAGAGCTTGAATTATTTATGGGAGAAGATATAAGGGAAAGTAGTGTTTCATTTAATTTAGATAGATACCCAACAAAAGAAGAAATAGAGGAATTGATTACGTATTGCTTGCATGATGTAAGAATGACTTTCAAAGTGTTTGAACATGTATACTATAAGTATGAAGCACAATTAGGTTTAATTGAATATTTTAATTTAGATGAAGGTATGTTTAATAAAACTGAAGCTCAATTAAGTGCATATATACTAGGAGCAAGAAAGCCTAACTACGAAAGAAATGATACAAATGAATTTGAAATTATAGAGACTATAACTCTTAGTAAATATAATAATATAAAAGAATGGTACGAAGATTATAATAATAGAGATTATAAAAAATATCTAAAAACAAATATATATGGAGTAGAAACTGACTTTGGATGGGGTGGACTACATTCAGCTAGAAAAAAATATAAAGCAGAAAATTTCATAGTAAATTCAGATGTAAGTTCCTTTTATCCATCAATAATGATAGAATATAACTTACTTAGTAGGAATGTAAAAGATCCATCTAAATATAAAGAAATAAGAGATAAAAGGTTTAATCTTAAGAAGGAGAAAAATCCTATAGAAAAAT
Organism: Romboutsia sp. CE17; assembly: GCF_012317385.1. Lineage (GTDB taxonomy): Bacteria > Bacillota > Clostridia > Peptostreptococcales > Peptostreptococcaceae > Romboutsia_E. The sequence goes on from NZ_CP051144.1 coordinate 1,057,930, forward strand.
CTCTTAAACTTGTTTTGAATAGTGCTTATGGTGCTTGTATGGATGCAAATAATGATCTTTATGATCCTCGTCAAGGAACGGCAATTTGTGTAAATGGACAACTTTTATTGTTAGATTTAATTGAAAAGGTAGAATTAGAATTTGGAAGTAAAGCAGAGTTTATTCAAGGAAATACAGACGGAGTGATGTTTAAATTTAACTCAAAAGAAGATGTAGATAAATACTTAGAAATTTGCAATAGCTGGTGTGAGAGGACTAAAATGGAACTTGAGCATGACTTTATAAAGAAAATTATACAAAAAGATGTTAATAATTATATATATATAAAAGAAAATGGTAAAGTAAAAAGCAAAGGTGCATATGTCAAAGAACTTAGTATAATAGATAACGATTTACCAATAGTTAATAAAGCTATAAAAGAAAAATTGATTAATAACATTGATGTAGAAGTTACAATAAATAATTCTAATAAATTAATAGATTTTCAAAAGTGTGTAAAAATAACAGGTAAATATAATTATGCAACTCATGGTAATGAAAAAATAAACTTAAAAGTATTAAGAGTATTTGCAAGTAAATCTATTTCTGATAATGCTATAATGAAGACAAGATATGATAATAAATTAGAAAAAATAAGTTATACTCCAGATAGAGTATTTATTGATAATAGCAAAGTAATAGATAAAGAAATTCCATATAAGCTTGATAAATCATGGTATATATCACTTGTAAAAGAGAGATTAGAAAGTTTTATGCCAGATAATACTTTTACATTATTTGATTTTATGGATAGCTTGCAGTAATATAGTTCAAGACCAGGAAAGTAATATAATCCTGGTATAATTAAGAGGTAGTCTTTTAATAGTTTACCTCTTTTTTATATGATATAATTTTATTAAATAGTGTTACAGGTAGGAGATTTAAGTGAAGAAAAGTAAAGATAATGAGAAAATTACTATTAAACATAAAGGTGCAGAAATAGCTATAGAATTAATATACAGAAAAAGAAAAAATATAACTATTCAAATAAATCCTAATTGTAAGGTATTAATAATAAGTCCTTTTAATGTGTCAAAGAAAATTCTAAGAGATTTCATAATGGAAAACGTAGAGTGGATAATAGAAAAGCTTGAAGAATATAAAAAGTTTGAGCATGTATATAAAGATAAAGAGTATATAAATGGCGAAAAATTTATGTACTTAGGGACTGAGTATAGTCTAAAAATAATAAAAGATACTGATGAAGATATATATATAGAAAAAAACGACTTAATTATAAAAATAAAAAACTTAGAAAAAGAATATATAAAGGATAAGCTAAAAATTTGGTATAAAAAAGAAAGTGAAAAGCTTGTATTACAAAGACTTATTTATTGTAGAGAAAATTTTAAACATATGAAGGAGTTAATACCAAATAAATTAAAAGTTAAAGAGCAGAAAAAGAGATGGGGAACTTGTACATCTAAGAGAGATATTTATATAAATTCTAAAATTTCAATGGCTAAAGTAGAGGCAATTGATTATATTTTAGTTCATGAATTTAGTCACTTAGTTTACATGAATCACTCTAAGGATTTTTATAATCTAGTAGAAGAGATTATGCCTAATTATAAAGATGCCGAAATATGGTTAAAGGAAAATTCGTATAAATTAAAGCTATAGATGTCATATAAATACAAATATTTTATCTTATTTTAGTCATATAAATTAAATAGCAATAATATTAGATAGGAGGGATAAAATGAATAATACTACTAACAAATTAAATAAAAAAGGAACAAGTAGTTGTGATGAAAAAAATAACATAAATAGTAACTCAACTACTCAGCAAAGCTTAGGTTTAGCAAGTATTGGATATGCAGACTATGTCATTTTATCCGCTACCCTATCTTACGCAATAGCAGAGGAGTTAAATGACTTAGATTTAGATATGTTAATTGTTTTTGCAGGAATGATTACTTCTGACTTAGCTTTGCTAAGGACAAGAAGAGGTATTATAAATGGGATAAATCAAGCAAATCAACAAAATACAGGAGAAGAAGCAACAATAGGTGGAGAAGAAACTATTTTTGCAGGAGAAGATATAGCTGCTCAACTATCAGCTGTACGAGGTTCAAAGAAAAAAAGAAGAAAAATAAAAAAAGTTAAAAGGAAAAAGAAACGTATAAATATTAGTGAAGATAAAAATGAAAATAAATAAAATTCAGAAAATTACCAAAAATAATGTTGACTTAATTAATCAAATCACATATAATTTGTATTAAGTTAAACAAATAAAATATTTTAAAGCAATGATGGAGACAAAAATATTCAAGGTATTAATTACAGAGAGCTAATATTTGGTGGAAATTAGCATTAATACGGATATATAATGATCACTCCTAAGCTTTCATGCTGAACTATCAGTAAGCATGAACGTATGCTAACGTTATATAGCTAGGGTTTACTTAGACCTGAATAATAAGAGATAACTGTTATTTTAATAGTTATAATATAAGGTGGTACCGCGGAATATAACTTTCGTCCTTATGAGCAGATTAAGTTTGCTTATATTGACGGAAGTTTTTTTATTTATATAAAAATAAATTTAGGAGGTAGTTCAATATGGATATAAATTTATATGCTAATTTAAATCAAGGAATAGATTCATTTTTAAGAGTAGCGACAACGTTAAGAAGAAAAGAAATAACTATAAAATCGATCAGTATGATTACTGATAATTATAAAAATACTGGTATGAGACTTACTATAGATGAAGAAGAAACATCAGTACAAGAAGTAATAAACTATATGAATAAGCTTTATGATGTAAGAGATATTGAAGCTCAATAATTAAAGTATTTTAACAAAAATAGTAAAAATAATATACTTAAATGTTTTAATAAAGTTAGTAAATAATACACATAAAAGAAATAATGAATTTATTAATTAATAAATAAATGATAACGATATGGTTTAGGGGGGATAAGATGAAGAGTGATAATATAAAAAGGGGATTAACTAAGGCTCCACATAGATCTTTACTTAAAGCAAGTGGATATACAGATGAAGAGATAAATAAACCGTTCGTAGGAATAGTAAACTCATTTAATGAAATAGTACCAGGTCATATACATTTAAGAGAATTATCAGAAGCTGTAAAAAGAGGAATATTATTAAAAGGAGGGACTCCACTAGAGTTTCCGTCAATAGCTGTGTGTGATGGTATAGCTATGAATCATGAAGGAATGAAGTATTCTTTAGTAAGTAGAGAAATAATAGCTGATAGTATAGAGATAATGGCTAAAGCTCATAGTTTAGATGGATTGGTACTAATACCAAGTTGTGATAAAGTAGTTCCTGGTATGTTAATGGCTGCTGCAAGGATTAATATACCATGTATTGTAGTTAGTGGAGGACCTATGCTTGCAGGAAAATATAAAGGTAATAGAGTTGATTTAATTACCACGTTTGAAGGTGTTGGTAAAGTAGCTAATAATGATATGAGTGAGGAGGAACTTTTAGAATTAGAAGAAGTTTCTTGTCCAACTTGTGGATCCTGTGCAGGAATGTTTACAGCAAATTCAATGAATTGTATGACTGAAGGTTTAGGAATGGCACTTAAAGGAAATGGTACTATACCAGCTGTTTATTCAGAAAGAAAGAGGCTTGCAAAAAAAACTGGAATGAAAATAATGGAGTTAATTGAAAGAGATATTAAAGCTAGAGACATAATGACAAAAGAAGCTTTTGAAAATGCATTAGCATTAGATATGAGTTTAGGGTGTTCAACTAATACGGTGCTACATTTAAGTGCAATTGCACATGAAGCTAAGGTTGATATGAATTTAGATATTATAAATGAAGTTAGCTCAAGAGTTCCAAACTTATGTAAATTAAGTCCAGCAGGAAACAATTATATAGAAGATTTATATGAAAGTGGTGGAGTATATGCAGTGATGAATGAGTTAAATAAAATTAATTTGATAAATGCAGATTTGATAACTTGTGAAGGCGATTTAATTAAAAACTTGCTAGTAGAAAAGAAAAATAATTACGTAATAAGAGATATAGATAATCCATATTCAAAAGAAGGTGGAATAAAGGTATTAAGGGGAAATTTAGCATTAGATGGTGCAGTTATAAAAAAATCAGCTGTAGACTCTAATGTTGCTGAATTTGTAGGAAAAGCAAAAGTTTATGAAAGTGAAGAAGAATGTGTAGATGCAATACTTTCAGGCCAAATAAAGAAGGGAGATGTTGTAATAATAAGGTATGAAGGTCCAAAAGGTGGGCCAGGGATGAGAGAAATGCTTACACCAACATCTACTCTATGTGGCATGGGACTTGATGCAGATGTATGTCTAATTACTGATGGAAGATTTTCAGGTGGAAGTAGAGGCTTTGCAATAGGTCATGTATCACCCGAAGCAGCAGAAGGAGGTCTAATTGCATATGTGTGTGATAATGATTTAATAAAAGTAAATTTAGAAAAAGGAACTATAGACTTATTAGTAGATGAAAATACTATTAGTGAAAGAAAATTAAAAATAGAGATAAAACAGAAAAATTTAAATGGATACTTAAAAAAATACTCAGCATTAGTTTCCTCAGCTGGAAAGGGTGCTATATGTGACTAGATATATTAATAAGGAGGGAGGTGTCTTATGGATGGTTCAAGAGTTTTATTAGAATGTCTTAAAAAAGAAGGTGTAGATACTATATTTGGTTATCCAGGAGGTGCAGTAATACCTTTATATGATGCTCTATATGACTACAAAGAAGACTTTAAGCATGTAAGAAGTGCTCATGAGCAAGGACTAGTTCATGCAGCTGATGGATATGCAAGAAGTACTGGAAAAGTCGGAGTTTGTTTTGTAACATCAGGTCCAGGGGCTACAAATGCAGTTACTGGAATAGCCACCGCATATATGGACTCAGTACCTCTTATAGTAATATGTGGTCAAGTATCAACTAGCTTATTAGGAAAAGACTCTTTTCAAGAAATTGATATTACTGGAGTTACATTATCTATAACTAAGCACAATTTTTTAGTTAGAAAAGTAGAAGATATAGCCCCTACTATAAAGGAAGCTTTTAAAGTAGCTAATAGTGGAAGAAAAGGTCCAGTATTAATAGATATACCAAAAGATTTATTTTTAACTGAAATAGATTTTGATATAAGTAATTATGGATCGTTTTTAAATGAAGATAGATTACAAAAGATTAAAACATTTCAATTAAATAAAAAAAATATAGATAATCTGAATAAAGCAGTAAATCTAATTAATAACTCTAAGTGTCCAGTAATTTATGCTGGAGGTGGTGTTAAATCATCAAATAGCGAAGATATATTATTGCAGTTTGCAAAAAAAATAGATACACCGGTATTAAATACTCTTATGGGACTAGGTGGAATAGATAGAGAACATGAACTATCAATAGGTATGGTAGGTATGCATGGAAGTAGAGAAAGTAATTTAGCTTTGTCAAACTCAGATTTAATAATAGCTATTGGTGCAAGATTTAGTGATAGGGTAGTAGGAAAATCTTCAGAATTTGCTAAACATGCAAATATAATTCATATTGATATAGATCCATCAGAGGTAAATAAAAATGTAGGAACAGATGTTTTTTTAATAGGAGATATAAATGAAATCTTAAATATTTTAATCAATATGGTATCTAACAAAAATAATTATACATGGAAGCAAGAAATATATTCATATAAAGAAAAAGAAAAAATAGAATCTAGTGAATTTCATCCTCAAAATATACTAAGGTTAGTAAATGAAAAGTTTGGGAAAAATAGTATTGTTGTAACTGATGTAGGTCAACACCAAATGTGGTCAGCAAAATGTTGGAAGTTTTCAAAAGGGAAAACATTTATAACATCGGCAGGACTTGGAACAATGGGGTTTGGGCTAGGAGCTGCAATAGGGACAAAAATTGGGAATAGTAGTAAAAATGTCGTACTTGTAACTGGTGATGGTAGTTTTAGAATGAATTGTAATGAGCTAGCTACTGTAGCTAATTATAATATACCAATACTTATATTATTATTTAATAACAATACATTAGGAATGGTAAGACAATGGCAAAAACTATTTTCTAACAAAAGATATTCAGAGACTGATATATTAGATAACTTAGATTATATAATGTTAGGTAATTCTTATGGAATTAAAGGATATAAAGTAGATACTATAGATGAACTTGTAAAAATATTAAGTAAGCTAAAGCTTAATAAGCCGATTATTTTACAATGTAATATAAGTAAAGACTATGATGTATATCCAATAGTTCCACCAAATGATGCTTTAGAAAATTTAATTTGCCATTAATATAAAAAATAATAGGGGGAAATAAAATGAAAAAAATGTACTATGAAAATGATGTGAATTTAGAAGTATTAAAAAATAAAAGAGTTGCAATATTAGGATATGGAAGTCAAGGTCATGCTCATGCTCAAAATCTTAGAGACAGTGGTGTAGATGTAGTAGTAGGTCTTCATGATGGTAGTAAATCAAGAAATAAAGCTGAAAATGATGGTTTTAAAGTTGTAAGCGTTAGTGATGCTACAAAAATAAGTGATATAGTAATGTTGCTTCTACCTGACACAGCTCAAAAACAAGTATATGAAGAAAGTATAAAAGATAATCTAAGGGAAGGACAAACATTAGCTTTTGCTCATGGATTTAATATACATTATAATAGAATAACTCCACCAAAATTTGTTGATGTTGTAATGGTAGCACCTAAAGGACCAGGTCATTTAGTAAGAAGTGTATTTAATAATAATAGCGGAGTACCAGCATTATTTGCAGTAGAACAAGATTTTACTGGAAATGCAAGAAATACGGTATTAGCTTATGCAAAAGGTATAGGTGCAACTAGAGCAGGTGTATTAGAAACTACTTTCAAAGAAGAAACTGAAACTGACTTATTCGGAGAACAAGCGGTTCTATGCGGTGGAGTTAGCGAACTTATAAAATCAGGATTTAAAACATTAGTAGATGCAGGTTATCAACCTGAGGTAGCATACTTTGAATGTTTACATGAAATGAAATTAGTAGTTGATTTAATGTATGAGGGTGGATTTGAGAGAATGAGATATAGCATAAGTGATACTGCTGAATATGGAGACTATGTATCAGGTAAAAGAGTAATAACTTGTGAATCTAGAAATGGGATGAAAGATATACTTGAAGATATACAAAATGGAAATTTTGCTAGAGAATGGATAGAAGAAAATGAAAATGGTTGTAAAAAATTCTTAGCTAAAAGAAGTGAAGAATATAATTCACAAATATCAAAAGTAGGTAGAGAACTAAGAAGTATGATGACTTTCTTAAATCAAAGTGAAAAGGAAAAAGCACATAATTGCTAGTTGTAAAAGTTTAAGATTTGTAATATATATTATATAGTTAATATAAATAAATTATATAAAAAAGTCGTATAAAATAATTTTATACGACTTTTTTATATACAGTATAAAATATAGATTTAACTTCGATTTTAATATAATTTCTTAGTTTTATCTGTTGATATTTTATATAAAATAGATTAAAATCAACTTGTAAATAACAAAACATAACAAAACATAACAAAACATAACTAATTTATAAGGGGGACAATATGAAAATAAAAAAATTAGGAATTATAGGTTTAAGTATATGCTTATTATTAGGTATATCAGGTTGCAGTAAAACTTCAAATGAAAATGATGAAACAATAGAATTAAATATTTCAGCTGCAGCAAGTTTAAAAGAAGCTATGGGAGAAATAGAAAAAGAATATAAAAAAATTAATGAAAATGTATCTTTAGTCATAAACTATGGCGGTTCAGGTACTCTACAGCAGCAGATAGAACAAGGTGCACCTTGTGACATATTCATATCTGCAGGACAAAAACAAATGAAAGCTTTAGAAGAAGAAGGATTATTATTAGAAGATACATATAAAGACTTATTAAAAAATGACTTGGTGTTAATAGCATCAAAAGATAGTGATATACAAAGTATTAATGATTTGCTTACAGATAAGGTAAAACATATAGCTATTGGAGAAAAAGAAAGTGTACCAGCAGGTAAATATGCAGATGAGGTTTTAACAAATCTAAATCTAAAGTCGAAGGTGGAAAGTAAATTAGTTTTTGCTAAAGATGTCAAAGAGGTTTTAGCATGGACACAATCAGAAAATGCAGAAGTTGGATTTGTATATTATAGCGATACAATAAACTCAGATCAAGTAAAAATAATTGAAACTACACCAGAAGATTCACACTCTGATATTGTATACCCAATAGGAATAATAAAAAGTAGTAAGCAGGTAAATGCGGCTAAAGAGTTCCAAGAATATTTATTAAGTAATGAAGGTCAAAAAATATTTAAGGAATTTGGATACAAAGCTGTAAATTAATTAAAAAAGAGAGGGATGACATTGAATATAGATTGGTCACCATTAATAATATCCATAAAAACTGCTTTTTTATCAACTTTAATAACATTTATAATAGGAATATCAATATCATATATAATGTCAAATTACAGAGGAAAGTATAAAGGAGTAATAGATGGATTACTTACACTTCCTTTAGTGTTACCGCCTACAGTGGTAGGCTTTTTTCTTTTATTGTTAATTGGAAAGAATGGATATATAGGTAAGTTGCTTTTAAAATTTGATACAAATTTAGTATTCAGTTGGACTGCTACTGTAATAGCATCAACTGCAGTTGCTTTTCCTATGATGTATAGAACCTCAAGAGCAGCTTTTGAACAAATTGATAGTAATATGATATCAGCGGCTAGAACCCTAGGTCTTAGTGAATGGAAGATATTTTATAAAATAGCAATACCGTTAGCTTGGCCGGGTATAATAGCGGGAATAGTCTTATCGTTTGCTAGAGCTTTAGGTGAATTTGGAGCAACTTTAATGATAGCGGGTAATATACCTGGAAAAACACAGACAATGCCTTTAGCTATATTTTTTGCAGTTGAAGGTGGAGATATGAAAAAGGCGATTATGTGGGTTCTCATAATTACATTTATATCTATAATTATGATATTAATATTAAATCGCTGGTCTGAAAATCAACAAAGAACAATTGGAAAAACAAATAGAAGGGAGTATAGGTAAATGTCATTATATGTTGATATAGAAAAGGACTTATCTTCCTTTAAATTAAAGGCTAAGTTTGAAGAAGAAAATAAAGTACTAGGATTTTTAGGTGAGTCAGGATCGGGAAAAAGTATGACATTAAAGTGTATAGCTGGATTGGAAACTCCAACAAAAGGTAAAATTATATTAAATAATAGAGTATTATTTGATTCTGACAAGAAAATAAACTTATCAACTCAGGAACGTAAAGTAGGTTTTTTATTTCAAAATTATGCATTATTTCCTCATATGACTGTAACTCAAAATATTGAAATAGGATTGAGTCATATAAAAAAAGAAGAACGACATGCAGTTTTAAAAAATTATATAAGTAGATTACGTATAGAAGGTCTAGAAAATAGATACCCTTGGCAACTATCAGGAGGTCAACAACAGAGAGTTGCTTTAGCGAGAGCATTAAGCACATCACCTGATATATTATTACTAGATGAACCTTTTTCTGCGCTTGATTACCATCTAAGAGGAAGTATGGAAAAAGAGTTAATAAATATTTTGAAGGAATATAATGGGCAAGCAATATTTGTTACTCATGATAGAGAAGAAGCATATAGAGTATGTGATAATATAATAGTATATGATAAAGGGACAAGTATGCCTAAAAGAAACGTTCAAGATTTATTTGATTTTCCAAAATCATTTCCAGAAGCTAAAATTACTGGATGTAAAAATATTTCAAGTATAAAAAGAATAGACAATAAAACTATCTATTGTGAAAATTGGGGAATTGAATTAAAGTTAAATAAAAATATAAATAAAGAAGCTAAGTTTATGGGAATAAGAGAGAAATACATACATATAGCTGATGAAAAGGACTGTAATACTGTGGAAGTAACTATAAAAAACGTAATTGAAAATCCATTTAGTTATACTATAAGCGCTATTAATCATAACTATGAAATTAGTAATAGTATAGAATTAGAAGTTAATAAGACTATAAAAAATATAAGTACTGGGGATAAGATACTAATTAAGTTTGAAGTTGATAAGGTATTTTTATACTAAGTAGTATATAATATATATTAAATTATAATTCTGAAGTTTAGCAAAATAGGAGAAAAATATGTTTTTTATAGGAATTTTAGGTATAGATAATAAAAGCGATGAAATTAAAAAAATAGACCATTTAAATTGTAACAATTGTGAACAAAGAGAATATATGAAATTAATAAAAAATTATAATTACTTTCATATATTTTTTATTCCTATTATAAAATGGAAAGAAGAATACTATATACAATGTAGTGGATGTAATAGTATATATAAAATTTCTAATGAAAAAGGAAAAGAAATAGAAAAGGGAGCAGAATTAACCTTAAGTTACTGGGACTTGGATGAAATAAATATTAATCAAAATATGTGTAAAAACTGTGGATCTGTATTAGATAACAATTTTACTTATTGTCCATATTGTGGAGAAAGAAGATAATAAAAAGAGAAGCTATTAGAGATATCATTTCTAATAGCTTCTCTTTTTATTATATAGAAAATATTAATCCTTAGTAGAAAATGGAATAAATATATTGCATTATCAAAATGATAATAGTATAATAAATATAAATGGTTATCATTTTGATAATAAGTATAAGTTCATAAAAGAAAATAGATCAAAACCTACTTTTATATTTAATAAATAAAAATTAATTTTAAAAGAAGATTGATGAAAATATGTTAATAAATTATAGAAATTATACTTATTTAAATAAAAAATATGCAATAAAACAAATCAGGGAGGAATCGTATATGGGAGAAAGTTCATTTTTACCTCACTTCCTTATGATTACTGATATAAAAACTGTTATTTTTATATTAGTACTTATAGGAACATTTTTTATAGTTAATTTTTTCGAAAAAAAGAAAATAAAGTTCTCAACTAGAACTATATATGCCACATTAATAGGATTAGTATTAGGAGTTGTTATACAATTAGTAGCTAAACTTCCTGAAGATCCAAGTAAAGTTGCTTGGTTAGTGGAAGTTAGTAAATGGTATAGCTTATTTGGCTCAGGATTTATGGATTTATTAAAAATGTTAGTTGTTCCTTTAGTATTTGTATCGATATTAAGAGTTATAATTAATATGGATGAAGGTGAAAATTTAGGTAAATTAACATTTAGATCTTTAGGAATATTATTAACAACAACAGCATTAGCAGCAACTGTTGGTATTGTAGTTGGAAATGTTATGCAATTAGGTAGAGGAGCTCAAGAAGTAGTGCAAGCTACTACAGAGATGAGAGAAATAACACCTTTAGTAGATACTATAATTGGTTTATTACCATCAAATCCAGTTGCTTCTATGGCTGAAGGAAATATAGTTGCAATAATAATATTTGCTACATTCTTAGGATTAGCAGTAAAGAGACAGAGAAAGAAATATGCTGATGTTATAAAGCCATTTGAAAATTTAGTAGAAGCATTTTATAAAATAATAATAAGTGTAGCTATGACAGTAATTAAATTTATGCCATATGCAGTTGTAGCAATGTTAGCAAATACAATAACAGCTCGTGGTATATCATCTATGATATCTGTATTTGAATTTGTAGCAGCACTTTATATATCTGTAGCTATATTATTTGTTATTCATTTAATAATAATAAGTTTAAATGGATTAAATCCTATAACTTATGTTAAAAATGCAGTAGAGCCACTTATACTTGGCTTCACTTCTAGATCAAGTTTAGGTACATTACCTGTAACTATAGAAACATTAAAGGATAAACAAGGAGTAGATGAAAGTATAGCTAGTTTTACTGCAAGTTTAGGTGCTAATATGGGTATGAATGGATGTGCAGGAATATATCCAGCTCTAGTTGCAGTAACTACAGCTAATATGGCCGGTATAGAAATGAATGCTAGTTTCTATGCAATGTTATTTATTGTAATAACTATAAGTTCATTAGGTATAGCAGGATTACCAGGAACAGCTACTATGGCAGTTTCAGTAGTTCTATCTGGAGTGGGACTTGGTGCTTATTTCCCACTAGTTGGTGGTATAATTGCAATAGACCCAATACTAGATATGGGGCGTACTATGATAAATATTAATGGAGCAAGTACAACCGCAATTGCTGTCGCTAAATCTTTAGGAAAAATAGATAAAGATATATTTAATAAAAATGAAAAAAAGGTTGATGAAAAAACAGCCTAAATAAAAAAAGAGTTGCCTTTATAAAGTATACACACTTAAGGCAACTCTTTTTTATTATAAATTCACTTCTTATATTTTTAATAATGACTAGCAATTTATAACAAAATAAGGATAAAGTATAAAAATTACTCTATAAAAATATTGCAACTAGCCGATAAGCATATTTTGACAAAAATGTCAATTGACAATATAGAAACGAAAAGTTACAATTTAGTTACATAATCTTTAAAGGCATATAATATAAATTTATAAAGAACTAAAAATTAAATAATAATTCATAAAATATTTTATGAGTTAAAATAGGGGGAATTATATGATGTTTAAAGAGAAAAATTTAATTATACTATTTTTAGCAACATCTTTAGCACTAGGTGTTTCTTTATGTGGATACTGGACTTTAAACAAAGAACAAATAAGTATAGTTGTAAAAGGTGAAGAGAGAAAAGTATCTACGTTTAAAAAAACAGTAAAAGATTTGTTAGATGAAAATGAAATAGAGTATGATAAAAATGACATAATAACTCCAAGTTTAAATTCAGAAGTAAATGATTATATGGAAGTTAAAGTAGTACAAGTAACAGAAAGTAAAGTAACTGAGAAAGAAGAGATTCCTTTTGATGTAAAGTCTGTAGATGACAATACCTTAGAAAAAGGTAATACAAAAATATCACAAGAAGGTAAAAATGGAGAAAAAGAATTAACTTATACTCTTACTTATCATGATGGTAAATTAGTAAAAAAATCTTTAGTTGAAGAAAAAATAGCAACTGAGCCTGTTGATAAAATAGTAAAAAATGGAACAAAAGAAGAAATAATTGTTGCATCGAGATCTAAAACTTCAAGAAATAATATCACTTCTAATAATACTTCTAATAACACATCAACATCAATAACTGGAAAACATATGACAGTAGTAGCAACAGCATATGCAGGAGATTCTATAACCTCTACAGGTACAACTCCTAAATGGGGTACTATAGCAGTTGATCCAAGAGTCATACCATATGGAACAAAAGTATACATTCCTCAATTTGGAATGACATTTGTAGCAGAGGATTGTGGAGGAGCAATAAAAGGTAATAAGATAGATATATTTATGAATAATGAATCACAATGTATAAATTGGGGTAGAAGAACTATAGATATTTATATTAAATAGCAAATTAACTTTACTTAAATAATAAACTATATTATTATTAAACTATATAAAATTTACGAAAAAAGATTTAGATTTAAAAGGAGAAGTAGTATGGGGTACAAAAGAACTTATGAAACATGGTTAAATGACTCTTACTTTGATGAAAAAACAAAAGAGGAATTAAATTCTATTAAAGGAAATGAAAAAGAAATTGAAGACAGATTTTATAAGAACTTAGAATTTGGAACTGCTGGTCTTAGAGGTATAATAGCAGCAGGTACAAATAGAATAAATAAATATACAGTAAGAAGAGCAACATTTGGTCTAGCTAATTATATAATAAAAAATGCTTTGGAAGAAAAAAATAGAGGGGTAGTAATAGCTCATGACAATAGGAATATGTCTAGAGAATTTTGTATAGAAACAGCAAATACTTTAGCAGCGTGTGGAATAAAAGCATATATATTTGATGGTTTAAGAACTACTCCAGAGTTATCATTTGCAGTAAGAAAGTTACATACTATAGCTGGTATAGTTATAACTGCAAGCCATAACCCACCTGAGTATAATGGATATAAAGTATATTGGGAAGATGGGGCTCAAGTTATGCCGGAAATAGCAAATGCTATAACTGATGAAATAAATAGTATAGAAGATTATAGCACAATACCTACTATAACTGATGAAAATAAAGAATTAGTAATAATGTTAGATGAAGAACAAGATACAGCGTTTATAGAAGCTGTTAAAGAACAATCATTAAGAAAAGATATAATAGAGAGAGTAGGAAAAGAGTTCAAGATAGTATACACTCCACTTTGTGGGACTGGAAATGTTCCAATAAAAAGAGCTTTAAAAGAAGCTGGATTTGAAAATGTACTAGTAGTAAAGGAAGAAGAAAATCCAGATCCAAACTTTGCAGGAATAGAATATCCGAATCCAGAAGAACAAAAAGCTTTAACAAGAGGAATAGAACTTGCAAAAAGTAGTGGTTCTGATTTAGTAATAGCAACTGACCCAGATTGTGATAGAGTTGGTGTAGCTGTAAAGACTATAAGTGGTGAATATGCATTATTAACAGGTAATCAGATAGGTGGACTTTTAACTAACTATATAATAGAAGGATTAAAAGAAAATAGTAAATTAAAAGAAAATTCAGTTCTTATAAAAACAATAGTAACATCTGAATTTGGAGCAGATATAGCAAGATCAAATAATCTTGAAGTTATTAATGTACTTACTGGATTTAAATTCATAGGTGAAAAGATAAAATCTTTTGAAGAAACTAATAAAAATACTTATTTATTCGGATATGAAGAAAGTTATGGATACTTAGTAGGAACACATGCTAGAGATAAAGATGGTGTAGTTGCTTCATTATTAATAGCTGAAATGGCAGCTTATTATTATTCTAAGGGTATGAGTTTATATGAAGGATTAGTTGAATTATATAAAAAATATGGGTTCTTCAAAGAAAAAACAATATCTATAACTTTAAAAGGAATAGAAGGTATTGCAAAAATACAAGAAATAATAAGCTACTTTAGAAATACAAAAATAGATACTATAAATGATGTAAAAGTTGTAGAATGTAAAGATTATAAGCAAGGTATAGATAATCTTCCTAAAGCTGATGTATTAAAATACTTCCTAGAAGATGAATCTTGGATAGCTGTTAGACCATCTGGTACAGAGCCTAAGCTTAAGTTCTATATTGCTGTAAAAGGTAAAGATGAATCTGAAGCAAATAATAAATTAGATGGAATAAAGAGAAGCTTAGACAAAATATTAAGTAATGTAATGGATTTAGAAACTGTAAGATAAATAATAAAAAGGTGCGAACTTTATCGCATCTTTTTTATATTTAATAGTATTAAAAGCAAATATATATATAATATACTTAAATAGGGAGGGGGATAAATGAAATGCTAAAATTTTCAAAAGAAGATATAAGAGAAATAATAAAAAAATCTCGTTACAGCGAAATAAACTCTAAGGCAGCAGAAGTAGCATTTTATCTTCTATTGTCACTTTTCCCATTTTTATTATTTACTATTAATGCATTAGCTTATATTCCAGTAATACATATCAATAGATATATAGATTTATTACAAAATATAATGCCTACAGGGGCTTTTGTGATAGCTAACTCAATAATTCAATCAGCAATAGAAAATAGGAGTATAAGTTTAGTGATAACAAGTTTTTTCCTTACAATATGGACATCATCTAGAGCTGTTAGAGCTTTAATTAGAAGTATTAATAAATCTTATAATGTTAAAGAAACTAGGTCATATTTTAAAATATTTACTATAGCAATGGTATTTACGATTATGCTTTTACTTTTAATATTTATATCTATTATATTTTTAGTATTTGGAGAAAAATTAGGTGATTTTTTATTAGATACTATAGGAATTGATAAAGTATTTCTTAATATATGGAACTTATGGAGGTATTTAATTGGGGTAGGAACAATAGTAATAATATTTTTATGTTTATATATATATACTCCAAATAAACAAATAAAATTAAAGGATGCTATACCAGGTGCAATAATTGGTACTATCTCATGGTTTTTAATATCTTATATATATTCTTACTATGCAAATCATTATGCTAATTATGAAGTTATATATGGTAGTATAGGTGGAATAATAATACTTATAACTTGGATATATTTAAGTAGTTGGGCAATCTTAATTGGATCTGAAGTAAATGCTAAGTTATATTTTATTAGAAATATTAAGTATAAAACTAAAATAAAAAGAAAAGTGTTTGAACATTATTAAAAGTATAAATAAGAGTATAAGCTTTTTTTATAATATATCATATAATTAAATCTGAACAAATAATAAAATTTATTTATAATTATAAATAAATTTTATTGACACTAACAATTTAGTTCAATAAAATTAAAGCAATATGATTATAATATATACAAAAGCTAAGAATAGGAAGAGTAAATTTAATTCGATTATTAGAGATGAAAGTTCATAGGCTGAAAGACTTTCTTAATTAGAGGAATTGAAAACTACCTAGGAGCTGCTATCTGAAGTTATCTATGTATTTTAGTAAGAATAGACGTTAACTACGTTATAGTTATAAGTGGATTGAATTGATCAAATTAGGTGGAACCGCGGGAAAAACTCTCGTCCTTTTATTAAAGGATGAGAGTTTTTTATTATTGTAGAAGTTTTTTAAAGATACAAATTAATAAAAAGCTAAGAATGGTAAATTTAATTTGGTATGATCACTAACAGGTTTGTGCTATTACATAGGGGGATTTTGTGTATAAAATTAAAGGAGGTATTAATATGAAAATAGGGATATTAGGATATGGTACAGTAGGAAGTGGGCTAGTAGACATTATAGACAATAATAAAGATAAAAGGAATATTAAAATAGCTTCTATTTTAGTAAGGGATAAAAGTAAATATGAAGGTATGAAATACTATGATAAATTAACAACAGATGTTGAGGAAGTTTTTAATAAAGATCTAGATGTTATAGTTGAAGTTATGGGAGGGATTAATCCATCTTTAGAATATATAAAAAGAGCTTTAAATAATAAAATAAATGTGGTTACAGCTAATAAAGATTTATTAGCTGAATATGGAGATGAACTTGCAAAGATAGCTAATAAAAATAATGTTAACATTAAGTTTGAAGCTTCAGTTGGAGGTGGAATACCAATACTTAAGCCGTTAATAGAATCTTTAGAAGGTAATTGTATAGATCGTATTTATGCAATATTAAATGGAACAACTAACTTTATTCTATCAAAAATGTATAATGAAAATTTATCGTATGACATGGCCTTAAAGCAAGCTCAAAACTTAGGATTTGCGGAAGCTAATCCAGCGTCAGACGTATTAGGATATGATTCAGCAAGAAAATTATCTATATTATCAACACTAGCATATGATAATAAAGTATACTGGAAAGATTTGTATTTAGAAGGTATTACTGATATTGATAAAAAAGATATAGAGTATGCTAAAAAGTTAAACTGTAAAATAAAACTTGTAGGTCAAAGTGAATACGATGGGTATAAGGTAAGGGGGTTTGTTAGACCTGTACTAGTTGAATTTGATAATATACTAGCTAATATAGAAAATGAGAATAATGTAGTTGTATTAAATGGAGATTCTGTTGGTGAAGTATCATTTGTAGGAAAAGGTGCTGGAAAGCTTGCTACAGGAAGTGCAGTCTATGGAGATTTAATAGATATATTAGAAGGTAGGTTCTCATCTATAAATTCATTTACTAAAGATAAAGCTGAAGTTATTAAAGTATTAGACAATCAATGTAGTGCATTACTTAGATTTAAATGTCATAACAAAGATAGTATTATAAGTGTAATAAAATCAAAAATGAATAGTTTTGATGTATTAAATGAGAATGAAGAACTTGCAGTATTAGTGAATGCAAATTCTGAATATGAAATAAATAGTACTTTATCTGAAATAAAAAGCAAAGGTTATTGCAATAAAATAAGTAAGTTAATAAAAATAAACTAAATATATATAGGTACCTTTTAATTGAAAGTAAAAAAGGTACCTTTTTCTTATCGAGTAAATATTAAATTCAAGTCGTCAGAGAGTTCGTTATTAAATTTATATCCATTTATTTGGAAATCTTTTAAATCATTTATATTATCAATCTCATTTTCTATAATAAATCTAGTCATATATCCTCTTGATTGTTTAGAATACATACCAATTACTCTAAATTTACCTGTGTTATTATTATAATCTTTAAAGTCTACATTTATGAACTTACAATGATTGTTTAATTTTTTTAAATCTATCGCTTTTACATATTCAGAAGATGCTAAATTAAGAATTATTTTATTATCATGCTTTTTAATTTCTTCTATTAAATAATTTGTTATTTTAGATTTCCAAAATTTATATAGATTTGCTCCAGATTCATTTTCAAGCTTTGATTTCATCTCAAGTCTGTAAGGTTCTATTAAATCAAAAGGAGAAAGAACACCATATAATCCAGAAAGAATTCGTAAATGCGTATTAGCAAAATTAAAGTTTTTATTATTGAAGGTAGAAACATCCATACAGTTAAAAACTTCACCATCAAAAGCTAATATACTTTGAGATTTTGGATTATTGATTGAACCAAACTCTTTGTATCTATTTAAATTTAAATGTCCTAAATCTTCACTTAAATTCATAAGATTTTGAACTTCAGCTAAACTTAGATTTTTAAGAATACTCATTAGATAATTTGCATCATTATAAAAATAAGGCTTTGATGATATATCCAAATTAGTATTTTTATCAAACTTCATAGTAGTAGCAGGGGATATTATTGTTAGCATATTAATTCACCTCTATTTATTAATAATTTATTTATACCAATGTAATTTATTTTGAATCATTTTAATATAAACTAAATAATATTTATTTTTATATAATAAACATAGTATAAATAAAATACAAGAATATCTAAATAAAAAATAATTTTATTTAAATAAATATACTGTTTATTTAATAATACAATAATAAATTTATTTATGTATGTATGACAAATAGAATATAGTAGAAGTTCAACTATTAAAGTATAAATGCACTATATATAGATAAAAAAGTTAAATTTATTGCATTTACTAAATTTTCTAATTATAATAAGATATGTTAATAATTTAATAATTAAGGAGGAGCACTGTGGAAGAAAAAGACGTTATAATATTGGATAAAGAGCGTTCTCCAAAAAGGGTTAAAGCTGTTAATTTAGAAACCTTTATATTTATAGGTATACTAGTAATTGGATTTGGTTACATAGCTAGTATTATGGGTGCTGGCATAATGTTTAAAGTAATCATGAATACTGCACATGATTTACTTTTAAATACAGTATTTTTAATAATGGCAATGTCAGTTTTAGCAGGTGCACTAAGTGCATTATTATCAGAATTTGGAGTTATATCTTTGATAAACAAGGTTTTTGCAATATTTATGAAACCTTTATATGGATTACCTGGAGCTAGCATAGCAGGAGCTGTAGCTACATATTTATCTGATAATCCTGCAATAATATCATTTGCTAAAGATAAGAGTTTTACAAAATACTTTAAAACTCATGAGATACCGGCCTTATGTAACTTAGGAACAGCATTTGGCATGGGGTTAATATTAACAACATTTATGATATCTCAAGGAAAAGAATATGTATTACCTGCAATAATAGGTAATATATCAGCGATAATAGGTAGCGTAATAAGTGTTAGAATTATGATACATTTTACTAAAATATATTATAGTTATGATCCAAAATTAGATAAAAGTCCCCGAAAATATAATGACAGTACTGAGTACAGAGAAATAAGGGATGGAAATATATTTCAAAGAGCTTTAGATGCAATGTTAGAAGGCGGGAAAAATGGTGTAGATATGGGAATAGCAATAATACCAGGTGTACTAGTTGTATGCACGATGGTGATGCTACTTACTTTTGGCCCATCTATAGATCCTAAAACAGGATTAGAAGTATATACAGGATCTGCATATGAAGGTATAGCTCTTTTACCTGTTATAGGAGAAAAGATTAGTTTTATATTAGAGCCGATTTTTGGATTTACATCACCAGAAGCTATTGCATTTCCAATTACATCTTTAGGAGCAGTTGGAGCGGCTATGTCTTTAGTACCACAATTTATAACTGATGGAGTTGTAACTCCAAATGATATAGCAGTATTTACAGCAATGGGAATGTGCTGGAGTGGATATTTAAGTACACATGTAGGAATGATGGATGCGTTAAATTCTAGAGGATTAACTAGCAAAGCTATTATTGCTCATACTATTGGAGGAATATGCGCAGGTATGTCTGCTCATTTTATTTATATGTTAATTATATAAGTTGTTTATTTTAAAAGAGAGTAATGCATTACTCTCTTTTTTGTTGAAATAGTGTACTTTAATGATTCTGATGTTTTTTATGACTACTTATGGGTCTAGCTGTATTTTGGCTAACTGAACCTGTTTTTGAAGGTCTAAGTCTAGGTGGTAAGTTTAATTCTTCACCTTGTTCTAATTTAAAATTTGGATTCTTTTTATCATTTCTATTAAATTTAGTTTTATTATCTTCTCTTTTATGTTTATCTAATGTCATAATTTCCTCCTTAAATGTTATTAATAATATATTAATAATTTAACCTAAAACTAAATTAGTATTCTAAATTAATTAACAATTATATAACATAATTATTTATGAATTATTAATGTAAAAATAGACAATTATATACTTAGATGAATTTAAAATGATTTTGAGTATAAGGAGGAACAATTTTGAGTATAGCAATAAGTATTTTAGGAGGTTTAGGTCTCTTTTTATATGGTATGAATTTAATGGCTCAAGGTCTACAAAATTCTGCTGGTAATAAATTAAAAAGAATAATAGAATTATTAACGAGTAATGTAATTATGGGAGTTTTAGTGGGTGCTGTTGTCACAGCAATTATTCAAAGTTCAAGTGCGACAACCGTAATGGTTGTTGGATTTGTCAACGCAGGAATAATGAACTTAAATCAAGCTATAGGTGTGATTATGGGTGCTAACATAGGTACAACAGTCACAGCTCAACTAGTAAGTTTTAATTTAGAAGGTCTAGCGCCTGTATCTTTAGGTATTGGTATTATATTATATCTTTTTTCTTCTAAAACTACAGTTAAAAACATAGCAGAAATTTTATTAGGATTTGGTATTTTATTTACAGGCATGGAGTTTATGAAAGATGCAGTAAAGCCACTTGCAGAGTATAAAGGATTTACAGATGCCTTAATTAGCTTTGGACATAGACCAATATTAGGATTATTATTAGGATTTGCTATTACAGGTATAGTTCAAAGTTCTAGTGCATCAATGGGGATGCTAATAGCTCTTGCAGCTCAAGGTTTAATACCATTAACATCTGCATTACCTATACTTTATGGTGATAATATAGGAACATGTGTTACATCATTAATATCAAGTATTGGAGCAAGTCGAAATGCTAAAAGAGCTGCAATAATGCATTTACTATTTAATATAATAGGTAGTATATTATTTTTATTGGTATTAAATAGACCTATATCTTATATAGTTACTAAGATTGATCCAAATGACGCAGCTAGACAGATAGCAAATGCTCACACACTGTTTAATTTAATAAATGTAATTTTATTATTACCTTTTTCTAAGTTTATCGTAAAATTAGCTATGAAGATAGTTCCTGATAATAATGATGAAAATGATGAGAAAGCTACAAAATATCTTGATGAAAGAATGCTAGAAACTCCTTCAATAGCATTAGGAAATACAGTTAAAGAAACTTTAAGAATGGGCAGATTTGCTAAAAGTTGTCTTAATTCTTCTATGGATGCATTTATTAATAAATCTGATAAAAGTGTGAGAGAGACATTAGATACAGAAGAGACTATTAATATTTTACAAAAAAGTATACTAAATTATTTATTAAACTTATCAAAAACTTCATTGCCTGATAATTTAGTGGAGTCAGTAGATAATTTGTTTAATACTGTAAATGATATAGAAAGAGTTGGAGATCATTCTGAAAATATAGCAGAATTAGCTACAAAGGCAATAAATGAGAATTTGGATTTATCAAATGAAGGTTTAGAAGAAGTTAAGGAAATGTTTAATATGGTAATAGCTAATTATGAAGGTGCTTTAAAGCTAATTGATAAAAAAGATGAACGATTAGCAGAAGAAATATTAGCTAGAGAAGAAGAAGTAAATAAAATAGAAAAGTCTATACGTATTAATCATATATATAGATTAAATAATGAAAAATGTAGCATTGATTCAGGAATTTTATATATAGATTTAATAACTAATCTTGAAAGAATATCAGATCATAGTGCAAATATTGCTAAAAGGGCACTATACTAAGTATAATAAATGAAAAAAATAGACTAAAAATAATATATAGAAAAATTTACAGGCATGTATATGAGCGTTACAAATTTAAATGGCACAGCTATCGAAACAAATAGCTGTGCTATTTAAATTTGTAACTATGTGATATAATAATAAAAGAGTATTATAAAGGTAAAGGTGGGCTAGGAATGAAAATAGTTAAAGATGCTATATATTCAAAGTATTTTAATTATGATATTGATGAAGATATAATTATTTATGAAGGTAGATTTTGTATTTATCTTGACAAAAAATATAAATGTAATGGAATAATATATTATAAAATGATTTCGCCCATGTCTATTAACTTTGAAGCATCTATAATAAGTGTCCAAGATGAAGTCCTTGACCTTGATTTAGATTATGATAATGCAATACTAGAGGTCTATGGATATAAACCTATATACATAACTATAAATAATATTAGTGATAAAAATATTGACGGTTATGCAAATGATACAAATTTAAAATCTAAAAATACATATGTAGAGTATGTTGATTTCAATATAATAAACTTAAACCAACTACCTGGCAAACTTATTAATTGTAATAACAAAATGTTTGCTGGTAGATTAGAATTTGATGTAAATGAATTTAAAGTTATTATAGATAAAAGGTATGACTATAGAAAAGAGCTAAATGAAGAATTGAAAATTAAATCAGGCAATATAATAACTCATGTAGGCAGAATAATAAAAAAAGATAACAATAAGTTTAAAACTACTAACATTGATGTGATACTAGATAGAATATCAACGGCCCTTAGTTTTATGTGCGGTAGATACGTTGATATATGTGTAGCTAATGGATATAGCAATAATAAAAATGTTTATAGACTATGGAGAGAATCTATTGTAACTCCATTTAAGTTTGTTCCAACATGGAGTGATACAATATCTAATTATTATAATATAGAAAAATACATATCATTGATGTGCAAAAAATTAGAAGATGCTTATTATGAGCCGACTATAAAGCATATCATAGATTGGTACATAGAATCACAAAACAATATAACTTTAGAAAATAATATTATATCAGTTCAGATAGCTCTTGAAACATTATCTTATGTTGTATTAGTAGAATTATATACTATTTTAGATGATGATGAATTTGATAAAAACTCTACATCTCAAAATATACAGTTGCTACTTGATATATGTAAAATACCTCATGGGAAAAAGGAATTATATTTATTTGATGATTGGATAAGAAGTAAATTTGATGATGGTGTTGACTTAGTTATTTATTTTAGAAATAAAATTGTTCATCCAAGTAGAAAGGGAAATAAGGCTAATCTAAGTGTAGATGATATGTGGAATATTATACAAATAGGAACAAGATATATAGAATTAACACTACTTTATATAATAGGATATAAAGGTGAATACTCAAATCGATTAAAGTATAGGTCTTATGGAGAAGTTGAGTTAGTTCCTTGGAATTTAATATAAGGTTATGCTATATATGTTAAATAATATGATTAAATTTATATATTTAGGGTAATTACATGTATTATAATATTAAAGGAGATTTTTTAGTAATGATAAAATTTTATGGATATGCAAAATGTTCAACAGTAAAAAAAGCTAAGAAGTGGCTTAATGAAAATAATATCCCTTTTGAAGATATAGAAATAACGGAAAATCCACCTACGAAATTAGAATTGGAAAAATTATATAAGAGAAGTGGATATGAAATAAAGAAATTTTTTAATACTAGTGGAGTAAAATATAGAGAGTTAGGTTTGAAAGATATTATTAAAACTGAATCAGAGGATAAGCTTTTAGAAATATTATCAAGTGATGGAATGCTTATAAAAAGACCGTTAGTATATGACGATAAAAATATTTTACTTGGATTCAAAGAAGAAGAATGGAAGAATAGTTTATTATAAAAGTAGAATATTTTCTAAAAGAAATATTTATAAAATAAAAAGCATGCCTTAAAATTAAGGCATGCTTTTTATTTTATAGAACTAAAATCATGATATTTTTTTAAAATCTTCGATTTTATTAATCATTTTATTTTTTATATTATCGCTTAATATTATTGATTTTAATTTTGGATTTTCTATATGGTCATAGATAGGATCTAAAAACTCTACTTCAACAGTCATAGAATTTATTTTACCAATAGGCTCATATCCTGAATAAGTTTCTTTAGAGTTTTTTATAACTAAAGGAACAATAGGACAATTAGCTTTGTAAGCTATTTTTAAAGCTCCTGGTCTAAAGTCAGAAACTAAAGCATTTGGGTCCTTAATCCATGTTAAATCACCTTCAGGAAATATAGCCATACTTTGACCACTTATTATATTTTTAGAAGCTTGAATTATGCTTTTAATACCTTCTCTAGTATTTTCTCTATTTATATACACGCACTTTATAAGCTTTGTCCAATGACTTATTATGGGCATATTTTTCCAAATGGGAACATCTGCTATAACAACACCAATAGGTCTATCTACACTGGCAACTAATATAAAACTATCTAGCATACTAGAATGATTTATAACGAATAATACTGGTTCTTTAGGTAACTTATCTTTACCTAAAATATTTAGTTTTATATTTACTAAAGATAATGCTCTTTTTGCGTGCTTATTCAAGAAAGAAAACTTTTCTTTAGCTGAATATTCATTAGGATTTAATTCGAATCTTATCAACTTAGGAATAGCTAAGAGGAAGATTAATATTAAGTATAAGGCAAATTTAATATAATTAAACAATAATTTCAACTCCCTTTAAAATTAATAATCCATTAAATTATTTTATCATAAAATAAATTTATTTACAAATTATATCAATATGAGGTTATATATAATATGAAATTATGAATATAAATAAGACAAGGTAGTTAATTTCTTCTAAGTATATTATTAGTCAATTATAAAAAAATATTAGAAAATTAATTAATAGATAAATTTAAGGGGGAATTTTGTGAGTAGAGAGATAGGAATTAATTATGAAGAAAGGTTTTTAAAAGTTAAAATTAGTGCAACTACTGGGGATAAAATATATTTAAAATTACCAGTTAGTTTTGTAAAAAGGTTAGTAAAAAATAATGCAATAGATTTTTTTAAAGAACAATCTGATATTATAGATAGTCAAAAATTATTAAATATAATGATGAATGCATTTGATTATAATATAGTCGGTGAAATTGCATATATAGAAAGAAAAAATGGAGATAAAATTAGATTTATAGTGGATTGATAAAATGGTATTTATCTAAATGTATATTTAGATAAATACCATTTTATTTATGAGAATTTTATAATAATAAGTAAAAATTAAGTTGACTAAAAAAATATATTTAAATATAATATAGGTAAACCTAATTAATTAAAAGGGTTAACTAAAAATTGGGGGAAATAAATAATGAACTTAAAAACTAATGATATAGTACTTTGTGCTTTATTTGCAGCACTAACTTCTATACTTTCTCAAATATCTATACCACTTCCATTTACAAGCGTACCATTAACAATGCAAATCTTTGCTGTAGCATTAGCGGGCATGGTTTTAGGCGCTAAAAAAGGGTTTATATCTATAGTTATATATTTATTAATAGGAGCTATAGGGTTACCAGTATTTGCTCAATTTAGTGGAGGATTAGGAATAATATTAGGACCAACAGGTGGTTTTTTAATAGGATGTCCATTTATGGCATTAGTTATAGGATATACTACAGAAAGAACAAAATCTATGATCTATATATTTATATCAATGGTATTTGGATTATTTATTGTCTATACAACAGGTACAGTTATATTTTCTATTATAACAAAATCAACTTTATATCAAAGTTTAATTGCATGTGTGTTACCTTTTGTAATAGTAGATTTAATTAAATTAGTTTTAGCTAGTGCTGTAGGTAAAGAGGTTTCTAAAAGGATTAAAACTGGTGTGAAAGTATGTTAAAAATACGCCCATATCATATCTTATGTATGAGAGCATATCAAAGGAGTGGTTATAGCAATGATTTTACACAAAAAATGGATAATATAATAAAAGAAATAAAAGCATATAATAAGTTTCTTAAAACATGTAACAATAACTAGAATATAAATGTAAAAATAGTATATTCTACAGATAGTATATGTGAAAGTTGTCCGAACAAATTAGGAGAAAATAACTGCGAAACTCAATATAAGGTAATTTCTATAGATAGTAAAATGATTAAATATTTTTCTATAAAAGAAGATATACACAACTATAAATATTTAGAAAATCTAGTATATAATAATATTACATAGGTAAAAAATAGCGAGTTTTATATGATACATATATTATATAAAACTCGCTATTTTTTTATTTAACGTTATAATTGATTTATAATATTATTTAAGATATTTTCTAACTCAGGGCTTGTTTCTTTTACTCCAGTATGAGTTATATTAATTATTTCCTTAGTCATAGGAAGCTCTCCTAATAAGTTTAAATTATTGCTAGCTAAGAAATTATTAATTTCTTCACCTTCAAATAATTTTATTTTTTTATTACAATCTGGGCATTGAATATAACTCATATTTTCTATTACACCAATAATATTAATATTTAACATTTTAGCCATATTAACAGCCTTAGCAACTATCATAGAAATCATATCTTGTGGAACGGAAACCATTATAATACCACTTATAGGAAGAGATTGCATTACCGTCATAGCTACATCTCCAGTACCTGGAGGCATATCAATAAGTAAGTAGTCAAGTTCTCCCCAAAGTACATTACTATAAAACTGTTTTACAGCATTTGTAATCATAGGTCCTTTCCAAACTATAGGTTGTTCTTCTGTATCAACCATATAGTTTATTGACATAGTTTTAATGTTATCTTCATTAGCAATAGGGTAGATATCATTACCATTTGACATTGCTCTTTCATTATTCAATCCCATAAGTCTAGGAATGCTAGGACCAGTAATATCTGAGTCTAATATACCTACCTTATATCCATTTTTAGCTAATTGTTTTGCAAGTAAAGTAGTTACAGTTGACTTACCAACTCCACCTTTACCACTCATTACTCCTATAATTTTTTTTATATTATTGTATGGGTGATTAATAATCCCACAACTACTAGCATTTGTATTACAATGTCCTTTAGAAGGACAAGAAGCACAATTTGACATATTTATAACCTCCGATGATACATAATTAATATGTATTTAAATTAATATTGTATTTATACCCTACCAATCAAATTAAAATCATTTATATTAATAATAATTAAAAAATACTAGAAGTTTAGCTTTCAGTATTTTTATTTTCTACAATATATTTTTTAATTCTAATAAAGTGCTTATTTCATATTTAGGAATAAGTGAAGAGTTATTTTTTTTGTTGTTAGGATTAAACCAACAAGTATCTATTCCGGCATTAACGCCACCTTTTACATCGGAAGATAAACTATCACCAATCATAAGTACAGATTCTTTATTAGTATGATTGATTACATTTAAGGCATAATCAAAAATTTTCGGGTCTGGTTTAGCTATTTTAATTTCGTCTGATATAATAACTGCATCAAAATAATCTTTAATAATTGATTTTTTAATTCTTTTATTTTGTACAGAAGTTAATCCATTTGTTATGATAACTATTTTATATTTTTTATAAAGATAAGATAATAATTCTTCTGTTTCTTTATATATAAAAGATGCTTCTGCTAAAAAGTTGACGTACATGTTACTTAATATTTTAGGATCCTGTGATAGATTTATTTTGTCTGCAAATCTTTTAAATCTTTCTATTTTTAATTCGTCAGAGGAAATTAAGTTTTGCTCAAATTCCTTCCAAATGTTATTATTTATTTCTTTATATATTTCAATGCAATAACTTTTCTCTAAATCTGTATCAATAGAGCTCATTAATTTATCTAAAGCAAAATTTTCAGATTTCTTAAAATCAAATAATGTGTCATCCGCATCAAAAAAAAGAACTTCATATTTCATGTCATATCTCCCCTTTACCTAAAAATGTAAATTTTTTATAGAGATATTATATCATATTAGAAGTTCATATTGAAAATATTAGTTATTATTAATATTATTATACTCATTTATTAAAGCTTTTTCTCCAAGCTCTACTAATTTTCTAGTTGCAATTCCTCCGACATAAGGAAATTCATCATTTGAAAAATTATTTAATTCACTAGATATCTCCACTTTATATTGTTCTAAAGCTTTTTTAGCATTTTCATTTATTAACTTATTGTTAATTGTTTTGTTTTCCATATTTACATTCATAAATTTACCTCCTTAATCTATTAGTTATTTTTGTCATTTATACCATTTTTCATACACGGAATAAATAAAATAAGTTGCACAAAAATTATAAAGAATATAAAAATAAAAATAATAAATTTTGAAATAACATTGGAATATAGAGATAAATGGTATATAATAAGATATTAAATAAGTTTATAGAGGTGAAGATATTTGGAATTAAATATTTTAAGTAAACAGATATGGTCTATAAATAAAGATTTCCGTAGATATGCAGAAGATATATTAAAAGAGCATGATATCACTTTAGTTAGTTTGAGATATTTGATTATAATAAAAAAAATGGAAGGTTTAAATTTACAAGATGTAGCAACAGTACTAGATGTAGATAAAGCAATAGTTACTAGAACAGTTAAAAAACTAGTTGATTTAGGTCTTATTGATAAAGTTCAAGATAAAGAAAATAGTAGATCATATAGCTTAAATTTGACTGAAAAAGGGAATTGTACTGTTGATGATATCAAATCTATATTTAAGGATTGGTTTTATTTAGTAACGAAAGATTTTAGTGATGGAGAAAGAGAATTATACACTAATTTTATAGAACGTATTTATGCAAATAGATTTTATAAAGATAATTCATAATAAATATATTGTGTTAGCTAAAATAATTTCCAAAATAAATTAATTATTTTTGACAAGAATAATTTTCTAAAAAAGATTAGTATTTGTAAATTTTATCTAAATACTAATCTTTTTATTATATTTATAGATTATTTTTATATTTTTTTACAAAAAATGCATACTAAGATTGACTTTTTTTTATACAAGATTTACCATGTGAATAAGGAATTATTAGCGAATTACTTTTAATTGTGGAATAAGCAAAATTTTATGCTTAGTTTATATTTTTTATCTTTGTAAACTTGTCATATTTTTCTTATCTAGAGTAATCATTATCAATATAAATTTTATATTTTAGGGGGATTATTATGAAAGACAACAAAAATCTTATGAAAGCAATGTTAGTAGCACTTATTATTGTTATAGCTTGTGAGTTAATAGGTGAGTACACGATTAATTTAGGGGCTGTATCACTAGTTTTATTCCCTATGCTATATGCAGTTATAGTAGGAATTATAATTACACCTGATTTATTAGGTAAAAAAATCAAAGTATTAAAGAGCATTATAAATGAAAAAGAGATCAATATAGCTGGTGATGTAGTTGGTATAGCACTTGTTTTACTAGGGATAAAGTATGGAACAACAGTTGGACCAAACCTGGAAAAAATAATACAAGCAGGGCCTGCTTTTGTAGCTCAGGAATTTGGTCATATTCTTGCACCAATAATAGCTCTGCCTTTAGCTTTATTACTAGGATTTAAAAGAGAAGCTATTGGTGCTTGTTCTAGTATAAGCCGTGAGACTGCATTAGGTGTTATATCTGAAAAATATGGTATAAGCTCTCCAGAGGGAAGCGGTGTTTTAGGAACATATTTGATGGGAACAGTTTTGGGAACTATCTACTTTTCTATATTAGGCTCAGTTTCTATATATACAGGTCTTCATCCATATGCATTAGGTATGGCAACTGGGGTTGGGAGTGGTAGTATGATGACAGCTGCTTCTGCTGCTCTTTCAAAAGTTCCAAATATAGCAGCTGATCCTGAAATGGTTGATACCATACTTTCATATGGTGCTACAAGCAATATGATGTCCAGTATAACAGGGTTAATTTTCTTAGTATTTATAACTTTACCATTCACTAATAAGTTATATGCTATATTTGAGCCAAAGCTAGGTAGAAAAAACAAAGAAAATGATGAAATAGCATAATAGAGAGGGGTAATAATCATGTTTGGAAAAATAGATTTTAAACGAACGTCATACCAATTAATTATAATGTTAATGGTTGGGGCTATGATATTATTAGGTCAATTTATAAGTAAAGGAATCGCGATAACTACAGCACTTCCTGGTATGTTAATGATGATTGTAGCTGCAATGATAGCTATGATATTAAAAGATTTATTCCCAAAATCAATATTCCCTGCATTTGGATTTGCAACAATAATAGGTCTATTATTAAGTATACCTGGTAATCCAATATCAGATGTATTTAATGAACATATAGCTAATATAGACTTTATGGCAATAACTACTCCGCTACTAGCATTTGCAGGTTTATCTGTTGGTAATAAAATAGAAGAACTAAAGAAAATGTCTTGGAAGATAGTTGTTATATCATTAGTAGTGTTTACTACAATATTTTTTGCTTGTGCTTCTATAGCTCATATAGTATTAAAGATTCAAGGTGTTATATAAAATATTAAATTATTTTTGTAGATAACTATTAATATAAGTTAATTAAACTTAGGGGGTATATTATGAACAAACATCAATTAAAAGAATTAGTTATAAAATCAATAGATGATAATCGAGAAAAAATACTTGAGGTAGGGCGAGGAATATATAAAAATCCAGAATATGGATATAAAGAATACAAAACCACAGAAGCTGTAGTTAATTTCTTACAAGGAGAGCTTGGATTAGAGGTTGAGAAAAATATAGCCGTTACTGGATGCAAGGCTATTACTAATAAAGAGAAAAAAGGTCCTCATATATCTATATTAGGAGAATTAGATGGAATATCTTGTAAAGAACATAAAGATTCTAATGAAATAGGTGCCTCTCATACATGCGGCCATAATATACAAATAGCTGGTATGTTAGGAGCTGCAATAGGTTTAGTTAAAAGTGGTGTTTTAGATCATTTAGATGGTAAAGTTTCTTTCATGGCCACTCCAGCTGAAGAATTTATAGAATTAGAATACAGACAACAATTAAAAGATAAAGGTGAAATAACTTACTTTGGTGGAAAACAAGAACTTGTTAAAAAAGGATACTTTGACGATATAGATATATCTATGATGTTCCATTCTATGGATATGGGAGATAACAAAGCTTTAGTTGGTCCTGAAAGTAACGGATTTATAGGAAAGAAAGTTCAATTTATAGGTAAAGAATCTCATGCAGGTTCTGCTCCTCATGAAGGTGTAAATGCATTAAACGCTGCAATGCTTGCTATAAACAATGTAAATGCTTTAAGAGAGACTTTTAAAGAATCTGAAAGAGTTAGATTCCATCCAATCTTGACTAAAGCTGGTGATATAGTTAATGTTGTTCCTGCTGATGTTCAAATGGAATCATATGTTAGAGCTAGAACTATAGATGGAATGATTGATGCTAGTGAAAGAATAAATAAAGCTCTAATTGCTGGTGGTATGGCTGTTGGTGCTGAAGTTGTGATAACTGAAATACCAGGATACTTACCAATATTACGCTATAGAAGCATGGATGACTTATTCTTTAACAATCTTGTTGAGTTAGGAATAGAGAAAGAAAAAATAGTTGATGGTGGAGACTTTACTGGTTCATTCGACTTAGGTGATATATCTCACTTAATGCCTACTATGCACCCTATGATAGGTGGGATTAAAGGCGCTCTTCACACTAGAGATTTTGAAATAATAGATGAAGATTTAGCATATATAGTCCCTGCTAAATCAATGGCTATGACTGTAATAGACTTATTATTTGATGATGCTAAAGAAGCTAATAACATATTATCTGATTTTACTCCAGTTATGACTAAAGAAGAATATTTAGGATTCCTAGAAAAACATGACAGAACTATATAATATATAAAATTAAATGATTATAATAGTTCGTAGCAAATTCTTTCCTTTAGATTAATGATGATAATTTTAGAGTATTATATTTATTAAAGATTTATTATTATAAAATATAAATAAAAAGATACTATCCTAAATTTAGGATAGTATCTTTTTTTAATGTGATAATCTGAAAGTTTCACAACTTGCATTTTCAAAATTTATATCAACATGGCTAGCATTACAAGCCCCATTAATATTATATGTACAATTAGTAGCGCTACAAGATATATCTTGAGTACTAGTCAAATTACTTTTTTCAGAATAATTTGAAAAAGTAAAAGAAGATTTATCCTTAAAGCTGTCACAATAAGTTTCTGGAGTTACAGCGGCTTCATAGCCTTCTACCTTTATATGAGATGCGAAACAGTTAAAGTTTTTGTTATAAGCACAATTATAAGCTTGACAATTTAAATTACTATTCATAATAACCTCCTAGATTAAATTATATTAATATTATGCTAAAAATAACAAAATTTAATCTAGTAAAATAAATTTATTTTATCCTAGTATATTAATAAATAAAATAATACAAGGCATTGTAAATACATCTAGTAAAAAAGCACCGACTAGAGGAACTACTAAAAAAGCTTTTTCCGAATATCCATATTTTTGGCTAATAGATGTCATATTAGCAAGTGCATTAGGTGTAGCACCTAGGCCATGGCCAATAAGACCGCTGATTATAATAGCAGCATCAAAGTTTTTACCTAAAACTTTAAAGCATATGAATATAGAAAACCATACTATAAAGATAACTTGACAAAATATTATAAATAAAATAGGTCCAAATAGGTTAGATAATTTTAATAAATCTATACTCATTAATGCCATAGTTAAAAACATACCTAAAGATAGTTCACTTAAAAAATCTAAAAGTTGTAGATCTATTTTAATTATATTAAACTTGTCATTTAAATTTCTAATAACTACAGCAATAAACATAGAACAAACTACATTAGGTAATGTTATGTCTGTTATATTATAAATTAAATTTGTCAAAAAATCACCAATAGTCATACATAATAAAACTATTAAAAACTGCTCAAAAAATAAATATGGTGTTAATCCATAGTATGATTTTGAAATACCAAGAGGTGTACTTTTTATTAAAGACTTTTGTTTATTATTATAGCTAGGTTTTAATTTGTATTTTACAATGAGATATTTAGCAACAGGACCTCCTAGAATTCCTCCTAGTATTAAACCTAAGGTTGCACAAGCAATACCAACACTGGAAGCATTATTTATTCCTAATTTTTCTATAGTAGCTCCAAAGGCAGCAGCATATCCATGTCCGCCTTCCATAGAGATTGTTCCACACATAAGACCTAGCAAAGGGTTTATTTTGCAGACTTTAGATAAAATTACTGTTAATATATTTTGACAATAAGCTAAGATGCCACATAAAATCCAGTACTTAATTAGTAGTGTACCACCTTTTTTTATTAGTGAAAAGCTTACACCTAAACCTATTGCTGTAAAGAAGAAAGACATAAAACTAGGCATTAGGTTTGTATTCATAGAAATTTTAATTAAACTTAAAGAATTAAGTATTAAATATAAAATTGAAAAAAGCAAACCTCCAATAACTGGAGATGGAATACAAAAATTGTTAAATATCTTAATTTTGTTTTTTATTATAGATCCTATTAAAAATAGGACAATTGCAAGTATTAATGTATACGATGAGGTAAGGCTTATATTAAACAAAAAATTTCCCTCCTTATAATATAATAGTAGTACTAAATATATATTAAAATATAAGGACAAATATTATAAAGTAAAAGCTAAAAATACAATATGAAATAGTAAAACAGTTTTTCAAGTTTAAATAATATATTTTAATTCACATATTAAATTTTTAATTTTGTATATAATTGAATTTTCGTAAAAAAGAATACAAAAAAATGTAATAATATGGTAATATATACGTATGTTAAATTTTTTATGGAGAATCATAACAAATGTTGAGAAAAAAAATAGATTGTTTTGTGGAAGATATATGCAAATACAATAACTTTACACAAGAGAAAACAGAAGAAATACAGTACGTAATGAGATTAATGATGTATGAGATACTCAAAATTATAACTATAATAATTATATTTTCTATGTTTGGATATTTTAAAGAGGTAGTTTTAATTATATTTACTATGGCATGTGTAAAACCATTTACAGGAGGGTATCACGAGACATCACAAAAGAGATGTTTAATTGCTACTACAATACTATGCTGTTTAACTATATTAATAGCAAAAAACAGCAATTTAAATCTTGTAAGCACTATATTGATAAGCATTATAAATATATTCTGCATATATCATCAAGCACCTATAATAAATAAATGTATGCCTATAACAAAACCAAGTTTAATAAAGAAAAATAATAAAATAGCATTAGTTAATTCTATAATCTTATCTATGATTTCTATATTTATAATTAAATATGGAGTTTATAGCAATATAATAACATGGACATTAACAATTAATGTTTGCTTAATGTTCAATTCAAAAAAACATGGGGAGGAATAATAATGAAAAAATTAATGGGGAGCATAATGGCTATGATGTCAATACTTATAATAAGTAATGAGGCAGCATCTGTAGTAGCAATAGGTGTAGAGGATATGCCTAAATCGTTAAAAGAAAAAAGATAGTTAATAATGAATTTTTTTACTGATTTATTAAATACTGTTATACAAGTTTTTATAATGACTTACTTCCCATATTATTTTTTGATTACTAATAAAGATATAGATGATAAATATGGAAAAAAGAGTTTAGTTATAAGTAGTATAAGTATATTTGTAACATGTATTTTAGCTACAAGTATATTTAAAAACAGTAATATAACTTCTACGTCAATAACAATAATAACTCTAATCATTATATGTATAATCTACAAGAGTGTATACAAAAAAGCATTAATAGCTTATTCAATAGCATATTTATTAATACAGATTATAGCTATTTTAGCTACTAGTATATTCTGGCCTATAATAAGTAATATAACCAATGATGTAGAATTATCTAGATTATTAGGAATATATATTCCAGCTATGATTTTAGAGTTACTTATTATAAAAAATAAAGACAATGTGAAGATAATATATGAGAGCCTTACTAAAAGGAGAGCATCACTTGGAATTGTTTTTATGCTTGTTATATCGATGGATTTTATAGCTAGTATTTCTATGATATTAAATGGATGGGCTAATGTAGTTTTAACTAATGTATTGATACTGCTGATTGTTATATTTATAATATGTATTTCAGTTTATATGAATAGCATGGATAAAAAATATAAAGAAATTAATAGATTGAACAACTTATTAATTGATAAAAATAATGAGCTGAAAAAAATAAAGCATGACTATGGCTCTCAAATATCATATATTAATGGTTTATATGTAATGCAACAATATGATAGATTGGGAGAAATGTTAAAAAATATAATAAATGGAAACGCTGAGGTATCATCTTGTGTAAAATATATTACTAATAGAGGCTCTATTATATCTAATGTAGTTGAGTCATTAGATTTAAGAGATATACATGTAGTTGTAGATGAGGAGTTTGATTCTAATCTAATAGATATTAGTGAGTATGAGTTACATAAAATAGTATCAAATATTTTAAGTAATGCAATTACAGCATTAGAAGGTAAGGGATTAATAATTATAAAAACATATAAAATATTTAATAGTGTTTATATAAGTATTAAAAATAATGGACCTCAGATAGATCAAAGCATACTAGATAGTATATTTGATACAGGTTTCACTACAAAGACTAATAAAGATGGAAGTCATGGATATGGCTTACACATAGTTAAAGAAATTGTAGAAAATAATAATGGAAAAGTACATGTAAGTAGCAATGAGGAATATACTGACTTTAAAGTTATATTTTTTAATCAAAAAGATAGAATATAATTTTGAAATTGAATAGACTTATTAAATTAATGCTACTAGATATTTCAGCAAGGGCTGTTTAGAATCAATATAAAAGTCTCTGTTTTAAATTATGTTGATATTTGAGTAAAAAAGTGGACAGTTTAATTTGTCCACTTTTTTAGCAATATTTTAAACTTATTAATCTAAATCTAATAATTAAATTGAAATTTGTATCATATTGACATTTCTATTTCAAATCCAAATTTATGCAATCAATATCCTACGAGTCAAAAGTTACTAACTAAGCAATTATTACAAGATACTAAGTTTGAATTAAAGTTTGTTCTTATGCTACATGAACAAACTTAATAAAGAAGCTCAAGTGGCTTTTAAAAACTCTAATCCTAGTTATATGTTTATAATTTTATAATATAACTTCCAGAAGAATAAAAGAAAATAAATAAAACAACATATAAAAATTGATAGTCTAAACATAAAACTTAATTTTTACATAAAATATATTATAAAAATAGAAAATATGTATTTACATTTTCTATATGTGAATATAAAATAAAAGGAATAGTATTATTTAGTCCTTTTTAGAAAGTATTGATAACATTATGAATAAAGTGTTTTTATCTGTATATTATCTTTAAAATTGACTAAAAACTGATAAATTGAAATTATAGATCATGTAAAGTATTGACAATACAATGTTTTACATGAATTCGTATAATCCCAATAATATGGATTGGGAGTCTCTACCAGGACCCGTAAAATTCCTGATTACGAAGAAAGCTTACACAGATATGATAGTGGGTTTTCTTTGTAATGGGGAATTTTTTTATACAAATTTTTAGAAAATAATTATTTAAACATAGATAAGAAAGGGAGATATTAATATGAACAAGTTACCTAAAATTGAACTACATTGTCACTTAGATGGAAGTGTTAGAGTAGAAACTGTTATAGATATTGCGAAAAAAGAAAATATTGATATGACTTCATATGATTCAGAAAAAGTTAGTGAACTATTAAGAGTTCCATCAAACTGTACATCATTAGTAGAATATCTAAAAAAATTTGAAATACCTAATCAAGTAATGCAAACCAAGGAAAGTTTAAAAAGAGTAACATTTGAATTATTAGAAGATGCGCATAAAGAAAATATAAAATATATGGAAATAAGGTTTGCTCCAATACTTCATACAAATAAAGGTTTAAGTATAAAAGAAGTAATAAAAAGTGTTATAAATGGGATAAACTATGCTGAAGAAAAATATGATATAAAAGCGAACTTAATATTAGGATGTATGAGAAATATGAGTGAAAATGATGCAATCTTAGTGATAAATGAAGGGAAAGAATTTTTAGGAAAGGGTGTAGTTGCAGTAGACCTTTGTGGACCAGAAAATGAGAACTTTTCAGAAGAATATAAAAATGCTATAAATTTAGCTAGAAGTTATGGATATAGAGTTACAATACATGCAGGAGAAGCAGCAAGTGGAAAAAATGTAGTAGAAGCTATAAATTTATTAGGAGCTGAAAGAATAGGTCACGGAATTAATATTAAAGATATGAAAGAGGCATATGAATTAGTAAAGGATAAAAAAATCACATTAGAAATGTGTCCTACAAGTAATATACATACAAAGGCAATAGATAGCATGAAACAGTATCCATTTTATAATTTTTATAAGGATGGAATAAGTGTAACTTTAAATACGGATAATAGAACTGTATCTAATATAGATCTTACTAATGAGATAAATTTAATAAAAGACAATTTCAATATGACAATGGATGAATATAAGGATATTTACTTAAATACAGTTGAATCAACATTTGCAGATGAAAAAACAAAAGATTGGTTAAGAAAACTAATTTAAATAACAGAGGGCATAGTATGTTATTTACAAACTATGCCCTTTAAACGAGAATGTCTATAGATTTGTGTAAATAAGATTTTTTATAATTTATATTACTGGAAATTTCAAATTCCAGTAATATTTTTTTATTTTTGAGAAATACTAATACTGGAATTCTTTACACAATTATTATGTGTTTAATTTAGTTATTTATACACTAAATTTTCCATAATTTTAAAAAAATTTATATTGTGTAAGAGTTAGGTATCCTTTCTCCAAACATAATTGTAAGCTGTCCTAAAGTAGACGCCCAATTTTGGTTTGGAGAGGTCCATTTCTCCATAATTTTCATGGTAGATAAATATAGTGATTTTCTTAGTGACTCATCTGTTGGAAATACAGTTCTTACCTTAGTATATTTTCTTAACTGTCTATTAAATCCCTCAAGAGCATTTGTAGTATAAATAATTCTTCTAATTTCATGTGGATATTCAAAATACGTATTCAGATTACTCCAGTTATTGTACCATGAATCTATTACAACAGAATATTTTGAATACCATTTCTCCTTAAGAATATCTAAATTTTTAAGTGCTGTTTCTTCGTTAAATGCCCTATAAACACTTTTTAAATCTTTCATAAACTCTCTCTGATCTTTTGATGCTATATATTTAAGAGAGTTTCTAATTTGATGAACTATACAAGTTTGAATACTTACATCTGGATATACAGTTTTAATTGCTTCAGGTAGACCTTTTAAACCATCCATACATGCAATTAAAATATCATCTACGCCTCTATTTTTCAAATCATTACAAACTGATAGCCAAAATTTTGCGCCTTCTGATTCACCAATCCAAATACCTAATATATCTTTTTTTCCTTTCATATCTAAAGCCATACATATATATGCTGCCTTTGAAACTATTTTATTATCATCTCTTACTTTAAAATGCATAGCATCCATATATACGATTGGGTATATTTCATCAAGTTCTCTGCTTTGCCATTCGGCGGCAGCCTCTACAACCTTATCTGTTATCTTAGATATCATTGCAGGAGACACATCAATGCCATATAGTTCTTCCATTTCAGATTGGATATCTCTTACACTCATACCACAGGCATAAAGACCTATTATTTTTTTATCTAGTTCATTACATACAGTTTCATACTTTTTAACAACCTTCGGTTCAAATTGTGCTTTTCTATCTCTTGGTATATCTAGGCCAACTTCACCAAAACTACTTTCAATAGTCTTAGAACTATATCCATTCCTATAGTTTGGATTAGCTTCATTACTTCTTTCATGCCTTTCTCTTCCCAGATGTTCTTCCATTTCTGCTTCTAGCAATTGTTGGATAATATCTTTGAACAGCTTTTGCATTAATCCATTTTTACCAACTACATCTTCCATGGTTTTACATTTTCTTACTTCAGCTTGGTAGTCTAAATCTGGAATAATTATTTCTCTTTGATCTTTCATTTCTTTACCTCCAAAAGTTTAATATGAATATTATTCCAAACTTACCAATTTTACATTCAAAAAAGACTGTAGGTAAGTTTGTATTTACACAAAACTACCTACAGTCCCGTCTAATGCCGACTCCCTTATTTCATACTAATTATATTTTTAGATAATTCATTAATACTATCAGATAGAGCCTGAAGCTTACCTTCAATCCTAACAAGTAAATACATGCTAAGGGCTATAGGAAAACCAACAGAAGCTATCAGAGTTTGAATCTCTGAATTCATCATAAACACAACCTTTCTATATAATTTTATAAAAAAGACTATGCTAAAAAAGGGGAGTTTTAAAGCATAGTCTTTATAAGTTTTTAAATTTTAGGCAAGTTTTAAATCTTAGGGAATAAAGTATTACCCAGTAGGAATTAATAAAATTAACAAAGAATTTTTTTAACCTATAACTAAATCATAAGGAGTTGTCTCTTTAACAACTATTTTTGCATCTACTGCAGATACTAGGCTTAATCCATTTGGATCAAAGATATTCTTAGATATAACTAACTCCATAGCAGATTTTATTTCAGCTTCAGTTATATTATCTCTAGGGTCTTGTACAGTTAATGATACTTTTGAATCGCCTTCATCTAAAAAAGTCATTACTAAACTTTTAGTAGTTTCCATTTAAAATTCCTCCTTTCTTAAATTTAAAATAATAGACTATTAACTAAGTGTTGTGTTATCTACTTTTATTATGTCGACTACATCATGTTTTTGAAGTCCCATCAAAGCTACTCCAACATCATATACATCCTGAAGTACTGCATCATGTTTTAAATTAGAAAAAGATTTACTTCTTGTTTTTGCTTTTCCATCTACTAAACCTAAGTCTAATACGATTTTCAAGCTTGATGGATTTTTAAATTCTACAACAGCCATAATATATACCTCCTTATAAAATTTTTTTAAAGTAATCTTTTAATTACTTTCTTGATATTAGTATAGGAGGTTTACTTTTTAGGCTATATTAAAATACTTTATGAAAAATTTTATTTAAAAAAGTTTATATTTTATTTTGTAGTTATATATGTGTCTTTGAATCCTTTGGATATAGCTTTATTTTTTAGTTTAATTGCATTGTTTTTATCATTGAAAGCTCCTATACAAACCCTATAAAAAATATCATCATTAGTTATGGACTTATTTACAAATGATAGTAGGGTAGATGATATTGTATCTGCTATATCTTTTATATATTTAGGTGATTTTAGATTATTTTCTACCAAAGGGTTTGATATAAAGTCTATTTCTATTAATAGAGCAGGCATTGTAGTTTTTCTAAGAACTGAAAATTCTTTTGATATTTTTATTCCACGATTAGGTGTATTTATTTTATTTGAGATATTAGTGGATAGATTATTAGCTAGGTTGTATAGTTTACTAGTTTTATCGTATACCCATACTTCACATCCTTTTGCAGTTTTATTAGTTGATGAGTTCATATGAATGCTTATAAAGTAGTCGCAGTTATTTTTATTTGCTTTTGTACTTCGATAGTCTAGGGAATAGTATTTGTCATCCTCTCTTGTGGTTATTACTTTTTCAAGAGCTTGTTCTAGAGTGTTTTTTACCTCAAGTCCTATTTTTAGAACTATTTCACTTTCTTTAGTTTGCTTTTGTCCGACAGCTCCTGGGTCTTTTCCTCCATGCCCAAAGTCTAAGTACCATTTCATTGTGTTACCTCCCTTATGTTTTTCTTATAATTTTATATATTTTTTATAAAAAAGTATCTTAAATGATTTTAGAAATATATTTAGGAATTTCAATATATAAGTAAAAATTTTTATCATAAAACAGCACAAAATATATGTATTATGACAAATTATTATGATAACTTTATAGAATTAATAATTGACACAATAGAAAAATATACTATAATTAAATTAAAAGTAAATAATTAGTGCTAGGGGTGCCATTGGCTGAGAGGTTGCAACCGACCCTTATTACCTGATCTGGTTAGTACCAGCGTAGGAAAGCAACAATAAATATTAATATAATAATCTATTAAATCAAAAAGGTGATTATAATAATTGGAGATTTGGAAGCTATGCCTATATCAGGTATAGCTTTTTTTATTTATCTAATTAATCAAAAGGAGTATGAGATATGAAAAACTATAAAATACCCACATTAACAATTGCTGGATCTGATTCATCAGGTGGAGCTGGTATTCAAGCAGATCTAAAAACTTTTTCAGCAATAGGAACTTATGGTATGAGTGTTATAACAGCCATAACTGCTCAAAATACTGAAGGTGTATTTGATGTGGAGGAATTAAGTTCTAACATAATAAAATCACAAATAAGAGTAGTTTGTGAAGATATACCGCCAAAGGCTATAAAAGTTGGAATGGTTTCTTCTCCAGAAATTATAAAAGATATAGTAGATACTTTAGAGGAATATCCTTGTGAATATTTAGTAGTTGACCCAGTTATGATTTCAAAGAGTGGTTATGCACTACTAAAACCAGAGGCAATGGAAAATTTAAAAAAATATCTTATACCTAAGGCATACATAGTAACACCAAATCTTCCAGAAGCAGAAGAAATAACAAATATGAAGATACATACTGTTGAAGATATGAAAAAGGCAGGTCAACTAATATTAAATTTAGGTCCAAAGTATGTGCTTATGAAGGGTGGACACCTAAATGGAGATTGTATAGATTTACTTATGGGAAAAGATATATTTGAGATATTTGAAGGAGAAAGAGTAAATAGAAAAAATACTCATGGAACAGGTTGTACTATATCTTCAGCAATAGCATCTCATTTAGCTTTAGGTTATGATGTAAAAGAAGCTGTAAGACTTAGTAAAGAATATATTACAGAAGCCATAAGATATAGTTTTGATATAGGAAAAGGTGTTGGACCGGTACACCATTTTTATAGAGAAGATAAGAATAATGATAAATAGGGAGGAGATTTATATAATGGAAATATTTAATTTAATAGAAAAAGTCAGGGAGATAAATCCATTAGTACTACATTATACAAATAATGTAACTATAACAGATTGTGCTAATACAACTTTAGCCATAGGAGCTAGTCCACTTATGAGTTTTTCATATGAAGAAGTTGATGATATAGTAAAAGCAGCTAGCTCTGTTGTAATAAATATAGGAACTATGAATAGTGAACTTTTAGATTTATTCCTTTTAGCAGGAAAGACTGCA
Source organism: Romboutsia sp. CE17 (assembly GCF_012317385.1). Taxonomy (GTDB): domain Bacteria; phylum Bacillota; class Clostridia; order Peptostreptococcales; family Peptostreptococcaceae; genus Romboutsia_E. The sequence goes on from NZ_CP051144.1 coordinate 1,100,754, forward strand.
AATAAGTATAACAAGCCAGTTATATTAGACCCAGTAGGTGTATTTGCAACGAAAGCTAGAACAGAGCTTACTAATAAGCTACTTAATGAAGTAAAATTTGATGTAATTAGAGGTAATATATCAGAAATACAATTTTTAGGTGGTCTAGATGTAAATGGAAAAGGTGTAGACTCTTTTGATGATGGAAGAGATTCTACGCATATAGTTGAATATGTTGCAAGAAAGTTAGATTGTGTAGTAGTTGCATCTGGTAAAACAGATTTAATAAGTGATGGTAAAAGTACTTATAAGATACAAAATGGAAGTGCGAAGTTAAAATTCATAACAGGGACAGGATGTATGAGTACAAGCTTAATTGGAAGTTTCTTACCATGTACTGATAAAACAATTGATGCAGCAGTTATGGGAACACTAGCAATGAGCTTAAGTGGTGAACTTGCAGATAAAGAAAATCCACCAATAGGAACATATAAAACTTTATTATTTGATAATTTATTTTTGTTAGATAAGAAAACTTTAGAAAAGTATGCAAAGATTGAAGTTAGAGATATAAATTATTCATTATAGGGAGAGGTATATGTTAATTACGGACTATTTATATGAAAGTGTAGAGTCGATATGGGAAGCATATTTAGATCATGACTTCTTAAAAGATATGGGAAATGGAACTTTATGCAAGGAAAAATTTAAAAACTATTTAATACAGGATTATCTTTATCTAAAAGAGTATGCAAAAGTATATGCTATGGCATTAGTAAAATGTGAAAATATAAATCAAATGAAGTTTTGCCAAAGTAGTATAAATGGTATATTAGAAGATGAAAGTGCCACACATATTTGGTATCTAAAAAACTTTGGTGAAAAAATAGAAGAATTAGAAAACTACAAAATCAAAGAAGCTAACGAAAATTATACAAGCTACATGAAATCCATAGCGCTAACAGGTGATTTAATAGATACTATGGTAAGTGTGTTACCATGTGCTTGGAGTTATTACTATATAGGTAAAAATCTAAAAGAAATTTACAAAGAGAATTTAGAAGAAAACTTTTATAAAAATTGGATAGATTCTTATTCGTGTAAAGAATATGAACAGGTTGCAAAAAGTAGCATAGATTTTGTAAATGAACTATGTAAAAATATTGATGAAAATAAAAAAGAAAAATTAAAAGACATATTCATAAAAGCAAGCATTCATGAAATGAGATTTTGGGATATGGCATATGAGGAGATTAAATAATGATAAATACAATAATGTTAATTATATGTTTAATACCGATAGCTTACTATCTACTAAACATAAAGAAATCTAAATTAGATACAAAAACAATGATAGTTGTAGCCTTATTTGCTGCATGTAGTTTGATGTTATCTAAAATAAAATTAATTCAATATCCACAAGGAGGAGGGGTTGAGTTATTGTCATCACTTCCAATTTTAATGGTTGGACTACTTTATGGACCTATTACAGGTATGACTTGTGGACTAATTACAGGAATACTAGGTTTAATGGGTTCAGCATATATAATTCATCCGGCACAATTTTTACTAGATTATATATTACCAACTATGTTGCTTGGGCTTAGCGGATTATTTAATTGTAAAGAAAAGAAAAATATATTTATAGGATGCTTATTGGCAGTACTTTTAAAACAAGTTTCTCACATACTTTCTGGGTGTATTTACTTTGCAGAATATGCATGGGAAGGATGGAATCCACTTGTTTACTCAATAGTTTACAACTTATCAGGAACAGGCCTAGAAGGATTACTTAGTACTATAGCTTTAACTGCAATGCCTTTATCTAAAATAAAAAAGATGGCCAATATAAGTACTACAAATAAATATAATCTAGGAGAAACTTATGATAAATAAAGAGAAATTAAAAAAAAATCTCAAGCTATATTTAGTTACAGACTCACTTATACTAAAAGATAGAGACTTTTATAAATGTATAGAAGATGCTATAAAAAGTGGAGTTACTATGGTACAACTTAGAGAGAAAAATTTAAGTGGAAAAGAGTTTTTAGAAAGAGCAATAAAGCTTAGAGAACTTACTAAAAAATACAATGTAACATTTATAATTAATGACAGAATAGATATTGCCATGATTGTAGATGCAGATGGAGTTCATATAGGACAAAGTGATATAGATGCAATTTCTGCTAGAAAACTACTGGGAGAAAATAAGATAATAGGAGTTTCAGCTAGAAATCTTGAAGAAGCTAAAATTGCTAAAGAAAATGGTGCAGACTACTTAGGTATTGGAGCTATGTTTTCAACTTCAACTAAAACAGATGCAAAATTAGTTTCTTTTAATACTTTAGAAGAAATTATAAAAGAGGTAAATTTACCCTTTGTATTAATAGGTGGTATAACACTAGATAATGTAAACGAGCTAAAGAAATTCAATCCAGATGGATATGCCTTAGTATCAGGAATTTTAGGAGCAGAGAACATAGGTAAAAGAGTTGAAAAGTGGTATGAAAGAATTTAAATATGATGATTTTACTTATGAAATCTTTAAATATTAGCTTAATAATTAGAAGAAAAATATTTAACGCTATATATAAAAATACCAAGGTCAATACAGTATTAACCTTGGTATTTTTATATGCCTTTTTGCATCTAAAAGTCGTGAATATGCATCTTCTATAACTAAGCAATCTTATTGATATTCAAATATTGATTGTATAAAATTATAATTAATAAGGATTTTATAGAGTGAATTTAAGGGGGAAATATGAAATTAAAAGTTGGGAAGTTAAGTGAAGAACAAGCAATACAAGTATCAAAATGGAAATATGAAGGCGAGTATGAGATTTATAATTTACCTGACTGGGATACTATGATTAAAGAACAGTATTCATTATGTGACGAGGTAAAGAGAGAGCAATTTACATCATTTGTAAACGAAGAAAATGAGCTAATAGGATTTACAAACTTATTAGATGAGGGTAGTAATATATTTTTTGGTATCGGTGTAAATCCTAAATACTGCAATAAAGGTATAGGAAAAAGTATTACAAAATTAGCATTAGATGAATGTAAAAGTAAATATCCAAATAAACCTGTAATATTAGAAGTTCGAACATGGAATATAAGAGCTGTTAATTGTTATAAATCTCAAGGTTTTGAGATTGTAGAAGTTAAGCATCAAGAAACTTATATTGGTAAAGGTGAATTCTATGTTATGAAATGTTTAAATAAATAGATATTTAAAAGCAATATTTTATTGAAACGAACACTATTATCACAAATTTAGCTAACATAATCAATAAATAAAATAAGGGAGTCTAATTTACCGACTCCCTTATTTCATACTAATTATATTTTTAGGCAATTCATTAATACTATCAGATAGAGCCTGAAGATTGCCTTCTATCCTAACAAGCAAATACATGCTAAGAGCAATAGGAAAGCCAACAGAAGCTATAAGAATTTGAATCTCTGAATTCATCATAAACTCAACCTTTCTATATAATTTTATAAAAAAGACTATGCTAAAAAGGGGAGTTTTAAAGCATAGTCCTTACAAGTTTTTAAATTTTATTGGTATATTGATTAAAGGTAATGTATATATAGGAAGAATAAAAAAAGTATTATATCATTTATATGTTTTTTATTAATGTTTACAAGTATCTCTTTTGCTGATAATAAGCAGATTAAAAAAACTTAAAAGATATGGAACTTGTAGATAATAATATGAGTATTATGATAAAGCAAATAGTTGGAGATGAACCTCTTAATATAGATAATCTAAATAAAGATATAAAATTTTTGGAATCTATATTAGAAGAGAGATCAAAAAATATAACATCATTATATGCAACGGAATCTAGTACAGAACTAAAAAGAACTTACTCGACATTATTAAATACAATATCTCTCTATGAGTTGAGTTTAAATAGTATAAAGGCATATATTAATGATAATAGTAAAGTAGATTATTTTATTGAGGCATGTACAACTTATTACAGTTGAAATATTTCATTAATGGTTGTAAATAAAAAACATCAAAATAATTAGTAAAATAGAATATATCTTTACATTTATATAGATGTGTCTTTAGAAATTATAAAACCCTACGTATCAAAACCAGACGTAGGTTTTTTTTATTTATACAAAGAGAAAGTAGAAAACTTACAATTTTATGTACAATCAAGGGGAATAATTTTAGTATATAAAGATAAAACTAATATTAATTAAGATACAAGTTTAAAAGCTTTATGAGTAAATAAGGTAAACTAGAAACTCAAGTCTACCTTATTTACTCATAAAATCTTTTAAGGATATATCATGAGCTTTTATGAATTTATATGGATCAGACTCAAATAATAGAAAATCAAAGATATAGTAAAGTAATAAAGAGTGTCCTAGTTGATGAGTAGCATTAAATCGAATGTCTTCTAATATTAGTAAATAAAGCAGTAAGTATAAAAAATGTATGAGATATATCCACATAGTAGAGGAACTATTAGTTGAATTAACATAAATTTTAATATAAGAATCGATATCATTATCTTGTAAAATTTGTTCTAAATTACTATGATCACTAAGCATATAAGAGACATCTATAGTACGGTTGTAGTTATTAAGATAATTATTTATAGATTTCAAGATTATTAAAATTTTACTATTTGAATAAATCATAGATAAATTTTTAAAACCTGAGAGTATATGTTCATTTTTTATTGAAAATCTATGAAGGTAATTTAAGTTAAAATTAACATTACGATTATAACTAGGTGAGTTAATAGGTAGTTGCCACCATAAGTAATTTATAACGGTACTATTATCGTTTTGGGATAGAGTTATATAATAAGAATTAAGCTGCTTTAGAATAATATCACGATAATTGTAATTACTTTTAATTTGATTATATTTATTTGGATCAATATAAACTTGTATAAATTTATCATCAGGATAATTAAAGTAGTTTGTATTAAAATTATTTTTGTTTACAAAATTATGGATATTTATAACTTACACCTTCCTTTTCACATGAATTATTGAATTAAGATATTTCTAGAAATTACCCTTATTATTTTTGTAAATTTCAGAAAGGCAATTTATGCCTTTAACACCAAGATCTTTAGCAGTATCAACTTCAAAATGTTCCATTAATACTTCTGCAAGGACTATTGGAATTTCAAACTGGATAATAACAGTATTATTTTTAAAATTTTTTTTATTTTGTTTGATTAAGCTTATGATTTCAGTAAACAATTTATCTTTATCTTTTTCAAATTTTGATTGATCGACATCACATGAAACTACTACTACACAATTCTTAAAGCTATATTTATGTCTAGTTAGCTTCTTCCATGAAGAGTGGGATTTGCCCTCTTCCTTATCATATCTCATGAGATTATTAATAAATACTTCTATACCAGATGAAGATTTATCTAAACCTTTATATAATGTTACATTATAATTATTTAACAGTTTATTTGATACTAAAAGCTTTCCATTAATATTAACACTTTCTACCAGAACTCCATTTACTTCAATAGATGCCAAACCTTTGTCTATATACATTCTATATCGAATGCCCAATTCTTTAATAAGATCATTTACAAAATTTTTTTTTCCTATTAATTTTATAAATTTAGATTCTAGTTTACTAATAATAATAGTTGTACCTTCTGGTTTATTAAAATCAAATTCACAAACATCACTGTGAACTTTTAATTCTTCATCTTTTGAATCTAGATCAAGCCAGAGTATTCTGGAAGAAGTCTTATTATTAGAAAATATGTCGATTCTGTTTCCTATAGTAAAGAAAGATAATTTCATACCATTTCCATCAGACTTTTTATTACTATTGATATCTAATTTGAAGATATCATTCTCAGTTTTATTACTATCTATGCCTCCACTATTATCATTTATAGTAATTTTATTTTCTTTAGTACTTATAGTAATAAGGCAAGGATTTTGCGCTGATATAAATTTTTCCTTAGCTATTAATGAGTTATCAATAAATCTACTGATTGACTTGGAAAAAGATTCATTTTGAGTTAAATTCTTCTTTAAAAATTTTTTGTGTACAATAACTTTAGTACTATTCAAAATAATCCCTCCTAGTATAAGTAATTTATATTAATTACTATAATGATATTCATAAAAAAATAAATTGTTACAAATAGTAGCGATATATAGATATACTTATTTATTCGAAGACAGAAAGAGATTGATTGTAAGTTTGACCATTATATTTGTATTAGTAAATGTGATACTATTGAATATTAAGGGGAGAAGTTTATTATTGTTAGATTGGAGTTAGAGTATGAGGTATCACAGGTATTTATAGGGAATTTGTAGAGAAAGTATAAAACTAATTTAAAATATTAATATGATAAATAATACCTACGTCGTTTTTTATGATGTAGGGTATTATATTAGGTAATATATTTAAATGCAACGAAATTTGTCATATAATTACAATATAAACAATAGAGAAAGATTGGGGGAGATTAATGTGAAGCAACTTGAACAAGACAGACTAATAGAAATACTGGAGTTTTTAAAAGTATATTCAAATGAGCCGTATAGAAATCCAGCAAACGAGACTAATAAAATAGAAAAAGCAAAACTAGAAAATTTAAAATCTAAAGGTCAAAATGCATTATCTTTATTCAAAGATATGTGTACATATTTAGAGGATGAAAATTATAAGAAAAAAGTATCTTCAAAGTGGCTAGATGGAAGCAATAGATATGTAAGAAACTACTTGTGGGCAGAGATAAAACATAAAGATAAAAAGCATCTACCAAGTAGTATATCAGTAGTTGCAGAAAATAAATATGAACAAGTAAAATTCATGATATATGTAGAGATAAGAGACGAAGGTTCTAGTGAAGAGGATTATGTAAGGCATAATAAATTTTTAGATGAAATTGATTTTGATAAAGAAGATATGGAGTATTTTGGAGTTACCAAGGATGGAATGCTATTTAATGAACTTAGTAAATTTGAAATAAAAAAATATATCCAAACATCTATGAATAGAGAAAATGAAAGAATACGTGTAGGTAAATCTTTTACTTATGATGTGGTTAGGGATAATGGAGATAAATATATATTTACTGCTATGAAGGATACTATGAATATATTAAAGAAATACTATGAAATAGCAGTACAAGAAGGGGATAGAATAGATATGGATACAACTAAAAATAACAATGGTCCTAAGAATGTAATATTATATGGTCCTCCTGGAACAGGTAAGACTTATAACGTTTGTAATAAAGCTTTAGAAATAATAGATTATGACAAATATAAAGATATTATAAATGCCCCAAATAAAAGAGATGAAGTAGTAAAAGAATTTAATAGGATAAAAGAGGATGGACTAATAGGATTTTGTACATTCCATCAATCATATTCATATGAAGATTTTGTAGAAGGTCTAAGAAGTGATGGTAGTGGAGGATTTACTCCAAAGGATGGTATATTTAAACAATTATGTAAAAATGCATCTATTAAATCACAAAAAGAGATTATATCATATAATCCTTTAGAAAATAAAACTAAAAACTATGTACTTATAATAGATGAAATAAATAGAGGAAATATATCTAAAATATTTGGAGAGCTTATAACTCTTATAGAAGAAGATAAGAGAATAGGAGATAAAAATGAATTAAAGGTAACTCTTCCATATTCTAATGAATCTTTTGGAGTACCAAACAATTTATACATAATAGGAACTATGAATACAGCAGATAGGTCTATTGCACTTTTAGATACGGCACTTAGAAGAAGATTTGACTTTATAGAGTACATGCCCAATGAAGAGTTACTTTCAAAAGATGTAGAAGGGATAAATGTATCTAAATTACTAAAAACTATAAATGATAGAATTGAGTTTTTACTTGATAGAGATCATAAAATAGGACATGCATATTTTATAAAAGAAAATTTAAGTTTTGAAGATCTTGTATTAATTATAAAAAATAAAGTTATTCCTTTACTTCAAGAGTATTTCTATGATGATTTTGAAAAAATAGATATGATACTAGGTGGAAGTGGAAAGAATGGAGATAACGACTACTTATTAAATAAATCAATTATTAAAGCAAGTAGTCTATTTAAAAGTAATCAAGGGGCTATGTATCCAGATCAAGTTAAGTATAGTGTGGTAGAAAGGCCTAGTAAAAAAGCGTTTATAAGAATATATGAAGAAATAAAATATGAAACTTTAGATAGTAATATAAACTTATCAAATGAGGAATAGTTCTATGAGACATATAACTATTCATGAATGTTATGATAAACTTAAAATTACAAAAGAAGAATCAACTACATCAATAACATATAAAGAAGCTGATGAGCTTAATAGATATATAGAAAGTAAAAAGTTGGATAAAACTAATATAATATGGTCAAGAGATAGTGTACTTTTTATAAACTACGTTGGATTTATAAAGTTATCAACTGTATCTATAGAGATATTACCTAAGATTGATATAAATAGAAATGACCACGAAGGTAGTAGAGAAGCTTTACTTAGTATGCTTAATAAAAGTGGAATAATAAATTTTAATTATTCAGATCTAGGTATGCTTAGTATATATAAAATGAATTTAGAAGAAATATTAGCATTAATATTTTCTAAAACTCTTCATAATCAGTTGGTAAGAGGACCGTATTTAGAGTATATTAATGTAGAAGAAAATAGTAAAGCTTTAAAAGGAAGTGTATTTGTTAAAGAGCATATTAAAAATATATCTAGATGTAGAAGTGATGTATTTTGTAAATTTGAAGAGTTTTCTATAAATAATACCTTAAATCAAATATTTAATACTTGTATAAAAAAGACTATTAGAAATATAAAAAATTCAGAAACTTTAAAAATATTAAGTCATATAAATGTGGTATTTTCTGAAGTTGGATATATTGACGTAAACAATAAAAAGATATTAGATTATAAGTTTAATAGGCTAAATTCTAGATTCGAGCCAAGTTTATTATTAGCTAAGATGATCTTAAATGGATTTTCATCTGTTGGAAATAAAGGAGATGATAAATCATTTGCTATATTGTTTGAGATGAATGATGTATATGAAAAATATATAACTAATTTACTTAGATTAAATTTAAGTAAATATAGTGTTCATTCTCAACATAATAAGTATAAGTTATTGAAAAATGAAAAAACTGATAGAGATATATTTTCACTTAAACCAGATATTGTTATAGAGATTGATGGTAAGGAAAAGTTAATTATAGATACTAAGTGGAAAAAGATTGATAAAAACTCAAATAGACATGGTGTGAAAAGAGATGATTTTTATCAGATGTATGCTTATTTAACTAGATATAAAGAGTCTAAAAGTGCTATTTTATTATATCCTAGTATAGGTGATGAAAGTTATGAGTATTTAGAGTCTTGGTATTTAGATGAAAATGAAGATAAAAAGATAAGGGTGTATGCTGTAAGTCTTGATGAGGAAGAGAAAGCTATAAATACTCTGAAGTCTATTGTAGAAAATAATATTTAAGAGCCATGCTATATAAGTATATATTAGTGCTTAAATTTAGTACTATACAATATAGATAACAAATAAATTATAAAAATAGATAGTGAATATGATAAAGTATAAAACCCTACGTATCAAAATCAGACGTAGGGTTTTTTACTGAAATAGCTAATGAAACTTTAATTAACCATATAAATAATGAAGTTAAGGTCATCTATAGTACAAAAATAAATAATTTATTTATTCATAGATATAAAAATAGAGATACAATATAAGTAAATTAATATTTTATGGGGGGATTTTTTATGTTGGAACAATTAACTAAAGAGGATCTACCTGATGGAGTTATGGATATTGTCGATACTATAGGTATTGATGCTTTTAAAGGTTTGGTAAGACTTGCTGGAGGTAGTAATTTATATATTCCTAATGAGAGTAGTCTTGTTAAGTCTTATAGGAATAAAAAGATTAGAGAAGAATTTAATGGAGATTATAAGGTTATTTCTAGGAAGTTTGGGATTAGTGAGGTTCAGGTTAGAAATATTGTTAATTTAAAAGATGTATAGGTAATGTGTTTGAAGGCTACATTTTAACTTAGAAGTAATAAAACAAAGAGTAATATTTACATATTACTCTATTTTAGTGTACATTCTATATTTGCTAAAATTTAATTGACAATTGCTATATAGCTAATTTAACTTTATAAGTATTAGTGGTAAAATATAGCTTAACTAAATATTAGAAAGGTGAGTTTATATGATAGTAGATATAACACAAACAACTCAGATTGGAAAAGTATATAGAGCAGGTTCAAAGCCATTAGAAGTAGAGAGCGTAAAGAGATATTCTAGAAGTGGAAGTGAATATACTACAATAAACTTTTCTTGTGATGTTCATAACATGGGAACTCATATAGATGTAATGGGAGCAGATGTAGAAATAGAAAATAATAGACTTATATCAGAAGGTATAAAGTTTGATGTTTCTAATATAACAGATAGACCTATTGAATTAAGTGATTTAGATATTTCTCGTATTAAAGAGGGAGTATATGTATTCTTTCAAACTAACTGGGATGAATATATAGATGATGATGAAAAATATAGCAACCATCCTGAAATTTCTATGGAAGTAATTGAATATCTAGTGGATAAAAAAGTTAATATGATAGGAATAGATACTTTAGGTTTAGGTTTGAGACGAAACCACGGTATTATAGATGAGTACTTAGCAAAAAATAAAATCTATGGTATAGAAAACTTATGCAACTTAAAAAGTATACCTGATGAAAATTTTAAAGTATATTGCTTACCTATAAAAGTCGAGGGGATAGATGCTCTTCCAGCTAGGGTACTAGTAGAATTTTAAAAATTAATTAGTAAAAATTAGGGAGATATAAAATGGAGTATAAGCCAATGGTAAGTATATCATGGAGTAATCTAATTGCATCTATTTTAATTGTAATTGCGATTTGTTATACAGTTATAAAGTTTATAAAAAAGTATATTAAAAATAACTAAGCATCTCTAGTTGAGATGCTTTTATTGTACCTAAAAAGCACATATTATTATATGCAACTATTTATCTTAAAGTCAGCTAGAAGAGTCTAATTTTTATTTATGATAAGATTTATAGGAAGGATTAACCCTTCAAATCCTTCGCATATAAATAATGCAATTAATTGACGTGATAAAATAAAGGTGATATTATATACCAAACGGTCGGTATATAAGGAGGATTTATGACTAAAAATAATACAAAGAAAAAACTGATTGAAGCTATGTATAAATTAATTGCTAAAGAAGGTTATGAAAAAGCATCTATAAACAAAATTTGTACATTAGCTGGAGTTAAAAAGCCAACATTTTATCATTACTTTAATTCTAAAGAAGAAATATTTATTACAATAATTAAAGAAACATATCCATCTGATTTTAGTAATATTTTAAATGAAATAAAATCTATTACATCAATTGAAGATTACAAAAAAGCGTTATATGAATATGGTGATAAGTTTATTGAATCATATGAAGAAGATATAGATATGCGTAAAATTTGTGCTGAAATTGATTTACAAACAACTCGAATTGATGAAGTAAAAAAAATAGTTAATGAGTGTGAAGAAATTATAGCATGCAATTTATATCAAATTGCTTTACATGGTAGAGAAATCGGTGCATTTAGTAAAGAAGCAGATATTCAAATGTTTTCTCAAAACATACATAATATGATTATAGGACTAGATAAGTCATGTATTTGTAATATTAAACTGGATGCAAGAAAGATTTGGAGATTTAATATTGATGCTATGTTTGCACTTCCCAAGGAGATAAGATAATGAATCAAGAGCATTTTGGAACAATGGAACCTAAAAAGCTATTTGTTAAACTAGCAGTGCCAAGTTTAATTAGTATGCTATTTTCATCTTTATATATGATGGTAGATGGAATATTTGTTGGGAAAATAATAGGAAGTAAGGCTTTAGCAGCTATAAATCTTGTATTTCCAATAATTATGATTAGCTTTGCATTTGGAGATATGATAGCATCAGGAGCATCTGTAAAGATAGGTATTAAACTAGGCGAAAAGAAAGAAAAAGAAGCGAGTGAGATTTTTTCGGTAGCTCTTTTATTTATATTTATTTTAAATATTATTTTTGCAGTATTAAGTTTAATATTTGCAAAAGATATTATTTTTATTTTAATTAAAGATACACAACTTGCAGAGCAAGCATATAAATTTGCTTATGTCTTTATTTGTTTTTTACCAATTATAGCTCCTTTTTTTGCTATAGATAACTACTTAAGAATATGTGGCAAGGCTAAAATGAGTATGTGGATAAATATAAGTGTATCAGTACTTAATATTATTTTAGATGCTATTTTTATAGGATATTTAAAGCTAGGAATAGAATATGCAGCTCTTGCTAGTTCACTTAGTATGTCTATTGGAACAGTAGTTTTAATATATCCTTTTATTACAAAAAAAGTTGTATTAAGATTTACAAAACCAAAAATAAAAATAAAAGAAATGTTAGGAATTATTTATAACGGTAGTTCAGAATTTTTTAGTAATATTTCTGGTTCTATTATGGCAGTTATTATGAATAGTTTTCTTCTCAACTTAGGTGGAGCAGTAGGAGTAGCTGCATATTCAATTGTTATGTATATAGAATCATTAATTATACCGATGCTTTTTGGAGTAATAGATTCAGTACAACCTGTTATTAGTTACAACTATGGTTCTAAAAATAATAAACGTATAATAACTTTTTTCAAAATAACTTGTACTGTAGCGATTTCTATTTCTATTATAACAATGGTTATAATATTTGTATTTCCTGATTTTTTAGTGAGGTTATTTTCTTCTAAGTCAGATATAGCTGTTATAAATATGGCTAAGACTGCATTACTTTTATATGCACCGTCATACTTATTTACTTGGTTTATTATGACTGTAAGTGGATTTTTGACAGGACTTGAAAAAGCAACGTCATCTATTGTGCTTATGTCAGCAGAATCAATAGTATTACCATTATTAATAACTTTGATTTTAACTCGATTTATTGATGTTTACGGAGTATTTGTCACTCCAACAATTAGTGGAGCAATTTCCGCAGTTATTGCACTTATTCTTTTGAGAAAATGTATTAAAAATGAAATAAAGCCTTCTTAAGAGTAGATTGTTTTTAAGTTTATTATGTTAAATAAATTTTCCGAATTATAAAAGGGGGAATAATTATGAAGATAAGAACAGCAACTATTTTAGATTTACAAGCTATTACTGAAGTTGAAGCAAGATGTTTTCCTAAAGCAGAAGCAGCTTCAGAAAATGATTTTAAAAAGAGATTAAGTGTATATCCTAATCATTTTTGGCTTTTAGAAGATGATAAAAAACTTGTTGGTTTTGTAAATGGCATGGTTACAAATGAACCAATACTACGCGATGAGATGTATGAAGATGCTAATTTACATAATGAAAATGGTCAGTGGCAAATGATTTTTGGCGTAAATACTATACCAGAATATCGCAGACAAGGTTGTGCAGAAAGAATACTTAAGAAAGTTATTTCTGATGCTAAAGAGCAAGGGCGTAAGGGATTAGTGCTTACATGCAAAGAAAAATTAATTCGATATTATGAAAAGTTTGGATTTGAGAATGAAGGAGTATCAGAATCAACACATGGAGGAGTAGTTTGGTATAATATGCGCTTAACCTTTTAATACAGATAAAATTTTAAAATAAGGCTATGTTTTAATATAATGTTGATTTTAGAAACTATTTCAATAATAAAAAAGTAGGAGTTGATAAATTGGTTGCTCCTACTTTTGTTCTCAATATATTAATATTGCCAGCTAAAAACTAGTTGTTTACACTCCACTTTTTAATAATTAAAATAATTGATAAGATTAATATTAATTTAAAACATAGCCTAACAATAAAATATATGTATAATAATATACCTCTTTAAATATTTTCTATATGTCTTTTAGTAAATCTTCAAACCACTGAACATTTACTAAGTGATGTGAAAGTGAGTTTTCCATCATTTTTTTAAAATAAGTAGAAACAGTATTATCCTCTTTAATAGACTTTTCCAATAAAAAAATTCTTTCTTTAGTTTGCTCTATTTGTGTTTCTATTATTTTTTTTAATTCATCTGTTTTATACTCATCAGCAAATAGCATTGCTCCATAAAAAGGTAAATTTATATACTCTGTTTTAGATCCATATTTTTGCATCAATCTTTCAAATTCTTTATCACCAAGTTCTGTTATTACATAATTTTGAGTTTCCCTAACATTATCTAACTTATCAACTCTTTTAATATATTCTTTTTCTTCTAGTTTTTGAAGATTATAATAAAATGATCCTTTTGTAAAATTTACTATATACTTATAATGTCTTTCTTCCATCAATGATAGTAACTCATATCCATAAGAACCTGGATTTTGTTTTATTAAGCCTAAAATTAATAAGGGTATCAAAATCATATCTCCTTTATGTAAAAAATTATAATATGATTATCTCATACTTACATTATTTAATCATTATTAATTTTTGTAACTTGAGATATAAATTCATCATATGATATTTTACCTAATGCAAAATCCATAGTTTGTAAATATATTTTCTCTGATTTAGTATAATCTCTTGAACAAATTGAATCTACTAACTCATTCTCATTAGCTAATGGTTTTAATACATGCTCTTTATTAGAAAAAGCTTCAAAATATCTTAACCCAAATTTTCTTTGAGAAATTGCATCGATATGAATTCCATCAGGGTTACAAGTTAAACCTTCTGCACTAACAAAATAACAATTATCTTCTTTAAATGCAAACTTTTCTAATTCTTTATTTATAAGAGTATATTCTGTACAACTTTTCCCAAAGCCTTCCTTGCCTAAAAAATCTCCTAATCCACCAATAATAAGTGGAATATCAGGAACATTTAATTCTTTTCTAAGAGCTTCAATAATTACAAGTAATTTTTTATAATATACTTTATAATTTCCACTATGACTATCACTTTCTCCTTGATGCCATAAAATACCAATTAATTCACTATTTTCCATAGCGAATTTAGCTTCGTTTACTGCATGTCTAAAAAGTTCTTTATCTATAGCCCACTCATCTAATGAACTTCCACCTTCTGCACAAGGAATTAGACCTATAATATCATCTTTATTCTTTAAACACCATGCCTCTGCAAACGAACCTGCTAGGCTTATTCCAGAAACTGGCCTGTCATAATTAATTGGTTCAGTCATCATTTGCCATCTTCCATTACGTAGCATCTGTATTCTTTCATTATAAATAGGAGGTACTTCATTAATAAATCCTCTCCCTGCCATATTTGACTGGCCTAACATTAAAAATGATTTTATCAACATTTTCATCCTTTCCTTTATTGAATGTAAAGCATTATAATCTATTAATAGTCTAATTAGACTATTCATACTTAATTATTATAGTCTAATTAGACCACTTGTCAAGTATGCTCTTATAATTATTAAAAAATTATAGATAAAATTATGAATCCCTTTACATTGAATTATATTAATTTACCTTTATAGTTTCCTATTCCACCTAAGTTATATACTTTACTAAATCCATTCTTATTTAAAATATTTGCAGCACTAGAACTTCTACCTCCAGATGCACAATATACTATAATATCATCATTTTTATAAGCATCTAAATTATTTATCTGTGAACTTAATTCCTGAACTGGTATATTTTTTGCATTAGGAATATGACCACTCCTAAATTCTCCAATACTTCTAACATCTAATATTAAAGCATTTTTATTATTTTTAATTATATTTTTTAACTCTTCATTATTGATATTAGTATAGTTTTTACTTCCAAACATATTTGAGAAAAATCCCATATTGATGCCTCCTCTATTTATCTAGTATCTCATTTAAAGAGTCATATGAAAAATCAATTATTTCTGCACAACTTATTTTATTTTTTTTAGATCTGCACAAATTTCAGAATTAAATTTTTCTCTTACTCTACTCATTAATTCTCTAGCATAACCTCTAGCCTCATTTTTATTTTCATTACTTTCTCTTCCTTTTATATATCCCACTATCATCGCTGCAGCATTTACAGCACCACATAAACTTCCTACTGTCATTTCAGTACCCATTCCACTTCCAAGTGCTATTGGTATATTTGTCACACATTAGCTACTATTCTATTTAAAACTATAAAGCACCCTCTTTTTGTTCACATTATATTAATATTGTTTGTGTTACCTTTTTATTTTTTAATCAACTATACGTTTTTGTATGATAGGATACTTATGTTTAGTTTTATTTTCGTCAAGTCCGTCTCCATGTTTGTTAGTTAGCATTAAAAACATATTATGGTAATAATTCTCACCTGTATAATCACCACACCAAGTATATTCATATACTACATTCTTATTAGATTCAGATTTATATTTAACTCTATATATTATACCCCCAATTTTTTTTTGCTTTGATTTTTCAATACTTTCTATATCATCTTTATCTATGTGTTGTGCTTTTGTATATAATTCAAAACTCTTTTCAGCCGCATCCCAATCATAAGGGTATACTTCATATTTATAATAAAGACCTCCTCCAATTATGACAAAAAATAATATCAATATATACAAAATTTTATTTTCCGTTTTCTTTTTCATTTTTCCCCCCCAATCTTATCTTCTTAATATATTTTAATTCGCATTATATAACAATTGTGTAAAAAACTTTACTGTATCATTATATCTAGCTATTTTTATATACTTTAATTACTTATTTCTTACAACTTGTAATAACTTATCTATATATATCTGATCCATTTGTACATACTCTGAGCCTTTTTCACTAGAATCTTTTTGGGCTCCACTATCCATAATATATTTATCTATATCAACATACTCTTTCCATGTATCATAATCATATTTCTCTGAAGGCTGAGTCAGAGATGGGTGAGCTAATTTTAACTTTTTCCCATTTTTCAACTCAATATTATAGAAAAATTCACCCTTATTTCTTCCACTATCAACAAATCCAGTATTTACATAATTTACATCACTAAAGCTGTATTTATCTCCTTTTAAGTTGTAAAAGCTATAATCATAAATACCATCTTCTGTAACTACCACCACACTAGTTAGTAGTATATATATAAGTGGAATTATTGTCAGTATCAGAAATTTATCAAACTTTGACAATAGAGATAAGTTTTTATTCGTAGAAGAAAATTTTTCTTCTCTTGAAAATAGCACTCCGATTCTACTAGCAACTATTATCGGTATTACAAATAATAAATATGAATATGGAGATTTTATAAGATAAGTTATGTATTCTCCCTTTATAAATAGTTTTTCTTGTATAATTGCAATTACTACACTAAATCCTAAAAAAGCTATTACCATTACTATTATTAATAGAATGTAAAATATAAACGATAATATATGGCTTAACAAGTCTAAGGCAATATTATGTTTTTTATTGTATACTTTTAAATAGTTTCTAAGATTATATAATACTAAAGTAACTCCAACTATAACAAAAACTATGTTCAATACTATAGATTCATAATTTTTATCATATATGTTAATGAATAGCCACAGTATTGGACCTAAAGCTACAAGTATGGATGAGAATAATCCATATTTAATATATTTTTCCTCTTTCATATATAGTCCCCCTTAATATGTCATACTTTGAACTGATTTAGATAGTTATGTTATAAAAAACATGAAATTAATTTCTTTATAACAATTGCGAATTTTCTTATATTATAAACTTTATTGAAAAATTTTCCAATTAAAAATAGTTCTATTAAGCATTTATTGAACTTATGTTAAATATATCTATTTCGAATAGTATTTATAATTAGGATAATAATTTAGTTGATTCTATAAAATAATATAAAGTATTAATTCCTAGTAGGAATATTTTAACATATATTAAAATATTATAAAACTATATCTAAAATATACAAAAAAATACAAAAATTCTATATAATATATTATATTTTGATATAATATATTATATAGATAAATAATATACAGGGGGGAAAGAAAATTAGTAAAATAGGAAACGCAATAAAAATGATGCTATTAATACAAAGTAAAGGCAGAATGAAATGTAGCGAACTAGCAGATATATTAGAAGTTTCAGAAAGACAAATTCAAAAATATAAGCAAGATTTAGAACAAGCAGGAATATTTATAACCTCAAAGCCAGGTATTTATGGAGGTTATGAAATAGACAAAAGTAATAGCATATCAAATATAAACTTATCAAAAAGAGATATACCAGTACTAGAAAATATAAATGAACAACTAAAGTATAACAATGATATTTACAAAAATGAATTTGAAGATATTCTTACAAAAATAAAAGCATTTTTTAATAGTCATGATAATGATTCGCATATGGACTATTTTAGTATACAGCCACAATGTAATTACAATCATGATGAAGAAAAAGAAAAATGTCATGATATAACTATAGCTTATATAACAAAAAAGAAGATTAAAATAAAATACTATTCTATAAACTCTGGGTATAGTGATAGAGTAGTTCATCCATATGGACTATATAATTATAAATCAGATCAATACATGGTTGCATTTTGTGAAAATAGAAATAAGTTTATAGATTTTAAAGTATGTAGAATTAAGTCATACACAGTATTGGATGAAAATTATATACTAGACAAGAGTTTTAATTGGAAAGAGTATAGTAAAGATAGTATAGGAATTTATAAAGATAAAAATATAGATCTAGTATTAAAAATAAAACATCCATTTTCAGTTATTATTAAAGAAAAAATATGGGTTTCAAATCAAAAGATATTAGAACATGAAGATAATTCAATAACATTTATAGCAACAATGAGGGGTTACACCGAGATTAAAAGTTGGATTTTAAGCATGGGAGCTAATGTAGAAGTAGTTAAACCTATAGAATTAAGGGAAGATATTAAACTCGAAGTAGAAAAAATAAAAAAACTTTATTAAATTTTGTGAAAAATTTCTGTTGTACCAATTATAGTTCGGGGTTAAGTTGTATTATTATAAATAAGAGAGGTGATAAATATGAGAATGAAAGTAGAGTTTAAAACAGATAAACTTCCAATATCATATAACACATTATTTATGAGTGTTATAAAAGAAGCAATAAGAAAATCTAGTGAGGAATATTATAATAGCTTATATTATTATGAAGATAAAAATAATAAAAAAACTAAAAACTTTACTTTTTCAGTATATGTAAAAGGATACGATATTAAGAATGAAAACTTTATAGTAAAAGATAGGGTTATCTTAAATATAAGTACTCCAGATTTAGAATTAGGTTTAAATATATACAATGGACTTATCAATTACCCTAAATTTATATATAAAGAATATGAACTAAAAAGAATAAGAGTTGATTTAGGTAAGGAAAGAGTTATAGATAAAGAGGAAGTAATACTTAATGCTTTATCACCTATATGTATAAAGTCAAAGGATGGGAAATTCTTAAATATAGATGATAGTGAGTACATAAAAGAGATTAATTACATATCTAATGAAGTGCTTAAAAATTATAGAGGATATGGGTTAAATAGAGAATTAAGATTTGAAGATATAAGGCTTAATAAAGTAGTAGTTAAAGAAAGTCTTAGAGAATTTAAAAATGTCACAGGAAAATCATATCAATATGTAAATGGATATAAGGGTAGATTTAAATTAATTGGAAATGTAGAAGATTTAAATGATTTATATAAACTCGGCGTGGGGTTTAAAAGATCACAAGGATTTGGGTATGTAGATTTAGTGGAATAGAGGTGAGAATGTGAGGTTAAAGGTTTATAAGGGTGACTGGTTTTTTAATATGGGAATAGTGGGATTTCTCAATATATTAAATAAAGCTGAAGTTAAAAATAAAGTTTCTATTAATGAAGATTATATAGAGTTTGATAGTTCATTGCTTGAAAACTTTAACAACTACTATTTTTATTATTTTATGGATGAATACGATATATCAAATCGTATTACAAATAGCATAGATTATAGCCTTAGGTATATTAAAGCTCATCCTGATAAAATAAAGGATAGTGCAAAAAAAATTAAAGAGACTCTTAAAAAGCAGAATGATAAAGTAAAAAAAATAGACGAAGATAGTTATAACATAATAAAAGATAAACTTGATTTAATAGGTAAATTAAAAAAAGAAGATGAGATTGAAGAGCTAGAAACTCTATCTAAAGAATGTATAGATATAATTAGCAAAAAGCATATAAATGATAGGCTAACAGCTAATTTATATAAGTTTATTATAGGTGATAACTATTTTGGACAAGTAAGTTTTTTTAATGTAGCTAAATCAAAACTAGATTTAAGTGGACTAAAAAATGTTATGTATAGTGATTATCTAGTAAATATGATTTATTTAGGCGAGTTATATGACCTTATATTTACTGATACAATTGAAAATTTAAATAAATATATTCTGGATAAATTAGATTTTATATCAAAAGGATTAACTGATAAATCATTTACAAAATCAGTAAAAAGTGTAGAAAAAATATTTAAAGAAATCAGTAAGTTAATAAAAAAGAATAAAACAATTGATGATATAAAGTCATATTTAGATAGTCTTGAAATCTGTGAAATGTGTGGAACTTATAAAGGTTTAATAAATGATTACTCAGAAAGTAACTTTGCACCATTAGGTGTAAGTAATGATAATGCCAAAAATATGTTTTGGAATCAGGATTCAACATATTCAATATGTGACTTATGTAAATTAATACTATTTTGCACACCAGCAGGATCAACTTATATTAAGAAAAATTATATAACTGATGAAGATAATGAATTTTACTCTTTTGTTAATATAGATACATCTATAGAAGAGATATACAACACTAATATAAATTTAAAAAACTTAAAAGATAGAGAGAATCCATTTAATGATTTAGTTATAGACATAGTAACTGAAAACAAAGAAAAAAGTGAATGGCAACTACAAAATATATTATTTGTAGAATTTAAAGCTAGTATAGAAGCGAAAAAATGTAAAATGAATTATTTCAATATGCCTACATATTTAGCAAAATTTTTTACTAAAGAGAGCAAAAACATACAAAGTATATATAATTCAAAATTTAAAGCTAATGTAGTTGATATATTACTAAAAAATAAAGACTTAAAGCATTTGATAAATAGTTCATTAAGAGAAAAAATCAAAGATAATCTAGATGATAATAAAAAATCAAATATATCATCAAATGATTGCTTTAGATCTATAAAAATTAGAGCATTAATAAATAGTTACAAGAAAGGGGTATATGAAATGAATGATAAAAAACTGCAAGTAGTAAAGTATGCAGGTCATGAAATACATGATTATTATGTAAGCACTAACTCTAAAAATAAAATAAATGGAGTTGCATACAAACTACTAAATGCTATAAAAGTTGGGAATAAAAAAGATTTTATGGATACAGTTTTAAGAATATTTATGTCAGCAGAAAAAAGTGTACCATCAGTATTTATAGAAGTAATGGCAGAAAAAGATTTAGATTTTGAATCAATAGGACATGCATTTATAACAGGACTAATATCTGAAAAATATGAAGCTAAAAATGATGATAATAAACAGGAGGTAAAATAATATGAAAAAGGGGTTAACTTTTACTATAATAGCACAAGCTCAAAGCTTAAACTATGGAGAAGGAATAGGGAACATTGCAGAACTTAAAAAATTAACTAGAGCAGATGGAAATGTATATACTTTTGCATCACGTCAATGTTTAAGATATGACATAGTAAGATTAGCAGCAGAGTTATTTAATTGGAATTTACAAGTTGTAGATAAATCAAAAGGAACTATACAATTTAAAGATAATATGACTATAGAAGATTCACAAGAAATGGATTTATTTGGATATATGAAAACTGCTAAAAAAGATGATAAGGATAAAGGTGGATCTGCAACTAGAGAAGCTGTTGTTAGATTAAGCAATGCAATATCATTAGAAGCTTATAGAAGTGATATGGACTTTTTAAATAATAAGGGCTTAGCAGATAGAATAAATGAACATCCAAATCTTGCAAATGTAGAACAACATTTAAGCTATTATACATATACAGTAACTATTGATTTATCGAAAATAGGAGTAGATGGAGAGATAAATTTATCAAATGAAGAAAAATGTAACAGAGTAACTCAGCTATTAGAAATAATAAAAATACTAAATAGAAATATAAGAGGAAGACAAGAAAATCTATCACCACTATTTGTTGTAGGAGGTATATATGATATAGCAAATCCATTCTTCTTAGGTAGAGTTAAAATTGAAGGAGATAAAAATGGATATAAGGTAAGTTCTAATACTATAAAAGAAGTAATAAATAGCACTTTCTTAGGAAAAGAATTAAAAGAATCAACTTATGTAGGTATGGTAGAAGGAGCATTTACTAATAAAGATGAGTTTAAGGATATATTAGGAGAAAACTTATTAACAGTAGATAAATTTTTTTGTGAGTTAACTAGGGGAGTAAAAGAATACTACGGGGTGAAATAATATGAAAGTTTTAAAATTAAAACTATTTCAAGAAACAGTATGTTATAAAAAGCCTTTTGCCATTAAGATAACTGAAACATACCCACTACCACCGTACTCAACGGTGAGTGGGTTAATACATAAGGTATTAGGAGCAACAGAGTATATACCTCTTAAAATAAGTATACAGGGTAGTTATGAAAGTATATTTAATAATTATCAAACTACTTATTTTTATAAAAAAGATACTATAACATCTATGCCTATGAACAGTCATATGCTACTAAATGTAAATCTAATAATTCATATAGGAGCAGAGGAAGAAGTTTTAAAAGAAATATATGATAAATTAATTAATTTTGATGAATATCTATCTCTTGGTAGAAAAGAAGATTTACTTAGAATTGATGATATGTATTTTACAGAAGTAGAAGAGTTTGATATAGATGAAGATAACGAAGAAGAATATGAATTAACTGAGTTTAAAATAAAAAGACCAATTTATATACCTAAAGAGAAGTTAGAAGATAAATATGTATCTGGAATTAGTTATAGATTAAATAATTACTACACTAATGATACTACTAAGGATAAAAAAAGAATATGGAATAAAGTTGACACTTACTATGTAGAATCAGGTAAAAATATAAAGTGTGGAAGCATATTACTAGATACAGATAAAAATGAAAGAGATTTAGTTTATTTTAATATATAAAACAAAAGTAGGGGGGAAAATTATGATTTACGCAAAGTCAAGTCCAGTAGAAACTTTAAGAGAACACACAGACGCTCTTATTGAACAACTTAAATTATTAAAAAATCAATATGGAGAAAATATAAATAGTTTAGATTATATAAATGAAGACGAGTTTTGGAAACTGTTAGATATAATTGTAGAGTTTCATGATGTAGGTAAGGCGTTTTCACCATTTCAAAAGTTGATAAGAGATAATATGGATGTGAAACTAGATGAGCCAGAAGTTATAACTCATTTAGAAAATAACGTAAATCATAATTATATTTCTCCTGCTTTTATAAAGTATAAGGATTTAGGAATAAAAGATAAAGATTTAAGAGCTGTATTAAATCAAGCTATTGTATATCATCATGAAAGAGATATATTTATAGATGAAGATTTTAAAAATCTAGTACAGAAAGTATTAGATGAAGATTTAATAAATAAAGTAGATGAAATTAAAGAAGACTTTAATATTAAGTATCCTATAAAAACTAAAAAACTAAGTAGTTCATACTTGGATACAGTAGAAAAAAGAGTAAACAATAAACATCCACATTATAAGCTATACATAATGTTAAAAGGATTACTACATAAATTAGATCATAGTGCATCAGCTCATGAATTGATAGAAGTGGACTACGATAAACACATTGGAAAATATACAGAAGAATTTATATTAAATCAGTACAATGGATTAAGAGATGTTCAAAAATTTGCAAAAGAAAATACTGATAAAAATGTTATGCTAATAGCATCTACAGGTATGGGAAAAACAGAAACTGCATTGATATGGATAAATGAAGATAAATCATTTTTTACACTACCTCTTAGAGTTAGTATAAATGCTTTATTCGATAGAGTATCAGGAATAAAAGATAATAGTGGTGATGAATATAAGTATGCAGGTCTACTACACTCAACAAGTATAGACTATCTAGAGGAAAATAACTATGAAGATTCAAAACAAATAACAGATTTATCAAAACTTATGTCTAAAAAGCTTACATTTTCTACAATAGATCAAATATTCAAGTTTCCATTTATGTATAAAGGTTATGAAAAAATATATGCAACCTTAGCATATTCAAAAGTAGTAATAGATGAAATTCAAGCATACTCACCAGAAATAGCAGCAGTTCTTATAAAAGGGCTTGAAATGATTTATAAAATAGGTGGAAAATTTATGATAATGACAGCTACTATGCCTACTATATATAGAGATGAAATGAAAGAAAGAGGTTTGTGTGATGAGAATTTAGCAACTGCTATATTTAACACAGATAAAATAAGACATAACATAGTGCTTAAAGATGAATCTATAAATAATAATCTTGAGTCAATAACTAGAGAAGGACTTAATAAAAAGGTACTTATAATAGTAAATACAGTTAAAAGTGCAATTGAAAAATATGAAAAAATAGAAGAAATAATAGCAAATAATAACTTAGATATAGATTTAAATTTACTACATTCTATGTATATACAAGAAGATAGAAGTAAGCTTGAAAAAGCTATAAAAGATTTTGCAGGAAGTGATAAACATGGTATTTGGATTACTACTCAATTAGTAGAGGCATCACTTGATATAGATTTTGATATATTACATACAGAAATATCAACTCTAGATAGTTTGTTCCAAAGATTTGGTAGATGTAATAGAGCAGGAAAAAAAGAAATAGATAATCCTAATGTATTTATATATACAGAAGAAGCTCAAGGCATAGGAACTATATATGATGAAGAAATAGTCAATAAAGGTATAGACTTATTAAAAGAGTATATAAATGATGATATATCATTAAAAATAAAAGAAGATGATAAAGTAAAAATGGTAGAAATACTATATTCAAAAGAAAATCTAAAAAATACAGAGTTTTATAAAAAGTTTAAAAAGGCTCTAGAAATATTAGATACAATGCCTCCATATAGTGTGAGTTCAAATGATGCTCAAAAAATATTGAGAAACATTGATGCATATACAGTTATACCTAGAGAAATATACGATAGAATAGAAGATACATTAATAGAAGATTACAGATCACTTGGTGAAAAATTAAGTATAGCGTATAACAATAAAGATAAAAAAATGATAACTATATTAAAGGATAAAAGAAGAAGTATAAGACAAGCAATTACAAAGAAGACGGTAAGTGTATCAGC
The DNA here is from genome assembly GCF_012317385.1 of Romboutsia sp. CE17. Lineage (GTDB taxonomy): Bacteria > Bacillota > Clostridia > Peptostreptococcales > Peptostreptococcaceae > Romboutsia_E. The sequence continues at coordinate 1,126,193 of NZ_CP051144.1, forward strand.
ATATAAAGTTAGAGATAAGAGTCTTGTTACAGATATTAATATAAAAGGGCTAGATGATTTGAAAATACTAGAGTATCAATATAATATGGATGAGGAAACTTTAAAAGGAAAGGGTGTACTCATAGGAGAAGAACTATCTCAATTTATATAAAGAAATAAATTTTTATATTAACTATGTGGCTAATAATTTTACTAAAGAGAAGGTGAAATCATGTCCATAGATTTAGAAGACTTAAAAGTACAAGGGGTAAAAATAAACTATTACTATGTCTGTAAAAGAAAACTATGGTTATTTTCAAAAGGGATAACTATGGAGCAAAACAGTAGTAGAGTGGAAATTGGAAAAACAGTACATGAAAACTCATATAAAAAAGTAAAGAATAAAGAAATGTTAATAGATGATATATTAAAACTAGATATTATTCAGGGTGATTATGTAAGAGAAGTTAAAATAAGCTCAAAAATGCAAGAAGCTGATGAAATGCAACTTTACTATTATTTATACTACTTGAAAAAAGTATTAGGTATAGAGAAAAAAGGTACTATCAATTATGTAAAAGAAAAGAAGCAGGAAGAATTAATTTTAACTAAAGAAATAGAAGAAAAAATAGAAAATACATTAATTGATATTAAAAAGTTATCTAAAGAATTATCTCCTCCTAAACTAGTAAAATTACCATATTGCACTAAATGTGCATATTATGAGTTTTGTTTTGCTAAGGAGGAAATATAATGTCTAAAGATTATTATATAATAAGTAACGGAAGCATAAAAAGAAAAGATAATACGGTATATTATTATGACCTAGATGGTGATAAAAAAGCATTACCTATAGAGTTAGTAGATGATATACATGTATATGGTGAAGTAGATTTAAATACAAAATTAATTAACTACATAAGTAAATACGGAGTAATGCTACATTTTTATAATTATTATGGTTATTACAGTGGAACATATTATCCAAGAAAGAAAAATGTATCTGGATTTAGTTTAGTATGTCAGTCAGCATGTTATTTAGATGAATATGAAAGAATATATTTAGCTAAGTCCTTTATACAAAGTGCAGCACATCATATACTTAGAAATATGAGATACTATAAAGTTGATGAATATCTAATAGAAACTATAAAAAAAGAAGTTAATAATATTGATGAAGCTAAAGATATAGCTGATTTAATGGGTAGAGAAGGTAGAATCAGAAAAACATATTATAAATCATTTAATCAAATTCTTAAAAATGGATTTGAATTCGATAAAAGAGAAAAAAGACCACCCAAAGATCCAATTAATGCACTTATGTCCTTTGGTAATAGTATCATGTATACTAATGTTTTAAGTGAAATATATAAGACACAGTTAGATCCAACAATAAGTTTTTTACATGAGCCTTCAACAAAAAGATTTTCGCTAAGTTTGGATATTGCAGAGATTTTTAAGCCATTGATAATTGACCCAATAATATTTAGTTTGGTAAATAATAAGAGAATAAATAAAAAAGATTTTGTTTATGAAGAAGATATATGCTATTTAAGTGAAAGTGGAAAGAAAAAATTTTTACAAGATTTTGAAAGAAAGATGCAGACTACTATAAAACATAGACATTTAAATAGAAAAGTATCATATAGAACATTTATTAGATTAGAGTGCTATAAGCTTATTAAGCATTTTATAAAAGATGAAAAATATAAAGTATTAAAGGCATGGTGGTAGTATGTTTGTTATAATTACTTATGATATTGTGGAGGCTAAAGCTCTTAATAGATCAAGAAAGATTTTGAAAAAGTACTTAACATGGACACAAAATTCTGTATTTGAAGGTGAGATAACAGATAGTAAGCTACATAAATGTATTTCAGAAATAAGAAATGTTATAGATAAAAATGAAGATTCTATTTATGTTTATGAGATAAAGAATCCTAATAATGTAGAGAAAAAATCATACGGTGTTCATAAAAATTTTGATGAGATGTTTTTATAGTTTGCAGTGAGGTATATTTATGGTAATATTACTTGTAAGTGTTGTGAATAGTGAGTTATAAGTATATATTTTAAAATTTTATTTTTCTTTATATAAACTTCACTGCAAATCTAGAATAAAAACATATTATTTTGATTCTAGGAATAAGATATTTCAACATTTTGAAGAGATAATTTTTTGGGGTTTTATATTAACTATGTGGTATGTAAATATGATTTAGAGAATGAAGATTATTTTATTAATATTGGTTTTATATTAACTATGTGGTATGTAAATAGATTAAGGCAAGTTAAGTTTTTAAAAAGTGGATATAGTTTTATATTAACTATGTGGTATGTAAATTGTGATAATATTATGAACTATATACAAGAAAACTTTTGTTTTATATTAACTATGTGGTATGTAAATTCAGAATCATACCAAACGTTTATACAATCTTCTTCAAAGTTTTATATTAACTATGTGGTATGTAAATCCGATATATACATCTTGAACTTTATTCTTATTTTCAAGTTTTATATTAACTATGTGGTATGTAAATAGTTATAACACTTTAGCTAAAAGGATGAGAGTGTCAAAGTTTTATATTAACTATGTGGTATGTAAATTAACTTGCAACTTTACTCATAATGCTATGAAGCTTTTCGTTTTATATTAACTATGTGGTATGTAAATATGTGTGGTAAAAAAATAGGGAAAATAGTAGATTAAAGTTTTATATTAACTATGTGGTATGTAAATCCTATAATATCACCTAAAGTTGTTTTAGGTTCTCCTAGTTTTATATTAACTATGTGGTATGTAAATGTATTTACTAGAAATATACCAGCTAATGAAACTGAAAGTTTTATATTAACTATGTGGTATGTAAATAATGATATTAATATATGTTTTAGGGTTATATATCCTGTTTTATATTAACTATGTGGTATGTAAATTTTTTAAACTTAGATTCTTTAATTCCTGTTAAGTGTGTTTTATATTAACTATGTGGTATGTAAATATTTTAAGTTCTAAACTATATGGATTTTCTAATATTGGTTTTATATTAACTATGTGGTATGTAAATTATATTTTCATTGTAGCTTCTACACCTAACTCATCAAGTTTTATATTAACTATGTGGTATGTAAATTTTGCCAACCCGTTAATGCATAGCCATGTTCATTAAAGTTTTATATTAACTATGTGGTATGTAAATAGTAATTCTCTTAATTGTGGATTGTCAACTAATATTGTTTTATATTAACTATGTGGTATGTAAATTTTTCTTTTTCTGTGTTACTTTCAGTTCCAACGTCTTGGTTTTATATTAACTATGTGGTATGTAAATATTATGTATATTTAAAATGTATTTTCTATGTTATCCTAGTTTTATATTAACTATGTGGTATGTAAATCAACTAGAAAAATATATTTATTTTCAAGAATACTTTTGTTTTATATTAACTATGTGGTATGTAAATCTTTTATTAAGAACATGAATATTAGTATTATCTCTAAGTTTTATATTAACTATGTGGTATGTAAATTAGCAACTATTTCAGTTTCATTTGCTGGTATATTTCGTTTTATATTAACTATGTGGTATGTAAATCTTTTATTAAAAGATACCTTTAATTGTCTTGATTCATGTTTTATATTAACTATGTGGTATGTAAATTTTACTAGAAGCTTATTTATATAATCCGGTCTTGCAGTTTTATATTAACTATGTGGTATGTAAATAGTGAAATTGAAGAACTTATAGGTGGGTTCATTGATGGTTTTATATTAACTATGTGGTATGTAAATATATCTAAAGATTTAGAATATAAATTAAAAACTTTAGCGTTTTATATTAACTATGTGGTATGTAAATAGATTTAATCAAATCTATATAATTCCCTCAATAATTCGTTTTATATTAACTATGTGGTATGTAAATAAATCTATTTCAAGGCAATTTCCAAGGTTGCTGGGAGAGTTTTATATTAACTATGTGGTATGTAAATTACGTATATATTACCAACTAACGCCTTTTTACCCATGTTTTATATTAACTATGTGGTATGTAAATTACCTAATAAAATAATTTTAAAATTATCAAACTTATTGTTTTATATTAACTATGTGGTATGTAAATATCGTATGTGATATATTCATTTTACATCTACCTATTAGTTTTATATTAACTATGTGGTATGTAAATTTATTATTACATCTTCAAAAGTATTAATATCTATATGAGTTTTATATTAACTATGTGGTATGTAAATTAAAAGTAAAACTTTATAGGACAACATAGAAAATTAAGTTTTATATTAACTATGTGGTATGTAAATGTTTATATGGCAAAACTGTAGTGATTTTCTTATAAACGTTTTATATTAACTATGTGGTATGTAAATTTTAAAACCAAGTACTTGTAAAACGAGAGGGAGTTACAGTTTTATATTAACTATGTGGTATGTAAATTAGATAAAGTTATGACTAAGAAGGAAAATTGTACATAGTTTTATATTAACTATGTGGTATGTAAATTATATACTCGTACCATGAATACGAAGAATTAAGAACTGGTTTTATATTAACTATGTGGTATGTAAATCTAAATTAATTATGATGACATACTACGCATCTATCATGTTTTATATTAACTATGTGGTATGTAAATGTAATTGATATATAATTATCTTAAAGGGGTGATTATAGTTTTATATTAACTATGTGGTATGTAAATATTTACACAGCAAACTCTAAAATACCATGTTTCATCGTTTTATATTAACTATGTGGTATGTAAATTAGAAACACTTCTAGTAAGGTTTTAGCTATTAAGAATGTTTTATATTAACTATGTGGTATGTAAATATAAACAACGAATTATTAACTATTGATACAAATACTAGTTTTATATTAACTATGTGGTATGTAAATAATTTTGTAAGAGCCAACAGATTTAATAATGGTACTAGTTTTATATTAACTATGTGGTATGTAAATTTGTAGAAATCTCATAAGACTCCCATCCTTCATCATCGTTTTATATTAACTATGTGGTATGTAAATATAAAATATAAATAAGTATTACTTAATAAGTCTTGTGTTTTATATTAACTATGTGGTATGTAAATTTCTATCAATCTATATATTAAATTACCCCATTTGTCAGTTTTATATTAACTATGTGGTATGTAAATTTTTTAGGTAGTCTATGAAAAGGGTTATCTATAAAAGTTTTATATTAACTATGTGGTATGTAAATTAAAATTTATTAAATTGTGCTAAAAACTTTATACTATAGTTTTATATTAACTATGTGGTATGTAAATTTTTTATACTTGTCTTTTTCCTTTGATATATCTTTGTATGTTTTATATTAACTATGTGGTATGTAAATGTTGGTGTTACTAGCATTTTTTTATCATCAATTTCTCGTTTTATATTAACTATGTGGTATGTAAATCTTGCAAGTTCGTCTATAGCTTCAAGTATTTCATCATGTTTTATATTAACTATGTGGTATGTAAATATTTATTTCAAGATTATATCTGAAACCATAGGAAGCCGTTTTATATTAACTATGTGGTATGTAAATTAAATGAATGTAATAAGCACGAATTGCAACAAGATTAGTTTTATATTAACTATGTGGTATGTAAATTATTTTTTATTCTTCTGTTTTTATTTTGTATTTATTGTTTTATATTAACTATGTGGTATGTAAATACTTTAGAGTATAAACTATATGGATTTTCTAATATTGGTTTTATATTAACTATGTGGTATGTAAATAGGATTGTAAAAAGTATTCTTGAAAATAAATATATTTGTTTTATATTAACTATGTGGTATGTAAATCCATTATTACTAGATACTGTAAGAGGTGATGATAAGAGTTTTATATTAACTATGTGGTATGTAAATTTTGAAGTTATTTATATAAAATTAATTCTTCTGCATAGTTTTATATTAACTATGTGGTATGTAAATATAGATTATCAAATAATTCTGTAAGAGTAGTAAATTGTGTTTTATATTAACTATGTGGTATGTAAATCCTTATATCCCGTATTTTTTTCTGTTAAATTGCTTTAGTTTTATATTAACTATGTGGTATGTAAATAATAGCAACTTTTTATATGACATAGAAGGTTATCAAGGTTTTATATTAACTATGTGGTATGTAAATCGTTATTTGTATAAAGATAGTAAAGCTTTATTTACTCCGTTTTATATTAACTATGTGGTATGTAAATAAAATTATAGAAGGGTTAATAGTATTATTTATCCATAGTTTTATATTAACTATGTGGTATGTAAATACAGTTACCGCACTACCTAGATACCCTGTAGCCTTACCAGTTTTATATTAACTATGTGGTATGTAAATTTTAGAGAAAATCAATCAGTATATATAAGGAGAATAAGTTTTATATTAACTATGTGGTATGTAAATTCCGTACTTGGGTTCTTAGAAAAAGATAAAATATATACGTTTTATATTAACTATGTGGTATGTAAATTTTGAAAAAATGGGAGTTGAAGCTATGGCTACTCAGTTTTATATTAACTATGTGGTATGTAAATAGTGAGGTGATAACTCAATGATACCAAAATTGCATACGTTTTATATTAACTATGTGGTATGTAAATAAGCATTTTCTTTTACTTCTTTATTTACTTTATCTTCGTTTTATATTAACTATGTGGTATGTAAATACAGTTGAAAAAATAACTAAATTAGGAGAAAAATATGTTTTATATTAACTATGTGGTATGTAAATGTAGCACTTCCAAACGGTAATACTAGGATGCACTTTATGTTTTATATTAACTATGTGGTATGTAAATCAATGCAGGTGGAGGAGATAGAGGGGAATGTATACACTCGTTTTATATTAACTATGTGGTATGTAAATTAAACTTCTGTGTTAATTATTTTCATTTTAGCTATTCCGTTTTATATTAACTATGTGGTATGTAAATGGGATAGCACTAGCAAATAAGCTTAATAGCTTTTTATGTTTTATATTAACTATGTGGTATGTAAATAGTACTTTCTTTAAATATACTATCTAGTAATATAACGTTTTATATTAACTATGTGGTATGTAAATTCCAATTCATTCTATATTTATCATTCCAACTTCTTGGTTTTATATTAACTATGTGGTATGTAAATATTTTTATAATATATTTTAACTGTTAAACAGTTTTAGTTTTATATTAACTATGTGGTATGTAAATTCTTTAGGATTGTAATATTTAGATACTTTTACATCTAGTTTTATATTAACTATGTGGTATGTAAATTCATTGATTATTACATAAGCTGGTATTCCACTTAACCCGTTTTATATTAACTATGTGGTATGTAAATAAAACATATATTAATATCATTAGGAGTCGATACAAGCGTTTTATATTAACTATGTGGTATGTAAATAGACAACATAAACAGTTAAGCTATATATTCCAGCTTAGTTTTATATTAACTATGTGGTATGTAAATGCAACTTTTGCAAATTGTTGAAGCTTCTCTCCGCCAGTGTTTTATATTAACTATGTGGTATGTAAATACCAATTTAACAGAAGAAGATAGAGTACGAGTAATGAGTTTTATATTAACTATGTGGTATGTAAATCTCTCCCATTACTGAGAGTGTCGGACTATATCTTCATGTTTTATATTAACTATGTGGTATGTAAATTATATTTGGATTATCTTTACTCATATACTTTTCTATTGTTTTATATTAACTATGTGGTATGTAAATATTTAACACCTAATATGTGCATTAATATATAAGGCAAAGTTTTATATTAACTATGTGGTATGTAAATTTAAATATAAAAGACATGGTTTGACCATTAACACCTGTTTTATATTAACTATGTGGTATGTAAATAGCATGTATTTTTAGTTTATATGTAAACAATAGTAATGTTTTATATTAACTATGTGGTATGTAAATTCAGTTTTTCAAGGACAAACTGTTTAACCTATTTACTGTTTTATATTAACTATGTGGTATGTAAATCCGATAGTTAAATTATCGGCACGCTTAGGGCTTAATGTGTTTTATATTAACTATGTGGTATGTAAATAATGATTATGAAGTTTATAACGAATTAATAAAAATGTGTTTTATATTAACTATGTGGTATGTAAATATTGAATTATTAATAGAAGAAAATGAAATATTAAAGCGTTTTATATTAACTATGTGGTATGTAAATAGAGCAGAAACAAATAAAAATTGTCCTTATTCTTTTTGTTTTATATTAACTATGTGGTATGTAAATAGTAATGATGTAATAGACAATGTAGTTAAAGCAAATAGTTTTATATTAACTATGTGGTATGTAAATATATGTGGAGGAACTACATATAAAATAAAAACTTGCAGTTTTATATTAACTATGTGGTATGTAAATTATTTAACATATAAATCTAGTAATATTGATACATTTGAGAATGTCTATAGATTTGTGTAAATAAGATTTTTTATAATTTATATTACTGGAAATTTCAAATTCCAGTAATATTTTTTTATTTTTGAGAAATACTAATACTGGAATTCTTTACACAATTATTATGTGTTTAATTTAGTTATTTATACACTAAATTTTCCATAATTTTAAAAAAAATTTATATTGTGTAAGAGTTAGGTATCCTTTCTCCAAACATAATTGTAAGCTGTCCTAAAGTAGACGCCCAATTTTGGTTTGGAGAGGTCCATTTCTCCATAATTTTCATGGTAGATAAATATAGTGATTTTCTTAGTGACTCATCTGTTGGAAATACAGTTCTTACCTTAGTATATTTTCTTAACTGTCTATTAAATCCCTCAAGAGCATTTGTAGTATAAATAATTCTTCTAATTTCATGTGGATATTCAAAATACGTATTCAGATTACTCCAGTTATTGTACCATGAATCTATTACAACAGAATATTTTGAATACCATTTCTCCTTAAGAATATCTAAATTTTTAAGTGCTGTTTCTTCGTTAAATGCCCTATAAACACTTTTTAAATCTTTCATAAACTCTCTCTGATCTTTTGATGCTATATATTTAAGAGAGTTTCTAATTTGATGAACTATACAAGTTTGAATACTTACATCTGGATATACAGTTTTAATTGCTTCAGGTAGACCTTTTAAACCATCCATACATGCAATTAAAATATCATCTACGCCTCTATTTTTCAAATCATTACAAACTGATAGCCAAAATTTTGCGCCTTCTGATTCACCAATCCAAATACCTAATATATCTTTTTTTCCTTTCATATCTAAAGCCATACATATATATGCTGCCTTTGAAACTATTTTATTATCATCTCTTACTTTAAAATGCATAGCATCCATATATACGATTGGGTATATTTCATCAAGTTCTCTGCTTTGCCATTCGGCGGCAGCCTCTACAACCTTATCTGTTATCTTAGATATCATTGCAGGAGACACATCAATGCCATATAGTTCTTCCATTTCAGATTGGATATCTCTTACACTCATACCACAGGCATAAAGACCTATTATTTTTTTATCTAGTTCATTACATACAGTTTCATACTTTTTAACAACCTTCGGTTCAAATTGTGCTTTTCTATCTCTTGGTATATCTAGGCCAACTTCACCAAAACTACTTTCAATAGTCTTAGAACTATATCCATTCCTATAGTTTGGATTAGCTTCATTACTTCTTTCATGCCTTTCTCTTCCCAGATGTTCTTCCATTTCTGCTTCTAGCAATTGTTGGATAATATCTTTGAACAGCTTTTGCATTAATCCATTTTTACCAACTACATCTTCCATGGTTTTACATTTTCTTACTTCAGCTTGGTAGTCTAAATCTGGAATAATTATTTCTCTTTGATCTTTCATTTCTTTACCTCCAAAAGTTTAATATGAATATTATTCCAAACTTACCAATTTTACATTCAAAAAAGACTGTAGGTAAGTTTGTATTTACACAAAACTACCTACAGTCCCATACATTTAGTTTTATATTAACTATGTGGTATGTAAATTGAGGTTTGCCATCTATTGTGAATTGTACTTTCATGTTTTATATTAACTATGTGGTATGTAAATTCATCTAAACTCAATTCAACATATTCAAAATCTTTACGTTTTATATTAACTATGTGGTATGCAAATTATAATCACTTAAATCAACTAAGAATTTATCCTAATTTAAAATAAAATTAGTATATCATATCTATAAAAATATTGAAAATCAAGCTCATACCCATTCACAACAGATTTTCTCATTAATCTCAGAAATAGCCATTCGAGAATAATCCATATCCACAAATTCCATATTTTTCATACTTATACTTTCATATACATGGTATCCAGCCTTACCTGATAAAAAATAAGGGGGGTCGTATTTTTTGATCTAGGGTATCTAAAATTTATTTCTATTAAAATATTGACTTAGAGTTAACTCTAAGTATTAAGATTAACTTGTAAACTATATAATACTAGATCATGAGAATATTGACAAACAGTACATTAAAATGAAAAAGGAATAACATAAGGAGGTAAATATATTGGAAAATAATTCAAACAACGGAGCAATATTTGAAATAGGTGATAAACTACCTGAAATGTTTAGCAAGTACTTTATTGGTCAAGCATACTTAAAAATGTTAACAACTGAAGGAGTACCAATTGGAAATGTAACTTTTGAACCAGGATGTCGTAATAACTGGCATATTCATCACAAGGGTGGCCAGATATTATTAGTAACTAGCGGAAGAGGATATTATCAAGAATGGGGAAAAGAAGCACAAGAACTTAACCCAGGAGATGTAGTCAATATTTTACCAGGAGTTAAGCATTGGCATGGCGCAGCATGTGATAGTTGGTTTACACATCTTGCAGTAGAAGTACCAGCAGAAGGTTCATCTAACGAATGGTTAGAAGCAGTTGATGAGGAAACTTATGCAAAGTTAAAATAAGCTGTATATATTAATGTAAAGCAATTTACAATGAAAATTATATTAAATCAATAAAATAGATATATAATTAATTATAAATAAAAAATCAGAAAATTAACAAAAAAGCTTTGGAAGCTTAAATATAAAAATTCCAAAGTTTTTCTGATGAATTTAAATTTATAAAAAAAGAATTGACTTAGAGTTAACTCCAAGTACTATGATTAACTTATAGACTATTTAAAGGGGGATACAAAAATGAATAAAAAAGTGTTAGTATTATCAGGAAGTCCAAGAAAAAATGGAAACTCTGAAATATTATGTGATCAATTTATAAATGGAGCTAGTGAAGAAGGTCATAGCGTAGAAAAAATATTTTTAGGTGATAAAAAAATTAATTACTGTATAGCATGTGGCTCATGTCAGAGAAACAATGGTGTCTGTATTCATAAAGATGATATGGCAGAAATATTAGAAAAAATGATAGAAGCAGATGTAATTGTAATGGCATCACCAGTTTATTTCTATACTATGGATGCACAGGTGAAAACTTTAATCGATAGAACATTCGCAAGATATACAGAAATTAAAAATAAGGATTTTTATATAATAATAACAGCAGCAGATGAAGGCAAGGAGTTATTAGAGAGAACTATTGAAGGATTTAGAGGATTTATGGACTGTTTACCTGGAGCAAAAGAAAAAGGTATAATTTATGGTACAGGTGCTTGGGATAAAGGTGATATAAAGGGAAGTAAAGCTATGGATGAAGCTTATACTATGGGTAAATTAGTATAAGGGAAAATAATAAAGGGGGAGTAATAATTATGGAAAAGAAATTAGGATTTGGATTTATGCGTTTACCAGTAAGCGATAGTGAGGATGTAACAAAGATTGATTTTGAACAGTTAAATCAAATGGTGGATACTTTTTTAGAAAGAGGATTTACTTACTTTGATACAGCATATATGTATCATAACTTTGTAAGTGAAATTGCACTTAGAGAGTCATTAGTAAAACGTCATGATAGAAATTCTTTTACAGTAGCTACAAAAATGCCTACTATGTTTTTAAAGAAAAAAGAAGACTTAGAAAGAATTTTTAATGAGCAGTTAGAAAAAACTGGTGTAGATTATTTTGATTATTACCTTCTTCATAATCTAGGAGTTTCACACTATGAAATTGCTAAAAAATTCGATGCTTTTGAATTTATTCAGCAAAAGAAAGAAGAAGGTAAGGTTAAAAAAATTGGTTTTTCGTTCCATGATACAGCTGATTTATTAGATGAAATATTAACAGCACATCCAGAAGTAGACTTTGTGCAGTTACAAATTAATTATATAGACTGGGAAAATGAAAGTATTCAGTCTAGAAAATGCTATGAAGTGGCTACAAAACACAATAAGCCAGTTATAGTTATGGAGCCAGTAAAAGGCGGAACACTTGCAAATATACCAAAAGATGCAGAAGCATTATTTAAAAACTATCATCCAGATATGTCAGTTCCATCTTGGGCAATTAGGTATGCAGCAAGTCTTGATAATGTAATGATGGTACTAAGTGGTATGTCTTCTATTGAGCAATTACTAGATAATACTGGATATATGCAAGAATTTAAAGCATTTAATAAAGAAGAATATGATATTGTAAATAAAGCAGTTGAAATAATAAATGAAGCTATATTAGTGCCTTGTACTGCATGTCAGTATTGTGTAGATGGATGTCCAAAAAATATTGCAATTCCAGAATACTTTGCACTTTATAATGCAGAAAAACAAGCTTTAAATAGAGGTTTTTCAACACAAGGTATGTACTATGATAATTATACAAAAAATTATGGTAAGGCATCAGATTGTATTGAATGTAAAAAATGCGAGAAAAGCTGTCCACAACATATTAAAATAACAGAACGCTTAAAAGATGTGGCAAAAGTATTTGAAGTTTAGAAAATTTAAAAGGAGCATTAACATATGACAATTACAGAAGTGAGCAAAAGATATGATCTATCAGCAGATACACTTCGCTACTATGAAAGGATAGGACTGATTCCTCCAGTAAATAGAAATAAAAGTGGAATCAGGGATTTTACAGAAGAAGATTGTAAATGGGTAGAATTTATTAAATGTATGAGAGGCGCTGGACTATCTATTGAAGTATTGACTGAATATGTTCAACTATTCCAACAGGGAAACTCAACTATTAAAGCTAGAAAGCAACTTTTAGTAGAGCAGAGAAGTCAGTTAATAGGTAGAATTGAAGAAATGAAGGAAACCTTAAATAGATTAGATGCTAAAATTGATGGATATGAGGAAAAATTCATAGCAAAAGAAGAAGATTTAAAAAATAGATAATTAATAAATCGTAACTTATAAATATAAAAATAGCTCCTAGCATAATTAGGAGCTATTCTTCATCAGAATTATTATCATTTGTATTTTTATTAATAATATTAGCAAAAATAAATTTTTTTACTACATATAAATCACTTGTAATTGATTTATGTTTAATATCTTTTGGATTTATTTTAATAATACTAAAGCCAATTTGAATTGCATATCCAAGAAAAAGTGCATTGATAACTGTTCCTATTCCAATAGTACCACCAAGTAACCAGCCTAAAAATAGGGCGAAAAGTTCGATAATAGCACGAATAATTTTAATTGGTAAATTTGTTTTTTTATGAAGTGCTAACATAAGACCATCTCGAGGACCACTTCCTAGACCTACACTTAAATAAACTACAGTAGCAACTGCAGCTAGAACTAGCCCAATAAGTAGCATTATAAGTCCTATAAAGAAATTATTAGAGTGAGGTACAATATTTAGCATATTTATAGTATCGACAAATACACCGACAAAAATCATATTAGTAATAGTTCCCCATCCAACACTTTCACCTAAAATGGCATCTAAAATAACAATAATTGTACCTGCAAATATACATGCTTGCCCAACTGTTATACCAGTTTTGATTGATAAACCTTGATGAAATGCATCCCATGGTGATAATCCTATGTTTGCATTTAGCATAAAAACTATAGCTAATCCATAGAGAAAGTATCCAAAAAATAATTGAAAAGTAGTTTTAATAAAACTTTTCAAAGTATTACCCCCTTTAGAGTGAAAGTATATCCTCATAATATTATTAATACTTGAAATATATTTTAACTATAACTAAAATTTATAATAAATTTAATAAATGAATATTACTTGACATTGTATTTACTACAGGTAGAGGTACACCAACAGGTAATCCTATATCTCCAGTAATAAAGATTACAGGAAATAGAGATACTTTCAAAAATATGGAAGACAATATAGATTTTGATGCTAGCCCAGTTATATATGGTCCACAGACTATGGAAGAATTAACTGATGATTTATTAAAAATGCTATTAGAAGTAGCAAATGGAAAGAAAACAAAAGCTGAATCTCTTGGCTTTATGGAAATTGCAATAGCAAGAGTATGTAACTACGCATAAAAATTAGGAGAATTGATATATGAAATTTATGAGCTTTAAGAATAACCAAAAAGTAAAAGTAGGAGTACTACTAAAAAATGAGCAATATGTAGTGGATATAAATGATTTAAATTTATCAAAAAACTATGATGATATGTTAGATCTAATAGAAAATATAAGTGATAAAGATATAGAAATAATTAAAAATTTTAATTTTGATGAAAATAATGTAAAAACATATAGTTTAGATTGTATAGATATATGTGCACCTATAATTAAACCAAAGCACGATATTATATGCATAGGAGTAAATTATCAAGAGCATTTAAATGAAACAAAAAATAGTTTCAAAAAAGGTGAATTTATAGAACCTAAAAAAGTTGTATATTTTTCAAAAAGAGTTGTAGAAGCAATTGGAAATGACGACTATATAGAAAATGATAATTTTACAGATGAATTAGATTATGAAGTTGAATTAGCAGTTATAATTGGTAAAAAAGGTAAGAATATAAGTAAAGAAGAAGTTAAAGACTATATATTCGGTTATACAATAATGAATGACATTTCAGCAAGAGACTTACAACAGCAACATCTTCAATGGTATAGAGGAAAGAGCTTAGATACATTCACATCATTAGGACCAGTCATAGTACACAAAGAAGAAATTCCATTCCCAATAGAGTTAGACATTTATAGTAAAGTAAATGGAGAAATAAGGCAAAAATCAAATACAAAATATCTTTTAAGTGATATACCTAGTATAATATCTGAAATTTCAACAGGAATGACACTTGAACCAGGGGATATTATAGCTACAGGTACGCCTTCAGGAGTTGGCATGGGATTTAATCCTCCAAAGTATATGAAATCTAAGGATATAGTTGAGTGTGGAATAGAAAGAATTGGAGTATTAAGAAATGTAGTTAAGTAAAAGTATAAATTATTAAGGAGGAAACTATTATGTTAGGAAAATGGCTAACACCTGTAGTTACAGCTTTTGATAAAAATGGCAATCTTGACTATAAATAAAATAGACAAATAAAAGACAGTATCATAATTTGATACTGTCTTTTATTATGTCTTAAGTTTAATAAAAAACTGTAACTTATGTTACAGATATTTAAAAAATATTATCATATAATATAAACATATTAATTAGAAGATAAAATTTAAATGAGTGTATAAAATACACATTAACTAAAGAGGAGGAAATTATAATGAGCTTATTTTTAGGGAAAATACATTATTGGTTATTCAACAAAATATTATGGTTTGAAGGTTTAGAAGAAGAAATAATAAAACTAGCAAAAAGTGAAGGTTTAAATATAGAAAAGTTAAGCAGTGAAATTAACTTAAAGTATGGAGAAAAACTTCCAAACAAAAAACTAGAAGAAATGATAGATACAAATAACATTCATGGATGGTTACAAAGTAAAATACATTCTGCCGAAGGTAGAATGGCATCATGGACTAAGGCGATACTAGAAAATGACGAAAATTCATTAAAAAAATTAGAAGAAGTATATATTGAACAAGGTATAAAAGCTGCCAAAGAAGTAAAAGAATCTAAAACTATTACAAATGCATCAGAGATATATTATAGTGTAAATGACTATATATTAGATGGTATGCCATGTGATAGAGTAAATGAAGTTATTATATCAGAAGATGAAAAGGTAGAGTGGAAGAGAAGAATATGTGTACACCAAGATATATGGGGTAAAGAAGGCATAGATGTTAATACATTCTACTCTTTAAGAAGCTTATGGATAAAAGCTTTTGTAAATGAAGTAAATAATGACTTTGAGTATGTTGAAATAGATGGCGAAACTATGGTCATTAAGAAAAAATAATTACTAATAGAGATGAGACATCAGAAGGAGAGCAAGTATATAATAGCAAATGCAATTTCTTATACTCATTTACTAGAAAGACATATAGATAAAGAAGATAGAGTTATATATAAATTTGCACAAAGAGAATTAGATAAAGAGATATTAGAAAAAATTGATATAGAATGCTTAAATTTTGAAAATAATAACACAGAGGTCAAAGATAGAAACATATCAATTTTAGAAAGTTTAGAAAATAAGTATCTATAATCGGAGGCGAAAGCATGAAACCTATAAATATTAATCAAATAGAAACAAATAGAGAATTTTTAGTAGATAATGAAAAGTACAAAACATTATTCTTTAAATTTGAAGAAGGTAAGGGGCTTCCTAATCACTCTCATAATGGATATGCAAGTATTCAAGTTTTAAGCGGTATCGTGGATATGGAATTTGTAACTGGTGAGAAGTTTGAATTAAGAGAAGGAGACTTTTTACCATTTGATGCAAGAATAGAACATAATGTAATAGCAAGAGTTACTAGTAAAGTAGTAGTTACTATATTAAAATAGCTATATTATATAAATTTAGGTATAAAATAAAGGAGGTTTAAGATATGATAACAAAAGACAATACTATAGGTGAAATATTAGAAACAAATCCAAAGGCTGCAGATATTCTTATGGGATTTGGTATGGGATGCTTAGGTTGTCCATCTTCTTCAATGGAAACTTTGGAACAAGCATGTTTTATACACGACTTAAACTTAGAAGAAGTTTTAGAAAAGCTTAATTCTAGTAAATAGACATTAAAATAATATATATAATTTTTGTTAAATAATCTTAGTACATTTATTATAAATGTCTAAGATTATTTTTATTTTAATATAAATTAAAAAAAATTACAAATTTAAAAAATGTAACCTATGTTACGGAAATTATATTAGTTTATATATATAATGTGTATACAAAATGAACATTAAATATTTGGAGGAATAATTATGGAAAATAAAATGTTTTGTTATCAATGCCAAGAAACAGCAGGTTGCACAGGATGTACTAAGTTTGGAGTTTGTGGTAAATCACCTGATCTAGCAAGAATGCAAGACTTATTAATATATACAACTAAAGGATTATCAGAAGTAACAACAAGACTTAGAGCAGAAGGTAAAGAAGTAAGTAAAGATGTTAATCACTTAATAACTATAAACTTATTTACTACAATAACTAATGCTAACTTTGATGATGCAGTATTCTATGCAAGAGTTAAAGAAACTTTAAGTACTAAAGAAGATTTATTATCTAAGCTGGATAATAAAGAAAACTTATCAGAAGCAGCACTATGGAATGCGACTTCAAAGGAAGACATGGATGTAAAAGTAGGTATTTTAGCTAAAATAAAGGATGCTATACTTGGAAGTGGAAAAGAAGAAGTATCTGCTGATATAGATAAATTACTAGATGAAAAATCAACTAAAGTAGGTGTATTAGCTACTAAAGATGAAGATATAAGAAGTTTAAGAGAGCTTATAACATATGGTTTAAAAGGTATGTCAGCTTACATGAAGCATGCTAATGCTTTAGGCTATGATAGCGAAGATATAAATGCATTTATGCAAGCTACTTTAGCTAAAACTTTAGATGATAGCTTATCTATAGATGAATTAATAGCCTTAACTTTAGAAACTGGTAAAGTAGGTGTAGATGGTATGGCACTACTTGATAGTGCAAATACTGGAACTTACGGACATCCAGAAATAACTAAAGTTAACATAGGAGTTAGAAATAACCCAGGAATACTTGTATCAGG
This sequence comes from Romboutsia sp. CE17, assembly GCF_012317385.1. Classification (GTDB taxonomy): domain Bacteria; phylum Bacillota; class Clostridia; order Peptostreptococcales; family Peptostreptococcaceae; genus Romboutsia_E. Next base: position 1,144,213 of record NZ_CP051144.1, read on the forward strand.
ACATGACTTAAAAGATTTAGAGTTATTATTAAAGCAAACAGAAGGAACTGGAGTAGATGTTTATACTCACTCTGAAATGTTACCAGCTCACTACTATCCAGCATTTAAGAAGTATTCTCACTTTGCAGGAAACTACGGAAATGCTTGGTGGAAACAAAAAGAAGAATTTGAAAGCTTCAATGGTCCAATATTAATGACTACAAACTGTATAGTACCACCAAAAGATAGCTACAAAGATAGAATATACACTACAGGAGCAGCTGGATTTGCAGGAGTTAAACATATAAAAGGTATAAGTGAAGATAACAAAGATTTCTCAGAAATAATAGAACAAGCTAAAAAATGTGCTCCTCCAACAGAAATAGAAACTGGAGAAATAGTAGGTGGATTTGCACATAACCAAGTATTTGCACTTGCAGATGCAGTAGTAGAAGCAGTTAAAAGTGGAGCAATAAAGAAATTCTTCGTAATGGCTGGATGTGATGGAAGAGCTAAATCTAGAAATTACTATACTGATTTTGCTTCAAAGTTACCAAAAGATACAGTAATACTTACTGCAGGATGTGCAAAATATAAATACAATAAACTAAACTTAGGAGATATAAATGGAATACCTAGAGTATTAGATGCAGGTCAATGCAATGACTCTTACTCATTAGCTCTTATAGCACTTAAATTAAAAGAAGTATTTGAACTTAATGATATAAATGAATTACCAATAGCATTTAATATAGCTTGGTATGAGCAAAAAGCCGTAATAGTATTATTATCATTATTATACCTAGGAGTTAAGAATATACACTTAGGACCAACTTTACCAGCATTCTTATCACCAAATGTAGCTAAAGTTTTAGTTGAAAACTTTGGTATCGGTGGAATAACTAACGTTGAAGATGATTTAAAAATGTTCTTAGGATAAATATAACATACTAAAAGAATAAAAATATAGAGAATATAGACCTATTTACTGAGGGGATACTATATTCTCTTTTTATTTTTATAAAATCTTCAATTGCTATGAATTATATTTTTTTTGAAATAAGGGAATTATATAAGAGTATATAAAATATAAAAGGAGATTTAATCTATGGAGAATAACATGGCAATAGAATATCCTATGTTTTGTTATCAATGTGAGCAAACGGTAGGAGGTAAGGGCTGTACTAAAATGGGTGTATGTGGTAAAACTCCAGAAATAGCAGCACTACAAGATTTACTTATATACCAAATAAAAGGTATAAGTTGTTATGCAAAAGAGCTTGTTGAAAAGGGTGAAAATGTAGATAAAGATATAGTTAGTTTTATTGAAAATAGTTTATTTACTACATTAACTAATGTAAACTTTGATGCAGATGTACATGTAGAAATGTTAAGAGAATCTCAAAAAATAAAAGAAAATTTAAGAAGCAAAGTTGGAAGTATAAAAAATAATACAGATCATGCTACATATAACTTAAGTGATACAAAAGCAGAAATGCTTAAGGATGCTAAAAAAGCTGGGATAATGTACGATCAAAGTTTAGATCCAGATATTCGTTCATTAAGACAGACTATATTATATGGATTAAAAGGAATAAGCGCTTATGGTCATCAAGCAAGAGAACTAGGATTTTATGATGATCAAGTTGATAATTTTTATGTAAGAGCACTTGAAGCAATAACTGATGATAATTTAGATGTAGAAGAATTAATAAGATGGGCTATGAGAACTGGTGATATGAGTGTTGCTGTAATGAAAAAATTAGACGAAGCTAACACTACAGTTTATAAAAATCCATCTCCTCATAAAGTAAATGTACATGTTAAAAAAGGTCCTTTTATAATAGTATCAGGTCATGATTTAAAAGATTTAGAAATGTTACTTCAACAAACAGAAGGCAAAGGAATAAACATATATACACATGGTGAAATGATACCATGTCATGGTTATCCCGAACTAAAAAAATACCCTCATTTAGTAGGTAACTTTGGTGGTGCATGGCAAGATCAACAAAAAGAATTTGATGGTATACCAGGATGTATACTTATGACTACTAACTGTTTAATGAGACCAAGAGAAACTTATAAAGATAGAATCTTTACTACAAGTGTAGTAGGATGGGATGGAGTCAAATATATAGGAAAAAATGAAGATGGAAAAAAAGACTTTAGTGAAATAATAAATAAGGCACTAGAGCTTGGAGGATATGAAGAAGATCAAGAACCACATGAGATATTAGTTGGTTTTGGTCATCATGCTACTTTAAGTCATGCAGAAACTATAGTCAATGCAGTAAAAGAAGGTAAAATAAGACATTTCTTCTTAATAGGAGGATGTGATGGAGCAAGACCAGGTAGAAATTACTATACTGAATTTGCTAAGAAGGTACCAAAGGATTGTGTAATACTTACTTTAGCATGTGGTAAATATAGATTTAATAAATTAGACTTTGGAGAAGTAGCAGGGCTTCCAAGGCTATTAGATGTTGGTCAATGCAACGATGCATATTCAGCTGTTAGAATAGCCACAGCACTTGCAGATGCTTTTGGAACAAGTGTAAATGGACTTCCATTATCTATAATATTATCATGGTATGAACAAAAAGCAGTAGCAGATTTACTAGCACTATTATCACTAGGTATAAAAGGAATATACTTAGGACCTACACTTCCTGCATTTTTAAGTCCAAATGTACTTCAATATTTAGTAGATACATTTGATTTAAGAACTATAAGTACACCTGATGATGATTTGAAATCTTGTTTACAACAAGGAGTATAAAAAATAATAATAACTAATAAAAAGACAGTATCATAATTTGATACTGTCTTTTAGTATGACTTAAGTTATCTAATAATAAATCTCGTTTATTTTTTTAGAAGCTAAAACTATAAACAATATAAATATTTTATTATAAATATTTTATTTTGAAAAAGAATTATATATAGTCCTCAAATAATTTTCCTTAAGTGATGACTTTTCTCTCTTCAAATCTATTATCTTTATATTATTTTTACTAAAAAAATGCTTAGCTTTTGCTGACAAATCATTTATATTATCATAAGAACATATTACATTAGATTTTTTATTTAGAAAAAAAGAACAATCCTTTCTATGATAGTCAAAAATAGAATGTAGGTAAGGGGTATTTTCGTGTAATTCTTTAAAAAGCCCTTCTTTATATATAAAGTCCTTCTTATTTTTACTAACTATATCAGATAAAGACAATACATTAATATTATTCAAATTCATATCATCCATAGCTTTCATTATATAGAATTCTTTCTTTCCCATAGTACATGGGTTAAGAATTATAGGCATTTTATTATTAATAATTTCATCCACAGTAAAGCTTGGAATTTCAGCTTTATCAATTAAACTAGAATTTTGAGGATTTGTTATTATAAAAGTTGCATCTATATTTGAGGTTGATATATATTTCCTTTTTATATTTAATATATTTCTAAATGTTATATCAGTATTATTTATTTTATAGAAATTACCTAAAACATCATATTCATAATTATAATTTTTTTTATTATATACACTCATAATACGCCTCCTTAAATACTTATAATAAGGCTTTCAACATTGAATATAATTTTCCTTTTTTTAATAAAGATTAAACTTAAATATTACTTAAACAAACTATACAGTAACAAGTACTAGCTTGTAATAATAATATATAGTATCTGATATATATAAGGGGGATAAGTATGTTAAAGAAAATTGTAACTATAATTAGCTCTTTGGCAATTGGTTTAGTAGGTTTTACAGGTTGCAATCAACAAGATAAAACTGAAGCAAAAAAACTTGACAAAATAACCATAGCAGAAGTGGCACATTCAGTTTTTTATGCTCCACAATATGCAGCTATTACTAAAGGTTTTTTTGAAGAAGAAGGAATTGAGATAGATCTTATTAATACACAAGGTGCAGATAAAACTATGGCAGCTTTAATTTCAGGTGAAGCAGATATAGGTCTTATGGGACCAGAAGCATCTATTTATGTTTACAATCAAGGTAGTAAAGATTATGCTATAAACTTTGCTCAACTTACTCAAAGAGATGGTAGTTTCTTAGTATCAAGAGAGAAAAATGATGATTTTAGTTATGAAGATTTAAAAGGATCAGAGGTACTTGGCGGTAGAAAAGGTGGAGTACCTTTAATGACATTTGAATATGTTCTAAAAAATGCAGGTCTTAATATTGGAGAAGATGATCCAAGTGCAGAGGTCAACGTAAGAACTGATGTTCAATTTGGCGTAATGGCAGGTGCATTTGCTGCAGGTGAAGCAGATTATACTACAGCTTTTGAACCAACAGCAAGTCAACTTGAAAAAGAAGGTGCAGGATATATAGTAGCTTCAATTGGTGCAGATTCTGGTGAAATACCATTTACTGCTTATTCTGCTACAAAATCTTTTATGAGTGAAAATGAAGACTTAGTACAAAGATTTACTAATGCTTTATATAAAGGTCAACAATGGATTCAAACTGCTAGTGATGAAGAAGTAGCTAAAGCTATGCAGCCATTCTTTACTGATAACTCACTAGAAGATTTAATAATAGTTGCTCAAAAATATAGAGAAATAGATGCTTGGTGCTCAGATCCTATTTTATCTGAAGAAAGTTTAAATAATCTAATGAAGGTTATGGAAACTGCTGGAGAATTAGATGAAAGACCTCCATACTCTGAAATAGTTACAACTGAGTTTGCTGAAAATGCAGTTAATAATAAATAATATTTAATTAATATGTAAAGTAAATTAAAGAGCCTTATTTCTAAGGCTCTTTTTTATATAGACACTACCTTTTGATTATTTAAGTATAAATTTAGTTGATTAAATTTATTTTTGCAACAGAAATATTTATTTTTCGATTATTACCGATAAATTAAATATATGGATGCTAGCAAATGCTTATCATAGAAAATAATTATTTATAATATTACATAATAAGAGTTAACATTATAAATTAAGTCAGCTATAATATAAATAAGCTAATAACTGACTTATGAAGTGTAAAATTTATAGAGTGTTAAAAGGGGGGAATTATGTTAATAAATAAAAAGATAAGCACAATAGCGATAATTGGACTAGTAATTGGATCAAGCGTCGTTATCGGTAAAGCTAATTATGATAGTAATGAAATAGTTAAAAATAAAGAGATTGTTAAAGCTAGCTATGAAAACATACTAAAAACAGATGGTATAGACCATGTTAGAATAACATATTCTAGTGGAGAGTATGTTGATATGTATAGAGATACTAAAAGAATGTTAGACCAGACAGACCATTATCATGAAAATGGAGAATTAATTTCTCGAATACTAGTATTAAATGAGGGAGAAGAGGCAATATCAATAGGAGCAGATAATGGAATATATTCAGGATTAAGACAAGATCTTGCTCCAGATGCAATTGAGGAAAATAAAAAATTATTAAAAATGTCTATGGTAGAGTCTTATTTCATTGATGATATTGAATCAGGCTTAGATATTAATTGGGAATCATCATATACAGATTCTGATAAAGTCATTAAATATTCAAGCAAAAATCATAATTTATACATAGATAAGCAGAGTAATAAATTATTAAAAAGAGAGATTTTAACTAATGGAGAAATTAGCCAGAGTATAGAATATGATTTAATTGATAGAGATTCAAAAGATGGACAAGATTTATTTAAAATAGATAGTCCGCTGACATCTAGTATGAAAAACTACATAGACCTTAGCAATATAGAGATAGTAAATAGTAAGGCAGATCCTGACGTACCGCTTAAGTATGCTAAGGGGTAAATGTAACCATTAGACTGATTACCAATACTGTGTAATGGCATATGCATTTGATAAAGATATAGTTAAGAAATAATATTTAATTTAAAAAGATAGCTAATCATAATTTGATTATATTATGATTAGCTATCTTTTTTATTTATAATACAAAACTAACAAAATATGGATTTTATAATGATTTTTTGGACAATATAAAAGATAATGAAATAAGCATTTTATTGGAGGAGCCAATGAATATATTAAAAGATTTAAAATTAAAAAAACAGCTTATAATATCAACTTATATAATCGTACTTCTTATGCTAATAATAAAGCCAACACTAATACAAAGTATAGTAAGTAGAATAATCACAGCATTTAAGCCCTTCATCATAGGAGGAGTTATAGCATTTTTAATCAACTTACCCATGAAATTAATAGAAGAGAAGTTACTAAAGCCTATATGTAAAAAATATAAAAAATTTGAAAAGATATCTAGGCCTACAGCATTAATTCTGACATTTATCATAATTATATTATTACTTAGCGTTTTTATACATTATATAGCACCAGAACTAATTAAAAATATAATGAATTTGGCAGATAATATACCTAATTATATGAATGAACTTCAAAGTTACATAACAAAGAACTTAAAAAATTTAAGTTTTATTAATAAAATAAGCTTTGATATACAATCTATTATTCAAAAAAGCATAATGTATATTGGAAACATTATAAATATGTTTATCTCTAATTTATTTAATTTTACAGTTGGGGTAACTAGTTTTTTTATGAATCTATTTTTAGGATTTATAATTTCAATATATATTTTAGTAAGCAAAGAAACTTTAAAATTACAATTTAATAAATTTTTATATGCATTTTTTAGTAAAGAGAATTGTGAAAAGATAATATATATTCTAAGATTAACTAATCATAAATTTTCTAGATTTATAATAGGACAATCTGCAGATGGACTTATATTAGGTACTGTATTTTTTATAGTTTTTTCACTTTTTAAAATACCATATGCATTACTTATAAGTATAATGATTCCAATATTAAATTTTATACCTATATTTGGAACATATGTAGGTATTATAATATCAGCATTTATAATTTTTATGGTAAAACCGAGAGCAGTAATAATATTTTTAGTATTAATAATTACGATTCAGCAGTTAGATGGAAAGTTTGTATATCCATTAGTAGTAGGAAATTCATTGGGGCTTTCACCATTATGGATTTTATTAGCTATAATTGTAGGAGGGAACTTATTTGGAGTAATAGGTATGGTTTTAGGAATGCCTTTAGTAAGTGTAGGGTATGAATTATTATCAGATTTTATAAATGAGAGAATTAAAAAAAGATATAATTGAATATTACAAGAGAAGTGAGATTATAATATTAAAGAAAAAGAGGAAAATACCATAAATTAGGATATTTTTATCTTTTTCTTTTCATATATTTATAAAATACCTAGTAGGAATAATGATATTTAACATACAATATAAAATACTGTTTTAAAGCATTTTTTATGTAATAACGGAAAAAATACAATCATTAAAGATATACTTGATAGCTATTGTTAACATAGTTATTAAATAAAAATAAAATATAGAATTTGAAGAAAAATAAAAATTATCTGTAAATAATTTTTATTACATAAAAAATACTAGTACATCTTTTATATACTAATATTTTTTATGTAAATTATATTAATTATATTACTTTTTTATAAAATTTTATTTTTTTACTTAAAAAAACAATTTTTGACTTTTTTTGGGAATATGTTAGAATTTATACAAAGATATTAAAATACTTTATATAAAAATTTCATCAGGAGGTATGTCGTATGAGTAAAAAAGAAAAGAAAAGTTTTTCATTACCATCAGCGTATACAGTGTTATTATCAATAACTGCTTTAATAGCACTAGCAACACAATTTATACCTGATATAACAGCAGCTAAATTTTCTGATTTAGTTATGGCCCCAATAAATGGGTTAAATGAAGCTATTGATATAGCTATATTTGTTTTATTAATCGGTGGTTTCTTAGGAGTAACAGCTAAAACAGGTGCCTTAGATGCAGGAATAGGATCTGTAGTTAAAAAATTAGAAGGTAAGGAACTTGTGTTAATACCTGTATTAATGTTTATATTTTCTTTAGGTGGTACTAGTTTTGGTATGGCTGAAGAAACTATTGCATTCGCAGCATTAGTTACAACTACTATGATAGTAGCAGGATTTGATCCACTTGTATCTGTTGCAACTTTAATACTTGGTTCTGGATCTGGAGTTTTAGGTTCTACTGTTAACCCATTCTTAGTTTCAACAAGTATAGGAGCATTAAATGGAGTTGGAATCGAAGCAAACCAAGTTATAATCATAGGAACAGCAGTAGCTTTATGGCTTTCATCATTAGCTATATCTACATACTTTGTTATGAGTTATGCTAAAAAAGTTAAAGCTGACAAAGCAAACTCATTATTATCTGATAAAGAGTTCAACGAAGCTAAAGAAGCTTTCTTAGGTAACAAAGAAGAAGTTATTGAATTTACAGGTAAAAGAAAAATAGTTTTATCTTTATTCGCTTTAACATTTATAGTAATGGTATTAGGAATAATACCTTGGGAAGAATTTGGAGTAACTATATTTACAAAAACTGATTTCTTAAATGGATCATCATTAGGTAATTGGTGGTTCTCAGAACTTAGTATGTGGTTTGCTATAATGTCTGTTATTATAGGTCTAGTTTATGGAATGAAAGAACAAGAAATAGTAAGTTCATTTATGAATGGAGCAGCTGACATGGTAGGTGTTGCATTAGTAATAGGTGTTTCTAAAGGAATATCTGTAATAATGAGTTCTACAGGACTTGATAACTATGTATTAAATGCAGCATCATCTATGCTTACAGGAATGTCACCTATAATATTCGTTATAGTTGCTTTAATAATATATATGATTTTATCATTCTTTATACCATCTACTTCTGGATTAGCTGGTTTATCAATGCCTATATTTGGACCACTTGCAGTTAGTTTAGGATTTGCTCCGGAAGTTATAGTTTCAATATTCAGTGCAGGTAGCGGTATAGTAAACTTCGTAACACCTACAAGTGGTGTTATAATGGGTGCTTTAGCTATTGCTAGAGTTGACTTTGAGACTTGGGTTAAATTTGTAAGTAAAGTAATAGCAGCTGTATTTGTATCTTCTGCAATTATTTTATCAATAGCTATGATACTTTTATAAAATAATAATTTGAAAATTTTAGACTAAAGTTATGTTAAAGTTATACTAAAGCATAACACTAAATAAAAATAAAAAGGAAACTGAGTAATTTCAGTTTCCTTTTTATAAAATATATTAATTTAATATAGAAACAAAAGGGAGGTTATTATGAAAGTAGAAAATTTAAATCCACAATTAGTATTTAAGTATTTTGGGGAGATAAGCCAAATACCAAGAGGTTCAGGAAATGAAAAGGGAATAAGCGATTATCTAGTAAATGAAGGTAAGCGTTTAGGATTAGAGTCAATCCAAGATGAAAACTTAAATGTTATAATCAAAAAAGACGCTACACCAGGATATGAAAACAGTCCAGTAGTAATATTACAAGGTCATATGGATATGGTTTGTGAAAAGAACAAAGGAACAGAGCATGATTTTGAAAAAGACCCAATTAAATTAAGAGTAGAAGGGGATTATTTATATGCTACTGATACAACTCTTGGAGCAGATAATGGTATTGCAGTTGCTATGGGACTTGCAATATTAGCATCTAATGACATTCCTCATCCTGCACTTGAAGTAGTTTTCACAGCTGATGAAGAAGAAAGTATGATTGGAGCAATGACTCTTAATGGTGATTTATTCAAAGGTACATATATAATTAATATAGATTCAGAAGAAGAAGGAACTATAACAGTAAGTTGTGCTGGAGGTGTTACTGCCGTAGTTACTCTAGATAAAGAGTTTAAGTCTGTTGATAGTGATAAAATAGCTTATACAATAGATGTTAAAGGACTACAAGGCGGTCACTCTGGAATGGAAATAGATAAGCAAAGAGCAAACTCTAATATCCTTATGGGAAGAATTTTAAATCACCTATTAAATAATGCTAACGTTGATTTTGACTTAGTATCAGTTAGTGGTGGAGCTAAAAATAATGCCATACCTCGTGAAGCTGAAGCGACTATATTAATAAATCAAAAAGACCTTGTAATAGTTGAAGAAGAAATCAAAAACATTTTATCAATATTCAAAAATGAATTTAAAACTTCTGATCCAGAAGTAAATATATTAACTCATACATCTGAATCTTCTTATGAAAAAGCATTAACTAATGAAGTTAGAGATAAATATATAGCATTAACAAATTTAATGCCTGCTGGTATTCAAACAATGAGTATGGATATAAAAGGATTAGTAGAAAGCTCAACAAACTTAGGTGTTGTTCATAATAATGAAGATGCGATAGTATTTGAGTTTGCTACAAGAAGTTCAGTAAAAAGTTTAAAAGATGTAATAAATACTAAAATGACTTTATTATGTAACCTATTAGGAGTTAAATTAGAATTAGAAGATGACTACCCAGAATGGGAATACGCTAAAGACTCAAAACTAGAAGAAATATGTGTTAATACTTATGAAGAAGTTACAGGGAAAAAACCAGTAATAAGTGCTATACATGCAGGACTAGAATGTGGACTTTTATTAGATGCTATAAAAGGAGCACAGGCAATATCTATAGGGCCAAACCTATATGATGTTCATACACCAAATGAACATTTAGATATCCCATCAACTCAAAGAACTTGGGAATACTTAACTGCTATATTAAAGAACATAAAGTAGTAAACATATAGGAATATTTAAATAATAAAAAAAGACTAAGGTAATTCTTTAACCTTAGTCTTTTTTATATTTATTCGCCACAGATAAAAGTTTCACAAGTTGCATTTTCTAAATTAATTTGAACACTAGGAGCAGTACAAGTGCAGTTACTATTATATGAGCATCTTCTAGCTTTACAATCTATATCACTAGATGTAGTAAAATTATTGCTAATATTATTTGAAAAACTTCCATTAGAATCTTTAGGTACAAATGTAGAACATTTTGTGTTCGCTGTAGTTTTTGCATTAACTCCAGATACTTGTATACCTCCAGCATAACATGTACCAGATGTATTATAAGCACAGTTATGAGCAGCACAATTCAAAGTCATAATTGTTTACCTCCATAAATTTTAATATATATTTTTTATTATTGGTAAAACAAAGATTTTTTATTACAATTAATTTCTAAATTTTTCATTAATATAAATACTTTTCCTTAATATAACTATTAAATTTTAGAAGTATATATTAATATATACATAAGATATTTTTAGGGAGGGTATTATGAATATATTACAAAATGATAATTTAATAGTTGAATCTAAAAGTTTTGGAGCAGAGCTTACTAGAATATATTCTAAGAAAAATAATAAAGATATATTATGGTGTGGTGATGAAAAATACTGGGGAAGACGTTCACCTATACTATTTCCTATAGTAGGAAGATTAAAAGAGAACAAAACTATAATCGAGGATAATACATATTCTATGGGTCAACATGGGTTTGCAAGAGATATGGATTTTAAAGTGATAGAAACAAGTAATGATTATGTAGTTTATTTATTAACTTCAAATGATAATACTAAAAAGTTTTATCCATATGATTTTAATTTAAGCATAAAATATACTTTAATAGATAATAGTATTAGAATAGATTGGACAGTTGAAAATACTGATAGTAGAGATATTTATTTTTCAATAGGAGCTCATCCTGCATTTAATATCCCTACATCTAAACATAAATCTATTAATGATTATTATCTTAAATTTAATTGTAAGGATAAAGTAAATAAAATAAATCTAAATGGTCCATTTCACGATGAATCTTTTGAAGTTGAAAATTTAGATAAGTTACAATTAAGTCCTGAGTTATTTATTAATGATGCATTAATATATACAGATATTGATTCTATATCTATTTTTAATAATGAAGATAAAGAAGAAATTAATGTTGAATTTAGTAAGTTTCCTCTAGTTGGGATTTGGAGTCCTTATTATAGTGAAGATAATACAATAGCACCATTCATATGTATAGAACCTTGGTATGGGCTTTGTGATAATATAAATTCTGATAATGTATATAAGAATAAATCATATATAAATAAGTTAAGTGTAGGTAAGTCTTTTAAAGCGTCTTATACAATAACTGTATATTAACCAATCATTGTATAGGCATATTGATTATGATATAATAAATCAAACAATTTTATAAAGATAGGAGAGAATTTTTTGAAAAAATTTAAATATAGTGAGAGTGTAGTAAGACTTCTTGATAAATAAGGAGTTTACTATAAACGATTAGACCTTATTTATCAGGAAGTCATTATTTATTCTTAAAAAAATAACTGATAAATATAGGAGATTAATAAAAATGAATATAGAAACAATTGAAAAATTACAACTTAATGAAGTAAAAGAATTAATAAAAGTGCATTGCGTAAGTTCTCTTGGAAAAGAATTAATAGATAAAATAAATCCAAGTAGTAACTTAAGTATATTAAGAAGAAAGCTAAATGAAAACATTGAAGCTAGAAGAATTATAGAAAATAGTAACTATATACCACTTGAAGGTCTATTTAATATTTCGCCTATAATTGATAAGGTTGAAAAAGGTATGATATTAGAACCAAATGAACTTATTAAAATGGAAGACTTTCTAAGGGGTTGTAGAAAAATAAAAAAATTTATGGCTGATAAAGAATTTTATTCACCTACTTTAAGTTCATACTCACTTAATATTACAGAATGCTTAAATATAGAAGAAGAAATAAATTATTGCATCAAAAATAATAAGGTTGATTCTTGTGCTAGTAAAGAATTGAAAAAAATAAGAAGAAGTATAGATATTGCAGAAGGTAGAGTAAAAGAAAGGCTAAATAAGTTTTTAACTTCTAGTAATAATAAGAAGTATATTCAAGAATTTATAATAAGTAAAAGAGATGAAAGATATGTAATTCCTATAAAAGCATCTTATAAAAATGAAGTTGACGGAGTTGTTTTAGATACATCATCAAAAGGTCAAACGGTATTTATAGAGCCAAGTAGTGTATCAAAGTACAGTATGGAATTAATATCTTTAAAAAGTGAAGAGATAGCTGAAGAATATAAGATACTATCTTACTTATCTGAACTTATTTCTGAAAAAATTTCAAATATTAAATTGAATATAGAAGTAATAGGGGAGTATGATATGGTTTTTGCTAAGGCAAAATATAGCCTAAATAATAACTGTATAACTCCTAAGATAAATAATAATGGATATATAAATATAGTTAATGGTAAACATCCATTGTTAAAAGGTAATGTAGTACCTCTAAAATTTATAATAGGTAAGAACTATAGAAGTTTAATTATAACAGGTCCTAATGCTGGTGGAAAGACAGTAGCATTAAAGGTTGTAGGAATACTTACACTTATGACTCAATGTGGTTTTGATATTCCATGTAATGAAGAAAGTGAAATTAGTATATTTGATAATATATTTGTTGATATAGGAGATAATCAAAGTATTGAAAATGCTCTTAGTACATTTTCTTCACACATAAAGAATATCGCTAATATTATGAATAAATCAAATAACTCAACACTTATATTATTTGATGAAATTTGCTCAGGTACAGAACCTAATGAAGGTGCTGGACTTGCAATTGCTATATTAGAAGAACTATATTTAAAAGGATGTATAACTGTAGCATCTACTCATTATGGAGAAATTAAAAAGTTTGCACTTCTTCATCCTGAATTTGAAAATGCAGGGATGATGTTTGATAAAGATACACTTGAACCATTATATAAACTTACTATAGGTAAATCTGAAAATAGTAATGCTTTATTTATTTCTAAAAAAATGGGTATAAGTGAAAAGGTACTACTTAAATCAAAGGATTATATAAATGATAAAAGTTATAACTTTGATTTATTAGATAGAAATAAAATTAATAAAAAAGTGGAAACTGTTGTTGAAAATAAAGAATATTATAATCTTTATGAAAAGGGCGATAAAGTTAAGTTACTAGATTATGATGACTATGGAATTGTTTATGAAGAAATGGATAAATACAATAATATAAAGGTATTATATAAAAATGATTTCATAGAAGTTAATATAAAAAGAGTAAATCCATATTTAAAGGCAAAAGATCTATATCCAGCTGATTACGATTTAAATAGTTTATTTACAAGCTATAAGGATAGAAAGCTAGAAAAAGATATAGCTAGAGGATCTAAAAAGGCTTTAAAGAAAATACAAAAAATAAAGGGACTGTAGGTAGTTTTGTGTAAATACAAACTTACCTACAGTCTTTTTTGAATGTAAAATTGGTAAGTTTGGAATAATATTCATATTAAACTTTTGGAGGTAAAGAAATGAAAGATCAAAGAGAAATAATTATTCCAGATTTAGACTACCAAGCTGAAGTAAGAAAATGTAAAACCATGGAAGATGTAGTTGGTAAAAATGGATTAATGCAAAAGCTGTTCAAAGATATTATCCAACAATTGCTAGAAGCAGAAATGGAAGAACATCTGGGAAGAGAAAGGCATGAAAGAAGTAATGAAGCTAATCCAAACTATAGGAATGGATATAGTTCTAAGACTATTGAAAGTAGTTTTGGTGAAGTTGGCCTAGATATACCAAGAGATAGAAAAGCACAATTTGAACCGAAGGTTGTTAAAAAGTATGAAACTGTATGTAATGAACTAGATAAAAAAATAATAGGTCTTTATGCCTGTGGTATGAGTGTAAGAGATATCCAATCTGAAATGGAAGAACTATATGGCATTGATGTGTCTCCTGCAATGATATCTAAGATAACAGATAAGGTTGTAGAGGCTGCCGCCGAATGGCAAAGCAGAGAACTTGATGAAATATACCCAATCGTATATATGGATGCTATGCATTTTAAAGTAAGAGATGATAATAAAATAGTTTCAAAGGCAGCATATATATGTATGGCTTTAGATATGAAAGGAAAAAAAGATATATTAGGTATTTGGATTGGTGAATCAGAAGGCGCAAAATTTTGGCTATCAGTTTGTAATGATTTGAAAAATAGAGGCGTAGATGATATTTTAATTGCATGTATGGATGGTTTAAAAGGTCTACCTGAAGCAATTAAAACTGTATATCCAGATGTAAGTATTCAAACTTGTATAGTTCATCAAATTAGAAACTCTCTTAAATATATAGCATCAAAAGATCAGAGAGAGTTTATGAAAGATTTAAAAAGTGTTTATAGGGCATTTAACGAAGAAACAGCACTTAAAAATTTAGATATTCTTAAGGAGAAATGGTATTCAAAATATTCTGTTGTAATAGATTCATGGTACAATAACTGGAGTAATCTGAATACGTATTTTGAATATCCACATGAAATTAGAAGAATTATTTATACTACAAATGCTCTTGAGGGATTTAATAGACAGTTAAGAAAATATACTAAGGTAAGAACTGTATTTCCAACAGATGAGTCACTAAGAAAATCACTATATTTATCTACCATGAAAATTATGGAGAAATGGACCTCTCCAAACCAAAATTGGGCGTCTACTTTAGGACAGCTTACAATTATGTTTGGAGAAAGGATACCTAACTCTTACACAATATAAATTTTTTTAAAATTATGGAAAATTTAGTGTATAAATAACTAAATTAAACACATAATAATTGTGTAAAGAATTCCAGTATTAGTATTTCTCAAAAATAAAAAAATATTACTGGAATTTGAAATTTCCAGTAATATAAATTATAAAAAATCTTATTTACACAAATCTATAGACATTCTCTAGTTAAATAACTACAGCTTTTTAATTATCTCTTTAATTCTATTACGTTTTCAACTAATACTTTACATCTTCCACAACAAGATCCAGCACCAGTTTCCTCAGCTACTGCATCAGTAGTGTTAGCTCCATTATTTACAGCATTTACAACTGTTTCTAAAGATACACCTTTACATCCACATACTGAAGCTAATATTTTTTCTACTTCACCAGCACATCTACCACATCCTGTAGCAGCACCAGTCATTTCTTTTATCTCATCAAGAGTACGAGCACCCTTGATCATTGCCTTTCTAATATCTAAATAACTAACTTGTTTACAATGACATATTATTTTATCTGCAGCCATAATTCTATTCTCCTATTTCTTCCATATATTGTCTTTATTATATTACTATAAAAATAATACCCAATCAATATAAACTTAAACATTTTTATAAATTATGTAAAAAAATTTAGAATTGCAACAATTCATTGAATATTTTGATAGCAAATGGATCGGTCATAGAAGAAACATAATCTACCATTGCTTTATAATACTCATCTTTATTAGATATATTATATATTTTTCTGTTTTTATATTTTTTACCCCTTGGGTTATCTTTATAATTTGAAGTATACTTAATAAGCCACTTAGCAAAACTATCACATAAAAGAGGATAAATTTCAGAATGTTCTACAAGCCTTTGTAAGGTATTATCTTTATCATACATAGACTCTAATGTTTCTAATATAGTATTTAAAACTAATTCAACGTACTTTTGAAAATTGCCAAGTCTATTGTGGTAATATATATTTTTATAACAAAAAGTTTTAATACTATCCATAAACTCTGAGTAATCAGGAGATAACATTATACCATTTTCTAAACTACTATTTTCGCATAAATTTGTAATCAAGTTATGTAAAATAACAGTATTATTAATCTTATCGAAGTTTGGAATATTAAACTTTTTTGTTATATTATTTAGTTCATTAATTTGACTTTGATTTAGTATCTTTAATCTTAAAGCGTCTTCTATATCTCTTCCAAGATAAGAAATTTTATCTGAAATCTTAACTACACATCCTTCCCATGTATAAGGCGGAAGTTGACCTGGCTTAGACATAAGGTCTAAATCTATTTTATCATTTCTAGGAAAAAGAGGCTTAGACTTAACCTCTCCACAATGACAGATTATACCATCTCTAACAGCATAAGTTAAATTTAAATTAATCTCCTCATCAGTCTGAGTAGGTAATGTTTCTATAAAATCAGCAAATCTTAGACTATTTTTCTCATGCCAAAACCTAGTTTTTAACTTATCATTAGTAAAGTTATTTAAAACTCTTTCTCCATCATGACCAAATGGAGCATGTCCAATATCATGACCTATAGAAATTGCCATAGTAAGTTCTGTGTTTAGCCCTAAATACTTAGCTATAGAATAACTTACTGATAATACATGATTTACATGTTCCATTCTAGTACAGATATGGTCATTATTAGTAGCAAAGAAAACTTGAGTCTTATGTTTTAATCTTCTATAAGCATTAGAGTGAAGTATTCTATTATAATCTCTGTAGAACTCACTTCTAATATCATTAGTTCGTTTGTATATTGATTCATTTCTATTAATGCATTCATTATATTTACTATTACCTTCAAATATAGCAAACTCTTTAAATTTCATATTCTCCATATTACCTCCCCATATAATGATAATTAAAATATCATCATAATTAATAAGATTATAATAGTAATAATATATGTATGAGAAAATCTAAAATACCATTTTTAATATTTATTGATTTTAACAAATATAATGATTACAATAACTGTTGTAATAAACTGGTATATATATAATTACTTGAATTGAAAGGGGCTTTTATAATATGACAGAACGTGAAAAATTAGAGAAAGGACTTTGGTATGATGCTAATTATGATACAGAATTGTTAGAGGAAAGAGCTAATGCTGAAGAACTATATTTTTATTTCAACCAGACCAATCCAAAGGATGCTGCAAAAAAAGAAGAGATATTAAAACAACTTTTACCACATAAAGGAGAAAATATAACGATTCTATCTCCTTTTTATACAGATTATGGATATAACTGCTTTATTGGAAATGAAACCTTTATTAACCATAATACCTACTTAATGGACTGTGCACCAATTACAATAGGGAAACATTGTTTTATTGGTCCTAACTGCGGAATGTATACTGCAATTCATCCTATTGTAGCCAAGGAAAGAAATCAAGGATTAGAAATGGCAAAACCTATCACAATAAAAGATAATGTTTGGATTGGTGGAGATGTTACTATTCTTCCTGGAGTAACTATTGGAGAGGGAAGTGTTATTGGTGCAAAAAGTCTAGTAACCAAAGATATTCCAGCTAATGTTATAGCAGTAGGAAACCCCTGTCGTGTTGTACGTCCTATTACTGATGAAGATTTAATAAAACCATCGCTAAATTTCTAAAGTTTGGGAGGTTTAGAAATTAAATAGCAAAACATTTAGATATAGAGCCGATAATCAAAAATATACAAAATACTTTTATGATTATCGGCTCATTTTAGAAAATACTATCTTATTAATCATTAATACATAGAGGAATTATAGAACCTAAATCTAATAACTCTTCATTACTCAAAGAGATAATATTTTTATTTCTACTACTTACAAAGTCAACTATCTCATTATAGCTAGGATGATTGCTTATATCACCAAAGAATGCTAGAGTATCATTAGAAATTAGTCCACTACATCCACCAATAAAACCGTAATTAAGATCAAATAAGTTTATATGTCCTTTTTCTATTAAAAGGCAGTTTAATTCATTTTTAATAGCTTCTTTATAAATCCCTTCATCTGAAGTTATTATAGAGCTTTCATCAACTATACATATTGAGCACTTACAGTAACCTTGCTTTACATGTATTTTTTTTATATTGTTCTTATCTAAGTATTCTAATATTTTTTTATCAGTATAGTTAAAGTTATGTATAGCATAATTTCCAAATATAGCAACGTTATACTGTATATTATTAGGGTAGTTATACTCAATAAAAGATTCTCCCTTTATAACATTAAATCCTAAGGGTTGTAAATTATTATAGTAATACTCATATACATTAGGTGCTACTACAATATTATTATCATTTAACTTGCAAACCGTTATATCAGGATGATGTGTAATAGCTTCATAAGTTTCATTACATACAGGTGTTTTTATAACTTCTATATTTCTTTCACTTAATGACTTTTCCATTTTATTAGTGATTCTCTTATCTAATAATGCTAAAGATAAATTTCCATTTACAATAAAAGATTCTTTTACAAATTCCATTCTAACTCTCCTTATTCTTAAGATTACATAACTATTATATGAAATATATAAAAGCTTAACTACAAAAATATTACAATATATGATATATTATAATATCTACAGACAATAATTAACTTTGCATCAAAGAGAGGAATTAAATATGGAAGCAATAAGAATAAATCCTGAAGAATTTAAATTAATTAACTTTATAAATTACTATAATGATAACTATGAAGAGTTACTTTCGGATTTTCCTAATTATGTATCTAGAATATGTCTAATAGATAAGGATTATATGGATGTTGTAACTTTTGATGAAGATTATGAAGAATTAGAAAATGCCCATGATTATGAAAGTCTACTATTAAACGAAGAGTATGCTCTACATTTTGTTATAGGAAGAACTGATGAAAATTTAGAAAGTGTTGAGTTTATAGATGGAGAAACTAAAAGCCTTAAAAATTATGTTGATGATATTTATGAAGAATCATCTATAAAAGATATAGGAGATCTTAATCTAGACTTAAATCATTTAGTTGGATTGCTATTAGATTTTGAAGATAATGAAATAGTTATATCTGTTGTTAATTTTGAGCATGGAGGAGAGTTATCTATGCCTAGAATAATAGAAGTAGATGACTGTGGTGATTTAGAAGAAACTATAAGAGCATTAGTAAATAGATTTACTGCATAGAGTTTAGAATAACTTAATAAGGGTATATATAATTCCAAATTAAAATAAAACTGGTAATACATATTATTAGTTTATTATATATATTATTTAAGGAGTATAGTGAAATGAAATATTTTATTATTGAGGGTATAATAAAAAATGCAGACTTAATGGATGAGAATAAGATGAAAGAACATATGAATTATACTCAAAAAGCAATGGATAAAGGCTTAATATTAATGTCTGGACTTAAAGAGGATATGAGCGGTGGATTATTTATTATGAAAGCGGACTCCATTGAAAAGATAGATGACTATTTATCTAATGAGCCATTTAAAGTTTATGGTATTCAAGATTACAATGTTACGGAATTTTCACCTCATTACTTTAATGAGTCACCTAATAAATGGTTTAATAAATAATATTTATATTATAGAATAAAAATGACTACTTATTTTTAGCAGTAGTCATTTTTTTATTTTGAAATAGATTAAAATTATTTATATTATAACTCTTAAATACTCCTTTAATTTAGAATATGTTTTAATAAATATACTCTAAAGATGATATAACAAATTAGTAATAAAACATAATATATACTATGTGCAAATTATATTATCAGCTTCTCGCACTATAACTTTTATTAACTGGGATACGAAAGTTTCCTTATGTAGAAGTAGAATAGGGGGTAAAAGAAAATGAGTTATAAAGGTATTGATGTAAGTCACTATCAAGGAAATATTTATTGGAGTAAAGTAAAAGAAAATATTGATTTTGCTATATTGAGGTTAGGTTGGATAGGAAATAATAACAATCATACATTAGACACAATGTTTGAAGAATATTATAATTCCTGTAAAAGTATTGGTATTCCAATAGGTATATATGTGTATAATTATTGCAATTCAGAGGAAGCAGCTAAAAGTGGCGCTGAGTGGGCTGTAGAGCAATTGAAAGATAAAAATATTGATTTACCTATTTATATTGATATGGAAGATAGTTCTATCGAGAGCTTAGGTAAAGTGAAATTAACTAATATTTGTATTACATTTAATACTGTAATAGAAAATACAGGATATTCTGCAGGTGTTTATGCAAATCTTGATTGGTACACAAATTTGCTTAATAAAAATACGATAAAAGAAAGATACACAACATGGATTGCACATTATGGAGTACCAGAAGATGAATATGAAGGTCAATATGATATGCTTCAATATTCTTCAACAGGTGTATTGTCAGGAATATCAGGGCATGTTGATATGAATATAATGTATAGAGATTTAATTAATGAAAATAAAGACCAGAATACAGGTAGAAAAACAATTGAAGAATTAGCAAAAGAAGTAATTGATGGTCAATGGGGTAATGGAGAAGAAAGAAAAACAAGACTTACTAAAGCAGGATATGATTATAGAGCTGTTCAAGAAAAAGTAAATGAAATATTAGGAAATTATTATCCAGCTTGTAGCTCAAGCTATAATTCAATAGTTGAAGCTTTAAAATCTATTGGTGTTGATAGTTCTTTTAATAACAGAAAAAAGATAGCTGTAAAAAATGGAATAAGTGACTATTCAGGAACAGCAACACAAAATATAGAGCTATTAAATAAATTAAAGTCTGGTAGATTAATTAAGGCTTAAACTATAAATTTATCATCTATATACTAAGTAGTTATATTTTTAGGTTAGTAGATTTTTATTTTATGTTATAATAAATTTGAATAAGTTAAGAATTAAAAATAGTATAATCAAAATACTTATGATAATTATGTTGATTAATTAGCAACAAGGAGTGAAGATAAAAATAAATGAGATCTATAAATATACTAGATGAAATTTCAGATGGAAAACTATATGATATTGAAGATATGGTAAAAGCAGACACATGTGGTTGTGATGGATGTAGTGACTGCTGTCATGATGTAGGAGATTTAGTGATGCTTACACCTTTTGATGTCTATGAAATAACAAGTTACTTAGGTGTAGATTTTGATGAATTAGTAGGTGATAAAATTCAACTTAGAGAAGACAATAAAATTTTGTTACCTTATTTGAAAATGCAGGATAAAAATAAATACTGTAGTTTTTTAAATAAAGAAGGAAGATGCATGATACATTCTAAACGACCAAATATTTGTCGTATGTTTCCTCTTGGTAGAGTATACAAAAATGATGATTTTAAATATTTCTTACAAATAGAAAACTGTCCAAAAGATAATTTGAAAGATGTTAAAGTTAGAGATTGGCTTGGAATTAAAAATTATTATGAAAATAAAAAGTTTATACTAGAGTGGCATAAATTTATTAAAGCTCTAACTTTTCGTTTAAAGTTTATGAGAGATGAAAAAGAAATTGAAGAAGTTAATAAAATTATCTTAGATAATTTCTATCGTATCAAAATCGAAGGCGATTTTTATAATGAATTTATGAAATGCTTACCTGAAGTAAAAAATAGATTGGGAATTATCTAATGTATTTGTTTAAGAAGTTTATATTATAAATCAAAAAATGACTACTTACTTTTAGAAGTAGTCATTTTGTTTTTCAATAGATTAACTATATAAAATTTAACAAAACAAGCAATTATAAGTAATTAAGCAAAAGCTATGTAAAAAGTGTAAGGCCTAGTGTATAATACTAAAAAAGGTTACAAAAAAGTAACAAAATTAAAATCTGACATTATTGAGATTTGACATTGGAGGTATTTAATGAAAAGAAGACTTATAATGACAGCAACTACACTAGCCATATTGTTTACACCTATAGTAAATATAAATTCATATGCAACTGAAAATACAACAATTAACATGGAAAATACAGAAAATGGATATATAAATGCAAATACAGTAAACTTTAGAGAAGAAGCCAATTTAGATTCAAAAGTACATTATACATTAGATAAAAATGAAGATGTTAATATAGTATCTTATGAAGAAGATTGGGTGAAAGTTGTTCATAATGATAAAGTTGGATATGTTCATTCAAAGTATGTTAGTGAAGGCTCAAGTAAGGAAACAAGTGTAGAATATACAAAGATGAATGTAAAAGCAACAGCTTATGCAGGAGATACAATAACTTCAACTGGAACAACTCCAAAATGGGGAACTATAGCAGTTGACCCTGAAGTTATACCTTATGGTACAAAAGTTTATATACCTGAGTTTGATAAGGTATTTATAGCAGAAGATACAGGAAGTGCAATTAAAGGTAATAAAATTGATATATTTATGGATACAGAAGCTCATTGTAATGAATGGGGAGTAAGAGATATAGAGATATATATACTAGCATAAAAAAACTAGAAGTCATATAGAGTGTATTCTCCATATGACTTCTAGTTTATATTTTATCCCCAGAAACTAAGAACATTAATAAATTATGTCTTTCCTCTATTATTTTAAATTTAAATTCCATTCTATATGATATGCAAATTATAAATATAGTAAATAACACATGAGTAATCAAAGTATATAAAATATTAAAGTTAGAAAATATCATTGCATATTTTTCAATTACATAAGCAAATAATATACTTAACATAATAAACTCATAGGCTAAAAATAATTCTTTTGAAGCATTATTTATAATATCCTTAATTAAATTTCTTTCAATATACAAATCATCTTGTAAATCTGCACTATTTGTAACGACTAATATATCTAACCTATGTTTAACAAAAACAAATAAATATTTAAATGTTCTCATAATATATATAACTATGGTATAAACTAACCTAATACATATATATAGGTATATAAATGAAGTATTATACTTTGTGTATAATAAAATAATTACAAATATATCTAATAGTAATAATAATAAGTTATTTATTACTATTTTTTTCTCGTTAAACTTAGGTCTATAAATAAAAAAACTTTTTTTATAATTCACAAAATTTCTCCTTTTATATATTTGTATTTTATTATATATTTATATTATGTATTTATCTTATAAATTATATAAAGTAAATTACTTTTTAATAACAATTTTACATGTAATACTTTAAATCAATCAATAATACATGTAGTAAAGTTTTATAAGGCATTATTTATTATCATTATACTTATTTAAAAGAAGTTGTTCTCCAAGTACTTTTAGATTTAGACATATATTATACATATTAATAAAAAATATTTAACATAATAATTAGAAAGATATTAATAATATTTTAATTCAATAAAGGAGGACGATTATGTTTTCAATTCAACCAATAGAGTGGGTGGGATATTTAGCTTCTATATTAATAGTAATCTCACTTACAATGACTGATATAATTAAATTAAGAATAATAAATACACTTGGATGTATAACTTTTGTAGTTTATGGGCTAGCTGTAAAAGCATACCCTGTTGCTCTATCTAATTTAGCTATAATTATAATCAATTTTTATAACATATATAAAATTAGAAAAAATAGTTAATTATAATATATAAAATATTTAAATAACCATCTATATAGATATTTTTTTTAATCTATATAAATAATTATTAAAGTATTATAATATATATTCAAGAGATAAATACAGGGGGAATTTAGGATGAGAGATTTACTGGAAGTAAACCCTATTATCGGGGCAATTAAAAATGATGAGTGTATACATAGAGTTATAAAATCTGATTGTGAAATAGTTTTTTTACTTAGTGGTGATATAATAACCCTTAAAGATAGAGTTAATTTATTACATAAACATAATAAAAAAGTTTTCGTTCATATAGATATGATAACAGGTATATCAACTAATCCAATTATTATAGATTATTTAAAAAAAGAATCAAATATAGACGGAATCATAACTACAAAAGCTAATATTGTAAAGAGAGCAGTGGAATTAAATTTAAATGTAGTTCAACGATTTTTTTTCATAGATTCTATGTCTCTTGAAAATGCAATAGAAAGTTTAAGAAAAGTAAAACCACAAGCAATTGAAATAATGCCAGGTATATTACCTAAGGTTATAAAAAGAATTAATAAAGAATTTAGCAATATTCCTATAATTTGTGGTGGCTTAATAGATGAAAAAGAAGAAATAATTAAAGTTTTATCTTACGGTGCTATGGCTGTTTCAACAAGTAAATATGAGATATGGTAATAAATAATAAAATTAATCGCTATATAGTATAGCGATTAATTTTATTGACTCGGAAAATGTTTTCTGATACTATTTACTTAAAATTGGTAGTTTTATCTAAGTTATATTCTAATTGGTGTTAATTTTATAGGACATTAGTCATTAATAGTTAATATCAGTAATTCATATCAATTCAAGAAGTCTAATTATAATAATAAAATCTAGAAATTTCCTAAATAAAAGTAATACCATTAAAGTATTTTCAAATTATTTAATAAGTAATTTGAGGGATTAATACCTTATAAAATAATATAAAGTTGGAGGAAATAGTATGAGTAAAAAATACATAATGGCATTAGATCAAGGTACAACAAGTTCAAGAGCAATATTATTTGATAAACAAGGTAATATAGTAGCAACTTCGCAAAAAGAATTTACACAGATTTATCCTAATCCAGGATGGGTGGAACATAATGCAATGGAAATATGGGGAAGTCAAAGTGGAGTAATGAGAGAGGTTTTAGAAACAAACTCTATATCACCTAATGAAATAGCTGCTATAGGTATTACAAATCAAAGAGAAACTACAATAGTTTGGGATAAAAATACTGGTAAACCAATATACAATGCTATAGTATGGCAATGTAGAAGAACTTCTGAAATATGTGATGAAATTGAAGCTAATGGCTATAAAGATATGATAAAGGATAAAACTGGCCTTATATTAGATGCTTATTTCTCCGGAACAAAAATAAAATGGATACTTGATAATGTTAAAGGAGCAAGAGAGAAAGCTAATAATGGTGAATTATTATTTGGTACAGTTGATACTTGGTTAATATGGAACTTAACTAGAGGTAAAGTACATATTACTGATTATTCTAATGCTTCAAGAACCATGCTTTATAATATAAAAGAATTAAAATGGGATGATGAAATACTAGAGTTATTAGATATACCAAAAAGTATGCTACCTGAAGTAAAACCTTCTAGTTGTGTATACGGATATACTGATGAGCATATGCTAGCAGGAGCACAAATTCCAATAGCAGGTATAGCAGGAGACCAACAAGCTGCGTTATTTGGTCAAACTTGTTTTGAAGAAGGTAGTGCAAAAAATACTTATGGAACAGGTTGCTTTATGTTAATGAATACTGGAGACAAATTAGTAGAATCTAAGAATGGCTTATTAACTACTATTGCTTGGGGTGTTGATGGTAAAGTAGAATATGCTTTAGAAGGAAGTATATTTATAGGTGGAGCTGTTATACAATGGTTAAGAGATGAGTTAAAAGTACTATATAATGCTAAAGAAAGTCAATTTTATGCTGAAAGTGTAAAAGATACTAATGGTGTTTATATAGTTCCAGCATTTGCAGGTCTTGGAGCACCTCATTGGAATATGTATGCAAGAGGTTGTGTAATGGGTCTTACACGCGGAGCAAATAGAGAACATTTAGTTCGTGCTGCTCTTGAATCTATAGCTTATCAAGTAAAAGATGTACTTCATGCTATGGAAGAAGATTCAGGATTAAAACTTGCAGGTCTTAAAGTTGATGGAGGTGCAAGTGCAAATGATTTCTTAATGCAATTCCAAGCTGATATATTAAATACTAATATAAATAGACCTAAAGTTGTTGAAACTACTGCTCTAGGTGCAGCATATTTAGCAGGTCTTGCAGTAGGATTCTATGAAAATAAAGATGATATTAAAAATTCTTGGGTAATGGACAAAGAATTTAGTTCTAATATGGATGATGATAGAAGAGTTAAATTATATAAGGGATGGAAAAAAGCAGTTAAAAGATCTCTTGATTGGGCTAAGGAAGATGAAGAAGAGTTAGCTACTTCTGAATGTTAATAAAAAATTTACAATATTAATGACAGTTAGAATAAATATATATATAATTAAGGTATAAGAGAAAACGTTTAAGATTAAAACGTAAAATACCTGGCTGGAGAAAAGAGAGCCTTCTATACATAGTATAGGAGGCTTTTTTGATGTTAAAAAGTTTAATGTAAATTTAGGAGGTTTAAATATGAAAGAGTTAGTATGTATAGTTTGCCCAATGGGATGTAATTTAAATATAACAGAAAATGAAGATGGATTCATAGTAAAAGGTAATACATGTAAAAGAGGAGAGAAGTATGGAATACAAGAAATGACTAACCCAAAAAGAATGATTACAACTACTGTAAAACTTAAAAATTCATATTTGCAATTACTTCCAGTAAAGACAGAGGATAGCATACCTAAAGAAATGATTTTTGACATTATGAAAGAATTAGATAAAGTAAGTGTGTCTGCACCGATTAATTCAGGAGATATAATAGTAAAAAATATTCTAAATACAGGAATAAATATAATAAGCACGAAAACTATAGAAGCTATAAGTAAATAAAAATAAGAGTATGTCTTAGTTATACTAAGATATACTCTTATTTTTATTTATTAGATAGATAATATTTAACATTATTTCTCTTTATTTAATTGAAAAGTTACTATATTATGAATTATAAGAATATAACTATTATATAGGATATAATCATTTTTACTAGGGGGAGGTAGCTATGAACGAAGTTTACAACATAGGAATAGATGTAGGTTCAACTACTGTTAAAGTGGTTGTATTAAAAAATAATGAACTAATATACAAAGAATATATAAGGCATTTTTCTGATGTAAGAAAATCAGTTGAAAATGTATTAAATAATGTTCAGAAAACATTAGGAAATATTAAGACGAGTATATTAATGACCGGTTCTGGAGGAATTGAAATAGCAAAGAGTCTAGATATAAAATTTGTCCAAGAAGTCATCGCAAGTACTAAGTCTATAGAAACTTATAATCCTGATACAGATGTTGTTATAGAATTAGGTGGAGAAGATGCTAAAATAACATACTTAACTGGTGGAATAGACCAAAGGATGAATGGAATTTGTGCAGGAGGTACAGGAGCATTTATTGATCAAATGGCATCTCTATTAAAAACAGATGCAATAGGTTTAAATGAAATGGCAAAAAACTATAATGTAATATATCCTATCGCATCAAGATGTGGTGTGTTTGCAAAAACTGATATTCAACCATTAATTAATGAGGGAGCTAATAAAAGCGACATAGCAATGAGTATTTTTAATTCAGTAGTAGTTCAAACAGTAAGTGTTTTATCCTGTGGACGAGAAATTAAAGGTAAGATTGCATTTTTAGGGGGTCCGCTATATTTTCTATCAGAACTTAGAAAAGCATTTAAGATAAATTTAAAGTTAGATGATGATATAATTTTTCCTGAGAATGCTCAATTATATGTAGCTATGGGAGCTGCTATTTTATCACAAAATGAAGAAACTGTTTATTTAAATAATTTAATTGAAAAAATAGGTGATTTTAAAAGTAAATCTATATCACATGAAAAAACATTAGAACCCTTATTTGAGAATGAAAAAGAATATAAAGAATTTATTAATAGTCATAATGATAATTTATCATATAAGTCAATAGATAATTTTAAAGGTGATTGTTTTTTAGGAATAGATGCAGGTTCAACAACTACAAAGGCAGTATTAATAGATAATGATTGCAATATATTATATACCTGTTATAAAAGTAATGAAGGTAAACCTTTAGAATCTACTATAAGTATATTAAAAGATATATATTCTAAGATATCAAATGATAGCAAAATAGTATTTTCAACTGTTACAGGATATGGTGAAGGTTTAATAAAAAAAGCATTAAACATTGATAAAGGAGAAATAGAAACAATAGCTCACTATAAAGGTGCAAAACATTTTAACCCAAATGTTGATTTTATTTTAGACATTGGTGGACAAGACATGAAATGCTTAAAAATAAAAAATGGTGTTATAGATAGTATTATTTTAAATGAAGCTTGTTCAGCTGGATGTGGTTCTTTTTTAGAAACATTTGCTCATTCTTTATCTATGGATATAGAAGAGTTTGCTAAAAAAGGTATCTATTCAAAACAACCAATAGATTTAGGGTCAAAATGTACTGTGTTTATGAACTCTAGAGTAAAACAAGCCCAAAAAGAAGGGGCTAGTATATCTGATATATCCGCAGGACTTTCTTATTCTGTTATAAAAAATGCATTATTTAAGGTTATAAAACTACGCAATATATCTGAGTTAGGAAATAATATAGTAGTCCAAGGTGGAACGTTTTATAATGATTTAGTTCTTAGAGCTTTTGAAAAATTAATAAACCATAAAGTAACAAGACCTAGTATATGTGGGATAATGGGAGCATTTGGTGCAGCATTAATATCTAGAGAAGAATATACAAATGGATATAATACATCTTTAGTTAATAGGGAGAATATTGAAAATATAAAGTTTGATTCTACCATAGATAGATGTAAAGGGTGTTCGAATAATTGCTTATTAACTATAAGTAAATTTGGTAATGGTGATATATTTGTATCTGGTAATAGATGCGAAAGAGGGGAGCTTCTTTATACCAATCAAAATAATTCAAACCAAAAAGAGTATATAAACTTATTCAAATATAAATATAACAGATTATTTAAATATAAACCTTTAAAACTTGAAGATGCACCTAGGGGTGAAATTGGAATACCTAGAGCTTTAAATATGTATGAAAATTATCCATTTTGGTTTACATTCTTTAATCATTTAGGCTTTAGAGTTGTTTTATCTAAAAGGTCATCAAAGAAAATATATGAAAAAGGTATAACTTCTATAGCTTCAGATACTGTATGTTATCCAGCTAAAATGGTCCATGGGCATATAGAAAATCTAATAGAAATGGGCGTAAAAAATATATTTTATCCATCAGTAGTATATGAAAAAATAGAAGATACTACTAGTGATAATCACTATAATTGTCCAGTAGTAATTTCATACTCAGAAGTAATTAAGAATAATCTTGAAAAAATAAAAGATGAAAATATTAATTATATAAACCCATTTATAACTTTAAACAATAAATCTAAGTTAAAGAAAAAACTATATGAAGAACTTAATCTTTATTTTAATATATCTAAAGATGAAATTTCTAAAGCTGTTGATTTAGCAGAAAAAGAACAAGAAATATTTAAAAATGATATAAGAAGTGAGGGCGAAAAGGCCTTAAAATACATTATAGATAATAATTTAAAAGGAATAGTTTTATCTGGTAGACCTTATCACCTAGATCCAGAAATAAATCATGGTATTCCAGAATTAATAAACTCTCTAGATATGGCAGTCTTAACGGAAGATTCAATATGCCATTTATCAAAAATAAGTAGACCTATAAGAGTAGTTGATCAGTGGGTATACCATTCTAGGTTATATAAAGCTGCTGAGCTAGTAAAAAATACAGATAATCTAGAATTAGTTCAATTAAATTCTTTTGGTTGTGGGCTTGATGCTGTTACAATAGACCAAGTTCAGGAGATATTATCAGAAAAAGATAAGATATATACTGTTGTAAAAATAGATGAAGGAAGTAATTTAGGTGCTGTAAAAATAAGACTTAGATCTTTAAAAGCTGCTATTAAAGAAAGAGAACTAAATAATATAAGTGTAAGTACTACGACGGAGCAGAAAATAAAATATGAACGAAGTCCAAAAGACCCACTAAAAAATACAATTTTAGTTCCACAAATGTCTCCTATTCATTTTGAATTGATAGAAGAAGCTATAAACTTAAGTGATATACGAATAAAAGTCATCAAAGATATAGGTAAAGATGTAATAGATGAGGGACTTAAGTATGTTAATAATGATGCTTGTTTTCCAGCTATAATTACCATAGGGCAATTAGTAAAAGCATTAAAATCTGGAGAGTATGATTTAAATACAACATCAGTTGCAATTACACAAACTGGTGGGGGATGTAGAGCTACAAATTATATTGGTTTTTTGAGAAAAGCTATGAGAGATGCTGGCTTTGAAAAAATACCTGTAATATCCTTAAATATAAATGGTCTAGATGGAATGGATATAAAGAATAAAATAACACTTAAATTAATTAATCGAGTACTTATGGCTTGTATATATGGTGATTTATTAATGAAAGTGCTTTATAGAGTTAGACCATACGAAAAATATCCTGGAAGTACTAATAAACTTTATGATAAATGGATGAATATATGTAAATCTTCACTAAAAAATTGCAAGATGGCAATATTTAAAGAAAATATCAAAAATATAATTTATGATTTTGATAACTTAGAAATTATTGATATATCAAAACCAAAGGTAGGTTTAGTTGGTGAAATACTTGTTAAATTTCATCCAATAGCAAATAATTATTTAGTTGATATTATAGAAAGTGAAGGTGCAGAAGCTGTGGTACCTGAACTGATTAATTTCTTTTTAACATGTGCATATAATACAATTTATAAGCACAAATATTTAGAAGGTAACTTTAAAAACAGGATAGCAGGAGAATTATTTATAAAAATAATAGATATATATCAAAATACATATAAAAAAGAGTTAGATAAGAGTAAAAGATTTTCTTCTCCAGAACATATAAAACAAATGGCTTATGATACATCATCAGTTGTATCTTTAGGAAATCAAACTGGGGAAGGCTGGCTACTTACAGGTGAAATGATTGAATTGATAAATGAGGGAGTATATAACATAATATGCATGCAGCCATTCGGATGCTTACCTAATCATATTATAGGAAAGGGGTCTATAAAAGAATTAAAAAGAATCAATGAGTCTGTAAATATAATACCTATTGATTATGATCCGTCAGCAAGTGAAGTTAATCAATTGAATCGAATAAAACTTATGCTATCAAAAGCCTTCGATAATCTAGAATCTTTAGAAAATGAAGAAATTAATTATGAGAAAGATATTAATAAAAAAAATGAGTATGGGGTAAATTTTAATAATATAAATATATAAAAAATAGGTAGGTTTTAAACTTAATAAAACCTACCTATTTTTTATATATAAACTATTTTTTATATGCATAAATGTCATACTATTTTATTTTAATCATGAATATAAAAATTGAAAATGAAATAAAAAAAAAATTTTTTTCAAAAAACTTTCTTAATTATTTTAACATAAAATTATATTTTTAGTAATATATAGTTAAATACTCATTTTTATAATTTTAACGTTTTCCGATATATTATAATACCTTTTTAAAATGCAGGTTTGAAAAAATATATTGCATTTTTCTAAAAAGTGTCCTACAATTTAGAAAAGGAAAATTTTGGAATATAATAGTTTTATAAACTAAAAATAGTGTGTAGCGTATAGGGGGTGCAAAATGAAATATTTAGTAGTAGGGGACTGCGCCATATCTATAGAATTTGGAAATGAAATTAGTTATGAAATAAATAATAAAATAAAAATATTTAATAATCTTATTAAATCCTTAAATATAGAAGGCATAATAGAAACAGTTCCATCATTCAAATCTCTATTGGTATATTATGATCCTTCAAAGTTATATTTTGAAGAAGTAAAACAAATCTTATCTAACATTTATAAAAATATAGACACCAAAGTTAACAATAAAAAGAGAGTTATTGAAATTCCAGTTTGTTATGATGAAGAATTTGGAGTAGATTTAGAGTTTGTAGGAGATTATACAAATTTATCTTTAGATGAAATTATTAATATACACAGTTCTAAAGAGTATTTGATATATATGCTCGGCTTCTTGCCTGGATTTGCATACTTAGGGGGTATGGATAAAAAATTAGTTACTCCAAGATTGAAAAATCCAAGATTAAAATTAGATGCTGGAGCTGTTGGAATCGGGGGAGAGCAAACAGGAATTTACCCATTGTCTTCACCAGGTGGGTGGAGAATAATTGGAAAGACTCCATTAAAGCCATATGATTTAAATAGAGAAAAACCTATTTTATATGAAGCAGGCGATTATATAAAATTTAAGCCAATTAATAAAAAAGATTATTATAAAATAAAAGACTTAGTAGATAAGGGAATATATGAGTGTAATGTTATTGAAGGGAGTGCTTAATATTGGGAATTATCATTCATGACGGTGGATTATATACAACTGTTCAAGATTATGGGAGATATGGTTATCAAGATGTGGGATTCTCAGTGTGCGGTGCCATGGATAAAAGATCTTTAGCTATTGCCAATATGTTAGTTGACAATAAAGAAGATGAAGCTGGATTAGAAATAACACTGGTTGGTCCTAAGATAGAGTTTACTAAAAGTAATTTTATTTCAATAACAGGAGGGAACCTAAAACCAAAAATAAACGGTATAGAAGTTGATATGTATAAAGCAATTTTCGTAAATGAAAAAGATATATTAACTTTTGAAAATGCAAAATCCGGTGCTAGAGCATATATAGCTTTTGCAGGTGGATTAAATATACAAAGTATAATGGGAAGTAAATCAACTAACGTAAAATGCTCTTTAGGTGGATACAAAGGAAGAACTTTAAAAAGTGGTGATTTTATAAGCTTCTCATCGCCTAAAGATTACTTACCTAATTTTTTATCTAGATATTTAAATTACAAAGATGAACATAGTGAAGATATAGTATTAAGAGTTATTTTAGGTCCTCAAGATAATGAATTTACAGAGGATGGTCTAAAAACATTCCTTTCAGCCTCCTATAAAGTAACTAATGATTTTGATCGAATGGGGTGTAGATTAGATGGACCTAAAATAGAACATAAAACATCAGCGGATATAATATCAGATGGTATTGTATTAGGATCAATACAAATTCCACCTAATGGTAAACCAATAATTATGTTAGCTGATAGACAAACTACAGGGGGATATACAAAAATCGGAACAGTAATATCTATAGATATAAGAAAATTAGCACAAAGCAAGACGGGAGATATAATTAAGTTTAAAGAAATATCTTTAAATGAATCTCAAAAGCTTTATAGAGATGAAGTGAATTATTTACAAGAAATCAAAAGAAAAATAAATAAACCATGTATAGAAGTCTTAAATCCTAGAAATACATCTAAAAGGATTAAACGTTTATTTAATAATTTATAAAGAAGATTTAACAAGGGGGAATAGGACATGGAGTTTGAAAAATTATTAGAGTTAATAGATATAGTAGAAAAATCATCATTAAGTAAATTCTCATATAAAGAAGGGGACACAGAAATAAAATTTGAAAAGAAAAATGAGAATCAAGTAACTATTAAAACAAATAGTGATAACTTTTTAGAATTGGAAAGAGAGGGAAATACTTTACAAGATGATAAGTTTGATTATATAAAGTCACCATTAATTGGAACTTTTTATAAATCTCCATCACCTAATGAAGCTCCTTTTATATCAATGGGTGATAAGTTATCTAAAGGTCAAACTATAGGAATTATAGAAGCTATGAAGGTTATGAATGAAGTTAAATGTAACTATGATGCAATAGTTGAGGAGATTTTAGTTGATGATAGCGAGACTGTAGAATATGGTCAGTGTTTAGTTAAAATAAAATTAATTTAAGTATTGGAGAATAGATTATGTTTAATAAAGTGTTAATTGCAAATAGAGGGGAAATAGCAGTGAGGATAATAAGGGCCTGTAAAGCTCTTAATATAAAAACTGTTGCAATATATTCAGAGGCAGATAAAAATTCACTTCATACTGAATTAGCAGATGAAAAGTTATGTATCGGACCACCTAACCCTAGAGAAAGTTACTTAGATATTAATAAAGTAATAAGTGCTGCTATAGTAAGTAGAGCAGATGCAATACATCCAGGTTTTGGATTCTTATCTGAAAATAGTAAGTTTGTAGAGTTATGTAATAAAAATAATATAAAATTTATAGGTCCTAATAGCAGCACAATAGATTGTATGGGGAACAAATCTAAAGCTAGAAATACAATGATTAAAGCAGGAGTTCCTGTAGTACCAGGAAGTACTAATCCTATATATAAAAGTGAAGATGGTAAAGTAATTGCAGATAGTATAGGATATCCAGTTATTGTCAAAGCATCCTCTGGTGGAGGAGGCAAAGGTATGAGAATTGTAGAGTGTGAACAAGATTTTATAAGCCTATTTAACATAGCTCAAATTGAATCTGTAAATGCCTTTGGTGATAATACTATGTATGTTGAAAAGTATATTAAAAATCCTAAACATATTGAGGTTCAAATATTAGGTGATAGCTTTGGAAATGTAATACATCTTGGGGAGAGAGATTGTTCTATTCAAAGAAATCATCAAAAAATGATAGAAGAATCGCCTTCACCAATTATTACTGAAGAGATTAGGTGTAAGATTGGTGAATGTGCAGTAAAAGCTGCAAAAGCTGTTAATTATGAAAATGCAGGTACAATAGAATTTTTACTAGATGAAAATTTTAATTTTTATTTTATAGAGATGAACACAAGAATACAGGTTGAACACCCAGTAACAGAAATGGTAACTGGCATAGATCTTATTAAAGAACAAATAAAAATCGCAGCTGGATTAAAGCTATCTTATAATCAGAGTGAAATAAATATAAAAGGTCATTCCATTGAGTGCAGAATAAATGCAGAAGATCCTTCTAAAAACTTTTTACCTTCACCAGGACAAATAACAGCTCTACACCTTCCAGGAGGAAACGGAGTTAGAATAGATACAGCGATTTATAGTGGATATAAATTACCTACTAACTACGATTCTATGATAGCTAAAATAATAGTTCATGGTGAAGATAGACATGAAGCTATACAAAAAATGAAGTCTGCATTAGATGAACTCGTCATTGAAGGTATCGAAACTAATTCAAATTTCCAATACTCGATTATGAATAATAAAGTATTTATTTCAGGAAATGCAAATACAGGATTTATAGAAGAATTATTGTCTTAACAATATATTAATTAATATAAAAGGAGAATATAATATGATTTATTCAAATGAATCTCCTAGTGTAATCAGAAATTTGATACGTAAAGGAGAGTATACAAAACCTACTGCAGGTATGTGCAGCGGATATGCTCAAGCTAATTTAGTCATTTTACCTAAAAGCTTAGCTTATGACTTCTTACTATTTACTCAAAGAAATCAAAAATCATGTCCAATCTTAGAAGTATCTGATGTTGGGAGTAGAAGCTTAAAATATATAGCTAAGGATGTTGATATTGCCAAGGATATTCCTAAGTATAGAGTTTATGAGGATGGAGTTTTAACAGGAGAATATACAGATATAGAACATTTATGGCAAGATGATTTTGTAAGTTTTTTAATAGGATGTAGCTTTTCTTTTGAATCCGAACTAATAAAAAATCAAATAGAAATAAGACATATAAGTGAGAATTGTAATGTTCCTATGTTTATAACCAATATAGAGTGTAAAGAAGCTGGTATATTTAATGGCAATATGGTAGTAAGTATGAGACCAATACCATATAATCAAGTTGTTAAAGCAGTTAATGTGACCTCATTATATCCAAAGGTTCATGGTGCACCTATACATATTGGTAATCCTAATGAAATAGGTATTAAAGATATTAATACTCCTGATTTTGGAGATTGTGTGAGTATTAAAGAAAATGAAGTGCCTGTATTTTGGCCTTGTGGTGTAACTCCACAATCAGTTGTTATGAATGTAAAGCCTAAGATTGTAATTACACATTCACCAGGACATATGTTAATAACTGATATAAAAAATGAAGATTTAAAAGACTAGTTTGTAAAGGGGATAATTTATGTATAAGGTAGACTTAAACTGTGACTTGGGAGAAAGTTTTGGAAGATATAAATTGGGACTAGATGAAGATGTTATTAAGTATATATCATCTGCAAATATTGCATGTGGATTTCATGCATCAGATCCTACTGTAATGGATAAAACAGTAAAACTTGCAAGTATGTATAATGTTTCTATAGGTGCTCATCCAGGATTTTTAGATTTATTAGGATTTGGGAGAAGGAATATGGATATTTCTTTAGATGAGGCAAAATGCTATATAAAATATCAGTTAGGAGCATTATATTCATTTTGTAAGTGTAATAAAACTGAATTAGTTCATGTAAAACCACATGGTGCTCTTTATAATATGGCAGCTAAAGATTACAAATTAGCTAAGGCTATATGTGAGGGAATTTACGAATTTGATAAAAACATTATACTACTAGGATTATCTAATAGCAAAATGATTGACGCTGCTAAAGATACTGGAATTAAATACGCAAGTGAGGTATTTGCAGATAGAGCATATGAAGAAGATGGATCTTTAGTAAGTAGAGACAAAGAAGGTGCAATTATTACTAAAGAAGAGATAGCTATATCTAGAGTAGTTGAAATGGTCAAAACGAAAAAAGTCAAAAGTATAACTGGAAAGTATATAGATGTGAAAGCTGACTCCATTTGTGTTCATGGAGATGGCATTAAAGCATTAGAGTTTGTAAAAAAAATAAAAGAAAAGTTTGCTAGTGAAGGCATAGAAATAAAACCATTAAGTGAAGTAATTTAATCTATGAAAATAGTAATAAAGAAAGGGGAATATAAATGGAAGCTTTAATAGATAATGATTTAAAAGAAAGTAAATTTAAAGAAAGATTAAAAAATATAGGTCCAGGGGCTCTAATTGCAGCAGGATTTATAGGGCCTGGAACAATTACTACTTGTACTAGATCCGGTGCAAGTAGTGGGTACACATTATTATGGGCAATGCTATTTTCAACAGTTGCTACAATTATTTTTCAAGAGATGTCTGCAAGACTCGGTATTGTCACGCAAAAAGGGTTAGGGGAGAATATAAGAGAAAAAATTTCTAATAAGGTATTAAGAGGGATAGCTATATTTATAGTAATAGTAGCCATATTTCTAGGAAATGTAGCTTATGAAACAGGAAATTTAGTTGGTGGATCTATGGGGCTATCAATATTAGTACCATCTATACCAAATACAGTTTGGGCTACACTTCTTGGCTTAATAACATTTGTATTATTATGGTCAGGTAATTATAAAAAGATTGAGAATATATTAATAGGTCTAGTATTGTTAATGAGTGTTACTTTTTTTACTACAGCTATAGTATCTAAGCCAGACTTAGGAGCTATTATAAAAGGTATGTTTATCCCTAAAGCAGGAGCAAATGATTGGTTAACAATAGTTGGACTTATTGGTACGACAGTAGTTCCATATAACTTATTTTTACATGCATCCTCTGTATCTGAAAGATGGAAAAGTGCAGAAGATTTAAAAAGTGCTAGAATTGATACAGTAATATCTATAGGTTTAGGTGGCCTTATATCTATGGCTGTTATTATTTCAGCTTCAGCTTCTTTCCATGGAACAGGAGTAGAAATAGATAGTGGAGCAGTCATGGCTCAACAATTAGAACCATTGTTAGGCTCATGGGCAAAATGGTTCTTTGGTATAGGTTTATTCTCAGCTGGATTTACTTCAGCTATAACAGCACCTTTAGCGGCAGCATTTGCAACAACAGGTTCTTTAGGTCTTGATAGTGATATGAAAGGTAGTAAATTTAGAGCTATTTGGATTATAGTTTTAGGAGTAGGAATAGTACTAAGTGCTTTTGGTATGTCTTCAAGTCCGACTGAGTTAATATTAGTAGCCCAAGCGGCAAATGCAGTTATATTACCTATAATAGCTATATTCCTTATATTTACGCTAAATCATAAAGATTTAGGTAAGTATAAAAACAAACTTTGGAATAATGTATTTGGTCTATTTATACTAGGAGTTACTTTAGTTATAAGTTACCGTTCATTATTATCATTTGTTGACACATTAAAAGGATTATTTATATAAACTATAAAAAAAGAGAGTAGAATTTACTAAAATGGATCCTATATGGTGGACACGAGAAAAAGCGTGTCTGTCTATATGGGATCTTTTTTTGTACAATATTAACTAAGAGGTGATTATAAGATGAGTAAAAAAATATTTACAGAACAAGAGATATTAGAATTATCTAAAAATAAATATGTAAAAAATGTAACTGCTAAAGGTATAACTTATACTAATGAGTTTAAATTGCAGTTTATTGCTGAATATGAGAATGGGAAAACTTCAAGAGCTATTTTTGAAGATGCAGGATTTGATGTTAATATAATTGGAATTAAACGTATAGATTCTGCTAGTCTAAGATGGAGAAAAGCATATAACGATAAAGGTATTTTAGGTTTAGAAGATACTAGGACTTTAAATTCAGGAAGAACACTTAATAGAGAATTAACTATTGAAGAGATTATTGCTAAGAAAGATGCTGAAATAGAGTATCTTAAAGCGGAGCTTGAATTGATAAAAAAGTTAGAGCTGCAAGAAAGGCAGGTGATAAATAAGAAAATACCTGCATCTAAAATATTTAGACTAATACAAAATTTAATTCAAAGTTTCAATCTTAAAAACATGACGAGACATTTATGTAAAATTGCTAATATCTCTACTTCAGGTTACTATAATTTTTTAAATAATTTTAAGACTAGAAGTATAAAGGAAAATAAAGATCTTATATCTAAAGAAATTATCTTAAAAGCATTTAACTATCGTGGATATAAGAAAGGATCTAGGTCTATAAAAATGGTATTAGAAAATAAATTCAATATTATAATGAATAGAAAGAAAATCCAAAGAATTATGAGAAAATATAATATTACTTGTCCTATACGTAAAGCTAATCCATATAAGCGTATTGCTAAGGCTACAAAGGAGCATAGAGTAGCTCCTAATAGACTAAATAGAGAATTTAAGCAAAACATACCTGGTAAGGTAATGTTAACTGATATTACATATATGCCGTACGGCAATAATAAGATGGCATATTTATCTACAATAAAAGATTCATCAACAAATGAAATATTAGCCTATAATCTTTCTAATAACTTAGCTATAGATATTGTAACTGAAACTATAAATAAATTAGTTAAACTAAAGTCATTTAAATTACATAAAGATGCATTTATTCATTCTGACCAAGGCTCTCATTATACAAGTCCAATCTTTCAAAAATTGCTTAAAAAATATAACTTGGGTCAATCTATGTCTCGTAGAGGCAATTGTTGGGATAATGCTCCGCAAGAATCATTCTTCGGACATATGAAGGATGAAATTGATTATAAAAGCTGTGAAACAATAGAAGAACTTAAAATATTGATAGATGATTACATGGATTATTACAATAATGAACGTTGCCAGTGGAATTTAAAAAAGCTGACTCCTGTGCAATACAGGAATCAGCTTTTAGTAACTTCTTAAGAACCCTTTTTTTCTAGTGTACTTGACAAAGGGTCCATTTTATACTATGAAGCTCTCTTTTTTATTTGCATTTTAAAATCAATATTTTATGTTTTGTTGAATATAATTTACACTACTTGAAATATCGCTAAATTTTTTATTATCTATAAACATACGCTCTATATTATTATACAAGTATTTATTATCAAAAACTTTTTCTACACTTACTTCAAAGTTATCTTTAACTTTATTTATATAGATGCATCTTGTATATTTGTAAAAACATTTAAATATAACTACTTTATTCATAGATGTCTGCAATAAAGTGTATTCGCCTAAACTTATAGATGACTTTAATATATTGAACATAGATTAACAAATCCTCCTATTTAGCCTATAAACGTATTGTTTCCAATATTTGTTTTTATATATCAAATATATGTATAAATTATAAGCAAAGGTGCCACTAAAAAGCATAAAGAACGTATGTTCTCACAACTTTTTAATAGCACCTTATAGTTTAAAAGCATAAACATAATTAAAATCTAGTAAAACTATCTATTAGCCTCTGATGTAACAATATCATAATTTTGTTTTTCTTTAAAAATAAATTTTAAAAAAATAGGAGCTACGATAGTAGTTACTACTACAACAATAATTACAGGTCCTAACATAGCATTTGATATAAGACCGAGAGCTTCCCCCTTACTAGCAACTATAAGAGCAACTTCTCCTCTTGATACCATACCAATTCCAATTTGAATAGACTCTCTATTAGAAAACTTACAAATTTTAGCTCCTAACCCAGAACCAATTATTTTAGTTAGTACAGCAACTACAGTAAGTATAATAGAAAACATAATTATATCAAAATCCATATTAGGTAAAGAAATTTTAAGTCCGATACTTGCAAAAAATACAGGTGATAATAGGGCATACGAGACGATATTTAATCTATTTGAAATAAATTCTTTTCTATCTATATTAGATAGAACTAAACCTGCAATAAAGGCACCTGTTATATCAGCCACACCAAATACTTCTTCAGATGTATACGCTAGTAATAAGCAAAATACAAATGAAGCTATTATAAATCTTCTTCTATCTCTATTTTCATATTTAGACCAAGCATCAAATACTTTGTAGGAAATAATCCCTACAACTATAGCGAAAATAAAGAAAGCAAATATTTTAAATAATATGAATCCAACATCTACTGATGTATCTGCAATGCTACTTATAACAGTTAATGCTATAATTCCTAAAATATCATCTATTATAGCAGCTCCTAATATAGCCGTTCCTACCGATGTATTAAGCTTTCCCATTTCTTTTAAAGTCTCAACAGTTATACTAACTGATGTTGCTGTTAATATAATACCAATAAATATGTTTTGTAAGAATACGCTTCCGTTCATATTTTCTGATAATATAGGTATATCATAAAAGTAAGCAACAAGAAATCCTCCAACTAAAGGTACTAAAACTCCAAATAAAGCAATTATGAAAGAAGCTTTACCTGTTTTTTTAAGCTCTTCTAAGTCTGATTCAAGTCCAGCGCAGAACATTAGTACAATTACTCCCAATTCTGATAGCTGTATTATAAAATTTGTTTCTGTTAGAATATTAAGCATAGCTGGACCTAATATTAAACCAGCTAATAAAGCGCCAACAACTTGTGGCATTT
The DNA here is from genome assembly GCF_012317385.1 of Romboutsia sp. CE17. GTDB lineage: Bacteria > Bacillota > Clostridia > Peptostreptococcales > Peptostreptococcaceae > Romboutsia_E. The sequence goes on from NZ_CP051144.1 coordinate 1,185,771, forward strand.
GAAATTTTCTCGTTATTAGACCTAAAACCTTAGTACTCAATAGTATTAGAGCTAAGTCTAATAAAAACTTATAAGACATAATCTAAACTCATCCCCTTTTCCTACAATGATATACATTGTATACAAATATTCCCCTTCACTGTTAGTCTAGTCTTAAATATTGATATTTTCAACTTATAATTTGAAAATATAGCAATTGATACTATTATATATACAAATAAATGGATAAAATCTTTAAATATTAAAAATTCTATAATTTTGTTATAATAGTTTATGTAATTTATTATTAGATTTGATTTAAAGGAGAACTTATGAATAAAAAAACAGTATTAATAACAGGAGCCTCTAGAGGTATTGGAAGAGCGATTGCAAGATTATTTGCTATAAATAATTATAATGTTGTAATAAACTATAATAAATCTGAACATGAAGCTAAGGAGCTTTATGAAGAACTAAGTGAAAAAGGGTGTTCTGTAAGAATATTCAAAGCAGATGTATCAGATATTTCTGAGGCAAATTCTTTAGTTAATTATTGCATAGGTCAATTTGAAAAGATTGATGTCTTAATAAATAACGCGGGAATTAGTAAAAATAATTTATTTACTGACATTAGTTATGAAGAGTGGCACGAAGTAATGAATGTTAACTTAAATAGTGTTTTTTATGTAACAAAAAAAGCATTACAATATATGATTCCAGAAATGAATGGTAAAATTATAAATATATCATCTATTTGGGGAATAGCAGGAGGATCTTATGAAGTACACTATTCTGCTTCAAAGGCAGCTATAATAGGAATGACAAAAGCATTAGCCAAAGAATTAGGACCATCAAATATAAATGTAAACTGTATAGCTCCTGGTGTAATAAAAACAGATATGTTAAATAATATAAATGAAGATACAATTGATATGTTAAGAGATGAAACGCCTTTAATGAGACTAGGTACTCCAGAAGACATAGCAAGATGTGCACTGTTCTTAGCAAGTGAAGGTGGAGATTTTATTACAGGACAAGTAATAAGCCCTAATGGAGGATTTGTAATATAAAGTTTATAAAAACTTATTATTTTTAATTACATACTTAATAACTTAGATAAATATGCAGATGGGTTTACATAATAAAAATATATTAAACTTATAGCTACATAAATCTATTTTTTGATTATAGTTCATAAAATAAAAAGAAAAGCCCATATAAGAGCTTTTCTTTTTGTTACATATCTGAATCTGACTTTGTATTTCCTTCAGGATATGGATTGTTAGTATTAATAACTCTAAAATTCGTAATATTAGTAGTTTCACTATCAGTGCTTTCTACTATATCTAAAGCATCTTTTATTTGTTGATATTGATCGTTGTATTTATCTAGTGTTAGTTCATCTACTTCTGTACTAAATGATTTATTTTTTTTCATTTTAAGTTCACTCCTAAGTATTATAAAATTATAATTAGTATTTACTATATTGTAGAAAGTTAATACTAATATTTTTTAGAATAAATTTATAAACAATGGATAATATATTATTAGTAGCTAATCAAGTTACTTTCTATATATACTATATAAAAGCTAGAATAATCTAACCTTTTAATAGTATCCTTTGGGTATATAGAATATATGCTTAGGTGACTGTATAATTGAAAACTATACTATTAGATATAAGTAATATATTAAGAAATACCTAGCTTAATATAAGTGCTTAGCTAGTATGTCTTCTACCAAAGGAAAGATAAGTGCTAAATACACAAATTATATTTAATAAAGCATAGGGAGAAAGAGTAGCCTATAAGTTATTCTTTTGTAAAAAGCATTAGATTTGATATATAATCCAATCTAATGCTTTTTATTTTTTATATTAATAATTTTTTTGAAAATTAAAATAAAGAATACTATAATAATCTTATAAATTATTTTAATTGGTTTTGGTAAATACTATTATTATATAGTATCTATCATTAATATAATACAAAATGGAGGTTTTTAAATGGATATAGAAAAAATGACCGTTAGGGTACAAAAAAGCTTAAATGAAGCCTTTAATGAAGCTGTAAAACACCATAATCAACAGGTAGATACAATACACTTATTTTCTGCTTTAGTTAATCAAGAAGATGGTCTTATACCAAACCTATTAGAAAAATTAAATATATCAGTTGAATCATTAAAGCAGACTATAGATTCTGAATTAAATAAACTGCCTCAAATTTATGGTGAAGGAGTTAGTTCACAAGGAGTAACAGCTTCTAGACGTATAAATGAAGTGTTACTAAAAGCTGAAAGTATTTCAAAAGAATTTAATGATTCTTATATTAGTGTAGAACATGTAATGCTTGCATTAATTGATATGGAATCTAACACTGCAGTGGGAAGAATATTAAAGCAATATAATATAAATAAAAATGATTTTCTAAATGTATTATCTCAGGTAAGAGGAAATCAAAGGGTAGAAACTCAAGATCCTGAAGGAACATATGAAGCATTATCTAGATATGGAACAAACTTAGTTGATTTAGCAAAAAAACATAAATTAGATCCAGTAATAGGTAGAGATGAGGAAATTAGAAGGGTTGTTAGAATACTTTCAAGAAGAACTAAAAATAACCCAGTTTTAATAGGTGAGCCTGGAGTAGGTAAGACTGCTATTGTAGAAGGTTTAGCTGAAAGAATAGTAAGAGGAGATGTTCCAGAAGGGTTAAAAGATAAAATTATAATATCACTAGATATGGGTGCATTAATTGCAGGTGCTAAATATAGAGGTGAATTTGAAGAAAGATTAAAAGCTGTATTAAAAGAAGTTCAAAGCTCAGAAGGAAAGATAATATTATTTATAGATGAAATCCATACTATAGTAGGAGCTGGAAAAACAGAAGGTTCAATGGATGCAGGTAATCTTATAAAACCAATGCTTGCTCGTGGAGAATTAAACTGTATAGGAGCAACGACTTTTGATGAATATAGACAATATATAGAAAAGGATAAAGCCTTAGAAAGACGTTTCCAACCAGTTATCGCCGAAGAACCTAGTGTTTCAGATACTATATCAATACTTAGAGGTCTTAAAGAGAGATTTGAGATACATCATGGGGTTAGAATTCATGATAGTGCTATTGTAGCTGCTGCTAAGCTATCTGATAGATATATTCAAGATAGATACCTTCCAGATAAAGCAATAGATTTAATAGATGAAGCTGGAGCTATGATTCGTAGTGAGATAGATTCAGTTCCAACTGATTTAGATATAGTTAGAAGAAAATTATTTACTTTAGAGACTGAAAGAGAAGCTCTTCTTAAAGAAAATGATGATAAGAGTAAGCAAAGATTAGAAAAAATAACTAAAGAAATAGCAGAACTAAAATCTAAAAATGATGAAATGACTGCTAAGTATGAAAAAGAAAAAAGTCAGATACTTGAGATAAGAAACTTAAAATCTCAATTAGATGAAGCTAAAGGTAATGTAGAAAAATACGAAAGAGAATATGATTTTAACAAAGCAGCAGAAGTTAAGTATGGAGTTATACCAAAACTTGAAGAACAAATAAAAAATCATGAAGAAAATATGCAAAAAAGTTATGAGAATGCCTTATTAAAGGAAGAAGTAACTGAAAATGAAATTTCTGAAATAGTAGCAAAATGGACAGGAATACCTGTAACTAAACTTATGGAAGGCGAAAGAGAAAAGCTACTTAAGCTTGAAGATGACCTTCATAATAGAGTAATTGGACAAGATGAAGCTGTAACTGCAGTTGCAAATGCAGTAATACGTGCAAGAGCAGGTCTTAAAGATGAGAAAAAACCAATAGGCTCATTTATTTTCTTAGGACCTACAGGTGTAGGTAAAACAGAGCTTGCTAAAACGCTAGCAAATAATTTATTTGATAGTGAAGATAATATAATAAGAATAGATATGTCAGAATATATGGAAAAACATGCTGTATCAAGATTAATAGGTCCTCCTCCAGGTTATGTAGGATATGAAGAAGGTGGACAATTAACAGAAGCTGTTAGAAGAAGCCCATACTCAGTAATTTTATTTGATGAAATAGAAAAAGCTCATGAGGATGTATTTAACTTATTCTTACAAATATTAGATGATGGTAGACTTACAGATAATAAAGGTAAAACAGTAGATTTTAAAAATACACTAATAATAATGACATCTAATATAGGTAGTAAATATCTTTTAGAAGCTAATAACGGTCAAATAAGTGAAGAAACTAAAGAATTTGTTATGAATGAAATGAAGAGTAGATTTAAGCCTGAGTTTTTAAATAGAGTTGATGATATTATTATGTTTAAACCTCTTGATAAAAATGAAATCAAAAAAATTATTGATATATTTATGAAAGATTTAAAAAGAAGATTACATGATAAAAATATTTCTATTGAAGTTACTAATGATGCAAAAGATATTATGGCAAAAGAAGGATATGATCCAGTATATGGAGCTAGACCACTTAAAAGATATATAGGAAATACACTTGAAACAATGATTGCTAGAATGATTATAGCAGGTACTATATATAATGGATGTACTATAGTTGTGGATGGAAAAGATGATAATATAGATATAAATGTAAAATAATATAAAAGCCATAGTTTAAATTAAAACTATGGCTTTTACTTATATTTGCTTAAAACCTTCACCTAGCGCTTCGTATATATCATTAATTATAATAAATGCATTTTCATCTATACTTTTTACAAGCTTCTTAAGTGTAACAACTTGTTTTTTTGAAACTACAACAAGTAGAACATTTTTTTCATTATTAGTATAAAAACCTTCACCTTTTAAAATTGTAGCTCCTCTTTCTAACTCTTCATTAATAGCTATACCAATCTCTTTATATTTGTCTGATATAATAGTAAATGAACTAGATGTATTTATACCTTCTACCATTATGTCACTTACCTTAACTATTATATATAAGGCTATAGCAGAATAAAGCGCTATTTCTAACTTTTGGCTAACAACACCTGAAAGTATAACAATTACTCCATCAGCCATTCCCATAAGCTTAGGTACACTAAGAGATGGCATAAATTTATTTGCAAGTAACCCGATTAAATCTGTACCACCTGTACTACCATTAATTCTAAATATAAGGCCAAGTGAAATCCCCATTAAAATAGCACCTGATATGGTAGATAATAAAACGTCATCTGTTACATGAACATAACTTAAATTTTCTGTTATTTTTAATGATGAAGTAAGAAAAGCAATCCCTAAAGCAGTTTTTATGGAGTCTTTTTTACTTAGTATTCTAAATGCAAATATAAAAAGTGGTAAATCAATACTTATATTAATTAACCAAATTGGTAAACCTGTTAAGGTATTTACTAATATAGATACACCAGTTAACCCACCTGGTGCTATATCATGTGGATTAAAAAACATATTAATAGAAACTGACATTAGTAAGCAACCAATAATCAATATAAGTACATCACCAATATTTAATTTTGAATTTTTCACTGAAACACCTCCAAAAGTCTTAAAATTCTACTATCTATTATATATTTCTACTATTTCGGCTTTATTCCTCCTATTTTTAATAATAATAATATAGAAAGTAAGTATATTTTATAATTTTAAGTTAACCAATAAATAAAGCCGTATACTATTAATTTGATTAAAATATGATTATTAAATAATGTATGATATAATTTAAAATTAGTAATAAATAAAATATAAATAGAACACTTTAGGAGGTCACTATGGCAAATACATTCTACATAGTAAGACATGGAGAAACTAACTGGAATATATTAGGTAAAACTCAAGGACATGGAAATTCTAATCTTACTGAAAAAGGTATAGAACAAGCATCTACTTTAGCAGAAGGTATGAAAAAATATCCTATAGATTATATTTATACAAGTGATTTAGGTAGAGCTGTAGAAACAGCTAATATCATAGCAGATAATTTGAATTTAAAAGCTATTCCTACTCCAAGTTTAAGGGAAATGGGATTTGGTGTATGGGAAGGTTTATTAATGGATGAAATAAAAAACAATTATGCTGATATTTATAATGCTTGGAGAAATACACCTCACTTAGCAAATATTCCAGGTGGCGAAACTTTAGAGATTATAAAAAGTAGAGTTGATGAGTTTATTAAAGATTTAAATGAAAAACATGATAATAAGCATATTGTACTTGTTAGCCATTCTGTAACAGTAAGAGTTATTTTATTATCTTGTTTAAATTCTGGACTTGAAAATATATATAGAATAAAACAAGATAACACAGCATTAAACATTGTTGAATTTAGAAATTATGGTCCTGTTATAATAAAAATGAATGATACAAGCCATTTTAAAACTAATTATAGTACCAAAAAATCCGCTTTAGAATAGATAATAATCAAAATGAAAGAGTCTTAATGGCTCTTTTTATTTTATTATGTTATGGCTATACTTTTTCTTTTTTATAGATTAACTTAGCCATTTTTGGTATAATATATTACTATTGACAGAAGTAACTCTAAATGTAATTTTAATACTAAAAAAGTGACATCTATGTTTAACTTATCATTAATAAGAAAGGAGGAATACACTAATGTCAAAAGTTATTGTAGTTGGCGGTGGACCAAGTGGTATGATGGCTGCACTTACAGCATCTAAACAACATGAAGTTATTTTAATCGAACGAAATAATGAACTTGGTAAAAAACTTAAATTAACTGGTGGTGGTAGATGTAATATCACTAACTATAGAGATATAGAAGAGTTTTTTGAAAAAGTAGTAAATAATAAAAAGTTTTTATATAGTAGCTTTTACACATTTACAAATATAGATTTATTAAATTATTTTAGCTCAAAAAATTTAGAGTATAAGATAGAAGAACATAATGACAACAAGGTTTATACTAAAAGTGATAAAGCAGAAGAAGTTATAGATATACTTAGAAATGATTTAATAAACAATAACGTTAAAATAATGTATAACACAAAAATAGTAGATCTTATAATAGAAGATAATAATATAAAGGGTGTTATAACGCAAGATAATAAAAAAATATATTCAGATAAAGTAATAATATCTACAGGTGGCAAAAGCTTTGAAAATACAGGTTCAGATGGTTTAATGTATGAAATTTTAAAAAAGTATAATCACACAATAAATACTTTATATCCAGCTCTTTCACCTTTAACAATACAAGAAAGTTGGATAAAAAGTTTACAAGGAATAGCACTTCAAAAAGTTGAAATTTCATGTAAAATTAAAAAGAAAAAAATATCTAAAATAGGAGATATGTTATTTGCTCATTTTGGAATAACAGGACCGGTAGTATTAATAATGTCATCATACATAAATAAATTATTAGAGAAAGAAAAAGTTACTTTGACTATTGACTGTATACCGAATATAAGTATAGACGAATTATCAAAGTTATTAAGGGAGAACCCAAATAAAAATGTTATTAATAATTTAAAAGGTATATTACCTCAAAACTTTTTAAAAGAAGTTTTTGAAGTACTTAATTTAACAGATAAAAAAGCAAATGAATTATCTAAAAAAGATGAAAATAGAATACTTGAGTATTTAAAAAATATGCAACTTACTTGTAATGGATGTTTAGGTATAAAATCATCAATGGTGACAAGTGGAGGAGTATCTGTAAAAGAAGTAAACTCATCTACGATGGAATCAAAAATAATAAACAATCTATACTTTACTGGAGAAGTTATTGATATAGATGCTGAAACTGGTGGATATAACTTACAAATTGCGTTCTCTACAGGTTATCTTGCAGGATTAAGTGTATAAGGTGATAAAAATGAAAGTATTAGCAATAAGAGGTGCAACAACAGTATCTTCTAATACAAGAGAGGATATATTAAAAGAAAGTGCTTTACTTATAAAAACAATAATAGACGAGAATAAGTTAGATATTGATGATATAATAAGTATATGCTTTACTATGACCAAAGATTTAGATGCTGTATATCCAGCAGTAGCAGTTAGAGAATATTTGGATATAGTTGATATTCCACTATTAAACTTTGAAGAAAAATACGTTGTTGGAAGCTTAACAAAATGTATAAGAGTACTAATGCATATAAATAGTGATAAAAATAAAAGTGATATTAGGCATATATATTTAAATGAGTCTAAGATTTTAAGACCAGATTTATCAAAATAATTTATAGACAAAAGGAGATACAATATGAATAATTTAGTAATAGCAGTAGATGGACCAGCAGGAGCCGGAAAAAGTACTATAGCGAAAATAATTGCAGATAAATTGAATATAAACTATATAGATACAGGTGCTATGTATAGAGCTATAACTTATAAGTGTTTAAAAAATAATATAGATATAAATAATGAAGATGAGGTAATAAAGGTTGCCCAAAATACAGAAATAGATTTTAGAGATAATAACTTATATTTAGATAAAGAAATAGTTAAAGATGAAATAAGAACAATGGAAGTTAGCAACAATGTATCAAATGTAGCTAAAATCAAAGAAGTTAGATATCTTATGGTAGATGTTCAAAGAGAAATAGGTAAAAGAAATTCTGTAATATTAGATGGTAGAGATATAGGATCATATGTATTCCCAAATGCAGATTATAAGTTCTTTTTAATAGCTACACCTGAAGAAAGAGGTATGAGACGTTTTAAAGAACTTACAGAAAAAGGATATGAAACATCTTTAGAAGAAATAATAAAAGATATTATTAAAAGAGATGAAATAGACTCAAACAGAGAATTTGCTCCTTTAGTGAAAGCAGAAGATGCTATAGAAATAGATACTACTGGAAAGACAATAACTGAAGTAGTTGATTGTGTATTGTCTCAGATAAATCTTTAATATTAAGGGGAGATATGATGAATTTTTATAAGTTTATAACAAAAGTGTTTAAGGTTTTTTCTAAAGTCTTTTTTAAGTATAGGGTTATAGGTGCAGAAAATATACCTGATGAAGGGAATTTAATAATTGCAGCTAATCACAAGTCAAATTTAGACCCTATATTTATTGCTGCAGCAATTGAAAATAGAGAAGTAGCAGCAGTAGCTAAAAAAGAACTATTTAAGTTTAAGCCTTTAGGATATATTTTAGAAAAATTAAATGTTATTCCTATTAATAGAGATAATCCTGATATATCAACAATAAAAAATATTTTAAAAAGTATAAAAAATGGTTATGTATTAGGAATATTTCCAGAAGGAACAAGGATTAAAGAGCCTGGATTTGGAGATGCTAAAGCTGGTTTATCAATGTTTGCTATAAAGGGAAAAGCTTCAGTAGTTCCAATATCAATAATATCTAATTATAAGTTCCTTAATAGAGTTACATTATATATAGACAAGCCAATATCATTTGAAGAGTACTACAGAGAAAAACTTACAACAAAAGATTATGAAAGACTGTCTCAAAATGTATTAGAGGTTATAAAAGAAAACTATTATATTAATTCAAAATAGGGGGTAACAAATGGATGTTAAAATAGCTAAGAATGCCGGTTTTTGCTTTGGTGTAAAAAGAGCTATGAACATGGCATGGAATGAACTAGAAGAAAGAGAAAATGGTATATATGCATTAGGTCCACTTATTCATAATAAACAAGCAGTATCTAAATATGAAGAAAAAGGACTTATGACAGTTGATGACTTAAGTAATATTCCATCTAATGAAAGTGTAATAATTAGATCTCATGGTGTGGGAGAAGAAGTATACACAAAATCTAAAGAAAGAGATATTACAGTTATAGATACAACTTGTCCATTTGTAAGAAAAATCCATAATATAGCTAAAGATTTTAATGAAAAAGGTTATAAAATAATCGTTATTGGCGATAAGAAACATCCTGAAGTTATAGGTATAAATGGATGGTGTAATAATGAAGCTATTATTATAAAAACCTTAGATGAAATTGAAACTATTAACTTTGATCCTAATGAAAAGTACTGCGTAGTATTTCAAACAACTATTAACTTAGATTTATATGATTCTGTGGTTGATAAGCTTTCAGAAAAAATAAATAATGTTGTATTTAAAAATACTATATGTTCTGCTACTAAAGAAAGACAACAATCAGCTAGAGAATTAGCTAGAGAAGTTGATTGTATGGTTGTTATAGGTGGTAAGCATAGTTCTAACACTCAAAAATTAGTAAATATATGTAGTGATATTGTACCTACGTTTTCTATAGAAACTAAAGAAGAATTAAATAAAGATGATTTTTCTAAATATAAAGTTGTAGGTGTTACAGCTGGTGCATCTACACCTGAATGGATAATTACAGAGGTTATTGAATTTTTAGAATCGATTTAAAAGAGAAGTTTAACTTCTCTTTTTTTATGCTTATTATCTTATTATTATATATAGAAGTATAATAATAAGATAAATTCACATACTAAATTAATAGACATTAATATTAAAGGTGATTAAATGTATATATTAGATTTAACTATGAATAATATTTTAAGCGTTATAACTGATGATTTCTATAAAAAAGATGACTACTATCTTATTCTATGTAAACCAGAAGAATTAAAAATTCTTAAGGATCCTTTAGAAATTGATGAGAGAACTTTTGAAGAATGTTTAGAATTTGATGATAATATGAAGTTAGATATATTTGATAAATATGATTTTGTAAGCCTTAATACTTATAAACTTAAAGGTAGAAAAATTTACATAGAAGAAGTTAATATGTATTTTGCAGATCACTTTATACTTATGGTTGTAGAAGATAAACATTTTCTTTATACATATTTAAAAGATATTATATTAAATAAGCGATCATTAAGTACAAACCCTATTGTATATCTTTATAAAATTAATTATTTAATATTAAAAAAAATAATGTTAAATGGTTTTGAAAACTTAGAATATATTGAAGATATGATTTTAGAAGTAGAAGATAATATGATGGATAGTGTATATGATTATCATATGGCTGACATAAATGAATTAAGAAACTTAACAAGGATTATGGTAAAAAATACAAGACCATTACTTTATGTAGGTGATAGAATACTTAAAGATAATATTAGATATATGAAAACCTCTGATATAAAAAAATACAATATAGATAATCTACAAGGTATAGATTTTGGTATAGACAAACTCTACGCTTTTGCTATTTCAACTAGAGAGCTTGCTGATAAATTGCTAGATATCTATGCTTCACAGATGGCGGAAAAAACTAACTCTTTAATAACTAAATTAACTGTATTAACAGGTATAGCATCCCCACTTACAATAATTACTGGAATATATGGCATGAACTTCAAATACATGCCAGAACTTAATTACTATTATAGTTATCCAATTACTATACTAATAATGATTCTAATAATATTAATAGGTTTATTAGTATTTAAAAAAAAGAATATATTCTAGAGTTGACTATAATTTAATTATGTAAACTACGATAATAAAAATGTTAATGAGATAAAAATAAATCATTCTCATTAACATTTTTGTATTATTTTTTTATTAAAACTGCAATTAATCTAAAATTTAGTATGTAAAATTAAAATTTGGCACTTAAAATCTGAAATAAACTTTAAAATCCATTTTAAGCGCATTTTATATGCTCAATAACTATTACTATTAAAATACTTTTACAAGTACCTTAAAATCCAAAATAAAAGGTTAGTTTTTTTTACTTTTATAAAACCAGTTTACATAATTTTGTTTTTGTTAACTTAGTTTAAATAAATTTTCTGAAATCTTATCTGAAGCTTCTTTGTCCATTTCTTTTAATACATGCGAGTAGATATTCAGTGTAGTATTAATGTTTGAATGACCAACTCTTTCAGAAATAACTTTTATAGGAATTTTCGAATTTATTAATAAAGTTACATGTGAATGTCTTAAATCATGAAATCTAATATGATCCAAATTATGCTTATTTAAAAATCTAGAAAATTTTCTACTTAATACATCTTGAGCTATAGGCTCTCCATTTTTATCAAAAAATATAAAGTTGTTATTCTTTTTAATTTCACCTTTTAACTTTAACTCAATACATTTTCGCTTATGATTTTTAAGCATGTTAATAACTTCTGTTGGGGCAGAGATAGTTCTAATTGATGAATCAGTCTTAGGAGATTTTAAAACCACCTTTCCATTAGATCTAATCGTTATTTTATCTACAGTTATTAGTTTTTCATCAAAGTCTATATTATCCCAAGTAAGACCTAAGATTTCAGATATTCTTAGCCCTAAACCACTAGCTAGTACTATAGGTAGCTCCAAAGGAGTGTCCTTAGAAACGTTTAGCAGTTTGACCATTTCTTCTTGATTATATATCTTATTTTTAAATTTTCTAGACTTAGGTACCTCTATATATTCAACAGGATTTTCTCTTATCAATCTTAATTTATAGGCTCTCTTTAGAGCTAAATTTAATATATTTATATGGATTTTTATTGTTTGTGGAGTTAAAACTCCAACCAAATCATCTACATAATCTTGAATATGAATAGGTCTTAAGTCCTCTAATTTTATATCTCCAATCATAGGTATTATGTATTTATTACATATTCTAACATAGCTATTATATGTAGTTATTGATAAGTTTTCTTTATATTTTTCTAAAAAATCCATAAGGTGATTTTTCAGTATTGTTTTATTTGGAGCTAAAAAATCATCATTATAAATCGCATCTTTTAACTCTACCAACTTCTTATTAGCATCTCTTTTCTTTTCGAATGACCCCATATTTTTTTGCTTTTTCTTTCCGGTATCTGGGTCTTTATATTCTAAATAAACAATGTAATTTTTACTTCTTTTTCTTATGAAAACAAAGCTCATTTTATTCCCCCTAGCATTCTTTTTATTAATATATATAAATACTTAAACTTCTAATTTATAACAAAATATACATATAATTTTATCATATTTACTGTAGAAAAAACAGTTAAAAATTCTGACATTCAACTGACATAAAAATAATAAAACAAGATAAATCCTTTGAAAATACTACATTTTTTAAAAATGGCATAAAAGTATATATTTTATGTTTTCATGAACGTATATGTTCTTAATATCATAATCTATATATATAATACTGTCCAAAGGAGGCTTAACATGAGCAATAATAGTTATCCTCAGATGAAGGTTTTAAATACTCCAAGATGCATCTTAAGGCCCGCTACATTAAATGATGCTCGTGATATGTTTGAGTATTATAGTCAAGATATAGTAGTGAGATTTCTACCAATAAAAAAACATAAAAATATAGAAGAAACAAAAAGGTTTATAAAAACTTTTTTTCTAAAAAATTATGAACAAGGAAAAGTCGGACATTTTGCAATAGTATACAAACTTGATAATAAAACTATCGGAAATGTTGGGTTTAACAATATCAAAAGTTCTTCATTAGAAGGGGAAATAGGTATTTGTATAAATCCTAAATATTGGGGAAAGGATTTATCGACAGAGTTAGCTTCAGCATTATTAAAGTACGGTTTTGAAGAATTAAACTTACAAAAAATTATAGCAATAACATTTGAGAAAAATAATTATTCTAGAAAACCTTTAGAGAAACTAGGTTTTATATACTTAGGTATATTTAAGAAAAAGCTTCATTCTTCTAATTCAAACTTTGTAACTTGCCATAGGTATGAAATTTCTAAATCAGATTACTTTAAAAGATTTAATAAAAAATATAAAAGGAATGATTAATTTGACTAAAACAAATTGCAATAATTGGATTGATAGACACTTAAAATCGTGTTTAGCTAAAAGATTTAATAAGACAGAAGATGAAATAACTAAAGAATTTTTAGTTACATTAAGAGAAATAAATTTATCTGATCAAAACATAAAAAGTCTTTCTGGTATAGAATATGCAAAGAATTTAACTAGCTTGGTATTAAATAATAATAATATAAAAGATGCTAATATGCTAAGTGAACTAATAAAATTACAAAACTTAGAATTAAACGAAAATAGAATAGAAGATTTATCTTTTTTAAAAAAATTAACAAAGCTTAGATCTTTAAGCTTAGATTCTAATAATATATGTAATATTCCTAACTTATCAGATTTAAAAAATTTAAACCTAATGAATATATCAAACAACCGTGTACAAGATTTTTCTTTTGTAAATAAATTATCTAATAAAGCCATAAAAATTATAGCCAGCGATCAATTTATTTATTTAAATCCAATATCTGTTGACATAGGTGATAGTTATATATTTAACCTGGAAATGCCACTGGATGACGATAATTCAATATTATATGATAATGTACAAGTTA